>CAVVET010000001.1:0-619259 GCA_963747215.1 uncultured Acidimicrobiales bacterium
GGAACTGGTTGATCAGCACCGGGTCAGTCCCGCCGGGCCAGCACGATGGCCCCGATCAGCGCAGCGGTCAGGAGCACGGACAGCGCCCAGAAGGGCAGCAGGTAGGTCGAGAAGATGCTGTCGCTGACCTGCTGTGTCGTCGTGACGACCGCATCCTCGGGGAGCTTGTCGTCACTGAATGCGTCGATGAGCACGTAGCCCAGGGTGCCGGCGAGCACCGGCGCGCGACAACGAGTGCGAGGGGCCACTGCTTGTTGTTGAGATCGTCGGCAGGCGACCGATCTCCGCGCGCGTCAGCATCGTGCCGAACAAGAAGAGCACGATGATCGCGCCGACGTAGATCAGTACCTGCGTGACGGCGACGAACTCCGCGGCGAGCAGCACGTATTGCGCAGCCGCGCCGCCGAGCACGACCACGAGCCAAAGCGCCGCGTGGACGACGTTGTTCGTCGTCACGACGCGGATCGCCCCGACCGCCATCGCGAACGCGATGATGCCGAACGCGACGTTCTGGGCGACCACTTACTTCTTCTTCGTATCCGCGCCCGCTTCGAGCGGGGGCGCCTCGGGAACCGTCTCCATCCACTCGCTCAACCTGCTCATGTCGTGGAGCAGGTCCGCGATCGGGGCTCGGAGTACTCGTACTCCGGGCTCCAGAACGACCGCGTCGAAGGGGCACACCTCGACGCAGATGCCGCAGTACATGCAGAGCGCGCGTCGTCGATGTCGAAGCGGTCGAGGGCGTTGACCGTGCGGGGCTTGCCACCGGCGCGGCGCGGCGGCGCCTTCTCCTTGTGACCTTCGATGTAGATGCACCAGTCGGGGCAGCTACGCGCGCACAGCATGCAAACGGTGCAGTTCTCCTCCTTGAGCGGGATCACGCCGCGCGCCGGATCGGTGGCGTCTCCTTCACGTGCGGGTACTGCACCGTTGCGCGGGACCCTTGGTCACGGTCTTGGTGAGCTCCTTGAGCGTGACACCGAGACCCTTGATGAGCCCTCCGGCGATCGACGCCATCAGAACACGACCTTGAAGATGCCGGTGAGGGCGATGTTGGCGAGCGACACGGGGATCAGCACCTTCCAGGCGAATTGCTGGAGCTGGTCTTCCCTGAACCGGGGGTACGTGAAGCGGACCCAGAAGATCACGAAGGCGATGATCATCATCTTCGGTGAACAGCACGAGCGGGCCGATGACGTTCATCGCGTCGTTGTCCATGTCGATGAACGGGACGGCCCATCCGCCGAGGAACAAGGTGGCGGCGATGCGCTGCAAACGCGCCGGCGGTCGCGAACTCACCGATGAAGAACAGCAGGAACCGGAGCCCGCTGTACTCGGTGAGGTAGCCGGCGACGATCTCGGACTCGGCGACCGGCATGTCGAAGGGCGTCTGTGTCAGCTCGGCCTGCGCCGCGATCAGGAACACGATGAACCCGACGAACTGCGTGAGGACGTACGGGTTGCCGATGCCGCTCCAACCGAAGATCGCGCCGTCGTTCTGGGCGACGACGATGCCGTTGCATGTTGAGCGTGCCGGCCTGGATGACCACGCCGATGACGGCGAGCACCATCGGCAGCTCGTAGGCGATGAGCTGGCCCGCGGCCCGCAGGCCCCCGATCAGCGAGTACTTGTTGGCTGACGACCAGCCGGCCATGAGGATGCCGATCACCGAGATCGACGACACCGCGAGCCGAAGAAGATGCCGGTCGAGGTGTCGGCGAAGCACCGCGTCGGGACCGAACGGCACGGCGAGGAAGAGCAGGAACGTGCTGATGAGCACGACGATACGGCGCCATGGCGAACAGCCGACGGTCGGCACGCTCGGGGAACAGGTCCTCCTTCTGGAGGAACTTGCCGACCTCGGCGAAGAGCTGGATCGAGCCGTAGGGCCCGGCCTCCATCGGACCGAGGCGGCTCTGCATGAAGCTGACGGCCTTGAAGAGGTACACGTACACGATCGTGCCGGCGGGGAGGAGCACCGCGACGCAACACGCCGAGCACGCGCAGCAGCGACTGGCTGCCAGTACGGGACGTCGAGGCCGAGGAGGAGCGCCCACCCATCAGCGGTCGATGTCCCCGAGGATGAAGTAGAGGCTGGCGAGGATCGTGATCACGTCCGGCACGTACGACGCCCTTGAGCAGCCACGGCGTGATCGAGATGTTGTTGAAGCTGACGCCGAGCGGATCTTGACCCGGAACGGCCCGAGGTCGCCCTTGCTGACGACGTAGTAGCCCATCTCGCCGAGCGGGTTCTCGGTCGCGACGCAGGCCTCGCCGGCGGGCACCTTGATGATGCGCGGGCACCTTCGCCATGATCGGCCCGCCCGGCATGCCGTCGAGCAGCTGCTCGACGATGTAGGTGGCCTCGCGCACCTCCTGCAGGCGCACCCAGTACCGCGCGAACGAGTCGCCGTCGGGGTGCGTCCAGACCTTCCAGTCGAGCTGCGTCGTACGCCATGGCCGACGTCGCTGTCGCGGCGGAGGTCCCAGTCGACGCCCGAGGCCCGGAGGTTCGCGCCCGAGCAGGCCGTAGGCGAGTGCGCGACGTCCGCGGGATGACGCCGATGCCGCGCGTGCGGGTCTGGAAGATCTGGTTGCCGACAAGGAGGTCGTCCATCTGGTCGCAGAAGTCCGCGGATCGTGACCATCACGGTCTTGCGTCTCGTCGTTCCAGCCCTTGGGCAGGTCGTCCTTGAGGCCGCCGATGCGGTCGAAGTTCGGGTGGAACCGACCGCCGGTCACACTCTCGATGAGGTTGAGGACGTACTCCCGGTCCCGGAACGCGTAGAAGACCGGCGTCAGCGCCCCGAGCTGCACGCCCATGTCGCCGAGGAACAGCGTGACGTTCGCGATGCGGCTCAGCTCGAACAGCAGGGTGCGAATCCACTGTCCGCGCGGGCGGTGCTTCGATCTCCATCAGCCGCTCAGCGGCGAGGATGAACGGCACCTCGTTGGCGAAGCTGCCCAACCAGTCGATGCGGTTGATGAGCGTCGTGACCTGAGGGAACGTGCGGACCTCGGTGAGCTTCTCGTAGCCGCGGTGCATGTAACCCATCACCGGGTCGGCTTCGATGACTTGCTCGCCGTCGAGCTTGGCGATGATGCGCAGCGTGCCGTGCGTCGCGGGATGCTGCGGACCGATGTTGAGGGTCATGCCCTCGGTCTCGAGCTCGACGTTGACGCGGGCGTCGGCGACTTGCGACGCGACGTAGGACAGCTGCTGGCGATCGGTGACTGCGGTCATGACGCGTCCTCGGCAGCCTCGGCCGCGGCCTCGCCTTCGGCCTCCTCCTCGTCGCCGGTGGGCAAGGGCTCGACGTCGACGATGCCCGGCCACGGCTTCACCATGCGGGCGACGAGCGGGAAGTCCTTGCGCAACGGATGGCCCTCGAAGTCGCCGGGCAGGTAGATGTGCGACAGCCGGGGATGGCCGACGAACTCGATGCCGAACATCTCCCACGCCTCGCGCTCGTGCCAGTCGGCGCCTCGGTAGATCGACACCCACGACGCGATGCGCATGTCGTCGGGCACGTCGGCCTTGAGCGTGATGCCGCGGTGCGTCGTCGTGGAGTGCACGCGCGCGAGCACCTGGAAGCGGGTCGCTCCTCCGGCGACGCCCTGCACGATCTCGGTCGAACGTTCAGGCGGAGGCTCGGTGGGATCGTCCTCGCCGCGTCCCCACGGCGACGGCATCCAGTCGAGCGCGGAGAGAAAGCCGAAGTACGTGCAGCCGAGCACGTCGCGCACCGCGCGACCCGCGTCGGCCCGACCAGCGTCAGTGGTCACCCGCACCCAGATGTCAGCGCCGGGACGGATGACCGAGTCGACGACGCCGTCGCCCAGCGTGGACGCGAGCGCGTCACGCATCGCCTCACGCTCGGTGTCGACGACGGGTTGCTCGGGGGCGACTGCGTCAGCCGTTGACGACAATCGGCTCACCCTTCCATCGCTCGGCCATGTCCTCGTTCTTGATGCGCTGCTGCAGCAGCACGATCCCCTCGAGCAAAGCCTCGGGTCGGGGCGGGCATCCCGGCACGTACACGTCAACCGGGATGATTTGATCCACACCCTTCGTCACCGAGTACGAGTCCCAGTACGGACCCCCGCAGTTGGCGCACGAGCCCATCGAGATCACGTACTTCGGGTCGGGCATCTGCTCGTAGAGCCGGCGGATCGCTGGCGCCATCTTGTCGGTGACCGTGCCCGAGATGACGACGAGGTCGGCTTGGCGGGGGCTCGCCGGCAGCGGGATGACGCCGAGGCGCATCACGTCGTAGCGCGGCGAGCCGAACGCAGCGCCCATCTCGATCGCGCAGCAGGCGAGGCCCCACTGGTACACCCACATGGAGTAGGACCGGCCGAGGTTCAGGAGGTGACTGAGCGGCTTCGGCAGCCGGCCGCGGTCGACTAGGCCCACCGCAGCACCCCCTTGCGCCACGCGTAGAGCAGGCCGAGCGCGAGGATGAAGATGAAGACGAACATCTCCATCAGGCCGAACGTGCCGTACAGCTCGAGCTGGGTGGCCCACGGGAAGATGAAGACGGCCTCGACGTCGAAGATGACGAAGAGCAGGGCGAACACGTAGTAGCGGACCTGGCTCTGCGACCACCCATCGCCCACCGGGTCGACGCCGCTCTCGTACGGGATCGCCTTCTGGGGGCTCGGCCGGTGCGGCCGAAGCAGGCTGCCGAGCCCGAGCAGGATCGCCACGAGCAGCACGGCAGCCGCGATGAAGATGGGCACGGTGAGGTAGCCCCGGAGGAACTGGGACATCGCGGGGGGACTCTCTACGCGTCCCCTCGCGGCCCCCGAAAGCCAGACCCCGTGGCTGCGTGTCAGGAGTACGTGTCAGGAGTACGTGTCAGGAGTACGTGCGCTTGCTCCTCTGACGCGGCGTCCGTCGAGTGGGACGCATGTGCCGCGTCGAGGTCGAGATCGGCTTCGGGTTCCTCGGTGCCGCGGTCGCGGGAGCCGTCGGAGCGGGAGGCCCGGCGAGCTGCCGGACGAGCGCGTGCCCGGGCGTCACCTTGGTGGTCGTCGGCGTCACCTTGGCGTCGCGGGCAAGGAGCCGGACGGCCTTGTCCTGGTCAGGCGTCATGAGCGTGACCACCACGCCGGTCGCACCGGCGCGTGCCGTGCGTCCCGAACGATGGACGAACGCCTTGTGCTCGGCCGGCGGGTCCACGTGCACCACGAGTGCGATGTCGTCGACGTGGATGCCCCGGGATGCGATGTCGGTCGCGACGAGAACTCGGGCCGATCCGTTGGCGAAGTCGGAGAGATTCCGCTCGCGCGCGCTCTGACTCAGGTTGCCGTGCAGCTCGGTCGCCCGAATGCCCGACGCGGAGAGGCGCTGCGCCAGCTTCTTGGCACCGTGCTTGGTGCGGGTGAAGAGCAGCGACCGCTCGTGGCCCGAGGCGAGCTCGCGCACGATCGCTTGCTTGTCGTCGTGCGTCACCGCGAGTACGTGATGGGTGAGCTCGACCGGTGCTTCGTTCACCGCATCGACGGCGTGAGTGACGGGATCGGTGAGGTAGCGGCGCACCAACGCGTCGATCGCGCGGTCGAGTGTCGCCGAGAAGAGCAGCCGCTGTCCTTGCGAAGGGGTCTGATCGAGCAGCCGCTGCACCGCGGGAAGGAACCCGAGGTCGGCCATCAGATCGGCCTCGTCGATCACGGTCACCTCGACCTGGTCGAGTTGGCAGTGGCGCTGGCCGATCAGATCTTCCAGGCGGCCGGGACATGCGATCACGACGTCGACACCGCGGCGAAGAGCCTCGACCTGCGGGCGCTGCGGAGCGCCGCCGATCACGGTGGTCACGCGAAGGGACAGCGAGCGGGCGAGCGGCGCGAACACAGCGGTCACCTGGTTGGCGAGCTCGCGAGTCGGCACCAGGATCAGCGCGCGGACGCCCGGGCTTTGGGCGCCGATTCGACGAGGCCAGCGCGACGAGGGTCGGGATGGCGAACGCGATGGTCTTGCCGCTGCCGGTGCGGCCTCGGCCGAGGACGTCACGTCCGGCGAGCGAGTCAGGCAGCGTGGCGTGCTGGATGGGGAAGGGCGTCTCGATGCCGAGCTTGGCGAGCGAAGCCACCACAGGTGCGGGTACGCCGAGATCGGCGAAACCCGCGAGGGTCGAAGTCATGAGTGTCAGGGTTCCTTTTCAGTTGCGGATGGCCGTTGATGCAATGGCCAATCGCTTTGAAAGCGGAACCTGCGCCGGAGCGCTGCACTCGACCGCGGATGCTCGACGAGCACACCGCGTGACCACTCTACCGGACGGCGGCGCAGCTCCTGTGTCAGCGCAGTGCGCTCGCTCGTCCACTTGACCGTCAGCGCGCCCGAGAGGGCGCGCTCAGGGTCGAGTTGAAGCGTCTGGTGGTGTCACCCGTCCTCGGGCAGTGACACGTTCATCGTTCGCAGTCGACGGCCACTTCGAGCGCTGCGCAGATCTGGCGCATGCGATCATCGCTGAGCCTGCCGATGCGCTCGACCAGTACCGCCAGCGACACACTCTCCGCTGAGTCCAGGTTCACCGCGCTGGGCCGGCCAATCGGGTCCTCACCCGGCTCGAGCAGCACCTCGCTCGGGAGGCCTCTGATCGTCGTCGTGCAGGGTGCGACGAGCGCCCGACGAAGCCGAGGGATCGCGGCGTCTCGCGACAACACGACCACTGGGCGCCGGCCGACTTCGGGGGGTTCGCACCACCAGAGCTCACCTCGGAGCGGTGTCGCCATCAAGTCGCTGCCGCGGCGTCCCGAAACGATGCGAGGTCGCCCCAGTCGTCAGGCTCCTCGATCGGGCGCTCGTCGTAGGCCGCGTACGTCGCATCGATGTTGGCAGCCCGGTTGCGCGCCAGGAACGCCCGAAGAGCCTCGTCCATGAGCACCGCGTCGGGAGATCCTGAAAGCGTCCGGGCCTCCGCCAAGAGCTGTTCGTCCACCGTCGTACTGATACGGGCACGCGTCATGCCATAAGTATGGCATGACAATGGCGCAATCCGGTGCGGGCGGCCCGCCTCATGGGCCCGCGACGAGGACGGGGACGGCGTCGCGTGCGAAGTCGATCACCTCGCCGGGCAGGAACCCGACGACCACCGTGAACGCGAACGCGACCACGAGCCCCGCCGCCGCGGCCGCGGGAATCCGCACGCGCGGACCCGCGGGTTCAACGGCACCGTCCTCGGGCTCGGAGAGATACATCACGACGATCACTCGCAGGTAGAGGAACGCAGCGATGACCGCCGACACCATTGCGATGACCGCAAGGGCGTAGGACTCGGCGTCGACCGCGGCGTCGATCACGTAGAACTTGGCGAAGAAGCCAGAGGTGAGCGGCACGCCGGCCTGTGCGAGCAGGAACACCGTGAACGCGAACGCCAACAACGGCTGTCGCCGAGAGAGCCCTTTGAACGTGCTGAGGTCATGGTTCGCATCACCGGGCGGGCCGACCAGGGCGACGATCGCAAACGAGCCGAGCACCATGAACGTGTACGCGAGCAGGTAGAAGAGCGCCGCTCCCGTTCCCGTCTCGCTCGCCGCTTGCACGCCGACGAGCACGAAACCGGCGTGACTGATCGAGGAGTACGCCAGCATCCGCTTCACGTCGGTCTGCACGACCGCGAGCACCGAGCCGACGACCATCGTGAGCACCGCCAGCGCCCACACCATCGGCTTCCAGTCGAGCTCGTAGGTCTCGAACGCCACCACGAAGACCCGCAACAACGCGGCGAAGCCAGCGGCCTTCGCGACCGAGGCCATGAACCCCGTGACCGGGGTCGGCGAGCCCTGGTACACGTCGGGCACCCAAGTGTGGAACGGCACTGCGGCCACCTTGAATCCCAGGCCGACGAGCAGCAGCGCGAGCCCCGCCAGCAGCAACCCGTTCTCGAGCAGCACGTTGTTGGCGAAGAACTCGGTGATGGCGAACAGGTTCGTCGAGCCCGTCGAGCCGTACACGAGAGCGATGCCATAGAGGAAGAAGGCGGACGACATGCCGCCGAGGACGAAGTACTTGATCGAAGCCTCTTGTGACTCCTTCCGGCGCAGATCGCTCGCGGCGAGGACATAGAGCGCGATCGACAGTGTTTCGAGGCCGAGGAAGAGCACGATCAGGTCGCTCGCCATCGCCATGACGATGCCGCCGGTCGCCGACAGCAGCATGAGCACGTACGGCTCGCATCCCTCCATGCCCTCGCGGCGCAGGTGGCTGTCTGCGAACAGCGCAGCGAGGATCAGCGCGATGCACGTGAGGACGATGAAGAAGACCGAGAAGCCGTCGAGCTCGAGCGCGCCGGCGATGACCGACTTCGGCCCGTTGTCCTGTACGTCGTTCCACAGGAAGCACGCGTCGATCAGCGCGGCGCTGGCGATCACGACCGTGCCGAGGGCGAAGATCGCCGGGCCGCATCAGGTTCGGCAGCAGCGCCGCTTTCACCATCATCACGAGTGCGCCGCCGACGAGGATCAGCAGCGGGACGATCGCGTACCACTCGATCTCGGGCGTGTTGAACGTCTCGACCTGGGCGAGCACGCTCGCGAGCGCCGTCATTCGCCCGCCTCCGGCTCACCATCGGCCGGCTCACGATTGAAGGGCGCGGTGAAGCTCGGCACCTGGGTCTCGATGTGCTCGAGGAGCCGATTCACGGACGGCTCGATGCGTTCGAGCATCGGCTTCGGGTAGACGCCGAGGAAGACGATGAGACCGACGAGCGGGATCATGGTCAGCCACTCGTGCAGGTTCATGTCGGACATCGAGGCGTTGGCCTCGTCGGGCTCACCGTGGAACACCCGTTGGTAGGCCCACAGCAGGTAGAGCGCGGCCGAGGATCACACCAGTGACGCGCGACGACCGCCCACCACCGCGGGCCGACGAACGAGCCGATGAGGATCAGGAACTCGCCGACGAAGCCGTTGAGCCCGGGCAGGCCGATCGACGACAGCATGACCAGCGTGAAGAACGCCCGCCATGATCGGCGCCGCCTTCTGCAGCCCTTGAGCTTGGCGATCTCGCGGGTGTGGCGGCGCTCGTAGATCATCCCGACGAGCAGGAACAGCGCGCCGGTCGAGAGCCCGTGGTTGATCATCTGCACGACGCCGCCCGTGAGGCGCTGGCTCGTGAGCGCGAACGTGCCCAGGATGATGAACCCGAGGTGCGCGACCGACGAGTAGGCGACGAGCCGTTTCAGGTCGCGCTGCATCGTCGCGACGATCGCCCCGTAGATGATGCCGATCACCCCCAAGGTGACCATCAGCCGGCGCGAAGCACACCGACGCTTCCGGGAACAGGTACAGGCCGAAGCGGATGAAGCCGTAGGTGCCGAGCTTCAGCATCACGCCGGCGAGGATCACCGAACCCGCGGTGGGCGCTTCGTGTGCGCGTCGGGCAGCCAGGTGTGCACCGGGAACAGCGGCATCTTCACCGCGAACGCGACCGCGAACGCGAGGAACAGCCAGCGCGCTGTGCTCTGCGCGATGCCGGGGTCCTCCGCGATGGCGACGAGGTCGAACGTGAAGTCGCCCCCGACGCCCCGCTGGTGCAGGATCGCCGTGGCGACGATGCCCACGAGCATGAACGCCGAGCCGAGCATCGTGAACAGGAAGAACTTGGTCGCGGCGTAGACCCGATCGCCGTGACCCCACTGCCCGATGAGGAAGTACATCGGGACGAGCACGATCTCGAAGCACACGAAGAACAGGAACAGGTCGAGCGACAGGAACGCGCCGATGCAGCCCGCCTCGAGCAGGAGCATCCACGCCGTAGTACGCCTTGTAGTTCTGTTCGCGTCGACGCCGAACAGCGCGATCGGGAACAGCACGCCGGTGAGCACGACGAGGAACAGCGAGATGCCGTCGACGCCGAGGTGCCAGGAGATGCCGAACTCGGGGATCCACTCGTGCAGCGAGACGAACTGGAAGCCCGAAGTGTCCCGATCGAAGTTGACGAGCAGGGCGATGCTCAGTGCTCCGGTGAGCGTGGCGGCGAGCAGCCCGAAGAGCCGGACGACCTCCGGTCGGCGAGCGGGCAGCAGCGCGACGATCAGGGCGGACACAGCCGGGATCACCACGAGCGCGGTGAGGATCGGGAAGTCCATCACAGGTTCACCCGGGTCACGAACCAGGCGATCATCAGCGCCGCACCGCCTGCGACGAACAACGCGTAGCTCCGCACGAAGCCGGTCTGCAGCTTGCGCAGCTGCCCGGCGGAACCCTTGACGCAGGCTCCCGACACCGATGACGGCGCCGTCGATGATCTTCTGGTCGACGACCTCTGCGTTGAAGTCGGCGAACTTGCGCCCCGGACCGCCGAAGAACGCGGCGAGCCCCGCGTCGAGGTACCAAGCGTTCTGCGAGCAGCGCGGGCTCGAGCTTCTCGGCCGCGATGCGGTGCTGGAGCCACGCGCCGTAGGCCGACGAGGATGCCGAGGATCGCCACGACTGTCGCCACGAAGATGATCGCGAGCTCGGCGGCGCCGCTCAACGTGCCCTGCAGCGCGAGCTCACCCAACCAGACCTCCTCGAACTCCTCGAGGAAGTGGAAGCCCTCGAAGGGCAGCTTGATCACGCCGACGAACGTCGAAGCGACCGCGAGGATCACGAGCGGCACCCACATGAGCGCCGGGGACTCGTGCGGCTCGACGTGGCTGTGCTCGTGCTCGGCTCGTGCTCTCCTCGGCCGCCATGCGCGTCATCCCAGCGTGCCTCGCCGAAGAACGTGAGGAACACGAGCCGGCTCATGTAGTACGCCGTCAGGAACGCGGCGATCGACATCACGAGCCAGAGCGCCGGGCTCTTCTCCCACGACGCGATCAGGATCTCGTCCTTCGACCAGAAGCCCGCGAACGGTGGGACGCCCGAGATCGCGAGCCAGCCGACGATGAACGTCGCCGCCGTGATCGGCATCAACTTGCGCAGCGCGCCCATCCGGCGCATGTCTTGCTCGTCGTGCATGCCGTGGATCACCGAGCCCGCACCGAGGAAGAGCAGCGCCTTGAAGAAGGCGTGCGTGATCATGTGGAAGATGGCGACGACGTAGGCGCCCGCACCCGACGGCGAGGAACATGAAGCCGAGCTGGCTGACGGTCGAGTAGGCGAGCACCTGTCTTGATGTCGTGCTGCGCGTCGCGATCGGTCGCCGCCCAGCAGCGCGGTGATCACGCCCACGACCACGATGAGCGTTGGAGCGCCAGCCGTCGACTCGGACGAGCACGGGCTCGAGCCGACACATCAGGTACACGCCGGCGGTGACCATCGTGGCGGCGTGGATCAGGGCGGACACCGGGGTCGGGCCGGCCATGGCGTCGGGCAGCCAGACTGACAACGGGATCTGCGCGGACTTGCCGACGGCCCCGACGAAGAAGAGCAGCGCGATGGCGGTCGCTGTCGACGGTGGCCGAGCGTCTCGGCCTCGGCGCCGATCACGAGGTAGTTGATCGTGCCGAGCGCGGCGAACGTCAGGAAGATGCCGATCATGAACCCGAAGTCGCCGATCGCGGTTCGTGACGAACGCCTTCTTGCCGGCGACGCGTTGGCTTCCTCCTGCGTGAACCAGAACGAGATGAGGAAGTAGGAGCAGGCCCCGACGCCCTCCCAACCGAGGAAGGTGATCAGCAGGTTGTCGCCGAGGACGAGCATCAGCATCGAGAAGACGAAGAGGTTCAGGTAGACGAAGAACTTCGAGAACTTCTCGTCGCCGTGCATGTACCCGATCGAGTACAGGTGGATCAGCGTCGCGACGCCGGTGACGAACAGCAACCATCGCCATCGACAGCGGGTCGACCAGGAACCCGACGTCGACGCGGAGGCTGCCGACAGGGATCCACTCGAACAGCACCTGCGTGAACTCGCGGTTCTCCGCCGGCTCGTTGAGCAGCCCGACGAGCACGATGAGCGACACCACGAACGACAGCCCGACGGTGGCAGATGCGAACCAGCCGGCCGCCGGCTCGCCCAGCCGGCGGCCGAACACCATGAGGAAGAGGAAGCCGGCGAGGGGCAGCGCCGGGATCAGCCAGACGAGGTCGAGCATCAGCCCCTCATCACCGAGATGTCGTCGGCCGTGGCCGAGGGCTGCCGACGCATGATCGCGACGATGATGCCGAGGCCGACGACGACCTCGGCCGCCGCGACGACGAGCACGAAGAACACGACGGTCTGGCCGGCGATGTCGTTCAGCGCCGTCGAGAACGCGACGAACGTCAGGTTGACGGCGTTGAGCATCAGCTCGACGCACATGAACATCACGAGCGGGTTGCGCCGCACGAGGATGCCCACCATCCCGATCGTGAACAGCAGCGCACCGAGGACGAGGTACCAGGTGAGGAGTCGGCGTCACTGCCCGACCTCCTCATCGGAGCCGCGGGGGCGCGTCGCCGGGCGAGCACGACGGCGCCGACCACGGCGATCACGAGCAGCGCCGAGGTGAGCTCGAACGCGAACACGTAGTCGGTGAACAGGGAGCGGGCGAGAGTGACGATGTTCTCCTCGGAGTCACTCAGTGCGCCGTTGGCGGAGCGCACCCCCGTGACAGCGTGAGCGCCCGAGAAGATGGCCGCGAGCAGGAGCCCACCAACTGCGATGCCGGCGATGACTGCGGCCGAGCGCTGCCCCGGCAGTGGGTCGACGCTCAGGTCTTCGGCCCGGTCGACGCCCAAAAGCATGATCACGAACAGGAACAGCACGACGATCGCGCCCGTGTAGACGATCACCTGCACAGCAGCGAGGAAGTGCGCCTCCTGTGCGATGAAGAGCACCGCGATCCCGAACAGGGTCATGACGAGGCTGAGCGCACAGTGCACCGGGTTTGATCGCAACACCACGCCGAGCGCGCCGACGAGCACGATCGTCGCAGCGACGATGAAGACCGCGGCGTCCATCAGTCGTGGGCCCCGTCGTCGTGCGCCCCATCGTCGTGCGCCCCATCGTCTGCGTGCTGCGCGGGCTCGGGGGGCGGACGCCGTAGCCGAGCTCGCCGGCCCACGCGACGATGCCCTCGAAGTTCGGCGTCACCGGACGGCGACGTGGCGCGCATCCACGCCGAGGTGTGCTCGTCCTCGCCCGTCGCGCCAGTCCTCCCAGGGCAGCTGCTTGGGCTTGCCGTCGTCACCGACGAGCAGCTCGTCCTTGGTGTAGATCGCGTCAGCTCGGTTCGTGAAGCTGAACTCGAACATCTTCGTCTCGGTGATCGCTTGCGTCGGGCACGCCTCGACGCACAGGTCGCAGTGGATGCACCGCAGGTAGTTGATCTCGTACACGTAGCCGTAGCGCTCGCCCGGGCTCACGGGATCGTCGAGCGGGTTGTCGGCGCCGCGGACGTAGATGCACCGCGCCGGGCACACGCCAGCGCACAGCTCGCACCCGATGCACTTCTCCATGCCGTCCTCGTACCGGTTGAGCACGTGACGGCCGTGGAGGCGCTCGGGCTTGGGCGATCTTCTCCGTCGGGTACTCGGTCGTGACGCGCTTGTCGAAGAGCGTCTTGAACGTGACGGTGAAGCCCTTGAGGTAGCCCATCAGAAGGCGTCCCCTGCTTCCATGCGGTTGCGTTTGGCGACGCTGATGGCAGCGGCGAGCAGCAGCCAGCAGAGCGCGCCGACCCGAACGCGATGAGCGCAGCCAACCCGACGTTCCAGTCCTCGTCGCGGGCCAGACGCAGCAACGCGATGATCAGCAGCCACCCGAACGCGAGCGGGATCAGCGCCTTCCATCCCAGGTCCATGAGCTGGTCGTAGCGGAGGCGGGGCAGCGTCGCCCGGAACCACACGTAGGTGAACACGAAGACGAGCACCTTCAGGAAGAACCAGACCAGCGGCCAGATCCAGTCGGGCCCGAACAGCAGCGGCCCGCGTGGGCCCCCGAAGAACAGGGTGACGATGATCGCCGACATCGTCACGACGTTCATGAACTCCGCGAGGTAGAAGAGCGCGAAGCGAATCGACGAGTACTCGGTGTGGAAGCCGCCGACGATCTCCTGCTCGGCCTCGACGAGGTCGAACGGCGGCCGGTTGAGCTCGGCGGTCGCGGCGATCAGGAAGATGACGAACGGCACGACACCCGTGGCGACGAGGTTCCAGTCGACGAGGCGGTCCTGCACGACGACCATCCCGTGCGTGGAAAGCGTGCCGCTGACGAGCACGACGGTCGCGACCGCGAGGCCGAGCGCCGCCTCGTAGGAGACCATCTGGGCCGAGCGCTCGCACTGCGCCGATGCAGCGGGTACTTCGAACCCGAGGACCAGCCGGCGAGCATGACGCCGTACACGGCGATCGACGACATGGCGAGCACCAAGAGGATGCCGATCGGCGGATCGGCGACTTGGCAGGTACGTCTCGTGCCCGAAGATCTCGACGACGCCGTTGTTGCCGTTCGCGAACACCCCGCCGATCGGCACGACGCAGAAGATGACGAACGCGGGCACCATCGCGAGCAGCGGCGCGAGGCGGAACACGAACGGATCCGAACGCTCGGGGATCAGGTCTTCCTTGAAGAACAGCTTGATGCCGTCGGCGAGCGTCTGGAGCACTCCCCACGGCCCGGCGATGTTCGGCCCGACCCGGTTCTGCATGTCGGCGATGAGCTTGCGCTCGAACCAGATCATGAGCATGACGGCCACGAGCAGCAGCACGAACGCGAACACGACCTTCAACGCGACGATGAGGACCACCGTCGCGTCGATGTCGCCCTTCAGGAGCGGGTCGCCGCCGACTTGGGCGAGCACCGAGATCACGGCGTCTCCACGCGTACGTCGGTGACCGAGGCGGACGCGTCGATCAGGTCAGCGGCGCGCACGCCACGCTGGTTGAACGCGCAGCGACGACCACACCCCGCGCCACCGTCGGGTCGGCCACTACGTCGACCAGGAACGTCGTGCGGGACGAGGTGACCTTCACCTGCGCGCGCGCCCGCGAGCCCGAGGCGTTCGTGGTCAGTGGGGTTCATGCGCAGCAGAGCGTCACCGGCGAGACCGGCCAGGCTCGGCGAACGCTGCAGGGCAACGCCGAGGTCGTACAGCTTGCGCGACGACACCAGCCGCAGAGAGTAGGCGTCGAGCGCGGGCGTCTCGGCGGCAGGGCCGTCGGGCTCGAACCGCACCATGGCGGGGCGACCGAGCGCCGTCGCCGTTCCCCGCCAGCAGGCCGTCGTGCCCTTCCGGCGACCGGAGCGCCGCGAGCGTCATGCCCGCGTGCGCGGTCGACACCCGTTCGATCTCCGTCCAGATCTCCGCCGCTGACCCGACGCCGAGATCACCGTCGAGGAGCACGGCGAGCTCGGCGGCGATCATCCAGTCGGAGCGGGACGTGCCCGGCGGCGTGACCTTCTGGGCGAGCAGGCTCACCCGTCCCTCGAGGTTGGTCGTCGTGCCGGGCTTCTCCGCGTATCCGGCGGCCGCGAGCACGACTGATGCGCGTGCGTGGGACTCGGTGAGGAACGTGTCGACCGCGATCACCCGCTTCGCGTTCGCGAGTGCTTGCTCGGCGAGCCGCCGATCCGGGAAGTCCGAGAGCAGGTCGGCCCCGAGCAGGATCAGGCAGCCGATGTCGCCGTCGGCGGCGGCGCGGAGGATCGCGGTCGCATCGAGGCCGCGCGCTGCGGGCACCTGACCCCAGTGCTCGGTGAACGAATCGCGGCCCTCTTCGAGTGCGACACGCCCCGGAAGCAGCCCGGGGGCCATCCCCATGTCGATCGCCCCGCGGACATTCCCGCGACGGGTCGCGACGAGGAATCGGGCGTCGGGGCGGCCGGCGGCGACGGCCGCGGCTGCAGCCTCGGTCGCGCTCGACGACTCGGCGACCGACGGACGTCCGACGACCACGACGACGTCGGTGCCCGGCGCGAACCAGTCCTCCGCCGACACCATCGGGCGGAGCCCCTCCGGCCATGAGCGAGGCCGCGAGTGCGGCCTGCTCACCGGGCCGGTACCGGAGCGAGGCGGCCGCGAGCGGCGTCATCGACGTGGCGGTCGGTGACAGCTCGACGACGCGCAAGCCGCGCTTCTCGACCGCGTCGCGCACACGGAGGTAGAGGATCGGCAGCTCTTCCTTGAGATCGGGGGCGAGCACGAGCAGCGTGCCGGCCGCACACGCGTCGTCGATGGTCGCCTCGGGGAGGCCGACGACGAGCTCGGCACTGCAGACCGTCGCCGAGCTGCGCGTCGACGTTGTCGGTGCCGATGACACCCTTCGCGAGCTTCGCCCACGCGTAGCAGTCCTCGTTCGTGAGCCGCGCACCGCCGATCACCGCGACCGACGCTGGACCGCCTTCGGCCACGGCGGTGCGGATCGCGAGCGCAGCACGCTCGAGCGCAGTCGCCCACCCCGACTCGCACGAGCTCGTCGCCCTCGCGGACGAGCGGCGCGGACAGGCGTTGCCCGCTCTCGATCGCCTCGAAGCCGAACCGACCCTTGTCGCACAACCAGCCCCAGTTGACCGGATCGATGTCGACACCTTGATAGCGGAGCACCCGGTTCCGCGACGACTGCACCGTGACGCGACATCCGACCGAACAGGTCGTGCAGGTCGACTCTTCTTGTTCGAGGTCCCATGGCCGCGCTTTGAACCGGTACGGCTTCGCCGTCAGCGCGCCCACCGGGCAGATCTGCACGGTGTTGCCGCTGAAGTACGAAGCGAACGGCTGATCCGGGAAGGTGAGGACCTGCGTCTCGTTGCCCCGGCCGACGAAGCTGATGAGGGGGTCACCCGCGACCTCGCTTGGCGAACCGGGTGCAGCGGTCGCACAGGATGCACCGCTCACGGTCGAGATACACGAGGTCGCTGATCGGGATCGGCTTCTCGAAGTGCCGCTTCTCTTCGACGAACCGGCTCTCACCGGGGCCGAACGCCAGCGTCTGGTCCTGCAGCGGGCACTCGCCGCCCTTGTCGCACACCGGGCAGTCGAGAGGGTGGTTGATGAGCAGGAACTCGAGGACGCCGTCTTGCGCCTTCTTCACGGCCGGAGATTCGGTGTGGACGATCATCCCCTCGGCTGCATCGAGCATGCACGACACCTGCAGCGCAGAACCGCGTGGCCCCTCGACCTCGACGAGGCACATGCGGCACATGCCGACCGACGACATGCGCGGGTGGTAGCAGAAGCGCGGGATGTACACCCCGGCACGCTCGGCGGCCGCGATCACGAGCTCGCCCGGCGCCGCGGTGATCACACGGCCGTCGACGGTGAGTGAGACCGAGGTCGTGGTCTCAGACACGACAGCCTCGGTGTCAGACACCGACGGCCTCCGACTTGTTGATGTACACGTCGAAGTCCGACCGGAAGCGCCGCACGACCGAGGCGATCGGCGCGGTGACCGACGGGCCGAGCGGGCAGATCGTCGTCTGCTTCGGCGGCCACACCAGCCCGGGGCTGATGTTGTCCGAGACGTCCATGAGGAGATCGACGTCGGACGGTCGACCTTCCCCGGCGAGGATTCGACCGAGGATGTGCTCGAGCCAGGTCGTGCCCTCACGGCAGGGCGTGCACTTGCCGCACGACTCGTGAGCGAAGAAGCGGACGAGCCGCCAGCACGCCTTCACGACGTCGGTCGTCTCGTCCATGATCACGATCGCGCCCGAACCCAGCATCGAACCCGCAGCGTCGACCGTCGGCTTGCACAGCTCGAGGTCGAGGTGCTCCTCGAAGAACCACGGCGATGACGCGCCACCAGGGATGAACGCCTTGAGCGCGCGTCCGTCGCGGATGCCGCCGCAGTAGTGCGTCGATGAGGTCGCGGAACGTCGTCACGCCCATCTCGACCTCGTAGACGCCCGGCCGGTTCACATGACCGGACACGGCGAACAGGCGCGTGCCGGTGGACTTGCCGTTGCCGAGCGCAGCGAACGCCGCGCCGCCGTTCTCGATGATCCACGGCAGGTTCGACAACGTCTCCACGTTGTTGACGATCGTCGGCTGCATGTAGAGACCCTTGGTCGCCGGGAAGAACGGCGGCTTCAGCCGCGGCATGCCCCGCTCGCCCTCCAGGCTCTCGATGAGCGCGGTCTCCTCGCCGACGATGTACGCGCCGGCACCCCAGTGCAGGACGATGTCGACGGAGAAGCCGGATCCCATGATGTCCTTGCCGACGAACCCGGCCTCGTAGGCCTCGTTGAGCGCAGTGGCGATCCGCTCCTGCGCGAGCGCCATCTCGCCGCGCACGTACAGGAACGCCTGGGCGGCCCCGACCGCGTAGCAGCAGATCAGCAGACCTTCGATGAGCTGATGGGGATCGCGCTCCATGAGGATGCGGTCCTTGTACGTGCCGGGCTCACTCTCGTCGCCGTTGACGACGACATAACGCGGCAGGACGTCCGGCGGCAGGAAGCCCCACTTCGTGCCGGCCGGGAATCCCGCACCGCCCCGACCGAGCAGTGCCGCGGTCTTCACCTCGTCGGTGACCGCCGAAGGGTCCATGCCGAGCGCCTTGCGAAGCGCCGCGTACCCGCCGGTGCGCTGGTAGCCCGCGAGCGTGTGGCCATCGGTCTGCTCCCATCGCGACGAGACGATGAGGGGCGCATTCGTCACGGTCATACCGGATGCCTCTCGTCGACCCGCGCCTGCGCTTCTGGCCCGGTGTTGGCCCAGCGGTCGGCGGGGATCTGCTGGCGCACCGTCGCGAGCGTGCCGTGTGGAGGCAGCTCGTCGGCGAGGCGGCCGGCGCGCAGATCGGCCGCGAGCTGATCGAACGTCGCGGGAGTGACGCGGTAGCGGTAGCGGTAGTTCACCTGGAGGCACGGTGCTTCGGTGCAGGCCGCGATGCACGTGACGTCTTCGAGCGTGATCGCACCATCCTCCGTCGTCGCGCCGGGCCTGACCCCAAGTGTCGCCTCGGCGTGCTCGAGCAGATCCTCCGCGCCGGCCAGGTGGCACGCGATGTCGGTGCAGATCGTCACGAGATAGCGGCCAACGGGCTCACGCTTGAACATCTCGTAGAAGCTCGCCGTCCCGAGCACCTCGGCGGGCTCGAGATCGAGGAGCTCGGCCAGATGGGACATCGCGTCCTCGGTGACGTAGCCGTCCTGCTCCTGCGCGAGGTGCAGGAGAGGGATCAACGCGGACCGAGGCCGGGGGTACCGGCCGATGATCTGGCGCGCGAGCGCCACGTTGGCGTCGGTGAGACGGGACATCAGCGGTCGACGTCGCCCAGCACGGGATCGACGGACGAGATGACTGCCACGGCGTCGGCGATGAGACCGCCGCGCATCATGTGAGGGAGCGCCTGCAGGTTCGCGAAGCTCGGCGCGCGGATGTGCATGCGGTACGGCTTCGCACTGCCATCGGAGACGAGGTAGCAGCCGACCTCGCCGCGCGGGGATTCGATCGCCACGTAGACCTCACCCTCGGGAACCTTGAAGCCTTCGGTGAAGATCTTGAAGTGGTGGATCAGTGCCTCCATCGACTCGTCGATGCGAGCGCGCGGCGGCGGCGTCACCTTCTTGTCCTGCACGCGGTAGTCGCCCAGCGGCATCTTGTCGAGGATCTGCCGGACGATCTTCATCGACTCACGCACCTCGTTGAGCCGGATCGCGTACCGATCGAAGCAGTCGCCGTAGCTGCCGACGACGACGTCGAAGTCGACCTGGTCGTACGCCATGTACGGCATGTCGCGACGAAGGTCCCACGCGACGCCCGTGGAACGCAGGATCGGGCCGGTGATGCCGAGCGCCATCGCTTCTTGCGCAGTGATGATGCCCACTCCCTGCGAACGCTCGCGGAAGAGCGGCTGCTCGGTGAGGAGGATGTCGTACTCGTCGAGGCGAGGCGGGATGAGGTCGAGCAGGCGCAGCACCTCGTCGCGCCAGCCCGGCGGAAGGTCGGCCGCCACTCCACCCGGACGGATGTAGTTGTGGTTCATCCGCAGGCCGGTGACCTGTTCGAAGAACCGCAGCACCTCTTCGCGCTCGCGCCAGCCGTAGATCATCATGGACACGGCGCCGAGATCCATGCCGTTCGTCGCGAGGAACAGCAGGTGCGACGACATGCGATTGAGCTCGCACATCAGCATGCGGATCCACATCGCGCGCGGCGGCACCTCGATGCCGAGCAGCGCTTCGGTCGCCAGGCTCAGCACGAGCTCGTTGTAGAAGGGCGACACGTAGTCCATGCGGGTGACGTTCGTGGAGCCCTGCAAGTAGGTCAGGCCCTCGGCGTTCTTCTCCATGCCGGTGTGCAGGTAGCCGATGATCGGCTTCGTCCGGAGCACCGTCTCGCCGTCGAGCTCGAGCATGAGGCGCAGCACGCCGTGGGTGCTGGGGTGCTGTGGCCCCATGTTGATGATCATCGTCTGGTCGTCGCTCGGCTCCTGATCGCTGAGCGTGTTCGCTTCGGCCTCGCTGATCCGCAGCACGCATCCCCACTCGCGCAGCAGCTCCTTCGCAGTGAGGGTGCTGCGGGGCGGCAGCTCTTGCTCGCCCTCCCAGGTGATTGCCGGATCCTCGTGCACGCGAAAGCTCATCGCTCGCTCATCATCGGTTCGCTCATCGCTCACCTCCGGTGAGCTTGAACTGCACCGGGATCCGGCCCATCTCGTAGTCCTTGCGGAGCGGGTGGCCGATCCAGTCCTCCGGCATCAGGATCCGCGTGAGGTCGGGATGGTTCGTCGAACGCGATGCCGAACATGTCGAACGCTTCGCGCTCCATCGCCTCGGTTCCGGGATAGAGATCGAACAGCGAGGGGAGCCGGGGATCGTCGGCCGGAAGCTGCACCCGCACGCGGATGCGCCGGCGGGCCGTGATGTCGAGCAAGTTCACCGCGACCTCGAATCGCTCGGGCGCGACGCCGTCGGGCAGCGGGCGAGCGGGGTGCTCGAGGTAGTCGACGGCGCACAGGTCGACGCACATCGCGTAGCCCTCGTCCGCGAGCGTGCGCATGAGCCCGAGGTACTCGTCGCGATGCGGATGCAGCACGACCTGTCCACGCGACGACGTGACCGGCACGCCGTGCAGCAGGTCAGGACCGGCGGGGGCGCCGCCGGACTCTTCGAGCTCGACGTCGGTCATGACGCACCGGCACCGCTGCGCACGACGATCGGGCTCGGACGCGACACCGACACCGGAGCGCTCGCGGGCGCCGCCTCGACGACGACACCGGCGCCCGCGCCGGTCTCCTCGCGTCGCCGCAGGAGCTCGCCGTCGAGGATGAGGCCGTGCAGCGTCACGATCGCGTGGATGAGCGTCTCAGGGTTCGGCGGGCACCCTGGCGCGTACACGTCGACGGGTACCACTTGGTCGACACCCTGCACGATCGCGTAGTTGTTGAACATCCCGCCGGTCGATGCGCAGACGCCCATCGAGATGACCCACTTCGGCTCCATCATCTGGTCGTAGACCTGACGGAGCACGGGGGCCATCTTCTGGCTCACACGGCCGGCGACGATCATCAGGTCGGCCTGGCGGGGCGAGGCGCGGAACACCTCCATGCCGAAGCGGGCGAGGTCGTAGTGCGCAGCGCCGGTGCCCATCATCTCGATCGCGCAGCACGCGAGGCCGAACGTGGCGGGGAAGACCGAACGGGCGCGCGCCCATTTCACGAGACCTTCGAGCGTGCCGGTCAGGAAGTTGCGGTCGAGGCCTTCGAGCCCCTTGCTCATGTCCCAGCCCATCTACGCCGCCTCCTCGCGACCCTCGAGGCCGACGCGCCGGATCGTGCTCTCGCTCGTGCGATCCGTCGGCACGTCGGACGCGACCCGACGAGCGTGCTGCAACGGACCCCACTCGAGGCCGCCCTTGGCGATCTCGTAGACGAACGACAGGAAGAAGATCGCGCTGAAGAGCAGGATCGCGTAGAAGCCGTAGGTACCGAGTGCGCGGTGACTCACGGCGTACGGATAGAGAAACACGATCTCGATGTCGAACATGATGAAGAGCATCGCGACGAGGTAGAAGCGCACCGGGAATCGTTCGGGTGGCTCGCGGCTCGGCACGATGCCGCACTCGTAAGGAGCTTCTTTGGCCGCGTGCGGACGGCTCGGTGCAAGCAGGCGCGACGCAACGCGGCTCAGGGCGGCGAAGATCGTCGCCAGCACGAGCATCATGAGGACGGGGAGGAACTGAGCCACGGTCAGGTCTTCTCGAGGGAGACGCCGTGCCGCCGCATCGACTCCTTGTCACGTGAGTGGAGCATCGCCGCGAGTGCGAGGAAGATCGCCAGCGATCCGAGCGTGACCAGCGCCGCAGGCCGCCGCTTGTACCCGAGGTCGCGGATCATCAGGACCGAAACGACCGGTTGGTCCTCGTCGGCCTGGGGTGTGGGCGGAGGTCGCCCCGGCTCGCTGATCTGAGGCACGACCGCCTGCACCTGCACGACGGCGTAGTGCGGGTCGTGGAAGAACTTGAAGAAGCCGTCGGGAGAGGTGCCGCCGCCGGTCTCGTAGACGTTGACCACGGCGTAGTCGGTCGGACTGTCGAACATGCCGACCTCTTGCACGAGGATCTCGTCGGCCGACGCGACCGCCTGTCCACGTCCGGGATCGTCAGCGGGGAGGAGCTCCCAGTCCGAGAGGTCGTGCGCGATCTCCGAGTTCGCGGTCGCGACGTCGCCGACGATCACCTCGACCGGCTCCCAAGTGGGGTCCTCACCCTTCAAGCCGATGCCATAGACAAACCACATCGAGCCGAGAATCGTCATCCATCCGAACAGCGCGGCGAGCGCGACGAGCAGGCCGAGCCGCGAGCCGAGGTTCGTCAGCAGGATCAGGTACACCGAGCCCATGAGCACGCCCACCGCGATGAGTACGACGACGATGCCGCGGATCTCCGGGTACCAGCCGAAGGCGAGGGTGAGTGCAGTCCCCATCAGAGCCCCCGCTCGTACTCGACCACGGCTTGGATCTGCTCCTCGGTGTACACCTGAGCGAAGCCGGGCATGCGGCCGGTGCCTTGGCCTTGCGACCCGTAGCGCTTGCCGAGCTCCGACCCGTCCGTGACGAACTCGACCTGATCGGCTTCCTGCGGGAACTGCCGCACCTCGGACCCTCCGGTGAGGTTCGGGCCCATGGCGCCGCCGCCCGCGATGAGCGGCTCGTCGTACGACCAACCGTGCGTGTGGCAGCGCGCGCACGAATACGTGCCACTCGACGCCTGAAGGTTGAAGAGCAGCTCGCCGTCGCTCTTGCCCTCGTTGGCCGGATCGTCCCTGGCCGCGGCGAGCGCCTCGGTGACGTCGGCCTGGGCCTCCTCCGGGGTCTTCTGCACGCTCTGCAGGTAGGCGACGAGCGTTTCGATCTGCTGGTCGTTCATCGGGCCGCCGCCGGCAAGACCCCACGGCGACATCGGTGAGAACGGCCGCCCGTAGGTGATGATGAACGTCACCTCTTCGACGCTGAACTTGAGCAGCACTGTCTGCAGCGACGGGGCCTTCCACGCGACCTGCCTGACCTCGCCGGTGGCCGGGTTCTGCAGCGTGTACGACGCCACGCCGCCGACACCCTCGGCACCATGACAGCCGGCGCAGTTGAAGCCGCCCTCCGCGGTCGTCGCGAAGAGCTCCTCGCCCCATCCGACGAACCGCTGGTCGAATCCCTCGATGGCGCCCGCCTGCCGGCTCGGCTCGTTCAACCAGTACAGCGGGATCGCCACCGCATTGACGGCGACGAGGGCGAGCCCGAACAGCAGCACCTTGTTGAGGCGCGGCCCTTCGAGCTGTTCGTCGTCGTAGTACGCCCGGCGGTTGGGCGCGAGCTCGATCTCGGAACCCACTTCGGCCTTCGCCCGGCGAAGGTTGCCGATGAGGTAGGCCAGCCAGGCGATGCTCAGGACGACCGCGATGATGATCGCGATGTTTCGCCCGACTGGATTGGCGGCGAGGATCAATGACCACCCCCGCCGGCGCTGTTGATGCAGTGCGGGCCCTCGGCCTCTTGCCCGGTGGTGTTCGTGCCGATCGGCGGACCTTGGAAGACGACGCCGGTATCGATGCTGACCACGTCGTCGGCAACGGTGACGCCGAAGCGATCCATGCCGCGCGGCGCGGGACCGCCCTTCTTCTCACCGACCTGGTTGTACTGCGAGCCGTGACAGGGGCACTCGAACCACTGCGAGGTGACGCATTGCGGCACGCGGCAGCCGAGGTGCGGGCACTTCTGGTACAGCGCGTTGATCCCTGAGCGCATCCCCTCGAGCACCGGATCCGGGTAGACCCCGGACGCCTCGGCCTTCGGCACCGCGTCGAGGGGGTAGTTCGTGACCCAGGAGCGCCCCTCGGGCACGTAGTAGAAGCCGTCACCGGCTTCGATGGCGGCATTGACGTCTTCGAGCTTGCCGAGCGTGATCTTCGAGCCGAAGCCGCCGGACAGCTTCGGCCACAGGAACGCGAGGATCGACGCGCCGAAGCCCGACAGCGCCAGGATCATCAACGCGACGATGCCCCGGTTGAAGAACTGCCGGCGGGTGACGGCCACCGTCTCGGGATCGGGCGGAACGTAGGGAGCAGGAGGCGCTGCCTCGGCGAGCATGACCGCGGTGCCGGTTCCCTGACGGGCCGCCGCGGCCGCGGCTTCGACCTCGCGTCCACTCGGCTCGTGGGGCGGGTCCGGGAGCACGGGCGAGTCGGACTTGTCGCGCCTACGGGTCTCACGCGAGAGGCTGCCCGTCGCGTCGTGGGTGTCGCGTCGACGCGCGGCGGCGATCACCCCGACGAGGGCGATGATGACGATGATCGGGATCGCGATGGCCAGAACGGCAGTTGCGCTCATCTGTGCCTCACTACAGATCGAAGAAGATGCCGGCGCGCCACGGGAACACGAAGTTGAACCCGGGTCCGCGGAAGAACGAGCCGATGATCACGAGCACGGCCCAGAACATGAGGAAGATCGTCATGAGGACGATCGCGAACTTGCGGTCCTCGGGCTTGTTGCTCGGGTTGCGGTCCATGTAGGGGGCGAGCATGAGCACGAAGATGCCCATGCCGGGGATGGTGACGCCGGCCACCATCGGATGGAACATGGTGAGCAGCTCCTGCAGGCCGAGGAAGTACCACGGCGCCTTCGAGGGGTTCGGCGTCTGGTTGGTGTTGGCGAGCTCGAGGAGCGGTGCGTTCACGAACACCGAGAAGACGAACGTGAACGCGGTGCAGAGCAGCGACGCGACGAACTCGATCGCGAGCAAGTGCGGCCAGACGTGGACCTTGTCGACCGGGGTCGCCTTGACGTCCTGGATCGAACCCGCCTTCACGACCGTGAGCAGACGCTGGGTGTGACCACCCGGGCCGGCCGCGACGGGAGGTGGTGCCGTCGCGACGGCAGTGGTCGCCGCGGCGACGCCGGCAGGCACCGCGACCTCGGCGGGCTCGCCCTCGGACTTCGCGCTGCGCCGCCTTGCTGCGCTCGAGCAGGTGGGCCGGGATCCGCGACTCTTCCGCGCTGGTGGCGGCCGCCGCTGCTCGGCGGCATCGCCGCCGGCGGCGCCGCGGGGCGTCGGATGCTGCAGTCGGCTCCGCTGGCGCGGCCGACTCCCCCTTGGCCGCGGCCGCCTTGGCGCGGGCCTCCTCGGCTCGCTTGCGGAGATGTTCGGGGATCTCGGTCATCGGTGACTCTTCTCCGGGCCTAGAGCGGACCTGAGATGCCGCCATCCTTGCGGACCCGCCAGAAGTGCACGGCCATGAAGATGACGGTGATGAACGGGAACATCAAAACGTGGAGGGTGTACCAGCGCAGCAGCGTCTCGGGACCGATCTCGACGCCGCCAAGTAAGACGAACCTCACTTGGTCACCGAAGACAGGGGTGTACCCGATCATGTTCGTGCCGACGGTGACGGCCCACAGGGAGAGCTGGTCCCACGGAAGCAGGTAGCCGGTGAACGACAGGAGCAGCGTGAGCGTGAGCAGGATCACGCCGATGACCCAGTTGAACTCGCGCGGCGGCTTGTAGGCGCCGTGGTAGAAGACCCGCGCCATGTGCAGGAACACCGACAGCACCATGAGGTGAGCGGCCCATCGGTGCATGTTGCGCACGAGCAACCCGAACGTCACTGACGTCTGCAACGCGTAGATGTCGTTCCAGGCCTGCGCCGTGGTCGGCCGGTAGAAGAACATCAAGAAGATGCCGGTGACCGTGAGCAGGATGAAGAGGAAGAAGGAGAGTCCGCCGAGGCACAGCGTGTAGCTGACCTTGACCGCGTGGCGCTTCACCTTGACCGGGTGCAGGTGGTACAGCACCGAGTTCATGATCACGTACGACCGGTTGCGGGGGCTGTCGGTGTAGCCCTTCCGGAAGATCGAGCCGGGACGGAAGATCGAGTTCCAGGCCTGGGAGCCCTGCACCGTGGAGATCATCTTCTTGTTCGCCTCGGAGATCTTCGCCCCGATGCCCGGCTTGTCGTCGACTGTCTTGGCCACGATCGCTCCTAGAACCGCATGCCGTAGGCGTAGCCGTGATTGCTGTCGCGCATGTGCGGGTCGCCGTCGCGCTCGGCGGCGCCGACCTTGCCCATGATGATGACCCCGGTCGGGCACCGGTCGACGCAGAGCGCGCAGCGCGTGCACACGTCGTCGTCGATGAGGAACAGGACGTGGTCGCGCGGGTCGACGCCCGGCAGCTCGGTGTTGTCCGCCGTGTCGATCGCGTCGGGCGTGACCATGTGGATGCACTTCCACGGGCAGATGTCGACGCAGCCCTCGCACATGATGCATTCGGACTGGTCGATGTGGATGAACTGCTTCGGCTTCACCGCCTTCGCGAGATAGTCGGCGTCGACCTCGACGAGCGTGTAGTCGTCGCGGAACTCTGGCATCGGCGGGTTGGCGTCGGTACGAGCCATCGCTAGTTCGCCTTCACCAGTGGACGGCCGTAGGTCGAGGTCTCGATGGCGATGGGCTTGGTCTTGCCCCGGTTCTGCCAGAGCATCCATGCGGCGATCTGCAGCGCGAAGAACACGATGTAGATCACCGTCACGACCACGTCACGAAGCGTGTACTTCGTGATGGTGAACGGCAGCCACTCGAGGAAACCGGTCGAGCCGGGCCCGGCGACGATCGCGTCCTTGCGCCATTTCAGGTCGGTGTCGGCGTAGGTGAGCCATTGGTGCGGCACGACGCCATAGATCATGAAGAGGAGCGCGAACACATACGTGCCGCGCGAGCACGGCCTCACCCCACGTGACCGGCGTGCCCACCTTGCGGTTCTTGCCGTACACGAAGATGCCCGCGGTCATGGCGAACGTGATCACGAGGGAGACGATCAGCGCGACCACGACCTCCACCTCCTCGCCACCCGTTTCCTCGGGCGCTCGTGAACGGATGCACAACCACTCTACCCCAGCGCCGATCGGCTCTGGCGGGGTAGCGGCGATCCTTCTAGCACGCCGCGGCGCGCGCAAGACGACGGCCGTGCCTGTGCATGTGTCTGTGCGTGTGTCAGTTCCACTGCGGACCCAACTGCCGCCTAATGTGACCGCCGATTCGTCGCCGAAGACGTTCCCGCCACCGTGGCCCGCGGAGGGTGCAGTGACCGAGATCCCCGAGCACCTGCTCAAGCGCTCGCGAGAGCGCCGCGCGGCGTTGGGGCTGTCGTCGGACGAAGGCGGAGGTGACGCGCCCGCCACTCCCGCCGCCGCTGCCCCCGCCGCATCGGCTGCGGTCGAGCCCGCCGGGGCCTCCACACCCGCCGTTCCTCCCCCGCCGGCTCCCCCGGCCGTCGTCGCGCCCCCACCTCCGCCGCCGCCGGAGTACGTGCAGGCGGCCATGCGGCGCAAGCGCATCCCGTACTGGGCCTTGCCGGTCGTTGCGCTCCTCCCCTTGTGGGCGTTCATCTACCAGTGGTCGCTCACGCCGCCGTCGGCCACGATCTCCGGGCCTCTCGCCGAGGGCGAGGCGATCTACACGGCGAACTGCGCGTCCTGCCACCTGCCCACGGGGGCCGGCGACAGCGCCGGTGGCATCGGGCGCCAGCTGAGCAACGGCGAGGTCCTGCTGACGTTCCCGGACATCGCCGACCAGATCAGCTTCGTGATGACCGGCTCCGACCCGTACATCGGCAAGCCCTACGGCGACCCCGACCGCCCTGGAGGCCCGCAGATCGGCAAGGCCGGGCATGCCGCCGTGGGAGGACATCCTCACCGCCGAGGAGATCAACGCGGTCGTCTGCTACGAGCGCGGTCGTGCTCTCCGGTGAGGATCCTGTGCCCCCAGGCTGCACGACCGAGGGTGCCGCCGAGGCGACCGAAACGGCCAGCGGAGGCTGATGGCTGCGTCGTCCGCCCGCCACGAGGTGCTCGTGGTCGGCGGCGGTCCCGCGGGGGCGGCGACCGCGTACTGGCTCGCGTCGGCCGGTCACGACGTCCTCGTCGTGGAGAAGAAGACGTTCCCGCGAGAAAAGACCTGCGGCGACGGGCTCACTCCCCGCGCGGTGCGCCAGCTCCACGACATGGGTCTCGGCGAACGTCTCGAAGACTTCCACCGGTTCGACGGCCTGCGCGCCCTCGCCCATGGCATCACGCTCGAGCTCGAGTGGCCCGAGCATCCCGATCTTCCCGTCGTTCGGGTACGTCGTTCGACGGCGCGATCTCGACCAGATGGTCGCCGAGATCGCGGTGAAGGCAGGGGCAACCGTCTGGGAGGACACCGAGGCGACCGCGCCGATCGTCGACCGCGGACTCGTGCGCGGCGCGATCGTCCACGACGAGGAGGTGACGACGAGATCTGCCCACTACGTCGTCGTCGCCGACGGCGCGAACTCTCGGTTCGGACGGGCAATCGGCACGTCGCGGGACCGTTCCTATCCGCAGGGCATGGCGATCCGGGGCTACTTCGAGAGCCCCCTGCACGCCGACCCATGGATCGAGAGCGCGCTCGACGTGCGCGACCGCAATGGCAACTCGTTGCCCGGCTACGGGTGGATCTTCCCGGTCGGCGACGGCGCGATCAACGTCGGCATCGGGTTGCTGTCGACGTTCCGCGACTACAAGCAGCGTGAACACGACGCATCTGCATGAACGAGTACGTCGCGACCGCGCCGCCGTACTGGGGGATCTCGCCGACACCGCCGTGGGCGAACCCACGGGCGGCCGTCTGCCGATGGGTGGTTCGGTGGGGCCGAAGGTCGGTCCGACGTTGCTGGTCGTCGGCGACGCCGCGGGCACCGATCAACCCGTTCAACGGTGAAGGCATCGACTACGCGTACGAAACCGGACGCCTCGCGGCGCAGGTGCTCGCACGAAGCGCTCTCCACCGGACGACGGCCTCGCGCTGCAGCAGTACGACAAGCTGCTCGACGCCGAGTACGGCTTGTACTTCAAAGTGGCCCGGCTGTTCGCGGAGGTGATCGGGCGACCCGGCGCTCGATCCGCGAGCTCACCCGCGTGGGCATGCGCAGTCCGCACGCTCATGGAGTGGGTGCTGCGGATCATGGCGAACCTGCTGCGGCCCGACGAGCTCGGCCCCGCCGAGGCGGCCTACAAAGCCGCCGCCGCCCTCGCCCGCGCCTTCCCCGACCGCTAGCCCGACCCGGAACGCCGTGCCGCCCGAGGCGCGCTGAGTCAGACGGTGGGGTCCAAGCGACCGAGCCTCGACGTGAGCGCGCCGAAGGGCGCGCGAGGTCAAGTCGGGCGAAAACGCGAGGGGCTGGCGGGGCTAGACGATCGGTTCGTACCAGCTGCTGCCGTTCGTCGCGAGACGGGCCGCAGCTTCGGGGCCCCAGGTGCCCTTGGTGTAGAGGTGCACGGGCTCGGGATGGCGCAGCAGCGGATCGACGATGCGCCACTGCTCCATCGAGGCTGTCCTCGCGACCGAAGCGGGTGCGGTCGCCGCTGATCGCGTCGTCGATGCAGCCGTTCGTAGGCCTCCTGTCGCGCGCCGAACACCTGGTCGTAGTTGACCTGCAGGTCGACCTGCTTGGTCACCATGCCGCTCGCCGGGCGCCTTGGCCTGGAGGTGCAGCGTGATGCCGTCGTTCTTGCCGAGCCGGAAGCGCAAGTGGTTGGGGTCGGGCAACGGCGTCCCCGGCTGCTTGAAGAACAGCCGCGGCGGGCGCTTGAACTCGATGACCGCTTCGAGCGCGGTGCCCGCGAGCGCCTTGCCGGTGCGGATCAGGAACGGCACACCGGCCCACCGCCACGAGTCGACCCAGAGGCGCAGCGCCACGAACGTCTCGGTGTCGGATCCGCCGTGCACACCCTCCTCGTCGACGTAGCCGCGGAACTGCCCGCGTACCGCCTCGGCGGGATCGACCGCGCGCACCTGCTTGAAGAGCTTCACCTTCTCGTCGCGCGAGGCTGTCGGCGCTCGGCATCGACCGGAGGATCCATCGCGAGCAGCGCCATCACCTGCAGCAGGTGGTTCTGCACCACGTCGCGCAGCGCACCGACCTCTTCGTAGAACTTGCCGCGACCCTCGACGCCGAACGCTTCGGCCATCGTGATCTGCACGCAGTTGATGTAGTGGTTGTTCCACACCGGTTCGAGCAGCGAGTTCGCGAAACGGAACACCAAGAGGTTCTCGACCGACTCCTTCCCGAGGAAGTGGTCGATGCGGTAGATCGCCTCCTCGGGAAAGACGTTGTGCAGGATCGCGTTCAGCTCGTCGGCTGATTGGAGGTCGCGACCGAACGGCTTCTCGACCACGACTCGGGCGCCGTCGTTGATGCCCTGCGCTCTGCAGCCCCTGCGCGACGTCGTCGAAAAGACTCGGCGGGATCGCGAGGAAGTAGAGCGGGTGCTGCGCGCCGTTCAGCGCATCCTTCAGGAGCGCGAACGTCGACGCTTCGCGATAGTCGCCCGACACGTACTTGAGCCGCTTGGCCACGTTCTCGAGCACGTCCTCGTCGATCGACGGCTCGACGGCGGACACCGCCTCGCGCAAGGCGCTGCTCGAGCTGACCCTCGGGCAGCTCGCGCGACGCGACGCCGATGACGGTCGAAGGAAGACGGTCGCGCTGGGCCAGGTGGTACACGGCGGGCAGGAGCTTCTTCTTGGCGAGGTCTCCTGTGATGCCGAACAAGACCAACGCATCGCTCTGCGGTTCTGCCATGGCCGAACCGTAGTCAGCGCGCGATCAAAGCGTCGCCGCCACCTCTTGCGCTGCTGCGCTCGCGAGATCGGCGACGCGCTCGAGCTCGTCCTTCGAGTGCGCAAGGCTCGGGAACGCGATCTCGTATGGCCCCGGAGCGAACGCCACGCCACGATCGAGCATCGCGTGGAAGAACGCCGCGTAGACCTTCTCGTCGGTGCGCTTCGCGCCGTCGTAGTCGAGGGCAGGCTCCGACGCGAAGTGGAGCCCGAGCAGCGGGCCGACGCATGGCACCGTGATCGGGAGACCGGCCTCGCCGATCACATCGCTCAGCCACGCGGCGAGCTGTGCGGCGCGTCCTTCCAACATCATGTACGCACCCTCGTCGAGCTCGGCCAGCACCGCGAGGCCCGCCGCGGTCGCGAGCGGGTTCCCCGACAGGGTCCCCGCCTGGTACACGGGTCCGATCGGTGCGAGCACGTCCATCACGTCGGCGCGCCCGCCGAACGCGCCGACGGGAAGTCCGCCGCCGATCACCTTGCCGAAGCAGCTGAGGTCGGGCGTCACGCCGTAGTGCGCCTGCGCGCCGCCCACCCCGAGACGGAACCCGGTGATGACCTCGTCGAACACGAGGAGCGCCCCCGAGTCGTCGCAGGCGCGCCGAAGGCCCTCGAGGAAGCCGGGGGCCGGCGGGACGAGGCCCATGTTCGCGGCGACCGGCTCGACGATCACGCACGCGACGTCGTCGTCGAGCTCGGGCACCTGGTTGTACGGGGCGACGATGGTCTGCGCGACGGCGAGGTCGGGCACGCCCGCGGAGCCCGACAGCCCGAGCGTTGCGACCCCACTCCCGCCGGCCGCGAGCAACGCGTCGCCGTGTCCGTGGTAGTTGCCGGCGAACTTCACGACCTTGTTGCGGCCGGTGAAGCCGCGGGCGACGCGCAGCACGGTCATGGTGGCCTCGGTGCCGCTGTTGACCATGCGCACGCGCTCGCAGCTCGGCACCCGTTCGCAGATCGCCTCGGCGAGCAGCACTTCGCGCGCGGTCGGCGCTCCGTACGACGTGCCGTCGCCGGCGGCCTTGCGCACCGCCTCGACCACCTTCGGGTGCGCGTGACCGAGGATGATCGCGCCGTAGCTCTGGACGAAGTCGGTGTACCGCTTGCCCTCGACGTCCCAGACGTAGCCGCCAGCGGCGCGATCGACGAAGTACGGATGGCCGCCTACGGAGCGGAACGCCCGGACGGGCGAGTTGACTCCGCCGGGGATCACCGCTTGCGCGCGCTCGAACCAGGCTGCGTTGCTCGTCATCTCAGAGCGCCATGTGTCAGAGCGACTCGGCGAGCTCGCGAGAGAGGTACGTGAGGATGATGTCGGCGCCGGCTCGCTTGATCGCGGTGATGTGCTCGAGCGCGACCGCGGCACCGTCGATCCAGCCATTCGCGTCTGCGGCCTTGATCATGGCGTACTCGCCGGACACGTGATACGCGGCGACCGGCACGTCGACCTCGGCGCGCACCAGCGCGATCACGTCCAGGTAGGCGAGCGCCGGCTTCACCATCACGATGTCCGCGCCTTCGGCCAGGTCGAGGCGCACCTCCGCGAGCGCCTCGCGACCGTTGTGCCAGTCCTGCTGGTAGCCCTTGCGATCGCCGCCACCCACGATCGTCACGTCGACCGCGTCGCGGAACGGCCCGTACAGCGCCGACGCGTACTTCGCGGAGTAGGCGAGGATCGCCGTGTCGTGATGACCCGCGCTGTCGAGCGCGGCGCGGATGGCGCCGACTTGGCCGTCCATCATCCCGCTCGGCGCAACGACGTCGGCGCCCGCATCCGCCTGCGCGACTGCAGTCCGGGCGTACAGCGCGATCGTCGCGTCGTTGTCGACGGTGCCGTCGGCCGCGAGCACGCCGCAGTGGCCGTGGTCGGTGTACTCGTCGAGACAAAGGTCCGCGGTCAGCACGATGCGATCGCCCATCTCGTCGCGGAGATCGCGCAGGGCGAGCTGCACGATGCCGTCCGGATCCCAGGCGCCCGAGCCGGTCGCGTCCTTCGACTGCCGGGACGCCGAACAGCACGACCGCGGGGATGCCGAGGTCGGCGAGCTCGCGGACCTCCTTCCGCAACGACTCACGCGTGTGCTGCAGGACGCCGGGCAGCGAGCGGATCGGCTGCGCCTCGTCGATGCCTTCGCGGACGAAGAGCGGAGCGACGAGATCGTCGACGCTGACCTTGGTCTCGGCGACGAGACGTCGCATCGCGGGCGTGCGGCGAAGGCGACGGGGTCGACGCGCGGGAAACGTCACACCGGAATCCTACGGCTCGGGGCTACGCGAACCTTCGGCGAGCGCCTCGGTGAGCGCCACGAGCATCGCCGGCACCGTGTGCTCATCGGGCACCGCGGCGACCCTGCAGGCCCGCGCTCATCGCCGCCTCTGCCGTGACGGGGCCGATGCACACCACCACCGGCGGGACGGCCTCGACACCCGCCGCGTCGACGAACGAGCGCACGGTGGACGCGGAGGTGAAGAGGATCGCGTCCGCGGACTTGGCGGCGGCGATTCGGTCCGCTGCGCCGGACTCACGGGAACTGTCGCGTACGCCTCGACCGCGATCACCTCCCAACCTTTGTCACGGATGCCGGACGCGACCACGTCACGCGCCGACGAAGCCTGGGCGACGACGACGCGGCCCGGGCCGGCAGGGAACGCGTCGACGAGGCTCTCGGCGACGAACCGAGGCGGGATGAGCGCGGGCGTGACACCGGCCCGCTCGAGCACCGATGCGGTCATCGGCCCGACGACGGCAAACCGGGGAGGCTCCGCGTCCTCGAGCGCGTCGAGTACCCGACGCGCGCCGTTCGCGGAGGTGACCACGATCCAGTCCGGAGCGCTGCGCACCGCGGCCCGCAACCCCGCCCCACCATCGGCCGGATCCGCGATCGCGATCGTTGCCACCTCGACCGGTTCGGCGCCGAGCACGCGCAGCCGGGCGGCGAGATCTCCGGTCTGGTCGGTCGCCCTCGTGATGACGACGCGTCGCCCCGCCAAGGGGCGACCAGGCTTCACCCGAGGACGTCCTCGACCAGCGAGAGCCAGCAGTCGGTGGTGAGCCGCAGCGACTCGACGTCGACACGCTCGTTGTGACCGTGGAAGCGAGAGCGGAACTTCTGATACGTGACGTCTCGGCTCATCAGCCCGAAGCCGTACGCGATCGAGCCGTGCTCGCGGTAAAAGCGCGCGTCGGTGCCACCGACCGTCATCACCGGCATCAGCGTGGCCTGCGGATAGACACGCTGCGCGACGCGTTCGAGCGCGGCATAGAGCGGCGTGTCGGTCGGGGACCGAGTGAACTCACCGTCCTGCAACGAGCTGATCTCGATCTCGCTGCTGAGGTCGCCGACCGCGGTTTCGATGTCGCGCGCGCACGTCGTCGCTGGTCTCGCCGGGAAGCGCCCGGATGTCGATGTCGAGGTCGACGATGTCGGGGATCACGTTGGTCTTCACGCCGCCGTGCACCACGTTGGGCGAGAACGTCGTGTGGGTGCAGGCGTGAGCCAGCTTCGCGACGCCCTGATCGGGCAGCGCGGCGCACGCCTCGAGCACGGTGTCCGGGTTGGTGAGCGCGGCCCGCTGCTCGGGCGTGAGGTCGAACGCGTCGACGTAGTTGCGCCACAAGTCGAGGATCTGGACCTTCGGCTGATACGCCGCGAGCCGGCGCACGACCTCGGCGGCCTTGACGAGCGCGTTGTCTGCGCCAAACGGGGCGGAGCCGTGACCGGGCGTCCCCCGCACGCGGATGCGGCGCCACATCACACCCTTCTCCGCCACGGTGATGGTGACGCGCTCCCCTTGCTGGGTGTCCATCACGAGGCCGCCCGACTCGGTGACCACGTAGTCCGCGGCGACCATGTCCCGCTCGTGGTCGAGGGCCCACTCGGCGCCCCACTTGCCGCCGGCTTCCTCATCGGCGACGGCGAAGTAGAGCAGGTTGCCCCGCGGCCGAAAGCCGTTCCGAGCGAGGTGCTTCGTCGCGACAGCCATCGACGCGGTGAGGTTGAGCATGTCGATGGCGCCGCGGCCCCACACCTCACCGTCGACCAGCTCGCCGCCGAAGGGATCGCGCTCCCAACCACTCGGCGTCACGGGCACGACGTCGGTGTGACCCATGAGGCACAGGCTCGGCGCGGTCGGATCGGTCCCCTCGATGCGCGCGACGAGCGATCGCCGGCCGGGGAGCGCGTCGAAGCCGTCCAGCTCGACACCGGTGCCCTCGAGGTAGTCGCGTAGCAAGTCGGCGCTGCGCACCTCGTCGCCTGACTCAGGGCGCCCGTCGTTGACGCACTGGTTGCGGATCAGCTGCTGGAGCAGCTCGGTCACTTCGCCAGCGAGCTGATCAGTCATGGCCCGATGCTACGACCGGGCCAGGAGCGCGGCGCCGCCTTGCTCGAGCAGGGCTCTGGCGACCTGCCTCCCGAGCGCTTCGACATCGGCCCCGAGCTCGACGTGTCGCAGCACCGTGGTGCCGTCGAGGTCGGCGATCAGTCCTTCGCATCGCCACTCGTCCTCGACCCAGGTGACGTGCGCGCCCACAGGGAGGTCGCATCCTCCCCCCAACGCCGGCGAGGAACGCTCGCTCACCGTCGACTGCCGCCCGACTTGCAGCGTGCTGGATGGTCGCGAGGAGCGAACGGGTCGAGTCGTCGTCCTCACGGCACTCGACGGCAAGCGCGCCTTGCGCGACCTGCGGCACGAACTCGGACGGCGAGAACGCCTCGGCGATGTGGTCGGCGAGCTCCAATCGCTCCAGCGCCGCAACCGCCATGACGATCGCACCGCCAGCGGGCACCTTCGCCAGCCGCGTCTGGATGTTGCCGCGCAGCTCGGTGAACGCGAGGTCGGGTCGGGCATGGGCGAGCTGCGCCCGCCGGCGGACGGCGCCGGTGGCGACGGTCGCCCCGGGGGCGAGCTCGTGGAGCGCGAGGCCGACGAGGCAGTCACGCGGATCACCGCGCTCCGGCACCGCGGCGATCGTCAGACCCGGCGTCGCGGTCGACGGAAGGTCCTTCGCAGAGTGGACGGCGAAGTCGGCATCGCCGCCGAGCACCGCGGCCTGCACCTCCTTCACGAAGACACCCTGGCCGCCGAGCTCGTGGATCGGCGCGGTCGCGTGCGCGGTCGCCCAGGGTCTCGACGAGCACGAGCTCGACGTCGAGGTCAGGAGGAAGCCGCCCGCAGCAACAGACCGGCGACGTGCTCGGCTTGCCAACGGGCGAGGGGACTTGCCCGCGTCGCCGCCCGCAGCTTCACGGGCACACCGGGCCTAGAGCGCGAACAGGTCGCGCAAAGCCTCGGAGAGCCGCTCACCTCGAGAGGTGCCCGCGACCTCCTTGAGCCGCACCGTCGGCTCGTGCAGAAGCTTCGCCACGATGCCACGCGTGATCGCCTCGACCGCTTCGCGTTCGCGCGGGCTCAGGTCGTCGAGCCGGGCCTTCGCCCGATCGATCTCGCCGGCGCGCACGTCCTCGGCCCACTCGCGCAGCGCCGTGATCAACGGCGCGACCTCACGAGCGGTCGAGTGATCGACCCACCGCGCCACCTCGTCGTCGACGATCGCCTGGGCGGCGGGCACCTCGCGCCGGCGCTCGGCCACCCCCTTGTCCGCGAACGTCCGGAGGTCGTCGATGTCGAGCAGCGTCACACCGGGGATCGCGGCGACGCCGGGATCGACATCGCGCGGTACGGCGACATCGACAACAAGCAACGGACGATCGGGCCGCGCCTCCATCACCGGCGCCAGGTCGGCGTGCTCGACCAGGATCGACCGCGCTCCTGTCGACGTGAGCAGCACGTCGACCTCCGTGAGCGCGTCCGCGAGCTCGAGCAGACGCACCGGGCGGCCACCGAGGCGCGTTGCGAGACCATCGGCACGGTCGAACGTGCGGTTCGCGACGAGGACCTCGCCGACGCCCGCGTCCGCGAGCGCGACCGCCATGCCCTCACCGATGTCGCCCGCACCGAGCACGAGCACTCGGCGCCCGGTGAGGCCTCCGAGGTGGTCGCCGGCCATCGCGACCGCGGCCATCGACACCGACGCGGTGTGACGCGAGAGCCCGGTCTCGGTGCGCACCCGCTTGCCGACCTCGAGCGCCTGGCGGAAGAGCACGTTCAGCGTGGCCCGAGCGGCGCCGTGGCCCTTCGCGACCTCCCACGCGTCGCGGACCTGCCCGAGGATCTCGGACTCGCCGAGCACGGCCGAATCGAGGCCCGCCGCGACGGCGAACAGGTGCGCGGCGGCACCTTCGTCGAAGTGGCTGTAGAGGTGGTAGGTCAGCTCGTCGGGCCGCAGACCGGCGTGGTGGGCGATGAAGTCGCGGACGTCGGAGTACGCGCCGTGAAACCGCTCCGCGACGACGTAGACCTCGGTGCGGTTGCACGTCGAGAGCAGCACGGCCTCGGTGATGTTCTCCCGCGCGCAGAGGTCGTCGAGCGCCTTGGGCAGGCTCGCACCGTCGACGCTCGTGCGCTCGAGGATCTCGAGGGGAGCGATGCGGTGGTTCAGACCGATGACGACGACAGACACGCCGGGTGGCGCTCCTTCTCAGTCGGGGGCTCGTTCACTCTATGCCCCGAGATCGAATGCGAGTCAGGCGGTGGCCGGCACGGTTCCTCCGGACCGGCGCTGTTGGTAGAAGCTGAGGATCTGCAGCTCGACGGCCAGGTCGACCTTGCGCAGCGACACGCCCCTCGGCACCGTGAGCACCGCCGGGGCAAAGTTCAGGATCGACGTCACACCTGCGCCGACCAGGCGGTCCGCGACCTCCTGCGCGCCAGCGGCGGGAGTGGCGATGATGCCGATCACGTTCGCGAGGGCTCCGACGATGTCGGGCAGGTCGTCGAGGTGACGCACCTTCACCGCGCCGATGCGGTTGCCGACCTTGGCCGGTGTCGATGTCCACGATGGCGGCGACCGGGAAGCCCCGCTCGTCGAACCCCCCGTAGTTGGCAAGGGCGTGGCCGAGGTTGCCGGCGCCGACGATCACAACTGGCCAATCGTGGGTGAGTCCGAGCTCGCGGCTCATCTGGAAGAGCAGGTACTCGACGTCGTAGCCCACACCCCGCGTGCCGTACGAGCCGAGGTAGGAGAGGTCCTTGCGCACCTTGGCGGCGTTGACACCGGCCAGCTCGGCAAGGCGCTCCGATGAGATCGTGGCGGTGCGACTTTCGGCGACTTCGAGGAGGATCCGCACGTAGACCGGAAGGCGAGCGACCGTGGCTTCGGGGATCCGGCGCCGGGGCTCAGCCATCGGGAGGAGGGTACGCCCACGTGCGCAAGTTCACAAAGCCTCCCTCGGCTCTACGCTCAGCCCTGTGGTGACGCTCGACGCGGCTCTCGCAGCCGCCGCGACGCTGATCGCGCTGGCCTTTGCTTGCTCCACGTTCGACCGTTGGCTGGCCCGCCGGAGGCGCTACGACCTCGCGTGGAGCATCGCGCTCGTGATGTTCACGATCGCGTCGGCGGCGCTGTGGCTCGGGTCCTCGGCAGGGTGGTCGGGCCCGACATTTCGGGTCTTCTTCCTCTTCGGCGCGATCTTGAACGTCCCGTATCTCGCCCTCGGCACGGTGTACCTGCTCGGCAGTCGAACGGACCGGCGACCGGGTCGCAGTTGGGATCACCGCGGCAGCCTTGTTCTCGGCCGGCGTGATGACCGCGACGCCGCTGCTCGAGTCGGTGTCGGGAACCGAGCTCCCCACGGGCCGGGAGGTGTTCGGTCCGCTGCCCCGTGTGCTCGCTGCTGTCGGCTCGGGCGGAGCCGCGGTCGTCGTGATCGCAGGCGCGGTGCTGTCCGCGTGGCGAGTCCTTGCCGGACGCGAACGCACTCGAGGTCGGGGGATGGCCGCCCATCCGCGACGGCTCGCGATCGGCAACGTGCTCATCGCTCTGGGCACGCTCGTGCTCGGCGCCAGCGGCACGCTCAACGGACGTCTCGGCGCGTCGACGGCATTCGCGGTCACGCTCACGATCGGCGTGACTGTGCTGTTCGCCGGTTTCCTCGTCGCGACATCACAACCCCACTTGCGGGCAGTGCGCACGAAGCGCGAGGCAGGCCCCCGGCTCAGCGGAGAGCGCGACGCAGGACCTTGCCTCCCCAGCCCTTGGGTAGCTCGTCGACGAACATCACCTTCGAAGGGCACTTGTAGCGAGCCAACGAGCGCCGGCAGTGCTCGATGATCGCCTCCTCCTCGTGCGAGGAGCCGGGCGCAGTGACGACGAACGCCTTCACCGCCTCGCCCGGTGGACGGGTGGGGACTTCCCACCACCGCGACGTCCTCGACGCCCGGGTACTCGGAGATCACCTCTTCGACCTCGCCTGGGTACACGTTGAAGCCCGACACGATGATGAGGTCCTTCGCTCGGTCGACCAGGTAGAGGTAGCCGTCGTCGTCGGCAACCGCGACGTCACCGGTGCGCAACCAGCCGTCCGTGGTGAGCACGCGTGAGGTCGCCTCGTCGTCGTGCCAGTACCCCGTGAACACGTTCGGGCCCTTCACCCAGATCTCTCCGGAGTCGCCTGCGAGCGCGTCTTCACCGTCGGAATCGACCAGGCGCACCTCGAGGTCGCCGAGCGGGAGACCGATCGAGCCGACACGCGACTCGCCGGGAGGCGAGGCGGACACGACCGGTGACGCCTCGGTCAGGCCGTATCCCTCCAACAGCTCGAGATGGAAGCGCGACTCGAAGAGCCGCGTCAGATCCTCGGGCATCTTCGCGGCGCCTGTCGACGCGATCCGCACGGACGAGAACGCGGACGCGTCGGCTTCGGGCAACGTCGCCCACGCGGTCCACATCGGAGGCACACCGGAGATCACGGTGACGCCGCGCGACGTGATCGTCTCCAACGCGGTCGACGGGTCGAACCGCTCGACGAGCACGACCGAAGCGCCGGCGTAGAGCGAGAGCCCGAGCACGACGTTCATGCCGAAGATGTGGAACAGGGGCAGCACGCCGAGCACGACGTCGTCCGCGTGCACCCCGCGCCCCGGCTGCTTCTGGAGCTGCTCGAGGTTCGAGAGAAGGTTGTGATGCGTGAGCATCGCGGCCTTCGCCGATCCGGCCGTGCCGCTCGTGAAGAGCAACGCCGCCAGGTCAGACGGGTCCCGCTCGACGATCGGCGACGGATCGGCGGCGAGGAGGTCCTCGAACGTCAGCGCGCCCGCGATCTCGTGGCCTGCGGTCGCGATGACGGTACGGATGGTCGGCACCGTCGTCCGGTCGACATCGCCCCAGCTCGCTCGGCCAGTCGGCCCGACGATCACCGCAACGGTCTCCACCGCAGCGAGCTCGCGTTCGAGCTCCGGGGCGGGGCTCGCCGGGTTGAGCGGGACCACGACCCCGCCGATCCCGAGCACCGCGAGGTAGGACACCACGAACGACGGGTTGTTGGCGCACAGCACGGCAACCCGATCGCCCGGCCCGATGCCCTGCGCCGAGAGCCCGCTGCGCAGGCCCGCCACCTGCCGGCGCAGCTCGCCGTAGGTCGACGGCGTGCCTCGACTGACGATCGCGACGGCGTCGTCCCGATGCGGCTCGATGATCGCGGCCAGGTTCACGTGCGCCCCCCTCAGACAGCGCCGGCGAGCGTAGTTCCGGGCGGCCCCAGGAGGCCCAAACGAGGGCCGCGTCAGGCTCAAGTGGGCCCCTCGCGCGTGCCGAAGCCACCCTGTGCGCTGGATCGCGCGGGTGCTCTCGACGGCCCTCTTGGCCGTGGCCGTCACGGCCGCGGCCGCCGTCGCCGCGCCGAGCACCGCGGGAGCAGCGTCCACCCCTGCCGACGAGGCCGTCTTCCTCTCCAAGATCAACGAGCTGCGGGGGTCGCTCGGACTCGCCCCGCTCACCCCGGATCCCGCCCTCGCGGCGACTTCCTGCACCTGGAACGACCAGCTGATCGTGGCGGACGCCCTGTCCCACGACCCGAACCTGTCTGCCGCGATCGCCTCGGTGGAGCCGAACTGGCGCAAGGGCGGGGAGAACGTCGGCATGGGCGGCACGGTCGTGTCGCTGTTCGACGCTTTCGTCGCGAGCCCCGGCCACTACAAGAACCTGGTCGATCCGGAGTACTCGCGGGTCGGCATCTGCGCGGCCCGGTCGGCGAGCGGCAAGCTGTTCACGACCCATCGCTTCCTCGGTGTCGGATCCGCTCCCGCGACTCCGCCGCCCACGTCTCCGCCGCCGCACGTCTCCGCCGCCCACGTCTCCGCCGCCCACGTCTCCGCCGCCGCCCGCGCCGCCGCCGACCACGCCGGCCCCGACCGCGCCGCCGCCCACACCGACACCGACACCGGCCCCGACCGCGCCGCCACCCACACCGAGCCCGACGACCGCGGCCGCGCCGGTGCCGACCCCCGCGCCCGCGCCCGCTCCACCTCGGGCCGCGGCACCCACGACTCCGGTCCCGTCGGCACCGACCGTGGCGCCCGGTTCGAGCGGAGCGCCGCTCTCGACCGCGGCAACCGCGTCGGCGGCACTCGGATCCGCGCCCTCCGGCTCGCAGAGTCCGGGGTTCACGGATCGGTCCACGGATCCGTCTGACGTCCGTGCCCTGGTCACGGAGATCCTGGAGCGGTTCCCCGACTTCCTGCACCTTCGCCTCCCGTAGGCGAGGGTCAGACTGAACCGGTGGATTCGAAGAGCAACGGTGTCGAGGCGGCGATCGTCGCCGATGACCTGACCCGGTCGTTCAACGGCCAGATTGCTCTCGACGGACTGACGCTCGACGCGCAGCCGGGCGAGGTGCTGGCCGTCCTCGGACCCAACGGCGCGGGGAAGACGACCACGGTCCGTCTCCTCAACGGTGTGCTCGCGCCCGACCGAGGCTCGAGTCGAGTGCTCGGGCTCGATCCCGCACACGAGGGAAACGAGGTGCGACGGCGCACCGGCGTGCTCACCGAGAACGCCGGCCTCGACGATCGGCTGACTGCGTGGGAGAACCTGGTCGTGACCGGCCGCATTCGCGGCATGAGCACCGCGGAGGCGGGCGAGAAGGCGACCGCGATGCTCGAGCGCTTCGGGATGGCCGAGCGCGCCGACGATCGCGTGCAGGGCTTCTCGACCGGCCAGCGCAAGCGCGTCGCTCTCGGGCGAGCGCTGCTGCACGATCCTGACGTCCTGTTCCTCGACGAGCCGACGTCCGGCCTCGATCCCGAGGCGACTCGTGACGTCATCGACCTCATCGGCTCGCTCGCGACCGAGCACGGGCGGACGGTCGTGCTCTGCACCCACTTCCTCGGCGAGGCCGGACGCCTGGCGCATCGCATGGCGGTGCTCGACCAGGGCCGGCTGCTCGCGTTCGGTACGCCCGCCGAGCTCGCCGGCTCGATCTGGAAGGGACTCGACGTCGGGCTCGACCTCGGTGCGGCCGCCGACGAGACCCTGCATCGCGACCCTGGCCAGCTCGAAGGGAGTGCTCGCCGCGCGTGCGACCGACATCGGCGCGCACCTGACGGTGACCGACCGCTCGGTGATCCCTCTCGTGGTCGCATCGTTGACATCCCGGGAGATCCCCGTGTTCGGAGCGGTCCCCATGCCTCCCACGCTCGAGGACGTCTACTTCGCCGTCGTGAACGACAAGGCCGCGGCAGCGAGAGCGCCGGCAGACGGGGAGCCGGTATGAGCGCCCGCATCGACGTGAACGCCATCCGCGCCGTGATGTGGAAGGACCTCACCGCGGTCAAGCGCTCGAAAGCAGTGGTGCTGCCGATGCTGCTCGTGCCGCTGCTGCTCTTCGTCATGTTGCCGGGCGCGGTCGGCCTCGCGGCTCGGGCCGTCACCGAGGTGAACGTCGACGGGTTCCTCGGGCGCCTGCCGGGCAACGTCGCCGCTCCGATCCGTGAGCTTCCCGAACGGGAGCAGCTCGTCGTCCTCGTGAACGGCTACCTGCTCGCGCCGCTCTTCCTGATCGTGCCGCTCATGGTCTCGGTTGTCCTCGCGGCCGACGCGTTCGCGGGCGAGAAGGAGCGCAAGACGATCGAAGGCCTGCTGCACCTGCCCATCTCGGATCGCGACCTGTTCCTCGCGAAGCTGCTCGGTGCGTTCATTCCCGCGGTGGTCGTGTCGTGGGTGGGCTTCCTGTGCTTCGCGCTCGTGACCAACACGATCGCGTGGCCCGTGATGCACCGCGTCTTCGTCCCGACGCGGCTGTGGGGTGTGATGATCCTGTGGGTGGCGCCGGCGGTCGCCGCGCTCGGCTTGGGCGTGATGGTGAGGGTGTCGGCGCGGGCCCGCACGTCGCAGGAGGCCAACCAGCTCGGCGGTGCGGTGATCCTCCCGCTGATCTTCATCGCCCTCGGTCAGGCGACGGGCTTGCTCCTCGTCGCGCTTCCCGTCGCACTCACCGTGGGTGCGGTGCTGTGGTTGGTCGCGGCATGGCTGGTGCACGGGGGCATCACGAAGTTCAGCCGGGATCGGATCGCGCTCCGCGTCTGACCGCGTGCGTCTAGCGCGACAACACGAAGAGCTGCAGCACGCCCGCGAGCAAGATCAGCGCGAGGAGCGCGGCAAGGGCGATGGTCGTCGCGGGCCTCACCTCAGGAACGCTACCGGCGTGCCCACGCGTCCTTCATCGGGCCCACCGGGTTCGGCGAACCTGACCTCCACACCCGCCGCGAGGCCGAGCTCGTCCGCGGCCGAGCCGCGGTCGAGGCACAGCGCGATCAGCCCGTAGGAGTCGACGACGAGGCCGAGCTCGCCCGGTCCGAGCGCGGCGAACGCGTCGAACACGACGCGCGACGCGGCGCGCGCCTGCGATCGTGACTCCGACCCGGTCGCCGAGGCCCTCGATCTCGTCGGGATCGACGTTGACCTGTGCGTTGCCGAAGCGGTCGACCCACAGCACTTCGCCGACGAGCGCGCCGCCCTCCTGGCGGGTGAGCGGCACGATCCCGGGGCGCAAGAGGTCGGGATCGATCGCGACGCCGAGCTCGGCGAGGTCGACCCCGTTCGCGAGATGGGCGGCCGCGGGTGCGAACACGTCGCGCCCGGCGAACGTCGGACCCGGGGCCGGGAGGTGATACGCCGGGTTGGTCAGCGCGACGGCTCGCCCGGCACCGCCGGCGAGCGCGACGGCCGGTGCCAGCAAGCCGTTGTCAGGTCCGAGCAGCACCCCCTCGCCTCCGGCGACTTCGATCGCGACCGCGGCCCGATCAGTCGCCACGCCCGGATCGACGATGGCGACCACGAGCCCGGACGCGACGTAGGGCATGCACCGCGCCAGCGCGAGCGCGCCGGCGCGCACGTCGAACGCCGGAAGGTCGTGGGCGAGGTCGATGGTGACGACGTGCGGCGCGAGATCGCGGATCACCGACTTCACGACGCCGACGAACTCGTCCGCGTGGCCGTAGTCGGTCAGCAACGAGATCGTGTCGTAGCGCCTTCCCATCGGCGGGCGACGCTAATGACGGGCGTCCCTGGACGCGAAACGGGCCGATGGTGACCCCCCGGCACCATCGGCCCGATCCACAGAGGTGGGAGTCGAGACTCCCACCGCCGCCCGTCGCTACCCCGCCTGCGTGTACCTGCTGGCGAGGTAGTGGTCGAGATCGCCCTCACTGATGCGGTACGACTTGCCGACCCTGGTCGAGCCGAGCTGACCCGCCTTCACGAGGCGATAGACGGTCATCGTCGACACGCGCAGGATCTGCGCAACCTCGGCCACGGTCAGGAACCGCGTTCGAGCCACCGTGTGGGCCATGGACAACCCCTTCTCCGCGTGCTTCCGGACTGTAAACCACGGTCGGCCGGACGGAAAAGGGTCGGTTCCGTGACGATCAGCCCTCGGATCCAGATCTCGGATCCAGATCTCGGATCCAGATCTCGGATCAGCCGGCGCCGAGCTCGCGTGACCGCGCGGTGGCCGCCTCTACGGCTTCGACGAGCTCGTGGGTCCAGCCGGCCGACTCGAGGACGCGGAGCGCGGCGGCCGTGGTGCCACCCGGGGAAGTCACCGCGGCACGCAGGTCGGCGGGCGAGTCTGCGCTCTGCGCGAGCAGCTGGGAGGCGCCGACGAGGGTCTGGACGGCGAGGGCGGCGCTGATGTCGTGAGGGAGGCCCGCGCGCTCACCGGCTTCGATCAACGCCTCGGCGAACAGGAACACGTACGCCGGACCGGAGCCGGACACTCCGGTGACCGCGTCGAGCAGGGACTCCTCGACTCGCACGACGACACCGACCGCGGAGAGGATCGACTCGGCCCAGTCGAGGTCGGCGGCCGAGGCTGCACTTCCTCCTGCGATCGCGGCGGCGCCGGCGCCCACGAGCGCGGGCGTGTTCGGCATCGCACGGACCACCGCGACGCCGCCGGGCAGCGCGGCCTCGAGTGTCTTGGTCGTGACTCCGGCGGCGATCGACAGGACCCGGCCGACCCCGACACCGCTGAGCGCGGCGCACGCCTCGGGCACGTCGTTCGGCTTGACCGCGACCACGGCCGCGTCCGCCGGCCCGACGGCGTCGAGCACGGCGACGCCGGGAAAGCGTTCTGCGAGCACGGCGCGCCGCTCGGCGACGACCTCCACGACCGCGAGCTCGTCGGGGGCCGCCCACGCCGCCGCGAGCAGCCCACCGAGCAACGCCTCACCCATTCGCCCACCGCCGACGAGGACGAGCCGCGTTGTCACGGCGGTGAGGTTAGGGGCGGCCGAACGCAGGAGCCCGAGGGTTCATCGACCCCACCGGACTTCCCCGAACCGGTGATGGCGAGCCCTCGGGCAAGCAGCAGAATGACATGAAATGATATGAAACGTCAAGAGCCGATCTTCGGCTCATCCGAATCGGGAGGCGTAGCCGATGCGCAGCGCGGGCCGGAAGCACTGCTCGACGTAGGCGTAGAGCGAGCCGACGATGCGGTCGAGCTCCTCGTCGTCGATGGCGCCGACCGGAAACGACCCGACGAGGAACACTGCGTTCTCCGCGCCGATGCAGAACTGCGCGCCGACGAGCTTGGCGTTGCGGCGGAGGAGGTGCTCGTAGAACTCGGCGTGGTTCTCCTCCGGCGCCGGCATGACGTAGGTCTCGTACTGCAGCGTGCGCTGTCCGAGCGTGAACCACACGGTCGTGAAGTCCTTCTCGTCGCCGCGGAGCCGCACGTACCAACGTCGCTCGCCGGGCTCGCCCCGATCGACCGCGACCATGAGCGGGTTCTCTGACAGCTGGCGCGTCAGCCATGCGTCGACGCGCGCCTCGAGCGCGTCGAGCTCCGCGTCGGACGCGGGACCCGCGGGTGTCACGAGCATCGTCACGAGATCCGTCACGAGCATTCCGTCACGAGCATTCCGTCACGAGCATTCAAGGAGCGCGCCGACGGCAAGGTCGGCGTAGAGCCGCCGGAGCCGCGCCGCCGACATCGACCACGTGTACCGCGCTGCTCGAGTCGCGGCCGCGACACTCATCGACTCTGCCAGCACGGGATTCGCGAGCAGCTCTCCGGTGTATGCCGCGAAGACGTCCGGGTCGCGGCCCTCGACGAGGAATCCCGAGTGTCCGTGATCGACGAGTGTCCGCAATCCACCGACCGCGGCCGCGACCACTGGGGTGCCGCACGCGGCCGCTTCGAGCGCGACCAGGCCGAACGACTCGGACCGGCTCGGTACGAGGCACACATCCGCGGCGCGGTAGTAGCTCGACAGAAGGTGATGGGGCTGCGGCGGAACGAAGCGGATGCGCGGGCCGACGCCGAGGGAGGCGGCCAGCGCCTCGACCTCAGCGAGGTACGCCTCGCCGTCCTTCCCGCTCGGACCCCCCACCACGACCAGGACGGCCTCGGGATCGTCGAGCGCGGCGAGCGCCCGCACCGCGACGTCGAGACCCTTCAGCGCCTGGATGCGTCCGACGAACAACAGGACGGGATGATCACCGAGACCGAGCGCAGTGCGGGCGCCGCGCCGGTCGCCGGGTGAGAAGAACGCATGGTCGACGCCGGGCGGCACGATCTCGACCCGTCCGGGGGTCGCGCCGTACAGACGCTCGAACTGCGTGGCTTCCTCGGTGCAACTCGCGAGGATCGCGTCGGAGCACCCGATGATCTCGACCTCCGAGCGCACCCGGCGGTCCGGCTCGGCGTCGCCCGACTCGGCCTTCACGCGGGCGAGCGTGTGGAACGTCGAGACGAGCGGCAGTCCGAGCTCGTGCTTCAGGCGGTGGCCGGCGAGACCCGACAGCCAGTAGTTCGCGTGGATGACGTCGGCGCCGTCACCGCGCGCGAGGTCGTCGCGGACGCCGTCGGCGAACTCGTCGATCGTCTCGGGAAGGGCCTCCTTCGCGAGCAAGGGCGGGCCGGCGTCGATGTGACGCACCCGGAACCCCGGCTCCACCGCCACCTCGGCGGGCAACCCGTCACGCCAGGTGCGCACGTACACGGTGCAGGAGACGCCGGCCTGGGCCAGCGCCGACACGAGCTCGCGCACGTAGACGTTCATCCCACCGGCATCCGCCACGCCCGGCTGGACGAGCGGCGAGGTGTGCAAAGACAGAACGGCGAGTCGGCGCACGGACGCTGTCAACGCTCCTGGGTGGCTGCGGATTCCGCCCGTAGCTTTCCCCGCGCGGCGTCATTCTCATTCCGGAACGACTCATACACCCTGACCAGGGTGTGCTTCTGCTCCTCGGTGAGCTCGGGGTCGCGCATGATCGCGCTCACGACGTCGATCTCGTCGGACTCGTCGAGGATGCCGGCTCGCACGTACAGCGTCTCAGCCGAGATCCGGAGCGCTCGAGCGATCTGCTGCAGCACATCGGCGGACGGACGACGCAGCCCGCGCTCGATCTGGCTCAGGTACGGGTTCGACACTCCGGCCATCTCGGAAAGCTTGCGCAACGACAGATGACCGATGCGGCGCTGCTCTCGGATGAACTCGCCGACGTCACGCCAGCGGTTCTCGAACTCGTCGCGCACCCAGGCAGGGTAGGCGCGTTACTCGAGAAGCGACTCGACTGACGCCTCGCCGTCGCGGTAACGACGCGTGATCTCGGCTGCAAGCGCGTCGAGCCGCTCGAACAGCACCTTGCGCCGTCCGGACAGGTCGTGCTCGATCTCTTCGAGCCCGGCACGGATCTGGTCGAGGTCCTCGTCGGGGCGATCGGGCAACGAGCCCATTGCCTCGGCGTCGAGCACCAGATCGAGCGGGGCCGTCAGTGCGGGATCGGGATCGACGGGCTCGATGGTCGTTGGCCGGCGGCCCGACCCCGGCGCGGTGAGATGCCGTGCGAGCGTGTCGGGAAGCGACTCCACCATCGCCGCAAGATCGGACGGTGGGCGGCCCTCCCGCCTGCGCTGCAGCTCCGCGTCGACGATGTCGAGGCGACCCTGCACGAGACGGCGCACATACGAGACTTCGGCTTCGAGCGCCTGGCATTCGGCTCGCATCGCCCGCACATCGTCGGTGCTGCGCTGCTCCAGGCCTGCGAGGTAGGCCGGGTCGGTCACGGCCGGATCGTACCGAGACCCGGTCTTCGGCCGCGCGATCATCGCCGCGGGAACAAGGGAGCGAAGCTGCACAGACACACAAAAGGTGTCGGCACATTCGAGCGATTCCCTGAGCGGAATGAGCCGTCTGGCTCACGCTCCTGGCTCACGCTCCGGGCTCACCCGCCGGAGACCGGCGGCAGCACCGCCACCTCGTCGTCGTCGCGGACCGGATCGTCGGGCGCCGCCGGCTCGCCGTTCACCCACACCTTCGACCGTGACACGACCGCCGCGAAGTGTTCGCCATACCGCGCGCACGCCGCCTCGAGCACCTCGCGCACGTCCGACCCTGGAACGGTGGCACGGCCGGTGCCCGCAGCTTCTCGAGCCGACGCGAAAAGGCGAAGCACTGCCACCGCCGTCAACATAGTTAGGGTGCCGTGATGGCCCGCGACGGCGAGACAGCGGCGTCGATGATGCTGTTGGTGCGGCACGGACAGTCGACCTGGAACGCCGAAGGGCGCTGGCAGGGACACGCCAATCCGCCGCTGTCGGCCTTGGGACGCGCCCAGGCGAAGGCCGCGGCGACGACCGTGCCTGCAGTCGATGTCGTCGTGACCAGCTACCTGGACCGCGCGAACGAGACGGGGCGTCTGATCGCAGAGGCCAGGGGCGTGCCGCTGACCGTCGAGGAGGACCTCCATGAGCGCGACATCGGCGCGTGGACGGGGCTCACGCGCACCGACATCGAGGCGGGATGGCCCGGAGGGATCGACAACGGTCACCGGCCGGAGGGCTGGGAGTCCGACGCCCACGTTGCCGCGCGGGCGATGGACGCGCTGCGTCGCATCGCAAAGGTGCACGCCGGCCAGCGAGTGCTCGTGATCACTCACGGAGGCCTCATCCGCGCGATCGAGCGTGAGCTGGAGATCGACAGCCCGTATCTCGCCAACCTCGGCGGGCTCTGGGTCGAGGTGCTCGGCGACGAGATCGCGGTCCGCGATCGAGTCGAGCTGATCGATCACACCGCTCTTGCTGCGACGGTGCCCGAAAGTGAGTGAGCTCGAATGAGTGAGCTCATGCAGCTCCCCGGTCTCGACGGTCAGCGCGACCCGCGTGCGCACGATCCAGATCGGTGACATCCCGGTTCGCGTCGAGGTCGTGCGCAGCCCGCGCCGCCACCGAACGGTGTCGGCCCGTCCGCACGGCGAGGTGCTGCGGATCGCGATCCCGGCGTCGATGTCGCTTCGCCAGGAGGACCGGTGGGTGCGCGAGATGGCGAAGCGCCACGTGCGCTCGCTCGCCAGCGCAACGATCGACCTCGAAGCGCGCGCCGCCTCGATGTCGCGCCGGTACGACCTTCCGCAGGCGACGTCGGTGCGTTGGGTCGACATGGAGAGCCAGTGGGGATCGTGCACCATGTCGGAAGGCTCCATACGGATCGCTTCCCGCGTCGCGAGCTTCCCGTCGTGGGTGCTCGACTACCTGCTCGTCCATGAGCTCGCGCACCTCGTGCACGGCGACCATTCACCGGCCTTCTGGGAGGTCGTGGCGCGCTATCCGCGCGCCGAACGAGCTCGCGGCTACCTCATCGCGAAGAGCGGCGACGAGGACTAGGAGCGACCCGGCACTCCACGCCACTTCGAGACGACCGAGCTCGGTCGATGGCGCGCCATCGTGCCGATACTCGTCGAGGATGCCGCGCCACGGCCCTGTCGCTTCGAGCTTGCCCAGCAGGGCGCTGACCCCCCACACGACGCGATCGAGGATCACGAACGACGGCGGCATGTTCAGCGCGCGGATGACCTCGGAGTGCGGACCCTCGATGTTGGCCACCTTCGCGAGCGCATCCGCCGTGAATTGTCGGGTGAACGTGAACTCGTCGACGAGGTAGGGCACGTATGGCGCGCTCACGTACTCGAAGACGAGGTTCGGATCGAGGCCGTGGTCGGGACGTAGGAATCCCACCGACACCATCGCCTCGACGGTCCACCGCGGATCGCGCGCCATGATCGCGTCGAGGCACGGTGAGAGGCGCTCCCACTCGCCCGCCGACCATCGCTTGACGAGCCCGAAGTCGAGGAACGTGATCGTGCCGTCGGGGTGGAACCGGTAGTTGCCGGGATGCGGGTCGCCGTTGAACACGCCGTCGCGGTGCACAGAGCCCTGAGCGAACCGAAAGAGCACCTCGGCCGCGCGCTGCCGGGCAGGCACATCGGCGCGCGCCTCGAACTCGGCCCAGGTCCAACCGTCGGCCCATTCGGTCGTCAGCACGCGCTCGGTCGACAGCTCGGCGACGACCGCGGGAATCCGCACGAACGGATGACCCTGATAGCGACGTACGAACGCCGTCTGGTTCGCGGCCTCGATGCGATAGTCGAGCTCGTCGCTCATCCGCGCGCGCAGCTCATCGACGAGGCCCTTCACGTCGAGGCCCTTCAACGCGAGCGACGAGAACAATCCGTAGAGCATCTCGGCGTTGTCCAGGTCGGAGCGGATGGCACGATCGATGCCCGGATACTGGATCTTCACCGCGACCTCCCGGCCGTCCGGGAGGACCGCACGGTGCACCTGGCCAACCGACGCCGCGGCGACGGGCATCGGGTCCCAGTCGAGGAAGAAACGGCGCGGGTCGTCGCCCAGCTCGCTCCGAACGACTCCCTCGGCGAGTGAGGGCGCCATGGGTGGCACATCGGCTTGGAGGGTGGCCAGCGCTGCTTGCGCCTCGGGGGGCAGACCCTCGGCGATGAAGCCGATCAGCTGGCCCGCCTTCATGATGGCGCCCTTCATGTTGCCGAGCTCACGGGCGACGTCTTCCGCGGTGCGGATCGCGAACTGCTGCTCGAGTGCGGCACGTGCCTCGGCGTCAGCCCGTGCGCCCCGCACCTTGACGACGGCGAAGTGGGCGCCCCGGCGCGCGGTGAGCCTCCAGACGCGTGCCGACCTCCGCATCCGATTCCGGCGGTCGGGATCGGCGAGCGCGACCGAGGCCGCCACGCCCGCGGCGACGAGCCCCGTCGCGAGCGAGGTCGCCGCGAGCTTGCGAGCCACGCGGACGCCGGGTCTCAGCCCGCGCAGGCGGAGCAGCGAGTCGCGAGCGGTGCGATCGAGAGCGCCTCGTCACCGATCGGACGCCCGCAGACGTCGCACACGCCGTAGGTGCCATCGTCGAGGCGGACGAGCGCCCGCTCGACTCCCGAGAGGTCACGCTCGACGTCGCCTGCGTCCACGGTCACGCCCGCAGGTTACCGGCGGATGCTTCGCTCCCCGGTCACTCGAGACGGCCCTGCAGCGAAGACACGAAGTTCACACAACTGGAGCACGCAGCGGCTTCACGAAGGGGTACGGTGGTCGATAGTTACCGGGCAGTAACCAGGCGGCCGAGGCCCGGGAGGAGTGCGCGATGACCGAGAGCATGTTGCGAGCCGGACAGCCGTGGGGCGCGCACCGCTGGCACGGTCGTCGGTACGCGACCTACAGCCGTGAGCTCGGAGGCGGACTGTTCGCGAACGTGGTCGACGGCGTCGTCACCTCGATGGGCGTCGAGCCCGTCGGCGATTGGATGGTGCGGCGTTCCGGTCGCGTCGAGCCCGCCGTGGCGGGTGCCCGTCGCGCTCGTCCCACGATCGTGTGGGCCGCTCCGCTCGCAACCGCAGCCATCGGTGGTGCGGCCGTCGCCGCCAGCGTCGCGCTGCGTCACGTCCGCCGAGCCGCCTGACCGCCGCTGACGATTTCGAGCGGCTCAGACCGGGCCGAGCACCTCGTCGAAGAGGTCGCGCATCGCGTGTCCAGGATCGGTCGTCGCTCGCCGCGTGGTAGTCGATCCCCGGCATCCCGAACTCTCCCGCCCTCGGGTTTGTGAAGCTGTGGCCGACGCCTCCGTACAGGTTCATGCGCCAATCGACGCCGCCGGCACGCATCTCGTCTTCGAACGCCACCCGTTGCTCCAACGGGATGAGCGGATCGTCGGTGCCGATGCACACGAGGACGCTGCCAACGATGTTGTGCGCGTCCTGCGGACGAGCGGTCGCGAGCCCGGAGTGGAACCCCACGACGGCTTTCAGATCGGTGCCCGCCCGGGCGAGCTCGAGCACCATCGTCCCGCCGAAGCAGTATCCGATCGCGGCAACGCGATCGGGGTCGGCGTGCTCGTGCGCGAGCAGCACGTCGAGGCCGGACCGACCGAGCCGGCGGATACGGTCGGTGTCACCCATGAGCGGCCCGAGCCTGGTCATGATCTCGTCGACGGGCAGCGGCTTGCCATCCCCGTGGTAGTCGAGCGCGAACGCGACGTAGCCGAGGGCCGCAAGCTTCTCGGCGCGACCCTTCACGTGGTCGTCGAGCCCCGGCCCTTCGTGCGCAAGCAGCACGGCGGGGCGGCGGCCCGATCGCTCGTCGTCCGTCGCGAGATGTCCGACCATGCGGACGCCGTCGACTTCGTACTCCACGTCTTCGATGTGCACTCGCGCTCCTGTCAGTAGGTCCCTCTGTCAGTAATCCAGGTCGAATCTGAGCTCGACCATCGGTGACGAGGCGACGAGCACGTCGAGGGGATGTTGAGTGCGATACCAGCTCGCGGCGTCGTCGGACAGCACGCGTCGTCGCGTCTCTTCGTCGTCGACGACATGGGCCCACGCGACGAGGTCAGCGTGCATGCCGTTCTTCATGTGGACAACGACCCGTGGGTTGGTCCTGATGTTCGCGAGCCATCCTCGTGGCCCAGGTGTGCCCGTGATGAAGAACCGGTCGTCGACCGCGAGCATCCAGATCTCGATGCGACGCGGATCGCCGGTGTTGCGGCCTGTCGTGGTGATGTCGATCGTGGGGTCGCTGGCCAACGCTCGCCGTACTTCGTCGGTCATTTCGCCACGATAGGCGCCACTAAGTTGCCCCGATGGTCTCGGCCCGGCTCGGCGCGATCGTCGCGCTGACCTTGGCAGGCATCACGATCACCGTCGCCTACGACCGCGCGCGGGACTCGACGTCGACGGTCGATACCAAGGCGACCACGACCACCGCGACCACGACCACGGTTGCGGTGACGGCGGTCGCGCCGCCGTCGACCGTCGACATCACCTCCCTGACAGAGGAGACGACGCCGGTCGAACCGCTGTCGGCGCCCGCGGCGGGGGTGAGCTCGGGTTTGACCGCGGGCGGTTCCGCGCGGGCGGTGCCCGTAGAGGACCGCTCGTGGCGGGGCAGCGAGCAAACCGTGACGTTCATGTTCGCCGGCGATTCCCAGTTCGAGGGAGCGGTCGCGAGCCGACTCGCCGCCGACCCGAACGCGGTGCTGTTGCCGATGGCGCCGGTGTTCGAGCAAGCCGACCTGTCGATGGTGAACCTCGAGACGGCAATCACCGAGCGCGGCACCCCCGAACCCAAGGAGTTCACGTTCCGGGCTCCGGCGACCGCATTCACCGCGCTCGCCGCGGCGGGCGTCGACGTCGTGAGCATGGCGAACAACCACGGTCGCGACTTCGGAGCCGAAGGGTTGCAAGACACGCTCGCCGCCATCCAGACCACGGGCTACCCCACGGTCGGCATCGGCGCCGACGCGGCCGCCGCGTACGCGCCCTATCGAACGACGATCAAGGGCCAGCGCATCGCGATCTTCGGGGCCAGTCGAGTCATCGACGCCGACCTGTTGCGATCGTGGACTGCATCCGACACCCAGCCCGGCATCGCCTCGGCGTACGAAGGCGCGTCGCGCGAGCGGCTGTTGGCGGAAGTGCGGGCCGCCCGGGCCAGCAGTGACACGATCGTCGTGTACTTGCATTGGGGCAACGAGCGGTTGGAGTGTCCGACGGGGTGCAGAAGGTGCTTGCACGTGAGCTGCGAGACGCGGGTGCGGACATCATCGTGGGCACACATGCACACCGCGTGCAGGGCGATGGCTACCTCGATGGGGCCTTCGTCGCGTACGGCCTGGGCAACTTCGTCTGGCCGCGCGGCGATGTCGGAGCGGTGATCGAGGTGAAGGCGACTGGTCGCGTGATCGAGGGCTACCGCTGGGTCCCGATGTCGGTCAACGCGAGCGTGCCGTCACCGATGGACGAGGGTCGCGTCACGGCACAGATCGCCGAGTGGGAGCAGCTGCGGGGCTGCACGGACCTCACGCCGTAGGTCAGTCGGCGGGGTCAGTCGGAGCCGCTGCGGTTGCGGCGGTGGCGCCAGATCACCATTGAGAGCCGATCGAGCAGCGCACCCAAGATGAGCACGATCAGCAGCATCAACCACAGCGGCATCGAGAAGTGGAACATCGCCCAGTCGATGCGTACTTCGTCTGTGTTCTGACCGATGAATGCGCCGATCGCCAGGGCGACGATCGCGAAGAGCACGGCCTCGATACCGAGCCCGCCCCCTCGCTTGGTGGGCTCTCCGGCGTCGCCGCCTCGCTGCTCCCAGGACATGCCGACCCCCTATGTGTGCCCGCGACGATCGTCACGGAAGAACGGGTTCCACGCGCCATCGGCTTCGACCAGCACGTCGTCGATCGTCGGCGCACCGGTCGCCCCTGCGGCCAATGCCATCCGCGTCGCGACGAGGTTGTTGTCGAACACGGCCTCGGCATCGGATGCACCCCAGTCGACCCACACCGCAGCGATGAGCAGCCCGGACGCGGCGAGATCGCGGCTCACCGTGCCGTCACTCACCGACTGCGCCACTCCCGTCGCAACGCCCGCCTGTGCCGCGCCCCAGGTCAGCTCGCCGTGCTTGTCTCCTCTGATCTCCGCCTTGTTCACGAACAACGTGAACGGCCGCACAGGGAGGCCGGGGCGAATCACGCAGACGAACGGCGCATGGCCCGCCGAGGGGGTGGCCAGCGCCGTGGCCCAGGCCGTCTCCACGGCACTGCCCCGGGCGCCGAGCACGGTGTTCACGTGTGCGGCGTTCGCGCCATCACCGGCGAAGCCCTCGCCGAACTGGGTGTGCGTGGGCCCGCTCACGGCAGCCGGCCGTACCGGACCATCTTGAGGCGGTCGGACGAGTCTGTGTCGGGCTTGGTGTCGTAGGCGAGCAACGCGACGAACCGCGGCCGGTCGCCTCTGATCGGTGTGACGCGATGCATCGAATTGCGTCCTTCGAACACCATCAGCGTGCCGGGGGTCATCGGCTCGGTGCGTACCCGGTCTGGCGCGGTGCCAGCCAAGACTGCCGCGACATCGTCGTAGCGCTCGTCGTCAGGCGATCGAATCAGCTTGGCGTTCTCGAAGTCGCCCCCGGCGTCACTCGACTGGATCGCGAGCGAGACCACGAAATCCGTTTGGTCGAAGTGCCAGTGCAGCTCGTCGCCTTCGGTCATGACCGCGAGGTTGAGCGCGCCGAACGGGTCGGCGTACCGGTAGAGGGGGGAGCGATCGAGCAACGCGCCGATGAAATGCATCAGGGGATCCCACTCGTACAGCGCGCGGATCGCTGAGTCCGAAGGGAACAGGTCGTACGCGACGGCAGTGAGCGAGGTGCGGCTCGGGCTACGACGCGGGTGCCCCTCGGGAAAGGACCGATCCGGCGCTTCGATGTACGGCGTGCCGGCAACCTCACTGTGATGCCCGAGCGGCGCCAGCTCCTCGCATTCCGCGATGAGGGACTCGATGATGTCGTCGCGGAGGAACCCGGGAAGGATGCACACACCGTCAGCGCGCAGCACCGCGTTGCCGTCGGCGACCACAGATCGCGCGAGCGGTGAGTCGAGCGCGTCGACGGGATAGCGCTCGAGATCGATCAAGTCCGATGGCGTAGGAATGCGAAACAATACGGCGAGCGCGCTGTTCTGGCTGGTCCTGACACCGCCGCGTCGAGTGTCGCCGGTGTCACATCGACGCGTCGGTACCATGACCGCGCAGCCCAGGAGGTGACCATGCACTTCACTCGCGCGCATCGTTCGTCGAGAAAGGGATGGCGCCGGGCAACTGGCGCAGTCGCTGTCGTCACACTGGCTCTTGTCACCGCCTGCGGAGGCGACGGCGATGGCGAGGTCGAGCCGGTTGAGGCAGCGCAGGCTCGTGTCACTGCCGCAGAAGCGTCTGTCGCGGACGCGCAAACCGCGCTCGTCGAAGCGAACGCGGGATTCTGCAGTGATGCGACACAGTACGTAGAGGCGATCGATCGTTACGGGCGCATCTTCTCGGACGCACCCGCGACGGTCGGCGACCTCACGACCGCGGCGGAAGACCTCTCCGCTCCTCGTCGCTCCGTCGAGTCCAGCGCCGAGGAGGTCACCGCGGCTCGTGAGGAGCTGACGCAGGCCAACGAGGAGCTCGCGGAAGCCAACGCAGCGCTCGCGTCCGCCCAATCGTCGGTCACCGAAGCGACGACCACCACGACCCTCGCTCCTCCGCTCGAAACGGCCACCATCGATCGGGTGCGGGCAGCCGAAGACGATCTCACCGCCGCCGCCGAAGGGATCACCGCCGAGACGTCGATCCGAGAAGCGTCAGCGAGCTTGAACGCGGCCGCGTACGCCCTCGAGATCGCATGGTTGCGGCTGCTCGTCGACGCAGGCTGCGTGACGGACGAACAACTCGCCCAGGCGACCACCGTCGTGGCTCAGTACACCGCCGCCCTGCAGACCGCCCTTCAGACCGCGGGCTTGTACGACGGGCCGATCGACGGGATCTACGGCCCGTCGACGGTGGCCGCCGTCGAGCAGCTCCAGACCGACAACAACCTGCCGGTGACGGGCTTCGTCGACGAAGCGACCGCCATCGCGCTGTCCGCCGCTGTCCTCGCGGTCGACAGCGAGGCGGCGACCGCGGCGGTCGCGCAGACTGCGGCCGTCCAGTCGGTCTTGAAGCTGGCGGGCTATTGGCCAGGGGACATCGACGGTGAGTGGACGCCCGAGCTCACGGAGGCCTTGATGGCGTTCCAGACCGAGCTCGGGGTCGAGCCCACCGGCGCCGTGGACGTTGCGACGCTCCACGCGCTGCAGACCGCCGTCGCGGAGGCACAAGCAGGCGCCGACGACACGACGACCACGACAGCGGCTCCGGACACGACGGCCGCGGCGACCACGGTCGCCACGACGGCCGCCGCTCCCGCCACGACAGCGGCGACGCCCTAGGTTGCGACGGCGGGCCGCTAGCTCATCGGGTAGAGCAGGGGACTTTTAATCCCAAGGTGCCGGGTTCGAGCCCCGGGCGGCCCACCGACCGTGCCCCCGCGTTCTCGCGCGAGAAGCGCGTCACGAATGACGCGAAACCGGGACAGGAATGGTGGAGGCCGTGCGCTCCGCCTCACAGTCTTTGCGGACGTGGCAGCGGGCGAGGTGGTCGTTGACGAGTCCGAGGGACTGCATCGCCGCGTAACACGTCGTCGGACCGACGAAGCGGAAGCCGCGTCGCAACAGCTCCTTCGACAACGCAGTCGACTCTTCTGTGGACGCGGCAACGTCGGACATCGCTCCTGGAGCGCGGCGCCGGCTGCGTCCTTTCGGTTCGAACGACCACACCAACGCTCCGAGCGAACCGACCTCGTTCTGCGCAGCGAGCGTCGCTCGAGCGTTCGCGATCGTCGCCTCGATCTTCCCCCGATGCCGCACGATGGATGCATCCGCGAGCAGGCGTTCGACATCACGATCGCCGAAGCGAGCCACCGCGGCCGGATCGAAGCCCGCGAACGCGCTCCGAAATCCCTCGCGCTTGCGCAGGATCGTCAGCCACGACAACCCGGACTGGAATCCTTCGAGACAAAGCTTCTCGTAGATGCGGATGTCGTCGACGACCGGTCGACCCCACTCTCGGTCGTGGTAGGTCTCGTAGTCCGGCGTCGACGCGCCCCAGCGGCACCGGTGGCGACCGTCGGAGCCGCGGACCAGGTCACTCACTGCTGAACGCATCCAACATGATGTCGGTGGCGCTGATCTCGTCAGTCGTCTCGCCGAGGTAAGGGACCGATATCGCACCCGGCCACGTGTGTCCGCCGCCCTCGATGGTGTACAGCTCGACGATGGTGCCGTCGGCGCATCCGGTCCATCGCTCGAGGGTGACGTGCGGCGACGGTTGCGTGCGTTCGGGCGTCGGCGCACAGTGCCCACGCTTCGCCCATCCCGCCATCGCCGGCGCGACTCCGGGGTACAGCACATTCGCCCCCGGGATCGGTCCGCCGCCGTACGGGAGCACGCCGTCATCGGTCCCGTGGAACGCGATCACGGTGCGCGGCGGACCCGCGTCGCACAGAAAGGAGAGGTAGACGACACCCGCCACCGGCGCAATGGTGCGCACCGGTCCGTCCTCCTCACATGCCAGGAGCAGAGCTCATCGCCGCTCCGCTCGACATACCTGTCGAGTACGTCCGCGACGGGTCGATGCACGCCCGCTTCGCGACGTCCTCCAACAGGTCGTCGATGAACGCCACGTCGTCAGCCTGGGTCGTCACGACGATGTTCCACTGTCGCGGCTGCCCGGTGCCGTCTGGGGTCACGACGACGAAGCCTCGGGCCGGACCTCTGACGGCCAGGTCGCTGTAGAGGTCCTGCTCGGTGGCGTTGGATCCGGCACCGTGCAGATTGAGGATGACCGGCGCGGGCTCGCTCGGACGAGGGTCGGGGAGCGTGAGCCGGTAGGTCCGTTCGAGGCCGCCAGACTCGATCGTGATCGACCCCTGGGGTGCGGGTGCGCCGACGACACAGGGATCGCCCGCAGGCGGAGCGGGCGACAACCCGAGAGGCGCCGCGTCGATGGACGAGGAGGATGAAGGCGCAATCGAGCCCTCCGTGGCCGGCGGAGGCGCCGCGGCCGAGTCGTCGGAGCAGCCCATGAGAGCCGTTGCACCGGCGGCGAGAACCGCAACGATCACCGCCCGACGCACGGCGAGCCAAGGTAGTCCTGGCCGCGCTGGCAATCTCCGCACCCGGGCCGATACCCTTTCGGGGTCCCTGCAGGAGGAATCGGGTCATGTCGCGCGTCTGCCAAGTCACTGGGAAGAAGCCTTCGACGGGCTACTCCGTGTCGCACTCGCACGTGCGCACGAAGCGGTGGTGGGTGCCGAACGTGCACAAGCGCCGGTTCTGGCTGCCGAGCGAGAAGCGCTGGGTGACGCTGACCGTCAGCACCAAGGGCCTCCGGACGATCGACAAGAAGGGCATCGAGGCCGTCGTGGCCGAGATCCGCTCCCGCGGCGAGAAGGTCTGACATGCCGAAGAACGAGAAGCGTCCGATCATCAAGCTGAAGTCGACGGCCGGCACCGGGTACACGTACGTCACGCGCAAGAACAAGACGAACACCCGCGAGCGGCTCGAGATCAAGAAGTACGACCCGGTCGTCCGTCAGCACGTCGCCTTCCGCGAGGAGCGGTAGCGACCCCTGCGGCACGGCGCGCGAGGGTTTCGCCGGCCCGGCAGCGAGGCCGCGGGCAGGACTCAGCTCCCGACGAACGCCGTCGGCTCGGCGCATTCGACACCCCACCGTTCCTCGTCGAGCACCTGCTCGACTGGTCGCTGCAACCGCTTCTCGATGCGGGGCTCGACCCTGGCTCGATCCGCGTCCTCGACCCGGCGTGCGGCACGGGCAACTTCCTTGTCGCCGCGGCCCGTCGTCTGGGCAGCCCGCGCAACGTCGTCGGCGTCGACACCGACGCGAGGGCGGTGACCGAGTGCCGGCGGCTGCTCGGCGGAGAGGCACTGGTCGAGGTCGCCGACGCGTTCGCAGCGGACCTGCCCGACGGCACGTTCGACGTCGTGATCGGCAACCCTCCGTTCCTCACGAAGCTCCGCCGAGCCACGGCAGGCGACCAGACACGCCACGCAGCGCGGTCGGCGCGTCTGGGAGACGCACCACCGGTTTACATCGACGAAGCAGCGCTGTTCCTCGTGCTCGCGCTGCGTCTGGCGCGACCCGACCGCGGGCGCGTCGCGTTCGTCCAGCCCATGGCGACGCTCGCGACCCGCGACAGTGGCTGGGCGCGAACTCAGGTGCTGGAGCGCGCCGCACTCGAGCGCGTCTGGATGTCGACGTCGTCGGTCTTCGCGGCTGATGTCCCGACATGCGCACTGGGGCTGCGCCGGGGCGTCGCGCAAAGCGCCGTGGACCGAACGCTCGGCGAGGCGTGTGCTCCGTTGGCGCCGATGATCCTGCCTTCGGGTGCGACCTGGTCGCCTCTGCTGGCCGACGCGGTGGGAGTGCCTGCGCTCGACCTCGCCATCGATCGATGCGTGGGCGACATCGCCTCGGTGACAGCCGACTTCCGCGACGAGTTCTACGAAATTGCGTCCCTCGTCGACGAGGGAGCAGACGACGAGGGAGCCGACGGCGTGCAGGTGATCACGACGGGTCTCATCGATCCCGGCCGTAGTCGCTGGGGCGAGGTCCCCGCGACGATCGCGGGCCGCAAGCTGATGCGACCGACTGTCGCCGTGCCCGCGCTCTCCGCTCGCCTCCGGGCACGGCTCGTACCGAAGGTTGTCGTCGCGACTCAGACTCGGGTGATCGAAGCCGCCGTCGACGCGGAGCGGCGCATGGCTTCCCGCGACACCGGTCATCTCCGTCGTAGCCGAAGGCAGCCGGCTGTGGCCGATCGCCGCGGCGCTGAACTCGCCTCCCCTCTCGGCGTGGGCGGCAACGCAACATCTCGGCGCGGCGCGCTCGTCGACCGCACTCAAGCTGAGTGCGGCGGAGGTGCGGTCGCTGCCGCTTCCCGCTCGCTCCTCGGCCTGGGACCAGGCAGCGGCCTCGTTGCAGGCGGGCGACATCCTGCGGTCGGCGCAGCTGATGTGCGACGCCTATGGCGTCGACGAAACTGCGTTCACCTGGTGGAAGGACCGTCTTCCCCGTCGGCTCGCTCGCCGCTGAGAAGCGGCCACACGATCGCGAGGCTGTCGGGAACGAACGAGTCGCGGGCGAGACGTTCGCGTAGCTCTTCGAACGTGACGAAGAGTGCCTCGACGACTTCTCCGTCGACGAACTCGAACGGACCGTCGTCGCGAGCGACATAGATCCGCCCGATCGCCCTCACGGCATCGTCCTCGAACCGACCCCGTCCGATCTCCTGCGGCGACGCGTGGCTCCCGATCTCCTCCGCGAGCTCGCGGACCGCGGCGTCCTCCCAGCCCTCCCCAGCGTCGACCACTCCCCCGACGGCCAGATCCCAGCGCCCCGGCCATACGTCCTTCGAGTCGGCGCGTCGGTGGATGAGGACGCGATCCTCGGAGTCGAGGACCGCGATCCCCACGGAGCGGTGGAGCAAGTTCTCTGCGCGCATCTGGCGGCGCGTCACGACCGCGACCACGTTGTCGTCGAGATCGACGATGTCGACGAGCGCGTCGCCCGGATCAGCCACGTCGTGGGCGCGGCTGCGCCTAGTCGGACTCGGTGATGGTGACCGAGTTGATCACGACGTCGTCCTTCGGACGGTCGCCGCTACCCGTGGGCACCGATTGCATCGCTTCGACGACATCGAGGCCCTTCACGACCTTGCCGAACAGGGAGTACTGCGGCGGAAGGCCCGCCCCGCTGTTGCCGCTGATGATGAAGAACTGGCTGCCGTTCGTGTTCGGACCGGCGTTGGCCATCGCGAGCGACCCGATCTCGTAGCGCCCCGGCTTCGGCAGCTCGTCCTCGAAGCGGTACCCGGGACCGCCCCGTCCGCTGCCTTCGGGATCGCCACCTTGGCAGACGAAGCCCTTGATGATGCGGTGGAAGATGATGCCGTCGTAGTAGTGGTAGCGCGCGAGGAAGACGAAGTTGTTCACCGTCTTCGGCGCGCTCGCGGCGTCGAGCGCGATCGTGATGGACCCGAGCGACGTCTCCATCTGCGCCGTGTACCGCTTCGACGGATCGATCACCATCGGCGGCGGTGCCGAGAACTTGGTGGTGCGAGGAGAGGAGCCATCGGGGTTGGGGGCGTCGGTCATGGGACGCAGCCTTTCACGCGGCCAGCACGAGGAATTCGTTGTAGCGATAGAGCTCGACGAAACCCATCCGCCTGTACAAGCCGTCACCCATCGGCGATGCCTGGAGCGCGGCGACGTCGGCGCCGGCGGCGAACCCGTGCGCGAGCGCATGAGCGGTCGCGAGCTCGCCGAGGCCGCGACGACCGGCCGACGGCATCGTTCCCACCCAGTGGATGTCGGCGACACCGTCGATGAGCACCGACATCGCGACGGCTGCGGGCTTCCCGTCGAGATCCACGATGAACGCGCCGACGTCGTCGCCCTGCAGCATCTCGAGGGGCGGCATCACGCCGTCGACGAGCTCTTCGGGGGCACCGAGCTGCGCATACGACGCCGCGAACACGCTGCGGTAGTCGCCCCGATCCCGGGCGGTCTCCACCTCACGCACGGAGACCCCGGCGGCGAGCGCCGGCAACGCCACCGGTTCGTGGATCACCATCTCCGGCAGGCCACCGTCGGCGACGTGCGGCAAGCCTCGCTCCGCGCAGACATCGATCACGTCTCGGTCGCTGTCGGTCCTGCAGAAGACGGTGTAACCACGTCGGCGCGCGCCGAACCACTCGTCCGCCCGGGCCAGCACCTCCGCCCCGCGCAAACCGGACGTCGTTCGGATCACGCCGTTCACCACCGCGGGCACCGGGTTGGGCCCCGCCCACACGAGCAGCCCGTCGTCTGTCGACACCTCGCCGCCGAGTGCGAGCGCGCTCCGACGTCGGAACTCGGCATGGACGGCGTCCACCCGGTCGGCCAGTGTCACCCCTCACCCACGAGCTCTTGGCGCAGGTCGCGCTTGAGGATCTTGCCGGCCGGGTTGCGCGGCAACGGCTCGTCTCGGAACCAGATCCGCACGGGCACCTTGAACGCGGCGAGTCGTTCGGCGACGTGGCTCTTCAGCTCGTCCTCGGTCGCGCTCTTGCCGGGAGCGAGCTGCACGACGGCGCCCACCTCTTCGCCGAGCACGGTGTGCGGGATGCCGATCACGGCCGCGTCCGAAACGGCCGGATGCTCGAACAGCGCGGCCTCTACTTCGACGCAGTACACGTTCTCCCCGCCTCGGATCACCATGTCCTTCGCGCGGTCGACGATGAAGACGAAGCCTTCGTCGTCGATACGGGCGACGTCGCCGCTGTGCAACCAGCCGTCGGTGAACGACGCCTCAGTCGCCTCGGGCTTGTTGAAGTAGCCCTTGACGACGTTCGGGCCCTTGATCCAGAGCTCGCCCACGTCTCCACTGCTCAGCGGCTGTCCGTCGTCATCGACGACCTTCACGTCGCACACAGGTACGGGCACGCCGACGCTCTCGGGCTTGAGCAGGTAGTCGGTGCCGGAGTTCATCGTCGTGACCGACGAGGTCTCGGTGAGCCCGTAGCCGTTGCTCGGAGTCCGCCCGGGGAACATCGCCTCGATGCGACGCACGAGCTCGGGAGCGGCAGGCGCGCCGCCGTAGCCGATCGACTTCACGCTCGACAGATCGCGCTTGTCGAAGTCGGGATGGTCGAGAACCTGCCACACCATCGCCGGCACACCACCGAACGTCGTGATGCGCTCCCGCTCGATGAGCTCCAGCGCGCGGCCGGCGTCCCACCGGTACATGATCACGATCTTCCCCCCGAACGCGAGGTTCGCCACCAGGACGGAGTGACATCCGGTGGCGTGGAAGAACGGCACTGAAAGCAGGTACGCGTTCTGCACGCCGGCGCCGGGTACGGCGGCGGGCGGTGCCTCGGACCGGGCGGCTCCCCGGGCCGCGCAGAACACGAGGCTCATCAAGTTCGTGCAGATGTTGCGCTGGGTGCCCAGCGCGCCCTTCGGCCGTCCGGTCGTCCCCGACGTGTAGAAGATCGTTGCGTCGTCCTCGGGATCGAGCTCGACCGGCGGAAGTGTCGCGTCGGGCTCCACGACACCGAGCACATCTTCGAAACGCTGCGCGGGAGCCGCGAGCTCGTGCTCAGACTTGGCGACGATGACGCCGCGCAATGCGGGAAGCGCGCTCAGATGCTCGGCGAGCCGTTCGTTGCGCTCGTCGTCGACGAACACGACCACCGCACCGGAGTCGCTCAACCCGTATTCGAGCTCGGGTCCGGTCCACCACGCGTTGAGGGGAACGACCACCGCTCCCAACGAGGCCGCCGCCCAGAACGCGATCGACCATTCGGGGAAGTTGCGCATCGCGATCGCGACGCGATCTCCCTTCTGCACCCCGAAGTCGACGGTGAGGCGGTGGGCCATCGTCGCGGCAGCAGCGAAGTGCTGTGCGAACGTGAGCGACTCGTCCTCGTACACGAGGAACGTCAGGTCCTGGTGAACGAGGCTCTGCTCGAGCACCGCGCGTAGCGACGGCGCGGCGTTCTTCCATGTGCGAGTGGCAACGCCCCGGATCGGCACCTCCTCCATCTCGAAGGGCTGGCCGGGCGCGGTGAGCGCGGCGTGGACTTCGGCAACGGAGGGCGGCATGGGCGCAGTCTGGCGCGCGACGCATCGCCGCCCAAGCGCGATGAAGCCCCCGCTCCAGTACCGGCGTCATCAGATGTGACGGAGGGGCGTGGGATGCCGGGGGTATCGGGACGGGGGCTCCAGATCGCTTGATCGCTCCTGGAGCGCTGAGGTGTGTGGCGTCGGGCCTCCGGTCGACCACCTAAGCGGTTCAGACGGGGATCGCCCCCGACGCTCGAGTGCGACGCGGCTCCGGGAGCTGGCTTAGCGCCAGGCTCCGCCACGCATGTGGGCACCACCTCCCTCCAAACGCATCGCTGCTGACCGAGGTCAGCGACGGAATCGTACGCGCTGAAGACACCGACGGAAAGGGTCGATACCTCAGTCACGACTCAACGCGTTCGCGTCACTACGAACGCACTCGACGGAGGACCCTGTTGACGTCCGTCTACCGTGTCGACCTCGAAGGAGGTGGGGTCACTGCGCAATCGGCTTCGACAGCTCCGGGCACCACTGGCGAGCCGCGACTTCGCCGTGCTCCTCGTCGCTCAGATCTTCTCGGAGATCGGCGACTGGGCGGCTCGCGTCGCGCTCGCCGTGCTCGTGCTCGACCGCACCGACTCGGCCGCGATGACCGGCCTGGTCGTCACGTTCAGCGTGCTGCCGTGGATCGGCATCGGCCAGTGGCTCGCCACGCTCGGCGATCGGCTGCCTCGACGACAGGTGATGATCATCTGCGACCTCATCCGGGCGGCCGCGTTCCTCGCGCTGCTCATCCCGATGCCGATCGGCGTGCTCTTGTCGCTGACGTTCGTCGCGGGCTTGCCCTCACCGCCGTTCGCGGCCGCGCGCGCGGCACTGCTGCCGGAGACCGTCCCCGGCAACCAGTACCCCGACGCGCTCGCGGTGTCGCACATCACCTCGCAGACGCACGCTGGTGCTCGGCTACCTGCTCGGCGGAGTCCTCGTCGCGGCGATCAGCGCTCAGGGCGCGCTCGTCGTCAACAGCATGTCGTTCATCGCCGTCGGCCGTCGTCCTGACCCGGCTGCGCATCGGCCGCAGCGCCGTCGCCGCCGACAACCGAATCGGCGCTGCGCGCCGGAGCCCGCGCGCATCTGGTCCGACGTCATGATCCGTCGGGCGGTCGGTCCTCTACGCGCTGCGTCTGCGGAGGTCGCGATCATCCCGGAGTCACTCGTCGCGGTCTACGCCCTCCGACACCTCGGCACCGGCGACGCCGGGCCCGGGCTTGCTCGCTGCCGCCGTGCCCATCGGCACCATCGCGGTCTCGTCGGTCGTGCCCTTCCACGGCAACGCGCGCGCTCGCTACTTCGAGTGGCTGGCATCGTTGCACTCGGCGGAGCGGCGGTCGCACTGGTCTTCTTCGTCGCCGATGCGTCGATGCCGACTGATCCTCGATCGGGTTCCTCGGCGTGGGCGTGATCTTCGGCACGCTCATCCCCACGAACACCGTCTTCGGCACGCCGGATGCCGAACGAGTCGCGGGCGTCCGCGTTCGGACTCGCCCAGGGGGTCCTGCTCTTCGCGGAGGGCGGCGGCGCGCCGCTCGGCGGCATCGTCGCGTCGGTCTGGGGCGTGCGCACCGCATGCATCGTCGCGATGATGGTCCTCGTGGGCAGGCGGCTCGTGCTACGCTCGTGACCATTCCCGCGCGAGCCCTGTCGCGATCGAGCGCGCCGCGACGCCTCGGACGCCCCCGGCGCCACCGCCGGCACCCCACGGCGGTCGCCGACGTCGGGCTCGAGCGCACGCCGCCAGCGCCGCCGCCGCGACCGCGTGCAGACCGCTCTAGCTGTGGCAGCCGCCGAGGCGCGCGAGCTGCTCGCGTCGGGCGGCGACCCGGGCCGAGACGCGGGCAGTGCGCTCGAGGTAGTTGATGAGCCGATCGCGCGCGGCCTCGGCTTCGGCGCTCAACCCGGTCAGCTCGGCGACCTTCCACTGACGCATCACGATCGGCACGAGGATCTGCTCGTGGTGGACGCTGAGGTCGTAGATGCCCGCGCGGGCGATGCGCTGCGCGTGCTTCTCGAAGTCGGGGATGCCGGTGCCCGGCATCGCGAAGCGTGCGCACCTCGTGGTCGATCGCGATCACCATCGCCGACGGGTCGAGCTCGATCGCCGCGCGACGCGAGGTCTCGGTAGAAGAGGTGGTGGAAGTTCTCGTCCGCCGCGACGCGGGCCATGACCTCGTAGCCCACGGGATCGTCGAGCGAGCTTGCCGGTGTTGCGGTGCGAGATGCGGGTCGCGAGCTCCTGGAGCGTGAGGTAGACGACGCCGTTGAAGCGGCTGTCTGGAGCGGGCACCTCACCCTTGCTCACCTGGACCATGCGGCCGCGCTCGAGCGCCACCGGATCGATCGCTCGCGTCACCGTCAGGTAGTCGCGGATGACGATCGAGTGCCGACCCTCCTCGGCGGTCCAACGCCGGGCCCAGTCGCCCCAGCTGCCGTCGCGCGCCGAACAGACCGTCGATGTCGCGGAAGTAGTACGGCAGGTTGTCCTCGGTGAGCAGGTTGACGAAGAGGGCGCTGCGCACCGCGTCGTCGAGCGGCAGGAACGAGTCGTCCGCTCCCATTGCTCGCCCGGCTCGAAGTCTCGACCCCGGCTGTAGGGCACGAGCTCGTGGGGAAACCATTCCTTGGTCGTCGCCAGGTGGCGCTCGAGCAAGTCGTCCCGACGACGGGCTCGAGCTCCGCGAAAGGCGGCGATGGCGGCATCAGTGCCAGCCTACCTACTGGTCGGTAGGGAGGCGAGGCTCCCGCCCCGGATCGACTCAGTCGCCCTGTCCCGCCACGTGCAGGCCGAGCGACGGCTTGCGCACGAGGGCGGCGACCTCGTCGGGCGGCACTGGCCGGCTGTAGAGGAAGCCCTGGGCCTCCTTGCAGCCGTGGGTGCGCAGGAACGTCTGCTGCTCCAGGGTCTCGACGCCCTCGGCGACGACCTCCAGCCGCAGCGCCCGGGCGATGCCGATGAACGCCGACACCAACGGCGCGACGCCCTGCGCCGAGGTGATCTGGTTGACGAACGTCCGGTCGATCTTCAGGCGATCGACGGGGAAGCGCTGCATCTGCGCAAGGGCGGAGTAGCCGGTCCCGAAGTCGTCGATGGCGAAGCGCACCCCGAGGTCACGCACTCGGCGAATGATGTCGAGCGCGCCCTCGGACTCGCGCAGGGCCAGGCTCTCGGTGATCTCCAGCTCGAGACGTGGCGCGGCGAGCCCGGTCTCGCGCAGGACCGTCGCGACCCGCCCGATGATGCGGTCGTCGGAGAAGTTGCGACCCGACAGGTTCGCGGCCATCCGCAGCGCGGGGAGTCCCTCGCGGCGTCCCACTGCACCGCTTGCGCGCACGCGTGGCGCATCACCCAGGTGTCGACCTCGACGACGAGGTCGGACTCCTCGGCGAGCGGCACGAAGTCCGCCGGCGTCAGCAGGCCGAGCGTCGGATGCTCCCATCGCACGAGCGCCTCGACGCCGACGATGTGACCGGTGCGCAGGTCGATCTGCGGCTGATAGAGCACCCGCAGCTCGTCGCGACGCAGCGCGTTGTGCAGCTCGCTGCGCCGGGCGAGGTGGATCTGCGCCAGCTCGTTCGTGCCCGCGTCGTACAGCCGAGTGCAGTTGCCGCCGGCGTCCTTGGCGCGGTGCATCGCGGTGTCCGCGTTGCGTAGCAGCTGACCCGCGTGCGCACCGTCGTCGGGGAACACCGCGATGCCTGCGCTCGCGGTCATGAACAGCTCGTGCCCGTCCACCACGAACGGCCGGCTGACCGCTGCCAGCAGCTGTTCGGCGAGGATGCCGAGCGACTCGCCTTCCCCGACGCCGGGGAGCAGGATCGTGAAGTCGTCGGCGCTCATGCGCGCGACGGTGTCATCCTCTCGCACCGCTCCCATGAGCCGCCCGCCGACGCGCTTCAAGAGCTCATTGCCCACCGCATGGCCGAGGCTCGCGTTCACCTTCTGGAACGCGTCCAGGTCGAGCATCAGCACGGCGAGCTTCTCCGCGCAGCCGACGCGCCGCTGCACCGCCTGGTTCACGCGGTCTTCGAACAGGAGCTGGTTCGGAAGTCCGGTCAGCCGATCGTGGGTGGCCTGGTGGCGGATCTGGCTGACGAGGTGGGCGTTCTCGAGGGCGGAGGCGCCGATCGCGCCGATCGCCTCGAGGAGATGCACGTCCTCGTCGTTGAACCCCGAGACTCCCTTTCGCCCGCTGACGACGAGCCACTGCTCTTCGTCGTCGCTCAGTACGAGACGTACACCGCGCTCCTCCGGCTCGGGCGCCGAAGGCCCAACCCACGCGTCGCGAGCATGCAGGAGCTCCTGGGCCGAGTGCACAAGAGAACGAGTGACGGACGCCGTGTCGATCGACGAGTGCACCTCCTCGGCGGTCCGCAACAGCCGATCGAGCCGCTCGCGATCCAGCCGGGCGCGGAGATGCTCGCCCAAGACCACATGCACCATGACCAGGGGCACACCCGCCAAGCAGCAGCGCCCACGGGTAGGTCGCGCCCCCAGCGCCGCGAGCATGCCGATGGACACCGCTGCGAGTGCCTGCAGGATCCGCAGCCCCATCCCGTCGCGCAGGTTTTGCCAGAAGGGAATCCCCTCACTGGTCGAGATGACGAGATCCGACGAGACTTTGCGAAATGACCGTCATCGCGAGCGCGGCGGCGATCGCGCCCAGCACCGCGCGGCAGGGAGATGTCGCCGGGGGCGCCCTGGTCGACAAGGAGGAAGATCGACAGCCCGAAGACCACCGAGAGCATGAGCTGGCCGAGGTTGAACACCGCTTTGATGAGCGGCGGTCGCGTCCGACAGGAGGCCGGCCGTCGTGCCGAGCAGGAAGACGAGCAAGGGTTCCGCACGGCGGCAGCAGAAGCACCCCGATGACGAGGAAGACCTCGTCCAGCTGCAGCGTGTCCGCCTCCTCGTTGCGCAGGAAGCGGAGCGGATACGCCCAACCGATCGCGAGCGGCACGGCGAGCGCGAGGATCACGAACGGGTTGCCCCACGCCCTGGTCGGCGGTGAGCGCGAACGCGGCGATCGTCGCGACGAGCCCGGCGACGCTCGTGCCGATGACGACGGCTCGGGTGGCGCGATTCACGGGCGGTTCCGGGGCGCGCGGACACAGTCCTGCACCCCACCCCCGATCGTCGAAGTCGCCACCAGCACCTCCGGCCACGAACACGCTTGGCGTGCCTGTGTCTTGTCGGCGCGGCGGCCCGTGCTTTGAGGATCAGGCGCGTCACGAGGGAACGGCCGACCACGAGAGGGGCTCCGACGGGCCGAAAGGCTGCGAGATACGTGAAAGGGCCGCGCGTCAGGCGGGCGGGGAACGCGACCTTCGACGACGTCGTCCCCGAAGATCAGCCTCGCGGCGGCCTCGAGGTTCGGCCCGCGGCGCAGCGTGTGGCCACCGTCGATCGCGATGCACTGGCCGGTGACCCACGACGATTCCGGTCCCGCGAGGTAGCGCACCCCCGCAGCGATGTCGTCGACCGTGCCCAGCCGCCCCAGCGGCATCTGGTCCAAATAGTCCGCCCGGATGCCGTCGTCGTTGACGAGCGCGCTCGCGAGATCGGTGGGGACGAGCCCCGGCTGCACAGCGTTGACACGCACCTGCGCGATGCCGAGCTCGTCGGCCGCGTTGCGGACCAGAGTCTCGAGCCCGGCCTTGCTCACGCAGTACGCGCTCATGAAGCGGTGTGTGAGCGGACCCGCAATCGAGGAGATCGCGACGATCGCCCCACCCCCGCTCGCGGCGATGGCGGCACCTGCATGCTTGATGCCGAGGAATGCGCCCGTGAGGTTTGTGTCCAGCACGGCCTGCCATGCCGCGACGTCGGTGGTGAGCACCGGCCCGAACGTGCCCGTGCCCGCGGCGAGCACCGCGATGTGTAGCCCGTCGACGGCCTCCGTGGCGTGCCGGACGGCAGCACGAACCGAGTCCTCGTCCGCGACATCACACGCGGCACTTCGCACATCAACCCCTTCCGGTGCGTCGGCTCTGAGCTCGTCGACCGCGCCGACGAGCTTCGACTCGGTGCGGCCGACGATCGTCACTGCGCATCCGTCGCGGACGAGCCAGCGCGCGCAAGCGAGGCCGATGCCGCTGCCTCCGCCCGTGATGAACGCGGCCTGCCCATGAAGAGGCAGTCCGTCGGGGCCGGTCACTTGATGGCCATCGCGTTCGGTGGGGAGGCGACACCTGCCGGCAGGTTCAACGGTGCCGAGGTGAAGAAGCACTCGTAGCGCCCGTCGGCGGCACAGTCATCCGCGAGCGGTTCGAGGTTCCACAGCTCACCGAGCGGGATTCCGAGCATCGGGAGCAGCAGCGTGTGCACGAACGTCTCGTGCATCCGCGACGGATCCGCTCGCACTTCCTCGACGACCGCGGGGTCGACGAGCGCGCCCGGCGGCCAGATCTCCACGGCCGGGTTGTCGGCGCCGATCGCCGCGATGTGCAGGTCCCACAAGAACCTTGCCGTGTCCTCCCCGGGCGGAAGCCCGGGAGCCGCCATCTGGGTGCGGTCACTCATGCGCGTGCGGGTGTCCATGTCGAGCGCGCTGTACCAGCCGACCCAGCCGGTGCGCATCAACAGGACGTCTCCCGGCTCGAGCGTCGTGCCCTGGTCAGCGAGGGTGGCGAGCACATCGTCGGGCGTGATCGGGTCAGGGGCGTCCATCTGGAGGGGACGCCCCTGCGCGGCCCGCCAGCGACCGACATCGGCGAGCACCGCGCGCCCGGCCAAGCCTCGCGACGCCCAGTGGTGCATGCCGTGCTCCTCATCGGGCACACCGCCATAGTGACCGTGCACCGGATGGCGGACATGGCGGAAGCCGTCCCACTGCGACGAGCTCTGCGTGTTCCAGTCGTGCATCACGTCGTCGTGCCCGACCGAGGGCGGCTTGCCCGTCACCTCGTGCTCGAATCGCGCCCGGCCGAACAGGGGCGGGTCGGGCATCCGCATGTCCCAGTTGAGCGGGAACAGCGCGCCCCGCTGCACGAGCCTGGCCGCCGCGACGACTCGATCGGACGTGAGGAGGTTGAGGCAACCGAACACATCGCGGTCGCCCCACAAGCCCCATGACGAACCGGGCGGCTTGCCCGCGGCCGACTGGGAGGTCGTCGTACGCGGGCAGCCGATCCGTCGCCATGAGCGACACCCTAGGCTCCGGTGCCATGACGGCAGCCGGCCCGCTCGACGGTGTGCGTGTGCTCGACCTGTCCCGCGTCCTCGCGGGCCCGCATGCGGGAAGGATGCTCGTCGACCTCGGCGCCGACGTGATCAAAGTCGAACCGCCCGAAGGTGATCTCACGCGCTTCTCGTGGCCGCGCATCAACTCGATGGCGACGTACTTCGCACAGCAGAACTGCGGGAAGCGCAACATCAGCCTCGATCTCCGCCACCCCGAAGCCGTGGCGATCGTCCGTTCACTCGCGGGGCTGTGCGACGTCGTCCTCGAGAACTTCCGGCCCGGCGTCATGACCCGCATGGGACTCGACCCGGACGAGCTGCTCGCGGCGCATCCACGGCTCGTGATCGCTTCGATCAGTGGGTACGGGCAAGACGGACCATGGCGCGGTCGCCGGGCGTACGCGCCGGTGGTGCAGGCCGAGGCGGGCATCACGTGGAGTCAGGCGATGGCGCGCGGGAAGGCGGCGAACGACGTGTTCTCCCACGGCGACGTGTACACGGCGCTCGAGTGCCTGTCTGCGCTGCTCGCCGCGTTGTACCAACGCGAGCGCACCGGGGTCGGCCAGCGCATCGACATCGCGATGGCCGAGACGATGCTCGCGATCAACGAGCACGCCCACTGGCAGCTCAATGGCGGCGAAGTCGGAGAGGAGATCCCCTCCTTCGCGCCCGGGGACTACCCGGTTCTGCCGACCGGAGAAGGGCACCACGTCGTCATCAGCGGCCATCCCGCGGCGCGGGGCACGTTCGAGCTGTACATCAAAGCCGCCGGTCGCCCTGAGCTCGCCGACGATCCCCGCTTCGCCACGCCCACCGATCGCATCGAGCATCTCGACGAGATCATCGAGGTCCTCGGCGAGTGGACGTCGACGTTCGACGACATCGACGAGCTCGAGGAGGTGCTCGCGAAGCACGGGCTCGCGATGGGTGTGATGCGCACGGTCGCCGAGATCAGCCACACCGATTGGGCACGAGAGCGAGGGGCGATCGTCGAGGTGGACGACCGGTCGGGCGGCACCCTGCGGCTGCCCAACTCGCCCTGGCGCTTCTCCGCCGCCGACACGGGCGTGAAGGGGCGGCCGGCTTATCGCGGCGAGGACAACCGCGCCGTGCTGAGCGAGCTCCTCGACTTCTCCGATGCGGAACTCGACCGCCTCGAGTCCGAGGGCATCCTGTCGAGCCGCCCACCCCGGGCCTGAAGCGTCGCCGATGCCGCTGCGTTGGGGCATCGAGCCCATGAAGGCGGTGTCGAGCGAAACCGTGCCCACCGACGACGGGTGGGAGTTCGAGATCAAGTGGGACGGAAACCGAAACTTCGCGTTCGTCGAAGACGGCGCCGTCCGATTCCAGACCTCGCACAAGCTCGACTCGACGGCGCGCTTCGCCGAGCTCACCTCCCTCGCCGACGGAGTGAACGCGAAGCAGGCCGTTCTCGACGGCGAGGTCGTGGTCCTCGACGACGAGGAGCGACCGAGCTTCAGCCTCCTTCAGCAGGGCGGCGGGCCCTTGCTCTACGTGGTCTTCGACGTGCTCGAGATCGACGGTCGCGACGTGACCGGACTTCCGTACTCAGATCGTCGGAAGCTGCTCGAGCAGCTCGTGGAGAACGGCGATCGCTGGATGGTCTCGCCCCGCCATCCAGACGGCGAAGCGCTCTACGAAGCTGCGAAGGCACGCGGGCTCGAAGGGATCGTCGCCAAGCGCGCCGACAGCACGTACGAAGTCGGCCGGCGATCGCCGGCGTGGCGCAAGATCAAGTACCGGCCGCAGCAAGAGTTCGTGGTCGGGGGATGGGTGCCTGGGTCCGGCAACCGCGAGTCGACGCTCGGCGCGCTGCTCGTCGGCGTCTACGAGGGCAGGAAGCTGCAGGTACAGCGGACGCGTGGGAACCGGGTTCAAGGAGCGCGAGCTGCAGCGGCTCCTCGCCCGCTTCCGTGACCTCGCCGCCGAGGAGTGCCCGTTCGACCCGCCGCCTCCACCGCCGACCCGCAAGATCGCGCTGTGGGTGCGCCCAGAGATGGTGGTCGAGGTCCAGTTCGCCGAGTGGACGAGCGAAAGCATCCTTCGCCAGCCCGCCTACCTCGGCGAGCGTGACGACAAGAACCCTCGCAAGGTCGTCCGCGAGATCTGACCCGAGATCTGATCAGGCCTCAGCGGCCGGTGTGGCCGAAGCCTCCGCCCCGGTTCTCGCCGTCCAGCGTCTCGACTTCGCGGAACGCGCACGCCTCGACGCGCTGGATGACGAGCTGGGCGATGCGATCGCCCCGCTGCACCGCATACGGCTCGGTCGGGTCGGTGTTCACGAGGAGCACCTTGAGCTCGTCGCGATAGCCGGCGTCGATGAGCCCGGGCGTGTTGAGCCACGTGACGCCGTGGCGCAGCGCGAGCCCGCTGCGCGGCTGCACGAACCCGGCGTAGCCGACGGGGATGGCGATCGCGATGCCCGTCGGTACGAGCGCCCGGCCGCCGCCCGGCGCGAGCACCGCATCCTCGCGAGCGCACAGGTCGACGCCGGCGTCGCCGTCCCGCGCGTAGCAGGGGAGCGGCAGGTCGGGGTCGAGCCGGACGACGGGCACGTCGAGCGGTTCGAGCATCGGGTGAGCGTAGGCCGCGGCATACCATCCTCCGGTGCTCGTCTGGATGGACCTCGAGATGACCGGCCTCGACCCCGGCCGCGACGTCATCGTCGAGATCGCCACGCTCGTCACCGACGACGAGCTCGAGATCGTGGCCGAGGGCCCCGACCTCGTCGTCCACCAGCCGCCCGACGTGCTCGAGCGCATGGAGCAGGTCGTGAAGGACATGCACACGCGGAGCGGGCTGCTCGACCGCGATCGCAGCGTCGACGATCACCCTCGAGGAGGCGGGCGCGGCCACGCTGGCGCTTCATCAAGGAGCACACGCCCGGCCCGGGCGCGGTGCCGCTTTGCGGCAACTCGATCGGCACCGACCGCCGCTTCCTCGCCGCGTACCTGCCGGAGATCGAGGAGTGGCTGCACTACCGCTCGGTCGACGTGTCGACCGTCAAGGAGCTCGTGAAGCGCTGGTACCCGCACGTCCGGGCCGGCCGGCCGCGCAAGGAAGGGCACCACCGCGCCCTCGACGACATCCGCGAGAGCATCGCCGAGCTCCGGTACTACCGCGAGACCGTGTTCCTGCCGCGTTCCACCACCGAATCGACGGCGTAGCCTGCCGGGGTGGAGAAGCCGCGCCGTCAGGAGCAGGAGCCCGCGTCCGACGAGATCACCGAGGTCGCGCCCGGCGTCCTGCGCATGCAGCTGCCGATCGACATGCCCGGTCTCGGCCACGTCAACTGCTACGCGCTCGAGGACGAGCGGGGCGTCGCGATCGTCGACCCCGGGCTCCCTGGCGAGGAGTCGTGGACCCATCTGGTCGACCGTCTCGACCGTTCCGGCGCGGGGCTCGCTCGGGTCCACACCGTGATCGTGACCCACTCGCACCCCGATCACTTCGGTGGTGCCGGGCGGGTGCGGCGCGAGGTCGGCGCCGAGCTCATCACCCACGAGCTGTTCCGCACGTGGTGGGACCCGTCCGACGACGACACGCCGCTCGAGGACGCCCCGAACCCGTGGAGCTCGACCCCGTGGGCAGGTGAGGAGTACATGCCCGACCCGGACCGCCGGAAGCGGTTCGAAGAGATGCGCAGCAACAACCTCTTTCCGGCGCCGCGCCCGACGCGGCGGGTCGAGGACGCGGAGGTCGTGACGCTCGCTCGGCGTGAGTGGGTCTCGCTGCACACGCCGGGTCACACGGCCGATCACCTGTGCCTCTTCGACCCCGCCGAGGGCGTGCTGCTCTCGGGCGACCACGTGCTGCCCACGATCACGCCCCACATCTCCGGCATCGGCACCGCGGACGACCCGCTCGCCGAGTTCTTCGCCTCGCTCGACCAGATGACCGAGCTCGAAGGCGTGACGATCGTGCTGCCCGCCCACGGCCACCCGTTCACCGATGTCGCGGTCGCGCCAAGGCGATCCGTCGCCATCACGAGGAGCGGCTCGACAAGCTTCGCGACGCGTCGCGCGAGATCGGCGGGTCGCGACCGTCGGCGAGCTGTCGAAGCACCTCTTCTCGCCCCGGTCGTGGGGGCCGATGGCCGAGAGCGAGACCTACGCCCACCTCGAGCACCTGCGCCTCCTCGGCAGCGCCGAGTGCCGCACCGAGGACGGGAAGCTGCTCTACGAAGTGGGGTGAGCGCGCCGCACGACGGCGCTCGCATGCACCGTCGAGCCGACCACCATCCAGATCTCGCAGGTGTCGTCCGTGTCGCACGTGTGGATGTGCACCGACGCGCCGGGTTCGATCGCCACGCGGAACTCGACCTCGGCTCGCATGGGCGGTCGCAGATCGCGCCGGCGCGACAGCTCCTCCTCGACTGCCGACCAGTACGCCGCGTTGTTCATGTGCTCGAGCACGTCGAAGTCGGTGAACCGGAGAGGCCAGTCGTGCACTCGAGCCTCGGCGCCCGGTTCGCCGTGGGTGAGACGGGCCGACACCTTTCGATCACCGATCGCCTCGCCGTAGATCGCGAAGAACTCGTCGGGCAGTGCCTTCGGCCGCCCTTCGTCAGTGACATGCACCCACAAGCTGGCGGCCTCGATCGACGCCCCCTGCGAGCCCGTGACCGTCACGCGCCGTTCGGCCCAGCTGCGACCGACGCCTGACGCGAACGTCGTGAGCGTGAGCTCCTCGCCGAACCGGGCGCCGGAACGCACCTCGATCGCGGTGCGGCGCACAACCCACGCCATGTCGTTCTCGAAGGCCGCGTCGCGCGTGTCGTCGTTCGACACGTCCTGGAGATACCGGGCGAGGCCGTCGAACCGGAGCCGGCCGCCCGGGCTCGAGTCGCCGAGCCGCACGGGACGTGTCCGCTGATAGCGACGACCGACTGCGGGGAGGGGCACGAAGTCGCCGGTGTCGAAGGAGGGGGTGATGGCCTGGGACGTTATGTCCCGCTGTGGAGGTCGACTGTGACTTCGGCGATAAATGGTTGACGGCCCCCGTCGGGTCATGGTTGGCTTGCTGAGCCCATTGGGGCGCGATAGCACGCGACAAGAGCACCGAGCAACGCCCGAGCAACACCCGAGAGCGAGGGTCCGAATCCCGATGAAGCGCACGAACGACGTGAATCAGGTGGCCAACCCGGCCAACTGCGCGCGTCCGCGCGTCTTTGGAGGCGGGCTCACGTGGCAAGTGGACACGGCAACGCTCATGTCCATTTCCGCTCACAAGGCCTACTCCACCCGACGGCTCTGCGAGTCTCCGACGTAAGCAACAACGAAAGCGTCGAGAAGATCCAGAGGCCGCCGGGATTACCCGGCGGCCTTTCTCATTCTCGGCACTCGACTTGGGGGAACCCACATGTACGCCATCACTGACAACCAGGAGCTCGAGACACCCCAGCCCGTCGTCGCACCGGCGGCGTGGTGGGCCAAGGCCCGCTGCAACGACGGCGCGGCCACGCTGACCTCGCTGTTCTTCTCCGAGGATCTCATCGACATCGCCCGGGCCAAGGCCATCTGCTCGAAGTGCCCGGTCCGCGAGCCTTGCCTCGCCGAGGCCCTCGAGCGTCAGGAGCCCTGCGGCGTGTGGGGCGGGCAGCTGCTCCAGAACGGCCGGATCCTGGCCCAGAAGCGCAAGCGGGGCCGGCCGCCCAAGCACCCGCGACCCGAGCTGGAGGTCGACGAGGTGCCGTTGCCGCCCTGGATCCGCACGGCCTAACGAGCGGCGCTGAGCTTTCGGCGCGGCCGCTTCGGCGGCCGCGCATCCGGTCACCGCCGTGGGCGGGCCGGGGTGACGCAGATCTGCGAGCCCCGCCCCGCCCAGCGGTCGAACCGGCCGGTACCGTCTCAGCCGTGGAAACCGCTGTGCGCCGCCGAGCCATCTGGCGCGGCCTGGCGATCGGTGTGGTGCTCAGCGCGTGTGTCATCGCCGCGCTCCTGGTGTTCGGGGGAAGCGACGAAGAGCCGGCCACGCTCGGGGCCATCCCCACCGCATCAGGCGAGACCGGCGACCCGGCGCCCACCGAGACCTTCGAGCGCTTCGACGGGTCCGAGGCGACGTTTGCCGACTACCGGGGTACTCCCCTCGTGGTGAACTTCTTCGCCTCATGGTGCGCGCCGTGCGTCCGCGAGATGCCCGCATTCGAGGCCGCCCACCAGGAGATGGGCGATCAGGTCGCCTTCCTCGGGATGAACAACCAGGACCGCGCCGCCGATGGGGAGGCGATCGCCGAGAAGACCGGGGTCTCCTACGACCTGGCCCGCGACCCCGACGGTGACTTCCTGAGCGCGTTCGGGGGCATCGTGATGCCGACGACGGTGTTCATCGACGCCGAGGGCACGGTGGTCGAGGTCCACAACGGCGCCCTCTCGCAGTCGGCGCTCGAGGACCGCCTCGGCGACCTGTTCGGCACATGATCGACGCCCCGCTGGCACTGGCCTTCACTGCCGGCCTCGTCGCGACCGTCAACCCCTGCGGCTTCGCGATGTTGCCCGCCTACCTCTCCTACTTCCTCGGCATCGAAGCGGCGACGCCCGCCGAGGAGGACCCGAGGGCGAGCGTCGGCACCGCCCTCGTCGTCGGCGCGACGGTCTCGCTCGGGTTTCTCGTCGTCTTCGGGATCGTCGGCGCGTTGGTGAACGCCGGCGTGCAGTCGTTCATCGACTACGTCAAGTGGGCGACGATCGCCATCGGGATCGGTCTGGTCGCCCTCGGGATCGCGATGCTGCGCGGCTATCACTTGCCGTTCTCGACGCCGCGACTCGACAAGGGTGGACGCAACCGGACGCTCGGCTCGGTCTTCCTGTTCGGCGTGTCGTACGCGATCGCGTCGATCTCCTGCACGTTGCCCGTGTTCCTCGCGCTCGTCTTCAGCACGTTCTCGCGCACGAACTTCGCGTCGGGCATGGCGACCTTCCTGGCCTACGCGCTCGGCATGGCCCTCGTGCTGATGAGCTTGACGGTCGCGCTCGCGCTTGCGAAGCAGTCGCTCGTGCGGTCGCTCCGGGGCGCCCTGCGTTACATCGACCGCGTCGCTGGCGTGCTGCTGATCGTCGCCGGCGGGTACCTCATCTACTACTGGACGTTCAACATCGCGACCGACTACTCGAGCGCGACGGGCTCGGGGCCGATCACGTTCGTCGAGGACCTCTCGGCTCGCATCGCGACGAACATCCAGGACTGGGGCGCCGGACGAGTCGGGTTCGTGCTCGCGGTCGCCATCGTCGGGTCGGCCTGGTATGCGCTGTCGCGGCGTCGCGACTCCGCCAGCCGGCGCTGACGTCATGTTCGACGAGCTGCTCGCGCATCCGGGAGTCGAGGAGGTCTCCGAGCTCGGCTCGACGTTCGGGTTCATGGCGTACCACGGGGGCTCGCTCGAAGAGGTCACCGACGTCGTCGCGCGGGAAGCGGCCGCAAGATCGGGCGCATCGCTCTATGCCGTCGTGCAGCCACCGGACTTCCGGTGGCACATCCCGTCAACCGCCGTCCGGCCGGAGCACTCGTCCGCGCTGACCGCGTTCCTGGACCACGTCGACGTCGTCATCACCGTGCACGGCTACGGGCGCCAGGACTTCTGGACCACGCTCCTGCTCGGGGGTCGCAACCGGGTGCTGGCCGAGCATCTCGCGGGACACCTGCGCACGACGTTGCCGGAGTACACCGTCGTGACGGACCTCGACGAACATCCCCCAGGCGCTGCGCGGCCAGCACGCCGAGAACCCGGTGAACCTGCCCCGCGGTGGCGGGGTGCAGCTCGAGCTGCCGCCGCGTGTGCGGGGCCGGAGCCCGATCTGGGCGGACTGGGAGGGACCCGGGCTCGTCCCTCACACCGAGGCGCTGATCGAGGGGCTGGCCGCGGCCGCTCGTTCGTGGCCGGTCACGGCCACAGTCGCTCGATGAGCCACCCGCCGAGCTCTTGCCGATAGCGGAAGCGATCGTGGAGCCGGTTCGCCCGGCCCTGCCACACCTCGAGGGTCTCGTGGGCCAGGCGATAGCCGCCCCAATGCGGCGGACGCGGGATCGGGTCCTCGCCGAAGCGTTCCTCGATCGCCGCCACTGCCGCGTCGAGCGTGGCGCGGTCGTCGAGCACCTCGCTCTGCTGCGAGGCCCACGCGCCGATCTGGGCGGCCCGTGGACGCGTCGCGAAGTACGCGTCGGACTCGGCGTCGTCGATGACGGTCACCTCGCCGTCGACGCGGATCTGTCGGTGGAGAGGGATCCAGGCGAACACGAGCGTGGCGAACGGCGTGACCTCGAGCTGGCGGCCCTTCCGGCTGTTGCGGTTCGTGAACCACACGAAGCCCCGCTCGTCGACGCCGCGCAACAGCACCATCCGAGCGTCGGGCCGGCGATCCGGCGTCGTCGTGGCGAGCGTCATCGCGTGGGGCTCTTCGAGCCCGGCGTTGCTCGCGTCCTCGAACCATCGGATGAACTGGGTGATCGGATCCGCGGCGAGGTCGGTGCGCTCCAGCCCGGCCGTCTCGTACTCGTCGCGCCGGTCGCTGATGCCCACCGCGCCAGTTTGCTCACTCAACCCCCGCATATGGGGGTCGAGTGAGCAAACGGTGGCGGCGCAGTTGGGTCAGGTCCCGACGGTCAGACCTCGAAGGTGAGGCCGTAGACCTCCTCGAAGCCGAGGATGCAGAACGGGCGCTCGGGACACTCGGGCGGCCCGCCGAGCGTCAGCTGCTCGGTGACGGTCGCGAGGTCGGAGATCGTGGTGAGGCCGAACTCGTCGGCGGTCTCCTGGGTGACGACGAGCGCATTCACATCGTCGGCCGGGGCTGGGGTCGAGGGGCGTGATGCCGATCGGCTCCGTCGCGGCGATGAGCAGCTCCATCGTCTCGTCGAGATCGCCCGTGGGCTCGCCTCCGAGGAAGGTCAGATAGCTGCCGACGTACTCGGGGTAGACGTCGATCTCGCCACTCTCGAGCGCGGGAGCGACGACCTCACGGCTGCCGAGCTGGAACTTCGTCGTGACCTGCGCGCTGTTGTTCCGCAGGACGATCGCGTACATGTTCGCCACGATCTCCTGCTCACTGAAGTTCGCGGAGCCAACCGTGATCTGGAGACCGGCGAGCCCGTCGCTACCAACCTCTTCACCGGCAAGGCCCTTCGCGAGCAGGAACTCCTCGGCAACGTCAGCGGGATCCTCCTTGTCGACGTCGACCTTGAGGTTGAGCGCGGAAAGCTCCTCAGTCGTGAGGTTCGCAGACACCGTGTTCAACACCTCGGCGAGGCCGACCGTCGATTCGACGACTTCGGTGCGTACGACCGGCACGAGGTTGTCGACCGGCTGGAGGTTCTTGTCGTCGTCGAGGACGACCCAACCGTTCGCCGCGATGATTCCCTGGCTGGAGAACAACAGCGCGATGTCGATGTCGCCGTTCTCGAGCGCGCCGGTCGTGAGAGGCCCCGCGACATCGAGCGGCTTGAAGACGATCGCTGTGCCGGTCGCGGCGGGAGTGCTGTCGGCGGGTGTCGACTCGGCAGGGGTGCTCTCCGCGGGTGCGCTGGACGACGCACTCGAGTCGCTGTCGTCGCCGCATGCCGCGGCCACGAGGGAGAAGGTCACGAAGACGGCGGCGAAGAGCCACCTCGCGGACTTGGTCACTGGGATTCCCTTCTGTTGGTTGCGGGAGTGGCGTCGACGAGCATTGGAGCGCTCAGTGCGTCGAGGCCTTGTTGCCGATCGGCGCGCGGACCGGAAGCCCGCAACCCGTCGGACACCATCGCGCGCTGGCTGAAAGCCAGCAGCGCTTCGATCGAAAGGGCGAGCGCGGCGACAAGCAGCGCGCCGGCGAACACACGCGGGAAGTCGCGCACCGCGATGCCGTCGACGATGTACCGGCCGAGACCGCCGGACGCGACCACCGCGGCCAGCGTGGCGGTGGCGATCACCTGGAGGGCCGAGATGCGAATGCCCGCCATGATCAGCGGCAGCGCGATCGGCATCTCGACCTTCACCATCCGCTGCCACGACCGCATGCCGACTCCGGCGGCCGAATCGCGAACGCCCTCGTCGACCTCGCTCATCCCGACGTAGGTGTTCACGATGATGGGCGGGATCGCGAGCGCGATGAGCGCGAGCAGCGCGGCCTTCGACATGCCGCCGACTTCCCCGATTCCCCAGAGCTGCGCGCCGAGCACGAGCAACGCGAACGAGGGAATGGCCCGTCCGATGTTCGAGACGTTCACGGCGAGAGTGCCGCCGCGGCGGGTGTGACCGAGCCACAGCCCGATGGGGAGCGCGATCGCCAGCGCGATCGCCATCGCGGTCACCGACAACCAAAGGTGCTCGACGAGGCGGTTGGGGATGCCGGAAGTCCCGCTCCACTGGTCGCCATCGGTGAACCAGTCGGAGACCCGGCTGAGGAAGTCCATCTCAGCGGCCCGCTCTCGCCCACGGCGTCGCGAGCTTCTGTACGCCGACCAGCAGGAGATCGACGGCGATGGCCATCGCGACGGAGAGCACCGAACCGACGACCAGCGGGGTGCGGAAATCGCGGTTGAGCCCGTCGTTGATGAGCTGGCCGAGCCCGCCCAAACCGATCAAGGCGGTGACAGTGACGAGACCGATCGTGCTGATCGTCGCGAGGCGGATGCCGGCCATGATCGAGGGGAGCGCGAGCGGCAACTCGACCTTCACGAGCCGGGCGGTGCGCCCGTAGCCCATGCCGTCGGCGGCGTCCTTCACGGCCGAGGGAACCCCTTCGAGGCCGGTGACGATGTTGCGGGTCAGGATGAACAGCGTGTACGAGGCCAAGGGGATCAGCGCCGTCGTGCGACTCAGGCCCGTGAGTGGCACGAGGATTGCGAACAGGGCGAGCGACGGGATCGTGTAGAGGATGCCGGCGATCGAAAACGCGGGAGCCTGCAACCATCGATGGCGCACCGCGACCAGTGAGACGGGCACTGCGACGATCAGTCCGAGTAGCACCGCTTCGACCGTGAGCACCAGGTGCTCGCGCAGCGCGCTCATGATCTCGTCCCCGTGGCTCGTGACCCAGTCCCAACGCACCCAAGGATCCGCGGCTGCGAGCGCGCTCGCCCACGTGCTCACGGCCCGAGCCTGCACGCGCGGGTCACGTGTCGGATCGATTCTCGGGTGGTCGTCGTCATCAACGCCCCCTCGTGTCATCGCGCCGTGTCATTGCGGACTGGCGTCGAAGGCGGACTGAGAAATGTACGGCGGACAACCGCCGTGACAGAGGGTCACGCTACCCTCGTTCTCGGTGATTCGTCTCGAGCACGTCTCGAAGCGCTACGCCAATGGTCACATCGCGGTGAGCGACTTGAGCCTCGAAGTGCAGACCGGCGAGGTCTGTGTGCTGGTAGGTCCGTCGGGCTGTGGCAAGACGACCACGATGCGCATGATCAATCGTTTGATCGAGCCGACGAGTGGCCGGATATTTCTCGGCGACGACGACGTCACACATGTCGATCCCGTTGAACTTCGGCGTCGGATCGGTTACGTGATCCAGAGCGTTGGCCTGTTTCCGCATCAAACGATCGGCACGAACATCGCGACGGTGCCGCGGCTGCTCGGGTGGGACAAGGCGCGTGTGCGGGCACGCGTCGACGAGCTGCTCGAGCTGGTGGGCCTGGATCCTTCCGTGTACCGCGACCGCTATCCGAGCCAGCTGTCGGGCGGTCAGCAGCAGCGAGTGGGCGTGGCGCGCGCGCTCGGTGCCGACCCGCCTGTCCTCCTCATGGACGAGCCGTTCGGCGCGATCGACCCGATCACCCGCGACCGGCTGCAGAACGAGTTCCTCCGCCTGCAGATGGAGGTCAAGAAGACGGTCGTGTTCGTCACCCACGACGTCGAGGAGGCGGTCAAGATCGGCAACCGCATCGCGATCCTCGCGGAAGGAGGCGTCCTCGCCCAGTACGACACGCCAGCAGCGGTGCTCGGAACACCGGCGTCAGACTTCGTGGCCGACTTCGTGGGCGCCGACCGGGGATTGAAGAGGCTGAAGGTGACGGGCATCGACCTCACCGAGCTCGAGCATCCGCCCGTCGTCGATCTGGACACGCCGCTCGCCGACGCGAGAGCACGACTCGACGCCGCGGACGTCGCTCATGGCGTGGTGCTCGACGATCAGGCTCGGCTCCGGGGCTACGTGACGCGCAGCCGCATGCACGGCGAGGGCACCGTCGCCGACCGCCTTCGCCGGCTCGAAGCGTGGGTGCGCTCCGACGCGACGCTCAAGGACGCGTTCAGCGAGATGCTGTTGCACGATGCGGGCTGGGTCGCGGTGCTCGACCACGACGATCGCTTCCTCGGCATGCTCACGCCGACCGGGTTGCTGGAAGCATCTCGTCGTTCGCTCGAAAACGGCGCCTGACCGAGGCGAAGGTTTCCTTCGCCGAGGATTTCAGAACGTGACGATCGTCAGCGTGCCGTACACGAACAGGGTGCCGGACACGACGTAGATCACGGACTTCACTGCGGCCCGCTTGCCCGGCGAGCGCACGTAGTCGTCGATGATCACCCGGAGCCCATTGAGACCGTGGAACAGCGCGAGCGTGAGCAGGGCCCAGTCGTACGTTCGCCACAGCGGGTTCGACCAACGGTCCCCCACGAACTGCGCGTCGGTGTCGGCGACGTCGTTGAGGATGTGGGTGAGCGCGAAGTGGCCGAGGGCCAGCACGACGAGGACGAGCCCCGAGATGCGCATGAAGAACCACTGCCAGGTCTCGAAGCTCTGACGCGAACGGCGGCGCGGACTCGAGGTGGGCCGGTCGACGACGGTGGCCATCAGAACGTGCCCTCGATCCACGGCCACAGGATGATGATCGAACCGGGAATACCGATGATCAGCGTGAGGGCCACCACCCACGCGGTGAGCATGCGCTCACGACGCACCGCCCCCGGAAAGAAGTCGACCATCACCACACGGAGCCCGTTGAACGAGTGGAAGAGAAGCGCGAGCAGCAGTCCGCACTCGAACAGTCGCAGGAGGATGTTGCCGTAGAGCTCGTGCACCTCGTCGTAGAGCTCGCCGCCCCGGAAGTTGATCAGCGAGACGTCGACGATGTGGAGCAAGCAGGAAGAAGAAGACGAGGATGCCGGTCGTGCGGTGCGCGACGAACGACCACTGGCCGCTCTTGCCCTTGTAGACCGTCGTGTCGCCGACCTTCAGAGGGCTCAACCCCGCCTCCGGTACCAGCGGTTCGCCCACACCGTCGTCCACGCGACGTAGACCGTGAGCCAGGTGATGAGCAGCGCAACCAGCGCGAGAGCGATGGCGAAGATCCACTGCGCGGTGGTCACGGCGGGCACCCTAGCGGGAGATCCGAGTGCTTCCGGCGGTGTACGGCCACAGTGCTTCGGGGATCGCGACCGACCCGTCGGGCTGTCGGTGGGTCTCGACGACCGCGGCCCAGACGCGCGGCACCGCGAGCGCCGAGCCGTTCAACGTGTGCACCACCTGTGACGCGCCGCCGTCACTCGGCTTGAAGCGCACGTTCGCCCGGCGAGCTTGGTAGTCGCTGAACCACGAGACCGAGGACACCTCGAGCCACTGGTCGCAACCCGGTGCGTACACCTCGAGATCGAACGTGCGGGCCGACGAGTTGCCGAGGTCGCCAGTGCACAGATCGACGACTCGGTACGCGAGCCCGAGCGAGGTCAACGACCGCTCTGCCCGTTCGAGCAGCTCTGCGTGCATCTCTTGTGCCTGCGCGGGAGTCGCATAGGCGAGGATCTCTACCTTGTCGAACTCGTGGACGCGAAGGAGTCCTCTCGTGTCCCGCCCCGCCGACCCGGCCTCGCGACGGAAGCACGCGGTATGCGCCATCAGCCGCAGGGGGAGGTCAGCCTCGGCCATCACTTCGTCTCGGGCGAGCGAGGTCAGGGGCACCTCGGCGGTGGGGATCGCCCACAGGTCGTCGCGCTCGAGGTGGTACGCCTCGTCCACGAACTTCGGGAGGTGGCCGGTGCTCACCATGGTGTCGGTGCGGACGAGCGTGGGCGGGCGGATCTCCTCGTATGCGTCGCTGTTGAGGTCGAGCGCGAACTGGATGAGCGCCCGGCTGAGCCTCGCGCCCGCGCCGCGGAGCATCGCGAACATCGAGCCCGAGAGCTTCGCGGCGCGCTCGAGATCGAGGATGCCGAGCTCCGCGCCGATGTCCCAGTGCGGCACCCGTTGGTGAGGCTCGTACTGACCCGCCTCGAAGCCGACGACGCGGAGCACGACGTTGTCCTCCGGGCCACCCCCGTCGGGAGCGTCCTCGGACGGAAGGTTCGGTGTGGCGAGCAGGATCGCCCGCAGTTCGTCACTGACACCCTCGACCTCGCGGTCGAGCTCGCGCTCGCGGTCACCCAAGGCTCGACTCTCGGCCTGCAGTGCCTCGGCGGCGGCGACGTCGCCGGACTTGCGGAGCTGGCCGACGTCGCGCGACACCGCCTTCACCCGGTTGCGGATCTCGTCGCGTTGTGTGGTGAGGTCGCGCTCCCGGCGATCGAGCTCGACGGCGCGCTCGACGTCGGAGAGGTCATCCCCGCGACGCGCCAGCGCGGCCTTCACGCCCTCGGGATCGGCGCGCAGGCGCCGGACGTCGATCATGCCTGGCCGTCGATCATGAAGGGAAGGTAACGGGGCTTAGGACGCCCCGCCCCAGAAATGGAACGTGCTCAGCGCGACCAGATACACCAACAGCGCCAGGATGACCCCCGCGTAGAACGCCTTCCGCAGGATCGGCGCGTCGAACTTGAGGTGCATGAAGTACGCGACGACGGTGAGGAACTTGATCGTCATCAGCGTGATCAAGACCGGCAGGAACAGCGGACCGAAGTCGAGGAAGTAGGTCGCCACCTCGAGCGCGGTGAGCGCGGCGAGGATGAGCGCGACTCGCACATACAGGGCGTCACTGGGGTGCTCAGCCGTGTGCGCGCCGGCGTCGTCGTGAGCATCGGCCGGATGTTCGAGCGACTCGGTGCTCATCGTGCCCTCCTCACGCCGGGATCAGGTAGACGACGGTGAAGATCACGATCCAGACGATGTCCACGAAGTGCCAGTACAGACCGACGATCTCGACCGACTCGGCGTTTCCTCGATGGACCGTGCCCCGCAAGGTCATCATGTACAGGCTCAACAGCATGATGATGCCGACGGTGACGTGCACACCGTGGAAGCCGGTGAGTGTGTAGAACGACGACCCGAACAGGTTCGTGGTGAAGCCGAGGCCCTCGCGGTAGAACGCGGTGAACTCGTACACCTGACCGCCGACGAAGCACGCACCGAGCAGCGCTGTCGTGACCAGCCAGATCCGAGCGCGTGGCATGTCACCTCTCGTGATCGACGAGACGGCGAGCACCATGGTGAGCGAGCTCATCAGCAGGATGAACGAGCTGACCGACGTGAACGGGATGTCGAAGATCTGCCCGGGTGCGGGTCCGTTGGCGACGCGGCCCCGGTAGAGCAAGTAGGTCGAGATGAGCCCGCCGAACAGCAGGCACTCCGACCCGAGGAACAGCCACATCCCGAGCTTGGCGTTCGACACGCCCGTGTTCGTGGCGGGATGGGGCGCAGCGTGGGGGGCGGCGGGTGCCGTCACGTCAGTCAACGGCGGCCACCGCCTCTCTGTCATCCGCATCCGCAGCGAGGGCGTCGGGCCCGTCGGGCTCATGGTCGTCGTGGCCGGCACCGCCGTGACCGTCGCCGGGTGCGTCGGGTGCAGTGGCGGGCTCGAGCGCGAGGCCGTACATCCCGCCGAAGACGATGAGGCCACCGATGACAGCGAGCCACAGGTTGAAGATGACGCCGGCGGCGATGATCGGCAGGCCGAACGCGATGACGATCGGCCAGTACGACGGGCTGGGCATGTGGATGTGCGCGTCGGGGATCTCCGCCGCCATGACTTCGTCGTACGTCGCGACCTGCTTCAGGCCGTGCCCCTCCTCGACTTCCTCGTACTTGCGGTGCCAGTACTCGTCGAGGTGCGCGACCTCGATCGTGGAGTCGAAGTTGTGGGGCTTCGGCGGCGACGTCGTCATCCACTCGATCGTGCGGGCATCCCACGGATCCTCGGGGGCCTTGGGGCCGCGCGCCGACTTGATGACGTTGATGATGAACACGAGGATGCCGACGGCGAGGATGAACGCGCCGATCGTCTCGACGAGATTCCACGCGTTGAAGCCCATGTTGGACGCATAGGTGTACATGCGACGGGGCTGGCCGTCGAGGCCGAGGATGTGCATCGGCCCGAACGTGAGGTTCATCCCGATGAACATGAGCCAGAAGTTGATGCGCCCGAGCTTCTCGCTGAGCATGCGACCGAACACCTTCGGCCACCAGTAGTAGAAGCCGGCGAAGAGCCCGAACACCGCGCCGCCGAAGAGCACGTAGTGGAAGTGGGCGACGATGTAGTAGGTGTCGGTCTGCTGCGTGTCTGACGGCGCAACGGCGTGTGTGACGCCTGAAAGCCCACCGATGGTGAAGAGCACCACGAGGCCGATCGCGAACATCATCGCGACGTTGAGCCTCAGCCGACCGCCCCACATCGTGGCGAGCCAGTTGATGATCTTCACGCCGGTCGGGACGGCAATGAACATCGTGGACATGGCGAACGCGGCGACGGAGACCGGGCCGAGGCTCGATGCGAACATGTGGTGCGCCCACACCCCCCAACCCATGAACCCGATCGCGACGCCCGAGAACACGACGAACGGGTAGCCGAACAAGGGCTTGCGGGAGAACACGGGGAGCACCTCGGACACGATGCCGAAGCTGGGCAAGATGAGGATGTACACCTCCGGGTGCCCGAAGATCCAGAACAGGTGCTGCCAGAGCAGCGGGTCGGCGCCTTCGTTGACCTCGAAGAAGTTCGCGCCGAACAGCCGGTCGAACTGGAGCAGGAACAGCGCGACGGTGATGACCGGGATCGCGAACAGCAGGAGGAACTGCACGACCAGGGCCATCCACGTGAAGATCGGCATCTTCATGAGCGACATGCCGGGCGCGCGCATGTTCAAGGCCGTGACGATGAGGTTGACCGCGCCGGAGAGCGAGGCGATGCCCGTGATCTGGATCCCGAGCGCCCAGAAGTCCATGCCGTGAGTCGGTGAGAACACGACGGTCGTGTTGGGCGCGTACGCGAACCAGCCGCCGTCGGGCGCGCCACCGAGGAACCACGACAGGTTCAAGAAGATGCCTCCGAACAGGAAGCACCAATAGCTGAAGGCATTCAGGCGCGGGAACGCGACGTCGCGCGCGCCGATCTGAAGCGGGATCAGGTAGTTCGAGAAGGCCGAGGCCATCGGCATGACGAAGAGGAACACCATCGTCGTGCCGTGCATCGTGAACAGCTCGTTGTACGTCGACGCCGAGAGGATCGTGCCGTTCGGCCTCGCGAGCTGAAGGCGGATGAGCAGCGCCTCGACCCCGCCGACCATGAAGAAGAACAGCGCAGTGGCGCCGTACATGAGCCCGATGCGCTTGTGGTCGACCGTGGTGATCCAGGACCGCCACCCCGTGTCGCCCATCGGGCGCGAGAACACACCGAGGGCCTCGGCGGGCGTGATGACCTTCGCCCGCTCGAGCTCGATTCGAGGTTCCTCGGTGATCGCCATCGATGCTCCGCTACGAGAGGGTGGACAGGTAGTCGACGAGGCTGTCGATCTCGGCCTCGGTCAAACCGAGGGTGGGCATGCCGCGGCCCTCGTCGGGCGCCATCGGCACGAGGGCTTCGGGATCGCGCAGCCAGGCCTCGAGGTTGGTCCGGTTGAGGCATTCGACCGGAGTACCGGTGGGACCGGGCGGCGGGACGTCGCAGTCCGCGGTGATGAGCTCGAGCGCCGCGCCCGCGAACGTCGTACGCGTCATGAGGTGAGTGAGGTTCGGCGCGGCACCGGCCACGAGCGGGACGTCGACAGGGTCGTCGAGCCCGCGCACGGCGTGGCAGGAAGCGCAGCCGCGGTTGGTGAACACTTCGAGCCCCGCGGCAGCGGGTGTTCCCTCGTCGGGGGTGGCCGCGTCGTTCTGCTGGTTCGCGACCCATTCGTCGAAGTCGTCGGGCGCAAGGGCGACGGCGCGAATGCGCATGTTGGCGTGCGAGAGCCCGCAGAACTCGGTGCACTGACCCCAGTACTCGCCAGGATTGTCCGCCTCGATGGTGATGCTGGTGACACGCCCGGGCACCGCGTCGCGCTTGCCGTTCAAGGCGGGGATCCAGAACGAGTGGATGACGTCACGCGAGCTGATGCGCACCTGGACGGGCTGCCCGGTCGGGATCACGATCTCGTTCGCCGTCACGATGCCCTGGTCGGGGTAGCCGAACTCCCACCACCACTGCTGCCCGATGACATCGACGACAAGCGCGTCGTCGGGGGTCTCGGCGAGGTCGAACACGGTGGCGACGGTGAACACGGCGATCGGCAGCAACAAGACACCGGGAAGGATCGTCCAAGCGATCTCGAGCTTGGAGTTGCCGTGGATCTGGGTCGGCACCTCGTCGGCGGCATGGCGCTTGGCCGCGAACCTCCAGACGATGATGCAGACCATCGCGATCACGATGACGCCGACCACGCCGGCGATGATGAACACCGGGACCGCGAGGTTGTTGATCGTCTCGGCCTGAGGACCTTCCGGGTTGAACGTGTTCTGGGGGGCGTCCTTGGCGCAACCGGCGAGCAGCACGGCGACGAGGCCGAACGCCCCGAGGGCCGGCAACCGCATGTCTCGACGAGCGCGCGCCGCGCCGGAACGACCCACGGCGCGCACGCTAGCCGTCACCGCGAACGGCTCCGAAGTGGCCGCCCCGTGCGTGCGGGTCATGCGCGGGGGCCTGCTCACAGCACCGTGATCGAGCCGACGATCTCGTCGCCGTCGCCCTCGACTCTCAGCTCGTAGACGCCGGTGTTCGGCAGGCGGACGGTGAGGATCTGGCTGGACGGGGCCTCGACGGCGCCGGTCTCGATGTGGGTGCCCTCGCCGGTTTCGAGCACCAGCGATCGCTTCGTGCCGTCGTCGAGGTTCTTGAACAGGATGTTGCAGACGAGCGCTCGGGGGATCGTGATCTGGTCCGGTGTCATCTGGTTCCCGGACACGGTGATGGTGCCGCACACCGACGCCTTGTCGCTCACGGTCTGCGTGCGGTCCGACTCGTTCTCTTCCGCGGCGTCGTGGAACTCGCGCTCGCCGATGCCCACCGCCAGGCAGCCGGCGGTGATCACCGCGACGCCCAGGATCAACACCAGCGCGGCGCCGAATGCACCCGATCGCTCCTCGCGCATCGACACGACGATGGCGCCGAGCAACAGCGCCGCGCCGAAGACGATGAACGCGATCACGGCGGCATCGCTCGACATGGAGAGCAACACCCGGGAGAAGCCGAGGACGATGATGCCGCCGCCGACGAGCGCGTACAGCGGGTACTCGAGCGGGTGCAGGACTTGATCACGCAGCCCCTGGTTGTACGCAGGATCAGCCGAGGCGCGGTCCGACCATGCCCGCACCATCCATTCGATCGTCACCGCGGCCAGCAGCGCGAGCCCGGCGAGGAACACCCATTGCTCGGTCACCAGGCCGATGGCCGTGAGCGACAGCGCGAACCCCGCGACCGCTGGCCACGGGCTCGGCGAGACCTGCTGTTCGGTGCCGTACTCGCCCTCGGCATCCGCGGCAGACACCGCGCCAACCGACACGGGCACTGTCGCGTCTCGGTACGCCTGCGTGATCGATCCCAGGAAGAACGAAGCAAGGGTGACCGAAGAGAAGATGACGATCCCGAAGGGATCCCAGTCGCTGTTGAAGCCGTACGCGATCGCGCCGATCAGACCGAGGACGGAGAGGCCGTAGAAGAACTTGGCTCCGGTCGTGAACATTGCGGTCCCTACTTGAGGATGAAGATGAAGTACCAGACGGCCAGGAACGCGACGACGGTGAAATCCCAGAACAACGTCGCTGCGGCAATGCCTTCGTGCTCTTTGGTCGAATACCGGCCGCCGAGGGTGCGGAACGTCATGAGGCCGATGAACACCATCGCTCCGACGAGGAGCACCATGAACGTGCCGCCGAGCGTGGCGACCATCACCGAGTACAGGTTGTCGCGCACGGCGAGGTGCATCTGGTTGAACGAGAACGCCAGTGCGTTGAGTGCCGCGAATCCGAGCACGATCGTGAGTCCCGAGCGCGATGTAGGTGTTGCGGCGATCACCGTTGCCGATTGCCCAGAGCGCCCAGTGGATGATGACGACGGAGCAGACGAGCGTGATGGCGACGGTGTTGACGGCGATCTCGGGGAACGTGATCGACGACGGCACCCACTCCGCAGTCGTGCCGCCGGCCGCCTCGCGCACGTTCAGGTAGATGCCGAGGAGGCCGCCGAAGAGCATCGTGGCCGCGCCGACCGCAAGCGCGGTGGCGATCATCAGCAGTCGCGGCCGGGGCGGAGCGGGGGCGGCGGGGAGCGCGGCCATCGGTGTCGCCATCACGCCTCCTTCGCGGTCGCCGCAGCTTCGCGGAGGTCGAGGAGCGGACGGTCGGTCTCGATCGGTGGCAGCGGAGCCGTGAAGTTGCCGTGCGGCGGCGGCGACGTGGTCGCCCACTCGAGGGTGTGGCCCTCCCACGGGTCATCGCCGGCCAGCTCGCCCTTGGTGAAGCCTCGGTGGAGCAGCAGCACCGCGGCGATGGCCAGGATCGTGAGGGCGATCGCGCCGGTGGCCACGCACACGTTGAAGAAGCCGGTGCCGCCCTCGCCCACGAAGTTGACCTCGCCGGCGGGTTGGTCGAGCAGGCCGGCCGCGAGGTTGCCGCCGGCCATGAGGAGCAGCGTGAGCGTCATCAGCACGGCGAGCGCGCTCGCTGCCAGATCGGAGAGGAGGCGTCCCCAGATCTTGGGTCCCCACAGCGCGAGGGCCGCGAGGCCGCCGAGAAGACCGCCGCCGAGCACCACGAGCTCGAACTGTCCTTGCTGCCATGTGGTGCCGATCAGCTCGAGGTCGTCGAACGTCGAGAGCGCACCGGCGACCGCACCAGCGAGCACGACGAGCGTCGCGGCCAGCGCGAACAGGAGCGGCGAGCGCAGCTGCGGTCGGCCTTTCGTCACCCGCAGGCTGTTGAGCAGGACGATCACGATCGGGACCACGACCGCGATCACCATCGCCTTGTAGAAGACGCGTTCGGTGACCTGCGGATAGAGCACGGGCTGGGCGAAGGCGCCGAAGCCGAGCACGCCGACCGCGGTGAGCGCGCTGACGGTGATGGTGCCGGAGGGAGGTTGTGGCCGACGTCGAGCGAAGATCGGCGCGACTTCGGCGAACACGGCCAGCGCCGGCAGCGCGTAGATGTAGATCTGCGGTTGCGTCACCGTCCACGCGATGCGCGGACCGACTCCCAGGTTGCCGCCGAACCCGAGTCGGCCGTACCGGTGGTCGACCCACATGTAGAGCAGGTTTGCGATCAGCACCGGCAGCGTCAGCAGCAGCATCAGCGCGCCGACCATGAACCCCCACGACGCGAAGGGGGTGCGATCGGTGGTCATGCCCGGCGCACGAAGCGCGAGCACCGTCGCGCCCACACAGATCGCGGCAAGCAGCAGCGACAGCACAACCGCGACGAACGAGAGAAGGAACAGGTCGACGCCCTTCGCGTCACCTCCGCCCGGGCCTCCGTTCATCGCGTAGGCCGCGATCATCACACCCGACGCGACCAACCATCCCCAGAACGACGCGGCCGCGGCGCGGGGAAACGCCAAGGTGCGCGCGCCCACCTGGAGCGGAACGACACAGATGGCGATCCCGAGGAACAGCGGCACCGCGAACAGGAACGCGATGCCGATCGCGTAGAGCGAGTACAGCTGCGTGACGCTGTTGAGCTTCAGGATCTGTGTGCCGCCGGAGTCGATGCGCTCGATGCCCAGGAGCGATGCGACGACCAACGCGGCGATCACATAGATGAGCGCCGCGCCGATGAACATGCGGCCGACCTTCTTGTGGTCGCCCGTGGTCAGCCAGGCCACCAAGCCCTTGGGCTCGGGCGGCGTCGCCGCTCCCGGTGCGTCGGGCGGGGACGCGGCGGCCGAGGCTGCGGCGTCGGAGGATGGGGCGTCCTCGGGTCGGGTATCCGTGATCGTCATGGGCGCGCAGACCTCGACGGAGCGGCCGAATGGGCTTGGAAAACCGGGCTGAGACTACACAGCGGACTTGCCACCACTGGGCGACGGCTCATCGCACCAACACGTCGACGGCCATCGCTGCGAACAGCACCGTCACATACGAGATCGAATACGTGAAAAGCCGCATCGCCTTCGCCGTGGTCGGGGTCGTGCGCAGCCCGAGCGCCATGGCCACGAACCCGGCGCCCGCGGCCGCGGCCGTGAGGCCGTAGATCCAGCCCATGCCGGCGACCGGGACGAGCACCAGCGAGGCGGCGACCAGCGCAACGGTGTACCCGAGGATGTTGTCAGCGGCACGCCGGGAGCCGACGACCACCGGCAGCATCGGCACGTCGGCGGCTTTGTAGTCGTCCGCGTAGCGGATCGCGAGCGCCCAGAAGTGGGGAGGGGTCCAGAGGAAGATGATGAGGAACATCACCCATGGGGTCCACGCGAGCGAGTTGGTGACAGCGGCCCATCCGACGAGCACGGGCACCGCGCCGGCTGCGCCGCCGATCACGATGTTCTGCCGCGACGTGCGCTTCAACCACAGCGTGTACACGAAGACGTAGAAGAGGGTGGCGCAGAGCGCCAGCACCGCACTCAGGAGGTTGACCAGGAGCGCGAGCCACAGGAACGCCGCGGCCTCGAGCGCCAAGGCGAACACGAGCGCCTCGCCGGGTGCCACGATGCCGGTGACGAGCGGGCGGTGCTGGGTCCGTGGCATCAGTCGATCGATGTCGCGGTCCGCGACCATGTTGATGGCGTTCGCGCCCCCGGCGGCCAGCGAGCCGCCGATGATCGTGGCGACCATCAGCCAGATCGAGGGCCATCCCCCCTCGGCAACGACCATCGCCGGGACCGTCGTGACCAGGAGCAGCTCGATGATGCGGGGCTTGGTCAGCGCCACGAACGCCCCGAGCCGCGTGCGGGCGGCCACCCGACCTTCGCGGTGGCTCAGCGCGTCGCCGAGCCGCGACGGAACCAAGGGGCGGCTGGCAAGGGCCATAGCGCTCGCGAGACTACGCCCGATGATCGCGGCAGCCCCAAACCCGGCCGCGGCTGGGCGAGACTGGACGTCATGCCGGCTGGCGACGTGCAGACCGCTCCCACCACCGGCGACGCCCCGACGACCGACGACGCGGTGGAGCCGGACGTCCCCTGGATCGTCATCGTCTGGAACGACCCGATCAACCTGATGTCCTACGTCGTCCTCGTGTTCCAGAAGCTGTTCGGGTACAGCAAGGAGAAGGCGACCGAGCTGATGCTCGACGTCCACCACAAGGGGCGGGCGGTGGTCTCGAACGGCAGCCGGGAGAAGGCCGAGTTGGACGTGTTCCGCCTCCACGAGCATGGGCTGTGGGCCACGATGCAGCAGGACAAGTGACGGGCGGGCGGGCGAACCAGTGGCGGTGAACAAGCGGCGGGTCAAGCGGACCCGGCGGGGCGACTTCGAGCTGCGCCTCCCCGACGAGGAGCGCACCGTGATCCGGTCGCTCGTCGGTCAGATGAGCGAGCTGCTGGCCGAGGATGCCGATCCGGGCCTGCGACGTCTGTACCCCACTGCCTACGCCGAGGACGCCGAGCTCGATCAGGAGTACCACCGGCTCGTCCATGACGATCTGCTCGCCCGGCGCCTGGCCGCGTTCGAGGTCGTCGAACAGACGCTGGCCGCCGACCGGGTCGACGAGGAGCAGCTCGTCGCGTGGATGGGCGCCATCAACGACATCCGCCTCGTCATCGGCACGAAGCTCGACGTCTCCGAGGACCCGTCGTTCGACGTCGACGAGGACGATCCCGACGCGCAGGCCCACGCCATCTACACCTATCTCGGATGGCTGCTCGAGCAGATTGTGAGCGAGCTGAACCCCTGAGCAGGCTGAGGATCGGCTGATAGGGTTCCGAGGCTCTCAACTGGGTCCGGCCCCCATCGTCTAGCGGCCTAGGACACCACCCTTTCAAGGTGGCGGCACGGGTTCGAATCCCGTTGGGGGTGCCACAGCCAGTGGTCCCGTGGTGCAGTTTGGAGTGCACGCCGGCCTGTCAAGCCGGAGGTCGCGGGTTCAAATCCCGTCGGGACCGCTCACAAGGTCGGGTAGCTCAGTTGGCAGAGCGCGCGCCTGAAAAGCGTGAGGTCACCGGATCGACGCCGGTCCCGACCACCACTCGCCTGGGGGGCTCGGCCCGCCGGCGCAAGTGTTGCGAAATCCGCCCGAATAGGGCGGCACGCGCAACAGTTCCCGGAAGGGGTTTGGGCCGGTCAGGCGCCCTCGTAGTCGAAGCCGAGATCGGGCGCGGTGGCGAGCGCGCGGAACTCGATGCCTTCGGCGGCGGCGAGGTCGGCGCCCGTGCCGCCGCGGTCCACGACGACCAGGATCATGACCGGGTCGGCGCCGAGGTCGCGGATGACCTTGGCTGCTTCGAGCGCTGACGTGCCCCTCGTCGCGGTGTCCTCGGTGACGACCACCTTGTCGCCGGGGAGCAGCGGCCCCGCGATGCGACCCATCACCCCATGGTCCTTCGCTTCGCGACGGATGCTGAACGAACGCAGCTCGCGCCCCCGTGTCGCCGCCACCGCCGCGATGCCAAAGGCGACGGGGTCGGCGCCCTGGGTCAGCCCGCCGATCGCCGTCGCCTCGGGCGGGATGACCTCCAGCGCGGCCTCGGCGACGAGGAGGATGCCGTCGGGTCGGCACACGGTCTGCTTGGAATCGATGAACCAGTTGCTGGCCTTGCCCGACTTCAAGACGAAGTCACCCGTACGGACGGAGTGGGTACGCAAGTGCTCGATGAGCGCATCACTGGCCACGAGCAGCAAACTACCCAAGTGACCCTTCGCATCTTCACCGAACCGCAGCAAGGCGCGAGCTACGACGACCTGCTCGCCGTCGCACGACGCGCCGAGGAGCTCGCGTTCGACGCGTTCTTCCGATCCGACCACTTCCTCAAGATGGGGGGCGTGTCGGGCCTGCCCGGTCCGACCGATGCTTGGACGACGCTCGCCGGCCTCGCGCGCGACACGAGCCGCATCCGGCTCGGCACGCTCGTGACATCGGCGACATTCCGCTTGCCTGGGCCACTCGCGATCACCGTCGCGCAGGTCGACGCGATGAGCGGTGGGCGAGTCGAGCTCGGGCTCGGCGCCGGCTGGTACGAAGCCGAGCACAAGGCGTACGGCATCCCGTTCCCGCCACTCGGTGAGCGGTTCGACATCCTCACCGAGCAGCTCGCCGTGATCACCGGCCTCTGGTCGACGCCCGTAGGCGGGACGTTCGCGTACGACGGCAAGCACTTCCCCGTGTCGGACTCGCCCGCGCTGCCCAAGCCGGTGCAGCAACCCCACCCGCCGATCATCATCGGCGGCGGAGGAGCCAAGCGCACCCCCGCGCTCGCCGCGCAGTACGCGGCTGAGTTCAACCTGCCGTTCGCGCCGATCGCGCGCTTCACGGAGCAAGTCGACCGCGTGAAGAGCGTGTGCGACGCGATCGGCCGGAGCCCCGACGACCTCGTGTACTCCGCGGCGCTCGTGTTGTGCTGCGGAAAGGACGAGGCCGAGGTGAAGCGGCGGGCCGAGGCGATCGGTCGCGACGCCTCGGAGCTCAGGAAGAACGGCGCCGGCGGCACCCCGGAGGAAGTCGTCGAGACGTTGCAGAAGTGGCAGGCCGCGGGCGCCGAGCGCATCTACCTGCAGGTTCTCGATCTCTCCGATCTCGATCATCTGTCGCTCATTTCGGCGGAGGTCGCTCCCCACCTCGGTTAGAACCGCGCGGTGACCGATCTCCGCGCCCTGCTGCACGATGCCGCCGACCACGGTGCCGACTACCTCGAGACGCTCGACGAACGACCGGTGCACGCCCCCGCCTCCTCTCGCGAGATGGCCGCGGCATTCGCGGGCGACGTGCCGCAGCAGGGCCGTCCGTCTGCCGATGTGATCGATGACCTCGTCGAGCGCGCGACGCCGGGACTCGAAGGAATGGCGAGCGGTCGCTACTTCGGATTCGTGATCGGAGGGCATCTCGACGCGGCACTCGCCGCCGACGTGCTGACCGCAGCGTGGGATCAGAACGCGGGGCTGTCGGCGTCCACGCCCGCGGCAGCCGCCTGCGAGGACGCGGTGGGCCGCCAGCTCGCATCGGTGCTCGGCCTGCCTTCGACCTCCTCGTTCGCTCTCGTCACCGGCGGCATGATGGCGAACTTCACGTGCCTGGCTGCGGCGCGCCACGCCGTGCTGCGCGCGGCCGGGTGGAACGTCGAGCGCGACGGCCTTCAGGGCGCCCCGCGCATCCGTATCCTCGCCGGCGCGGAGCGGCACAGCACGATCGATCGATCGCTGCGCTACCTCGGAATCGGCACCGCGGCAATCGAGCTCGTCGACGTCGATGATCAGGGCGCCATGAGCGCGGACGCCCTTGATCGGCTGGTCGGGCCAAGCGGCCCGCCGACGATCGTGTGCGCGCAAGCAGGAAACGTGAACTCGGGCGCGTTCGACCCGTTCTCGGACATCTGCGCCGTCGCGGGCGAGCGTGATGCATGGGTGCACGTCGACGGAGCGTTCGGCCTTTGGGCGGCCGCAAGCCCGAGATTCCGGCATCTCGTCGCCGGGATCGAACAAGCTGATTCGTGGGCGACCGACGCGGACAAGTGGCTCAACGTGCCCTACGACTGCGGCATCAGCTTCACCGCGCATCCCGGCGACCACTCGGCGGCCTTCGGGTTCCGCGCCGAGTACCTCGTGTACACGGAGGGCGATCGTGACGCGATGGACTTCACCCCGGAGGCGTCCCGGCGAGCGCGGGCGTTCTCGGTCTGGGCCGCGCTGCAGAGTCTCGGGCGCGAGGGCATCGCCGAGCTCGTCGAACGGTGTTGCGGACGCGCGAAGCAGTTCGCCGACCTCCTCGGCGCGATTCCGGGCGTAGAGATCGCGAACGACGTGGTGCTCAATCAGGTCGTCGCGCGCTTCCCGGGGCTCGACGGCGTGGTCGAGGCCGTGCAGGCGAGCGGCGCGTGCGTGATGACGCCCACGGTCTGGCACGGCGAGCCCGGCATGCGCATCTCGGTGTCGAACTGGCAGACGACCGAGGAGGACGTCGAGCGATCGGTGGCGGCGATCCGCGACGTGATCGCGCGGCTTCAGTCGAGCAGCGTCAGCTGACCTGTTCCTCGAACGACCTCGCCGACGACGACTGCGGCGTGACCGTGATCGACCGCCTGCCGCAGCGCCGAATCGGCGTCCTCGCGCCGGATCGCGATCACCATACCGAGACCGAGGTTGAAGACCCGCTCCATCTCGTCGCGCGCCACCGGACCGCGCCGGGCGATCTCCTCGAAGATCGGCGGAACCTGCCACGCTGACCGGCGCATCACGACGTCGAGGTCACGCGGCAGCATCCGGGGAACGTTCCCGGGAAGACCGCCGCCGGTGATGTGCGCGACGCCGTGGACATCGTGCTCCTGGATGAGTGCCCGGATCGTCGGGGCGTAGATCACCGACGGCCGGAGCAGCTCGTCGCCGAGCGTGTGAGGCGCGCCGGACCACGCCGGATCGTCGAGACGCCCCGCGCCACCATCGAGCAGCACCTGGCGAGCGAGTGAGTAGCCGTTTGATCGCAGCCCCGGCGACGGCAGGGCGATCACGACATCGCCCGCTTCCATGTCCGCTGGCTTGACCAGACTGCGCCGGTCGACGACGCCAACCGCGAAGCCGACGAGATCGAAGTCTCCGGGCTTCATCGCCCCCGGGTGCTCTGCCATCTCGCCACCGATCAACGCGCAGCCGGCCTCACGACACCCGGCCGCGACGCCCGCGACGAGCGCATCGACCTGATCGGGGTCGAGTCGACCGACCGAGATGTAATCGAGGAACCACAGCGGCTCCGCGCCCTGACATGCGATGTCGTCGACGCACATCGCGACGAGATCGATGCCGATCGTGTCGAAGCGGCCAGCGAGAGTCGCCACCATCGCCTTGGTGCCGACGCCATCGGTCGACGAGACGAACACAGGATCGTCGTAGCGCGAGGCCTCGAACGCGAACAGCCCGCCGAAGCCGCCGAGCCCGCCGAGCACCTCCTCGCGCCGGGTGGTCTCGACATGGCCGGCGATGCGGCGCACCGCTTCCTCACCGGCCCCGATGTCGACGCCCGCCGACCGGTACGTGCGGCCGGGTTGCTCCGTCACGCCCGCGTCGTCGCCGGACGGGGCTCCTCGAGCACCGACTTCGACAGGTTCACCGGCACCGGCACCGGATACTCCCCCGTGAGGCACGCGGTGCAGAAGCCCGCACCCACAGCACCCGTCGCGGTGACCAACCGATCGATTTCGAGGTACGCAAGTGTGTCGGCACCCACGTAGGCCCGGATCTCCTCGACGGTGAGGTTGGCCGCGAGCAGCTCGCCCCGCTCACCGGTGTCCATGCCGTAAAAGCACGGCCAGCGGTACGGCGGCGACGAGATCCGCAAGTGCACTGCGGCCGCGCCCGACTCACGCAGCATCGCGACGATTGCTCGCGTCGTCGTCCCCCGCACGATCGAGTCGTCTACGACGACGAGACGCTTGCCGGCGATGTTCTCGCGAAGCGGGTTGAGCTTCATGCGCACACCCCGCGCGCGCAGCTCCTGACTCGGCGCGATGAACGTGCGCCCGATGTACCGGTTCTTCACGAGACCTTGTCCGTAAGGGATGCCGCTGTGGCGCGCGTACCCCTCGGCAGCGGGGGTGGCCGACTCGGGCACGCCCATGACCATGTCGGCGTCGACGGGCGCCTGCTCCGCCAGCTGCTCGCCCATGTGGATGCGAGCTTGGTGGACGCTGCGGCCGTACAGCTGGGCATCGGGGCGAGCGAAATACACGAACTCGAACAGGCACAGGCGCGGCTCGGTTCGTTCGAGGGGGAACGGGCGCACCGACCTCGTGCCAGCCGCGTCGATGACCACCATCTCGCCCGGATCGAGCTCGCGGACGAGGTGGGCGCCCACGATGTCGAGCGCCGGCGACTCGGATGCGAGCACCCAGCCCCCGTCGAGGCGGCCGAGGCACAGCGGCCGGAACCCGTTCGGATCGCGCACGCCGATGACGTGCTCGGCGTCGGCGAGAACGAGCGAGAACGCGCCCTCGAGGCGGGGGAGCACGGCCGTGAGTGCCCGCACGAGCGGTGACTCCGAGTCGTCGTCCCACGCGCTCTCGTCACTCACGCCAGCGCCGTGTGCGAGCTCGTGCGCGAGCAGCTCCGCGATGAGATCGCTGTCCGAGGCGACCGTGCCCGGCAACATGCCGGCTTCGTCTGCGAGCGCTTCGGTGTTCACGAGGTTGCCGTTGTGACCGAGAGCGAACTCGAGCTGGCCGACATCGCGGTAGACGGGCTGCGCGTTGCGCCACGTGCTCGACCCGGTCGTCGAGTAGCGGGTGTGGCCGATCGCGGCGTACCCCGTCAGCGCCGCAAGTGTGCGGTCGTCGAACGCGGCGGACACGAGACCCATGTCCTTGATGACGGTGAGGCTGTGCCCGTCGCTGACGGCCATCCCGGCCGACTCCTGGCCGCGGTGCTGGAGCGCGTACAGGCCGAGGTAAGTGAGGTGGGCGACGTGGTGCCCGGGTGCGTAGACACCGAAAACCCCGCAAGCTTCCTTTGGGGTTTCGTCCACTCGCTCCATGATGGCATGGGCACCGACCCGATCAGAGCCAGCCTGGTAGACACCCCGCCCATGGGACGACTCGACGGCAAGGTGGCACTCATCAGCGGCGGGGCGCGAGGCCAGGGAGCAGCCGAAGCGAGGCTGTTCGCGGCCGAGGGCGCGAAGGTCGCCATCGGCGATGTGCTCGACGACGACGGAGAGGCGCTCGCGCGCGAACTCAGCTCCGACGCGTGCTTCTACCGCCACCATGACGTCACCGACGAAGGCCAGTGGGCCGACATCGTGACCGAGACTGTCGAGCGGTTCGGCGGGCTCGACATCCTCGTGAACAACGCGGGGATCTTCCGGCTCCTGCCGATGATGCAGACGACGCTCGAGGACTTCCGTCGCATCAACGAGGTGAACCAGGTCGGTGTCTTCCTCGGGATGCAAGCCGCGACGCCACCGCTGATCGAACGGGGGGGCGGGTCGATCGTCAACATCTCGTCGATCGCCGGCCTGCGCGGCTCGTCGGCCTCACTGGCCTACTCGACGAGCAAGTGGGCGGTGAGGGGAATGACGAAATGCGCCGCGCTCGAGCTCGCGGCGTTCAAAGTGCGGGTGAACTCGATTCATCCGGGCATCATCGACACGCCGATGCTGCAGGAGTTCCACAACTTCGGCGTGATGGACGCAGTCGTGGAGCGGATCCCCATGGGCGAGGTGGCGTCACCGAACGACGTCGCGAACCTCGCGCTGTTTCTGGCGTCCGACGACAGCTCGTATTGCACGGGCAGCGAGTTCATCGTCGATGGGGGGATGACGACAGGGCTGTAGCCACGGGCGCGTCAGGAGCGACGCTCGACGACGCGCTTCAGGTTCCTCAGGTTGCGGCGCCAGACGCGCCGCAACACCCACCCGCCGGGCACTTCGCCGAGCGGTCCGCCGAGCCACCACGGGAAGCGCAGCTGCTCGTCCCAGCTGAAGGTCGTGCGTCCATCGGGCGTGGACACCAGGGTGAACCGGCCGGTGCCGGTCACGAGGCCGGCATGGCGAACACCGATCGCCTCACCCTCGCGCCACTCGGTGACCTCCATGCGGTCGGTGAGTGCGATCGGGCCGATGCGGGTGTCGCAATCGAACGACGCTCCGACCCCAGCCGTCGGTCCGGGCAGGAAGCGAATCGCGACGGCGTCCTCCATCCACTCGACATGAGCACCGAGGTTGCGCACCACGTCCCATACCTGGTCGCGAGACGCGTCAATCTCGGTGCGCACGAGCACACCGATCATCGCGGATCTACACGGACGCGGTGTGGAGCTGCGCGGCCGCGAACTCCGGTGGCGTGATGTTGATCATCACCCCGGTGCCCCGCTCGAAGCCGGCGACGCTCACGAGCTTCGGCCAGATGTGGGCATGCCAGTGGAACTGGCGGTTGTGGCGGAATGGCGCGGTGTGGACCACCACGTTGTACGCGAGATCACCGAGCTGATCGCGCAGCATGCGCATCGCATCGCGCAACACGACGCCGATGGACGCGAGGTCGGACTCGGGAGTGGCGGTGAGGTGGGCCTCGTGACGCCTCGGGATCATGAGCATCTCGAATGGCGTGCCGCTCCAGTAGGGGCAGATGACGAGTGCGGCCTCGGTGTCGACCACGACCCTGAGGTCGTCGCCGAGCTCGGCTTCGGCGGTCGCACACAACAGACAGTTGCCCTCGAACCGCGAGAACCCCGCTTCCTCCTCGAGGATCGCGCCGGGAACGAACGGCATCCCGAGCAGCTGCGCGTGGGGATGGGCGAGAGACGCGCCGGCCTCGCGCCCGTGGTTGATGATCGCCTGGGTGTACCGCACCACCGGATGCGACGCGTGCTCCTGCATCCGTTCGCGCACCGCCTGCATCACGAGGCCGGCGGCGGCGTCGCTGAGATCGGCGAGGGACTCCTCGTGCTCGGGGGAGATCACGAGGACCTCGTGAATGCCGCTTGCCGGCGCGGCGATGAAGACCGGTCCGTCGTTCGTGACCGACAGCGGCTCCTCGCCGCTGAACGCCGGATACAGGTTCGGCACGACGCGCACGAGCCATCCGTCCTCGCGGGGATAAGTCGCGAGTGCTGGCGGTGTCGCATCCTCGGCGCCCGGGCAGAACGGGCAGGCCCGGGAGGGATCGGCCTCCACCTGGGCCAGCCGGGGAGCGAAGTCGCTCGGGCGTTCGGCGCGACCGGCCACGACCGTGATCCACCGGCCGGTGAGAGGGTTCAGACGGAGCTGGCTCATTCGTGTCGAACGCTCATCGCACCCGTCAACCTACCCCCGCGCCGCACGTGTCCGTAGACCGACACGTGGTTGCTGCTGTCGTCGGTGAACGCATCCTTCTCCCAGGTCGTGTACCGCTCGATCACCGCCAGCCCGGCTGCGGCGGCCATCGCATCGAGCTCCACGATCGTCGAGTACCGGACGCGCCACGGCCGCATCCGAATGCCGGCCTCGGAGATCTCGACCATCTGCCCCCACGCCGTCTGCTCGGCGATGTCGGCATCGCTCACTGCGATGACGACCCGGTCGACCGACACCTTCTGCACCTCGACCATGGATGCCGACCGAGGAGGGTCGTCGGGCACGAACGCGTCGATCACGAACCGGCCCCCGTCGGTGGAGTCGCGCGGCAACGTGCACGAACGCCTGCTGTTGCTCGACCAGCGAGCCGAGCCCGAAGAACGTGTTCGTCGCGACGTAGACGAGCGCGAACGGCCCGTCCGGCAGGGCGCCCCCCATGTCGCCGACATGGGTCTGCACGCGCTCGCCTCCCGGTTTGCTCCGGAGCTTGTCCACCATCGCGGGTGACGCGTCGATGCCGTGGACCACGAGGCCGCGCTCGGCGAGCGGGATGGCGAGCTTGCCGGTGCCGACACCGAGCTCGAGAACCGGGCCACCGTTGCTCGCTTCGAACAGGAACTCGACGGCGGCCCGGCCTTCGTCGTCCATCGGGTACCACTCGTCGTACACGTCGGCGATCGCGTCGCCATATGTCTCAGGCCGGTACCCCTCCACCCCGGCATTCTGCCGAGGCGGCCATGATGGGGGCGTGCCAGCGTTCGAGCCGTTGACGCCGACGGGGCTGATCGACGAAGCCGTCCACGTGCTGAAGGCCCGTCCCCGGACGATCGTCGCGATCGCCGCGTGCTTCACCGTGCCAGTTGGGCTGCTCACGGGCATCCTCAACCGGGGTCTGCTCGGAGGACTGTCGCTCACCGAAGCGCTCAACGACCCGTCGACCGCCGAGGCAGCAGCCGAGTCGGGGACCGCTGCGGCGAACATCGGGGCGGTCCTGGGCGTCGTGCTGCCCTCACTGCTGCTTCCGTTCATGGCGGCGGCCTACGCGCACGTCGTGGTCGGGATGCGACTCGGACACGAGGTCACCGCGGGCGAGGCGCTCCGGCGGGCGGGCGGGAGGTGGTGGGCGCTGCTCGCGTCGTGGGTCGTCGTGCACTTGTTGGAGCTCGTCGGTGCGTTCATCGCGATCGGGTCGATCGTGTTCATGGCCTTCTTCCTCGTCGTCGCACCGGCGATCGCGTTGGAGAGCCTCGGTCCGATGAAGGGTCTCAAGCGGTCGTGGTCGCTGACGAGCCGCCGTCTGTTGCCGGTCATGGGCGTAGGCGTCGCTTCGGGCATCGTGGCGTACGTCCTCGGGCAGGCGTTGAGCGCGCTGCCCGACTTCGCCGGTCTGTTGGTCGGCCTCGACGTCGGATGGATCATCCTCGCGGCGGGTCGAGCGGCGACCGGTCTCGTGATCGGGCCGATCATCGCCCTGACGGCAGTGCTCTGCTACCTCGACCTGCGGGTGCGCCTCGAGGGGCTCGACCTCGAGCTCGCGATCGCCGACCACTTCGACCGCCGAACCTCGACACGCCGCACCTCGACACCCGGCCCGTCGCCGGCTCCGCGTGATCTGGGCGGATCTTCCGACACCGGACCGCACCGCCGCGCAGGCGCAGGACGCCGCACAGGAGGTGTTGTCACGGCGCCGAGTTCCACCGGGCCGGACCTTCGATCATCGAACGCATCGAGGGCTGGATCTCGGACGGTCTCAACCGCGTGCTCGAGGTGTTCAGCGGCGTGGCCGGAGGCGGAATCATCGCCACGGTCATCCTCGTCGCCGCCGCGGTGCTCGTCAGTCGTGATGGTCGTGCGGTTCGGACGCGGCGTGCAACGCGACCCCGGCATGCCCACGGCACGCGTCCGGACCGGTCGCGGGCGCACCGCCGACGAGTGGCGCACCGAGGCGGCCGCTCTCGAAGGAACAGGGCAGTGGCGGGCCGCGTTGCGTTGTCGATATCGCGCGCTCGTCGCCGAGCTCGCGGGCCGGGGCGTCCTCGACGACCTCCCCGGCAAGACGACCGGCGAGGAGCGCGTCGAAGTGGCGCACGCGATGCCATCGGTCGGGGAGCAGTTCCGTGAGGCCACGGCCCTCTTCGACGAGGCCTGGTACGGAGACGCACCGACGGGGCCCACCGAGGCGGCACGCCTGAAGGACCTCTCGGCGGCCGTGCTCGAGCAAGCGGCAACGCGATGACCACCGCAACCGCGACGAGCACGCGGGGCCGCGGATCAGTGCTGTTCTGGGTGGTGCTGGCCGTCGCGCTGCTCGGCGTTGCGCTCGCGGCCGGCGCGCCTCCCGACGACGGCGCTCCTCTCGACCCTCGCGCCACCGGCCCGCTCGGGGCGAAGGGCATCGTGCTCACGCTCGAAGAGCTCGGCGGTGATGTCTCCATCACGCCGCGCGTCGGCAGCGACTTCGACACTGCCCTCATCCTCCGCGACGACCTCACGCAGGCACAGCGCGACGAGGTCACGGAATGGATCGACGGCGGCGGCACCTTGCTCATCGCCGACCCGGGTTCCTCGCTGCATCCGGGCACGATCGTCGGCGACACACAGACCGTGTTCGGCGACGCCACGCTCCCGCGGGACGACTGCACGATCCCGCCGCTCGAGGAGCTCGACCGTATCGACCCGAGCGGAGGCGTCCTCTACGACCGTGACGACGGCACCCAGGTGTGCTTCACCCGCGGCGACGGGCGCGTTCGCGATCGCATTGCCGCAGGGAGCGGGTTGGGTCGTCGCGACCGGCGGCGCGGGGGCGTTCGTGAACGCTCAACTCGCGTCCGAGGACAACGCCGCCCTCGCCGCGAACGTGCTCGTACCCCGATCGGGAACGCGCGTGGCCGTGCTGGAGCGCGCGACGGTCGGAGCCGCGGAAGGAGACCGTTCGCTCGGCGACCTCGTGCCCGACAGCGTGCGCGAGGCCCTCGTCCAGCTGCTCATCGCGTTCGTGCTGTTCGCGTCTGGAAGGGGAGGCGCCTCGGACGGCCGGTGGCCGAGACCCAGCCCGTCGAGATCGCCGGCTCCGAGCTCGTGGTGGCGGTCGGCAACCTGATGCAGAAGGCGGGCCGGCCAGAGGCGGCCGCAAGCCAGCTGCGCGACGACCTCCGACGCGACCTGACGACGAGGCTCGGCCTGCCGCCGAACACGACCGCCGACGTCATCGCCGACGTCGCGGCGGCTCGCAGCGGAGTGGACGCGACCGGATCTACTCCGCGCTCACCGCGGCGCCGCCCGCGTCGGCCGATGCCCTCATCAGAGTCGCGCAGGAGATCGAGCAGGTCCGCACCGACGTCCTCGGATGAGGGCATGATGCCGCTCGTGCCGGAGTCCGCCAGCGATGCCGCGTCTGCACGCGAGGCGGTGCTCGCGGTGCGCACCGAGGTCGCGAAGGCCGTGGTCGGACAGGACGGCACGCTGACGGGATTGATCGCTGCGCTGCTGGTGCGCGGCCATGTGCTTCTCGAAGGGGTGCCGGGCGTCGCGAAGACACTGCTCGTGAAGACCGTCGCGGCGGCGCTCGACGTCGACTTCGGGCGAGTGCAGTTCACCCCGGACCTGATGCCGAGCGACGTGCTCGGTCAGACGATCTATTCGCCGGCCGAGGGCAGCTTCCGATTCCGCGAGGGTCCGCTCTTCACGAACCTCTTCCTTGCCGACGAGATCAACCGCACTCCCCCGAAGACGCAGGCGGCGCTGCTCGAAGCAATGGAGGAGCGACAGGTGTCGGTCGACGGGACGACACACGCGCTCCCCGATCCGTTCATCGTCGTCGCGACGCAGAACCCCGTGGAGTACGAGGGCACCTACCCGCTGCCGGAAGCGCAGCTCGACCGATTTCTGTTCAAGCTCATCGTGGGCTACCCCACCGTCGAGCAAGAGCAGGAGGTGCTCGCTCGCCACGACGCCGGACTCGATCCGCATGACATCGCCGCCGCGGGAGTGCGAGCGGTCGCCGGACCGGCGGCTCTCGACCATCGCGCGCGCGGAGATCGCCGAGGTACGCGTCGATCCCGCCGTGCTCGCGTACATCGTCGCTCTCGCCCGAGCGACGCGCGAGTCGCCTTCGTTGACACTCGGCGTATCGCCGCGCGGCGCTGCCATGCTGCTGCACGCCGCGAAGGCGTGGGCTTGGCTGTCCGGACGGCCCTTCGTGACACCCGACGAGGTGAAGGCGGTCGCGCGCCCGGCGATGCGCCACCGCATCCAGCTGCGCGCCGAGCTGGAGCTCGAGGGCGCCACGGCCGACGGCGTCCTCGAGGGGATCCTGGCCACGGTGCCGACACCGAGATGACGCGGCGGCGTAGCCGACGCCTCTGATGCCCGTCCCGACGTGGAGGCTCGCGGTCGTCGCCGCCGGGCTGTCACCACTTCTCCTGGTGCTTCCCGGTGACGGGTGGGTTCGGGTCATCGTCTTGAACGGCGTCCTGCTCGCCGTCGCCGCTCGCCGACGCGACCGTCGCCCCGAGGCCCTCACGCGTCCCGGTCGAGCGCAGCATCGCCCGGCGTGCTCTCGCTCGGCGCGCCCGCGGACGTGGAGTGGACGGTGGCGAACCCGCTCTCGCGTTCGCTGACCGTGAGGCTCGCCGACCAGCTCGCGCCGTCCTTGCGGGCGGAGACCCGTCGAGTCCGCATGAAGGTGCCGGCCAAGGGGCAGGCCACGGCGACGACGTCGATTCGTCCCGCTCGACGAGGTCGATTCGAGATCACCGACCTGACCGTGCGGGTCGACGGTCCCCTCGGGCTGGCGTCGCGTCAACACACCCGCGCCGTGCCATCGGTGCTCCGGGTGCTCCCGCCGTTCAAGAGCCGCGACGAGGCCGAGCTGCGCATCAACCGGGCGCGCATCCTCGAAGTCGGGCTGCGCTCGGCGCAAGGCCGCGGGGGCGGGACCGAGTTCGAGCAGCTGCGCGAGTTCTCACCCGACGACGAGTTCCGCCGCATCGACTGGTCCGCCACGGCGCGCACCGCCAAGCTCATCGTCCGCACCTACCGCGCCGAGCGGAACCAGACCGTGCTGCTCCTCCTCGACAGCGGTCGCGTGATGGCCGGGCAGGTCGATGGGGTACCTCGACTCGAGCACGCCATGGACGCAGTGATGATGATGACGGCGGTCACGACGCGTCTGGGAGATCGGGCCGGTCTGCTCGCGTTCGGCCGGCAGGTCAGAGCGGTCGTGCCTCCTTCCGGCGGCGGCTCGCAGCTCCCGCGCATCGTCGACGCGATGTACGACCTCGACGCGCAGCTGGCCGAGAGCGACTACCGCGCGGCATTCTCCGAGACGATGGCGCGGTTTCGCCGCCGCGCACTCGTGGTTCTGCTCACGGAGCTGACCGAGCCCGTGATCGCGGAGACGCTGTTGCCCGCCCTTCCCGCGATGGTTCGCCACCATCTCGTGCTCGTGGCGGGGGTGCGCGATCCCGATGTCGTCGGTTGGGCCCGCGCGGTGCCCACCGACGCGGGTGAGGCCTACCGCAAGGCCGCGGCGGTGCGCGCGATCGACGATCGGCGACGAGCGATCGCCCGGCTCCAAGGCATGGGGGCGAGTGTGATCGACGCGCCGCCGGGACGGTTGGCCCCGGCCCTCGCCGACGCCTACCTCAAGGTGAAGGCGACGGGCCGGCTCTGACGGCCAGCTGCCCGACGCGGCGGCGCCGTGCGGTCGAGATGGCGACGCCGGGACGGGTGGGGGTCACGAGGACGGCTGAGGCGACCGCGGGGCGGGCGCCGGTGCGCCCGACCCGTGTGACGAGCTCGACCTTGTCGAGCAGCCCGATCTCCACCGCGAGGCCCGGCGCGGCCATCGTCAGGTCGGTCGCGGTCGTGTCCGCCAAGGCGGGAGCGAACGATCGGACGCGGGCGCGCCGGAGCAGGATCGGATCGACGAGGCCCATCGGGTCGTGCACCACGACCCCGGCGGGCACGAAGACCAACCAGCGACGGGCGAGCTGGTGCAGTGCGCGGCCGATGCCGGCAGCGAGCACCAGACCGACGACGGTCATCGCCACGCCGGCGACCCACTGACGCGCCGCGAGCAACAGCGGGCCCACGGCGACACCAGCGACGAGCAGGAGCCACGACAGCTCGATCGGTCCGAGCAGCAGCACCCCCGGAGCGCGCAACGCGACGCGCTCTTCGTCTCCATACGAAGCACCGTGCAAGCACACGGCCCCGAACGCCGGCAACAGGCACAGCGTCGACGCCACCACCGTGGCCGCGAGCGCGATCCCGTCCTCGACGTCGAACCCACCAGGACCGGACAGGAGCAACGCGGCGACGACGGATGCGGGTGCGACGATCCGCACCACGGTCAGCGTCACCGTGGTCGGCGCGAACATCGCGCCGAGCACGACGGCCCACCCACACCAAAGGCCGACAGCGCACACCGCCTGTACGGGCGCACTCCGTGCGTCGAGCCCCGTCGCGAACGACGGACCCACGAGCACAGGGAGCAGCGCCCAGAAGCCTCTGGCGGTCCACACGACCCACCGATCGGACGGGAGCATCGCGCACAGATTTGCGCACGACCTCCACGGCTGACCAACGTAGACACCCGGGGACACTCGGTCGGAGGTCGTACGTGCAGTTCGAGATGGCTGTGGGTCTCTCCACCGCGGTGGGCAGCCTTCCCCACGTCGACCCGCGTGCCGCCGCCGAAGTCAGCCTGCGGTGCAACCCGGGACTGCCGGCGATCCCGTCGCTCCCGATGCGCTCGCCGTGGGAAACGATGCTCGGGCAGGCAGTCGCCGGCCTTCCTGGCGTGACGATCGGTGACCGGGGCGGCGTGGAGCTCGCGCACGGCGGTCCCGCACTCGACGCGGTGCCCGAGACCGATCTCGACCACGAGGCCTTCGGTGGGTTGCGCACTTTTCTCGAAGTGGCGCACGGTCACAGCGGTCCCGTGAAGTGGCAGCTGACCGGGCCGGTCACCGTCGGGCTCGGCCTCCTCCACGCCGGGCTGCCGCCGGACACGGCATTCGCGTTGAGCGAGGCGGCGGTCCACGCGCGCCTCGCCGCCCTGAGCGCGGCGGTCGCAGAGGCGCTGCCGGACGCACCCCAGGTCGTGGTCATCGACGAACCCGGACTGACCGGACTCGCGCATCCGGGTTTCCCGCTGGAACCCGAGCGAGCGATCGCGCTCCTCGGCTCATGTGTCGGCGCTGCCGAGTCGTTCGCGCACAGTGGCGTCCATTGCTGCGGATCGACGGACTGGTCGCTCGTCGAACAGACCGGCGTGTCGGTCCTGTCGCTGCCCGCGGACCACACCGCGGTGCGCTTCGCGAGCACCCTCGCCGCCTTCATGGCACGCGGAGGACGCATCGCTTGGGGAGCAGTGCCAACCGACGGACCACGCGCGGGGACAGCCGATCGTCACTGGCGGGCGCTCGCCGCCGTGTGGTGCGAGCTCGTCCGCGTCGGGTGCGATCCGGTTCGGCTGCGCACGCAGGCGATCATCACCCCGGAGTGCGGGCTTGCGTCGCACACCACCGAGCAAGCCGAGCAGGTTCTCGCACTGACGCAAGAGATCGCCGACCGCGTGCTCGACCAAGCGGTCGCGACACGCTTCTCTCTCGGCGCCTGACCGAGCCGACTTTCTTGGCGTCAGCGGGTCTCTGACACCCGTTCGCGCCACGAGAACCGGCGATAGCCTCGCTTCGATGGCGGTGCCCGACGAGATCAGCGGCCGGGTCGACGAGCTGCGCGGCGCAGATCCGGCACCACAACGAGCGCTATCACGTCCTCGACGAGCCCGAGATCTCCGACGCCGAGTACGACGCTCTCACGCGCGAGCTCCGCGCCCTCGAGGACGAGTTCCCCGAGCTCGTCACTCCCGACTCGCCGACGCAGCTGGTGGGAGGCGCGCCGTCGGCAACGTTCGCCGCTGTCACACACCGCGTGCCGATGATGTCGCTCGACAACGCGTTCTCGTTCGACGAGCTGGTTGCGTGGGGCACACGCGTGGAGCGGGGTCTCGCGGCGGCGAACGCTGGCCCGATGCAGTTCGTGTGCGAGCTGAAGATCGACGGCGTCGCGATGTCGCTTCGCTACGAGAACGGCAGGCTCGTGCAAGCGGCGACTCGGGGCGATGGCCGCACGGGCGAAGACGTCACTGCCAACGTGCGCACGATCAAAGCCGTGCCTCCGCGGATCGACGATGCTCCGCCCGTCCTCGAGGTGCGGGGCGAGGTGTACATGCCGGTGGCGGCGTTCGCCGCGCTCAACGAACGTCAAGCCGAGGCGGGCGACCGTCTCTTCGCCAACCCGCGCAACTCCGCCGCAGGCTCCCTCCGCCAGAAGGATCCGAAGATCACCGCGTCCCGGAAGCTGGCCATGTGGTGCTACCAGCTCGGTCAGGTCGAGGGCGGTCCGACCGTGACGAGCCACCAGGAGACGCTGCGCATGCTCGAGTCGCTCGGCCTGCCCGTCAATCCCGAGATCCGCACGCTCGACGGCCTCGACGCCGTGTATCAGTACTGCGCCGACTGGCAGGAGCGGCGGCACTCGCTCCCGTACGAGATCGACGGCGTCGTCGTGAAGATCGACGACCTTGCGCAACGCGACGTGCTGGGTAGCACGAGCCACGCGCCGCGCTGGGCGGTCGCGTACAAGTTCCCGCCCGAAGAACAGGTCACGACGTTGAACGACATCATGGTGTCGATCGGTCGCACGGGGAAGGCGACACCGTTCGCGATGCTCGAGCCGGTCTTCGTGGGCGGATCGACGGTCGGGCTCGCGACGTTGCACAACGAGGATCAGGTGAGGCTGAAGGACGTACGCCCGGGCGACAAGGTCGTGGTGCGCAAGGCCGGTGACGTCATCCCCGAGGTCGTGAAGCCGGTGCTGGCCGAGCGCTCGAAGAAGTCGAAGCCGTGGGTGTTCCCGAAGACCTGTCCGTGCCCGCTCGCCAGCCCGCTCACGCGCGTCGAAGGCGAGAGCGACACCTACTGCACCCATCCGGAGTGCCCCAATCAGCGCGACCAGCGCATCATCCACTTCGCGTCTCGCGGCGCGATGGACATCGAGGGCCTCGGCGAACGGACGGTGTACCTGCTGAGCAACGCCGGTCTCGTCCGCGACCCGGGCGACATCTACTACCTACGAGCAGAGGATCTGCTGTCCTTCGAGGGGTTCGGCGAGGTGTCGGTCGCCAACCTGCTCGGCGCGATCGAAACGTCGAAGACCCGGCCGCTCGCGAACCTTCTGATCGCGCTCGGGATCAAGCACCTCGGGGGTGCCGGCGCGACGGTGCTAGCTCGCACGTTCGGACATCTCGACACGATCGCGTCGGCGAACGAAGCCGATCTCGCCGTCCGTCGCCGGCATCGGTCCCACCATCGCGGCGAGCGTCCACCGTTGGTTCCACGACCCGCGGAACGAGCCGCTGCTCGCCAAGCTGCGCGGCGCAGGACTCGACCTGGGTCGGGTCGAGATCTCGCGGGTGCCGCAGATCCTCGCGGGCAAGAGCGTCGTCGTCACCGGCACGCTCGATGGGTTCAGCCGCGAGGGAGCGGAGGAAGCGATCCTCGCCCGCGGCGGCAGGTCTCCCGGATCGGTGTCCAAGAAGACGACCGCCGTGGTGGTGGGGCGCGAGCCGGGCGCCTCCAAGCTGACGAAAGCCGAGGAGCTCGGTGTCCCGATCCTCGACGAGGCGGGGTTCGCCCAGCTGCTCGAGACCGGCGAGCTGCCGGGCCGCTGACGGTCAGTCGGCGAGGTCGGCCATCGACTTCGCAACGGCCGCGAACTCCTCCATGGTCTCGGCGATGATCTGCGCGACGGGCTTCACCTCGTCGATGCGACCGATCACCTGACCGCCGAGGGCGAGCGACGCTTCCATGTCGCCTCCGAAGTAGAGGTCCATCGCGGTGCCGAACTGGTCCATCGCGACATGCTCCTCGTGCTCCAACCTCTCGCTGCGCTCGGTGCGCAGAGCGCGAAGGCCCGGCCGAGAGAAGCGGTTGAGGAACACGGTGTCGGTCTCGGCGGCCTGCACGATCGCGTCCTTCCAGTTCTGGTGCACTGGCGACTCCGCCGCGGAGACCATGCGACTGCCCATTTGCACACCTTCGGCACCGAGCGCGAACGCGGCAGCCATCGACCGGCCGTCGCAGATGCCGCCTGCGCTGATCACGGGAACGTCGACCTTCGAGCACACCAGCGGCAACAGCACCATCGTCGCGACGTCTCTCGGGTTCTTGAACCCGCCGCCTTCGCCGCCCTCGACGACGAGGCCGTCGACCCCCGCGTCCACGGCTTTGAGCGCGGCCCGCAATGTGGGGACGACGTGGAAGACCGTGAGACCGGCCCCCTTCAGCTGGGCGGTGTACTTCGTCGGGTCGCCGGCGGAGGTGGTCACGAACTTGACGCCCTGGTCGACGACGAAGTCGACGATCTTCGGATCGCGCACGAAGAGCTGCGCGATGTTCACCCCGAACGGCTTGTCCGTCAGGTCTCGCATCTTCACGATCTCCGCCCGCACGGCGTCGAGCTCTCCAGAGGACGTCTCGATGACGCCGAGGCCACCGGCGTTGGAAACCGCGGACGCGAGCTGCGCCCTGGCAATCCACCCCATCGGGGCTTGGACGATCGGGTGCTCGATGCCGAGGAGGTCAGTGACACGAGTGCGCATGGCGGCAGTCTCGCCGCTCAGCGCCCGTCCAGCACAACCGCGTCACGGTTCCGTCGAGTCAGGTCAGCCGCGAGCATCGCCGTGATCTGCTCGGGTGCCGCGGGAGGACTCGCGAGATGTCCCTGCAGCAGCCCGCACCCGAGGGCGCGCAGCTCGAGCGCCTGCTCCCGCGTCTCGACGCCTTCGGCGACGCAGACGATGCCGAGACCGTTCGCGATGCCCGCGACAGCGGCGACGATCGCGTGGTCCTCGGCGTTCAGTGTCACGCCCTGCACGAAGGAACGGTCGATCTTGATCATGTCGACCGAGAACTGGCGCACGAAGCTGAGCGACGAGAACCCCGTCCCGAAGTCGTCGAGCGCGAGACCGACGCCCAGGAGCTTCACCTCACGAAGGCGCGCCCACGCGGCCACGGTGTCGAGGAGCATCGTGCCTTCGGTCAGCTCGAGACACAGCCCTTCCGGGCGCAGACCGGCTGAGTTGAGCGCGCTGGCGACGGTGTCGCGGAAGTCCGGCTCCGCGAGCTGGCGGGCAGACACGTTCACGGTGGTGCGCAACGACAACCCCGGAAACGCCGCGAGCCACTCGGCCGCCTGACGGCATGACTCTTGGAGCACCCAGCGACCCACTTCGACGATGAGCCCCGTCTCCTCGAGCTGCGGGATGAAGTCGCTCGGCATGACAAGTCCGAGCGACGGGTGATCCCAGCGCAGCAGCGCTTCGACGCCGACGATCGAGCCGTCGAAGCTCGACACCACCGGCTGATAGACGACACGGAACTGCTCGTCGGCGAGAGCGACCCGCAGCTGCTCGGCGCCGCCCGCTGTCGTGCGAGGCCGCATGGACGACGAGAAGAGCACCGCTCGTTCGCGGCCGTCCCGCTTCGCCTGGAACACCGCATGGTCGGCGTCACGCAGCAATGACTCGGGGTCCGACTTCGACCCGTCGGCGACGGCCACCCCGATGCTCGCCGTGACCCGAACGGTGTGGCCACCGACCGCGAACGGGTTCTCGAGGCAGCCGAGAAGCCGCTCGGCCGTCGCCATCGCCTCCGGCGCCGAGACCACCGGGCAGATGACCACGAACTTGTCGCCGTCGATCCGTCCGATCGTGTCCGCCGTGCGGAGGACGTTGGCAAAGCGCTGGCCCGCCGCGACGAGCACGTGGTCGCCACAGCGGTGTCCATAGGTGTCGTTGATGCGCCGGAAGTGATCGAGATCGCAGAACAGCACCGCGGGACGTGTCGCGGTCGGCGACCCACGCGAGCCGAGGCGGGCGGTGAGTCGTTCGGTGAGGGCAACACGATCAGCCAGGCCGGTGAGCGGATCGCGCCCAGCGCGGTCGGAAAGGGCGACCTCGACCCGACTCCAGTCGACTCGGCGCCTCCACGACAGGAGGAAGGCGACGAGTCCGGCGGTGACCATCACGAGGCACACGGTGATGAGCGACGAGCGGGCGTCCACACCGAGAGACTCGCTGCGCGATGCGAGGTAGGCACCCGCCCCGACCAGCCCCAACGTGATGAGCAGCACGACGACGAGCTCGAGCCCGACGTGGGGACGTGGCGCTGGGCGATCGTCCTCCGCGCCGGTGGCCGCGGACGTTCCACGGCTGGCGCCGGCCTCGTTCGGACCAGTTCGCTTCAAACTGAGCACGTCTGTCACTGCCTTCCCGCCCGCGCTGCGCTGGTATCGGTCCGCACGCGCGCCGACTTGAGCGCGAGCCACAATCACTCAGAGCGCGGAGAACGGGGCCGATCACAATAGGAGCCCTCGCCGCGGGCCAGACTGTGCGCGGGGCGCCCCTGGAGGCTTGTCGATGTCGACCGCGGTCCTGCGAGTCAAGCGAGCACTCACTCTCGCTGGCATCGACGCGCCCGCCGCTCTCGATCGGATCACCGGCGCCGCGAACGAGGTCTGGTACGCCGGCGAGTACGTCGTGCGGATCAGCTCCCACCCCGGCACCCGCCGCCTCGAGCACGAGGTATGCGTCGGGAAGCTGCTGCCGGTCGGCGCTCGCTATCCGGGGATCGTGAGCTACGGCCGGGCCGAGTTCGGTGAATGGCTCGTGATGCGGCGCGTGCCGCGGCACCGTGCTCGCCCGCGCCTGGGCAACCATGCGAGAAGGTGAGCGGCGCGACGCCGTGTACCAGCTCGCCGGCGCGATGCGTGAGGTGCACCAGATCAAGGTCGGCGCCGACAACGAGGCACTCGATCGTCCCCCGTTCCTCGAGCCGGACAGCCTCGAGTGCCCCCATCAGCTTCCGTTGGCACGGCTCCTTCGAGTCATCGATCGCGCTCGGACACTCCCGAATGTCGACAAATCGGTGCTCGACCAGGCCGAGCGGCTCGCGCGCATCAATGCCGCGTCGCTGAACGGTCCGCCGCCGGAGAACCTGGTGCACGGTGATCTCCACTTCGAGAACGTGCTGTGGGACAAAGGCGAGATCACCGCATTGCTCGATTTCGAGTTTGCTCGCGCCGGGCCGCCGGATCTCGACCTCGAGATCATCCTGCGCTTCTGCGCCGACCCGCAGCTGCACGTGTCCGTCGACTACGCGCCGAGCGTCAACCGCGACGACTACCGCAGCGTCCTGCGATGGATCCACGAGGCGTACCCCGAGCTGTTCGAACATCCCGCGCTCGAGTCGCGCCTCAACTTCTACAGCCTCTCGTATGACGTGCGCGATCTCGTGGTCGATCCGCCGCGCAAGCCGTTTGATCAGCTGCCGCCGTTCCACGCGTACCGGCGCCTGCGCCGCCTGCTCGACGGCCGTGGCATGTTGCAGCTGATCGAGTGGTGACCGCGACCTACAGGTAGGCCGCCGCTGCTTCCTGCACCGCGGCGATGATCGGAGCCCAGTCCGCGTCCGTCGACCGCGTGACGGTGACGAAGTCGTTCACGCCGAACAGACTCACGACGCCCGGTGCGGCAAACACCGCCTTCGCGAACGGCTGCTCCGCGTCGGTGGCACTCAACACGTTGAACATCTCCGCGAGCCGTGTGTCGAGATTGAACTTCATCGCGTCGGGATTGGGCGTGGGGGAAGGAGTGGCCGTGGCCATGCACGGCACCTTAGGCCGCTTCACCGGTACGTTCCCCCGGTGCCGTCCGACGCCTTCGCCCGTATGGACCCTTCCGAAGACGAGACGTTCTACGCGTTCGAACGCAAGGTCGTGCACATCGAGGCCGGCGCGATCGAGGCGCTGAGGACGGCGTACGGAGAGATCTTGCCGCCGCACGCGCGTGTGCTCGACCTGATGTCGTCATGGCGCTCGCACCTTCCTCATGCCGGCCTCGGCGAGGTGGTGGGGTTGGGGATGAATGCGGCCGAGATGGCGGACAACCCGCAGCTGAACACGTGGCTCGTGCACAATCTGAACCGCGAGCCGCAGCTGCCGTTCGACGACGCCTCGTTCGACGCGGTCGTGTGCGCGGTGAGCGTGCAGTACCTGGTGGCGCCGGTGGCGGTGTTCGACCAGGTGCGACGAGTGCTGGTGCCGGGTGGCCCGCTCGTGGTGTCGTTCTCGAACCGGTGCTTCCCCACCAAGGCCGTCGCGGTCTGGTTGGCCAACGGCGACGAGGCCCATCGTTCCCTCGTGAGTGGCTACTTGGAGCAGGCCGGATTCGCCGACATCGTCGACGAGCGTCGGCCGAGCCCCGACGATCCGCTGTTCGTGATCTGGGGGCGAGCACCTGAGACGCAGTGATCGGGCGCTCCTTTGGCCTCCCGATCGTCCGTGGGCAAGAATCCGGATCACCAGCCACTGATCGAGGGGGAACTTCCATGAAGGCAGCCGTCCTGACGTCCATCCCGGGCGAGCTCACGATCGAGGACGTCGCGATCGACAAGCCCCAACGCGGCGAAGTGCTCATCCGCACCGCGGCCGCCGGGCTCTGCCACAGCGATCTCCACTTCATGGAGGGCAAGTACCCCTACCCCTGTCCGACGGTGCCTGGGCACGAGTCAGCTGGCGTCGTCGAGGCGGTCGGTGAGGACGTCACGTACGTGCAGCCGGGCGATCACGTCATCACGTGCCTGTCGGTGTTCTGCGGGCACTGCGACTACTGCCTCAGCGGCCGCACGAACCTCTGCAGCGGCAAGGGCCTCGTCGCGCGTGGGTTCGACGGCACCCCCCGCCTGTCCCTCAACGGGCAGCCCGTCTTCCAGTTCCTCGACCTGTCGTCGTTCGGCGAGCAGATGCTCGTGCACCAGAACGCGGTGGTGAAGGTCACGAAGGACATCCCGCTCGATCGGGCCGCGCTCATCGGCTGTGGTGTCACCACCGGTGTCGGCGCGGTCTTCAACACGGCGCGAGTTCAGGCCGGCAGCACCGTCGCCGTGATCGGCTGTGGCGGCGTCGGGCTCAACTGCGTGCAGGGCGCGGCCCTCGCCGGCGCGTCACGCGTGATCGCCGTCGACATGGTGCCGCTGAAGCTCAAGCTGGCCGAGCAGTTCGGTGCGACCGATCTCGTCGACGCGTCGAAAGGTGACGCGGTGCAGCAGGTGCAAGAGCTCACTGGCGGCGGCGTCGAGTACTCGTTCGAGGCGATCGGCCTGAAGGCCACGACCGAGCAGGCCTGGCAGATGCTGAAGAACGGCGGCACCGCCACCGTCATCGGCATGATCCCCATCGGCACGATGGTCGAGCTGCACGGTGTGGAGTTCCTGTTCGAGAAGAAGATCCAGGGCTCGAACATGGGCTCGAACCACTTCAAGGTCGACATGCCCCGCTACGTCGACATGTACCTGCAGGGCCGCCTCAAGCTCGACGAGCTGGTCTCCGCCCGCATCAAGCTCGAGGACGCGAACCAGGGCTTCGCCGCGATGAAGGCGGGCGAGGTCGCGCGCAGCGTCATCATGTTCGACTGAGCGCCTCGCGGCTCAGTCGAGCGGCCCGATCACCGGGTCGTAGACGTGGTTGCAATCGTTGATCGTGATGAGCCGCGCCGGCACGCCCTCGCGCAGGTGGACGGTGGTGATGCTCGTGTTCTCGATCGCCGCGATGTGCGAGCGGTCGATCTCGAGCAATCCGGCGAGGCACGCGTTGATCGCGCCGCCGTGTGACACCACGGCGATGGTCTGATCGACATGACCCGTGCGTAACCCGAGCACGGTCGTCGTGACGCGTGCTCGCAAGTCCTCGTCGCGCTCGGCGCCGGGTATGGCGTCCCATCGCCCCGTTGCCATGGCGGCGAGGAACTCGGGATCACCGATCGCGGCGCGGCGGCGAAACTCGCCCTCGCCCCAATCGCCGAGCAACACCTCCTGGAGGTCTTCGACGACGTTGACTGGAAGTCCGCGCGCGTCGGCCAGTGGCTGCGCGGTCTGGACCGCTCGCGCAAGGTGCGAGGCATAGACCGCGTCGATCTGCTTGTTCGCGAGTCGCTTTGCGAGCGCGTGCGCCTGCGCCCGTCCGATTTCGTGGAGACCGGGGTCGCTCGACTCGGCCGTCCCCGGCACGACATCGGCCGAACGGCCATGTCGGATCAACAGCACTTCGGTCGTTCCGGGGATCGGGCCCCGGTACGTCAGCTGCGGCTGCGGCACGGCTCCCTGCTGCTCGCTCATCGGCCGAACGGTACCGTTCGGGCATGAGCGAGCTTCTCTACGAGGTGTCGGACCACGTCGCGACGCTGACGCTTCAACCGCCCGGACCGCATGAACACGATCTCCGGACCGATGCTGTCCGAGCTCTCCAGAAAGCTCGTCGAGGCGGATCGCGATCCAGAGGTACGCGTCATCGTCTTGACCGGCGCGGGCCGCGCGTTCTGCGCGGGCCTCGACATCGCCGAGCAGTCGGCCGGCCGCGGGTTGGGAGACGTGGGCGGCAGCCCCGGGGAGTTCGATCTGCGCGACGCGCCGCCGATCGTGCTGCACAACGTCGACACCCCCACGGTGTGCTCGCTCAACGGCGGAGCCGCGGGATACGGCATGGACCTCGCCCTCGGGTGCGACATCCGGATTGCCGGCGAGTCGGCGAAGCTCGCCGCGGCGTTCACCAAGCGCGGTGTGCTCCCCGAAAGTGGCGGCACGTGGCTGCTCCCCCGCATGGTCGGCTACGCGAAAGCCGCCGAGATCGCGTTCACCGGTCGCACGCTGATGGCCAAGGAGTGCCTCGAGCTCGGCCTCGTGAACCAAGTGGTGCCCGATACGCAGCTCGCGGACGCCACCGCTGCCCTCGCGAAGGAGATCGCCGGCAACGCACCGCTCGCCGTGCGCGCGACAAAGCGGATGATGCGCATGGCCGAGACCGAGACGTTCGACCAGAACGTCCACCACGTCTTCCTGCAGCTGCTCCCGCTCTTCCGGAGCGAGGACTTCCGCGAAGGGATGGCGTCGTTCCTCGAGAAGCGCCCGCCCGAGTTCAAGGGGCGCTGATCGGGTGATCAGCCTGCTCGAGGGGATCGCGACGACCAGAGCGATCCGGCGCTACACCGCCGATCCGATCCCCGACGACGATCTGGCGACAATCCTGTTCGCGGCCACTCGGGCGCCGTCGGGCAGCAACCGTCAGCCGTTTCGCTTCGTGGTGCTGCGTGACGGCCCGAAGGCCATCGAGGCCAAGCACCTGCTCGGAGAAGCCTTCCGCGCCGGCTGGAAGGCGAAGCTGGCGAGCGACGGGTACGAGGGCGGGTCGGGCCGCGACGAGCAATCGCCGAAGGCGCGGATGGCCCGCACGATGCAGCACTACGTCGATCACTTCGAGGAGATCCCGGTCGTCGTGCTCGCCTGCCTCGTCCGCTACCGCGAGGTGCACTACACGGAGGGCGCGTCGATCTACCCGGCCTGCCAGAACCTGCTCCTCGCGGCCCGAGCCCTCGGGTACGGCGGGGCGCTCACGGGTTGGCACGCGTTCGTGGAGAAGCGAGCTGCGCGCGCTGCTCGGCATCCCCGACGGCACCGCGCTCAGCGCGACGATCACACTCGGACGACCGCAGGGTCATCACGGACCAGTGCGACGCCGCCCCCTGCGCGAGCTGGTGTACGACGACGGCTGGGCTGAGCCGGCGGCGTGGGCGGTGGACCCGCCCGACGCCCGATTCACGGCTGCTGGGCCACCGCGCTGATTCGTCGCCGCTCTCCGCTTCGCTTCGATCGGCTCCTGCTCGCTTCGCTCAGGCCTTCTTCTCGGCGTGGCCGCCGAACTGCTGGCGCATCGCGGCGAGCACCTTGTTCGCAAACAGGGCGTTCTGCCGAGATTCGAACCGGTCGTAGAGCGACGCGCTGATGACGTGGCTGGGCACCCCCTCGTCGACCGCGGCGAGAACGGTCCAGCGTCCCTCCCCTGAGTCCGAGACTCGACCCTGGAAAGCGTCGAGGGCGGGGTCGTCCACGAACGCCGCTGCGGTCAAGTCGATGAGCCAGGACGCCACGACGCTGCCGCGCCGCCAGACTTCCGCGACATCGCCGATGTTGATCTCGTATTGGTAGTACTGCGGATCGCGGAGCGGCGTGGTCTCCGCGTCGACCTCGTGCTGCTTCAGGCCGATGTCGGCGTTCTTGATGATGTTGAGTCCCTCGGCGTAGGCAGCCATCAGGCCGTACTCGACGCCGTTGTGCACCATCTTCACGAAGTGACCAGCACCCGGCGGCCCGCAGTGCAGGTAGCCGTTCTCCGCGGGCGTGGGCTCGCCAGTGCGTCCGGGCGTGCGCTCGGCTGACTCGACCCCCGGCGCGATCGACTTGAAGATCGGGTCGAGGTGCTTCACGACGTCGTCCTCGCCCCCGATCATCAGGCAGAAGCCACGCTCGAGGCCGAAGACGCCGCCGCTCGTGCCGACATCGACGTAGTGGATGCCCTTCGGCTTCAGCTTCGCGGCGCGATCCACGTCGTCGCGGTAGTAGCTGTTGCCGCCGTCGATGACGATGTCGCCGGACTCGAGGAGGTCACCGAGCTCGTCGACGAGCCGGCCGGTGAGCGCGGCCGGCACCATCAGCCAGACGGCGCGCGGCTTGTCGAGCTTCTTCACGAGGTCAGCCAACGAGTCCGCACTCATGGCACCGATGTCCTCGATGCTCTTCCTCGCCTGCGGGTTCGGGTCGGAGCCGACGCAGTGGTGACCGTCACGGGTCAGCCGTCCGACCAGCCCTGCTCCCATCCGGCCGAGGCCGACCATTCCCAGCTGCATCCTTCGATCCTTTCGTCTTCCCCGCCGCATCATGCCGCGCTCGGGCGAGAGGTGCGTCGTCCGATGTGGGTGACAATGGGGCCATGGCCCTCGTCGCCGGCATCGACTCGTCCACGCAATCAACCAAGGTCGAGATTCGCGACGCAGACAACGGGGCGCTCGTGTCGTCCGGCCGGGCAGCCGCACCCACCCACCAGTCCTCCGCGCAGCGAACAGGACCCTGAGGCGTGGTGGACGGCACTCCAGGCGGCGTGGTCAGACGCGGGCAGCCCGACCGTCCACGCGGTGTCGGTCGCCGGTCAGCAGCACGGCATGGTCGTGACCGACGAAGTCGGCACGCCGCTACGGCCCGCGAAGCTCTGGAACGACACCGAGACGCGCCGCTGACGCCTCATGGCTGATCAAGAAGCTCGGCAGCACAGCAGCGTGGGCCGAGGCGGTCGGGAGCGTGCCGGTCGCGTCCTTCACCATCACGAAGCTCTCGTGGCTGCATCGCACGGAGGCCGACGTCTGGGCGGCGCATGGCCCGCGTCTGTCTCCCTCACGACTGGCTCACGTGGAGACTGACGGGCCGTCTCGCCACCGACCGCGGGGATGCGTCCGGCACGGGTTACTGGTCCCCGGCACAGGGCGAGTATCGGTACGACCTGCTCGAGATCGTCGGTGACGACATCGACTGGCCGTCGACGGTGCCTCCGGTCCTGGCACCGGACGAGGTCGCCGGGCAGTGGGTCGAGGGCAACGGCCAGCCGATTGTCGCGTGCGGCACGGGCGACAACATGGCCGCGGCACTCGGCGTCGGTCTCGGTCCGGGCCAGGTCGCCCTGTCCCTCGGGACCTCGGGTACCGCCTACGTCGTCAGCGACCGGCCCACTGCTGACTCGACCGGGTCGGTTGCCGGGTTCGCTGACGCCGACAGGCCGCTACCTCCCCCTCGTGTGCACGCTCAACGCGACAAAGGTGACCGACGCGGTCGCGCGGCTCGTCGGTGTGGATCACGAGCGGCTCGATCGGCTCGCGCTCGACGCTCCGCCGGGTGCCGGCGGCCTCACGCTGCTGCCGTGGTTCGATGGCGAGCGAACCCCGAACCGGCCCGACGCGACCGGCACGCTCGTCGGTCTGCGCACCGACGTCAGCCGCGATCAGCTCGTCCGCGCCGCGTTCGAGGGCGTCGTGTGCGGGTTGCTCGATGGGCTCGACGCGCTCGACGCTGCCGGCGCACACACCGCAGGTGCTCGCATCGCGCTCGTGGGCGGAGGTTCGCGGTCCACCGCATACCAGCGGGTGGTCGCCGATCTGTCGGGGCGGGTCGTCGAGGTGCACGGCGACGAGGAGCAAGTCGCGAAAGGCGCGTGTGTGCAGGCGGCGGCGGCGTTGCACGGCACCTCGCCGGCCGAGATCGCCGCGGCCTGGAAGCAGCGTCCGAGCGCGGAGATCGAGCCGGACCCGGAGGTCGATCGCGACGCGATCCGTGCGCGCGTGCATGCGGCGCTGCCGCGACGCGTCGTGACCGACGTCGAGCCGTTCGCCGTTCTCGGGCTCGACCAGGACGCGACGCTCGACGATGTACGAGCCGCGCGGCGCCGCCTCGCGTTCGAGCTCCATCCCGACCGCACATCCGGGGATCCGATCGCGGCCCGCCGGATGCAGGAGGTGAACGTGGCCTTCGATCGGGCGGTGAGAATGATCCTGCGTCGGGGCCAGTCACTGCCGATCTCTGCGCCACCGGCTCCGTCCCCGTCGTCGACCTCGGGTGTCCGGCGGGTGGGCGGCGTGTGGAGCGACGTCGCGTCGTTCACGATCGACTGCGCCCCGCCCGAGGCGTTCGAGCGCCTGTTCATCGTGAGCCATTGGGTGGGCGAGCCGCTCCACGCCGATCCGCCGGACATCCTCGAGGTGCATCTCCACGAGCCGACTCCGTGCTATTGCCGGTTCGAGCTGTTACCCGAAGGCGCCGCCACGATGGTCTCGATCGTGGTGGGGACGATCGAGCCGTGGATGACGTCGGTGCCGCCGACCGACACCGTGCGCGACCTCTTCGTGACGCTCGTCAACCAGTTCGGCGGCGGCGATGAGTACCGTGACAGCACGAGATGAACGAGAACCACGAGCCCGAGGACCCTGAGGCACCGGCACCCGCTCGCGAGACAGTCGCGTTCGTGCCGACGACCACCGTTTCCCCTCCCAAGCCACCGGCACCTCCACCCGCGCCGACGCCGCCCGCGCCTCCGCCGTCGTTCCGCGTCGCCCCACCCCCACCGGCAAGCGCCACCGTCGCGTACATCGGGTCGGAGGTCGCCTCCCCTCTCGAAGACGTGGCCCCCACCGTCGACTCCGAGGCGGTCCCCCAGGTGGGTCCCGCGCCCGCCGAGGCCGTGCCGGCGATGATGGATGCCGCGTCTGCCCCTGCGGTCGTCCAGGCCGAGCGCGCCGCGGACGCGGCCGCGGCGCCCGCGCGATCACGCCGGTCGAGATGGAAGACGCCGATTCGCACCGCGGTCGCAACATCCTCATCAGCGTGCTCATCGTGCTCGTGGTGGCCGCCATCGTGGCGGCTGGTCGTCATCGCCATCTGACGGGCTCGCTACCCGCGCCGTCCCGCGGCCTTGCGAAGGCGATCGGCGATCGCGGCTCCGATGCCCTGGTCCTCGGGCAGCACCGCCAGAATCACATCCGCGCCCTTCGCGTCCGCGTCGGCGGAGTCGCGGCGTACAGCGTGCGTGCGTCCGCGTCGAGGTCGGCGCTCGGCACGATGGTCACGACCTGCCGTCCCTCCTGTCGCAGCTCCTCGGCGCGCGCGGCAACAGCCTCGGCGGTCACGATCTCGACGGCCGCGTTCGGCGCGTAGTGCGACGGCAACATCCCAGGCGCCCGGCTCGGGCCTGACGGAGGACGGACGGCCCGGCCGAGCACATCTTCCAGCTGGGCGACAGTGATCGCACCGGGTCGCAGCACCGTCGGCGCCTCGCCCGTCAGCTCCACGATCGTGGACTCGACTCCGACGCGACACGGTCCGCCGTCCAAGACGAGATCGACAGCGTCACCCAGCTCGTCGATGACTGCCTTCGCCGTGGTGGGGCTGACGTGGCCGAAGCGGTTGGCAGACGGCGCGGCGAGTCCCCCTCCGAATGCCTCGAGCAGCTCTCGCGCGATCGGCGCCGCCGGCACTCGCAGCCCGACGGTCGTGAGGCCGCCCGTCACCTCGTCGAGCACATGCGCGGCGCGGCGCAACACGAGCGTCAGCGGCCCCGGCCAGAACCGCTCGGCGAGCGCGCGGGCGTCGTCGGGAACATCGCTCGCCCAGTCGTCGAGCATTGCGACCGACGCGAGGTGAACGATCACCGGGTGATCGACGGGACGCCCCTTGACCGCGAACAGTCGCCGAAGGGCGATCGGGTTGGACGCGTCCGCGCCCAGCCCATAGACCGTCTCGGTCGGAAACACGACCAGGCCCCCGCCCCGCAGCAGGGTGACGGCGCGGGGGATGTCGGCGGTCGTCAATGGGCGACAGCAGTGCCGAACGCGTCGGGCAGGCAACGACGCCACCGCTCGATCACGGCCGACAGAGGCAGATCGGCGACGGCGCCGATGCGAACACGATCGCCGCCCGCGCTGCCAATCCATGACAGCGGCACACCGGCGTCGGCACAACGTCGCTCGACCTCGGCCTCATCGCCCGACCGAACGCTGACGACAACCCGAGATGGTGTTTCGTCGAACGCCGCCGCGACGTCACCGGCGTCGACGTCGACGCCACACGCGGACGAGACGGCCATCTCGGCGACGCAGGTGGCGAGCCCGCCGTCAGCCACATCATGAGCTCCGACGACGGCATCGTCGGCGACCAGGCCGCGGACGACGGCGACCGTCGCGGCGTGCGCGTGGAGATCGAGCCTCGGAGGACCGATGCACGCGATCCGCGCTCCCGGCTCGAGGTGTGGACCGGCAGGGCGGCGGGCAAGGTGGTCCACCACGCCCAACATCCCGACGACCGGCGTCGGAGCGATGTCGTCGCCTGCTGTCTCGTTGTACAAGCTGACGTTGCCTCCCACGACAGGCACGTCGAGCGCTCGACACGCTTCGCTCATGCCGTCGATCGCCTCGGAGAGCTGCCACATCACGACGGGATGCTCCGGGTTCCCGAAGTTCAGGCAGTTCACGAGCGCGAGCGGGCGAGCACCGACGCACGCGAGGTTGGACGCGGCCTCGGCCACGACCATCGCGGTGCCGCGCCGCGGGTCGTCTGCACACCACCGGTGGTTGCCGTCGGTCGTGAGCGCGAGCCCGCGACCAGTGTCGGCGCCCGTTGCCGGATGTTTCAGCCGCAGGACTGTGGCATCGCCGCCGGGCCCCTCCACCGTGTTGAGGAACAGCTGGTGGTCGTACTGCGTCCATATCCAAGAGGTGTCGGCAAGCTGCGCCAACAGGTGCTCCTCGGGATCGTCGATCGACGGGGCGCGTCCGGGCTGGGTCGTCGGCCGTGCCTCCATCGGACGGTCGTAGAGCGGAGCGGCGTCGTGGAGCGATGCCGCCGGCACGTCCGCGAGCACTGCACCATCGAAGCCCTCGAGGATGCGCAGACGGCCGCCATCGGTGACCCGACCGATCACGGTCGCCCGTACTTCCCACCGGGCGCAGATGCCCATGACCGCGTCGAGACCCGACGGCTCCACGATCGCCAGCATCCGTTCCTGGCTCTCGCTGGTCATGACCTCGGCCGGCTCCATCCCCGTCTCGCGACACGGCACGGCGCGGACGTCGACGTCCATGCCGACCCCTCCGCGCGACGCGGTCTCGGAGGTCGCGCAGGTCAGGCCCGCGCCGCCGAGGTCCTGGATGCCGACGACGAGGCCGGCGTCGAGCAGCTCGAGGCACGCCTCGATGAGTCGCTTCTCCTCGAACGGGTCGCCGACTTGCACCGAGGGTCGCTTCGCGGCGTCAGCGTCGCCTTCCGAGAACCCGGCCGAAGCGAGGACGCTCACGCCCCCGATGCCGTCGCGCCCAGTCGCGGACCCCAGGAGGACGGCAAGGTTGCCGACGCCGCTCGCCTGGCCGAGAACGAGTCGCTCGCGCGGCAAGAGACCCAGGCACAGGACGTTGACGAGCGGATTGCCCCTGTACGTCTCGTCGAACACCACTTCCCCGCCGACGGTGGGCACGCCGACCGCGTTGCCATAGCCCGAGATGCCACTCACGACACCCTCAGCGATCCATCGGCTGCGGGGGTCGTCGATCGGGCCGAAGCGCAGCGGATCCATCAGCGCGATCGGTCGGGCCCCCATGGTGAAGATGTCGCGCAAGATGCCGCCGACGCCGGTGGCGGCGCCTTGATAGGGCTCGATCGCCGAGGGGTGGTTGTGGCTCTCGATGCGGATCGCGGCGGCGATGCCGTCGCCCACATCGACGACGCCCGCGTTCTCGCCCGGTCCGACGATCACCCATGGGGCTTCGGTCGGAAGTCGCTTCAGGTGTCCCCTCGACGACTTGTACGAGCAGTGCTCGGACCACATCACCGAATACATCGCAAGCTCGAGCGCGTTCGGCACGCGGCCGAGAATCCCGTGGATTCGATCCGCCTCGTCGTCGGTGAGCCCGAGCGCGCGATGCAGGTCGGAATCAGGCGGCATCATGGGCACCGTACAGGCTGGAAATCGGAGTGTTTCTCATCCCGCACACGCGGGAATCACAACAAAACCCACTGACGAAATAGAGTCCTCGTATGCCTGCAAACAAGAAGGGCGCCACGCCCATGTCCGCCGAGCACAAGGCTGCGTTGGCGGCCGGTCGACAGCAGGGCATCACGGTCCGCAAGTACCTCGAGGCGCTCGATGCGCACAAGCCCAAGCGCGGCCGAAAGAGGACGACAGAGTCGATCGAGAAGCAGCTCAAGTCGATCGAGGCGAAGCTGGCCGACGCGGACGCGTTGGCGCGACTCAGCCTCGTGCAGCAGCGCATGGATCTCGTTGGCGAGCTCGGCTCTTTGCAGGCCGGCGTGGACCTGAGCGGCCTCGAGGCCGATTTCGTCTCTGTCGCCAAGGAATACAGCCAGCGCAAGGGCATCTCCTACGCCGCGTGGCGAGAGGTGGGCGTCGAGCCGGCCGTGCTGAAGAAGGCGGGTGTCACCCGCTCGGCGCGCTGACGCCAGCAGCGGTCAGCAACGAACGGAGCAACACCGCTCCGTCTGTCGATCCCAGCAAGGGGTGGCTCGCGCGCTCCGGATGCGGCATGAGCCCGACGACGTTGCGCCCGGCATTGCACACGCCGGCGATGTCATCGAGGGCGCCATTCGGGTTCTCCACGTACCGCAGCACGACGCGCTCTTCGCTCTTCAGCTCGACAAGCGTCTCCGAGGTGCAGGTGTAGTTCCCTTCGAAGTGGTTCACCGGAATCGTGAGCACTTGACCGGCTGAAGCCGAGTTCGTGAGCGCCGACCGCTCCGTCTCAACTCTCACGCGGGTGGGCCGGCAAAGGAACTTGAGACCAGCGTTCTTCCTCAGCGCACCGGGGAGCAATCCGGCTTCGCACAAGATCTGAAAGCCGTTGCAGATGCCCACCACTGGCCCGCCCTCGGCCGCGAAGCGCGACACCGCGTCCATCACGGGAGAGAACCGTGCGATCGCGCCCGTTCTCAGGTAGTCGCCGTGAGCGAACCCGCCCGGCAGGACGACGGCATCGACCCCCGAGGCCAGCCGATCATCGCCGTGCCACACGATCTCCGCGTCGCCGCCGAGCGACCGAACGGCCTCGATTACATCGGCCTCGCAGTTCGTGCCGGGGAAGAGCACGACGCCCACGCTCACGCGACGGGCTCCAGGCTCACGAAGGCATCCTCGATCACCGGATTGGTGAGGAAGCGATGGCAGAGGTCGTCGACTTCGCGACGCGCCGATGCCTCATCGCTTGCCTCGAGCGCGAAGCGGATCGCCTTGCCCACCGTGACCTCCTGCACCGCCTCGAAGCCGAGCATGGGGAGCGCCCGCTCGATCGTCGCGCCCTGCGGATCGGCCACGCCAGGACGGAGGCGCACTTCGACGAGCACCGAGAAACGCATCCCGTTCACTGTGTCACAGCGCGACGGTGGCTCCGGGCCAGTCGGAGAGCCGCAGATGCGTGACGCGCTCGTAGGCCTCGACGTAGCGCGCTCGGCTCGCGCTGACGATCTCCGGCGGCAAAGTCGGCGGCGGCGGGCGCTTGTCCCAGCTCTGCAGCTCGAGCCAGTCGCGCAGCGGCTGCTTGTCGAACGCTGGTGGCGTGATGCCGGGCTTCCATTCGTCGGCGGGCCAGAAGCGCGACGAGTCGGGAGTGAGGACCTCGTCGGCGACAACGAGCTCGCCGTCGACAAAGCCGAGCTCGAGCTTGGTGTCGGCGACGATGATTCCGGCGGCCTCGGCTCTCGCCGCGCCAGCCGCGTACGCCGCGAGGCTGATCTCGCGGGCGCGTTCGGCGACGTCGGCGCCGATCAACGCCACGGCATCGTCGAACGTGATGTTGTCGTCGTGCGTGCCGCTCGCCGCTTTGGTCGACGGCGTGAACATGGGTGCATCGAGTTGGTCCGACTCCTGCAGGCCGTCTCGAAGTCGCGCACCGTGCACCGTGCCGCTCGCGCGGTACTCCTTCCAGGCCGAGCCGGCCAGATAGCCCCGCACGATGCACTCGATCGGCAGCATCTCGGCACGGCGTACGTGCATCATCCGCCCCGCCCACTCCGAGGGAGCATCTGCGTGCTCGAGCGCGATCAAGTGGTTGCGCGCGATGTCGCCGAGGTGATCGAACCAGAACGCGCTCATGGCCGTGAGCACGCGGCCTTTGTCGGGGACCGACTCTCGCATCACCACATCGAACGCTGACATTCGGTCGGAGGCGACCAGGATGAGCGTTCCGTCACCTACGTCGTAGAGGTCTCGTACCTTGCCCGAGTACGTCTTGGTGAAGCTCACTCGATGCGGTCCATTGCCTCGAACACCGCCGATGTGTTTCGCAGCGACCGGGCGAGACTGAACGCGTCGTCCAGCGAGTCCGCGCTGAGTGCCACACGCACGTCGGACTCGAGCACGGAGCGGAATGGCTTGCCCTCCGCACGGGCGAGGCTCGCGTCTTCTTGGACGATGCGGTACGCGTCGTCACGATCCATTCCCGACGCCACGAGTGCGAGCAACACCGGCTGGCTGAAGACGAGGCCGTACGAAAGGTCGAGGTTCGCGAGCATGCGCTCGCTGTCGACCCGCATCCCCGCGATCAGAGAAGCGGCCTTGCGCAACACGTAGTAGGCGAGCAACGAAGAGTCCGGGAGGATCACCCGCTCGACCGACGAGTGCGAGATGTCGCGCTCGTGCCAAAGGCTGACATCCTCGAGACCGGCCGAGAGGTTGCCGCGAAGGATGCGCGCAAGACCCGAGAGGCGCTCGGCCGTGATCGGGTTCCGCTTGTGCGGCATCGCGGACGAACCCTTCTGCCCCGCTTTGAAGCCCTCCTCGACCTCTCCCACCTCGGTGCGCTGGAGATGACGGATCTCGGTCGCGATCATCTCGACGGTCGCGCCCACTGAGGCGCATGCGTAGAGGTACTGAGCGTGCCGGTCCCGGCTGATCACCTGTGTCGCGGGGACGGGGGTGAGACCGAGCGCGTGACAGACGAACCGCTCGACGGCGGGATCGATGTTCGAGTAGGTGCCGACCGCGCCGGACAGCTTGCCGACCGCGATCGCCTCGCGGGCGTGACCCAACCGGACGCGATCACGATCGACCTGCAGGCACCAGAGCGCGAGCTTCGTGCCGAACGTCGTCGGCTCGGCGTGGACTCCGTGCGTGCGGCCTGCCATCGCCGCACCGCGGAGCTCGTGCGCTCGTTCGCGCAAGACCGCAATGAGCGCGGTCGCGGCGTCGATGAGCAGGTCGGCAGCCTTCGTGAGGGTGACGCAGAGGGCGGTGTCGACGACGTCGGACGAGGTCAGGCCGTAGTGCACCCACTTTCCCGCGTCACCACCGATGTGCCGCTGCACCACGTCGACGAACGCGGCGACGTCGTGATCGGTGACGCGCTCCCGCTCCTCGACTTCCTCCACGAACGCCGCGTCGATCATTGGCGCGTTTTCGCGTACGAGCGTCGCGTGGGCCAAAGGGACTACATCGAGCTCGGCCCATGCCTCGGTCGCGAGCACTTCGACGTCGAGCCAGCCGCCGAGACGGGCCTCATCGGTGAAGAGCGCGGCCATCTCCGGCATCGAGTAGCGGCGGATCACCTCGATCGCCGACCTTCGGCTGCGCGTCACATCCACGAGCCTAATGATCGCGCCGCGTGTGCCGACAGAAATGAAGTTCGGCGGAGGAGTGGGTCACACGGACCCCTCGCGAGGATCACATGAGCTTGTCGACTCATTCCGCACGTCCACATTTCGCGTCGGAGTGCCGCTGAGCGGCCCTAATGATTCGAAGGTCCTATAGCCCATGAGTCGCAAACCGGAGACCATGCTCTCCATGCAATGCACGAACAATCCTTTCGAGCGCGCGATCGATGTGTGCGACGAGTGTGGACTTCCGTTCTCGAACGAGTTCCTCGTCTTCATACTTGGCACGCGTCGTCCACCGCTCTGCAAGCCCTGTGCAATTGCAATGGGCGGCGTGCGCACGTCGGCTCGCCGTCAGCGCATGCCGAAGAAGGAAGTTCGGCGGCGGCGTGAAGCAGTGCATGCGGCGCTCGCCGATGGTCGACCGGCGTCGTTGGCCCGAGCGATCGAGATGCCCGAACTCGTGACGATCGACGAAGCCGAGCGCAACGTGTCGATAGCGGGCGCACCCGGTTCACGCGACATCGAATGGTGCGCATAGGCGCCTTGCGTCACGGGCTCGCGACTCCGATGTCGCGGCGAAAGACCATGCCGGGCCAGGAAAGCAATCCCACACTTTCGTAAGCGCGGCTCCGCGCCGAGATGAGGTCGTTGCCGCGTGCTGTCACCGAAAGCACGCGGCCGCCTGCCGTCACGAGGTGACCCTCTGCGTCGCGTCCGACCCCCGCGCAGTAGATGCGCACGCCCTCGACCGACTCCGCCTCGCTGAGCCCTCCGATCACGTCCCCGAGTCGAGGCGTGAGCGGGTAGCCCTCGGATGCGCACATCACCGTGACCGCCGCATCCTCGGCGAACACCGGGTCACTTCGGAGCGCTCCCGAGGCTGCCTCGACGAGCAGCGCCGTGAGGTCGCTCGCCATCCGAGGCAGCACGACCTCCGCTTCAGGGTCGCCGAAGCGGACGTTGTACTCGATGATCTTCGGACCCTCGGGCGTCAACATCAGGCCCGCGTAGAGCACACCCCGGTAGTCGATGCCTTGCCTTGCGCAGCCATTGCAACGTCGGGGCGACGATGCGTTCGACGATCTCGTCGACGAGTGATGCGCCAACGAACGGGACCGGTGAGTACGCACCCATCCCTCCGGTGTTGAGACCGGCATCACCGTCTTCGGCGCGCTTGTAGTCCTGCGCGGGAGCCAACGCGGCGATCTTCTCCCCGTCGCACACACAGAGAAGGGAGAGCTCCGGTCCGGACAGCCCCTCCTCGACGACGACGGTCGTGCCCGCCTCGCCGAAGCTCGCGCCGGAGAGCTTCTCCCGCAGGTCGTCGATCGCGTCCGGGAGTGACTCCGTGACGAAGACGCCCTTGCCGGCCGCCAGGCCATCGGTCTTCACGACGTACAGGCCCGGAAGATCACGAAGGTAGGCAACGGCCTCCTCCACCTCGGACGCATCGAACGCGTGGTGGCGTGCAGTCGGAACTCCAGCGGCCGCCAAGGCCGACTTCATCCATGCCTTCGAACCCTCGAGCCGCGCACCGTCGGCGCCCGGACCGAACACCAACGCGCCCGCGAGCACGCAAGCGATCGGCGAGTCCACCGACGAGCGGCTCCTCGGGCCCGATCACGAACAGGTCGGCGTCGATCTCCTCGGGCGGAGTGTCCGTCGATTCGGCGATGCCTGCGTTGCCGGGCGTCACGAGGACTGAGTCCGCGGTGCGACCGAGCACGTCCGCGAGCGCGTGCTCCCGCGCGCCGCTTCCCACCACGCAGACGCGCATCGCGCTACGCCGCGAAGTGCACGTACTGATCGCGCCCGGGCCCCACTCCGACGAGTCGCACCGGCACGCCGACCTGCTCCTCGAGGAACGACAGGTAGTCACGGGCCGCGCGGGGCATGTCGTGAGGCTCGGTCATCTCCGTGAGGTCGGTCTGCCAGCCCGGCAGCTCCTCGTAGATCGGCGTCACCTTGTGGAGCACCGACTGGTGATACGGCATGTGGTGGAACCTCTCACCCTCGAGCTCGTACGCGACGCACACCTTCACCGAGTCCAACACGTCGAGGACGTCGAGCTTCGTGATCGCGACCTCGCTGAGCGAATTGAGCCGCACTGCTTGCCGCAGCATCACCGCGTCGAACCATCCGGTTCGACGACGACGGCCGGTGTTGGTGCCGAACTCGTGGCCTCGATCGACGAGCAGGTCGCCGATGTCGTTGGTCTGCTCCGTGGGGAAGGGGCCCGACCCGACCCGCGTGCAGTAGGACTTCGCGATTCCGATCACCCGGTTGATGTGCAACGGACCCACGCCCGAGCCCGTGCACGCTCCACCCGCTACCGGGTTCGAAGAGGTGACGAACGGATACGTGCCGTGGTCGAGATCGAGGAAGGTGGCTTGCGCCCCTTCGAGCAACACGTGCTGCCCCGCTTCGAGGGCCTCGTGGATGAAGCCGACGGTGTCGGTGATGTACGGCGAGACTCGCGGGGCAAGTTCGTCGAGGTACCTCGCCGCGATGTCCGAGGCTGACACCGGCAACCGGTTGTAGACCTTGGCGAGGACCGCGTTCTTCTCCTTCAAGACCACGTCGAGCTTCTCGCGGAAGATCTTCGGGTCGAGCAGGTCCTGCACGCGCAAACCCGAGCGCAGCGCCTTGTCCGCGTACGCGGGACCGATGCCCCGTTTCGTGGTTCCGAGCTTGTTCTTGCCGAGCCGCCGTTCGGTGAGCGCGTCGATCTCCTGGTGATACGGGAGGATCAGGTGGGCGTTCCCACTCACCAGGAGCCGGCTGCAGTCGACACCCTTCATCGTGAGCCGGTCGAGCTCGCTCAGGAGCACCGCGGGGTCGACCACGACTCCGTTGCCGATCACTGGGGTGATGTGGTCGTAGAGGATGCCGCTCGGCACGAGCTGCAGCGCAAACGTCTCGCCGCCGACGACGATGGTGTGGCCCGCGTTGTGCCCGCCCTGATAGCGGACAACGACGTGCATCTCTTTCGCGATGAGGTCGGTGAGCTTGCCCTTGCCCTCGTCGCCCCACTGCGCGCCGACCACCACGGTTGCGGGCACAGCGGGATCGTAGTCAGCAGGGTCGGGCCGAACGCGAAGTGAGGGGCCCTCACGGGCCCCTCACTTTCGGCTCCAGCCCTGGAAGCGCCAGCACCCCGGCTAGAGCTCTCCCTCCAGTCTTATCCTTTTGCGCCGGTTACGCCTCTGCCCGGCGTCGCTTTGTGAGTGCCAGCGCAGCCGCTCCGCTGAGCACCATCAGAATTCCCAGGCGAGCGGCGGCCCAGCTGCCAGTACCCGTCACGGGGAGCTCCTCGGCAGGCTGCACCACGGTGCCCCCGACCTCGGGCGGCGGAATCGTGAGCCGTGGTCGAAGCCGTGGTGGTCGTGGCAAGCGTCGTCGCCGTCGTGGTCGTCGCCAGCGTGGTCGCCGTCGTCGTCGGCGGGTTCGTCGGCGGGTTCGTCGGCGGGTTCGTCGGCGTGGTCGTCGGCGTGGTCTCGTCGGCGGGTTCGTCGGGACCGTCGGAGTCGAGCACGTCACGACAATGACGACGTGCCGTGGGGCACCTCGTCGCGCCCTCGTTCCGTCGCAGACGTACAGGTTCGTGACGACAGGGTGTTGCCGGGGCAGCTGAGGCACGATCTGGCCGACTTCATGCACCGTGTCGTCGAGAGTTCGGTGACTACGTACGTCGTCCCCGTCGTCACCTCGACGGTCGCCGACTCGCCGTCCTTCACGATGACCTCGATCGCTCGTCCGGGCAGAACAGGTCGTCGCAGTCGTCGGTGCGGGCGAGAGGCAAACGACGTAGTCTGACCCTCGGGTGCCGTGGCACCTGCGCCGACCTCACCACCTTCTCGACCTCGACGCATGCATCTGGCCCGCCGTTGTTCGCGCCGATCAGCATGTTCGGGCCGCGTACCGCGAAGGCCGCTGCCGTAGAACGACCCAGTCGGCGGTTGCCCGACCGTCCTCAGAGGGCCACCGATGACGACGTCGACCTGGTAGGCGCACGTCTCGGAATACGGGCGGCATGGTCAGCAGTGAGCGAGGAACGCCCGTCACTCTCGCAGGGCTCTGCGCCTTCGAAGTTGCCGCAGAAGGCGAAATCCTCGAGCAGCGCTTGGTCGACGTCAGCGTTGAAATCCGGCGACGGAGCGCTCTTCGACCGCGAGGGACACGCCGAGGTCGCCCCCGTCGGTCTCGCCGCACAGTTGAAGCGAATCCCACGATGCAGTCGACGACGTCACCGGGATCGAGCCGGCCGATGTCATCCTCATGCAGCGACGTAGAGCCAGTGACGTTTGACGACCGGCAGCGAGGCCCGCAGCGCTACGTGTGACGTCGTACCTCGACCGTTGAGGAACGCAGCACCCTCGGCGCAGTCGGCGCGAAGTCGACATCATGGACAGGTCGCCGAGCTAGTTCACGTTCGACGATGACGTCCGTCGGGACCGACCGGCGTGGCGTCGACCAACGCACCGGCGATGCCGGCTGCGCTGACCACCAATCCTCCGGCGAGGAGGGTGGCACCGATTACCTGCGCGAGGCGTCGGCCTTGAGTGAGAGGTCGCACTTCCGGCTCCTATCCGTCGTCATTGACGGGCCGGAACGCAAAGACCCGGCCCTAATGGCTGGGGCCGGGTTCGCCTGGCTCCCCGTCGACGCAGCGACCAATTTCGCCGACGGATCTAAGCCTCCCCACAGACAATCCTTACGGGTTGCCTGCTCCGGGCACCATACCACTCTGCGTGGCACTGAGAGGCAATAGGTCGTTCGACCTACCCCTGTACGGGCCCGTAATCTCACTGTCACGCGCGAATTCCACGTAGTCGCATCCCCCAGGGTGAACGAGTTGTGACGAAGAGCGCCGGGTTCGTGTGACCCGAGCACTTCCCGGCTGATGGGGTCTCAGTCCTCGACGCGCCGACGCCCGAGGAGGGCGAAGCACACCCCGATCGCGACCAGTGTGACTCCCACGATGGCGACGGACGCGGACCCCCATCCGGTGACCGGCAGCACTTCCGCTTCGTCGGCGCCGGCCATGCACCTCGGGGGCCGGGTCGCTCTGGCTCAGCTCTGCGGGCGGGTCGAGCGGAGGCCCCGCTCGCCAGCCGGGCCGGAAGTCGTCGGGGCAAGTGTCGTCGTCGGGGCGAGTGTCGTCGTCGAGTCCACCGTGGTGGCCGTCTCACCGATCGTCGTGGCGGGCGCGGCGGTTGTCGTCGTGGCCTGCTCGTCGGTGATCGTCAGCTCGGCGATTGTCGTGGTCGTGGTCTCGACCGTCGTCGTCGTCGTCGTGGTCTCGGCCGTCGTCGTCGTGGACTCGGCCGTCGTCGTCGTGGCTCGGCGGCGCCTCAGTGGTGGTCGTCGACTCCTCATCGACTCGCCGTTGTGGTCGTGGACTCCTCCGCCGGTGCCAGCGTCGTCGTCGGCGCCTCCGTCGTCGTCGTGGACTCCTCCGCCGCGTGCCAACGTCGTCGTCGGCGCCTCACGTCGTGGTCGTCGACTCCTCCGACCGGTGCCAACGTCGTCGTCGGCGCCTCAGTCGTCGTGGTCGTCGTCTCCTCGACCGACGTCTCGGCCGCGTTGATCACGACTGCGGCCACCGTGTCGCCTCCACCGAAGAACGTCGCGAGATCCTCGGGCTGATCGAGGGCGAACCCGCCGAGGCCCGAGCGGTCGAAGCCGGGAGTCGGCGTCTCGTCGATGGTGTACTCGCCACCGACGGCCACCTCGAGCGACCCGCCGACGTTGGCGAAGTTGCCCTTGTCCTCGCCGTCGACCTTGCTCGAGCACTTCACTGCGCCCGCTCCCTTGTTCCAGGTGCACGTGACGGTCTCGAGGTCACTCCGCAGCGTCAGGGCCCAGCCCTTCGGCACGACTGGCGACGCAATCGGCGCGCCCTTCGCGTCGAGCCACAGCTTCGACACTTGGACGTGTGCAACGCACACATCGGGGTTCTGCTTCTTCGTCGCCTGCTGCTTGCCGTCGACGAAGATGCGGGTGTTCCCCTCCGTCGACGGGTCGACGAGGAGGTAGTTGTCACCGGGCAGCGCGACGGCCTTGCCGGCGAGCTTGGTATTCGCGATGTCCCACGTGTAGACGATGTCGACCGCATTGGAGTTGCTCACTCGCATCACCGCAGCGCCGTCCGGCAGCGTGCACTCCGAGGCGAGCGTGAGCTTGTCGAGCGCAGGAGCCGCGGTGGCGATCCCGGGGAGGACCGCGATCAGCATTGCGGTCGCACCCAGCACTCCGCCGAGATGGCCGGCGAGACGACGCCTGAAGTTGGGCTCTCGGGTTGCGAACATCGAATGGTCTCCACGGCTCGTAGATCTCGTTGAGCCTGGGGCCGGGTTCGCTCTGACTCCCCGCCGGCCAAGCGACCAATACAGCCGTGCGGATCGATGTCTCCCCAGTTCGGTGGGTCATCCCCACCGCGCTGTCGAGTTCCATGATCGGGAGATTCCGGGCGCGCGGGATGGGCCGAACGACCCCTCTGACCTGGTGCGACGCGAAATGGGCCGATCGGCTCAGAAAGCCGTCAGACGTCAGTCGAGGACGAGCTCCCCGTCGCGCACGTCGACCTCGACCGTGTCACCCTCGGCGACCTTGCCTTCGAGGATGCGCGTCGCAAGTCGGTCTCCGATCTCGCGCTGGATGATGCGCTTCAACGGCCGAGCGCCGAAGGCCGGGTCGAACCCGTCCTCGGCCAGCTTCGTCGTCGCGGCGGACGACACCACCAGCGTGATGCGCCGCGCTGCCAGCCGCTCGCGGAGCCGGTCGATCTGGATCGACACGATCTTCGTCAGGTCATCGGGCGTCAGCGACCTGAAGCGCACGATGTCGTCGACGCGGTTCACGAACTCCGGCCGGAACACAGTGAGCGGATCGCCCTGCAGGTTCGAGGTCATGATCAGCACGACGTTCGTGAAGTCGACCGTGCGACCTTGGCCGTCGGTGAGACGGCCGTCGTCCATCACCTGCAGCAGGACGTTGAACACGTCCGGATGCGCCTTTTCGATCTCGTCGAGCAACACGACTGAGTAGGGACGGCGCCGCACGGCTTCTGTGAGCTGACCGCCCTCGTCGTACCCGACGTAGCCGGGAGGCGCGCCGATGAGACGAGACACCGAGTGCTTCTCCATGTACTCGCTCATGTCGATGCGGATCATCGCCCGCTCGTCGTCGAACAGGAACTCGGCGAGCGCCCGGGCCAGCTCGGTCTTGCCCACTCCGGTGGGACCGAGGAACAGGAAGGAGCCGATGGGCCGGTTGGGATCGGACAACCCGGCGCGGCTGCGCCGGATCGCGTTGGCCACCGCGGTGACCGCGTCGTCCTGGCCGATCACCCGCTCGTGGAGCAGCTCTTCGAGCCGCACCAGCTTGCGCATCTCGCCTTCCATCAAGCGGGAGACCGGGACGCCCGTCCACTTGCTCACGACTTCGGCGATGTCCTCGGAGTCGACCTCTTCCTTCAGCATCCGCTGGGTCGACTGCAGCTCGGCGAGGTGCTCGGTCGCCTCCGCGACCCGCCGCTCGAGCTCGGGGATCTGGCCGTAGCGCACCTCGGCGGCCCGCTCGAGGTCCGTCTCGCGCTCGACCTCCATGCGCTTCGCGTCGAGCTGCTCCATGAGCTCGCGGATCGCGCCGATGGCTTCCTTCTCGGACTGCCAGTGCTGCTTCATGGCGTCGGCGTCGGACTTCAGGCGGGCGAGCTCTTCCTCGAGGCCGTTCAGTCGATCACGCGAGGCATCGTCGGTCTCCTTCGCCAGCGCGACCTTCTCGATCTCGATCTGGCGGATGCGGCGCTCGACGATGTCGATCTCGGTCGGCATCGAGTCGATCTCGATGCGGAGACGCGAAGACGCCTCGTCGATGAGATCGATCGCCTTGTCGGGCAGAAATCGACCGGTGAGGTAGCGGTCGGAGAGCACCGCGGCCGACACGAGCGCGGAGTCTTGGATGCGCACGCCGTGATGGACCTCGTAGCGCTCCTTCAGCCCCCGCAGGATCGCGATCGTGTCTTCGACGGACGGCTCGCCGACGTAGATCGGCTGGAAGCGTCGCTCGAGCGCGGCGTCCTTCTCGATGTGCTTGCGGTACTCGTCGAGCGTCGTCGCGCCGACCATGCGCAGCTCGCCACGCGCGAGCAGCGGCTTGAGCATGTTGCTGGCGTCCATCGCGCCTTCTGCCGCGCCCGCGCCGACGACCGTGTGCATCTCGTCGATGAACGTGATGATCTCGCCGGCCGCGTCGGAGATCTCCTTCAGGACGGCCTTGAGTCGCTCTTCGAACTCGCCCCGGTACTTTGCCCCGGCGACCATCGAGCCGAGGTCGAGCGCGACGACACGCTTGTTCTTGAGTCCCTCGGGCACGTCGCCCTCGATGATGCGCCGGGCGAGGCCCTCGACGATGGCGGTCTTGCCCACGCCGGGCTCGCCGATCAGCACGGGGTTGTTCTTCGTGCGGCGAGACAGCACCTGGATGACGCGTCGGATCTCGTCGTCACGGCCGATGACCGGATCGAGCTTGCCTTGACGGGCCACCTCGGTGAGATCGCGGCCGTAGCGCTCGAGCGCCTGGAACTGCTCTTCTGGGTCTTGGCTCGTCACACGATGACTACCTCTGACCTCCCGCAAGGCGGCCAGCAGCTCTTCTCGCGTGCGGTCGAGACGGTCAGCCATGGCGAGCAGCAGGTGCTCCGTCGAGAGGTACTCGTCGTGCAGGTCCTTGCGCTCGGTGTCCACGCGGGCCATCACATCGTTGAGCTCGCGGCCGATCCGCGACTCGCCGCCGTACGCCTTCGGAAGGCGAGCGACGGCGTCGTCGGCTCGGTTGCGCAGCATCAGCGGAGCGAGGCCGAGCTTCTGGATCATGGGCAGCACGATGGTGTCGTCCTGGCGGAACAGCGCGGCGAGGACGTGATCAGGAGTGACCTCGGGGTTGCTGTTCGCCTTCGCCGACTCGAGCGCGGCGGCGAACGCCTCCTGCGTCTTGCGGGTCCATTTGTTCGGATCGAGTGCCACGGCTACCTCCTCTCGTCGAAGATCGAAGGACGGCTGCCCCACACGACGACTGACTGCGACACAGGGACGAGCTCACGACGGTGCCGCCGGCTGACCTCGTCGACCGCGGCCTTGGCATCACGGCGAAGCTGTTCGATGTTGCCGTGCAACGCGCGCAGCTCTTCCTCGAGCTCGAGCACCCGCTTGACGCCCGCCAGGTTCAAGCCGTCGGCGGTGAGCTCGGCGATCCGGCGGAGCCGATCGATGTCGAGCTCGCTGTAACGGCGGTTGCCGCCGACGGTGCGCGCAGGATCGAGCAGCCCCTTGCGTTCGTAGATGCGCAGCGTCTGCGGGTGCACGCCGGCGATCTCCGCCGCGACGGAGATGACGTACACACCGTGACGAGGATCGGGTTGGGACGTTCGGTTCGTGGATGCCATCACGCCTCCAGGTGGGCGCGCGGCGACTCGTCGGTCGCCTTCGCGAGCTCTTCGATCGCCTTGCGCTCGGCCGCGGACAGGCGCGCCGGCACGGCCACGTCGAAGGTGACGAGCAGGTCGCCGGTCTTCTTGCCGTTGCTCACGCCGCGCCCCTTCACCCGGCGGGACTTCGACAGGGGGATCGACGGATTGATGCGCAGCTTCACCGGGCCGTCGTCGAGCGTCGGCACATCGACCTCGGCACCCAATGCGGCCTCGGGATACGTGACCGGAACCCTCAACGTCAGGTCAAGGCCCTTCCGGCCGAAGATCTTGTGGGGCTGCACCCGCGTGGTGACGTACAGGTCGCCCGGCGGGCCCCCGTGACGGCCCGGTCCGCCCCGACCCTTGAGCCGGATGCGCTGCCCGTCGTCGACCCCGGGCGGAATCCGCACCTTCACCTCACGCTCACGGCGCTCGACGCCGCTGCCGGAGCAGGTCGGGCACGGGTCCTCGATCACGAACCCCATCCCTCCGCAGTTGCGGCACGGGGAGCTGAGCGAGAAAAGCCCCTGGTTGTCGTCGAGGACGCCGCGGCCCTGGCACACCGGGCACGTCGTCGCGTGGGTGCCCGGACGCGCGCCACTTCCTCCGCACGTGCTGCACGCCGCGTCGCTCGTGAGATACAGCGACGTCGTGATGCCATGCGCGGCATCCTCGAACGCGAGCGTGAGCGCGGCCTCGAGGTCGTCGCCCTTCTGCGGGCCGGGACCGGATCCGCCACCGCGGCCGCCGCGACGGACGCGACCGAACAGACCGCCCAGAAGGTCGTTGATGTCGGCGCCGTCGCCCATGAACGTGAAACCCTGCGGGCCTCCGCCTCCGCCCGCGCCCGGCCCGGGGCCGAACCCCGCCGCCATCGGGCCGAGGCGACGCACCTCGTCGTACTCCTTGCGCTTGGCGGCGTCACCGAGGACGTCGTACGCGGAGGAGATCTCCTTGAAGCGCTCCTCGGCCTTGGCGTCGCCCTCGTTCGTGTCGGGATGGTGCTGACGCGCGAGCTTCCGGTACGCCTTCGTGATGTCCTTCTGGGACGCGCCGTCAGAGACGCCGAGCGTCTTGTAGTAGTCCTTCTCGAACCATTCGCGTTGCGGCGCCATCGGGCGACCTAACCCTTGACCGTCACCATCGCGGGGCGCAGCACGCGGCCCTTCCACGTGTAGCCGGTGCGCATCACTTCGCTCACGATGGCGTCGGCGTCGCCGTCGTCACCTTCGACGTGCATGACCGCTTCGTGCTGCTCGGGGTTGAACGGCACGCCGAGGCTGTCGAGCGCCTCGAGCCCGTGACGGCGCAGCACGCCGAGCAATGCGGACCAGATCGGCTCGATGCCATCGACGCCATGCGCGAACGCGAGCTCGCAGGCATCGAGCACGGGCAACAGATCCTCGACCAAGCGGCCCGTGGAGCGGTCGATCTCGTCGGTGACGCGCTTCTGCGCCTGCTTGCGGTAGTTCTCGAAGTCGGCCTGGAGGCGCTGCAGCTGCCCGAGCCGCTCTTCGTTCTCGGTGAGCAGCGCGGCGAGATCGACCTCGAGCGCGGCCTCGGCTGCCGCCTCCAAATCGGAGGCGGCAGCGGGACCATTCGCATCCATGGGGTCGAACCCCGGGCTATCAGCGGGGACGCTCACGGACCTAGGCCGACTTCTCGTCGTCGACGATCTCGGCGTCGACGATCTCGTCGTCGTTCGCGCCGGTGGCCGAAGACGTTGCGCCCGCGCTCGCGCCCTGCTCCTGCGACGCCGCCTCGTAGAGCTTCTGGCTGAAGCTCTGGCTGGCGGTGACCAGCCGCTCGGTGGCCGACTTGATCGCCTCGACGTCGTCGCCCGCGATGGCCTTCTTCAGGTCGTCGAGCGGACCCTCGACCGCGGCGCGCTCGTCGGCACCCACCTTGTCGCCCTGCTCGCGCAGGACCTTCTCGGTCTGGTACACGAGCGAATCGGCGTTGTTGCGGATCTCGGCCTCGTCGCGACGGCGCTTGTCGTCCTCGGCGTGGGCCTCGGCATCGCGCACCATCCGCTGGATGTCGTCACGCGACAGCGACGACTGACCGGTGATGGTCATCGACTGCTCCTTGCTCGTCGCGCGGTCCTTCGCGGCGACGTGCACGATGCCGTTCGCGTCGATGTCGAAGGTGACCTCGATCTGCGGAACGCCCCGCGGTGCGGGAGGCAGATCGACGAGCTGGAACTTGCCGAGCGTCTTGTTGTACATCGCCATCTCGCGCTCGCCCTGCAGCACGTGGATCTCGACCGAAGGCTGCATGTCCTCCGCGGTCGTGAACACCTCGGTGCGCCGAGTCGGGATCGTGGTGTTGCGCTCGATGAGCTTGGTCATCACGCCACCCTTGGTCTCGATGCCGAGGGAGAGCGGCGTCACGTCGAGCAGCAAGACGTCCTTGACCTCGCCCTTGAGCACGCCGGCCTGGATCGCCGCGCCGATGGCGACGACCTCGTCGGGGTTGACCGACTTGTTCGCCTCCTTGCCCGTGAGGTCGAAGACGAGCTCCTGCACCGCAGGCATGCGTGTCGAGCCACCCACGAGGATGACGTGGTCGATCTGGCCCTTCGTGAGGCCCGCGTCCTTGATCGCGTGCTCGAACGGCGAGCGGCAGCGCTCGAGCAGATCGGCCGTGAGCTCTTGGAACTTCGCCGCGGGTGAGCGTCTCGTCGAGGTGCAAGGGCCCTTCGCTGGTCGCGGTGATGAACGGAAGGTTGATCTGCGTCTGCTGCACCTGTGACAGCTCGACCTTGGCCTTCTCGGCCGCCTCCTTGAGACGCTGCAGCGCCATCTTGTCGACGCCGAGATCGACGCCGTGCCCACTCTTGAACTGGCTCACGAGCCAATCGATGACTCGTTGATCCCAGTCGTCACCACCGAGGTGCGTGTCGCCATGGGTGGACTTCACCTCGAACACGCCGTCGCCGATCTCGAGGATCGACACGTCGAACGTGCCACCACCGAGGTCGAACACCAGGACGGTCTCATCCGACGAGCCCTTGTCGAGCCCGTACGCGAGCGCCGCGGCAGTCGGCTCGTTGATGATGCGCAGCACCTCGAGGCCCGCGATCTGGCCGGCCTCCTTCGTGGCGGTGCGCTGGGCGTCGTCGAAGTACGCCGGGACGGTGATGACTGCCTGCGAGACCGTGTCACCCAGGTAGGCCTCCGCGTCGCGCTTCAGCTTCATCAGCGTGCGCGCCGAGATCTCCTGCGCGGTGTACTTCTTGCCGTCGATCTCGATCGACCATGACGTGCCCATCTCGCGCTTGACCGAGCGGATGGTGCGATCGGGGTTCGTGATCGCCTGGCGCTTCGCGACTTCGCCGACGAGCACCTCGCCGCCCTTGGAGAACGCGACGACGGACGGGGTCGTGCGTGACCCCTCCGCGTTGGGGATGACGACGGGGTCGCCAGCCTCGAGGACGCTGACGACGGAGTTCGTGGTGCCGAGATCGATCCCGACGGCCTTGGGCATGGGTGAGCCTCCTGAGCAGATCGCAGCCGGCGTTCCACGCCGCTGCACGTGCGGCCAGCATAAAGGTTGAGTGCCTCATTGACAACTTCGCCATTGATCATTCTGGAGGGCGCAAATTGCGGTACGTTCGGCCCATGTCGGTCACCCTCGTGCTGCTCCGCCACGGGGAAAGCACCTGGAACCAGGCGAACCTGTTCACGGGGTGGCGCGATGTGCCCCTCTCGACCAAGGGCGAGGCCGAGGCGACCGCGGCGGGCGAGCTGCTCGCCGCCGAAGGCCTGACGTTCGACAAGGCCCACACGTCTCTCCTGTTGCGGGCGGTGCAGACCGCTGACCTCGCGCTGGCCGCGCTCGGCCAGCTCTGGCTTCCGGTCGAACGCAGCTGGCGACTCAACGAGCGTCACTACGGCGCGCTGCAAGGCCTCGACAAGAAGCAGACGGCCGAGGAGTACGGCCTCGACCAGGTGAAGCTCTGGCGCCGGAGCTACGACGTGCCGCCACCGCCTGTCCCCCTCGACTCGCCTGAGCACCCCGCCAACGACGCCCGGTACCGCGCGGCTCGCCCCCGATGTCCTGCCGGCGTCCGAGTGCCTCGCTGACGTCGTCACCCGGGTGCTGCCGTACTGGCACGACCACATCGTCCCCGACGTGCGAGCAGGCCTCCGGGTCCTCGTCGTCGCCCACGGCAACAGCCTCCGGGCGCTGCTCAAGCACCTCGAGGGCGTGTCCGACGCGGACATCGCCGAGGTGAACCTCCCGACTGGCATCCCCCGCATCTACGACCTCGACGACGACCTACAGGTGCAGGCCGTGCGCTACTTGGGCGACGCGAGCGCGATCGAGGCCGCGGCCGAAGCGGTCAAACGACAGGCCGGATGAATCGAGGGGCGGCGCAATGCGCCGCCGGGTGCGCGAAGCACCGATTGTCGAGCGCAGCGAGCCGGAGCCGATCGAAGCGCAGCGGAGACCGGCGACGTGAAAGTTCGGATCAGGCTGGGTCGAACGTGGCGATGACCTGGTCGAAGATCTCGGTGTACTGATCAGGCTGGTTGGTGCTGAACGTCAGCACGTAGAGGTTCTGCTGGGTCAAGAAGTAAACCTGCAGTCCCGCCACCTCGGTCGTGGTGCCGTCGGCGAGCGTCACCGGGACGGTGTACGTGGTGCGCACCGCGTCACCCGCCGGCAACTGGACCTGAGTGCTCGACACGTTCGTCGCGCCGGCCGCGGTGAGCTGCGACTGCGCTTGCTGCTGCAGCAGGCCGAGCCCGCTCGTGACCCCTTGCACCCTGATCAGGTTGACGTTCGTGAGGAAGTCGCCCGGGTTGCTGATGTCGGACGCGTAGAGCAAACCTCCCTCGGCGACGAGCTGCTTCACGGCGTCGCCGATGTTGCCGGCGAGCGCCGGGTTCGCCTCAGCCGCGGCGGCGATGATCGCGTCCACGTCGGTGGCGGTCAGGTCGAAGCTCTGCCAGCCCGGCGGCAGGGCGATGACGAAGCCGTCGCCGCTGCGGTCGACGACGGTGAAACCCTCAGGCACCGCGGTCGAGCCTTCCGATCCGTCCGTACCGGTGGCCCCGCCGCTCGCGGTGGTCGCCGCGGAGGCCGTCTCGCTCGACGAGGCGTCGGAGTCGTCACCACTCGAGCAGGCACCGAGCACCAGCGCGAGCGCGAGCGGAATGAGGGCGACGCGACGCAGGGACATCGGAGTCACTTTCGGCTGGGGGAGGGTCCAATTCAAGTCGCGCGGGCCGACCGGGAGCAACGACTCGCCGGTCAGCGGTCGAAACTGGAGCTGACGGAGCTCGCGAGCCCGCTGCCATCGGCCCACACGCTGATGTCGACTGCGGTCGTTCCGAGGACGTACCGGAGGCTCAGTCGCTGTGTCGAGTGCGAGCGGGCGGCCTCGACCCATCCCGGTCGCACGTCGAGTGAGACGACTTCGAGGCCGGAAGGCGTCTTCTCCACGACGAGCACAGCTGCATCGCTCTCGACAACCGATCGCGCCGACGAGCTCGACGAGCCGCCGGAGTTGACGGCGACGTTCGATTGGTTGATCACCACCCGGGCGGCGTTGATGGACACTTCGTCGGGCACGAGGACCTCCGGGTCGAGGGGGGCCGGAAGCGGCGCGGGGAGCGGCGCGGGGAAAGGTGCGGTCTCGGGTTCGCTCTGGTCTCGCACGGGCGGCGCGGTCGTGGTCGCGGGCAGTGGTCGCTGGCGCGGTGGGCGCCGGCGCGTGGTCACTCGGGTGATGGGCGGCGGCGTGTGCATCTGTGTGAACGGGGCATCGTCCATCGTCGTCGTCGAGGCGGCGACGGCGCCACCGTCCCGATCGAGCGGCGCCGCATCCGAACCGCACCCGACGGCGACGACGGTCAACACGGTGAGGCCGATCGCCCCCAGCCCTGAGGCCGACCTCCCGCGTCCCACGATGCCCTCAGCCGATAGCTCGCCGCCGCGGAGCGAAGGCGGCCACCAGCACGAGGAACAACCCGGCTCCGACCAGCGACCAGGCGACCGTCAGGTTCTGGTCGGAGTCGGCACCGGTCACCGGCAGCGTCTCCCCGGCGCCGCTGACGGCAGAACGCACGCCCGACGGAACTGCGATCCGAGTCGGCGTCGGCGCGACCTTCGGAACCGTGACCTGCTGCACCCTCACTGATCGTGCGTGTGATGATCGTGCTCACGCCCGAACTGACGATCCGGCGGATGACTGGCGGGGCGCAGATCTGGGGGTCGACGTTGTGCACCTGACACACGCGCGTGCGTGCAACGTTGCCCGCGACCGCGTCCCCCGTCTCGACCTCAGCCGAACCGGTGACATCGGCCTCGAACGTCGACGGATCGGGCGGATTGCCGACCGAGGAGCTCTCCGAGGTCGAGGTTCCCTGCACGGTCTGGTCGGCGAGCCGCTCTGCCGGGGTGACGAGCTGGTTGGACGTCCAGACCGCGGGTTCGTCCTTCTCGACGAGCCGTTCTCTCATGTCGGCATCGGTCTCGACCTCGACGTTGCCGTTCGCCGACGAGAACGCGAACGTGAGCACGCCGATGACCTGTCGCACTCGTACGCCGGTCGTCTGTTCTTCAGAGGACTGCTCGCCCTCCAGCAGGTCCGTCGGTGCGGCGCCGATCAGCGAGTCGGTGATCTCGGCGTGACCGGTGAGCATCGCCACGAGCGGTCCGAAGTCGAACAAGCCCGCGACCTCGCTCGTGCCGTCGAGGCGCGACCGCCCCGCCGGAGAGCGCGAGGAGGAAGTCGATGAGCGCCTGAGCAGCAGGCGACGACGCGAGGCTCTCCTGGACTTCCTCCGACTCATCGGGTTGCTCGGGAGCACCCCCGGTGACACCGGCGGCTCGGTTGCCGCCGGTGTTGGCCACGCCGAGGCCGACGTTGGCCACGACCGCCGACTGGGACGCGTCGATCGTGCCCCCGTCGGCGGTCGCGTTCGCGTCCTGGATGATCGTCGTGACCGCGTCGGTTCCGACGGCGAGCGCATTCCCGGTCGATACATGTGCGTCGCCGACGGCGTCGCCGGATCCCCCGCCGGCCCCGCCGTCCGCGGGCAGTGCCCATCCTCCCGCCTCGAGGAGGGCATTGAGCAATTGGTACAACGACGTCAGGGCGGCCAACTGGTCTCCCGTCAAGCCGAGAGCGCCGACGCCGGTCGCGCTGTTGAACCCGGTGTTGGCGATGGCGCCGCCGACATTGAACACCACGCCCTTCTGCGTGATGACGATGAAGGCGCCGTGGGTGGCGTGCGCCTGGACGGTCTGGGTGATGAGCGTGCTCGCCGCAACCCCGACAGCGGTCGCTCCGCCAGTCTGCACCGACGCGGTGCCCGCCGCGCCGCCGATCCCGTAGTCCTCGCCGTGCTCCGAGAGCACGCCGATGACCTTGTTGAGACCGGTGTTCGCGGTCCCGTCGCCGAGGTTGATGACGAGCGCGTTCTCGACGCTCTGCTTGTCCTCGCCCACCCGTGAGCGAACGACCGCCGCTTGCAGGATGCGCGTGCTCGATACGGAACCCGCGCCCGTCGCGTTGCCCGTCGTCACCGAAGCTGTGCCCATCGCGGGACCGACGGCACCGCCGTATGGCGAGGCGTAGCCCACGACGCCCGTGGCCGCGTTGCCGGCGGTGTTGGCGACCGCGAAGCCGATGTTGATGATGAGAGCAACTTGGAGGACGTCGACCTTGCTGGTCGCGTCCGCGGTCACCGATGCGTTCTGCGTGATCTTCTCGGCGTGCGCGACGCCCTGGGCCTTCGCATCGCCCTCGCTCACGTCGGCGGTGCTGCTGACACCGTCGTGCTCGTCGTCGTCGTCCGTCGCCCTCGCCGGCGATGCCACCGACGGAGCTGTTGCCGCCGGAGTTCGCGGACGCAGTTCCACTCGAGCAGACCGTCGCGTTGCTGTGCTGCTCGGCGGCGTTCGTCGAGGACTGACTCGACACCGGCGACGAGCAGCCTCCTTGCTGCTCGGACTGCGAAGCAGCGCTCGCGTCCGTCGTCTCGGACGCTTCAGTGGTGGCGTCGTCGCCTCAGTCGTCGTGGACGCTTCAGTCGTGTCGGGCGCTTCCGTGGTGGTCGACGCCTCAGTCGTGTCGGAGGCTTCAGTCGTATCGGACGCCTCGGTCGTCGTCGGCGCCTCAGCGGTCGTGTCGTCGTATCAGTCGTGTCGGGGGGGAGCGTCGTCTCCGGAGCCGAGGTGGTCTCGGGAGGCGTGTCGGTGGAGTCGACCTGAGCAGAGGCCGCGGGTACCACCGCGAAGAACGTGAGGAGGACAGCCAGGAGGGCTACGACGAATCGGCGTCCTACCGCCGGATGATCCCGAGTTTTCTTCATCGCCGTGAACGCCTGCTCTCTGCCAGGTGCCGCCAGGACCCGAGAGGGGTGTGGGAATGACCCGCCGCCTGCGAGTCAGAGGCCTGGGTTCGGGAGAGGGGCAGGGCTGCCCCTCTCCCGAAGGCCCTGAGGGTGTTAGAGACCGACGTCGAGGACGTCGCCTTCGTTGTCGTTCTCCTGGGTGACGTCGACCTGGATCTGATTCATCGCGGTCGCGTTGCCCGTCTCCATGGTGTTGAACGCCTCGGTGGTGTTTTGGCTCGTGGCGTCGTTCACCGTTGCGGCAGTGGGATCGCCGTCGACGGCGACCGCACCGAAGATCGCTCCGGCGGAGGATGCCCCGGCTTCGCTCTCATCCGCCGCGATCTGCACCGTGGCGTTGAGCTGTCCACCGACGGACTGCGAGTTGAGTCCGCTGTTGGCGACGGCGGAGTTCCCCTCCTGCGTGACGCTCAGGTGGTTCTCCTGAACGATCGCGCTGGCGGCGAGCGCCGGTCCGGCGGCGAGCACGAGCGCCGCCGCGTCACCAGTGTTGGTGTTGGCCTGGCTCGCGGTGACGCCGATGCCGTTGACGGCGAGCGCGACGCCGGCGAGCAGGTCGTTGCTGACCAGCTGCCAACTCGAGCTCGTGGCCGTGTTGGCGGCCCCGGCCTCTGCGTCGCCGCCCACGGCGCCGGCCTTGAGGAGTGCAAGGGCGAGAGCCCCGCCGCCCTCGGCGCCTGCCAGTGCCAGTTGACCCGTGATGTTGATCTGGGGGCCGCTGAACTGGACGTTGTCACCCGTGTTGGCGGCGGCGGAGTTGGCATCGTGGAACACCACTGCGGAGTTGCCCTGGTAGATCAGGGCGACACCGATGCCAATGCCCGACAGCGCGGCGATCCCCACCGCGTCACCGTCGTGCGGACCGTCACCGTTGTTGGTGTTGCTCTGGGTGAGGTTGATGACGCTCAGGTTGCGGGCCGTCGCGCTACCGGTCTCGAGGCCGTTCGTGACGTCCTGCGTGTTGGAGCTGCTGGCGTTGTTCGATGCTGACGCCGAAGCGTCGCCACCGACCGCACCAGCAAGCACGCCGAGCGAGATCGCTCCGCTGCCCTCGCTGCCGGCCAGAGCGCCTTGGAGGGTCAGGTTGCCCTGACCGAGAGCGCCTTGGTAGTTCGCTCCGCTGTTGGCGAGCGACTCGTTGTAGCTGGCGTCGGCGTACAACCCGTTGTATTGGACGATGCCGCCCGCACCGATCGCGACGAAGTCCAAGAGTGCGATCCCCGCGGCCCAACCCGTGTTCTCGTTGGTCTGCGTGAGCTCGATGTTCTGGATGTTCGACGCGTCGGCGTCGCCGGTGGTCATGTCGTTCACGACGGTGCTCTCGTTGGCGCTCGTCGCCCCGTTGACCGCCGCGGCCGAGGCGTCACCGGCAACCGCGATGGCCAAGCCGCCGAGGGTGCCCGCCCAGCCGCCGCCGGCGCCGGCACCAGCACCTTGAATGGTGCCGTTGCCTTGGAAGCCCGCGACCTGCGCGTTCGCGCCCGTGTTGGCCACAGCGTCATTGCCCAGGGAGGTCACGTCGGCGACGTTCGTCTGGACGATGGCACCGACACCGACGCCGACGAAAGCCAGCGCCTCGAGCGCTCCCGCGTTCCCTTCGTTGACGTTCGACTGTGACGCGTCGACGCTCGTGAAGTTCTGCGCGGTCGCGTTGCCAGTCGTGAGCGTGCTGCTCACGTCTTGGAAGTTGGAGCTGTTGCTCTCGTTGAGCGCACCGGCAGTCGCGTCCCCGGCGAAGGCGAGGGCGATGAGGCCGGGCGCTGCCGCCCAACCACCACTCGCGCCCGCGCCAGCGATCTGGAGCGTGCCGTTGAGCTGTGAGCCACTGCCCTGCTCGTTCGCGCCGCTGTTCGCGATGGCCGTGTTGCCCGACGGGCCAACGATCAAGTCGTTGTGCTGGCCGATGAACGCCCCCGCGAAGGCGATGCAGGCGAGGCCTTCGGCGATGTACGCGTTGCCGCTGTTGGTGTTCGACTGCGCGAAGGTCTCTTCCGACCCGACGTCCACCGAGTTACCGGCGAGAGCGTTTCCGGTGGTCATGATGTTCGTGACCGATTGGCTGTTCGAGTCTTCCGAGCCACCGCTGCTGTTGGCGGCTGAAGCGGTTGCATCACCACCGACGGCGACACCGAGGCCAAACGTCAAGGCGAGGGCGGGCGACCCCTGAGCGCCGGCCAGCGCGAGCTGTCCGGTCAGGTTCAGCTGCCCTCCACTGCCTTGCCCGTTGGCACCGCTGTTCGCGACGGCGGTGTTGTTGTCGGCGTAGATGCTCGCCCAGTTCGTCTGGTGGATCGACGACACGCCGTCCCCGAGGCCGACCGTCACGACATCACCGCTGTTGGTGTTGGTCTGCTCGCCACCGATGACTTCGAGCGCATTGACTCCGGCAGCGTTGCCAGTGGTGAGCTCATTGGTGAGGTCGAGGTCGTTGCCCGAGACCGCGCTGTTGCTGGCCCCCGCGAGTGCGTCGCCACCGACGGCGATCGCGAACAGGAGGCCGATGGCAAAGGCGTCCGAGTGGTGGTGGTAGTCGACATCGGCCACGCTCACGGCGACTTGCCCCGTGGCGTTCACCTGATGTTCGGAGTACTGAGCGTTGCCGCCGGAGTTCCCGACCGCCTCGCCCTCCTCGCACTCGTCCCAGGGAGGCTCCTCCGCATACGTCGGAATGCAGCTTCCGCCGCCTTGCTGATCGACGTTGACGGTGTTCGATTGATCAATAGGTGGGTCATCGCCGGTGGCGAACGCAGCGCCCGCGCCCCATGTGAGGGACGCGGTGGCCACGACGACCACCCCCACGATCCGCCGTAAGTGGCGAGATCTACTCATACGCTTTCCTTTCGGGTTGCATCCCGCCACCGCAACACGGTGGCCGTCCACCAGTGGCGGAGCGGCATCCCGATCGACCGCCTGAAGTCCTGCGGGTCCCGCTCGTCCGCTACGCCACTAGGCATCTCACTCCTTCGCTCTCTGTGGTGGAACCACGAGAAGACGACAAAAGAGCGATGCTTTGCCTCCTACTCGTGACGTCAATCACAAGATCGCGAACAGCGCCCGAACGCTGGGGAAACGCGCGGTCGGCAGGAAGTGGAACGGCCGTTCAGGAAGGGCGCGTCGGGCTCAGACGGCCACGATGCGTGATGCCGCGCGACGGTCGACGGCGACCGGGCGATGGGCGACACGGCGGTCGGCGAGGCGGAACCCTCGACCACGCACCGTGAGCAGGAAGGGAGAGCCGTGGAGGTCGCCCAGCTTCGAACGCAGCCGGCGGATGTGCGCCTCGAGGCGCTTGTCGTCGACGGCGCTCTTCGTGCCCCAGAGCTGCGCCTGCAGGTCGGCCTTGGTGACCACCGCACCCTTCGCGAGCACGAGCGCGACCAGGACCTTGAACTCCGTGGGGGTCACCGCCAGCGCCGCGCCGTTCCACCACGTCAGGTGCATGGCCGGGTCGAGCTCGATCGGTCCCCAACTGAGCGTCGAACGCGACTCGATCGGAGGGCGGACCCGAAGGCGGGTCGACACTCTCGCCGCCACGTGGAGGGGCGACCACTCGGTCGAACCGAGGAGGAAGGCTCCCGCATCGAACAGGCGGTCGGCCGGCTCGTCGCACGCCCCGAGCAGGAGCACCCCGGCACCCACCCGTTCGTTCAGGTCGCGCACGAGCTCGCTCGGAGGCCCGGTCGCCACAGACGCGTCCAGGACGGCGACGTTGCAGGCAACCGAGTCCGCCGTGCGGCGGGCGCCGTCCTCGTCGAAGGCCAGGACCGGGATGAGATCGAGGTCGGCGAGGGCCTGGGCGATCGCGCCCGCGCTCGAGGCGGACGGCGTGACGAGAAGCACCCGCCCCCGCCGGAGCACCTCCGCCACGCGCGTTGCCCGATCCATCCACGAGCTCACAGAACCAACCTCCGCCCGCCAAGCTCGGCTCTTGTGTACCACTTCGCAAGAGGTGGCGAAAGGGTCAGCGAGCGAGCTTGACGCCACCGAAGCGGCGGCCCCTCCGCGGCCGGACGCCGGTCTGGATGAGCTCGACGACCCGCGCCTTCAGGTCATCTCGCAACTTCGCTCCGGTGGAGTCCGTCAGCTCGAACGAGTCCGACACGGCGCCACCGGTGGTCGACACGTGGGCCGAGTGCACGCTGGCGCCGGCGGCGGCGAACGCTGCCGTGATCGCGTGCAGCAAGCCCTGCCTGTCCGGAGCCTGGATCCGGCAGATCGTGTGCCACGGTGAGGCCACATCGTCGAAGGTCACGACGGCGTCGTCGATCGGGTGCGACGACAGCTCGTGCCGGAGTGCGGCTCCGACACGTTCCTCAACCTCTACTGCAAGTGGAGGCTCGGCGCGCTGGACGCCAAAGCTCGTGAGCGCGCACCCGTCCGGCCACACGCACACGACCGCGTCCGCGATGTCGAAGCCGAGCTCGTTCAGCGCCGCCGCCTCACACGACAGAAGCCCGAGCCGATCGGCGGCGACGATCTCGATGCGCCACCGGTCAGGTCCCTCTTCGAGCACCGAGGCGCGCACTGTGTGACCGCTCACGGGTGGTTCGCAGAGCGTGGCCTGACGGGCGAGTGCATCCGGGGTCTGGGACAGGACATAGGCGCGAGGTGCGATCGCGAGGCGAGCGACCACCGCCGGATCGTCGCTCAGCCGCGCCGCGGCGTTGCGTCGCTGTTCGATCGTGTTGCTGGCGGCTCGGCTCGTGAGCTCCGGATGCGCGAGGGCGGCCTCGACGAGCTCGATGAGCGTGTCGAGTCGAGCGCGCTCGCGCTGATCGAGCTCCTCGGAGGCAAGGGTCAGGACGTACAGCGCACGAGCCTGCTCACTCGAGCCGAGATGGGCGGCGAGCTGCAACACGTTCTCTTCGGCGAGCGAACCCGGACGGTGCGCGGCGGCCCGCAGCAGCGCGACGTCGGCCACAAGGGCCGCGACTGCCTGCTCGGGTGCCGCGCCGAGGTCGAGTCGCTGCACGACCCGCCGAGCGAGAAGCACGGGGGGGTCGTCATCACCGCTCGCGTCGAGGATCAGCGCGGCGAGCTCGAGACGCTCCCGGTGCTCGATCGTGACCCGGCCGTGCAGTGCCTCGAGCTCACGGTGCACGGCATCGAGTCGGGCCCAGGTCAGCGATCCGAACGGGTCGAGATCGAGGGCAGAGGGCTCGCGGCGGGCGATCGCGTCGCCGAGCTCGGGAAGCGCACGATCGAGCACGCCCGTGATCTGGAGGAAGCGCCACGACCGCGGCCGTGCGTCCGCGAGCAGCTCGAAGAACTCGATCGCGCGCGACGCGGGAGAACCGCAACGGCGTGGGCGGAAGCTGGCCGAGCCACTCGATCAGGCGCTCGCCGGGACGGTGCTGGTCGCCGAGCATGAGTGCGGCCTCGAGCGCCACTTCGAGCGCGTCGCCCACCGGCGGGATCTCGACGAGCTCGACGGTTCCGGCCGATCCCCGGCCGGGGACGAGCGTGAGCCAGCCGTCGGCGGGCTTCGGAGCTTGCGGCCCGGCGGTCACACCGGCACCCGAGCGCAGTCGATCGAGGCGCCACCGCAGCGCCGGCGGCGTCAGCAGCGTGGTCAGCAGCACGACGAGCAGGATCGCGGCGTAGTCGCGCTCGCCGATGATCGCTTCGCTCAACCCGATCGTCGCGAAGATGAGGCCGACCTCGCCGCGGGGCACCATGCCCAGCCCGACGAGCAGCCGATCGCCCGGGGATCCGAACATCCCCGCCGCGGAAGCGAGCTTGCCGAGCACCGCGATGACGGTCAGCACCGCTGCGATGCCCAAGACCGACGGCTTCGCGAACTGCTCGAGATCGACCTCGATCCCGATCGAGAGGAAGAACACGGGGATGAAGAGATGGCCGACCGGTTGCAGCTCCCGGCGGATGCGATCCGATGCCGTGCTTCGACCGAGCGCGAGGCCGGCCACAAAGGCACCGACGATCGGCGCGAGCTTGGCCACTTCCGCGAGCTCGGCAATCGCGAGCGTGAACGCGAGCGCGAGCGCGACCAGGGTGCCCGAGGACTTGCTGAAGCGGGCGATCCAGTCGAACAGGCCCGGGAACGAACCGGAGTCCCACCACCGCCGTCACCGCGAGGAATCCGACAGCGACGAACACGATCCAGAGCACACCTGCCACCGAGACCGAGCCAGACGTGGTCAGTCGTACGACCACTGTCAGGATCACGAGCCCGATCACGTCGTCGGCGACCGCGGCGCCGAGCACGGTGCGCGCCTCGACCATCGTCAACGCCTTGAGGTCGCCCAAGACTCGGGCCGTGATCCCCACGCTCGTCGCGGTCATGGCGGCGCCGACGAAGAGCGCCTCGTTCCCCGACATGCCGATGATCTGTCCGAACGTCACGCCGCCGATGAACGGCAGCGCGACGCCGAGGATCGCGACGCTGAGCGACGCCTTGCCGACGGCGGTGAGCTCACTGAGCTCGAGCTCGGACCCGACCTCGAGAAGCAGCAGGATGACGCCGATCTCGGCGAGGACGCGCAGCACGTCGCTGTTGTCGACGAGGTCGAGCGCAGACGGGCCGATGAGGATGCCGGCGAGGATCTCGCCGACGACCGCCGGCACGTTGATGCGCTCCATCAACTCGGCGGCGACCTTCGCGGCCACCAGCACGATCAGGATGTCGAGCAGCGCGTGGCCGACCACAGGCGGACTCCGGGACCTGGACACAGTGGTGGCCGGTGCCCATGAGCACCGGCCACCACATCGAAGGGAACGGTGGGATCAGACGACGAGCCGTGACTGGCTCCTCCTCCGCCAAGTCGAACTCGGGGTAGGCGACGACACCCATCTCGACGTCGGCGCCGGCGAGCTCCTCGTCCTCGGGGATCCGGATGCCGCCCTTGGTCAGGGCGTTCTGGATCTTGAAGAAGGCGAACGCGATGCCGCCGATGACGAAGATGATCGTCGCCGCGCCGATCACCTGGCAGAGGAGCTGTTGGAAACCGTTCGAGGCGTCGTAGAGGATGCCGGTCACGCCGGTGTTCGGCTCGCCGGCGGCGTACGCCTGCGAGATGGTGCTGCCGGTCGTCAGGTTCCAGCCTCCGCCGTACTGCCCGTCGGCGAAGATCCCGACGCACAGCACACCGAAGATGCCGCCGACGCCGTGGACCGAGATGGCGCCGACCGGATCGTCGACACCGCGACGCTCCCACAGGCCGATCGACTCGATCACGATGACTGCGGCAATCGAGCCGATCACCGCCGCCGCCCACGGCTGGACGAAGGCGCACGGAGCCGTGATCGCGACCAGACCGGCGAGCATGCCGTTCGCCATCATCCCGGGATCGGGCTTGCCCGGACCGCATCATGATCCAGAGCATCCCGATCGATCGCTCCGAACGCCGCGGCGATCGCGGTGTTCGTCGCGACCACTGCGAAGCGCACGTCGCTCGCAGCGAGCGTCGAGGCGGCGTTGAAGCCGAACCAGCCGAACAGAAGGATGAACGTGCCGAGCAAGCGCCATCGGGATGTGGTGGCCGGGCATCGTGCGGGGCTTGCCATCGGCGCCGTACTTCCCGATGCGAGGCCCGAGCACCACGGCGCCCGCGAGCGCCGCGACGCCACCCACGGCGTGGACGACGCCCGATCCGGCGAAGTCGACGTAGCCGTAGCCGAGGTCGAGGCTGTCACCGAGCTGGCTCAGCCAGCCGCCACCCCACGTCCAGGCGCCGAACAGGGGGTAGTAGATGGCCCCACAGAAGAGGCCCCACACGACGAACGACTTCCACTTCCACCGTTCGGCCATGGAACCCGTCGGGATCGTGGCCGTGGTGTCCATGAACGCCACCATGTAGAGGAAGAACCCCATCACGGCGCCGCTGTAGGCAGTTGCGCCCGTGAGGGCGAAGTTGCCCTTCCACAGGAACACCCAGTCGCCGCTCCCGATCAGCGCGCTGCCGATGGGTTCGCTGTACCCGAAGTCGTAGCCCGGGAGTATGTAGGTGTAACCGCCGAACATGAACGTGAAGCCCACGAGGAAGAAGGCCACGAATCCCAGGCCGAAGACGGCGAAGTTCGTGCTCACGACGTGGGCGGCGTGCTTCGCTCGACAGAAGCCGGTCTCGACGAGTGCGAAGCCGGCTTGCATGAAGATGACGAGCACCGCGCCGAGGATGATCCACAGGAGGTTCACCTCCTGCGTGAGCGCGGTGACCGGATCGGTCTCCTGGGCCGATGCGGGCGAGGCCAACAGCAGGAGCAACCCCGCCGCCAACCCCGTCCCGATAAGGACACGTTTCATCAAGTTCGCCCTCCCTGAGCGTCGTTGGGATGCCGTGCGGTCACCCGGCGCCGTTGCCGAGCGAACCTGACGTCGGTGTGAACCTAAAGACGAGGCATTTCGACTCAATGAGTGCGGGGTTACGCCTGTGTGCGGATGGCGTGAACGGACCGTCAGCGCGGTGTTACGCCTCGCGCACGCGTGCCTGACCGAACTCTGACGCCTCGAGCAGGTAGCCGCGTGAGCGCACGGTGCGGATGACGAGGCCGAGCGGAGCGAGCCGCCGGCGCATGCGAAGCACGTGCACGTCGAGGGCGTTGCGTCCGGGCGCGCCGTCGGGCCAGCCGCTGTTGGCGAGCATCTCGCGGCTGACGACCATGCCGAAGCGCTCGAGCAAGCGCTGTCGTGAGCCTCGCCTCGACGGGGGGAAGGGCAACCCAGCCGGCGCCGACCCGGATCACCCCGTCGTCGTCGAGCACCGGGGCGATCCCCTGGATCATCGACTCGTATCGCTCCTGAAGCGTCGCGACCCGCGCCCGGATGTCGGCTTCGTCGGCGGGTACCCGGATCCAGTCCTCGACGACGTCGACAACCATCGGCGGGAGCTCCCCGCCTTCGACGAGCAGCAGCCGCGGCAGGCCCTCGTCCGCGAGGCGTTCTCTGCGGCTGATCTCCGTGGGCCAACGAACGAGGGTCACGTCCATGTGCACGGGACGGTAAGGCCGAGACGTTTCACCCCTGTTTCGTGCAGATGAAGCCGGAGGACGGAACCGAATCGAGCAAAGACGCTGACTGATCCGTAATATGCGCCGCCATGGCGATCAGGCAGGCGTACTTGGATCATCTGGCCCGCGTCCCGCTGTTTGCGACGTGCTCGACGAAGGACCTCCAGAAGATCGCGAAGGCATCCGACGAGATCGCCGTGAAGGCGGGCACCACCCTCACCGACCAAGGCCAGCAAGGCCGCGAGGCGTTCATCGTCGTCGACGGCAGCGCGACGGTGAAGCGCAACGGGCGAAAGATCACCTCGGTGGGTCCCGGCGCCGTGATCGGCGAGCTGTCGCTCCTCGACCGTGGGCCACGCACGGCGACGGTGACAGCCGACACCGACATGACGGTGTTGGTCATCGATCAGCGCAACTTTGCGGGCGTCATCGATCAGGTTCCGGCGCTCTCCCACAAGCTGCTCGCCACCCTGGCCGGGCGCATCCGCGACCTCGACCGCGCCAACTACGGCTGACCGCTCGGGGCGAGGGCCAGGCGTGACCGGGCCATCGCAGTAGTTTGCGCGCCATGGCCACGAGCACGGAGGAGCGAGTTCCCGCGGTCGCCGCGACCGCTCGCCGCGTCCGCCCGTCGCACGTGGTGCTGGCGATCTGGGTCGGCTTCGCGATCGTCACGGCCATCTCGGGCGTCACCGGCGTCATCTTCGAGTTCCACGGCGACTCCCCGGTGGCGCGCGAGGTCTTCGGGGGCATTCCGGGCGCACTGAAGCTGGCGTTCTACGTGGTCACGCCCGTCATGATCGTCGCCGCGGGTGTGCTGTTCACGCAGCGCGTCCGCAACTACGAGCGTGGGCAACCCGACCGGCGCGAGACAACCGCGAAGAACGTCGGGCGCCGGCTCCGCGACTTCCGCGCCGGCATGTACATGCAGACGCTGCTGCGCGATCCGGCCGCCGGCGTCATGCACTCGATGATCTACTTCGGATTCCTCGTGCTGTTCGGCGTCACGACGGTGCTCGAGATCGACCATCAGCTCCCTGAGAGCGCGAAGTTCCTCCACGGCGGCGTGTACCAAGGCTTCGCGGCTGTGGGCGACGCGGCGGGCGCGATCTTCGTCGCGGGCATCGTGTGGGCTCTCACCCGGCGGTACATCCAGCGGCCGTATCGCATCCGCATCAAGACGCGGCCCGAGCACGCGGTGATCCTCGCGACGTTCCTCGTGCTGGGAGTGACGGGGTTCCTCACCGAGATGGTGCGCATCGCCGAGGAAGGACGTCCGGCCTTCGAGAAGTGGTCGTTCATCGGCTATCCGCTGTCGGCCCTCATCGACTCGTGGGCGCCATCGACGTTGGACACGTGGCACGAGGTGCTCTGGAGCGTGCACGTCGCGGCGTTCCTGACGTTCCTCTTGATCCTGCCGATCACGATGCTGCGCCACATGTTCACGTCGCCGCTCAACATGTACCTGCGCGACCGTGACCGCCCCAAGGGTGCGATGCGGGCGATGCCGAACCTGACCGAGACCGAGCTCGAGACGTTCGGCGCCAACGCGGTCGAGGACTTCACCTGGAAGCAGCTGCTCGACACCGACGCGTGCACGATGTGCGGGCGGTGCACCTCGGTCTGTCCTGCACATGCGACGGGAAAGCCGCTCGACCCGCGGGAGATCGTGCTCAAGACCGGTGAGGTCATGGCGGCGACCGGCACGCCGGCCGTGGCCCCGCCGATCGGTACTGACCACGAGATCACCATCGGCGCGGCGTCGCTGTTCGAGCGCATCACGCCCGAGGAGATCTGGTCGTGCACGTCGTGCAAGGCGTGCGACGAGATCTGCCCGGTGAACATCGAGATCCTCGACAAGATCCTCGACATGCGGCGGTACCTGTCGCTGATGGAGTCGAACTTCCCGGCCGAGCTCGGCAACGCCTACCGCTCGATGGAGAACCAGAGCAACCCGTGGGGCATGAACCAAGGCGAACGGGCCGACTGGGCCCGCGGCCTCGACGACATCCCGATCGTCGACGGTTCCGAGGCGCTCGACCACGAGTACCTCTACTGGGTGGGCTGCGCGGGTTCGTTCGACGACAAGAACCGGAAGGTGACGCAGGCCGTCGCGAAGCTTCTGCGCCGAGCGGGCATCGACTTCGCGATCCTCGGACCCTCCGAGCTGTGCACCGGCGACCCGGCGAGGCGTTCAGGCAACGAGTACCTGTTCCAGATGCTCGCGATGCAGAACGTCGAAGTGCTGAACGGAATGGGCGTCCGCAAGATCGTCACGCAATGCCCGCACTGCTTCAACACGTTGCTGAACGAGTACCCACAGCTCGGAGGGAACTACGAGGTGCTCCACCACAGCCAGCTCTTGGAGTGGTGCATCGAGACCGGGCGGCTCGACCTGTCGAACGCCCGCCTCGAGGAGCGCGTCACCTATCACGACTCGTGCTACCTCGGCCGGCACAACGACATCTACCTGGCGCCCCGGAAGGTGCTCGGTTCGCTCAAGGGCATCGAGATCGTCGAGATGGGCCGCAACGGCACGAAAGGCATGTGCTGCGGCGCCGGCGGTGCCCGCATGTGGATGGAGGAGAGCATCGGCAAGAAGGTCAACGACGAACGGGCGCAAGAGGCGATCGCCACCGGCGCGACGAGAGTCGCGACCGCGTGCCCGTTCTGTTACATCATGTTGGATGACGGCGTGAAGGGCGCCGGTCGCGACGAGTCCGAAGTGCGGGTCGCCGACATCTCCATGCATTTGCTCGAAGCGATCGAGCGGGGCGAGCAGGAGGCTTCCGTTGCCCTTGAGACGGTCCAAGACTGACCAGTCCGGCTGGAGCACCAAGCGTCCGTGGCATGTGCTCGTCGTCGCCGACGATCCCGATGGCGCCGAGATCATGGTGCGACTGCTCGCGCGCGCCGGTCACGAGGTGAGCGTCGCGCCCGCTCAGCAAGCGACGCTGGTCGCGCTGACACGACGCCTGGTGCATTGCGTGTTGCTCGACCTCACCGTGGCGGGCAGCGGCGGCAACCTGAAGGTGCTCGATTCGATCCGCACCAACCCCGACGACCGGGTAGCCGGCGCCCGAGTCGTGCTCTGCTCGCCCGGAGGCACGAATCGCCTCTTCGCGTGGGAGTCGGGCGTGGACGGGTTCCTGTCGTCGCCCTTCCATGTCGACACGGTGCTCGCCGAGATCCAGGAAGTCGTCGAACGCCCGGAGTCCGAGCGCAAGCAGCATCGCCGCACCGAACGCGACCGCGCGCGCGACGCCGGCCGCCGCGATCCCACCAAAGGTCCCGGCGTCGTCCGCTGAGGCCGTCGCTCCTACAGGCCAGCGCGGGCTACAGTGGTGCGCGCCTCGCGGGTGTAGTTCAGCGGCAGAACATCAGCTTCCCAAGCTGAGAACGCGGGTTCGATTCCCGTCGCCCGCTCTCATGCGTGACGCGCGGTCAACGTCGGTCAGGATCGGATCGCGCGTGACGTACTTCTTCGGCGACACCGAGATCGATCCCGTGCTGTTCGAGGTTCGGCGGGGCGGTCATCCGGTCCCGGTCGAACCGCAGGTGTTCGACGTCTTGCGCTACCTCGTGCAAAACCGTGATCGGGTGGTCTCGAAGGAGGAGCTGCTCGACAGCGTGTGGGGGGATCGCTTCGTCAGCGAGTCCGCGCTCACGTCGCGGATCAAGGAGGCGCGACGCGGCAGTCGGCGACGACGGCCAGGCGCAGCGAGTGATCCGCACCGCGCACGGACGGGGATACCGCTTCGTCGCGGAGGTCGACACCAATCCGCCGGCGGCGGCGCCAACTGCGGCGCCCGCGGAGCAAGAGATCCGGTTCTGCAGGACGAAGCGACGACGTGCAGCTCGCGTACGCGACGATCGGCGACGGCCCGGCCCTGGTGAAGGCGGCGAACTGGCTCAGCCACCTCGACTACGACTGGGGAAGCCCGGTGTGGCGGCACTGGTGGCGCGAGCTCTCGCAGCGCTTCCGCTTCGTCCGCTACGACGACCGAGGATGTGGGCTGTCGGACCGCGTGTTGGAGGGCTACGACCTCGACACCTGGGTCCGCGATCTCGAGACGGTGGTGGACGCGGCCGGGCTGGAGCGGTTCGCGCTGCTCGGAGTCTCACGTGGCGGTCCGGTCGCCATCACGTACGCCGCGCGGCATCCCGAGCGCGTGACGCACCTCGTGCTGTACGGCACGTTCCTCCTCGGCCGTCGAGCCGCGCGCCACGACGCCCGACGATCTCGCCGAGGCCGACGTGCAGGTGCAGCTCGCGCGGCTCGGATGGGGAAGCGACATCCCGGCGTTCCGCCAGGTCTTCGCGGCCCAGTTCATCCCCAACGGATCCCGGGAGCTGTGGGACCAGTTCGACGAGCTGCAACGCCGCACCACCACGGCTGACATCGCCGCGCACTACCTCCAGGCATCGGGCTACCTCGACGCCACTCCGTACGCGCCCCTGGTACGCGTGCGCCACGCTCGTGCGTCCACGCTCGCGGTGACCGCCGCGCTCCCGTGGAGGAGGGGCGCCGCGTCGCGGCACTCATTCCGGGAAGCCGGTTCGTCACGCTCGAAGGCGACAACCACATCCTCCTCGAAGACGAGCCGGCGTGGCCGAAGTTCGTCGACGAGATCACTCGATTCGTCTCCGGGTAGCACGGTGGCTCGTCGCATCGCGCTGACGAAGCTCGTCGCGCAACGCCTGCCCGATCTCAGGACGTCGAGCGCGCGATCACCGCCGGCGAGATCCAGGTCGACGGAGTGATCGTGACGAACCCGCGCGCGAACGTCGGGGCCGACGCCCGCATCGTGTTCACGCCACAACGCCCGCTGAAGGGCGAGCAGAAGCTGGGGGCCGCGCTCGACGCGTTCGCCGCGCCAGTCGTGCTCGAAGGTCGTGTCGCGCTCGATGTCGGTGCATCGACGGGTGGTTTCACGACGGAGCTGCTTCGCCGAGGGTGCCGGAAGGTCTACGCGGTCGATGTCGGTCACGGACAGCTGCGGGGCGCGCTGCGCCAGGATCCCCGCGTGGTGAACCTCGAGGCGACGAACGCCGCTGACCTGAGCACCGACCTCGTTCCCGACGAGATCGAGGTGGTGACCGTCGACGTGTCGTACACACCGCTCGCGGTGATCGTCCCGCAAGTCACTGAGCGGGTGCGCTTCACGAACAGCGCCGTTCTGCTCGCGCTCGTGAAGCCGATGTTCGAGCTGCAGCTCGGGCAGCTCCCCGAAAGCGACGAGCAGCTCGACGAGGCGGTGCTGCGGGCGACCGACGGCATCGCCGCCGCCGGATGGACAATCGAGGAGGCGATCACCTCACCCGTGACCGGCAATCAAGGGGCCATCGAGCAGTGGGTGCGTGCGAGGCTCTCGCGATGAGCTGGACTGAAGTTGACGAAGGGTGGGGCCGCAAGGCGGTCGACTACGCGTACCTCCTCGAGGCGCAGATGTGGCCCGAGTACGTCACCTTGCTCGACGCGTGCGGTGTCACGGAGGGCACCGCGATGCTCGACGTCGCGTGTGGACCGGCGTACGCGCTCCAGATCGCCCGTGACCGCGGTGCGGTGGTTTCGGGCATCGACGCGTCACCGAGGCTCGTCAAGGTCGCGTTGGCCCGCACGCCCGACGGCGACATCCGCGTCGGCGACATGTTCGAGCTGCCGTGGCCGGACGCGTCGTTTGACGTCGTGACGAGCTTCCGCGGCATCTGGGGTGGTTGCGAAGGGGCGCTGGCCGAAGCGAGGCGGGTGTGCAAACCGGGCGGGCAGGTGGGCCTCAGCTTCTGGGGCAATCCCAAGCGCATGGCCGCGTACCCCCTCTTCAAGCTGTTCGGCCAGGTCGAGGACCACGACTACGCACACGCGAAGCAGATGTCGAACATCGCGTGGGACGGCGTCGCCGAGCAGATGATGACCGACGCCGGCCTCGTCCCTGGCACGCGGTGGATGAAGTCGGTCCCGCTCGCCTTTCCCGATCCGGACTTGGCGGTGCGGGCGTTCTCGTCGAGCGGTCCTGCCTACCTCGCGCAACGGACCATGGGCGAGGAGGCGTTCTTCGCCGCGGCGCGGGAAGCGGTCGAGCAGCTGACGGTCCCAGATGCGGGCGTCCGCTTCGATTTCGAGGTGCGCTTCCTCGTCGGGCGCAAGCCCGGATAGGAACGCGGTCCTAGTCGTCGTCGCTCTCGCCGGCGCGGCCGTGCTTCCAGTACCCGCGGATCGTCGCCTGCCGGCGCGCGACGCCCCGGTCCTCGAACAGGTGGCGCCGGATGCGCTGCATGGCCGCGGCTTCGCCCGCCGCCCACACGCGGGTGTCACCCGTGAGCTCGGCGTCGCGGAGCGCGTCGAGCAACGAGTCGCACCACTCGATGACCGCACGCGGATGGTCAGGCAAAGCACGTCGCGCGCCGTCGCGTGCTTCGACGAACACCGCGACCTCGCTCGTCGGCGCAAGCGATTCGAGCAGCTGTGTGATCGCGGGGATCGCGCTCTCGTCGCCGGCGAGCACATAGGAGCCTGCGTCCGGATCGATGGCGTACCCGCGACCCGGACCCGACACGGCCGCGGGATCCTCGAAACCGGTACCGGCGGCCCACTTCGCGGCCACGCCCTCGTCGTGCAGCACGATCTCGACGTCGAGCTCCGTCCCCTCGGCCGACACGAGCGGCGTGAACGTGCGGATCACGGGCCGCTGGCCGTCCGACCAGCAGGAACTCGTTGCCGTTCCAGGTCGGCACGACCAGCTCCCGAGAGGGCGGAGACGGCAAGAGCAGCCGGACGCTCGCGGCGGGTTCGTCGATCGTGAAGCCCTCGAGCTCCGCACCACCGAGGGTCACGCGTGCCAGACACGAGTTCACCATCGCGACACGGCGCACCCCGACTCGGCGGAACCGCGGTGGCTCTCGTCGCACCCGGCCGCTCATCACCGTCATGATGGTCCGGATGAGCATCCCCCACCGCCCCCTGGGCGCATCCGGCCTGGAAGTCAGTCGACTCTCGCTCGGCTCGTGGCGAACGTTCGAGCGCATCGGCCCCGAGCGGGGTGCGGCAGTCATGCGAGCCGCGCGTGGAAGCGGGCATCACCTTCCTCGACGATGCGCGCTACAACGACGAGACGGGTTCGGCGCCGATGCCGACCGGCTACTCGGAGGTGCTGTTCGGCGAGCTCTTCCGCACCGCGGGATGGAAGCGCGAGGACACGATCGTCAGCAACAAGCTGTGGTGGGAGTTCTGGCCGGAGCAGGACGCGGCCGCCGAGCTCGACGGTTCCCTCGGGCGCATGGGATTCGACTACATCGACGTCATCTACGCGAACCCTCCCCCTGCAGACCTCGTCACTCGACGAGATGGTCGGTTCGGTCACTGACCTCATCACGACGGGCCGCGCGCGGGCTTGGGCCATCGTCAACTGGCCGGGCGCGCAGCTGCTCGAGGCATCTCGCGTCGCGGCTCGACTCGGGGCTCCTCAGCCGTGTGCCGCGCAGCTGCCCTACAGCCTGGTCCGCCGCGACTGGGTGGAGGGGACCGAGATGCAAGAGGCGCTCTCGGCGTGCGGCGCGCCCGTCGTCGCCGCGTACTCGTTGGCGGGGGGAGTGCTGACCGGCAAGTACGACCGAGACCCGACGGCGGGCCGCGCCGCGGGCCACCTCGACGAGCCGATGTTCGCCGACGCGGCGACGGCCAGCGCGCCTCTCGCCGACCTGGCGCGCCGCCTGGGCACCACTCGTGCCGCGCTCGCCGTCGCGTTCGCGCTCGGGAACCCCGACGTCGCGACGGTGCTGTTCGGCGCGACGTCTCCCGAGCAGATCGCGACGAACGTCGCTGCGCTCGAGCTGGAGGCCCGCCTCACAGGCACCGATCGAGACGAGCTGGCGGCCATCGGTCGCTGACCGGCAATACTTGTACTAGCCAACTTCCTGGACGGGGGACAGTCCATGCCGATGATGACCGGAGATCAGTACCGCGCGTCGCTTGTCGACGGCCGCCGTTGCTATCTGGACGGCGAACGGATCGAGGATCCGGGCACCCATCCGCTGCTCGCGAGCGCGGTCGACGCAGTGGCCGCGACCTACGACCGCTTCTACTCCCCCGACCCGGACGCGTTCCATCCGATGTACCTCGTGCCTCGTTCGAGCGAGGACATGGACCGCCGCATGGAGGCGCTCGGGCACAGCGACATCACTGCGGGAACGACGGCCGCGTGCATGGCCCTCATCGAAGTGGCTCCCGCGCTCGGCAAGTTGCGCAGCGAGTATCGCGACCGCATCTACGAGTTCGTCGAGACGTGCAAGGCCGCTGACGTGCGCTGCTCCGAGGCGATCACGGATGCGAAGGGGCACCGGCGGCGCCGGCCATCGCAACAGGACGATCCCGACTTCTACGTTCGGGTGGTCGACCGACAGAGCGACGGCATCGTGATCTCAGGATCGAAGATGCACATCACCGGAGCGCCGCTCGTGCACGAGCAGGTGGTGCTTCCGACCAAGAGCATGAAGCCGGGCGAGGAGGACTACGCCGTGGCGTGCTCGGTTCCCACGAACGCCGAGGGTCTGACGATCGTGAACACGACGAACGCACCCCGCGGTGAGGACACCCGCCACTTCCCGATCAGCCACCGCACGAACATGCCCGAGGGCCTCCTCATCTTCGACAACGTGTTCGTACCGAACGAGCGGGTGTTCCTCGACGGCGAGACCTCGCACGCCGCGTCACTTGCGCACGCGCTCGGCCTCTGGGAACGGACGAACGCAGTCGCGTACAGCGGCAGCAGCGCCGACCGACTCGTCGGGCTCGCGGCGCTGCTCGCCGAGATGAGCGGGGCGAGCGACCGCGCCGACATCCGCGACCTGCTCTCGGAGATGGCGATCTTCGCGACGATGTGCCGCGCGGGCTGGGAAGCCGCGATGAAGAACGCGACCATCAACGAGGACGGCACGCTCTCACCGGCTTCGATCTACATCAGCGCGTCGAAGTACTACAACGCCGAGCTGCACGGGAAGATGATCGACATCATCCACGACATCGCCGGCGCGCTGCTCGTGACCGCACCGACCATCGCCGACTACGAGAACGAGGAGATCGGCGCCGACATCCGCGAGCAGCTCGGTGGCGGCGACTACACCGCCGAAGAACGGTTGAAGCTGCTGCACTACGTGCGGGATCTCACCGCCGACACCTACGGGGGATGGATCGCGGTCACGGAGTCGCTGGCCGGCGGCGGCCAGTACGCACAGCGGCTGGTCACCTTGCGCCACTACGACCTGAACGAGGCGAAGCGACTCGCTCGGCGCGCCGTCGGCATCGGCGGCGAGGTCGCCGAGGCGCCCGCGTCCGCTTCGGTCGTGGTCTGAGGAGGCGAGATGATCTCGGGAGACGCTTACCGGGAGACGCTGCGCGACGGACGGGCTGTCTGGCTCGACGGCGAGCGCGTCGACGATGTCACCGCACATCCGCTTCTGCGCAAGTCGGTGGACTGGGTGGCGGGCACCTACGACGCGTCGGTGGACGAGCTGAATCCGATGTACCGGGTGCCGCGCACCCAGGACGAGCTGCGCGCCCAGATGGACGTGCTCCTGTCGAGCGACCGAACCGCCGCGACGACCGCCGGCTGCATGGCCTTGGCCACCGTCGCCGACGTGCTCGGCGCCGCCGACCCCGAGTACGGCCCGCGAATCGAAAGGTTCGCGGCGCGCTGTCGCGACCAGGACCTCCGAGTCGCCGCCGCGATCGACGACACCGCTCGTCCGGTCCAGGTCGTCGAGCGCAGCGGTGACGGCATGGTGATCTCCGGCGGCAAGCAGCACGTCGTCGGCGCATCGGTGGTGCACGAGCTGTTGGTGGTGCCATCGGGTCGAGCCACTGACGACGACACGGCCGTCGCGTGTGCGGTACCCGTCAACAGCGAGGGAGTGCGTCTGATCGCGTCGACGACCGCCCCGCGCGCCGAGGACGACCGCCACCATCCGGTCAGCCGGAGTCAGAGCATCTCCGAAGCGATCGTCGTGTTCGACCACGTGTTCGTCCCGTCCGAGCGCGTGTTCCTCGCCGGCGAGAGCGCCCAGGCGGGCACGCTCGCCGAGACCCTGAGCATCTGGGAGCGCGCCCGGGCGGTCGCCGACCAGGCCGATCGAGCGGAGCTCATCATCGGTCTCGCGCAGACGATCTCGGAGATGAACGGCATCCTCGACGTCACGCACGTGCGAGACAAGCTCGCCGCCATCGCCGTGTGGGCGAAGATGTGCCGCGCCGGCTGGGAAGCGGCGCTGGCAAATGCACGCGTGACCCGGGGAGGGATGGTGGCGCCCGACGACTCGTATCTGTACGCGACGAAGTCGTACGGCGGACAGCTGTACAGCGAGATGACGCACCGACTTCACGACGTCGCCGGCGGATTGGTCATCACCTGCCCGACGATCGCCGACCTCGACAACCCCGACACGGGTGACTATCTGCGCAAGTACATCCGCACGATGGAGGGCGTGAGCGGCGAAGACCGCATGCGCATCTTCCACATCATCCGCGACCTCACCGCCGACACCTACGGCGGCTGGGACAAGGTCACGAATCAGGTCGTCGGTGGCGGCATGCACTTCCAGCAGATGTCGACGCTCGACACGTTCGACATGGCGCCCGCCCGCAAGCGCGCGTATGCCGCGGCCGGCATCGCGGACTGACGATGCAACAGCGCCCTACCTCTGCCGAGCTGCTCGCCGACATCTCGGGCCTCCTGACGGAGGTCATGGACGTCGTGCCTGAAGCGGTTCGCCACCGCGTGCGCGTCGCCGCGAACCTCGCCGGGATCGTGGAACGCGAGGTCGCGCTCGGACCTGCGTCCGCCGCTGCCGAGCAAACCCGCCTCGCGGCGCTGCTCGGCGAACCGTCGACGACGGATCTCGTCGCGCTGCGCACGCAGCTCGTCGACCGGCTGAACGCGCCCGAACCGCTCCCGCCGACGGAGTCGACGGCGATCTACGACGTGCTGCTCGCAACCGTCCGCGACGACCTGGCCATCTCGAAGCCCGGATACGAGCAATGGACCCGGGAGGAGACGTGACTCCCGAAGAGGGTCTCGCCGCCTGGTTCGCTGACGAGCGCGGTCGTGAGGTGAAGATCGACAACCTTTCGCAGAGCACCGCTGGCGCGCGCCGGCGCAACCTGCTGTTCGACGCGGTGAGCGATGACGGGGTCGAGCGGTTGGTCGCGACCGCGCTGCCCACGGCAGACATCGAGCTCGTCGACGTCGGCACCGAGGCCGCTGTGCGCGAGCTCGCGGCCGACGGCGGGAGTGGCGACACCGCGCATCCGCGGCGTGTGCACGGACACCAAGTACCTCGGCGGCCCGTTCTTTCTGAGTGAGCGGCTCGACGGGGAGACGATCCCCCGCCGGGTTCTGCGGCAAGCGGAGCGCACCGGCAACGGCGAGACGGTGGTGCGTGAGCTCGGCACCGCACTCGCGAGGCTCCACAGCATCGACGCGGACAAGGCGCCGGAGAAGCTCACGCGACCGCCCAGTGACGACCCGGTTGCGGTCACGCTCGAGCGTCTGCGGGAGCTCATGGGGTTGCTGCTCCAACCCGAGCCCGCGTTCTCGTACGGCCTGAGATGGCTCGAGGATCACAAACCCGACGAGCCGGCACGCTGCTCGATCGTCCATGGCGACGCCCGCAACGGCAACCTGATCGTGAGCGAGACAGGTCTGGTCGGCATCCTCGACTGGGAGGGCGCGCACGTCGGCGACGCCATGGACGACGTCGCGTGGCCATGCACCCGCATGTGGCGGTTCGGCGAGGACGAGAAGACCGTCGGCGGGCTCGCACGCGTTCCCGTGCTGCGCGACGGGTACGAGTCCGCGGGCGGAACGTGGGATGAGGAGCGGTTTCGGTGGTGGCGTGCCCTCGGGACGTTGCGATGGGGTCTCGGCCTCGCGAGCCAAGCCCGTCAACATCTCGACGGCAGCTTCCGCAGCATCGTGATGGCGGGCAGCGGACGCCGCGTCAGTGAGCTCGCGTACGACCTGCTGCTGCTCGTTCACCCGTAGAGAGGATCGTCATGGTCAAGCTCGTCTACTGCCTTCGTCGCAAGCCCGGCATGAGCTGGGAGGAGTTCTCGCAGTACTGGCGGGAGACCCACGCGCCGCTCGTCGCCGAACGCGCCGAGGTGCTCGGCATCAAGCGCTACGTCCAGGTGCGCACGGTCGACAATCCCGCGATCCACGCCGCGATGCAGGCCCGCAACGACGGCTCACCCGAGCCGTTCGACGGGGTCGCCGAGCTGTGGTTCGACGATGCCGCTCTCGGAGGTGCGCAAAGCCCCGAAGCGGCCAAGGCCGGACAAGAGCTGCTCGACGACGAGCGCAACTTCATCGACCTCGCCCGCTCGCCGATCTGGTTCGCCAACGAGTGGCAGGTGGTCTGAGCCGCCTACTGGCGGGCCATCGCGATCCGCATGCGCTCCTCGGGAGTGATGAAGTGGTCGGTGTCGACGTCTTCGATGTCGAGCTGCACCCATTTCACGGTGCCCGTGAAGGTGCTGTTCTCCGACGTGTACTCGCTGCTCACTGATGAGCCAGTGTCGCTACCCAGGTCGCACGTCTCGTCGGCCGAGAACACCATCGGCACGGTGGCGTCGACGCGACCTTCACCCACCTTCGAACCGTCGAGATAGATCGCGGCGTTGCCGCCCTTGGCGAGGCCGCCTCCGTCGTAGGTGAACTCGACACGGACCTGATGGGTGCCCGCCGGCACCGCGACGTCGCCGCCGACGTGAAATTGCCGAAGTCCGAAGAGGTTGTAGCAATAGCGCGGCTCGCCGTCGATCAGGTACACGCTCCAGCCGCCGAACTCGCCGCCCTGCGCGATGACCACTCCAGACGCGTTGGCGTCCTTCACCTCGATCTCGCACGTGATCGTGTGCGACTTGTTCTTGACGTTCAGCACCGAGTTCTCACTGAGGCGGCGCATGCCGTTGAACAGGATCTGCTGGGTGCCCTTGATGAGCACGGGCCGTCCCGCGAGGTCGGAGTTGAACCGCTCGACCCGGCGATCGTCGAGCGGCAGCACGTTGTACTTGCTCACCTCGATGAGCCAGAGCTGCTGGAGTGCCGCAAGCTTGTCGGGCATCTCGGCTGACAGGTCGTGCGCTTGCGTCCAGTCGGTGTCCGAGTACAGCTCCCACCTGTCCTCGAGCAGCGGCGGCATCGGAACCGTGACGTCCCACGGCACGCTGTGGCGCGTCACCGCGGTCCATCCGTTGTGGTAGATGCCACGGTTGCAGAACATCTCGAAGTACTGCGTTTCGTGTCGACCCGGAGCCGCCGCATCGGCGAACGTGTAGCGCATGCTCACGCCCTCGTAGGGAAGCTGCTGCACTCCGTGCACGAACGTGGGCTCCGGGAGCCCTGCCGCGTCGAGCACGGTGGGGGCGACGTCGATGACGTGATGGAACTGGTGACGGACCTCACCCTTGGCGTCGATGCCCGCGGGCCAGTGGACGACTGTGCCGTTGCGCGTCCCGCCCCAATGCGACGCAACCTGTTTCGTCCATTGGTACGGCGCGCACATCGCATGAGCCCAACCCACTGCGTAGTGGTTGTACGCCTTCGGAGTGCCGAACTCGTCGATGTGCGAAGCCATGAATTGGGCGGTCTCCAACCCCGCCGCTCCGTTCAGCATGATCAGCTCGTTGAAGCACCCGTTGATGGTGCCTTCGGCACTCGCGCCGTTGTCGCCGATGATGTAGTAGACGACCGTGTTGTCGAGGATGCCGAGGTCGTCGATGGCGTCGATGAGACGACCGACGTGGTGATCGGTGTGCTCGAGGAAGCCGGCGTAGATCTCCATCTGCCGGGCGAGCACTGGCTTCAGCTCGTCGGGCATGTCGCTCCACGCGGGAATCTCCTCGTGACGTGCGGTGAGCTCGGCATCGGCGGGGATCACGCCGAGCTGCTTTTGGCGAGCGAAGGTCTCCTCGCGCAGCGTGTCCCAGCCTTGGTCGAACTTGCCCTTGTACTTCGCTGACCACTCCGGCGGTACATGGTGCGGAGCGTGGGTCGCACCCGGCGCGAAGTACGCGAAGAACGGACGATCGGGCATGAGCGCCTTCTGGGTCCGGACCCACGTGATGGCCTTGTCGGTCATGTCGTCCGTGAGGTGGTAGCCCTCCTCCGGCGACTTCGGCGTCTCGATCGGCACCGTGCCGTCGTAGAGGGCGGGGTAGTACTGGTTGGTCTCGCCGCCGATGAAGCCGTAGAAGTACTCGAAGCCGCCGCCAGGATGGGGCCAGTGGTCGAACGGTCCCATCGGGCTCGTCTCCCACACCGGCACCTCATGGCACTTGCCGAACTGGGCGGTGGAGTAGCCGTTCAAGCGCAGTGTCTCGGGCAGCGGCGCGCACGTGTTCGGCCGCAGCGAGTTGTACCCCGGCGCGGAGGTCGCGATCTCGGTGATGCCGCCCATCCCGACGGTGTGGTGGTTGCGACCCGACATGAGGGCGGCCCGCGTCGGCGAACACAGGGCAGTGGTGTGGAAGCGGGAGAACTTGAGGCCGTTCGCAGCCAGACGTTCGGCGGTCGGTGTCTGGCACGGCCCACCGAACGCGCTCAGCGGCGCCGAAACCGACGTCGTCGATGAGGACGATCAGGACGTTCGGTGCGCCCTCCGGGGGCAGCAACGTCTCGATGGGCGGGTAGGAGGTGTCAGGGTCCTTCGCGTCGAACGTGACAAGTCCGACGTGCTTGCGATCGGGGATCGGGAGGGAAGAGCGGGGGCGGTCGGCCATGCCCGGACCGTAACGCCGAATCGGACCTTCGTCGTCACCGTCCTCTCACCCAGACTGGTTCGAAAGGATCTCCTCGAGGCCGCCCTCGTCGGTCGGGATGCGCTGCACGTATGGCTTGCCGAGGCGCTTCATGAAGCCCCAGGTGACACCCTCCGGATCCTTCACGGAGTAGCTGCGGACGTCGTAGTCCTTGTCCTCCGGTGGCTCGGATTCGACACCTGCGGCCTTCACCCGCTCGTACATCGCGTCGACGTCGTCGACCCACACGCCGATCCAGATGTCGGGCCGCCCGCCCTTCGACTCCCAGTACCCCGGACCATGGCCCGAGAACCACAGCTCGTTCTTGCCGACGAGCATCTCGGCTTGCCGCACGATGCCGTCCTTGTCGACGTAACGGCCGCGCTCCTCGAACCCGAACACGCGCGAGAGCCAGTCGAGCATCGCTCCCGCGTCCTCGTAGTACACGTACGGCAGCAGGCCTCGGAACTCCACTTGCTTGGTCATCGAACCTCCTCGTTCATGTGCATTTCGAAGAACTCGGCGAGCTTGCGCCAGCTGTACTTGGATGCCGCGACGGCAGCGTCGGGGGGCAGTTGGTCGAGGCCCCGATGTTCGAGCACGACCTGCGTGCCCAGCTCGAACGGCCGGAACCAGATCTCGACCTCCGCGTCGCGCCGGTCGACGAACAGCAGCCGCGCGCCGGGTTCCCACACGGTGATGCGCCCCCGGGTCCTCGGTGGACGCCCGTCGTCGTGAACCTCGAGCAGCCGTCCGCCCACGCCGGGCTCGAACTGCAGGGTCGAACCCCGAGATGCCCGCGTCAACACGGTTGCCCCCTTTCGGTACCACTGGTCGATCTCGGTGGTGAAGACGTCGAACGCGGTGTCCGGGTCGACAGCGACCCTGACGGTGACCCTCACCGCAGCGAGTTGGCTCATGAGCAGATCAGTTCACGAGTACATTGATCATTAACGAACAGTGATCTTTGTCAATGGCCGCTGGGTGACAATGGCACGGGGCTGACCAGACTGGACGATGCTCACCAGCGAGAGCCGCATCCTCACGACCCACGCCGGCAGCCTTCCCCGTCCGAGGGAGCTCGCCGAGCTGCACGGTCGGCGGAGCCGAGGCGAGGACGTCGACGAAGGCGAGCTGCGTGAAGCAGTCGGCGCGGCGACGCGCGCGAGCATCGCCGCACAGCTCGCCGCCGGCATCGACATCGGCAACGACGGCGAACAGGCGCGCGAGAGCTTCTTCACCTATGTGCAGCATCGGATGACGGGGTTCGGCGAGACGAGTCAGCGACCGCTCATGCGTGACCTCGCCGATCACCCGGACTTCTTGGAGATGGCCGCGGCCCGGTACGCGCGCATGAAGGTGAACCTGATGGCCGCGCCGGCCGCGATCGGACCGATCACCTATCCCGACACGACCGAGCTCGCCGCTGAGTGCGCGCTCGTGGCCGACGCCGGATTCGCGGAGACGTTCATGACGTCGGCCTCGCCGGGCATCGTCGGCGTCGGCGATGGAGAACCGCTTCTACGCGACACGGGACGAGTACGTCCGCGCCGTCGCTGCCGCTCTCGGCGCCGAGTACCGGTTCATCGTGGACCGCGGACTGCTCCTCCAGATCGACGCGCCGGATCTCGCCATGGAACGCCACACGCTGTTCGCCGACGCGCCGCTCTCGGAGTTCCTCGGCTGGGTCGAGCTCGTCATCGACGCGATCAACCACGCGCTCGCGGGCATCGATCCGGGCGTCCGTGCGCCTCCATGTGTGCTGGGGCAACTACGAGGGACCCCACACGCGCGACGTCGCGCTCGCCGAGATCCTCCCGCTTCTCTACGAGGCGAACGTCGGCGCACTCGTCCTGTCGATGGCGAACGCTCGTCACGCCCACGAGCACGCGTGCTTCGAGCGCCATCCCCTCCCCGACCACATGGCGCTCGTCGTCGGCGTGATCGACACGACGAGCAACTACGTCGAGCACGAGGAGGTGGTTGCCGACCGCATCGAGCGGGCGGCGCGGGCGATCGGCGATCCCCGACGCGTCATCGCGACCACCGATTGCGGCTTCGACACGTCGGCCGGGATCGGCGATGTCGCTCCGTCCGTGGTGTGGGAGAAGCTGCAGCGCCATGCGCCACGGCGCCGATCTCGCGACCGACCGATTGTTCTGACCGAGCGTCACTCCGCCTCCAGGTCCCGTTTCAGCCCGACGAGCGCCGCCGCCCACGGTTCGGCGTACTTCGAGATCCACCGATCGTGGATCTCCCGGATCGGCACGGGGTTCAGGAAGTGGAACTTCTCGCGACCGACCTTGCGCGTCGTGATCAGGTGCGCCTCCTCGAGCACCGCGAGGTGCTTCATCACTCCGAAGCGCGTCATGTCGGGCATCGCCGCGCAGAGCTGTCCGAGCGTCTGGCCATCGCGTTCGTAGAGTCGGTCGAGGAGCAATCGCCGGCTCGGATCGGCCAGAGCCCGAAAGACCGCATCCACCCCGCCAGTAAATGTGACCGATCCGTCACCTGTCAAGGGTCGTCCGACCTACGGGGAATCCGCAGAGCGAACGCCGTTTAGGCTTTGACGCTCCCCGGCGGAACCGACAGGAATGGCGATGATGGCTGACATCTTGGTTGTGGGCACCGGCTACGTAGGCATCACGACGGCGGCGTGCCTTGCGCACCTCGGCCATCGCGTGGTGGGTGCCGACATCGACGAGCGTCGCGTCGAGCAGCTCTCACGTGGCGAGATCCCGATCGTCGAGGACGGTCTGGAGGAGCTCGTGCGCGAGGGACTGGCGAGCGGCAACCTGCGGTTCACGACCGATCGAGCGGGAGCCGCCGCGTCGTGCGAGTTCGCCTACCTGTGCGTTCCGACCCCGCAAAGCCCTGACGGACGAGCCGACCTCTCGCACATCGAGGACGTCGCTCGCACGATCGGCCCCGTGCTCCCCCCTGACTCGATCGTCGTCAACAAGTCGACGGTGCCGGTGGGATCGACCCGGGTCGTCGAGCGTGTGCTCGAGCGGGGCGACGTGTCGGTGGTGTCCAATCCCGAGTTCCTCCGAGAGGGCTCGGCAGTCCACGACTTCCTCCACCCCGACCGAATCGTGATCGGCAGTGACGATCAATCCGCAGCGATCAGAGTCGCGTCGTTGTACATCGGCATCGCGTCGCCGCACATCGTCACGGATCCGGCGTCCGCCGAGACCATCAAGTACGCCAGCAACGCCTTCCTCGCGACCAAGGTGTCGTTCGTGAACGCGATCGCTGCCGTCTGCGAAGGCGTAGGCGCCGATGTGAACGACGTCGTGCTCGGGATGGGCTACGACCCGCGCATCGGCCACCAGTTCCTCCGGCCCGGGCCCGGATGGGGAGGATCGTGCCTGCCCAAGGACACGATGGCGCTCGTACGGATCGCGGAAGACGGCGGCTACAACTTCGACCTGCTCAAGGGTGTCATCACGGTCAACGAGCAGCAGCTCGAACGCATCGTGGGCAAGGTGATCGAGGCCGTCGGGGGCGACGTGAACGGGCGGGTCATCGCCGCGTGGGGCCTCGCCTTCAAGGCGCGCACGGACGACATCCGGGATTCGCCCGCGATCGACGTCATTCGTCGCCTCGTGTCACGGGGCGCCGTCGTGAAGGCGTACGACCCAGCCGTGCGGCGTCCGATCGAGGGCATCGAGGTGTGTGACGACGCCTACGCCGCGTGCGAGGGAGCAGAGGTGCTCGTCGTCCTCACCGAGTGGGACGAGTTCCGCTGGCTCGACTTCGACAAGGTCGCGACCGCGATGAAGCAATACGCGATCGTGGACAGCCGGAACGTGCTCGACCGCACGGCCGTCTCCCGCCGAGGCTTCACCCACCGCGGCATCGGGCGCTGACCAGAGTGTCGAGCGAGCCCGGTGGGCGCATCGTCGTCACGGGCGGCGCGGGGTTTCTCGGCTCGCACCTCTGCGACCGGCTCCTCGAACGAGGGAACAGCGTCATCGCCGTCGACAACTTGGTGTCCGGTGCGATCGGCAACATCGAGCATCTCTTCGGGCGACCGGGCTTCACCTACGTCCATCACGACGTGTCGACCTACATCTGGATCCCCGGCCCGGTCGACGCCGTGCTGCACCTCGCGAGCCCGGCATCTCCGGTCGACTTCGAGAAGATCCCCATCCAGATCCTGAAGGTGGGCAGCCTCGGCACCCACAACACGCTCGGCTTGGCCCCGCGAAGGGGGCGAAGTTCCAGCTGAACTCGACGAGCGAGGTGTACGGCGACCCGCTCGTGCACCCGCAGACCGAGGACTACTGGGGGCACGTCAACCCGATTGGCCCACGGGGCGTGTACGACGAGGCGAAGCGGTTCGCCGAGGCGATGACCATGGCCTACCACCGCGCGCACGACCTCGACGTGCGCATCGTGCGCACGTTCAACACCTACGGTCCGCGCATGCGTCCCGACGACGGCCGGGTCGTGACGAACTTCATCGTGCAGGCGTTGCGCGGAGAGCCCCTCACGCTCTACGGCGACGGCAGCCAGACTCGCAGCTTCTGTTACGTCGACGATCAGATCGACGGCCAGCTCGCGCTGTTCGACTCGAGCTACGTCGGCCCGATGAACATCGGCAATCCGGTCGAGTTCACCGTCGCACAGCTCGCCGAGCTGACGCTCGAGCTCACCGCATCTCGGTCACCGATCGAGCGCCGACCGCTCCCGGTCGACGACCCCACGCAACGCCAACCCGACATCACTCTGGCGCGCAAGGTCACAGGCTGGGAGCCGAAGGTCGAGCTGCGCGAGGGGCTCACCCGCACTATCGACTGGTTCCGCTGGCACCTCGCTCTCTGAGCGACCAGCGACGTTCGTCTCTGCAGTGAGCGTCGATCTCGCCACCGACGCGCTGGTCGTCTTGACCTTCGCCGTCGCGGCGGGGGCGCTCGCGCAGGCGGTCACCGGTCTCGGCTTCTCGCTCGTGTGCGCCCCGGTGATGGTGCTCGTCCTCGGCCCGGCTACCGGGGTCCGCCTCGCGAACATGTGCTCCGTTGCCGTGAGCACGGTCGGCCTCGTGACCCACCGGGCGCATGTCGACGTGCGCGCCGCACTCGGGCTGCTCATCCCGGCGATCGTGATCACGCCCCTCGTCGTGACCATCGTGCATCGCACCTCGGCCGACGCGTTGTCCGTCGCGGCCGGCTGCATCACGTTGCTCAGCGTCGCCGCGCTCGCATCAGGGCTACGCGTCCGCGAGCTGCGCGGCCGCGGCGGGGCGGTGATCGCGGGCTGCGTCTCCGCCACGATGAACGTGATCGGCGGTCTGTCCGGTCCTGCGGTCGCGATGTACGGCGTGAACGCGGACTGGGAGCCTGACCGGATGCGGGGGACGTTCCAGCTCTACTTCCTCGCGCTGAACGTGGTCGCAGTGATCGCCCTCGGTCCGTTGCGCATCGGCGCGACGCGGGCGCTCGTGTTGCTCGCCGCGATCGCCGTCGGGTTCGCCACGGGGCACCTCCTCGGCCGGCGGATGCCCGCGGAGACCGTGCGCCGGCTCGTGCTGCTCGTCGCGGCGGGTGGCGGCATCGCCGCGATCGTCCGCGGGCTGACCTGAGTCGATCGCGGACCCGGTCAGCCCGAGACGAGGCTGGCGATCGCCCAGACCGTCGCGACCAACCCGATGAGCGCCATCACGACACTGCGGACGAGGGGTGCACGCTCGAGCTCGCCTTCCTTCGCCGTCGGCGGAGGCTTGACGAGCGCGAGCACGTTGCCGACGAGCAGCGCGCCCCCGATCGCGAGCACGAGGTACGCGAGCAGGTCATCACCCAGAAACATGCACCGGCTCCGTTGAGGGGGACGAGACGCGTGCCGTCGCGCGACCGACGATGATGCCGGCGATCACAACCATCGCGCCGCCGACGAGCGTGCCTCCAGACGGCGACTCGTTGAGCAGCCACCAGCCGAACGCCACGGCGGCCACCGGCTCCAGGTACATCAACACCCCGGCGGTCGCGACCGGGAGGCGGGCGAGACAGGCAAGGTAGATCGCCGCCATCACCCCCGAGGCGACGACACCGAGGACGACCAACCACAGCCACGACGCGCTCGACGCTCCCCACGACTCGCTCGCCGCGCTCGGAAGCACGACGATGCCGGCCACAACCATCTGCACGAACGCGAGTCGCAGGCCGCCGTAAGCGGAGGCCACGCGCTTCGAGCAGAGCGTGAGCCCTGCGTAGGTGATCGCGGCGAGCGCGGCCATCGCGACGCCCCGATCGAGGGAGGCGCCCTGCCAGGGCTCGAGGAGCAAGGCCGTGCCGGCAACCGCGATGCCGAGCGCGATGAACGTCGCACGGGGAACGTGCTCGCCGAGCACGGGACGGGCGACGAGCGCGACGAGCACCGGCGCCAAGTAGGTGATCAGCAGCACGGTGCCGACCGGGGCCTGCTTCACCGCGGAGGTCAGCGAGAGCCAGTGGACCGCGAGCAGCACGCCGCTCAACACCGCGATGCCCGGGAGAACGGGGAACAGTGGCCCGCGGTCACCCTGACTGCGGCGCACGAGCAACACGAGCCCGAGGGTGAGCGCCGCCAGCCACACCCTTCCCGAGACGATCACCGCCGTCGGCAGGCCCGTCCAGCGGACCATCACCGGCACCGTCCCCCACAGGACCGCCACCGCCGCGAGCACGATCGCGGGGCGTTGGTGCACGCCGCCGACGCTAACCGCCCCCATGGCCCGGATTTCTTGGTGTTTCTCGGTCCCAGCGGCGACTGGGATGTCAGGAAAATCCATGTGAGTGTCTGGGAACGAAAGACCCCGAAAGCGCTCAAGAGCATCGGTCCATCGGCCGATAGGACACAAGCCGGCGGAATCGCCCCCGTCGGTTCACTGGGGTTCGGGCGGGGGTCACACTCCCTCCAAACGCATCGCCACCAGTGCTTCACGGCACTGGCGCCTCGTGGCCTTCGTCCGCCCCCCCGGTGGAACCCCTCAAGACTCGAGCGGAGCGGGAAGCTCGAAGTCCGCGTCGGTGACGTCCGCGCTCACCGCATCCGCCTTCGTGACGTCGGTCGCTTCGGGTCGCACCACTTCCGTTCGCACCGGCGCGCCTGTGGACCCATCGAAGCAGAAGGTGGCCTGGTCTCCGTAGGGCGGCAGCAGGTACTCGAGCTGGCGATCGAGTCGGAAGCAGTCCGAGCCCTCGCGCGTGACCGAGTAGATCGGCACGGGACCTGCGACATAGGACTCGAGTCGCGAGAGCTCGGTCGCTACTTCTTCCTCGTAGTCCTTGGGCGCGCCGCTGCGGCATTGCGTCTCGCCGTCGGGCCCGGTCGAGCAGCCCACCTCTTCGCCGTCGAGCAGACCCGCGACGGAGCCGAACTGGCGCACGAGTCGATCCGGGGGACGCTGCACCATCTCGAGCGGACTCGACAGCTTGCCGCTGCCGGTGGCCGGAGTGCGCTCGAACGTGGCAATCATCTTCCAGGTCGTCTCACGACTGGTCGCCCACGCGTCGAGAAAGGCGAGCGCGGCCTCACGGCGGGCATCGGAGTTGGCGGCGACCGAGTTGTCGCGCCATACGAGCCAGATCCCGAGGATGATCACCACGCCGACCGCGCCGACGGTGACGGCGCGGGCCACACGCCCCGGCGGGTTCGGCACGAAAGGCGACGGTACCCGCGCCGGCCGACCGGAGTGAGCGCGCGACACTGTCAACGTGATCGAAGTCGTCGCGCTCGATGGGGACGACACGCTGTGGCACAACGAGCTGCAGTTCTCGATGACGCAGCAGCAGTTCTGCGAGCTCGTCGCGCCCTACGCACCAGAGGCCGACCTCGATCAGCGGTTGCTCGAGACCGAACGACGCAACCTCAGGACGTATGGCTATGGCGTGAAGTCGTTCGCCCTCTCGATGATCGAGACCGCGATCGAGGTGTCCGACGGTCGGGTGCCCGTGAAGGTCATCGAGGCGATCCTCGAGGCGGGGAAGTCGATGCTTTCGCATCCGGTCGAGCTGCTCGACGGTGTCGAAGAGGCGGTCGGCGCACTCGAGGACCGCTACACGTTGATGGTCATCACCAAAGGCGATCTGTTCCATCAGGAGAGCAAGCTCGCGCGGTCGGGGCTCGCCGAACGTTTCGCCCACATCGAGATCGTGTCGGAGAAGGACGAGCCGACTTACCGGCGCATCATCGAGCGCCATGGCGTCGCTCCGGAGCGCTTCCTCATGGCCGGCAACTCACTGAGGTCGGACGTGCTTCCCGTCGCCGCGCTCGGAGCCCACGCCGTCCACGTGCCGTTCCACGTGACGTGGGTCCTCGAGGACGTGGAGCCTGAGGAGGCCGCCCGCTACGAGTTCTCGACGATCGGCTCGCTGTTCGAGCTGCCTGACCTGGTCGAGCGGCTCGGGGCCTGACGACATTTCTCGGCATAGCGTGTCGCCGTGTGCAAGGGCCGCGGCGCAGCCCTCCGCACCTCGGACAAGGGGTGCTGCTCCGTCCGCGCCTTCTCGCGGAGCTGCTGCGGCGATGGGACACCCGCGTCGTGTGCGTCACCGCTCCGGCCGGGTTCGGGAAGACGACTCTGCTCGCGCAGGCGGTGCACGAGAACGGGCTGGCTCGCCGCGGCGAGGACGTGTGGCTGTCGTGTCTTCCCGGTGATGCCGTCGCTTCGCAGCTGATCGAGGGCCTCGCCGGCGCGCTCGACCGCGGCGACGTGCTCCGACCTGACCTCTCGACGATCACGGAAGCGGTGCTCGCGCACGCGCCCCTTCCCGTTGCTCTCATCGTCGACGACGTGCACGAGATCCCCGCAGGAAGCGCGGGTGCGGCGTTCCTCGACGAGTTGATCGCGGCGCTGCCTGCCAACGGTCATGTCGTGCTCGCCGGACGGACCGAGCCCCCCGTCCGGCTCGCTCGCCTGCTCGCCTCCGGTGAGGCGATCTCGGTGCGAGAGGCCGACCTGCGGCTGCGTCCGGAAGAGCTCACGGACCTCGCCCACCTGCGCGGGACTCGACTCCGACGCACTCCTCGCTTCGGGAGGCTGGCCCGCGCTCGCGAGCCTCTCGGCTTCGGCGGGCCACGGGGTCGCCGAGCGATACGTGTGGGAGGAGGTGCTCGCGCAACTCGCGCCGCGTGACCAGCGAGCGCTGGCGGCCCTGGCGTTGCTCGATGGGGGCGATGCGCCGTTGATCGCATCTGCACTCAGGGCAGAGTTCGATGTCGCCACGGTGGCGCGGGTGCCGCTCGTCGAGCGTCGCGACGACGGCAGCCTGCGACCACATGCCTTGTGGGCGCCCGCGCTGCTCGGCGTGCTCGACGAGTCAGAGGCGGGCGAGGTGCGGCGGCGAGCGGCAGCGGAGCTGCGAGAGCGAGGCGATCTGGCCCGCGCCGCAGATCTGCTGCTCCCCGCGTCCGACGATCGCGATTGGCTCGAGATGTCACAAGTCATCGTCGCGGGCTGCTTCATCTCTCAGTGGGTGACGAAGGCCGATCTCCTCACGAGCTGGCTGGGGCAGCTGCCGCCGTCGCGGGTCGACGAGCCCGCCGCACTGCTACTGCGCGCGATCGGTGAACCGCACACAGCAGATCGTCGGTGAGGACACGCGCCCTCTCCTCGACGCGGCGATGGCCAAGGCCCGCGAGACGGGGACGCGCGGCTCGAGCTCGCGGCGCTCACTCACCTCGGTCACATCGCCTGGTGGCACGACGACCTGGCCGACCCTCGCGCAGCTCTACCAACGAGGGATCGCGCTCGAGTCGGAGGGTGTGCCCGAGGCCGCGGGCGTCGTGGGGCTCGGCCGGGCGATGGTCGCCCAGCTCGCTCACGACCACGAGACGATGCTCGCCGAGATCGAGCGCGTCGATCGCAGTCACCTCGATCCCGGACTCGCCACCGGGGTCGACTGGCTCCACGCTCGCGCCCTGGTCGCGCTCGGACGCGGCGCCGAGGCGATCCCGATCGCCGACCGTGCCGCGAACGAGCCGGGTCTCGCGATGCAGGCCGTCCGGACTGAACGAGTCGTCTCGCGGTGGTTCGCGGGGCGCATCCTCGAGGCCAACGAGGTGCTCCTCACCATGGACCCCGCCGACGAGAGGATCCCGCGCGACCGCTTTCTCCTCGGCGTGATCGCGGCCGGCGGCACGCGCTGCTCGGCCGCGTCGAGGAGGCGGAACGTTGCCACGCGATCGCGAACGCGGAACGGGGGAGTGTCGAGGGGCGCCGGCCCGATCTCTTCCTCGGACACAGCCGCGCGCTCATCGCCGCGGCCGTCGGCGACGAAGACGGCGCCGCGGAACTGATGCGCGACACGATCGGCACCGAGCCGATCGACCGACCACTGCTCGATGTCCTACGGGTCGTGCTCGCGCCCGTGTACGTCCTGCTGCCCGAGCGGCGCGCCGAGATCGACGGCATCACCTTCGGCCCCGACCACCAACGCGCACTGCATGTCGCCCGCTGCCTCGTGGCCGCACGCGACGGACGAGCGACGCAGTCAAACGCCAACGACGAACAGACGCTGTCGGCACTCGGCGTGCGATGGTCGCTCGACCTCGCCGTGCGAACCGGCGACGTCGCCCTCGCCCGCTTCGTGCTGGACGTGTGGGGTCCAACGGGCCGATCGCAGCTCCGCGAGTGGGCGGCCGGCTCCGGACCAGACACCCGGGTGCAGGCGGGGTCGCGAAGTTTGCTCAAGACGTTGCCGACACCGCCGACCGCCGGAATGCACCTGCGGGTGCTCGGTCCGATGGCGCTCGAGCGCGACGGGGAACCCGTCGCTCACGCCGACTGGAGGCGCGAGCGGGTCCGCTCGCTCCTGGCGATCTTGGTGAACCAGCGACGAGTCTCACGCGAGGTGTGTGCGACGGCGCTCTGGCCGGAGAGCGACGCCGATGCCGGCCTCGGCAACCTGCGGGTCACGCTCGGCTACCTCCAAAAGGTTCTCGAACCCGGTCGCGTGTCAGGGGACGCACCCTGGTTCGTCCGCACCGACGGCGACGCGCTGATCCTCAGCGAGGACGGACTCACCGTGGACGCCTGGGAGCTCGATCGCCTGCTCGACGCCGCTGACGAAAGCGATCGTGCGGGCGCGCCGTCAGCGGCGCTCCGCACTTACGAGTCCGCACTCGACCTCTGGCACGGCGACTACCTCGCCGACGTGTATGACGACTGGGCCGGACCGGAGCGCGATCGCGTGCGCGGCACGCTTCCTCGCTGCTTCGGTGCGCGCCGGTGAGCTGTTGCTGGGCCAAGGGTCGGTCGACCGCGCGCTGCGGATCGCCACCCGGGCCGTCGAGGCCGAGCCGTGGTCGGAACCGGCCCACCGTCTCGTGATGGCATCGCACCTCGCGCGTGGCGACCGCGCGTCGGCGCGCCACGCGCTCGATCGTTGCTACTCGGCTCTCGCGGAGCTCGGTGTCGACCCCGAACCGTCGACCGCGGTGTTCGAGCGCGCGATCCTCGCTGACTCATCACGCAGCACGAGCAGCTCCGCCTGAGCGCGGTCGAGCGCGACGCCTGTCCGCGGATCGCGGACCAGCCCCGACCAAGGGTCGAGCGTGATCACCCGAGCGTCGTCGAGCGCACGCAACCGCGCGCCGATCGGGCCGTTCCATTCCCGGGCGCGCTCGTCCGCCCGGATGCGCAGTGCCTCCCACAGCGCCGGGTCGACATCGGCCTGAGGTGGAAGCGTCGGCTCGAAACAGGCGAGTAGACCGCGGTCGCGCTCGTGCGGGTCCGCTCCGAGATGGCGGTCCAGCTCATCGAGTGCACGCGGCCACTGCGTCATCGTTCGGACCACAACTTGATCTGATGGCCGCCACCACACGCGGTGCCCGTGTAGCAAGCATCGCGGAACTTGGTGAGCTCGTCTGCGTCCCACAACAGCGCGGGATACGCGCTGCGAGAGCAGCAACCTCGACGAACGCAGCGTCGACGGCCTTGATCGTCGTACCGATCGCATCCTGGGTGATCGCCATCGGGATGCGCCGCTCGAACGTCCATTCTCGAGCTTCGTCCTGCTGCACGAACCGGGCGGTCCACAGTCCGTTCTCACAACGCCTCTCGCATACCGCACGCGAGTGCACGTACGCGAGAGCGGCTGAGATCCGGATGTCGTATCCGACGCGACGCAGCTTTGCACTCGCCCGATCGACGAATGCGTCCGAGAACACCCGCTCCGCCGTCATGCCCTCGAGCCGGCCGTCGGAGATGGTTTCGAGCGGAACTTCGATCGAACCGGGATCGTCTCCGCCGAGCCCACTCGCCCAACGTCGGACGCTGTCGAGGCCGGGGTAGATGGAGAGCGTCAGCACCGCGTCACTGGTCTGCCAGTCGATGAACCGTTGCCGGCACGGGGTCCACACCTCCGATCCGGGTGGACACGACCGCACGTCGCGGATCGTCATCGTGCGTGTCACGAGGATCGTCACCCGGGGGAGCTGGCTTCTCGGGAGCCTGGCTTCTCGGGACCTGGCTTCGACCCCGTCGGCGGCGGGGGAACGGGCGGAGGCGGCGGAGCAGGGGGAGGGGGAGGAGCAGGGGGCGGAGGAGGTCCCGAATGCGCGCCCACACATTCGTCGTACGCGTCCTTCGCCTTCGCCGCTTCCGCGCAGAGCGTGTTCGCCTCGGCGGTGGCCGCGTCCACCGCCGCTTGGTCCCCGACGATCTCGTCCCTGAGCTGTCGCATCCGCGCTTCCGCGTCGGCCTGTTCGTGGCGGAGCTGATCGCGGATCTCGGGCGTGAGCCCTTGCCGCGCCGCTGTCCTGAGCCGCGCGCGCCGTCTCCGGCGAAGGATTCGCGCGATAGCGGGCGAAGGCTGACTGCGCTGCTCTGTCGAGCATCCGCATGTCGTTGAACGTGAACTCCTCGCCGTCCAGGTTCGCGCCATCGCGGCCGCCCGGGCCGGCGAGAATTGGGGTCGGGGAACTGGCTCTGAAGGCTCTTCAGCTCGGACTCGTCTCGCGTCTTTTCCTCCTCCGCCGCCTTCTGGCGTGCGCGCGCGCTTCCTCGCAGAGACGCTGAGCCGCGAGCCACCGAAGGCGTAGTGGCTCGCAAGGGTTCGCGTCGGACTCGGTCGCGATGTGGGTGCCGCCGTCTCCTGCGAGAGTGCCGGGCGGCGCGGGCCGGTTGCCGTACTCGGTCATGGCGCGCTCCCGGTCGCGCTGTTCGCGCTGCCGTCTTCGTTCCATTCGCAACCGTCGAGGCGGACCTCGGTGACGTCGATGCGATTCAACCCGGGCTGGGTGGTGCGTACGCCGAAGGCGACGATGCCTTCGGGACCCGTGACCCCTTCCGCGTTCGTCGAGGTGCCATCGGACTTCGCGTTCGTGATCGACACGGTCGCTCCCACCACGATGTCGCCGTTCGAGTCACGCACCTCAACGGGGAACAGGACTATCCATCCACCGTCGACCGCGTCTGTTCGCACGTGCGACACGGTGGACGTGACGACGCACGGCGCCGACGCGGCGGTGGTCGCCGGCGAAGGCGGAGGCGGAGACGGAGGCGACGAGCGCCGGTTCGGCCGTTGCTACGCTCGAGCGGTCGGCGCGGGACTGGCCGCGACCCGTTCGACGCTCCGCGGGGGCAGGAGTGCGCCGACGGCGATGCCGAGGCCGAGTGAGAGCAACAGGCCTCCGACGAGCCGGTACTTCCGTGGCATCGGCTTGCGGCGCGGCCTCGGCCACACTCGCTCGTAGAGAAACGCTGCGACAGTCGTGAGCGCGGTCGCGGGCAGTCGGGCGCTCGTGACGAACCTCGCCGGGTCGGCCAGGCCCGTGAAGACCGCGGCTTCCAGCGCCGCCGGCTCTGCGGGGTGGCGGGCCACCGGCGGAACGCCGCGGTCAATCGACTGCACCACGCGAGCGACGGCCTCGTTTCCCGTTCCTCGAGGCGGCGGAGAGGGATCGGTCGGCCCCGCTTGGGTGACCTCGAGCACGGAGTCGTTCCAGTCGGACGCGACCACTCGTGCGCTGACGCGTGGGGTGACGATGGGCTGCGTCACCTGTCCGAGGGGATGCGTCCGCGGCACGGTCGGCGCGGGTTCGGCGCCTCGGTCGATGCCCGATTCGCACGGCAGCCCGCTCCGTCCTCCGACCACCTCATCGGTCGCGAGAAGGTCTCGCCGCCGACACGAAGGGCGCAAGCGCTCGGCGGGCCGATGCCCACGCGTCCTCGAGGTGGGCACCCGCCGTCGTGGGGTGGCCGTCCCTGATCAACGGCGTTGCGCGGCCTCCCGCGCACAGGTCCGCGCCACCGCGGCGCGATCCACGTACCAACCGAACCGTCGTGTCGCGCCGTCGACGCGAAGATCGACCGACGCCGGCAGTGACGCCGCATCCGTCACGCCCCTCGCGGCGTCCACGCAGGCGAGCACACCTCCGATCGCAAGCGCCGCCGCGGCGCGCAAACCGTCGCCGTGCACGTAGTCGGTCACGACCTCGATCCGTCCGAAGACGCGGACGAATCAGGATCCCCTCACTCTCCTGCCCTTCGGTGAGCAGCATCAGCGCGGGCACGAACCGGTAGGCGAGGAGGGCGCAGGTGGCGGTCATCCAGTCCTCGGTCACCGAGATCGAGAGATGCGTGGATCTCCCCTCGAGGCGGACCTCGGACGGAAGCGCCTCGAGCGCTGCGCCCACCGCGGTGCCCATCCACGCCACGAGCTCGTCCGTCACCCCGCTGGCGAGTGGGATCGGCGGGCTCGCGAGCTCGAGATCGCCTTCCTCCCACGAGACCTCGGCCCCGCAGCGAAGCCGCACCGTGGATGGACGCGACGCACGCAGACGCGGGCCGAGCGCGCCGAGCTGATCGGCAAAAGCCCGGGCGTCGGCCCATCCCTCCGGCCCGACGATCGCGAGCTCGTGCTCGACGCCGACGATCGCAGGAGCCACAGCGGGGACCGAGTCGGTCATGAAAGGAATGTGCGCGATCGGCCATGAGCCGACCGTGAGCGGACGCGAAGTCGCCGCTCACGACTCGCTCACGCCGGCCCCCGGATACTCCGGGCCATGCCGAGGAAGAGCCGACGGGGACGCAGGGGTGCGACCACCATCGACCCACCGCCGTCAGGGGCAACACCGTCGACAACGCCGACGGCGCTCAGCTTCTCGGAGCACGGCGGGATCGCCGAGCCGGGCAACATCGATCTGGAGGAGTGGTGGATCGACGTGCTCAAAGGCGCCGAGCCGCTGCCGCCTCTCGAGCAGCAAGTCGCCATGGCGCGGTGGTGGCAGACCCACGTCGGCTACGACGGTCCGACCGTCGCCGCGTGGCTCGCGGCGCGGGGCATCGGCACCACGACATCGACCATGGTCGTTGCCACCCCCGAGCTCGGCTCCGCGCTCGACACACTCGCTCGCGGCAGCGTGTCGCCGGAGCTCATTTCTGTTCCCACGGCCACGCTCCAAGCCTTCGAGCGGGATCAGTACGGCGTGCTCGGACCCGTCGTCGCCGACGACAAAGAGATCGGCACGCGGCGTGCCCCTCGTACAACCTCGCCTCGCCGCCAGCGCCCCACGCGGTTGGTTGGCAGGGACGTCGGTCGCTGCGCTGCTCTTCGGCGGGCTGTTCGGATTCATGGCGCAAGGCACCGAGACGTCGCAGCTCCCCGGCTCCCCTCTCGGTCGCGCCGAGCGTCGCGCCTCCAGTCCCTCCGCCCACCGCCGCCGCTGCCGCCGCTGCTCATCACGCGGGGAGAAGGACGGCGACGTCGTGAGGATAGAGGGAGACAACTGCTCGGCCCCAGGCCCAAGCGGGCATCAGCAAGGCCGCGCACTTCGATGGGCTGGAGTTCCAGCGGTCGAACCCACCCGCATACGACCTGTGGCAGATGACCGACGCGTCCGGCGTCCCGAGCACGACCACGAACTCGACCGACTCCGAGGTGCGCTTCGATTTCCCGGAGAAAGGCCGCGAGGTGGCGGGCGGAACCCTGCGTACGAGTCGCTACGAGGTCCTCACCTTCGAGGGCACGACGTTCACCGGCGTCGGTGTGCAGACCATTCGCTTCTTCGGGACGTTCGGCGGCACGAACCTCGATGGTCAGGTCTGCATCGTGACGTTCGACATCACGGGCAGCACGGACGTGCCCGTCGACGACGCCGCGGTGGCGTCGCTGATCGCGGCCAGCTGACATCGCTCACGGCTCGCTGATGCGGCGAAGCGCACTGTTCAGCAACTCAGATGGAGGAGGCTTGATGCACACCCATTCCCTGATCAAGAAGACAACGGCGGCGTTGGTCGGAAGTGGAGCCCTCGTTGCTCTGCTCATCTCACCGGCGAGCGCCGCGTCGACGAGCTTCGACGTGACGAATGTCGTCACCGCAGTGAACCCCGGTACGTGCCCGGCAAACTTCATGGGCAGCTTCACGGTCGGCGCGACATCGAGCGGCACGAGCACGCTCGACATCACCGGCAACACCGCGACGCAGACACTCTCGAACGGTCTCGTCCTCACCGGTCCCGTCACGGGGAACACGGTGACCGTGTCGGTCGAGCGGCCGGTGACGGCCGGCGGCGGAACCTTCACCGAGCGGCGAGAGAGCACGTTCACGATCAACGGCACCTCGGCGACGGGGACCTCGAAGCTCACCGCGACGTTGCCCGAACGGAGGGACGTGCAGCGCCGACTTCGCGTTGACCGGCACGCTCGGCGCTGCGCTGATCCCGGGCCAAGCGACCACGACCGTCGCCGCGACCACCACGGTGCCGGCCACCACGGCGCCGCCGGCAACGACCGCGGCGCCGGCGACGACGGCTCCCGCGACGACCTCGGCACCCACCACGACGGCGGCCGCGCTCCCGGCGACCGGACTCGACTCGTCGGTGATCGTGCTCGTCGGCGCTCTCGTCGCGGCCGTCGGCGGCGCGGTGCTGCTCGTGGGCCGGAGACGAGCCCAGACCGCGTAGCGGCGCGGCCTGTCAGCTCGGCGGCGGCGGTGGGGGCGGGAGTCCCACCGCCGTCGTCGGCGCGGGTGGCGGGGGCGGCAGCGTCGACGCAGAGGGCGGCGGTTGCGGACTCGGTGGTGGCCCTTCGAGCGCGCGCACCAGCGCGAGGTTCCAGTCGATGTCCATGCCCGGCAGCTTGTTCGCGTCGAGCTCGAAGCTGCCTTCACTGGTCATGAAGCGCAGGCGCGCTCCCATCGAGCTCTCCCCCACGATCTCGGCCTGCACCTGATTGCGAGCGAAACGGCGCAGTGGGTCTTTGAGCTTGAGCTTGCCGGTCATTCCCGCCTTCATCTCGAAGATGACGAGCTCCGACGCGGTGAGCGCCAGGATCACGTTCATCGGCAAGCCGCCGGACGCCTTCTTGCCTTCGCTGTCGGTGAACATGCCGACCCCGTCAGAGACTGCGAAGCTCAGCGCCGCGCTCGTCGCGCCCGGACGCGAGTAGACCCCGCACAGCTCGACCGGCATGCCGAGCTTCTCGCTCAGCGGGTCGATGTAGTACTGCCGCAGCCGGTCTTCCTTCGACACTCACACCCCCCGTGCCATGTTGGCGAAGCGTGTGTACTGACTCAGATACGCGAGCTTCACCTTTCCCGTCGGGCCGCTGCGGTGCTTCGCGACGAGGATCTCCGCGGTGCCGATGTCCGGCGAATCGGGGTTGTGCACCTCGTCGCGATACAGGAACACGACGACGTCGGCGTCCTGCTCGATCGATCCGCTTTCGCGAAGGTCGGCGAGCATCGGACGCTTCTCGGCTCGGAGCTCGAGCCCGCGAGAGCTGCGAAAGTGCCACGACCGGGGTCTCGAGCTCCCGGGCGAGAATCTTCAGACCGCGGCTGATCTCCGACACTTCGACCTGGCGGTTCTCGGCGGAGCCGCGGCCACTCATCAGCTGGAGGTAGTCCACGACGACCAATCCAAGGTCGCCGATCCGGCTCTTCAGCCGCCGCGCCTTCGCGCGGATCTCCATCACGGTGACGTTGGGGTTCTCGTCGAACCAGAGCGGCGCGTTGGCGAGACGGCCGATGGCGTGGCCGATCTTCGACCAGTCCGCCTCGACGAGACGCCCGTTGCGCAGTCGGCTCGAGTCGACCCGAGCTTCCATCGAGAGCAGGCGCTGGGTGAGCTCGAGGTGGCCCATCTCGAGCGAGAAGAACAACACCGGCCGCTGCGCTTCGAGCGCGGCGTGCGCCGCCATGCCGAGCGCGAACGCGGTGTTGTGGACGAACACGTCGCCCGCGACGAAGTTGTGCGTGACCGGCACGGTCAGGTCGTACACCTGGTCCATGCCGTCGTACTCGATCTCGACGATCTCGTCCCACAGCGCGCTGTGTTGCAGCGCCCTCGGGTCGGGCGCCCGTTCGAGCACCTGCCCCGCGGGTCGACGCCCGCCCGAGACCAGGTCGACGGGGCCGCCTCCACGCGGCCACTTCGCGCGCGCGCCCACGGCCAAGCCGCTCCCCGACCCGCCCGCTCGCCGGGAGAGCACCTCGAACGACCGTTCTTGCCCCACGACCTCGAACTGGTCGCAGAACACGCGGATGTCGGCCGCGTCGGTGACCTCGAGCTCGAACAGGTCATGGGTGACGCCCTGCTCACACACACGCTTCTCGCGCACGGCTGCGGCCACGCCGAACCGCAACAGCAGATGTTGCACTCCCTGCGCCATCGTCCGCGACGCGGTCAGGTAGCGGATCCGCCCGGCTCCCCTTGCCGCGGCCCGTGCCGCTCCTGCCGCCGCGAAAAGCCGGCCCAGGAAAAGTGCGAGCTGATCGTGCGGAAGGCGAAAGACCGCGTCGGGGATGCCGCGGTCGGTGGCGACGCCGAGGAGCCCGTGGCGCGCCGCGACGACCTCGATGCGATCGCGCGCCCGATCCTTTGCCACCACGCGATATGCGACGTGTCCGCTCGGCAACGGCACCGCGCGCACGCCTTGGCCGTCGGCGTGGACGACGAGGTCCGCCACCACCGTGGGAGAGGTGTTCGCGAACACGGCGCCGCCCGCCACTCGCTCGCCGTGCCCGATCAGGTGCGCGAGCAGCACGACCTCGGCCGCCGGCAGACGGTCACTCCCGAAGAACGGAAGCGAATGAGGCACCGCGACCCTGACCCCGACACCGAGGTCGCCGAGAGGTAGCCAGCCTCGTTCGGTGAGGAACGGGTGCGTCATCGTCGTTCGCACCTCGCGCCCCGACCGCGTGCGCACACGAAACACCGGCTTGATCCCGTCGTCGACGAACGCTTCGGGCTCGACGACCGTGAGCGACCCGTCGCCGGCCAGCGACGCGACGGCGACCGGATTTCCGGCGGTGCCGAGCCGGTGGACCTCGGCGGCCGTGCGTACCGCGCCCGTCACGGGGTCGAGGATCGGCGTGTCCCACGCGACGCACTTGCCCACGCTCGGGCGAGCCCCGACGACGACGAGCGAGGACGGTTGCAGTCCGGACAGCAGCTCGTCGAGATCGTTGTAACCCGTCGGGAGGCCGGTGATCGAGTCGCCGCGGTCATAGAGCTGTTCGAGCCGGCTGAGGCTGACCTCGAGCAGGTCGTGAACCGGCGACATCGTGTCCGCCACCCGCCGCTGGGCGACGTCGTACACCATCGCCTCGGCCCGATCGACGGCCTTCGTGACGTCGTCCGGCAGGCTGTACCCGAGCTCGGCGATCTCCCCGGCGACGCCGATCAGTCGTCGCAGGAGCGCGTGCTCCTCGACGATGTGCGCGTACCCGCCGGCGTTCGAGATCGCGGGCGTCGTCGCCTGCAGGTCGACGAGCACCGACGGCCCGCCGATGGCGTCGAGCAGGCTCGGCGCGTCGCAGCTCTTCCGCGACAGTGACGGGGTCGATCGGCTCGCCCGAGCCGTACAGCGACGTGATCGCCTCGAAGATGTGCCCGTGCGCCGGCTTGTAGAAGTCGTCGCGGGAGACGACCTCGACCGCCGACGCGACCGCCGACGCCGAGAGCAACATCGCGCCGAGGAGCGAGGCCTCCGCATCGAGGTTGTGGGGCGGGACTCGACCGGCCCCTGCTGGCCGCCGGGGAGTGTCGGGAGATCCGTCGGCCATTGGCTGTCACCCTTGCGGTACGGACTTGTGGGTCGCTAGTGGACAAACGCCATTTGTCGGTGGACGAGTGGGGGCGCGCTTGGGGAAGACCCTGTGCATCGTGGACCCCGACCTGGGGACAGCGGGTGGATGCTCGGGGCCGCCCTGGCCCCGACCTGGTCGACGAGCTCGACTAGCTCGCGACGACCTCGACGGTGATGGCGAACTCGACCTCGGGATGCAGACGGGCGGGCACCTCGTGGGTGCCGAGCGTCTTGATGGGTTCGGCCAGGTGAAGCTTGCGGCGGTCGAGCTCGATGCCGGCCTGGGCGGCGATGGCGTCGACGACGTCAGCCGAGGTCACCGAGCCGAACAACCGGCCCTCGGTGCCCGCCTTCGCAGTGATGGTGATGACCTTGGGCACGAGGACCCGCGCCACCTCTTCGCCCGCGGACCGCTCTTTCGCGTCGTGCACATCTCGGGACCGGCGCATCGCCGTGGCCTGCGCCGTCGCGCCTTCGGTCGCAGTGAAGGCGAGGCCGCGCCGCAGCAGGTAGTTGCGTCCGAAGCCGGCCGACACGTCGACGATGTCGCCCTTCTTGCCCACGTTGTCGACGTCGCTGCGCAAGACGAGCTTCATCACGCCTCCTCGTCGCCGTTCGTCGTCGCCTCGATGTCGAGGTCGACTTCCAACGCCACATCGACGTCGAGCTCCTCGACGCTGGGGGCGTCGACGAGCGCCTCGGTGCGGGGACCTCGGTCGCCGCGGTCACCTCGATCGCCGCGATCGCCGCGGTCACCTCGATCGGCGCGCGGGCCGCGCTGCGTGGTGACTCGGCTCGTGTACGGCAAGAGCGCCATCTCGCGCGCGTTCTTGATCGCCCGGGCGACCTCGCGCTGCTGCTGGCTGTCGTTGCCGCTCACGCGCCGCGCCCGGATCTTGGCGCGATCGGACATGAACCGTCGGAGCAGGTTGACGTCCTTGTAGTCGACGTACTCGACGCGCTCGGCGGCGAGGACGCTGACCTTCTTCTTGACCCGACGCCCCGCGTCCTTCGGCTTCGAACGTCGCTGCTGACCTTGCGCCTTCATCAGAACGGCTCCTCTTCTGCGGCGAAGCCCTCGGACTGCGGTGCGGAACCCGAACCGCCGCCGCGAGGACGATCGCTCATCTCACTGCTGCGCTCGTTGCGCTCGATCTTCGCGGTCGCCCAACGAAGGCTCGGACCGACCTCGTCGGCGACGATCTCGATGACGCTGCGCTTCTCGCCGTCTTGCGTCTCCCACGAGCGCTGCTCGAGCCGCCCGTTGACGATGACGCGTGAGCCCTTGCTCAACGACTCACTGACGTTCTCCGCGAGCTGGGCCCACGCGACGACGTTGAAGAAGCTGGTCTGCTCGACCCATTCATTGTTCTGCTGATAGCGACGGTTGACCGCCAGGCCGAACGAGACCTGCGGGCGCCCACTGTTGGTGAAGCGCAGCTCGGGGTCGCGGGTGATGTTGCCGATGACCGTGATGCTGTTGTCTGCCATGTCGATCGCTCCCGATCGTTCAGCCGGCCGCGGCCGGCGTGCCTGCCGCGAGAAGCCCGCGCTTGGCGGCCTCGTGGTCGGGCAGGCGGATGAGCTTGTGGCGGACGATCTCGTCCGCGAGACGGAGCCAACGCTCGAAGTCGTCGAGGTGGGAGCCGTCGCCCACGAGCTGGAACACGACGTACGTGCCGTCGTGCTTGTGGTCGATCTCGTAGGCGAAGCGGCGCTTGCCCCAAATGTCGACGGACTTGGTCTCGCCGGAGCGCTGGGCGATCTGCTCCTTGACCTGGTCGATGACCGACTGCACGCCGGGCTCGTCCACCTCGGTGTCGACGATGACCATCAATTCATAGGCCCGCATCGCGGACTCCTCCCTCCGGACCCGAAACGCCTCGGCGCACGGGGCCCCGCACGGTGCGGAGCAGGGTTCAATTGCCCGGTGGACTCTAGTGGGACCCGGCCGGCAATCTCCATGCGGAGAGTGTGCACGGGGGGTGTGACATTCCCCCGTGACATCCCCCCGATGACGGAGCCCACGACGACCCGCATGGTGCTGCGAGGCCTCGTCCGCCGGTGCCCCCGCTGCGGATCGCGCAGGATCTTCCGTGGCTACTTCCACCTCGCCGAGCGCTGTCCCCGATGCGGCGTGCGCTTCGTCAGGCACGAGGGCTTCTCGCTCGGCAGCACGACGATCAACATGATCGTCACGTTCGGGTTGTTCCTGCTCATCATCATCGTCGGGCTGATCGCGACCTATCCCCACATCGAGGTCGTGCCGGTGATCATCGCCGGCCTCGCAGTGGCGATCATCGTGCCGATCGTCTTCTATCCGTGTGCGCAGGCGATCTGGTCGGCGATCGACTTCGCGATGCGACCCCTCGACCCGGTCGAGGAAGCGGAAGCCGCGACCGCGGCCGAGGCCGAGCACGGACCGCGTCAAACCGCGACTAGAGGCGGTCGCGCACGGCCCAGAGCTCAGGGAAGAAGCGACGATCGAGCGTGCTGCGCAGGTAGCCCGCTCCCGTCGATCCGCCTGTGCCGGGCTTCCCCCCGATCTGGCGCTCCACCATCGTCACGTGGCGCACCCGCCACAGCGCGAACGCCTGATCGTGGTCGAGGAGGTCCTCCGACACCTCGAACAACGCTCCGAATCGATCGCGGTCGAGGAGCACGTCGACGAGGTCGGGGTTGCCGTGGTGCGCGAGCAGGGCGAGATAGCCGTCCCACAGCGACGGCTCGCTCAGGCGACGCTCGAGCCGGGCCCGCTCCTCGGCGGTGGCGTGCACACGATCGAGGTAGGCCGAGTCCTTCAGGCCCGACAGGAACTCGATCTCTCGGTACTGCACCGACTGGAACCCGCTCGCAGGTTCGAGCTCCGACCGGAACGTGAGGAAGTCCTGCGGGGTCATCGTTTGGAGCACGTCGATCTGTTCGACGAGCAGGCGCTCGATGACGCGCACTCTCCGAAACACATGACGCACACGCGGGATCTCGCCGGCGAACAGCGCGTCGCGTGCCGCCTCGAGCTCGAACAGCAGCTGCTGGAACCAGAGCTCGTAGATCTGATGGACGGTGATGAACAGCAGCTCGTCGTGGGCTTCAGTGCGGCGCTGCTGGGCCGATAGCAGGGTCTCGAGCCCGAGGTAGGTGCCGTAGTCGAGCCGGCCACCTTCCTCGCCGAAGGACTTGCTCACTCCCAGCCGATCGACCACATCGCTTCGAGGTCGCGCTTGCTGTAGGCCTGAAACGCGATGAGCGTCCGCGTGGCCATGATCCCCTCGAGCGCGGCGATGCGCTGGGTGACCACCTCGGCCAGGTCGTCGTGGTGGTCGACGCGAACGATCACGACCAGGTCCTCGTCACCCGCGACCGAGTACACCTCGCCCACGCCCTTCAGGTCGGAGAGCTGTTGCGCGAGGACCGCGATGCGGGCGGGCTCGGCGTTGATCAACACGAACACGGTGACCACATGGGCAGCGTAGCGTCGGCGCCGTGACCGACGAGGAGGTCGAGCGTGACGCGACGCTGGCCGCGATCGACATCGGCACCAACTCGATCCACCTCGTCGTCGCGCGGGTGGCAGCGAACGATCGCTTCGATGTGGTGGCGCGGGAGCGCGAGATGGTCCGCCTCGGCTCGGGTCCCGGCGACATGAAGCGCCTCGCCCCCGACGCCATCGACCGGGGCATCGCTGCCCTCACGCACATGCGTCGCGTCGCGGAAGCCGAATCGGCGTCGATCCGAGCGGTCGCGACGAGCGCGGTGCGGGAGGCGGAGAACCACGACGACTTCGTCCGACGCGCCCACGACGAGGCGGGCGTCGACGTCGAGGTCATCTCCGGCGTCGAGGAGGCGCGCCTCATCCATCTCGGCGTGCTGCAAGCCGTGCCGGTGTTCGACCGCCGCCTCATGCTCGTCGACATCGGAGGAGGATCCACCGAGCTCCTCATCGGCGAACGCGGTGAGGTGCTCGCGTCCCGCAGCCTGAAGCTGGGCTCCATCCGCATGAGTGCCCGCTTCTTCGGAGGCGACGCGGTGCACCCCGCGGCGGTGGGGTCGTGCCGAAAGTTCGTTCGCTCGATCCTGGCGCCGTTCGTCCCCGAAGTGCACCGCCTCGGCTTCGACGTGTTGATCGGCAGCTCCGGCACGATCCTGGCCCTCGCGTCGATGGTCGCGGCGGCCAGGTCGGACCCGAACCCGATCACGTTGAACAACTTCGAGCTCACGCGCGACGAGCTCGACGAGGTCGTCGGACACATCGTGAAGGCGGGCAGCGTCGAGAAGCGGCGGCGACTTCCCGGACTCGATCCCCGCCGGGCCGACATCATCCTGGGCGGCGCGATCGTCCTCGAGCAGGTGATGCACACCTATGGGGCGACGCGGCTGGTGGTGTCCGAGAACGCGCTTCGCGAGGGCGTGCTGCTCGACACGGTGCAGCGATCGCGCGGCGGCACCCTGCACCACCTCCGCGACCTTTCGAGGGCGAGTGTCGTGCACCTCATGGAGCAGTGCGACGAGCGCCCCGACCACTCGAGGGAGATCGCTCGCCTGGCGCTCGAGCTCTTCGACGCCACCGCTTCTGTACATCGTCTCGACGACGGGTCACGCGACTACCTGGAAGCTGCGGCCCTGCTCGCGAACGTCGGCCTCTTCATCTCGCACGCGAAGCACCATCTGCACACGCTACTACGTGATTCGCAACAGCGAGCATCTGACGGGCTTCACGGACCGAGAGATCGAGATCATCGCCCAGGTCGCTGCGATACCACCGCAAGAGCGCGCCGAAGCCGGAGCACGAAGCGTTCACGCGCCTCGGTCGAGACGATCAGACGCTGGTGCGCGCGCTGGCCGGCTTGCTGCGCATCGCGATCGGGCTCGACCGCTCCTACGAGCGCCGGGTCGCGACGGTGCGTGCTCGCGACGACGGGGGCCTGCTCCAGATCGAGCTCGTGCCGGACGGAGACGCGGACATCACGCTCGAGCTCTATGCGGCTGACGCTCGAAAGCAGCTCCTCGAAGAGGTGCTCGAGCGACAGATCACGATCGTGTAGCCCGAGCGTCGATCCGACGGCCGTCAGCGCGTGGAGACCACGATGTCGATGCGTGGCACGTACGGGTCGAACGCTCGCACGACGCCAGCCAACCGCGAGGTCAGGTACTCCGTCGCTGGAGGGGATGGTTCCGGCAAGACCACGTTGACCCTGACCTCAGGACCCACGCGGCGGACGTCGACCTCGACATCGTCGGGGACGATGTCGAAGCGAACGAGCGCAGCGATCGAGGAACTCGCGGACGGCCTCCACATGCCCGACCTGGGACGCACTCGCGGCCTCCTCGACGGCGCTCACGAGATCACCGCGAGCGTCGATCGCGTAGCCGACAAACGGCGTCATGTTGGCGCCCTCGACGACGACAGGGATGCGGTTCCTCGAGCGCGCAGGTGACTCCGCTCTCGAACGGCGTCGGGTCGAACACCCCGAACTCGCGGACGACACAGGCGACTACGACGTCGCCCGCCGCGAGCGGGCACCTCTCGGGTGCGGCGACAGCCACACACGGGAACGGCGAGTCCTCGTGGTCGAAGCATCGCAGTGGTTCGTGCCCGCGGGCGCGCAACTGATCCGCGACCTCGGGGTCGCCCGATGGAACACTCTCGATCAGCAGGACCTTCATGCCGTTCACGGTGAGGCTTCCCGTCCGTCGCGGCCAGGGCCTTTGGTCCTGAGGTGCGCCTCCGACCGGTCCGGCGTCGGCGAGACTGGTGATACCCCCCATCGAGGAGTTCTCATGTTCCGCCGTCCCGTGGTCCTTGCGCTCAGCCTGGTCGTTCTGTTCGGTGTCGTCGCGTGCGGCGATGACAGCGACGTGGAGACGGAGGGAAGCGCTGTCCCGCTCGCGGACGCGGACGGTCTCCCCGGAACCTCGTGGGTGTTGACGGAGTACACCGACGCGTCCGGTGACACCGTCCCGGCTGTCGACGAGCCGGCGAGCCTGTCGTTCACGACGGACGCAGTGGCGGGCTCCACGCCGTGCAACCAGTTCAACGGCTCGTACACCGTCGACGGCGACGCGCTGACGATCACGATGGGAGCGATGACGCAACGCGCCTGCGAGGGCGCGGTGCAAGCGCAGGAGGACGCGCTCGTGCAGCAGCTCCCCGAGGTCACGTCGTTCGTGATCGACGACGGCGACGCGCTCGATCCTCACGGACGACGCGGGCGAGACCCTGCTCGTGTACTCGGCCGACGCCACGACGCTCGTCGGCGACTGGACCGCGACCGGCGTCAACAACGGCAGCGGCGGCGTGGAGACCAACGCGCAGACCGAAGCGCTCACCGCGACCTTCGCCGAAGATGGCTCGCTCTCGGGCTCGGGCGGCTGCAACACGTTCAACGCCGGCTACACCGTGGAAGGAGCCGACGGCCTCACCATCGGGCCGATCGCTTCCACGAAGATGGCCTGCCCCGACGAGGTCATGACCGCCGAGGACGCGCTACTTCACCGCGCTCTCGAACGTCGCGACCTATTCGGTGTCGGCCGGCACCCTCACGCTGCGCGACGCCGACGGCGCCACCCAGGTCACCTACACGGCTGGTTGACACGATTATCTATCACTGATAGAAAATCTATCGGTGATAGATAATCGGGCACGGCGACGCGAGGCGAAGCGGGACCAGATCCTCGCCGCGGCCTGGACGCTGGCCCATCGCGACGGCCTCGGCGGCATCTCGCTCCGCGATCTGGCCGACCTGGTCGAGCTGCGACAGCCCTCGCTCTACGCGTACTTCGCGTCGAAGAACGATCTGTACGACGCGATGTTCGAGCAGGGCAACCGCGCCCTGGTCGAGCGCACGAAAGCGCTGCGCGCCGAACGAGGACGCCCGCGGGGCAGTGCTCGATCTGCGCCCGGATGCTGCTCGACTTCGTCACCGAGGACGTCGTGCGCTACGTGCTCATGTTCCAGCGTCCGATCCCGGGCTTCGTGCCTTCGGCGACGTCGTACGCGGTGGCGATCGAGTTCTACGAGCTCGCACGCGAGCGCGCTCGCTGCGGCCGGCGTCACCGCCCAAGAAGACGTCGACCTCTTCACCACCCTCGTCGCCGGGCTCGCCGACCAGCAGACCGCCAACGATCCGGGCGGCGCTCGGTGGGTCGGCCTCACCGAGCGCGTGATCGCCATGTTCTTCAACGAGATCGACTCCAAGACCGAGCTCCAAGCGAAAGGCTTCACGATGACCATGACCACGACCCGCGACGTCCGCACCATCGAGCGGATCGGCCACGACGAGGCGATGCGAATCGCCACGGTGGAGAACAAGAAGTTCGGAGCGTTGATGCGAGCGATCGCTCCGAGCGACTGGTCGAAGCCGACGGACTGCGAGCTCTGGGACGTGCGAGCGATGGCCGCGCATGTCGTCGGGTCGGCGGCAAGCCAGGCGTCGCCGCGCGAGTTCGTCCGCCAGAAGCGAAGGGCAAGCCGGTGATGGCCGAGCTCGGCACTCCCTTCTGGTGGGACGGCATGAACGAGGTGCAGGTCCGCGAGCGGGCTGCGCTCACCACCGACGAGCTGATCGCCGAGTGGGACGCGATCTCGCTCAAGGCGGTGCGCGGCGCGTACGAAGCTCCCCCGCTTCATCGCGAACCGCAAGGTGCTCAACCTGCCCATCGTCGGCAAGCAGCCGGTTGCGTATCTCTTCGACGTCGGCTTCACCCGCGACGTGTGGATGCATCGCGTCGACATCGCCCACGCCCTCGGATACGGGCTCGACTTCGACGCCGAGCACGACGGTCGGCTGATGGCGGACTACGTCGCCGAGTGGGCGTCGATCTACGACGTGCCGTTCACGCTCCACCTCACCGGACCCGCCGGCGGCAGCTTCCGCAACGGCGAAGGCGGCGAGGTCGTCACGATCGACGCCGTCGAGTTCCTGCGCACTCTCGCCGAGCGCGCCCATGGCGAGGGCATCCTGCGCACCCGCTCCGCTCTGAGCCACTCTGAGAGGACTGTGATGCAGACACGAATCGACCGAGATCGCCGATCACACCTACCGTCTCTCGACGTTCGTTCCCGAGGTCGGTCCGACCGGCTTCACGTTCAACCAGTTCCTCATCGACGATGAGCAACCGTTGCTGTTCCACACCGGACCCGCGAGCCATGTTCCCGCTCGTGGCGGAGGCGATCGCGACTCGATCACGCCGGTCGACCGCCTCCGATGGATCACCTTCGGCCATGTGGAGTCGGACGAGTGCGGTGCGATGAACTCGTTCCTCGCAGCGGCACCCGCCGCTGCGGTCGCTCACGGCGTCATCGGTTGCATGGTCTCGCTCAACGACCTGCGCCGATCGGCCGCCGGTCCCGATGACTGACGGGGAGGTGCTCGAGCTGGGAACGCACCGCGTCCGCCACATCGACACGCCGCACGTCCCCCATGGATGGGAGCGAGGCGTTCACGTCCGCTCGGTGACCCACGCGGCGATCACGTCGGCGAGGTTGTCGCGAGCGTTCCCGGGGTTGAGGAAGTAGTGATCGCCCTCCAGCGTCAGGATCTGCTTGTCGGTCGATCCGAGATCGCTGTGGATGCCGGCCGCGTCACTCGGGAACACGCCGGTGTCCGCGTCGGCCTGCACCACCAGCCCCGGCAGCGTGATCATCGGGAGGTGCTTCGCCGCGCTGCACGGTGAGTCGTCGAGGCTCCACATCGACAGCCAGGTGCGCAGGGTGTTCACCGCACCGATGCCGAACACGCTGCTGTTCGCTCGCTTCGGGTCACCCGGCGTAGCAGAGCGGCACCGTGCGATTCGAGGGGTCGATCGCTCCGTCGACGAAGCGAAGGTCGGCCCAGGTGCGACGGACGACAAAGAGTCGATCGGTCAGTCCGTACGAGGCCAGGCGACCGAGCTCGCTGTGGCACCACGCGCTGATCCGGCGGTTCCGCTCGATCTGGCCGCGCGGTAGCGCGCGATGAAATCGACCTTGTAGGGCGGACCATGGCGGTCGTCGTACATGTCGAGGTCCGAGTCGGTGCCGACGGGATCGTGCTCGTCGGTGACCGACGGATCCATCCAGGCAGTGAGCACCTCGGGCCGACCGGGATGCGACGCGACCGACACATAGAGGTCACCGGGGAGCAGATCGCGCGACCGCCTCCGCGACCTTGAGTCCCGGCGGCGCGGTCATCGAGGGGTTCACCGCCTGCGACTGATAGAGCGCCATGAGCGACCCGCCGCCCGAGTTGCCGAGCAGCACCACACGCTCGACGCCGGCCGTCTCGCGCAGCCAGCGCACACCGACTCCGATGTCCACCAGGGCCTGGTCGGCAAGGAAGTACGCCTCGTTGCCGCGGAAGCGGGTGTTCCAGCCGAGGAATCCGTAGCCGCGCTCGGCCATGTACGCGGCGAGGTAGTGCTCGCTGAAGTCGACGTTGTAGTGCGAGGCGATGAACGCGGTGGTGGGCGACGCTCCACTCGGACGGTGATACACCCCTTGGCAGGGATGGCCGCCCGCGCCGGCGCGTCCCGCAGTCGGCGAGGCCAGAAAGACGAACTCACGCTCGATGCTCACGGGCGGACGCTACCCGTCGCCCCGGGCCCCCGGCAGGGTGCGAGGCGGCTCCATAAACTGCCCGGACCCATGAGCAACGATGCCGAACAAAGCCGTCTCGACGAGGATCGCAACCGGGTTGCGTTGTGGAGACGGTGGGGTCCGTACCTCTCCGCCCGGCAGTGGGGCACCGTGCGCGAGGACTACAGCCCGGGTGGCACCGCGTGGGACTCCTTTCCCCACGAGCACGCGCGTTCGCGGGCCTACCGGTGGGGCGAGGACGGCCTGGGCGGGATCTCCGACCACTGGCAGCACCTGTGCTTCTCGGTCGCGCTGTGGAACACGAACGACGCGATCCTCAAGGAGCGGCTCTTCGGGCTCACGAACTCCGAGGGCAACCACGGCGAGGACGCAAAGGAGTACTGGTGGGCGCTCGACTCGACGCCGACCCACTCGTACATGCGCTGGCTGTACAAGTACCCCCAACGGGCGTTCCCCTACGGCGACCTCGTCGAGGGAAACCGACAGCGGGGTCGCGAAGAGGACGAGTACGAGCTCGTCGACACCGGCGTGTTCGAGGAGTCCCGGTACTTCGATGTCGAGCTCACGTACGCGAAGAGCGCGCCCGACGACATCTGCATCCTCATCGAGGCCCGCAATCGAGGCCCCGAGGCGGCTCCCCTGCACATCCTCCCGACGGTGTGGTTCCGCAACACCTGGTCGTGGGGACGCGACAACCGCCGAGCCCAGCTCCGTGCGGTGGCGCACAACGTCATCGAGACGACCCACGGCTCCCTCGGAACCCGCTGGCTCGTGTGCGACGACCAACCGCAGCTTCTGTTCTGCGAGAACGAGACGAACTCACAGCGGCTGTGGGGGACGCCGAACACGACGCCGTTCCCGAAGGACGGCATCAACGACCACGTGATCTCCGGCACGGAGAGCGTGAACCCGGCGCAGTTCGGCACGAAGGGTTCGGCCTGGTACCAGTTCGAGGTGCCCGCCGGCGCGTCGGTCAGCGTCCGTGTGCGGCTCACGAACATCCGTCCCGAGAGTGAAGGCGTCGGCTCTGACTTCGACGCCGTGATGCACGCGCGTCGCAACGAAGCCGACGAGTTCTACGACGACCTCGCGGACGTGCCGGTGGGAAGCCCTCTCCGCGACGTGCAACGCCGCGCGATCGCAGGCCTGCTCTGGGCGAAGAAGCACTTCCGGTACGACGTGCGGGAGTGGCTCGAAGGCGACCCCGCGATGCCCTCGCCCCCGCCCGGTCGGGAGAGCGGACGCAACCACGAGTGGATGCACCTGTACAACGCCGACATCATCTCGATGCCCGACGAGTGGGAGTACCCGTGGTACGCCGCGTGGGATCTCGCGTTCCACATGCTGCCGATGGCGATCGTGGATCCCGACTTCGCGAAGGAGCAGCTGCTGCTGTTCTGCCGCGAGTGGTACATGCACCCGAACGGTCAGCTGCCCGCGTACGAGTGGGCGTTCAACGACGTGAACCCACCCGTGCACGCGTGGGCGGCGTGGCGCGTCTACAAGATCGACGGCGCGCGCACCGGCAGGAAGGACACCGAGTTCCTCGAGCGCATCTTCCACAAGCTGCTCATCAACTTCAGCTGGTGGGTGAACCGCAAGGACGCCGCCGGCCTGAACGTCTTCGAGGGCGGCTTCCTCGGTCTCGACAACATCGGGCTCTTCGATCGATCGGCCCCGCTGCCGGACGGAGGACGCCTCGCCCAGTCCGACGCCACGAGCTGGATGGCGATGTACTGCCTGAACATGCTCGCGATCGCGCTCGAGCTGGCACAGATCAACAAGTCCTACGAAGACGTGGCGACGAAGTTCTTCGAGCACTTCCTCTACATCGCGGACGCCGCCAACAACCTCGGCGGCGAAGGGCTCTCGCTCTGGAACGAGGACGACGGCTTCTTCTACGACGTGCTCGACATCGGCCAGCAGCACATCCCGTTGAAGGTCCGCTCGTTCGTCGGCCTGATCCCGCTGTTCGCGGTGGAGACGATCGAACCGCGTGTGTTCGACACGTTGCCGGACTTCGCCGAGCGCATGCGTTGGTTCCAGAAGAACCGCCCGGACCTCTGCGCCAACATCTTCACGATGAACCAACCGGGCGTGGGCGAGCGCCGGCTCATGTCGCTCGTCGGGCCCGACCGCCTTCGTCGAATCCTCGCTCGCATGCTCGACGAGGACGAGTTCCTCTCACCACACGGCTTGCGCTCGCTCTCGAAGATCCACGAGGGCCACCCGGTCTCGCTCATGCTCGGCGGACACGACTACTCGGTGAGCTACCAGCCGGGTGAGTCCACGACCGGGATGTTCGGCGGCAACTCGAACTGGCGCGGACCGGTGTGGTTTCCCGTGAACTACCTCATGATCGAGTCGCTGCAGCGCTTCCACCACTACCTCGGCCCGGAGTTCACGGTCGAGATGCCCGTCGGTTCGGGGCAGTTCGAGGACCTGTCGGGCGTGGCCGCCGAGCTCTCGAGACGACTCATCGGCCTCTTCCTCGCAGGCGAGGGCGGCCGGCCGTCGAACGGCGGCCACCTGTTGTTCGACAACGACGCCCATTGGCGCGACCACATCACGTTCTACGAGTACTTCCACGGCGACAGCGGCAAGGGCCTCGGCGCCGCGCATCAGACGGGCTGGACCGCGCTCGTTGCCAAGCTCATCCGCCAGAGCGGTCCGACTGTGGATCAGTGAGCTCGCGTCCGATCCTCGCGGTGATCCAGAAGCCGTGTGGATCCGACCATGCCCAGAACATCGCCGAGATGGCGGACCTCGTCGACGCCGCGCTCGAGGCCGGAGCGGACATCGTCCTCCCGCAGGAGCTCTTCGCGGGGCCGTACTTCTGCCAGTCGGAGCGGCAAGAGCTGTTCTCGTGGGCGTCGCCGGTCGACGAAGACCCGGGCATCGTCGCAATCCGCAAGGTGACCGCCGGCCGCGGCGCCGTCGTCCCGGTGTCCTTCTTCGAGCGCGCCGGACAGGCGCACTACAACTCGGTGGCCGTCGTCGAAGACGGTGAGGTGCTCGGCACCTATCGAAAGTCGCACATCCCCGATGGTCCGGGGTACGAGGAGAAGTTCTATTTCAACCCCGGCGACACCGGCTTTCGCGCCTGGGCGACGCGGCACGGCACGATCGGGGTCGGGATCTGCTGGGACCAGTGGTTCCCCGAGGCCGCTCGCGCGATGGCGCTGCTCGGTGCCGACGTGCTGCTGTACCCGACCGCGATCGGCAGTGAGATCGGCGACCAAGCCGACAACGACACCGCCGACATGTGGCGGCGGGCGATGGACGGACACGCGGTCTGCAACGCCGTGCACCTCGCCGCCGCCAACCGTGTCGGCACGGAGGACGAGCTCACGTTCTACGGCTCCTCGTTCATCGTGGACCACCGAGGCCGACCGCTCGCCGAGGCGGACCGCACGAGCACCACGACGATCATGGCCGAGCTCGACCTCGACGCGGCACGCGCGGACCGCGCGCGGATGGGGCCTGTTCCGCGATCGCCGTCCCGACCTCTACGGCGCCCTTCTGACCAACGACGGGCAGACCCCACCTGCGTCCACCTCGTGACCGACTCCTTCGAGCTGTACAAGGACCGGCGGGCGCTCTTCACGACGGACGTCAGCGCCTATGACGAAGGGGCGCCCGGGCTATCCCGAACGTGTCTTCGAGGTGCTCGCGTGAGCAGGGCGGACTCGGGCCGGGCACCGACGTGCTCGAGATCGGCGCCGGCACCGGCCAGGCCACGGCGCGGATGCTCGACTCGGCGCGTCGGTCACAGTGGTAGAGCTGGGCGCGGAGTTCGCCACCTTGCTCGAAGTCCAAGTTCGCGGGGCGACCGCTGCGTGTCGTGCACGGCAGCGTTCGAAGAGGTCGACCTCGCGCCCGAGTCGTTCGACATCGTCGCGGCGGCGACGTCGTTCCACTGGGTCCGCACCGTCGGTCGGGCTGACAGCGCGCCGCCGACATCCTGCGTCCGGACGGGTCACTCGCGCTGTGGTGGAACGTGTTCGGAGACCTCAGCCGTCCCGACCCGTTCCACGAGGCGCTCGTCCCCGTGCTCGAACGGCACGCACCGGAGCTGGTCGACGCGCCGTCTGCTGGCAACCCCGGCACGGGCGCGCACCTGTACGCGATCGACGCCGAGGCGAGAATCGCGGAGATCGACGCGTCGCAACGCTTCGGGCCGGTGCACCACGAGCTCGTGTCGTGGACGGGCCGGCACACGCCCGAGGAAGCGCGAGCGCTCTTCGCCTCGTTCTCGCCGTGGCTCGCCCTTCCCTCCGACCGACGGAGCGAGGTGCTCGACGCGCTCGAAGCTCTGGCGCGGGATCAGTTCAACGGCGTCGTCGAGCGCCCATACCTGACCGCGATCTACGTCGCCTCGCGGCTGCCCTGAGGTCGAGGCCGGCCGCTGAAGGCGCGGCCGAGCAGCGGCGTGCCGGCGTCGAGCAGGCCATCGAGGTCGTCGTCCCGATCGAACCGGGGCGCCCACTCCTGTGCCTGCGCTGGTGGCCTGCGCCGGTGCCGGCGCCTCCTCGAGCGGCAGAGGATCCGGTTCGGGCTCGGTCGCCGGAGACCGTTTGCTCACTCGACCCCCCGCAGCGGTGGTTGTGTGAGCAATCGGTGGAGGCGTGAACAGCTGCGGGTCGACGCGCTGGTCGTCCAGCCACCATCCCTTCGGCACGACCATCGATTCGGCGTGCCGCTGGCACAGCTCGCCGCTGTGGCGGCCGACCGCCTCGTCCAGTGGCGCGAACCAGGCGAGCCGGCGAGAGGCGTCGAACCCGAGCAGCACGACCGCGGGATCCGCGCAATCTGGACGCGAGCACGTGCGCACTTCGCGCGACGCTACCGGTCGCATGGCATCACCGACGAGGATCGACGATCCGGACGACCCGCGGCTCGCCGAGTACCGGGCGCTGACCGATGCTGAGCTCCGGCAGACAGATGGAAGGCGACACCGTGTGCATCGCGGAGGGTGCGTTGGTCGTCGCTCGACTTCTGCGGTCGCCGCTACCCGATGCGCTCCGCGCTGATCGCGGAAGAGAAATGGGGCCGGCTCGGAGCGCTCGGCGACGCGCTCGTTGCTGACCCCGCTCCCGTCTACCTCGCCTCTTTCGAGGTGATGAGAGGGGTCGTCGGGTTTGCGATCCACCGGGGGGTGCTCGCCTCGGTGACACGACTCGCCCCACCCCGGCCCGAAGCGGTCTGGCGCCAGGCGTCGTGCCTCGCGGTCCTCGAAGGCATCAATGACCACGAGAACCTGGGCTCGATCTTCCGGAGCGCAGCCGCGCTCGGCGTCGACGGTGTGCTGCTCGACCCGACGTGCTGCGACCCGCTCTACCGGCGCTCGATCCGAGTCTCGATGGGTGAGGTGTTCGGCGTTCCGTTCACGCGGCTCGAACCGTGGCCCGACGCGATCGCCCAGCGTGCGGGCCGCGGGCTTCACCGTGATCGCGCTCAGTCCGCATCGCGGAGCGACCTCGATCATGTCGCTCGACCGCCCGGAGCATCCCGCGATCCTCCTCGGCGCCGAGGGACCGGGTCTCACGAAGGAAGCGATCGCGGCTGCCGACCATCGAGTGCGCATCCCGATGGCGCCCGACGTCGACTCCATCGGCGTCGCGTCCGCCGCCGCGATCGCGTTCCACCACCTCGGAGGGCGGGCCGACACGGGTCGATAGGCTCGCCAGCAGTGTTCTTCAGGCAGTACTACCTGGGGTGCCTGTCCCACGCGTCGTACCTGATCGGCGACACGACCACCGGACGCGCGGTCGTCGTCGATCCCGCAGCGTGACGTCGATCAATACGTCGCGGATGCCGCTGAGCACGACCTGAAGATCGAGCGCGTCATCGAGACGCACTTCCACGCCGACTTTCTCTCCGGCCACCTCGAGCTCGCCGAGCAGCAGGGGGCCGTGATCTCGTTCGGCGCCGCGGGCAAGGGAAAGGTCGACTTCGCCGCCGAGTTCCTCCCCGACGGCGCCGTGCTGTCACTCGGCGAGGTCACGCTCGAAGTGATGGCGACGCCCGGCCACACACCCGAGTCCATCAGCATCGTGGTCCGCGAACACCCGACCGACGACATCCCGTACGGCGTGCTCACCGGCGACACGCTGTTCATCGGCGACGTCGGGCGTCCCGATCTGCTCGCGTCGGCGGGTGAGTCCGCAGAGGATCTCGCCCGCCAGCTGTACCGGTCGCTGCGCGAGAAGCTGATGCTCCTTCCCGATGCGACGCGGGTGTTCCCCGCGCACGGCGCCGGCTCCGCGTGCGGGAAGAACCTGTCGACCGAGACCCAGTCGACGATCGGCGAGCAGCGTCGGTGGAACTACGCGCTCAGGCCGATGACCGAGGACGCCTTCGTCGACGCGGTGCTGCAGGGACAAGCAGCGGCGCCGCTCTACTTCTCGTTCAGCGCGAGCCGCAATCGACAGGCCCACGAGCTGCTCCAGGAGGAGCAGCCTCCGACGCCCCTCTCGTTCGACGAGGTGATCGCCGAGCATCGCCGCGGTGCGACGATCGTGGACTGCCGAGACGACATCGACTTCGCCGCCGGTCACATCCACGGGTCGATCAACGTGGGACTGGGCGGTCGCTTCGCCGAGTACACGGGCGAGGTCGTCGCTCCGGGCACCCGCATCGTGCTCGTTGCGCCCGCCGGCCACGAGACCGAGGCACGGGTTCGCCTCGCTCGCATCGGGTTCGACACGGTCGTGGGAGCGCTCGCGGACCCGGTCCGCGAGTTCCTCGCCCACCCGACGCTCATCGATCGCTGCGTCCCGGGTGTCGTCCTCGCAGCTCGCGTCGCACACCGATCTCCAGATCCTCGATGTGCGCGGTCCCAGCGAGCTCGAGGAGGGCACGATCCCCGGCGCGGTGACGATCCCTCTCGCCGAGCTCGTGCCGCGGCTCGACGAGCTCGACCCCGACGCGCCGACGGTCGTGTACTGCGCGGGCGGGTACCGATCGAGCACCGCGGCGAGCGTGCTTACGCGCGGCGGGGTTCCGCCGACGTGTCGGACTTGCTCGGCGGTTGGTCGGGATGGGTGAGCGCTGGCCTTCCCGTAGCCTGAGCCGATGAGCGACGTCGAGTTCTTTCTCGACCCTGTCTGCCCGTGGGCGTGGGTCACCAGCCGATGGGTCGTCGAGGTTGCCTCGCAACGTTCGTACGACGTGGACTGGCGGTTCATCTGCCTACGCATCGTGAACGAAGACAAGGACTTCGAGCACGATCCGACTTCACCGTACGGACGCGTGCACGGCGCCGGCCGCATGATGCTGCGAGCTGCAGCGGCCGCCCGCGTCACGGGAGGCAACGACGCCGTCGGGCGCCTGTACACGGAGTACGGCACTCGGCTGCACAACGAAGGCCGCAGCGCGACCGAGATCCGTGAGGCGAACTACTCGTTGATCGGTGAGGCGATCACGGCCGCGGGCTTCGGTAGCGACATCGTGGCGGCCGCCGACGACGAGAAGTGGGACGAGGTGCTCCGCGAGGAGACCGCGGTCGCGTTGAGTCGCACTGGCGGCGACGTCGGCACCCCGATCCTCACGTTCTCGCCGGGCACCGACTGAGGAGACCTCGTTCTTCGGACCGGTCATCAACCGCATCCCCCGCGGCACCGAGGCCCTCGAGATCTGGGATTGCGTCGAGCGGCTCGCTCGCACGCCCGGGATGTACGAGCTGAAGCGAACGCAGCGGGAGCGCCCCGACTTCACCTGACAGCATGGGCGCATGATCGAGGAGACCTGGGGTTTCCGCACCCGCGCCGTGCACTCGGGCGCCGGGCCTGACCCGACGACGGGAGCTCGAGCGGTTCCCATCTACCAGACGACGAGCTTTGTGTTCGAGGACTCCGCGGACGCGGCCGACCTCTTCGCGCTGCAGAAGTTCGGGAACATCTACAGCCGCATCGCGAACCCCACCGTGGCGTCGTTCGAAGAGCGGATGGCGAACCTCGAGGGCGCCATCGGTGGCGTCGCGACCGCGAGCGGGCAGTCGGCCGAGCTGCTCACGTTCGCGGCTCTCGCCGGCGCGGGCGATCACATCGTGGCGAGCGCCCAGCTGTACGGCGGCACGCACACACTGCTCGACGTCTCGATGCGCCGCTTCGGCGTCGACACCACGTTCATCGCGGGTGACGACCCCGAGGCGTACGCCGCCGCCATCAAGCCGAACACGAAAGCGGTGTACACGGAGGTCATCGGCAACCCGTCGGGGTCGATCGCCGATCTGACCGCGCTCGCCGATGTCGCGCACGCGGCCGGAGTGCCGCTGGTCGTCGACGGCACCCTGGCGACGCCGTACCTGTGCCGGCCGATCGAGCACGGCGCCGACATCGTGCTGCACTCCGCGACGAAGTTCATCGGCGGGCACGGCACGTCGATCGGCGGCGTCGCGGTCGAATCGGGTCGGTTCCCGTGGGACTCGGGCCGCTTCCCGCAGATGACCGAACCGGTCGCCTCCTACAACGGTCTGCGCTTCTGGGAGAACTTCGCCGAGTACGGGTTCTGCATGAAGCTGCGGGTCGAGCAGCTGCGCGACTTCGGTGCGTGCATGTCGCCGTTCAACGCGTTCCTCTTCCTCATCGGTTTGGAGACACTCGCGCTGCGGATGGAGCAGCACGTCGCGAATGCCAAGGCGGTCGCGCAATTCCTCGCGTCGCACGACCGAGTGTCGTGGGTGCGATACGCCGGACTTCCCGACTCGCCGTTCCACGAGCGCGCCAACCACTACCTGCCGAAGGGACCGGGCGCGGTCTTTGCGTTCGGCGTGAAGGGTGGACGCGCCGCCGGCCAGGTGTTCACCGAGTCGGTCGAGCTGTGCAGCCACCTCGCGAACGTGGGCGACGCCCGCACATTGGTGATCCACCCCGGGTCCACCACGCACCAGCAGCTCTCGGACGAGGCGCTCGCGGCAGCGGGGGTGGGCGCGGACCTCATTCGCATCTCGGTCGGCCTCGAGGATGTCGACGACATCCTCCGGGACCTCGACCGGGCGTTGGACAAGGCGGCCGGCGCGTGAGCGCCGGGAGCCTGAGCGCCGCGAACGTGAGCGACTGGACTCCGCCCACCGCGCGCGAGCGGCTCCGCATCATTCAGAGCACCCGAACGGTCGCGCTCCTCGGCGCGTCGGCGAACATCGCCCGGCCGAGCTACTTCGTCGCCACCTACATGGTGTCGTCGAGCACCGACTTCGAGGTGTACTTCGTGAACCCCACGGCCGACGAGATCCTCGGGCACAAGGTGTATCCGTCGCTCGATGCGCTGCCGGTCACCGTCGATCTGGTCGACGTGTTCCGCAAGCCAGACGACCTCCCCGCGGTCGCCGACGAAGTGATCGCGCACGGCGCGAAGACGCTCTGGATCCAGCTCGGACTGTGGAGCGACGAGGCGGCGCGCCGCGGGCACGAGGCTGGGCTCGACGTCGTGATGAATCGGTGCCTGAAGATCGAGCACGCGCGCTTCCACGGTGGCCTGCATCTCGCCGGCTTCGACACGGGCGTGATCAGCTCTCGACGGCGCCCCGCCGAAGCGCGCGCGTAGCTCCCGATGGCCGGACGGCTCTCGCGCTGGATGCGCTCACTGCTCCCGACGCGCAAACAGCCCGCCGCGCCCACTCCCCAGAGCGGTGCGCACACGGGGGTCGTCACCGCGCGGCCCTCGGTGAAGCCGACGGTCACCTATGCCCCGCACAAGGACGGTGACGCCGATCCCGGTGAAGTCGTGTGGACGTGGGTGCCCTACGAGGACGATCCTTCGCAGGGGAAGGATCGTCCGGTGCTCGTCATCGGGTGGGATCACGACCGCCTCGTCGCGGTGCCCTTCACGTCGAAAGACCACACGGTGCATCCCGACAACATGGAGATCGGCTCCGGCCCCTGGGACCGATCCGGCCGGCGCAGCTACGTGAAGCTCGACCGGCTGCTGCTCGTCGATCCCGCGGTCGTGCGGCGTGAGGGCGGCGCGCTCGACAGACACCGGTTCGACGAGGTCGTCGACCGGCTCAGTGACCTCCATCGGTGGAGCTGAGGCTCACGCCGACTGCGAACGACCCGCGGCCAGGTTGCGGCCCATGGCCCCGACGTGGATGTCTTGCGCTGTCGAGCCGACGGCGATGAGCAGCCCCGCGCCGGAGACCGAGATCAGGCCCGACACGTCGTCGGAGAAGACCGACGTTCCCGCCGGCGCGGGCACGATCACCGCCTCATCCTCGATCTCGCGTGCCTGAAGGAAGGCAGCGCGGTCCTGACCGAAGACGACCTCGGGCTCTCCGAGCGCTGTCAGGCGGTCGGCAGGAATGGGTGTGGGCGAGTACACGGTGATCGGCCGCCCGGCCTTCGCGAACCGGGCCGCGAGGTCGAACGCAACCTGCAGGCCCGGGGTCCGCGACCGCAGATCCTTGGTGCTCAGCGCGAGCAGGAAGCGGTGCGGCACTGAGTTGAGGAGCGCGAACACGGTCGGCACGGGCATCAGCCGCGCCAGACGATCCTCCTCGGCGCCGAACACGGCGACCTCGAACCCAGGCGGGTCGGCAGGCACGAACGCGATCGTCGCCTTCTGGCCACGAGCGGCGTTCGAGACCGCATCGGGTCCCGACCGATCCACGCGCACGACGACCTCCGTGTCGTGACCATGCCCGGCCAGCGACGTGTTGAGCGCTTCGATCCGCGCTTCGTCGACGTCGCCATCATCGGCGAGCTGTACGACGAGGGGGACGAGATGACCCGAGTCCGCCTTCGCCACCCACGACGCCACCTCCGTCTCGATCACGCTGTCGCGCGCGGTGTCCACGACGACCATCACGGTGCGACCCAACCGGGAGGTGTCGAGTGGTGGCGCGGGAAGTCGGCGCCCGTAGCGCTCCGCGCAGATGCCACCGAGCACCACGGTCACGACGATCACGATGAGCACGGCGTTGACGACAGTGGTGCCGAAGAGTCCGATCTCGTAGCCGACGAACGTCGCCGCGAGTGTCGCGGCGGCCTGGTTCACCGAAAGCGAGAACGTCGCGCCGACCTCATCCCACGAGTACCCGAAGATCGGCTTGCAGAGCGTCGCGGCGACGGCCTTTCCTCCTACGCATGCGAGTGCGAACACCGCGGCCGTGCCGATCGTCGCCGGTTCCACCATCACGCTCGGTTCGATGATGAGCCCGACCGACACCAGGAACAGGGGGATGAAGAGCGCGGAACCGTAGAATTCGATGTGCTCGAAGAGAGGCCCCGCTTTCGGGATGAGCGGATTCAGGGCGAGCCCCGCGAAGAACGCGCCGACGATGCCGTCGATGCCGAAGGCCTCGGAGACGAGCACTGCGGAGAGCAGCGCGGCGAACGCGAGGATGTATCGCACCGTGGCGGGCTGACCGAGGCTCGGAAGCAGCCACTGCATCACTTTGGGCAGGACGAGGAAGCTGAATGCGGCGAGCACGAGCAGGCCCACGGTGATCTGCACGAACAGCTCCACACCGCCGGCCGATCCCGTCGTGTAGCCGCTGACCGCTGCGAGCACGACGAGCGCCAGGGTGTCAGTGATGACGGTGGCGCCGACGGTCGTGGCAACGGCTCGCTGGTTCGACAGGCCGTACCGGCGGAGAGTCGGATAGGTGAGCAGCGTGTGACTGGCCCAGATCGAGCCGAGCAAGATCGCGGCCGCAGTCTCGTATCCGAGCGCGGCGGCCCCCAGGTAGCCGAAGAGCATCGGGAACGCGAACGTGAGGAGCGCGAACGTGATCGCGACGCGCTTGGAGCGTCTGAGGATCTCGAGGTCGAGGTCTAGCCCCGCGAGATACATGAGGTAGAGCAGGCCGAGGTTGCCGAGGCTCGCAACGAAGGTGTCCGACTCCTTCACGATGCCGAGTGCAAACGGACCGATCACGAATCCGCCGAACAGCAGGCCGATGAGGCCCGGCAGCCGGAGCCGCTCCGCCAGCCAGGGGCCGACTGCGATCACGACGAGGACGGCGAAGAACGACAGCACCACCTCGTCGGGCGAGTGGAAGTCGAAGAAGTCCATCAGCCCTCCGCAGGCTTCGTGGTGATCAGCCGGACGTCATCCGGATCGCCGCCCAGCAAAGGCGCCAGGTACGTCTCGATGAGATCGTCGAGCGTGCCGTCGGTCGCGAACGCGCGAATCGCCGAGCTCACGGCCTCGGTGTTCGCCGAGTCCTTCGGGAGCGCCACGGCGTACTGCTCCTCGGTGGCGAACTGCGCGGGCACCTCGAGGTCCGCGCTCACATTGGCGATCACCATCGCAGTGGGGAGATCCAGCAGCGCGACCTCGGCGCGTCCGTCTCGCAGCGCGTCGAGCGTGTGTTCACGGTCGGGCGAGATGATCGGCTCGTCGTCGGGCCGGATCACGTCCTCGAGGAAGTCCTGCTCGGTGGTCGATTCCTCGACCACCCATCGCAGCTCCTTCGCGTCGGCGAGGTCGCGCAGCTCGATGCCGTTGCGGGCCAACGCCCCGGCATGGGTGAGGTAGTACGGCTCGGAAAGATCCATGATGTCGAGCCGCCCGTCGGTGATCGAGATCTGCGCGAGCGCCACATCCGCCTCGCCGAGATCGCCGGCGGCGAGCTGCTCGAACGGGACGTCGACGTAGGTGACATCCACGTCGAACCGCTCGCCGAGCGCCTCCGCGATGCCCCACTCGAAACCCCCGGTGAGGTGGTCGATGTCATCGCCGTCCCAGAAGCCGAGCGCCGGCAACGACGTCGCGACGGTCAGGACGCCGGGGATCGACGGCTCGAACGAACCACCGGCGTCCTGGTCAGCACCGCACGAGACCGCGACCGATGCGACGAGGGCGACGACCGCGGCAGTGATCGACCAGCGCCGCATCGACCTCGATCATCGCGCTCGGTGCCGCGCGCCACCGTCGATGGTCGGGATGCGCGTCACCGTGACCCGTCGTCTTCGTGAAGAAGCACGAGTCGAGCGTGAGAACGAACAACAAGTCCTCGTCGGCCGGCCTCGGTCCCCCGAACGCGCTGCGCTCTGTCGAGAACTGCGTGGCGAGCCGCTCCCGCGTCGGCGGGTCGTCGCAGAGCGTGGCCCGACCGAAGATGCCGAACGCGTCCTCGTTCTCCTCCGCGGGGAACGAGTGCAGCGCGTAGCGACCGTCGCGGAGCAGGTCCTCCCGCTTCAGCGACGGGATCACGAACAGATACATCTCGTCGTCGTCGGTCAGGAGGGGACACACCGGATGGAGGCGGGCAACGCCGTCTTTGCGGACGGTCCCGAGAAACGCGAGACCGACGCCGAACTGGTAGAGGAGCGCGCGGCCCGAGGCCGCCATCTCGGGGTCGGACTGCTTTGAACTCGCTCCAGGTCGCCATGAGCGGCAGCGTCTCATCCGGGAATTCGCAGGACAAGTGGCGGTGGACAGTTGCGTCACCATATGGTTACATGTAACCCATTGGTGACACGACTGGGCCGAGGAAACGGGAGGCGTCATGAGCACGGTGATCGGAGAGCCGTCGGTACGGCGCTGCACCTGGATCGACGCGAAGCCGGAACGGGTGTGGGAGGAGTTCGAGTCGCTCGAGGCCATGCAGAGCTGGTTCGGAACGGGCCACACGCTCGTCGCGTACGAACCGCGCGTGGGCGCGTACGTCGAGACCGACGCGGGTGGTGCCGAACTGCGCTTCGTCGGCAACGTGTTGGTCTACGACCCGCCGCACGAGCTCACGTTCGAGCAGGACTGGGTCGGTCACGGGTGGCCGGTACCCACGCTCATCACGATCCGGTTGACCGCATCGGGAGCCGGGACACTGGTCGAGCTGTTCCATCACGGGTTCGAGCGGTTCGGCTCGCTCACCGAGGCCGCCGACATTCACCGCGGCTTCGAAGGCGGATGGACCAATCGACAGATGGACGCGTTGCGCAACCGTGTCCAAGGCTGATCCCTACGCCGCGCTGGCCGACTCGACGCGGCGCGCGATCCTCGACCTGCTGCGCGATCAGCCGGGCGCGAACGCGGGGGAGATCGCGGCCCGGTTCCCGCGCATCAGCCGTCCCGCGGTGTCGAAGCATCTGCGGGTGCTGCGCGACGCCAAGCTCGTGACCGCCGAGGAGCAGGGACGCGAGTGGCGCTATCAGCTCGATCCCCAGCCGCTGGCCGACATCTACTTCGGCTGGTTGCAGAGCTTCGCTCCGATGTGGGAAGAAAGCCTCGAGCAGCTGAAGCGCAGAGTCGAGGAGAAGCCGCATGGGCGACGTCGAGGTCACGCGTGAGTTCATCGCCTGCATCAACGCCGGAGACGTCGACGGCCTCGGCCGACTCATGACGTCCGATCATCAGCTGATCGTGTTCGACGAGGCGCCCCTGGTCGGACAGCGACGCGAACATCGAGGCGTGGCACGGCTACGCGTCGTCGTGGCCGGAGTATCTGATCTACCCGCACGAGATCGTTGCGCGTGACGGCGCCGTGGCGGTGCTCGGCCACACGACCGGCTCGCACCTGGGGCTGCCCGACGAGGAGGAGAGCCTGCTCACGCTGATCTGGGTTGCCGAGATCGTCGACGGCCTCGTGCGGAGGTGCGATTCTGGAGCCCGACGACGCGGAGCACCGGGCAGCCCACGGTCTCTCCGCCTAGAGCGCTGCCTTCACCGCCGTCATCAGCGCCCGCTGCTCGGCCTTCGTGCTCACGCGCATTCGCGTGAAGTCGGCGCCGCCGAGCCGCACATCGGCGAAGAGGCCGGCCGGGTCCTCGTGGAAGTGCAGGAACGCCTGACTCTTCCGATAGAAGGTGCCCCGCGACTTCTCCTTCAGGTCGGGAAGGGCGCGGAGCTGCAGCAGGACGGGCTCGAGCTCGTCGAGCGCATCGGGTCGCGCATGTCGCACGACACCAGTTCAGCATCGCTGTACGGTCCGCGCTTCGTGGACGTCCGAGCACAGGTGCAAGCCGATCTCACCGCTGCGGTGAAGGCCCGCGACTCTGTGCGGATCGCGGCGTTGCGAGTTGCGTTGGGCGCGATCGCGAACGCCGAGGCGGTTGCGTCGGACGGCCGCGTGTCACTGACGGCTCCCGCCGGATCGACTGAGGTCGCGCGCCGTGAGCTCAGCGATGACGACGTGCGGCTCGTCGTCGAGCGTGAGCGGACCGAGCTGCTCGGCGCGGCGGACGAGCGGGAGCGGCTCGGGCGGCCGGGCGATGCGGTGGGGCTGCGCGCCCAGGCCGCGGTGCTCGAGGGCTACTTGGAGTAGGACCGTCGCAGAAACTCGAGCTGGGCGACAGTCCGCCGCCACTGGTCGCGACGGGTCGCGGAGGCCCGCCGGCCAGGCCACCAGAGCGACAGCGGAACCGACTCGGTTCGCCCGATCAACATGAAGGGCCGTCCCTTACCCGTGGGAGTCACGAAGCCGACGACTTCGTTCCACGACCACCACTCCGAGCCCACCCTGACGCCTCCGGGCTCGGCGCTGAGCCGCCTGCGCTCGACGGACCACCCCATCACAAGGACTCCTGCCAGTCCCACGATCTCCGCGATCCACGAGACGTCGAGCACGACGGCGAGCGCCAGAGTCCCGAGCAGCGCCCCGAGGACGACGCCTCGCACGATTCGCTTCGTGCGGCGCGAGGTTTCGACAACGATCGGCAGCCGGGCCGAGTCGATGCGCATGGGCTCGACGACGGGGTCGGGCGCCGTCGACCGTTCCGTGATCGAGTTGGCGAGCCGTCCCAGCTCTGCCGCATGGTTGACGTTCCACCCCACGACGCCAGGGAGGTGGCGTTCCGTTCCGTCGGCGTGCACAAGGACGATTCGCCGAACGAAGCCGAATTCGCGATCGCGCCGTGCGCCCCGCAGGTCGTGCCACCCGATTGTGCGCGGACGCCCGAAGCGCCGCATGTGCAACCCGTCGACCGCGAGCTCCACCGTCCCCACCGGCCAAGAGTGTGCACCTTCGGCCGATGGCGCGCCCCGCGGGAAATGTCCCACCCTCATGAGATGATGAATCTCGACTTCCCCGGTCGTTGGCTTGGTCTTGTGAGGACGAGTTGGAGATCGTGGGACTGCGGGAGGTCGACCTCGGGTCGCTGACGGGCGACGAGCTGTCCGCGCGCATCCGCGAGCTCGACCGTCGCCGCAATCAGCACGACGCGGCGTTGTTGGAAACCGTGGCCGCGTGGGACGCCCGCCAGCAGTGGGCGGCCGACGGGGCACTGTCAGCAACGACCTGGCTGGCATCGCGCTGCGAGATGGGTCGGTCGTCGGCGTCGGTGCTCGTGCGCACGTCGAGACGGCTGCGCGACATGCCGCTCACGGCCGAGGCGGCTCGGCGCGGCGACCTCGGGTCGGCGAAGGTCGTGCTGCTCGCCAACGCGGCGGGACGCAGCGAGGCCACCCGCGAGGCGTTCGCCCGCGACGAGAGGCTGCTCGTCGAGCATGCGCAAACGCTCTCGGTCGACCAGCTCGCCCAGCTGCTGCGCGAATGGCTTCTCCGAGTCGACGACGACGCTTCGGACCAACACGAACGCCGGCGCCTGCATCTCTCGGAGACCTTCGAAGGCATGTGGGCTCTCGACGGGCTGTTCGAGCCCGCCGACGGGGCCGAGCTCGCCGCCGCATTGCAGGCTGAGTACGACGCGCTGCTCCGCGCCGAGCGCGCTGCCGAAGGCGGGCCGCGCCGTACCCCCGGCCAGCGCCGCGCCGACGCGCTGATGAACCTCATGCGCGGCGACAGCGCAAACCGCGCCGAGCTCACGATCGTGGTGCGCGCCGAGGACCTGCGCCACGGGAGCGGCCCCGGCCGCATCGCCGGCGGACCAGTGATCGATCCGGCGACTGTGCAGCGGATGGCTTGTGACGCCGTCTTCCGGCGAGTTGTCATGGGGGCGGACGGCGAGATCCTCGATCTCGGTCGCAGCCAGCGGCTCATCAGTCCCGCGCAGCGCCGAGCCCTCACGGTGCGAGACGGGGGATGCGTGTTCCCCGGCTGCGACCGTCCGCCGGAGCGGTGCGACGGTCACCACATCGTGCATTGGACTGACGGTGGGCCGACCGACCTGGACAACCTCTGCTTCCTCTGCCTCGCGCATCACACCGCCATCCACAAGCGAGGCTTCCGGGTCGCCCGAGGGCCGGACCGCCGGCTGAGGTTCACCCGACCCGACGGAATCGAGATCACCGCACGACAGCGCCTCGGTACCGTCATGCGGTGCTGAGCGACACCCAGCTCGCCGAGTTCGCGCACACGGGATATCTCGTCGTGCCCGCTGTCGTCAGCGAGCCATTGCTTGCGGCGGCCGACGCGGAGATCGATGAGCTGCTCGCGCGCGAGCCACCACCGCCGGAGCACGCGCGGCAAGCACTTCTGGTTCTTGCCGCCATCGCAGCTGCCGCGCTGCGGACGCTGCGCTGGCGCGACTCAGGCGCGCTCCCGATCGCGGAGGAGCTCGTGGCGCCCGACTCGCTCGCGCTGATCCTCGACCACATCCAGATCGCGCTGAACATCCCGCCGTACGACCATCGTCCCGGAGGCCCGCACATCGACGGGCACGTGCGCCAGCAACCCGACGACGTGAAGCCCTACTCGTTCACGCTGCTCGCCGGCATCTTCCTGAGCGACGAGACCGAGATCGACCGGGGCAGCGTGTGGGTCTGGCCCGGCTCACATCTCGTGCATCAGCAGCTCTTCCACGACCGGGGCACCGACGTGCTGATGCAGACCGGCGGACACATCACGATGCTGCGCGACCCGCCGCCGCTCGGCGCACCGGTACCGGTGTTCGGGCGGCGAGGCGACCTGCTGCTGGCGCACTTCCTCCTCGGCCACAACACCGGTGGCAACCTCGCCTCGACGACGCGGCGGATGCTGTACTACCGGCTCGGTTGCCCCGACCACGCGTCCCGCTGGGAGACCACGTTCCTCGACGTGTTCGCGGAGTACGCCCCTGTTCGTCGAGTCCTCGCCCGGGGTATGAAAGCGACATGACTGCTGGCGTGAAGCCCGTTCCCGACCATCTCCATACCGTGACGCCACGTCTGGTGTTCGCCGGCGAGGCGTCGAAGGCGATCCCGTTCTACGAGCAGGCGTTCGGCGCCGAGAGCCTCGGCCCGCCCGCCGTCACACCCGACGGGAACGTCGTCCATGCCGAGATCCGCATCGGCGACTCGGTGGTCTACGTGACCGACGAGGGCGACGGAGAAGGTGTTGCACCCGCCTCGGCCAAGGGACAGGTGACCGCGGTGATGGCACTGACCATCCCTGACGTCGACGCGCTCTGGAAGCGGGCCGTCGATGCGGGCTGTGAGGTCATCTACCCGCTTGCCAACCACTTCTACGGCGATCGAGGCGGACGACTGCGCGACCCGTTCGGCCATCAGTGGATGCTCAGCACGCACATCGAAGATGTCGACCCCGACGAGATGGAACGCCGGATGGCCGAGATGATGGGGGGCGCGGGCTAGACCGTCCGCTTCGTGCCAACGAGCACGCGGTACCGCTCGCGTTGCGCGAACTCCTCGAGCGTCCAGATGACGGGGCGTCCGACTTCGGCGCACAGGTGCAGGACCTGATCGGGCGCGACCCACACCCCGACGTGCGCTCCGTACGGGTCGACGGTCGGCGAGAACAGCAAGAGGTCGAGCGGCGCCGGATCCTCGACGCGGACGGTGGCCTCGTGGTCGCGCCAGAGCTCGTCCGATCGCAACGGCGGGACGAGCCGGCCGAAGTGCGCCAACACGGCATAGGCATAGCGCTGGCAGTTCGCGCCTCCAGTGAGTCCCAGCTCGGGAGCGAAGCCGGGGACCATCCGACCGACCCAGGGCACCGCCCAGAACGAGTCGGGCAGGCCGCCGATGACGGGATCGAAGTCAGGCATCGGGGGGCGGGGGCGGCGGCATCGGGGACGCGGTCGCCTCGACCGGCTCCCAGGTCTGGGTGATGTAGCCGAGCGTGTTCGGGTCACCCGCGTAGAGCTCGATGTAGCCGCAGCTCGTGCAGGCGAAGACGTCGATGTGTCCATCGTGCTGCTGGAATGCGCCGCGAAACCCCGGCGGCACGTTCGGGCGAATCGAGCTGTAGAGGCGGTCACCGAACTGAAGGCCGTTCATCGCATGACGAACTGACGCTGCTCCGCACTTCACGCAGATCCCTCGACGCATCGCCGAAATGTAGATGCGGCTATTCGGTCGAACCCGACTTCACGCCGAGCCGGCGGCGCACGACGTGTCGCGCGAGGTCGAGGGTGCGGGGATCGTGGTGAAGGGCGAAGTTCGTGTTGGCGGCGAGGATCATGCCGTTCAGCTCGAACGTCAGCTGATCCGGGTCCTCGTCGTCTGCGAGCTGCCCCAGCTCCTGTGCTCTGACGACGAACTGGCGGATGAGCGTCACGAAGGAGATCTGGAACGCGACGATCCGCTCGTTGACCGGTCCGGGACGGGCGCTCATCTCGAGCGCGGCGCCCGCGAAGAAGCAGCCGCCGGGGAACCGCCGGCGTCCGAGGTGGTCGAAGAAGGCGTCGCACACCGTGACGAGTTGAGCAACCCCCGGCGGCGCGGCCAGCGCTGGCTCGATGACCTCCAGCGTGAAGACCCGATCTGCCTCCTCGATCGTGGCGAGCTGCAGCTCCTGCTTCGACCCGAAGTGCGCGTAGAGGCCGCTCTTGCTCATGTCGAGAGCGGTCGCCAAGGTGCCGATCGACAGTCCCTCGAGTCCTTCGACGGTTGCGAGAGACACGGCCTCGCGCAGAATCGCCGCACGCGTGCGGACACCCGCAGGCCGCTTCGCTCGAACTTCCACCTTGACAAGATAGCACGATCGTTCGTACTGTCATCAGGCACGAACGGTCGTGCTTTTCGACAAGGGGATGCGCCGATGGCACTCGCCGAGATCACCACACTCGATGCGGTCGGGGCCGACCGATCGGCGGCGCTCGGTGTCCGCCTCGATGTGCTCGACGTCGGTCAGCACGTGGGTGGTCAGGAGCTCCTTCACCACGTCTCGTTCTCGATCGAACCCGGTGAGCTCGTGGCGGTCGTGGGCGGCAGCGGAGCGGGAAAGACCACGCTGCTCGAGACGATGGCCGGCCTCCGCCGCCCGACGTCGGGAAGCGTGACCTACGACGGCCGTTCGGCGGCGCTCGAACCCGGCGACATCGGGTTCGTCCCCCAGGACGACATCATCCACCGCAGCCTTCCGCTGCGACGCACCCTTCGCTATGCAGCTCGGCTCCGGATGCCAGCCGACAGCGCGCCGGGCGACATCGACCGCGTCGTCGACGAAACGCTCCGTGACCTCGAGCTGGCTGAACGCCGCGACGTGCCCGTCGGAGAGCTGTCCGGAGGCCAACGCAAGCGAGCGAGCATCGCGGTCGAGCTGCTGACCCGGCCACGCGTCTTCCTCCTCGACGAGCCGACGTCGGGGCTCGACCCGGCAACTTCAGCCGACGTGTTGACCGTCCTTCGTCGACTCGCGGATCGAGGCGTCACCGTGGTCCTGACCACCCATGATCCCGCGGACGTCGACGCATGCGACCGCGTCGTGTTCCTCGCGCCCCAGGGTCACCTGGCCTTCGCGGGAACACCCGACGATGCGCGCCGCTACTTCGAGGTCACCAACCTCGCGCACGTCTACCGGTGCCTCGCCCAGGAGGGGACCCCCGGAGAGTGGGCCGCGCGCTTCGATGCCAGCCGGATCGAACCCGTGGTTCCGTCGCCGCGCGTGGCGAGCGCGCCGCCTCGCTCGCCTCGCCGTGTCGGTCCGTTGCGTCAGGGAGCGTTGCTCACTCTGCGCAATGCGGACGTCCTCGTGCGAAGCCGGCTCACGCTCGCGGTCCTGGTCGGTTCACCCGTCCTCGTGATCTCCATGATGGCCGTGCTGTTCAGAGCCGGAGGCTTCGAGCAGTCGGGTGTCGGCTCGCTCGGCCCGGTGCAGACGATCTTCTGGCTCGCCTTCGCCGGATTCTTCTTCGGCCTCACGTACGGGCTCCTCCAGATCGTCGGCGAGTTCTCCGTGTTTCGCCGCGAACGAATGGCGGGGTTGAGTGTCGTTGCCTACGTCGCCTCCAAGATCGCGGTGCTGCTGCCGCTGCTGGTGGCGGTGAACGTGGCGATGCTCGCGGTGCTTCGAGCGCTTGATCGACTGCCCGACGCCAACCTGCGGACCTATGCGGTGCTGCTCGCGACTCTGATGATCGAGTCGCTGTGCGCCCTGGCACTCGGACTGCTCACGTCCGCCGCGGTCGCAGACGCCGCGCAGGCCACGCTCGCGCTGCCGATGCTCTGCTTCCCGCAGGTGCTGTTCGCGGGTGCAGTGGTGCCGTTCGCCGAGATGACGCCACCCGGACAGGCGATCAGCTTCGGCATGGCGAATCGCTGGGCGTTCGAGTCGCTCGGGCGCGGGCTCGACGTCGGCGCCGAAGGAACGGGAACCGCGATCCCCAGCTACGCGGACGCGTTCTCCGGCTCGGCTCTCACCGGCTGGGCCGTGCTCGCGTCACTCGCCGTCCTCTTCGCAGTGGCGACCGTGGGGATCCTCAGGGCACGCACTGGTCGCTGACAGCGGCAGGCCCCGGCAAGATCACGCACGCCGCCCAGGCACTCTCAGCGTGATGACGCGCACAACCCGGCGAGTGGAGACGATGGGACTCGAACCCACGACCCCCTGCTTGCAAAGCAGGTGCTCTTCCAGCTGAGCTACGTCCCCGAGCGGGGCTCCCATCGTAGGGCGGGATACCGTGCCGGCCGTGGGCGGCCACCAATGAGTGAAGCGGGGCTCAGCGCGGCAGAAGTCGGCAAGGAGATCGAGCACCACCTCAAGCACTCCAGCCACCCGATGAGCCGGCACGATCGCATCGTCTCGATCATCGAGGCCGCCCTGCTCGCGACCGTGGCACTCCTGGCCGCGTGGAGTGGGTTCGCAGCGGCGAAGTGGAGCACCGAGTCCCGGCTGCAGATCGCGGAGGCAAGCGCGTCCCGGACCGAAGCCAACCGAGCGTTCGATGAGGCTGCCGAGAACAAAGAGCTCGACAACCTCGCGTTCAACTCGTGGTTCGCAGCCGCAATGCTGGAGAACGAGCAGGCGATGGAGTTCGCGGAGTCCCGCTTCCGTCCCGAGTTCGACGTCGCGTACCAGGCCTGGCTCGAGACCGACCCGCTCACCAACCCAGACGCTCCGGCCGGGCCGACGGCCATGCCCGAGTACGTGCAACCCGAGCTCGCTGACGCGGCCGAGCACGACCAGCGCGCCGAGGAGCTCTCCGCTGAAGGCGCGCATTCCGCCGAGACCGCAGACCGCTATGTGCGCACCACGGTGTTCCTCGCGACCGTCCTGTTCCTCGTCGGCATCAGCGGTCACTTCACCCTGCACGTCGCGCGCTATGGCCTGATCGGCACCGCGATCGTGATCCTCGTCATCGCGGTGGCGCTGCTGGTCACCTCGCCCTGGCCACCGGCCTGATTCCGTACTTACGGGCGTACATCGCGCGGTCGGCACGCAGCAGGAGCGTGTCCTCGTCGTCGTCGGCCTCGGCGGCCGCGACACCGACGCTCACTCCGATGGGGAGGGGCACGCCGTCGGAAGCATCGAGCGCCTCCACGACGCTGCGGATCCTCTCGGCCACCTCGACTGCGGCACCCGGCCCACTTTGCTCGCCGCACAACACGACGAACTCGTCGCCGCCGACCCGCGCGACCAGGTCACCTCGGCGGACGACCGATGCCAGCGCCCGGGCGACAGTGACGAGCACCCGGTCGCCAGCGGCGTGGCCGAACTGGTCGTTGATCGACTTGAACCCGTCGAGATCACAGAACAACAGCGCCGGCGACCCCGGCTGGCGGTCACGACGGCCGAGGGCAAGGCGCAGCGCGGCGGTGAGCTGGGTGCGATTGGCGAGGGCGGTCAATGGATCGTGATGGGCGAGCCGAGCGAGACGTTCCTCGGCACGCTGACGCGCCACGCTCAGGCACAAGAGGTCACCAGCTGTCCGTACGAGCGCCGCGTTGCCGTCGTCCCACGCAATCGCATCTGCGGGGTGAGCGAACCGGATGCTGAGGATGCCGATCGTGGTCGACCCGTCGACGATCGCCACGTCGACGCACGCGCGAACCCCGAGCGCTCGCAGCATGTCGTACGCGGCCGACTCACCGAGTCGGATCGCGTCGACATCGGACACGATCGCGAACCCGTCCGCTGGCGGAGACCGGTAGTCCCACAGCAGCTCGGATACGGAGAGCTCAGGATGCACCGCAAGCGCGGACACCGCTCCCGGCGCCAACCACTCGTGGTCGACGCGCACCTCGCCGCGCCCGGCCTCGACCATCGCGAGTACGACGCTCGCGGCGCCGTGAAACTCGCCGAGCTGTGCGAGCGACCAATCGGTCACGGTCGCGACGTCGGCACCGATCGCGCCGGCACACCGAGCGGCGATGTCCTGCAGGAGCTTCTCGAGGCCGCGGCGCCGCCCGGGGAGGAGGCCTCGCGCGGCGATCGGCCGCAAGCTGAGCAGCAGCCCCTCGAAGTCGGGCTCGATGATGTTGGCGACCTCGCACTCGACCTCGAGCCAGTGGCCCTCGCCGTGGACGACGCGAAAGACGGGCGGCGAGTGCTCCCCTGGGCGCCGCACGGCTTCCGAGAGCATGCCCAGCGCATAGCCCAGGTCGTCGGGGTGGACGTAGTCCAGGACCTGGATGCCGACCATGGCCGCCGGGTCGTACCCCAGCCGGCTGAGCGACGGCGACGCCCAGTGCATGATCCCCCCGGCATCGATGACGAGAAGGATGTCGGGGCTGTGCGCGAGCGCGGCCGCAGCGGGGTCCACGAGGTCAACCATCGGCCGGGACGTCCCACGATTGAAGACCCGGATCGAATGTCCCACCCCCCCTGCACCATGTGTCCATGGCCGCAACCGTGCACTTCCATCCCGCCTTCGCCCGTGTGCTTCGCGACCTGCTCCGCGACGCGGGCACGGCCCCCGTCGTCCTCACCGCCCCCGAGCCGGTCGACGCGCACATCCTTGCTGACCAGGTGATCCGGTACGCCCGTCTCACGCACCGGCCGATCGAGGCCCGGGCCGAGACCGGCTGCGTACGCGTCCGTCCGGCGCGGGAAGGGGGGTCGGGCGTCGGCATGAAGAACGCTCGCAACAGCGTCCGCAGTGCCAGGTCATAGCCGCGATAGGTCTCACGCAGCGCGTCGCCTGGCCAGCGCGCCGGCAGCAGCGTCACTGGCAGCAGCGGGTCGCCGCGAAACAAGCGCAGCACGGCTGCGGAGGTGACGAACGCCCCGGGTATCGCATCGAAGCCGCCACCGTCGAGCGACCGCCGGGTTCGTTTCATCTCGGAGGTCAGCCGCGTGGCCTCGGTCGCCCAGCTGTCGAGATCCCACAGCTGGCGCGCCAGCTCCGCGCCGTCTCCTGCAGGCGTCGCGGCCATCCACGCACACTGCGCGTCCACGACCCCGTACGCGTCGCCGGTCGCGGTGCCGATCTGTCGATCCCAGTCGAGGTTGTCCGGCCGCAGCCACACGCCTTGTCGCAGCTCCGCCAGTCCGAGGGTCACCGCGGAGGAGCGGAGCGCCGCGCGATCGGGTGCTTCGCGTCGGTCGGCGAGGATCACGGCCATCACCCATTGTCCGTTCCACTTCCTCGGCGGGACCACTCGCCCTCGCTCCTGGGTCGCCTGGCGAGCGAGCAACGCGGGCGCGACGAGCCGATACCGACCGTCCTCCGCCTCGAGCTCGCCGGCCGCGACCATGCGCGAGAGCGCCACCCGTGTCGTTCCCTCCGCGATCCCGAACAGCTCGCCGAGACGGACGAGCACCCGCCCCGGCAGCACCGGCGGGTGGGTGCCGAGCAGCGTGCTGGCGACCAGCGACCGGGCCGTGAGCGGCCGCTCCGCGCGGGTGTCGGCATTACGTGATTGCGACATGTGTCTGATCACTGTAATACTGAATGGGTGGTCGCCACGATGGTGCCCGAACCTCAGAAGCTCCCCGATGTGCTCCCCACCGAGCGCCTCCAGGCGTCAGGTATGCCCGTGCCCGCGGTGCGAGGCGAGCTCCGTCGCATCTCGAACGCTCGGAGCGGCGTCACGGTCATCGCGTGCGTCCTGCAGACCTTCGGTGTGGTCGGTGCCGCGATGTGGATCGGACAGTGGTGGGCGTACCTCTTCGCATTCGTGTGGATGGGACGCGGGCACTGCCTGCTGAACATCCTCGGACACGAGGCCGCCCACCGCCTGTTGTTCACGTGGCGATGGCTCAACGACGGCGTCGGAAAGTGGGTGCTCGCGTATCCGACGTTCCAGGCCTTCACTGCGTACCGGCGCGTGCACTTCGCGCATCACAAAGACGAGATGGGTCCCGACGAGCCCGACCTCGCGCTGTATGCGGGCTATCCGATCCCGCCTGACTCGATGCGCCGGAAGCTGATGCGCGACATGTTCTTCGTGTCGGGCTCGAAGAACATGGCCGGCTTGTGGCGGGCGGTGCGGGCGCGCAGTCGCGAGGCCTGGTGCATCGTCGCCGTGCAGGTGGTGCTGTTCGGCATGTGCATCGCTGCCGGCCAGTGGTGGGTGTATCCGGTGATCTGGGTCGCGCCATGGATGACTCTGTGGAAGTTCAGCAACCGCCTCCGCGCGATCGCGGAGCACGCAGGCATGATCCGGTCGAAGGACCGGCGGCTCACGACGCACGTCGTGCGGCAGACCCGGTTGGCACGCCTCATGTTCGTGCCCTACAACACGGGTTGGCATCTGGCGCACCACGTCGACATGGGCGTGCCGTGGCGTCACCTCCCCGCGCTGCACGCCGAGCTCGTCCAGGCCGGGTGGGTGACCGAAGAGCTCACGTACCCGAGCTATCGAGCACTGTGGCGGCGGCTCGCCTCGGGTGCGCCGCGCGCAGCCCGTCAGTCAGTCGCCGCGTAGCAACGCCACGACCTCGGCGTCGGTCGTCGCCGAGAAGTCGACGTACCACTCACCCACCGAACCGAAGTGGTCGGTGACGATCACGCTCACGACGGCGTCGACCCTCGACGCGAACGCCTCGAACGCGGCCCGCGGGGCCACGGGCACCGCGACGATCAGCTGCGCAGGGTTCATCGACTGCAGCGCGGTCACGGCTGCCGACATCGTTGCGCCCGTCGCAAGACCGTCGTCGACCACGATGACATCGAGTCCGGCGACCTCGATCGGCGGACGGTCCCCCCGGTACGCGTGCACGCGACGCTCGAGCTCGACGCGCTCGCGCTGCACCGCCTCGGCGCGCCGAGCATCGGACACGTGGGCCATGGCGAGCACGTCGTCGTTCCACACGACGACGCCGCCAGGGGCAACGGCACCCATCGCCAGCTCCTCGTGCAGCGGCACGCCGACCTTGCGCACGACGAACGCGTCCAGCGGCAGATCGAGCGCGTGGGCGACCGGGGCGGCGACGGCGACTCCCCCTCGTGGCAGCCCCAGCACCACGCCGCGCGAGCCACGGAATGACGTCAGTCGCTCGGCCAGCTCGACGCCGGCGTGGGCCCGATCACGGAATCGCCGGGACATGGCGCCTCCTCACGTCACATCCTTCCCGACGCGGAGCCGACGAAGTCAGTCGCTGACCCGGATCACCGCGGCTCCGTTCACGCGATCGGCCGCGAGGTCGCCGAGCGCGCGGTCCGCGTCCTGGAACGGGTAGGGCGTCGTGACGATGCGCAGGCCAGCGCGTGCGGCGATGTCGAGCAGCTCGATGCCGTCGCGCCGCGTGTTCGCGGTGACCGACGTCAACGTCCGCTCCTCGAAGAGGTGACGCTCGTACGAGAGCTCGGGCACGTCCGTGAGATGGATGCCGGCGACGGCAAGCGTGCCTCCGCGGTCGAGCGCGCTGAGCGCGACCGGAACGAGATCGCCAACCGGCGCGAAGAGGATCGCCCCATCCAACGGCTCGGGCGTCGGATCGGAAGCGCCGCTGGCCGACGCGGCGCCGAGGTCGAGCGCAAGCTGTTGCGCATCCGGTGAACGGGTGAAGACGTGGACGGTCACGCCCTCCCACATCGCGATCTGCGCCGCGATGTGCGCGGAGGCGCCGAACCCGTACACACCGAGCCGCCCGCCCGGACGCACTCCGCTCCGCCGGAGGGCGCGGTACCCGATGATGCCGGCACACAACAGAGGCGCCGCGGTCTCGTCGTCGTAACCCTCGGGCAGCGGATAGGCGTACCGCTCGTCGACGACCGCTGCCTCCGCGTAGCCGCCGTCGTCGTCCCATCCCGTGAAACGCGGGCGGAGGCACAGGTTCTCGTCACCGCGCTGACAGAAGCGGCACAAACCACACGTACGGCGCAGCCACGCGATGCCCACCCGATCGCCGATCTGGAAGCGCGACGCCCCCTCACCGAGCATGTCGACCCGGCCGACGATCTCGTGACCCGGGACGACACGGTTGCGGCGAGGCGCAAGGTCGCCTTCGGCCAGGTGGAGATCCGTGCGGCAGACGCCGCAGACGCTCACCTGCACGCGCACTTCGCCCGCCGCGGGCATCGGCGGCTCGCGCTCGACCAGCCTCAGAGGCTTCTGCTCCATCGGGCTCGGTACGTCCACGACCCAGGCGCGCACGGGTCAGCCCCCACCCGGCACGATCTGCGGCGCCTCGGTCGCTCCCGACGCGACGTTCGGTGAGGCGCCCGACAGGTCGGAGAACCGGTCGACGTCACGGAGCGAGGGGAACAGCACGGTCCACAGCCCGGCGACAAGCAGCGTCATGCCCCCACCGAGCACCACCGCGGGCGTGAGGCCGAGCAGCTGACCGGCGACCCCGGATTCGAACGCGCCGAGCTCATTCGAGGCACCGATGAACACGTTCTCGACCGCGAGGACGCGACCGCGCGCCGACGCAGGGGTCACCAACGGCGTCAGAGTCGCCCGAATGAACACGCTCACCGCGTCGGCGGCGCTCAGCACGAGGAGGCTGACGAACGCGATCGCAAAGCTGTGCGTGATGCCGAGCACGATCGTGCCGATGCCGAAGATGGCGACCGCGGTGAACAGCGCTCGGCCCACACGCCGGTTGATCGGCCGCAACGCGAGCGTGATTGCCATGATCGCCGCGCCAACTCCCGCGGCCGCGCGCAACACGCCGAGCCCCACCGCACCGACGCCGAGCTGCTCGTCGGCGATCGCCGGCAGCAGCGCGACGGCGCCGCCGAACAGCACCGCGAAGAGATCGAGCGAGATCGCTCCGAGCAGGATCGGCGTGCGGAAGATGAGACGCAAGCCCTCGAGCGCGGTGTGGAGGCTCGGGGCGTCCTCGTGCTCACCTGTCCCGATACGACCCCATTTCACCTTGATGAGGAACGACGACATGGCACCAGCCGCCGCGAGCACCGCCGACGCGAGGAACGGCCAGGTCGGTTCGCCCACGTAGAGGAAGCCGGAGATCACAGGGGCGGCGATGAGTGCGGTCTGGAACGAGGCTGATGTCATCGCGACGAGGCGTGGCAATGAGTCGGAATCGACCACGTCGGCGTAGAGCGCCCGCGACGCCGGGGCCGCGAACGCGCGGGCCACGCCGTACGCGGCGCTCAACGCGAAGATCGGGCCGACCGCCGTCGGCTCGGTGCTGACGTACCACGCCAGCGCGGCGGAGCACAGAACCTCGCCGGACAAGGCGATGCGTACGACCGCACGACGGTCGAAGCGGTCGGCGACGTGACCCGTGACGAGCACCAGGACCGCGGCCGGCGCGAACTCGGCGAGGCCGACAAATCCGAGGTCGATCTCACGATCGGTGGTGTCGAACACGAACACGCCGAGCGCGACAGCCTGGATGACCGAACCCGCGGTTGACAGCGAGACGAGGGCGAGCAACGCCTTGACCGACCGCGAGCGGAGGACCTCACGCGCGCTCGGTGCAGGGGGCATGGTGCCGGAACGCTAACCAGTTGGGATACGGCGAAACGTGGGCGATACGGTTCCTTGACCGGCCGGTCAAGGCCGGGTCACGCCCAGGTCGAACAACGAGGGGGATCTCCAGATGTCACGCCTGCGCTTCGGTGCCTTCCTGGCCCCGCACCACCCGCTCGGTGAGCACCCGAGCCTGTTGCTGCAGCGCGACCTCGAGCTCGCCGCCACGCTCGACAAGCTCGGCTATGACGAGTTCTGGGTGGGCGAGCACCACTCCAGCGGCTGGGAGATGATCGCCTCGCCGGAGCTGTTCCTCGCCGCGGCCGGCGAGCGCACGCAGCGCATCAAGCTCGGCACCGGCGTGGTCTCGCTCCCCTATCACCACCCGTTCAACGTGTGTCAGCGGATGGTGCAGCTCGACCACATGACCGGTGGTCGGGTCATCTTCGGCACGGGCCCCGGCGCCCTGCCCTCCGACGCGCGCACGCACGGCATCGCGCCGAACCTCCTGCGCGACCGCCAGGACGAAGGCATTGGCGTGTGCATCCGTCTGCTGTCGGGCGAACGGTTCACCCACCACAGCGACTGGTTCGAACTGAACGACGCCGCGCTCCAGATCCTCCCCCTGCAAGAGACGATGCCGATGGCGGTGGCGTCGAGCATCAGCCCGTCCGGCATGACGCTCGCGGGGAAGTACGGCATCGGCGTGCTGTCGATCGCGTCCACGTCGACCGAGGGGCTCATGGCCCTGCCGACGCAGTGGGGCTTCGCCGAGCAGGCCGCGCTGGACCACGGCCAAGTGGTGAATCGGGATGATTGGCGCGTCCTGATGGCGTGGCACATCGCCGAGACGAAGGACCGTGCGATCGAAGAGGCGGCACTCGGCCTGCAGCGCTGGCACAACGAGTACAACGTGAAGGTCCTCGGACGACCGGGCGCGGAGATCATGCCTGACGCGTACGAGATGGCGTCTGCCATCGCGAACGGTGGGGCGGCGCAAGGCGCCGGCACGGGCATCATCGGAACGCCCGACGACGCGATCGCCGCGATCCGGTCGTTGCACGAGACCGTCGGCGGCTTCGGCTGCGTGCTCGGGTTCGCGCACGACTGGGCCAACCGCGAAGCGACGCTGCGCAGCTGGGACTTGTTCGCGCGCTACGTCGTTCCGGAGATCAACGGGTACTTGCGTCCACTTCCGCGACTCGGCGGACTACGTCGGGACGAACAAGGGCGAGCTGATGGCCGGCGCGGTCGGAGCGATCATGGAGGCGATCGGCAAGCACGACGGCGCGCGGAAGGCCGCCGAGGACACGGCGCGACTCATCGCCAACGCCGGCCCGCCGTCACCCGTGCGGGACTGAGCGCTCCGCGACCATCACCCATCCCACCCATCTCCGCGGAGTAAACCGGTCTCCGATCCCGAGGCCCGGGGCGGCGGTCAACGACGATCGGGGCCGGTCTCCTCGGATCGCCGCGAGGGTTCGCCCACGCGGGCCACAGGGGGGTGGGAAAGGGGAGGCATGTCCGACAAGGACCGCACCGGCCTCAGATCGCTCATCGGTCGGCTGGTGCACGTGGATCTGTCCGACGGTCACGACGTCGAGGGCACGCTGCTCAACGTCAACCGCAACACCATCTGGATGGTCGAGGGCGATGAAGACTGGTTCATCCCTCTCGACGACGTGGCGGCGTTCACGCCGGCATAGCTGTTCGTTCTCGAGTCGCACCGCGGGTTCACTGCTGGTTGATCGGCGGCCATCGGGCTGATGGCGGTCCTGCTCGGTCTGCTCGTCGCGGTCACCTATGGAACCGGCGACTTCCTGGGTGGTCTCGCGGTTCGACGGGTGCCCGTGCTCTGGGTCGTCTTCCTGTCCCACGCTCTCGCGGCGGTCTTGGTGGTCGCAGTGGTCGCGCTCGACTCGGGGTCGGATCCTCAACAGCAGGACATCGTGATCGGGATCGTCGCGGGCGTGGTGGGCATGGTGTCGGTCGCGCTCTTCTATCAAGGGCTCGCGCTCGGCCGCATGGGTGTGGTCGCGCCGATCACCGCAGTCGTGTCGGCCATCGTCCCGGTCGCGTGGGGCCTGGCGTTCGGCGAGAGGCCGTCCGCGCTCGCGCTCCTCGGCGTCGCGCTCGCGGTCGGCTCGGTTGCGTTGATCTCGTCTCAGAGCCCGACTCTCGATCACGCCCCGGAGACGCGAAGCCGAACGCCGCTGTTTCTCGCGATGGCGGCGGGCCTGGGATTCGGAGCGTTCTTCGTCTTGTACGCCAACACCACGGACGACTCCGGGATGTGGCCGCTGCTGGCGTCGCGGTGGACATCGGCGACGCTGCTCGCCCTCGTCTTCGCGTTCATCCCTCGCGTGCGCCGTGACGCGCCGACGCGCCAGTCGGTGCCCCTGATCGCCGGCACCGGCGTGTTCGACGCGGCGGCGAATGCGTTCTTCCTGCTCGCGTCGCGCGAGGGTCTTCTGTCGATCGTCGGTCCGATCAGCTCGCTGTACCCCGCGAGCACGGTGCTGCTCGCGCGTGGCGTGCTGCACGAGCGCTTTCATCGCGTGCAGCTCGTTGGTCTCAGCATCGCGATCATCGGCGTGGTGCTGATCGCCGCGGGCTGAGATGCTGAGCGGATGCTGCGCAACGTGGTCGTCGTCGGGGCCTCACTGGCGGGATTGCGGGCCGCGGAGACGCTCCGCAACGAAGGTTTCGACGGCACCGTGACGCTCATCGGGGCGGAGCAGCACCTGCCCTACGACCGTCCGCCGCTGTCGAAACGAGTGCTGGGTGGAGAGCTCGAGCACGACGACATCCACCTCCGCAAGCCCACCGAATACGACGACCTCGACCTCGACGTCCGGCTCGGGCAGGTGGCGACGGGGCTCGACACGTCCGTGCGGGAGGTCACGTTGGCGGATGGGGAGCGCGTGCCGTACGACGGGCTGATCCTCGCGACCGGCGCGACACCGAGACAGATCCCCGGGACGCCCGACCTCGAAGGCATCTATCTCTTGCGGACGCTCGAGGACTCGCTCGCGCTGCGCGCGGATCTCGAGAAGGAGCCCGGGCGGGTCGTCGTGGTCGGCGCGGGGTTCATCGGCGCCGAGGTCGCCGCGACCGCTCGCAAGCGAGGCCTCGAAGTGACGATCCTCGAAGCCCTTCCGGTACCACTCGTACGGGCGCTCGGCGACCACATGGGAGCCGCGTGCGCGGCCGTGCACGCGGACCATGGCGTCGAGGTGCGGACGAGCACCGGCGTCGATGCGATCGAGGGAGGCACCCGCGTCGAGCGCGTGCGCCTCAGCGACGGGACGACACTCGATGCGGACGTCGTCGTCGTCGGCATCGGCGTCCTGCCGAACACGAAGTGGCTCGACGGATCCGGTCTCGAGATCCGCGACGGCGTCGTATGTGACGCGGCGTTGGCGGCCGGCCCGCCCGGCGTGTACTGCGCGGGCGACATCACGCGCTGGCCGAACCAGCTCTTCGACGAGGAGATGCGCGTCGAGCACTGGACGAACGCCGCGGAGCAAGGAGCCGCCGCGGCGAAGAACCTGCTCGCAGGCGAAGGCAACGGTGAGGCGTACGCGCCGGTGCCGTTCTTCTGGTCCGACCAGTACGACTCGCGCATCCAGTTCGTGGGGCGCGCCCACCCCGACGACGAGGTGCGGGTCGTGCACGGCTCGGTCGAAGACCGCAAGTTCGTCGCGCTCTACGGACGCAGTGGCCGCCTCGTCGGCGCGCTCGGCATGAGCATGCCAAGGCAGCTCATGCCGTGGCGGAAGCCGCTCGCCGCTCGCATGTCGTGGGACGACGCCCTCGCGCAAGCCGCCGCGACGTGAGCGCCAGCGTCCGGCGAACGCGTCAGTGCACGCCGACGATGCGCGCGCACGACCATCCCGCGGTCGTACCGAAACGCCGGCCGAGATCGGTCCAGAGATCAGCCGCGACGCGTGCGTTCACCGTGGGATCGAGCAACTGGTCTTTCGTGTAGCCGAGGCGCTCGACACGCGCAACGCTGCGCGGTCCAGTTGATCTGGAACATGCCCCAATTGCCGCGTGACACGACTTGCGGCTGGATGCTGAAGGCGTCTCCTCCGCCCGACTCGCACGACGCGACGCGGATCGCACTGTCCTGGTCGGCTTCGGTGGCGCCGCGAGCGGCAAACTCGGACTTGATCGCAAAGATGGCCGGCGTGCAGCTCGTCGCCATGAAGACCATGCCGACGACCATGAGCGTGATGATGCGCGCGGCAGGCGCATGAGAATCCTCCGGGGTGGGTCAGGGCCGCTCGCATCCGCCGATGCGACCTCCACGACGGGGGAGCACAAAAGCTGCGCCGCCGGCCCGTCGGCTCAGGCCCTCGCGTTTTGGGCGATGGTCACCTGGCCACCTCTCAGGGTGCCTGATGACTCCAGTCAGAAAACGCCGCGGGACGTGACCTTCGCCACCCGGGCCTCACGTCGAGCCCTTTCGTGGCATCGGACACGCCCCTCGTAAGTTTGTAATCGCGCTCGCGGCGATACCCTCGACCGCATGAGCGACGCTCCCACCACCCCGCTTGACGCCACCTCGGACGCCTCCGCCCTCACACTGCCCGTCGTGCCCCTGACCAGCACCGTTGTCCTCCCGAACGCCGTCGTGACGCTCGCCCTCGATGCGGAAGCCGGCCGGCGGGCGGCCACCCAGGCCACGCGGGCCGACGGCAAGGTGCTCCTCGTTCCCCGTCACGAAGGCGGCTACGCGAAGGTCGGCACGATCGCCCACGTCGAGACGATGGGCGAGCTGCCCGACGGCACCGTCGCCGCGATCGTGCGCACCGAGCAACGGGCGCTGATCGGAGCGGGAGTGGCCGGCGAGGGCCTGTGGGTCAGCGCCGACCCCGTGGTCGACCCGCCCGCGACCTCCGCGCAGCACGACGTGGTCCGCGAGCTCCGCGCCGTGCTCGAACAGGTGGCCGAGGCCCGCCGGTCGCGGCGCCTGCCCGAGATTCTCCGAACGGTGCTCGACCCCGGAGCCCTCGCCGACGCGGTGACCTCGTGGGCCGATCAGGAGATCGACGCGAAGGTCCGTGTCCTCGAGGCGGTCGACGTCGACGAGCGGCTGCAGCTCGTCCTCGAATGGGCCCGCCAGACGCTCGCCGAGCTGATGATGGCCGAGCGCATCCGCAACGACGTTGCCGAGGGGATGGACAAGGCGCAGCGCGACTTCCTGTTGCGCCAGCAGATGGCCGCCATTCGCAAGGAGCTCGGCGACGGCGATGACGACGCGCTCGACGACTACCGCGCCAAGGCCGCCGATCTGCCGCTGCCTGAGAAGGTGCGCGCGCAAGTCGAGCGGGAGATCGACCGGCTCGAGCGCAGCAACGGGCAGAGCCCTGAGCAGAGCTGGATCCGCACATGGCTCGACCGCGTCCTCGAGCTGCCTTGGGGCAAGGTCTCGGAAGATCAGCTCGACATGACCGAGGCGCGGGCTGTCCTCGACGCCGATCACACCGGTCTCGACGAGGTGAAGGACCGCATCGTCGAGTACCTCGGCGTGCGCAAGCTCCGCGCTGAGCGAGGCATGTCGGTCGCCGATGAAACGAAATCTCGCCGCGGTGCGGGCGCGATCATCGCCCTCATCGGGCCTCCGGGCGTCGGCAAGACGTCACTTGGAGAGTCGGTGGCGCGTGCGATGGGCCGCAGCTTCGTGCGGGTCGCGCTCGGCGGCGTGCGCGACGAGGCGGAGATCAGAGGGCATCGCCGCACCTACGTCGGCGCGCAACCCGGACGGCTCGTCCGCGCGATCACCGAGGCGGGAACCATGAACCCGGTCGTCTTGCTCGACGAGGTCGACAAGCTGACCGCAGGCGGTTGGTCGGGCGATCCCGCTTCGGCGCTGCTCGAAGTGCTCGACCCGGCGCAGAACCACACGTTCCGCGACCACTACCTCGAAGTCGAGCTCGACCTGTCCGACGTCGTGTTCATCGCGACCGCGAACGTGGCCGAGACGATCGCCGGTCCGCTGCTCGACCGCATGGAGGTCGTGCGGCTCGACGGCTACACCGAAGACGAGAAGGTCGTCATCGGACGTGACCACCTGCTTCCCGCGCAGCTCGAGCGCAACGGCCTGCGCAGCGACGATGTCGTCGTGCCCGACGACACGCTTCGCCACATCGTCGTCGACTACACGCGAGAGGCGGGCGTGCGGAACCTCGAACGCGAGATCGGGAAGCTGCTCCGCAAAGTCGCGGCACACGTCGCGACCGATCCCACAGTCGTCCCGGTCACGGTCGACGTGGACGGCATCGAACCGGCGTTGGGTCGACCCAAGTTCTTCGCCGAGGCCGCCGAGCGCACGGCGGTCGCCGGCGTCGCGACCGGTCTCGCGGTCACCGGCGTGGGCGGCGACGTGCTGTTCATCGAGGCATCGGCCTCACCGGGCGAGTCCGGTCTCACGCTGACCGGCCAGCTCGGTGATGTCATGAAGGAGTCCGCGCAGATCGCGCTCTCGTTCGTGCGGGCACACGCCGGCGAGCTGGGCGTTCCGTCCGGCGCGCTCGACGGCCGCTTCCACGTGCACGTGCCCGCTGGTGCGGTGCCGAAGGACGGTCCGTCGGCGGGCGTCACGATGACGACCGCGTTCGTCAGCCTCCTGACCGACCGTCCCGTGCGCGCGGCAGTCGGGATGACCGGCGAGGTCACGCTGCAAGGGCGAGTCCTTCCGATCGGCGGCGTGAAGCAGAAGGTGCTCGCCGCCCACCGCGCGGGGCTCACCGAGGTCGTGCTTCCGAAGCGCAACGGCCCTGATCTCGACGACGTGCCCGAGCGAGTCCGCGCCGAGATGACGTTCCATCTCGTCGACGACGTCCACGAGGTCCTCGACATCGCGCTCGAACCCGCCGCGGAGCTGGTCGCGGCATAAGCAGCCGGGCGTACGATCCGGACATGGCATCGCACTTGTCCGACGTCTGGTTCCGGGTGACCGATCTCGAGGTGGCCTCGGGCTCGGGATCGTGGGTCACCACCACCGACGGCGTCGAGTACCTCGACTTCTCGAGCGGCATCGCGGTCACGAGCACCGGCCACTGCCACCCGCAGGTGGTGGCCGCGATCCAGGAGCAGGCGGCGCAGTTCATCCACGCGCAGGTGAACGTGTACCGCCACCCGCTCCTCGAGCAGCTCGCCGACGCGGCTCGCCGAGATCACGCCCGACGGCATCGACACGTTCTTCTTCGCCAACTCCGGCGCCGAGGCCACCGAGGCGCGCGGTGAAGCTGGCCAAGCAGGCCACGGGCCGGCCGAACGTGATCGTGTTCCAGGGCAGCTTCCACGGCCGCACCCACCTGACGATGGCGATGACGACGTCGAAGACCGTCTACCGCGCCGGCCACGCGCCGCTGCCGTCGGGCGTGTTCGTGGCGCCGTTCCCGAACGGCCGACGCGCGAGGCCGACGCGGTGCCTCGACGCCGTGTCGCGCTCTGCTCCTCGAGCCAGACCGCCCCGGCCGAGACCGCCGCGATGGTGATCGAGCCGGTGCTCGGCGAGGGCGGCTACCTCCCCGCGCCCGCCGCGCTTCCTGCAGGGCCTCGAGGCGATCTGCCGCGAGCACGGCATCCTGTTCGTCGCCGACGAGGTGCAGAGCGGCTTCGGGCGCACCGGGCACGATGTTCGCCGTCGAGCAGCACGACGTGCGCCCCGACGTCGTCGTGATGGCCAAGGGGCTCGGCGTCGGGCTTCCCGATCTCGGCGATCGGCGCGTCCGCCGAGCTCATGGCCCGCTGGCCGACGGGCAGCCACGGCGGCACCTACGGCGGCAACCCGATCGGCTGCGCGGCCGCGATCGCCACGATCGACGTGCTCACCGAGCCCGGCTTCCTCGAGAACGTGCAGCGCCCGCGGCGAGCAGCTGCGCGCCGGCCTCGCGCGATCACCAGCGGCCGGACGGCGGCATCGTCGACGTGCGCGGGCCGGGCCTGATGGTGGCGATGCCAGCTCGCCGACCCCGCCCGCGTCGCCGCGGCTGCAGGCGCACTGCCTCGACGAGGGCCACCTCATCCTCATGAACGCGGGGACGAACGACGACGCGATCCGGTGGATGCCACCGCTGGTCGTCACCGAGGCCGAGATCGCGACCGCGTTGGCGGCGTTCGCCTCGGCGCTCAAAGCGACGTCGTCCTGACATGGCGGCCGACGCGCGCCCAGCCAAGAGCCGGGTGGAGGTCTGGCGCAGCTTCCTCGAGGTGCACGCCCGGATCGTCGATCACCTCGAACACGAGCTCGCGGACGAACGGGGCCTGCCGCTCTCTTGGTACGACATCCTCCTCCAGCTCCGCGAAGCGGGAGGTCGTCTGCGCATGCAGGATCTCGCGTCGAGGCTCGTGCTCCCCCGCAGCAGCCTCACGCGTCAGATCGACCGGATGCAGAGCGCGGGACTGGTCGAGCGCGAGCCCAGCCTCGAGGACGGGCGCGGCACGATCGCGGTGCTCACACCGGAGGGACGCTCCACCCTTCGCCGCGCCGCTCCTGTTCACCTCCGGGGGATCGAAGAGCACTTCGCCCGCAAGCTCGACGGCCGCGACGTTGCCGCCTTCAAGCGGATCCTCGCGAAGCTCGGGGAATAGTAGGGCGCGCAGTGCGTTGATTGCATTTGCAACGATATTGGAGGATCACATGATCGACGTACGGCCCGCGGAGAGCAGGTTCAAGACCAAGATCTCCTGGCTCGACTCGAAGCACAGCTTCAGCTTCGGCCAGCATTACGACCCGGCGAATCGAGGTCACGGACTGCTTCTGGTCAGCAACGACGACTGGGTGCAGGCCGGCACGGGGTTCTCGACCCACCCTCACCAGGACATGGAGATCGTGACCTGGGTCTTGGACGGTCAGCTCGAGCACAAGGACTCAGAGGGTCACCGCGGCCTGCTGTATCCCGGGCTCGCTCAGCGCATGAGCGCCGGCACCGGCATCTGGCATTCGGAGATGAACCCGAGCCGCGACGAGGACGTGCGGTTCATCCAGATGTGGGTGCTTCCCGACACCGAGCGCATCACTCCTGGGTACGAGCAGCTGGACATCAACGGCGAGCTCGCACGAGGCGGGCTGGTGCCGGTGGCGTCAGGCCAAGGCCACGACGCGGCGATCCACATCGCGCAGCGCGACGCCGTGCTCTGGGCCGGCCGCCTCCAACCCGGCGAAGTCGTGACAGTGCCCGACGCCAAGTGGGTGCACGTCTTCGTGGCACGCGGGGCCGTCGTACTCGAGGGCGCCGGCGCTCTCGGCGAAGGCGATGCCGTGCGCTTGACCGGTGCCGGTTCGCTCGCATTGACCGCCGAAGCCGACGGTGCCGAGGTGCTGGTCTGGCAGATGGGCTGACCTGACAGTGCTCACGACGATCCTCGGGATCATCATCGTGTCGATCCCGCTCGCGATCTCGGTCTGGGCACTCCTCGACGCTGCTCACCGCCCCGAGTGGGCATTCGTCCTCGCGGGCCGCAGCCGCGTCGTCTGGGTGGCGGCCTGCGCCATCGGGATCCTGTTCAACGTCGTGGGTCTCGCCGTCTCGATCTGGTACTTGGCGAAGGTGCGGCCCAGCGTCGCTGCGGCCGAATCAGGGCAGATCACGCTGGGCGACTTGGGCGACCCCCCACGATCCGGACAAGAATGATGCCCATGGCTCGTGTTCCTCGACGGGCTCTTGCCGCGCTCGCGGCCAGTGTTCTCGCCCTCACCTTGGTGCCCCTCCTCGGCGCGCCGGCCCAGGCGGCGCCCGCGCGCGTGGTCTTCCTCCTCGGCGACTCGGTGATGTTGGGGTCGAAGGCGGCAGCCGAGAAACAGCTCGCCGACTGGCAGCTCACGTTCGATGCGGCGGTCAACCGTTCGACACTCGCGGGGGCACAGATCGCCGCCGCGCGACGCGGCGAGATGCACGACTTCGTGGTCGTGCAGCTCGGACACAACGACGGCGGAAGTCCGAGCCTGTACACGCAACGCGTCGACGCGGTGATGAAGGCCCTCGAAGGCGTGCCTCACGTCGTGTGGCTCACGATCCACGAAGTCCGCCCCTACTACAAGACCGACAACGACATTCTCCGGCAGGCCGCGACTCGGTATCCGAACATGCGCATCGCGGACTGGAATGCCGTCGCCAACGCCACGCCGAACGGCATGGCGAGCGACGGCCTCCACCTGAACGCGACCGGCGCTGCCGCGATGGCAAAGCTCATCGACGACACACTCGAGCCGCTCTTCGCAGGCGGTGGCGGCGCCCCCACCGCTCCGCCATCCGATCCGAATGCCGTCTGCAGCGCCGCGACGGCGCCGCGCGGCACGCCTTCGCCCGCGTCAGGACGCGGCTACTGGTTGCTCGACTCGAAGGGCAAGGTGCACGGCTACGGCGCGTCGAACCTCGGCGACCTCACGACCCTGGGTGTCACCACGCCGCCGGTCTCGTTGCAGTCGACGCCATCAGGGGAGGGGTACTGGATCCTCGACCGCGACGGCCGCGTGTACGCGTTCGGTGACGCCGTCAAGCGCGGCGACATGACAGGCAAGGTGTTGAACGGCCCCGTGCGCCGGCTCGAACCGGCCCCGAACGCGTCGGGCTACTGGCTGCTGGCCTCCGACGGGGGCGTCTTCACGTTCAACGTTCCGTTCCTCGGATCGGCCGGCGCGCGACCGCCGAACGCGGCTGTCATCTCGATCGCGTCGACGGCGTCGGGCGGGGGATACATGTTGGTGACCGCACGAGGCGCGGTGCTCCCGTTCGGCGACGCGAAGTCACTGGGCGGCACCGACACGATGCGGCTCGCGGCGCCGATCATCTCGCTCGCCCTGGGCGCCGGCGGCAGCGGCTACTGGCTCTACGCCCAGGACGGCGGCGTCTTCTCGTTCGGGGTGCCGTTCCATGGATCGGTGCCCGGCCTCGGTCTGTGCGCGGTGCCGCGCACCGTCGCTTTGCGCGCGTCGAGCACAGGGCTCGGGTACTGGATCGTCACCGACACCGGCAAGGTGTACGCGTTCGGCGACGCGCGCGACCTCGGAGGCTCACCCTCCCTCGCCGGAGCGACGATCATCGACATGGCGGTACGCCGCTAACCGCGTACCGGAGGTGATCAGGCGTACATGGCGTTGATCACGTCCGCGTACCGGGCGTGGATGCCGCGACGCTTCAGCTTCTGCGTCGGCGTCAGCAGGTCGGAGTCGGGAAGCCACTCCTCCCCCAACAGCGTGAACTTGCGAATCTGCTCGACGCGGGCGAACTGCTGGTTGATCTCGTCGACGCCCTTCTGAATGGCGGCCACCACCTTCGCGTTCGCGGCGAGATCCTCGAGCGTGTCGAACTCGATGCCCTGCGCCTTCGCCCACACCGGAGCGATCTCGGAGTCGAGCACGAGGAGCGCGGAGATGAACGGCCTCGCGTCCCCGATCGCGCACGCCTGACCGACGAGCTCGATCATCTTCAACGCATTCTCGAGGTTGGCGGGGCTGATGTTCTTGCCCCCGGCCGTGATGATCAGCTCCTTCTTGCGATCGACGATCTTGTAGAAGCCGTCCTCGTCGACCGTGCCGATGTCGCCCGAGTGCAGCCATCCGTCGATGATCGTCTCCGCGGTCTTGTCGGGCTGCTTGTAGTAGCCCCTGAACACGTTCCCGCCGCGGCAGATCACCTCTCCGTCGTCGGCGATCTTGACCTCACACCCCGGGATCGCTTCGCCGACGGTGCCGGCTTTCACCCGGTCGGTCGTGAACGTCATCGGGCCCGGAGCTCTCCGACATGCCGTACACCTCGGCGAGGGGCACCCCGATCGCCCGGAACCACTCGAAGATCTCACGGGCCATCGGCGCGGCACCCGTGACCGCGAGGTCGAGCTCGTCGAGGCCCACGAGACCCCGGACCGTGCTGAACGCGACCGCGTCGAGGAAGTCCCAGGTCTCGAGCTCCTCCTTCGTCGCTTCGCCCCACGCCTTCTTCGCGGCAATCGGGACCGCCGTGGCGATGGCATCGTCGAACTTCGCCTTGCGCTCGGGATCGCCCGCGAGCACTGCGTTCACGCCCGCGTAGATCTTCTCCCACACCCGCGGCACACCGAACAGCACGTTGGGATGCACCTCACGCGCGTAGGTCGCGATCTGACTGAAGTCGGGGCAGCACGTGACGGTGAAGCCGAGCACCGCCTGCTGGTAGTGACTCGTCAGTCGCTCGGCGATGTGCGCCATCGGCAAGTAGGAGATGAGCTTCTTCCCGGCGTAGTCGGTGAACACGATCGTGCGGCGGATGCTCTCGACCGTGAACACGACGTTGTACTGGTCGAGCATCACCGCCTTCGGCGGCCCGGTGGTGCCCGACGTGTAGATCATCGTCGCCAGGTCGTCGGGAGAGGACTCCTCCGCGAGCTGAGCGAGGTCGAGCGGCTCTTGTGCGATCAGTGACTCGAGCGTGTGCAGTTCGGTCGCGACGTCCTCGACCGGCTCCATCACTACGAGATGACGCACGAGCGGCAGCTCGCCCTTGACCTTCAGGAACTTCTCGAGGAAGCCCATGTCCTCGACGATCGCCGCCTTCGCCTCGCAGTGGCCCGTGAGGTACGCGATCTCCTCGACCGACGACGAGTTGTAGATCGAGATCGGGACGACGCGCAGGAACTGCGCCGCCATGTCGAGCGCGTGGAACTCCGGGCGGTTGCGCATCATCAGCACGACCTTGTCGCCGGCGACGAGGCCGAGGCTCCGCATCCCCGCGGCAGCGCGGGCCACGTAGTCCGCGTAGTCCCCGAACGTCCAGTCGTGCCACCCGCCGTCCGCATCCATGGACCGGAGCGCGACCTGGTCCTTGTGCGCGGCAACGGTGCGGAGGAACTGGCGCGGGATCGTCTGCCCGGCGACTGCCTTGTCGACCTCTTCGATGCTCGCCCACTGCATGGCCGCGTCCCCCTCGTCGATGTGCCGCCCAGGCTTGCACACGCCGGGTTGGACAGCCCCAGCCTCGCTGAGCAGACTTGGCTGACAAGACTTGACCGGCAGGTCAATCGAGGGCCGAACCATCGATCGGGAGGGGCACGAACCCATGAGCACCGCCGTCATCATCGACGCCGTCCGCACCGCAGGGGGAAAGCGCAACGGCAAGCTGCGCGACTGGCACCCCGTCGATCTCGCCGCCGAGACGCTCAAGGCGCTCGTCGAGCGCAACCAGCTCGACCCCGAGCTGATCGAGGACGTGATCATGGGCTGCGTCATGCAGGTCGGCGAGCAGGCCGCGAACGTGGGCCGCAACGCGGTGCTCGCGGCCGGCTTCCCCGAGACGGTGCCGGCCACGACGGTCGACCGCCAGTGCGGGTCCTCGCAGCAGTCCGCGCACTTCGCCGCGCAGGGTGTGATCTCGGGCGCGTACGACATCGTGATCGCCGCGGGCGTCGAGGTGATGACCCGCGTGCCGATGGGCGCGTCGTTCGCGGAAGGGAAGTACGGCATGCCGTTCGGTCCCACCGTCGGCGCGCGCTACGCGCCTCTCGGCGGTCTCGTGCCGCAAGGCATCTCTGCCGAGCTGATCGCGGAGAAGTGGGGCCTCAGCCGCAACGACCTCGACACGTTCGCGGCACAGAGCCAGCAGCGCGCCGCGCAGGCCACCGCGGAAGGCCGCTTCCAGAACGAGATCATCGCGGTGAAGGGTGCCGATGGCGAGCTCGGTCACCGCGGACGAAGGGATCCGGCCGGACACGACCGTCGAGTCGCTCGGCAAGCTGAAGCCGTCCTTCAAGGAGGACGGCATGGTGACGGCCGGCAACTCGAGTCAGATCACCGACGGCGCCTCGGCCGTGCTCATCATGAGCGAGGAACGCGCCAATCAGCTCGGACTCAAGCCCCGCGCTCGCTTCGTGTCGTTCGCGCTCGCGGGCGCCGACCCTCGCCTCATGCTCACCGCGCCGATTCCCGCCACGTCGAAGGTGCTGGAGCGGGCCGGCCTCACCCTCGACCAGATCGATCTCACAGAGATCAACGAGGCGTTCGCATCGGTCGTGCTGGCGTGGGAGAAGGAGCACCACCCCGACATGAGCAAGGTGAACGTCAACGGCGGCGCGATCGCGCTCGGTCACCCGCTCGGCTGCTCCGGCACGAAGCTCATGTCGACGCTGCTGAACGAGCTCGAGCGCACCGGCGGCCGCTACGGCCTGCAGACGATGTGCGAGGGCGGCGGGATGGCGAACGCGACGATCATCGAGCGCCTGGGGTAACGGCTCGCTCATGCCGTGAAGAGACAGAAGGGGTGCCCCGCGGGATCGAGCATGACTCGCAACGCACGCGGATCTCGATCGGCAGGTTGAGGGCTGGCGACCGTTGCGCCCGCGTCGATCGCGTGCGCAACAGCGTCCTCCATGTCGTCGACGAGGACCTCGAAGTGCATCATCTTGTGGAGCGAGTCCGTCCGCTCGGGCCACACGGGCGGCTGATACCACTCCTCGCCCTGAATGTTGAGACCGACGCCCGCCGCCGGGGTCACGAAGCTGGATCCAGTCTTTGCCGTCGCCGCCCGCGATCTCCCATCCGAACAGGTCGGCGTAGAAGTCGGCCAGCTCCTGCGCGTCGGCACAGTCGAGACAGACGCCGGTCCAACGCAGGTTGGCCATCGAGCGTCGCCTCCTAGGCTGAGGACGTCATGTTCGGCACGATCGTGTGGGTGATCATCGCCGTGCTCCTCGGCGTGTTCATCTTCCGCGTCGGGTTCATGATGCTCCGATCGCTCGGGACGCCGCTCCCTCCGCCGCCGCCCGCCGGTGAGATGCGCAAGGTGAAGATCCAATACCGGTGCTCGATCTGCGGCACCGAGGTGCGCATGACGCTCGCCACCGACGAGCTGCCCGATCCGCCTCGGCACTGCCAGGAGGACATGGAGCTCGTGGCGCCGATCGAGTGAATCCCATAACTCACAGGCTGGGGACAAGTCTGGGGTTCGTCACACCGCTGTAACTTCGCGGCCATACCCGGTTGGGGGTGGTCAGCGGTACTGGGTGGCGGTGCCGATGCCTCCGAGGATGAACGCGAGGCCCCCGACCAGGTACCAGTTGCTCGGCGCGCCGGGGAGCAGCTCGAGGTAGTTGCACATGATCATCAGGGCCCCGATGCCGAGCAGCGTGAACATGAGGATCGGCACCCACGGCGGGCTGACCTTGACCGCCTTGGGGATGGGCGGGGTGTAGCGGCCCGAGCCGGACTGGTCCTGGGTCGACGACGGCTTGCTGCCCGCCTGAGTGCCCTTGGCCGTGACCCGGCCTCCACCGCGACGCTTGGGAGGTGCCATTTCGAGGCCGAGGTTAGCAATGGCCCTGCGTAGTCTCTCGTCGTGGGCGCACGGGTCTTGGTCGTCGACAACTACGACTCGTTCGTCTACAACCTCGTGCAGTACCTCGGTGAGCTGGGGGCGGAACCGGTCGTGCACCGCGCGGACCGTTTCGCCATCGCTGACGTCGAGGCCTTGGCGCCCGACGCGATCCTGATCTCACCGGGTCCGGGCCGTCCCGAAGACGCCGGTCTGTCGAACGCGATCATCGAGCGGTTCGCGGGCGAGTGCCCCATCCTCGGCGTCTGCCTCGGCCACCAGGCGATCGGCCAGGTCTTCGGGGGTGACATCGTGCGCGCCGGGTCGGTGATGCACGGGAAGACCTCGTTCATCCGCCACAACGGTGAGGGCGTGTTCGCGGGGTTGCCCGACCCGTTCGAAGCGACGCGCTACCACTCGCTCGTCGTCGACCGCGAGACGTTCCCTGCGGTGCTCGAGATCACCGCCGAGGCCGACGACGGCACGATCATGGGGTTGCGTCACCGCGAGCACGCGGTCGAGGGCGTGCAGTTCCACCCTGAGTCCGTGCTGACAGCAGGCGGCCATCAGCTGTTGGGGAACTTCCTCAGTCAGGTCAGGTGACGGGCGGGAACAAGATCGTCGTGCTGCCCCCGCCGGGGAACAGCGACGTGGTCCCGCCACCGATCGCCTGACCGACCACGACGGTGACGGTGAGGCCGACGTCGGCCTTCACTCCTCCCTCGGGATCCTGCGTGATCACGATCCCGACACGCGGGTCGTCGCTCGACAAGTTGACGTACTGGACGTCGATGACGAGTCCCACGTTCGTGAGCCGGTCCGACGCGGCCGACTCCGTCAGGCCGACGACATCGGGAACGGTCGTGATCGGCGACCCGGCCGAGATGAACATCGTGACGACGCTGTCGCGCGCGACCATCGTGCCCGCCGGCGGATCGGTGCGGACCACCGCCCCCACGGCCACGGTGTCAGACGCTTCCTGCTCGGTCTCGACCTGGAAGTTGCGACCGAGCGTCGCCGCGGCGGAGAGCTGGTCCTGACCGGTGACGTCGGGAACGGCAATCGTCGCCGCCGGTCCGACCACTTGCAGCGTGACGAGGGTGCCCTCGGGCACCTCCTCGCCGGGAGCCGGATCCTGCGCGAGCACGGTGCCCTCGGGCTGGTCCTGCGTGTCGATCTGGACGACGTTCGTCTCCATGTTGAGGCCTTGCATCTGCGCCACTGCGTCCGCCTGTTGAAGGCCGATGACGTTCGGCAACGCGACCGCGTTGGAGCCCTGGCTCACGACGATCGTGACGGTGTCTCCCTTGTCGACCTCGGTGCCGGGGTCGGGGTCCTGCGCGAAGACCCTGTCCGGAGGAACGTCTTCACGTTCCTCGAACGTCGTGCTCACTTCGAGGCCCTCTCCCTGCAGGAGCGCGATCGCTTCGGCGCTCGGCAGATCGATGACCGACGGCATGTCGATGCTGACCGACGTGCCCTCGTTGTCGAGGCGACCGGAGGCGAGCAGGTACCACAGGACGCCGAGCGCTCCGAGGACGACGCCGAGCAGGATCCAGCCACCGAAGCGGCGCCGGGGCCCGTCGTCGACCTCCTCGTACTCGGTCGCCGGGACGGTTTGAGTCCTGCGGACGGCTGTCTCGGCCTGGGTCGGCTGGTACGCGGCAGGGTCCGCCGCGGGCCCGCCGACCGCTTGCGTCACCGCGGCCGCACCGGCACCGGCCGCCGCGGCGGCTGCCGCGGTTTCCGCGGTGATCGGGATCGCGGCGGGGCCGAGCGGCGGCTTGCCCTGACGCACTCGGCGCAGATCGGCGATCAGGTCGTTGCAATTCGCGTACCGATCGGCGGGGTTCTTCGCGAGGAGCTGCAACGTGATGCCCTCGAGTCCGGCGGGCACGCCACTCACGATCTGACTCGGAGGCACCGGCGCCTCGTGCACTTGCTTGTACGCGATCGCGACCGGGTTCTCGCCCGTGAACGGCGGCTTCCCCGCGAGCATCTCGTACATCACGACACCGAGGGAGTAGAGGTCGCTGCGAGCGTCGAGCGGCAAGCCCTGCGCTTGCTCCGGTGAGAAGTAGCTCGCGGTCCCCATGACGGAACCCGTTTGTGTGAGGTCTTGCTCGTGCGCCGAGTTGAGTGCTCGCGCGATGCCGAAGTCGGCCACCTTCACCTGACCCTCGTGGGTGATCAGGATGTTGGCGGGCTTGATGTCACGGTGGATGACACCACTCGCGTGCGCCGAGGCGAGCGCGAGCGCAACGGCGATCGCGGCATCGGCGCAGCGGTCGGGCCGCACCCGGCCTTCGTTGCGCAGCACGTCGGCGAGGCTGCGCCCGTCGATGTACTCCATCACGATGTAGTACGTGCCGGCCGCTTCACCCCAGTCGTAGACGCCGACGATGTTCGGGTGGTTCAGGTTCGCCGCGGCCTGCGCCTCACGGCGAAAGCGCTCGACGAACGCCGGGTCCTGCGCGAACTCGGGGAAGAGCACCTTCAACGCGACGGGCCGATCGAGAAGCTGGTCGCGGGCGAGGAAGACATCGGCCATGCCGCCGCGCCCGACCCTGCGCTGCAGCTCGTAGCGCTGGTTCAGAACGGTGGCGTCGGACTGCGACATGTCGAGCCAGCCTAACGACCGCTCGACAGCCGATCGGGTGCAGCGAGGATGGTCTCCATCACTGCTTTGGCGATCGGTGCGGCCACCCGACCACCGGTCTGCTCGCTGGCCCCCTCCTGTCCCAACACGACGACGGCGATGGCCACGCGGGGTGCATCCGCGGGCGCGAAGCCGATGACCCACGCGTGCGAGCGCGGCGGGTCGGTGCCGAGCTGGGCGGTGCCGGTCTTGCCCGCCGACCGCGATGCCGGGGATCTGCATGCGGGTCGCCGTGCCGCGCTCGACGACGTTCACCATCGCGTCGCGCATCACGACCGCGTTCGCCGATGAGAGAGGCTGCCGCCAGGTGAGCCGCGCGCCCTTCGTCGATCACCTCGCCGTCGCTGTTGCGCACCTCTTGCATCACGTGCGGCTGCATGACGACGCCACCGTTCGCGACACCGGCGGCCACGAGCGCCATCTGCAGCGGCGTCGCCTGGACGTCGTTCTGCCCGATCGCGGCTTGGGCGAGCGCCGGCGTGTTCAGATCGAAGAACGACACGGGCGGGAACGCCGACGGAGCCGGCACGGGCAGGTCGAGGGGCGGGCGATCGTTGAAGCCGTAGGCCTCGGCCTCACCGACCATCACCTCCGGGCCGAGGTCCACACCCATCTGCGCGAACGCGGTGTTGCACGAGACCCGAAGGATGTTGAAGAGGTCGCCGCCACAGGCCGAGCCGCCGAAGTTCTGGATCGGGCGCGTGGTGAGCGGCGGTGTGTAGCTGGTCGACACCGGGTACACGGGCTCGGTCGCCGTCACCTGGCCGCTCTCCAATCCCGCGGAGGCAGTCACGGTCTTGAACGTCGAGCCGGGGAAGTAACGCTCGCGGTACGTCGCCGGCACGAGCGGGTCGCCGGGTGCCTGCAGAAGGAACTGGCGAGCCGTCTCCGCGTCTTCGAAGTTGTGCGTGGCGAGCAGGTTCGGGTCGTACGACGGGAAGCTCCACATCGCGAGGACGGCCCCGTCCGCGGGTCGAGCGCGACGACAGCACCCGGACGGTCACCGAGCTGCTGCTGCGCGATCCGCTGCGCGTCGGCCCGAAGGCTCAACGTCACGTCGGCGGTGATGACTTCGTCCTCGAAGAGGGAGTTCCAATCGATGACGCGTTGGCTGTCGGTGCGACCGGCGAGGACGTTGTTGTACGAGCGCTCGACGCCGTCGCTGCCGAAGTTGAACGCGAAGTAGCCGACGACTCCCGCGAACAGCTCGACGGTCGGGTAGACGCGCTGGAAGTTGAACTGGTCATTCGAGGGAATCGACTCGGCCAGGATCACGCCGTCAGCCGTCTGGATCAGTCCTCGCGGGCGACTGAAGTCACGCACCACCTGCCGCGTGTTGAGCGGGTGCACGTTGTACTCGTCCGCCGCGTAGGACCTGCAGCACGTTCAGCTGGACGAACAGCAGCACGTAGCACGCGAGCAGTCCCATCCCGAGGCGGCGGATCTGCTTGTTCACACGACCGCCTCGGCCTGCTTGGCGGCGCGCTTCTTGTCGCGGCGGGTCTGGCGGGGACGGATCTCGCCGGTGCGGCACGCGTGCTCGTCGCTGATCCGCATGAGGAGGGCGATCAGCACGTAGTTGGCGACGAGCGACGAGCCGCCGTACGAGACGAACGGCAACGTGACGCCGGTCAGCGGCACCACCCGCGTGACGCCGCCGATGATGATGAACGCCTGCACACCGACGATCGTCGTGAGACCCGTCGCGAGCAGCTTCTCGAACGGTCGCTCGGAGACTCGAGCGATGCGCAGGCCGACCCCGACGATCAGGACGTACGCCGCGAGGAGCGCCGCACCACCGAGGAGCCCGAGCTCTTCACCGATTGCGGCGAAGATGAAGTCGGTCTCGACGGCGGGGATGCGGGCAGGATCACCGATGCCGATGCCGGCTCCGATCACGCCTCCCCACGCGAAGCGCGAAGATCGCCTGCACGATCTGGAAACCATCGCCGCTCGGATCCGCCCACGGGTTGCGCCAGATCGCGAAGCGATCGCGCACGTGCCCGAACTGCGACCACGACACGTACGCGCCCGACCACGAACATCGCGGCGCCGAGCCCGAGGTAGAGCGCACGCTCCGTCGCGACCCACAGCATCACGACGAACAGGGTGAAGAACAACAGCGACGAACCGAGGTCGCGCTCGGCGATCATCACGACCAACGACACCGCCCAGGCGACGACGACCGGCCCGAGGTAGCGGGGCTCGGGAAGGTGGAACGGGCCGACCCGCCACGTCGCCATCGCGAGCAGCTCACGCCGGTCGACGAGGTAGGCGGCGAAGAAGAGGGCAAGCGCGATCTTGGCGAACTCGCCGGGCTGGAAGTTGAGCGGTCCGAAGCTCACCCAGATGCCGCGCGCCGTTGATGTTGCGGCCGATGCCCGGGAGCAGGGGCATGAGCAGCAGCACGATGCCGATGAGTCCGAACGTCCACTGCAGCCGCTGGAGGTCGCGCACGCGCTTCACGAAGACCAGCGTCAGGACGTAGGCGCCGATGCCCACAGCGGTCCAGTTCGCCTGCAACGCGGCGAGGTCCTCGTCGAGCCGGACGATGAACACGTAACCGATGCCGTTCAACAGCACCGCGAGCGGAAGCAGCGTGCCGTCGGCGCCCGGAGCGAGCCGTCGAGTCGCCAAGTGGGCGATGAGGAACAGCACGAGCACCTGGACGAGGAAGGGCCCGATGTTCGCGGGTAGCGACGCGGTCTTGCCGAGCGCGCCGAGCGCATAGGCCCCTGAGATGATCAGCGCTGCAAAGACGAGGAGCGCCAGCTCGGTGCGGCGCCGGTGCATCAGACCGTGACGGTAGCCCCGGCCACAGTTGGCACAGTCGTCACCGTGGTCGTCGTGCCCAAGCTCCTGGCCTCGTCCTTCAACGAATCGACGTACGCGTCGGCATCTTCCTCGGACCCGCGGGGTTTGCCCTCCTCGAGCACGCTGAGCTTGCCCTCGGGCACGTCGGAGCGGCTGATGTCGTAGCGCTTCACGACCGTGGGCTGGAACCAGAGCACGCCTCCGGGCTGCCCCTTGTACAGCGTGACGCGATCGCGCTCGTCGAAGCCCACGTAGTAGGTGCCCCTCGCGTACCAGACGACGGCCAAGGTGGCGATGCCGAGCACGGTGAGCAGCGACGCCGTGAACGCGCCCGTACGCCAGGTGAGGATGCGGCTCACCGCGCGACCCGCTGAGCGCGAGCTCACGGTCTCGGGACGTCGTCGTCATCGTCGTCGTCGAGCTCGGCGTCGGTGTGGAACGGCGGAGGTAGCGGCGGGGGCAGGTCGTGCTCCGACGGCTCCGGCGGCAGCGTGTCCTCGACCCAGTCGCCGATCGGGGTGATCGCCGCGGTCGTGTTGGGGTCGAAGCCCTCGAGGCCGACGACGTCCTCCTCGGACTCGTCTGCCTCTGAGGGGTCGAGCCCCTCGACCACGTCGACGATGACGACGGTGATGTTGTCGCGGCCCCCACCTTCGTTGGCCATCCGCACGAGGATCTCCGCCGCCTCCTGGGGATCCTCGGTGCGGTGAGCACCTCCGCGATGTGCTCGTCGGTGACCTCGTTGAAGAGACCGTCGCTGCACAGCAAGTAGCGGTCGCCCGAGAACGGCGCGACCTCCCACGAGTCGACTCCCACCTCGCCGTCGATGCCGAGCGCCGCGCGTGAGGATGTTGCGCTGCGGATGGATCTTCGCCTGCTCCGGAGTGATGGTGCCCTGCCGCACCATGCTCTCGACGAGGCTGTGATCCTCGGAGACCTGGATGAGCGCGCCGTCTTGCAGCACATAGACGCGTGAGTCGCCCACGTTCACGACGGCGAGCCGCTCGTGCCCGTCGATGACCACGAGCGCGACCGCGCACAACGTCGTCCCCATGCCGCGCATCGACGCGTCCGTGTGCGACATCTCGAACACCCGCGTGTTGGCGAGCTTCACGCCTGCCACCAGTGACTCGAGAGACTGATCCGTGATCGACGTGCGCAGCGTGTCGAGCGCGAGCCGCGACGCGACCTCTCCCGCCGCATGGCCACCCATGCCGTCCGCGACCGCGAAGAGCGGGAGCGCGACGAGCGAGCTGTCCTGGTTGTTGCTGCGCACACGGCCGACATCCGTGGCCGACCCCCAGCGCAGCTGCGTCACCTGCCCACCCCTCTCCTGCTCCGCGTTCATCCGACTTCCGCGTTCATCCGACTTCCATGATCGTTCGACCGACTTGCAGGGTGTCACCTTGGTGCAGGGGAATCGCGCCTTTGACCTTCCTGCGGTTCACGAGTGTCCCGTTCGTCGACCCCAGATCCTCCACGAAGAGCACCCCGTCGCGAGTGAATACCCGGGCGTGGAGCTGCGAGACGAACGTGTCGCCTTCGAGCAGGACCTGGCACCCGGGCGCTCGCCCGACGGTCAGCTCCTCCGTCAGATCGAAGCTTCGGCCGCGCTGCTCCGGAGGTTCGATGACCGTGAGCGTACCGGTGGCCACTGTCACCGGACCGAATGCGACGGTGCGCCGAGGGCTCGTTCCTTCCGCGGTCTGCGCCTTCGGCCGGGCCGGTCGCGGACCGCGGATCTCGACCCACGCGGTGCGCACGACGCGCAGGAAGAAGAGGTAGAGAAGAGCCAGCAAGCAGATCCGCAACAGGGCAAGCAGGTTCTCGGACAAGTCAGGACCTACGAGGCCTCGAACCGCAGACGGGTCGTGCCGACCGCGATGACATCGCCATCGCTGAGCTTGCGCTCGTTGACCGTGGCGCCGTTGACCCGCGTGCCGTTCGTGGATCCGAGGTCGACAACCACGTAGCCCGCGCCGGATGGGCGGATCTCGGCGTGCTTGCGGCTGACGTTGGGATCGGGGACCGGAATGTCGCAGCTCGGCAGCCGTCCGATCGTGAGGCTCTCTTCTCCGAGGATGATGCGATCGCCAGCCGGCAGCACGATGCTGCCCGCGCCGGCCATCGACGCTGCCTCGACCATGCGGCCCTCGAGCTTGAAGCGCCCGGACTTCTGGGTGACGGCCTCGACGAGCTCGACTGCGACCGGCCCCATGAACGTGTAGCCCTCGTCGCGGGCGTACTCACGAGCCGCATCGCACAGCTCGCGCACGAGGGCTTCGTGGATGTCGGCGAACTGCTCGAGGTCGTCGTGGCTGAGCGTCACCGTGAACTGGTTCGGCACGATCACGCGGCCCTTGACGTCGACCGACCGGTGGTCGTCGATCTCGCGCACGAGCTTGCGACCGATCTCGATCGGCCGCAGCGAAGAGCGGAAGGCCCGGGCGAACACGCCGTCGACCATACGCTCCAAGCGGCGCTCGAAGGCGTTGATGCCCATCCCCGGCGAGGCTACCGAAGGCCGTCTGGCGCTCCCGACCACCCGTCGTCGGCCAACTGTTGCGTGTGCAGCCCCTATGGGGCGGATTTGGCGACAGTTGCTAGCGTTTCTCCGCTCACTCGGGCGAGTGGCGGAATGGCAGACGCGCTGGCTTCAGGTGCCAGTGTCCGTAAGGACGTGGGGGTTCAAGTCCCCCCTCGCCCACTCAACGGGGCGACGCGCGAGCGCACGAACCAGATCGCCGTGCCCACGCCCAGGACCGCGAGGCCGGACGCAACGCTGCCGATCGGCAGCGTGAACGCCAAGGCGACGCAGCCGACTGCGCCGGCGACGGCGACCGCCCGGAGCCCGCGTCGCTGGTGGCGCGGCAGCGTCCAGGCGGATGCATTGGCGATCGCGTAGTAGGTGAGCACCGCGAACGAGCTGAACCCGATGGCTCCCCGCAGGTCCGCCACCAACACGACCGCAGCGACGAGCCCGCCCACGGCCAGCTCGGCGTGGTGGGGCACGCGGTGCGTCAGCGTGGACGCTGCCGAGCCAACGGGGCAAGTCGCCGTTGGCGCCCATCGCGAACGTGGTGCGGCTCACGCCGACCATGAGCGAGAGCAACACGCCGAGCGAGGCAAGTCGCGCCCCCCACCCGCACGGCCGGCGCGAGCCAATCGAGCGACCCGGCCTGCACGGCGGTGGCCAGCGGTGCCGGCGACGCCGCCAACGCCGCAGGACCCACCGCCAACAGCGCGGCGGCCATGACGACGGCGTAGACCACGAGGGTGACACCAAACGCGAAGGCGATCGCTCGCGGAATGGTGCGGGCCGGGTCGATCACCTCCTCGCCGAGTGTGGCGATGCGGGCGTAGCCGGCGAACGCGAAGAACAGCAGCCCGGCGGACTCGAAGATCCCCGACCACCCACCCGTGCCGATCGACCCGAGATTGGTCGCAGAGGCCTCGCCACCGAACAGCGCGCCGATCGCAACCGCGGCGAGCGACGCGAGCACGACCGCGACGATGACGCGGGTGACCAACGCTGTCTTGCGGACGCCGTGGTAGCTTCACGCGCGGTGAGCACGACCACGGCGCCGACCGCGAGCGGTCGCTGCCACTCAGGCGCGGCGTAGGCGCCGAAGGTCAGCGCCATCGCCGCGCAGCTCGCGGTCTTGCCGACCACGAACCCCCAACCCGCGAGGTATCCCCAGAACGCGCCGAGCCGCCGTCGCCCGTAGACGTACGTGCCGCCCGACTCCGGGAAGAGTGCCGCGAGCCGGGCCGACGACGTGGCGTTGCAGAGCGCGACTGCCGCCGCGATCGCGAGACCGATCAGGAGGCCGCTGCCGGCCGCGGCGGCGGCTGGTCCGACCGCGGCGAACACGCCGGCTCCGATCATGGCCCCGAGGCCGATGACAACCGCATCGAGCAGCCCGAGCCGGCGGGCCAGACGGGTCGAGTCAGCCGCCAATGGTGTGCGGCGGTGTCAGCGGGCGGCGGGCTGGAACAGCTCGACGAGGTTGCCCGCAGGGTCGACGACCATCACCTGTGACCCACCGGGCCCGGTGACGACCTCGTTGCGGAACGGCACGCCCGCGGCTGCAAGCCGGGCGATCTCGCTGTCGAGGTCGTCGACCACGAAGTGGACGCGGTTCCAGCCGCCGGGGCAGGGCTGCGCGCCATCCGCCATGGGCCGCGCCGCCGAGCTCTTCGGCCCGCTCAAGAGCAGCCGCAGATTGCCGCGCTGGACATCGGCGAACGCAGGCGGCGCCGACGTCAGCACCGTGAAGTCGAGGTGGCGCGTGTAGAAGTCGATGGCCGCTTGGACGTCGTCGACGAGGTAGCGGACGCTGACCGTCTCGTCATTGGGCATGGGTGGGACCTCCTTGGAGTGCGAACACTTGGGCGATGAGCTGATCGACGCGCTCCTCGAGCTCGTCAGCCGTCCGCTCGAACGCGGCGTAGGTCTCGTCGGCGTCGGCGCCTTCGGCGGCCGGGTCAGCCATGCTCCAGTGAGGCATGGACGGCTCGCCGGGAAACTCGGGGCAGACCTCGCGCACCTTGTCGCACAGGGTGATCACCCGGTCGAAGTGGCTGCGGGCATACCGACGCAGGTGCTTGGTGGAGTTGCCGGAGATGTCGATGCCACGCTCGGCCATCACTCGCACCGCGTATTCGTGCAGCGCCTTGGGGTGACTGCCGGCGCTACGCGCCTGGATCGCGCGCCCAGAGCGGTGCTCGAGCAGGGCCGCGGCCATCTGCGACCGAGCACTGTTGCCCGTGCACAGGAACAGCACTCGCGGCGCCCGCCCAAGCCGCGGTGCCGGCGCGAGAGAATCGGGCACAAGGCGGAGCGCGGGGTGAAGCGCCGCGGCGCTGTCGCGGAACAGCTCGCCGCAGCGATCCAGGATCAAGCGGTAGTACGTGTCACGGCCGTCGAATGAGCTGCGACGTGACGACACCAGCCCGGCGTCGCGGAGCTCGCGCAGGTGATACGAGACCAAGTTCTGTCTCTCACCGACGAGCTCCGTGAGCTCGCCGACCCGACGATCGCTGCTCGCCAGCGCCGACAGGATCGCCCAGCGGTGGCGATCGCCGATCACCCGCAGGAACTGTGGTCCGTCGAGCTGCGCCACGGCCAGATGATACATCAATCTGATTTGATGGATCAACCGGTTTAGGCTGCGGCGTTCGCCACACCATCTCCGATCGGCCCCGACTGCGGGGTGCCATCCACCTGTGGGCCGTGCCCATCGCCGTGGTGCTGTTCGCGATCCTCGCGGTGCGAGCCTCGGGGCCGGAGGACGTGGCGGCCGTCATCGTGTACGGCATCTGCGTCACGGGGATGCTCGCCGTCGAGCGCGACCTACCACAGCGGCCGGCCGTCTCCGCAAGCGATGGCGCTGCTGAAGCGCCTCGACCACTCGATGATCCTGTTGGCGATCGCCGGCACCTACACCGCGGTGATCGTGCTCGGCCTGGACGGCACGACCCGAATGGTGCTGCTCGCCATCACCTGGATCGCCGCGGTCATCGGCATCTCGATTCGGATGTTCTGGCTCCACGCGCCGTATCCGCTGGTTGCGGCGGTGTACTTGGTCGTCGGGTGGTTGGCCCTGATCGACCTGCCCGCGTACCTCGATGCGCTCACGGGTGGAGAGCTCGCCCTCATCGTGATCGGCGGCCTGCTCTACACCGCGGGCGCGATCGTGTACGCCCTCCACAAGCCGAATCCGTTTCCCGCGACGTTCGGCTACCACGAGGTCTTCCACGCGCTCGTCGTGCTGGCGGCACTCGCGCAGTATGTCGCGGTGTTCAGCCTGGCCGGAGGTGAGTGAGCCTGGCACGATGCGGCGATGCTGAACGAGCTCGCAGCCGCGGTACGAGAAGGCCGGGTCCATCCCACCGAGCTGGTCGAGGAGGCGTTGCGGCGCATCGACAAGCTCGACGGCGACGTCCGTTCTGTGGTCGCGCTCGGCGCCGAGCAGGCGCTCGACCAGGCGAAAGCGTCACCGCGGGAAGGCCCGCTCGCCGGCATCCCGTTCCTGGTGAAGGACCTGGCGCGCTGCATCGGGCTGCCGACGAGCTACGGCTCGCCGCTGAGCGCCGGCGGGCCCCCCGAGACGGTGGACGACACGACGGTCGCGAGGTTGCGCGCCGCGGGAGCCATCCCCATCGGCAAAGCGAACACACCCTCGTACGGATGGACAGCCGCGACGTTCAACCCGGTCTTCGGCGCGACCCACAACCCGTGGAACCGCGAGCGCTCACCGGGCGGATCGAGCGGCGGCTCCGCAGCCGCGCTCGCGGCGGGCCTCGTCCCGATCGCGACGTCGTCAGATGGGGGCGGCTCGGTGCGCATCCCCGCGTCACTGTGCGGGCTCGTCGGCCTCAAGCCCACGATCGGCGCGGTCGGACGCGACGGCGCGCCGCGATGGATCGACTTCTCGGGTTGGGGCGCGACCGGCCACAGCGTCGACGACGTCATCGCCGAGGCGTCGGTCTACCTCGGGCCGACAGTTGGCGACGTGCGTTCGCTGCCGGCAGGCGCGATCGACATGAGCCTCACGCGACCCACGCGGGTGTTGCTGTGCCGCACGCTTCGTCCCGCGGTCGAGCCCGTCATCGAGACCGCGACCCGAAGGATCGCGACGATGCTCGAAGGCCTCGGATTCCCCGTGGAGGAGATCGAGAACCCCGCCCCCGGCGCCGTGCTGGATTGGGGGGTGATCAGCGTCGCCGAGCTGTCGCAGAGCCTCGCTCACGTGCGCGATCAGTGGGACCAGCTCGACGCCGGGCTCCAGGAGATGTTGGTGTTCGGCGACCTGCTCTCCGTCAACGACTACGTCGGGGCGCGCCGGCGTTGCTACGAGACGTGCGCGAGCTACGACCGCCTCCTCGGTGACGACACCGTGCTCATCACGCCGACCGCGAACGCAGAGTCGTGGGATCCGGAAGGGCCGTTGCCGGCGACCGTCTGTGGCATCACCGACCCGGGCATCTGCGTGAACACGACCGAGTTCAACGTCACGGGACACCCGGTCGTGAGCGTGCCGATAGGCCACGACAGCGCGGGTGTGCCCTTCGGGCTGCAGATCGTCGCGCCCCGCTGGCGCGACGGCATGTGCCTCGCGCTGGCGAAGGTGATCGAGGAAGCGGCCCCGTGGGCGAGTGTGGCCACGGGCTACGAGCCGTTCCCGGTGCCGTGATCGGTCGCGGTACGTGACGCCCGCGTCGCGGCATACGCTCGGCCTCCCCGCACAACGAGGAGATCGACATGGAAGTCGACAAGTTCGAGCACGGCGTCCCCGGATGGGTGGACCTCGGAACCCCCGATCTCGATGCGGCCCACGCGTTCTACAGCGCGCTCTTCGGGTGGGACATCCCGCCGGGGCCGCCTGAGGCGGGGGGCTACAGCGTCGGGATGATGCGCGAATCGCGCGACGGCCGGATTCGGTCCATCGATGAACCCCGGGCCGCCCACATGGTCGACGTACGTGATCGTCGACAGCGCCGACGACATCGCGAAGAAGGTCGTCTCCAACGGCGGCATGACGTTCGTCGAGCCGATGGATGTGCTCGACGCCGGACGCATGGCGGTCTTCGCCGATCCGCGCGGCGCGGTGTTCTCGGTATGGCAAGCGAACCAGATGTCCGGCACCGGCATTGTGAACGAGCCGAACAGCTACAGCTGGAGCGAGCTGCTCACCTCTGACGTCGACGCGTCGAAAGACTTCTACGGGAAGATCTTCGGCTGGACCGGCGAGAGCTACGAGGGCGGCGGCGCCGGTGGTGGCTACACGGAGTGGAAGGTCGGCGACCGCTCGGTCGGCGGGATGATGCCGCGCCCGCCGATGATGCCGGCGGAAGTGCCGGACCATTGGGCCGTGTACTTCTCCGTCGCGGACGTCAACGCGGCCATGGCCAAAGTGAAGGAGCTCGGCGGCGCGGTCCACATGGGACCGATGGAGGTCGAGCCCGGGACCTTCGCGATGGTTGCTGATCCGCAAGGCGCGGTGTTCAACGTGATCCAGCTCAGCCCTGAGCGCGCCGCGGGCTGAACGGGTCGTTCAGTCCGTCGAGCGCACCACGCGGCCGGCGAGCGCACCGGTGTGCTCACCGTCGCGCATGAACACCTCACCGTTCACGATCGTGGTGTCGTAGCCAGACGACCGCTGGATGTAGCGGCCCGCGCCACCGGGGAAGTCGTGCACGTAGTCGGCGGCGGCAGCCGCAGACCTTCGAAGTCGATGACGTTGACGTCGGCGAACGCGCCCGGTCGCAACACACCGCGGTCACGTACGCCGAAGAGCGTCGCGGTGTCGCGACGTCAGCCGACGTACCGCTTCTTCGATCGAGCAGAGCCCCTTCTCCCGCACCCAGTACGTGAGGAAGAACGTCGGTTGGCTCGCATCCATGATCTGACCGACGTGTGCGCCCGCGTCCGCGAGTCCCATGACGACCATCGGGTTGCCGAGCATCTCGGCGACCGCATCGAGGCTCTGGTTCAGGAAGGGGAAGTTGACTGCGCCGACGCCGTCGGTCTCGAGCGAGAGATCGATGAACGCCTCGGCCGGGCTCACTCCCCGCCTGACCGCATGGGCCGCCAACGAGTCGTCGGGAGTGCAGTCGTAGCGAGCGTCGGGACCGGCGAGAACGAACAGCGAAGCCGGGTCGATCGTCTGTCGCTCGGCGTCGGCTTCGGCGATGAGCGCGGCCCGGCGGTCGGGGTCGCGCATCGCCGCGAGCCGCTCCTCGAGGGGGAGGTCGCGCAGGGCCCGCCAGGACGGGCAGCGGCCGTACGGCGTGTTGTTCGCGATGCCGAGGAGGATGCCGACGCCCCGCGCGGTCGTCTGCGGACGGACCCGGCCGCCGATGAGGTTGCCCTCCTCGGTCAGCTGGAGGACGCGGGCGTACAGATCCGGACGTCGATGCGACTGAGCGAGACCGAACGTCACCGGGCGACCCGTGCGGCGGGAGAGCTCGCTCATCCACCGCAGCTCGGCCTTCGTGTTGACCAACGTGTCGTCGTCACCCTCTCCGAGCCGCGCGGCCGCTTCGAACACACCGCGACGGTGGCGCCCGAGCACGTCGCCGATCGCGAGCAGCTCCTGCGGCGCGGCGTAGGTGCCGGGCACCGGCCGCCCGTCGGGCACGCGGTGCAGGAACGTGCGCGACGTGGAGAAGCCGAGGGCGCCACCACGCATCGCTTCGTCGACGAGCTCGCACATCGCGGCCACGTCGTCGTCGCTCGCCGGCTCCTCGCCGAGGCTGCGCTCACCCATCACGTGGTAGCGGACCGCGCAGTGTCCGACCATCCCGCCGACGTTCACGCCCTTGGGCATGCGGTCGACGCTGGCCAGGTACTCGCCGTACGTCTGCCAATCCCAGGGAAGCCCGCTCAGGATCGCAGCCGCGGGGATGTCCTCGACGGACTCCATCATCTCGGCGAGGTACGCGCGGTCGTCGGGCCGGCACGGCGCGAACGTGACGCCGCAGTTCCCCATCACGACGGTCGTGACGCCATGCCAGCACGAGGGACTGCCGATCGGATCCCAGGCGAGCTGCGCGTCGAGATGCGTGTGGATGTCGACGAACCCGGGCGTCACCACACGCCCTTCGGCGTCGATCTCCTCGACGGCGCGCTCACCCTGCAGATCGCCGATCGCCGAGATCCGGTCACCGACGATGCCCACATCGGCGAAGACACCCGGTCCCCCCGTGCCGTCGACCATCAGGCCGTCCCGCACGATCACGTCGAACGCGGTCATGGACCCCCCAGTTCCCCGGCCGGGCACCCCCGGCTCCCCGCCCGCAACGATGCCACAGCCCGTCAAGGGCTCCCTCTTTGCAGCGTCAAGACGCCGGAACGGTGCGCGTCGTCAGGCGTCGCCGACGGCGTAGAACCCGCCGGCACGGGTGCCGAAGTAGATGCGCCCGTCCCACACGGTCGGGGTCGCCTCGATGCAGCCACCGATCTCGAGCTGCCACTTCACCGGCGGTTGCACCGCGGTGTTGCTCACGTCATACGCCCGCAAGACGCCGAGGCAGTCCCCCTGGATCAGCGTGTCGTCGACGATCACCGGTGACTGCCAGACGGGACCGGGAAGCTTGAACTCCCAGCGCACCGCTCCCGTGGCGCGGTCGAGGCCGACCACCCGTCCGGCGTTCGTCGTCGTGACCACGAGGTCCTCGTGCACGGCGGGTGTCGACCAGATGCCCGCGGCGTTGTCATTGCCGATCTGCTCGTCGTGGAACGACCACACCAGCGGGTTGTCAGCGCGCCGCGGATCGATCTTCATCAGCTGGCCCACCGCGCGCGACCGCTCGTTCTTGCGCTCGAACTCGGACGCGACGTAGAGAAAGCCCTCGTCGTCAGCAACGACCGACGCATCGGTGTCGTCGCCGGTCCAGAACCGGAAGACCCGGGTAGGTGTGCCGCCCTCCGCCAGCGTCGAGATGTCCCACCCCTGCAGCAAGCCTCCCGAGTTCGCGAAGTACACGGTGTCACCGACGATCGCGACGGAGTTCTCGATGGAGACGTCGTTGTCACCGACGTCGTTCAGGAGCTCTTGGTCCCACCCGGGCGCGTTGAACACGAGTTGCGGCGCGACCGTCACCTTGCCGTCGGGTCCATAGCCGCGGTTGAGCTTCACGATGTGGAACTGGCTGTTCTCGCCGCCCTCGAAGAGGTAGTCGTCGATCACGATGGGCGCGCCGTCCCAGTCGTTGTTCCACTTCGTCGGCGACACCGCGTTCGCGTTCAACGACCAGAGCTCGGTCGGCGCGTCGCGGTCGAGCGCGATCACGCGCAAGTAGTTGTCACGTGAGCCTGCGTAGTAGAGCGGGAACCCGTCGGGATCCACAGTCGCCGAGCCCTTGTCGATGTCGCCGGTCTTGAAGTCCGGCAGCCGCCGTTCGCCGGTCGCCGGATCGAGGAAGTGATACGCCGCGTCGTAGGCGCCGAATGCAAGCCAGAGGCGGTCGTCGGTCGGGTTCTCCCACACGTTGGCTTGGCCGGTCCATCCCGTGCCGCACCACACCCGCGCGCCGGCGCCGTCACTGGAGGTCGAGCACAAGCCGCCGCTCGCCGGGAACCTCCACAAGACTCGCGGTGCCACGGGAACCGGCCCCCGCCCGTAGTAGCTGCGAGTCGGGTTCCCCCGGAACGTCAGCATCCCGGGCACCTCGGTGCTCCACATGCGCCCGAACGACGCCGGGTCGACCCAGCCGTCGAACGGGGGAAGCTCGGGCTCGGTGGTCGAGGTGACCGCAGTGTCATCGGTCGAGACAACCGTCGTCGTCTCGGCCGATGCGGCCGCGGTCGTCTCCGAAGCTGATCGGTCGGGGGCGGCCGACGCGTTCGCATCGCCATCGTCCTGCGTCCGCCACACCACGACGCCCGCGACGATCGTGAGGACGACGAGGGCGGCGAGTCGCTGGCGCGACGACGGCGCACGACGCGAGTCTCCGGACACGCAACGAGGCTACTGACGACCCCATTGCGAACAGGGGTCAAGCCCCAGTTCAGCGGGCCTCCGCGGGTAGGTTGCGATCATGGCGAGCGATCTCATCTACGCGTTTCGCGTCACTCGCCTGCCGCTGCAGGACGCCGACGGCGCGGCGATCGGCCGCATCGAGGACATCGTGCTCGCGTCACCCCACGACGACGATCCACCGCGCGTGTTGGGCTTCGTCGCGAGCAGCCAGCGTCGCCGCATCTTCGTCAACGCCCACCGCGTCGCGACACTCGACATCGAGGGCGCGCGGCTCCGCAGCACCGCCATCGATCTCAACCACTTTCGTCAGCGGCCCGGCGAGCTGATGGTGGTCGCGGACATCCTCGACCGGCGCATGGGCAGCGAGTACGTCAACGACATCGCGCTTCGGGCCGTGACGGGCTCGGTCTCCGAGTGGGAGGTGGCGGCCGTCGCCCTCGGCACTCGCGCGGGGCCGCTTCGGCGCAAGCGCACGATCCGCGTCGTCGAGTGGTCCGAGGTTCGGTCGCTCTTCGACACGACCCCGGTCGCGGCCGAGGTCGCCGCGCTCCGCGACATGCATCCCCACGACGTCGCTGCCGCGGTGCGCAACCTGCCCGCGCATCACCGCCGCCAGCTCGCCGAAGTGATGGACGACGAACGCCTCGCCGACCTGCTCGAGGAGCTACCCGAGGCCGAGCAGTTGCGGATCATCGAAGGACTCGACCTCGAGCGCCTCGTGTCGGTGATCGAGGAGATGGCGCCCGACGATGCCGCTGACCTGCTCGGGGAGATGCCGGGCGAGGAGCGCACACGCGTGCTCGACGCGATGGAGCCCGACGAGGCCGACGAGATGCGGCGCCTGCTCTCCTACGGCGAGGAGACCGCGGGTGGTCTCATGAACTCCGAACCGGTGATCCTCGGTCCCACCGCGACAGTGGCGGAAGCTCTGGCTCGCATCCGTGATCCGGAGCTGCCGGTCGCGCTCGCGGCCCAGGTCTACGTCACGCAGCCGCCCTGGGACACCCCCACGGGCGCGTACCTCGGCGTCGTGCACTTCCAGCGGCTGTTGCGCGAGGCACCGGGCATGGAGCTCGGCCGCTGCGTCGAGAACGAGCCGCCCGTCGCTCCTGAGCTCGCGGACTCTGAGGTGGCAGTGCGTCTCGCCTCGTACAACCTCGTGTCGGTCGCGGTCTGCGACGGCGACCGGCGTCTCCTCGGGGTCGTCACGGTGGACGACGTGCTCGACCGCTCGCTGCCCGCCAACTGGCGGCAGCGCCCACGCGAGGCGATGGGTGGATGAAGCGGCGCGAGGACCTCTCGACGCCGCGCCAAACGACGTTTGGCATCCACTACGACCCCGAGGCGTTCGGTCGCTTCTCGGAGGCGATCGCTCGCACGTTGGGCACCGCCCGCTTCCTCGTCATCCAGACGGTCATCGTCGGTATCTGGATCGCTCTCAACATCGTCGGGTTCTTCGGTAAGTGGGACCCTTACCCGTTCATCCTGCTGAACCTGGCGTTCTCCACTCAGGCCGCCTACGCGGCGCCGCTGATCCTGCTCGCGCAGAACCGCCAGGCCGAACGCGACCGGTTGCAATCGGAACAAGACCGCATGGTGAACGCGCGGACGCAGGCCGACACCGACTTCCTGGCTCGTGAGGTGGCCACCGTGCGCCTCGCGCTCTCGGACGTCGTCACGTCCGACGACCTCACCGACGCGGTCGATCGACTTGCCGCGGCGATCGAACGCTCAGGATCACGCGAGTCGTAGCGTCGACTCGTCCCCGCGGCGCTCGATCGCACTCACGACCCAATCAACCGCGGTGCGGGTCGTCGCCGAGAACTCCGAGGCTCGGGCCCAGCACACGTCGTGGTCGCCCCTGAGCTCGAACGTCTCGGCGTTGAGCGCGTGCGCCAACGCTCGCTGCTTCGCGGGGCGCACGACATTGTCTTCGGTCGTGATGACCACCGCGGCGGGAACATCGACCGACGGGGCGAACGGGCGCGCGTCGTAGTGGCGCAACGCGTGACCAGCCTCGACGACCGCGATCGGGTCGGTGCGCCGCAACTCCGCCATCATCCAGGGCACCCAAGTCTCGAGCGCCGGGTTCGCGTGCACCTCTTCGCGCAGCCATCGCTGGACCCATCGGTGCAAGGAGCGTGACCGCAGCATTCGGTCCGCGAACGCCAGCATCCGCCATCGCAGCCGATCCTCACGGGAGGTCTGCCATTCGAGCGCGGTCGCCTCGAGCACGATGCCGGCGACGAGGACGGGATGCCTCCGCCAGAGATGCATCGTGATCGGCCCGCCCATCGAGTAGCCCACGGCGATCACCCGGCGGCCGGGGGCGAGGGCCGCGACCACCGCTGCGGCGTCGTCCGCGCAGTCCTCGAGGGAGAACGGCTCCTCGCTGCGGATGCCGCGGCCGTGGCCACGGTGATCGATGGCGATCACCGAGAATCGCTCCGTCAGCGCGGGGTACGCCGTCGCCCACTGAAGGTCGGCGCTGGCGGTCCACCCGTGGAGGAGCAGGAGCACCGGTGCGCCGGGCGGACCTTCGTGATGGCGCACGAACGTCTCGCCCCGCGCCTCGAGCCCGACGACGAACCCCGGAGGAAGCCCGGGAGGCGGCGCGGGCGGCATCGCCTCGCGGGGCGGCAGCGGCCGCATGAAGCGCCGGAGGCGAGTCAGCTCACCGGCCATCGGTCACCGGTCATCCGCCACACACGTCGCGCACCGACCGACGAGGTCGAGGCGGTGGTCTTCGACCTCGAAGCCGTTCTCGTGCGCGACCCGGTTGAACGCGGCGTCGAGCGACCGCTCGAGCCGGTTCGACACCGTGAAATCGACGACGGCACCGCACGCCGCACAGATCAAGTGATGGTGATGCTCGGCGAGCGGCTCGGCGAGCTCATAGCGGGCCCACTCGTCGGCGGTGATGATGCGACGCACGACGCCCGAGCGCTCGAGCACCGCCAGGTTGCGGTAGGCAGAGCTCTGAGGGAGGTTCGGCCGCCGGCGCAGGATCTCGGGGATCGTGAGCGGCCCGTGCTCGACGAGCACGGCGACCAACGTGCGTCGGCACTCCGTGTACCGCTGCCCGTCGCGGCGCAGCCGACTGGAAGCGATGACGTCGACGTCGCCCGTCACGCCGATCGACGCTACCGGAGAACCCTGGCGCTCCTGTTCGCTCACGCGGTCACACTCGTGTGGCCGGGGTGATGCCGGTCGACGGGTGGGTCGAGCAACGCCGGAGATGCCGCGCGACGTCGATCGACGATCAGCGCGAGCAGCCAGCACCCGAACGAGATCGACACGATGAAGAAGCTCGGGGGCAGGTTGAACATCGCCGAGAGCACGAGTCCGAGCCAGACCGACACGAGAGCGATGCCCGTGCCCATCACTGCGACTGCCGCCGGTCGCGCGGTGCGCAGCAACGCGGTGGCACACGGCGTCACGACGAGGGCGAACAGCAGGAGCGTGCCGACTACTTGCACCGCCATCGTGATGACGAGCGCGAGGAGCACCATGAACACGACACCGAGCAGGCGCACGGGCACCCCCTTCGCCTCGGCGACCTCGGGGTCGACCGACGCAAAGGCGAGCGGTCTCGCGATGACCGCGAGGATGGCCGCGACACCGACGGTGAAGACCGCGAACACGACCAGCTGCTCGGTCGTGATCGAGAGAAGGTTGCCGAACAGCACGTTCGTGATCGTGCGCGTGTTGCGGGTGGCGAGCGAGCTGAAGAGCAGCCCGAGGCCCGTCGCGAAGGCGAGGATCGTGCCGGTGGCGATCTCGCGCTCCTCGACCTCACGTCCCAACACGCCGATCGAGAGGCCCCCGGCGACGCAGAAGACGGCCAGCCCCAACGTGATCGGCGCGCCGATGAGTGCCGCCAACGTCGCGCCGGGGAACCCGATGTGTGCGAGCGCGTGCGCGGCGAATGCGGTCCGCCGCACGACGACGAAGTAGCCGAGCATGCCCGCGGCGAGCGCGACGAGGCTCCCGCCGATGAACGCATGACGCATGAAGTCAGCGCTGAGGATGTCGAGCCAATCGGACTGCCAACCAGCCTGAGCGAGCATGGACTTCAGCCGCTTCTCGTGAAGAAGTCGCCCTGCGCGGTGCGCACGACCCTGACCCGGGTGCCATACAGGTGCGTGAGCAGCTCCTCGTCGACGACGTCGCCGATCGGGCCGTAGTGAGGGTGTCCATCGAGCAGGTACACGGCGCCGGTGAGCACCGACAGCAGCGGGTTCATGTCGTGCGCGACGACGAGCACCGTGACGTCGGTGCTCTCGCGGAGGTCGGCGAGCACCCGAACGATGTCCTGCTGGTTGCGGACGTCGAGGTTCGCGAGTGGCTCGTCGAGCAGAAGGAGATCGGGGCGGTCGACGAGCGCCTGCGCGATCGCCACGCGTTGCTGCTGGCCGCCCGACAGCTCGGACAGCCGGCGATGTGCGTACTCGGTCGCACCCACCGCAGCCAGGGCCTCGTCGACGCGCCGCCGTTCGTCGGCGTTCGCGCCGCGGAGCCCCCATCGCCGCCCGGTGAGGCCAAGGGTCACGAGATCGCGGCAGCGCACCGCGTCGCCCACGTTGGCCGCGTAGTTCTGCGGCACGTACCCGATGCGAGCGTCGCCGCGGGCGGGAACGGTGCCCAGCACCGAGACCTCGCCCGTCGTAGGGGCGAGCACACCGAGGAGCAGATGCAGCAGGGTGGTCTTTCCCGACCCATTCGGTCCGATGACGATCACGATCGACCCCCGCGGGATGGCGAAGGTGCCGTCGGACCACACCGATCGCCCGCCACGGACGACTCCGACGCGAATCCAGGACGACGGCGTCCGCGTTCACGATCGCTCCACCGCGGCCGCGACGGCGGCGAGCTGCTCGAGCTGCCAGGCGACGAACGTGGACGAGCTCGGCGGCGACTCGGTGATGTCGACGATGGGCACACCCGCTCGCTCCCCGGCCTCCCTGACCTGCGCGGGGATCGCTCCTTCGGTCTGAGGATTCACGATCAACAGATCGACGCCGTCCTCGAGGACGTCCTCGAGGGCCTTGATGTCTCCGGGGGCGGGATCGGTCTCGGTCGCGGCGGCCTGGGCGTAGCCGACGGGCGTCCGGTCGACGAGCGTCAACGCGTCGGCCATGTACTCGAACACGGGCTCGGTCGCGGCGTACGTGACGTGGCCGTCGATCTCGCCGGCCAGCCTGCTCACCTCGTCGAGATACGGCGTCATCGACGCGGTCCACGCCGCGTGGCGGGCGTCGAAGTGTGCGCGCGCTTGCGGCGAAAGCGCGCTCAGCTCACGCGTCACCGCGTCGGCCACCGCTCGCACCGCGACGGGGTCGTACCAGAGATGCGGGTTGTCGCCCTCTGCTCGGCCGGAGATCTCCCCGGCGTCGATCGTGACCGGCTGAAGACGACACCGCGTCGACGGCGTCGGACGCCCAAGCGTCGTAGTCGAGACCGTTGACGACAACGAGCTGCGCATCGTCGAACGCGGCAAGGTCCGCGGGCGACGGCTCGAAGTCGTGCGGATCGACGGAGGATCCGCTGACGATCGTGGTGACCTCGGCGCAGTCCCCGCCGAGGTCCTCGACGATGTCGCCCCATTGGCTCACCGACACCACGACCACGACCGGATCACCCGGGCAAGAGCCGGCGGTCGCTCCCGACGCCTCGCCACCGCCTCCGCACGCGGCCAGGGCCACGAGCGGGACTGCGGCGAGCCCGAGACAGCGGCGGCCCAGTTCCATGAATGAGAACCATACTCAGATTCACTTACGGTTCCCACCGGCCCGAACGCGCGGGCCGCCGAGCGAGCGGCCGTACCGTACGGCCGTGACCGCGACCGACTTCCGCGTCGGGCTGACATCGGCAGAGGCCGCCGATCGGGCCGCCCGGGGGCTGCGCAACGACGTGCCCGACGCGCCCACCCGGACGGTCGCGGAGATCATCAAGGCCAACGTCTTCACCCGCTTCAACTTCATCGTCGGCTCGCTGTTCGTCGTGATCCTCATCGTCGGACCGCTGAATGACGCCCTGTTCGGCGGCGTCGTCATCGCGAACACGCTCATCGGCATCATCCAAGAGGTCCCGCGAAGCGCACCTTGGACCGGTTGGCGGTCGTGAACGCGCCCCACGCCCGCGTGGTCCGAGACGGCAACGTCGTCGAGATCCCGATGAACGAGGTCGTGCTCGACGACGTGCTCGAGCTCGCGCCCGGCGACCAAGTCGTCGTCGACGGGGAGGTCGGGGAGAGCGCGGCCCTCGAACTGGACGAGTCGCTGCTCACCGGTGAGTCCGAGACCGTGCCCAAGCCACCCGGTTCGGCCGTGATGTCGGGCAGCTTCGTGGCCGCGGGCAGCGGCCGCTATCAGGCGACGAAGGTCGGTCGCGACGCGTACGCGGTTGCACTGGCCGAAGAGGCGCGCCGCTTCACCCTCGTGCGCTCGGAGCTGCGCGCGGGCATCGACCGCATCCTCACCTACGCGGTGTACGGGATGGTGCCCACGGCGATCCTCCTGTTGTTCAGCCAGCTGCAGGCCGAAGACAGCGTGTCCGACGCGCTGCGCACCTCGGTCGGGGGCGTCGTCGCGATGGTGCCCGAGGGACTCGTGCTGCTCACGAGCGTCGCGTTCGCGGTCGGGGTCGTTCGGCTGGGTCAGGTCAACGTGCTCGTGCAAGAGCTACCCGCCGTCGAAGGGCTGGCGCGCGTCGACATCCTCTGTCTCGACAAGACCGGGACGCTCACCGAGGGGTCGATCGTGGTGCAGTCGGTCGAGACGATCGGACAGGCCGAGGGCGTTTCCGACGCGCTCGGCGCGATCGCCGCCGCGGACCCGAGCCCGAACGCAACCGCTCTCGCGCTGCGCGACGCGTTCGTCGCCCAACCGGGTTGGCAAGCGACGGGCGCGATCCCGTTCTCCTCGGCCCGCAAGTGGAGTGCGGTTGCGTTCACCGAGCAGGGGTCGTGGTTCCTCGGTGCTCCCGACGTGCTTCTTCCCATCGCAGTCAACGCCGAAGGCGACGTCATGGCCAAGGTGCGGGAGCGGGTCGAGGAACAGGCCCATGCGGGCCGGCGTGTCGTGCTCCTCGCGCAGTCAGCCACGGCGCTCGACGGCGACAGCCCACCGCCCGACCTCACGCCGCGTGCGCTCGTCCTCCTCGAAGACAAGATCCGCGCCGATGCCGCCGAGACGTTGGCGTACTTCGCCGCGCAGGGCGTGACGATCAAGGTGATCTCGGGCGACCATCCCGCGACAGTCGCGGCCGTCGCGCGTCGCGCCGGGCTCTGGGACGAGGAGCCGGTCGACGCCAGGACGTTGCCCGAGGACCCGGCTCGCCTGGGAGTGGTGCTCGAGGCCTCGACGGTGTTCGGGCGCGTCACCCCGCAACAGAAGCGGGCGATGGTCAAGGCGATGCAGGACCGCGGCCATGTCGTCGCGATGACCGGCGACGGCGTCAACGACGTCCTCGCGCTGAAGGACTCCGACATCGGCATCGCGATGGGCAGCGGCAGCTCGGCGACACGCGCCGTCGCCCAGCTCGTGCTGCTCGACAACCGGTTCGCCACACTGCCGAACGCGGTGGCCGAAGGCCGGCGTGTCATCAACAACCTCGAGCGAGTGGCGAACCTGTTCGTCACGAAGACCGTGTACTCGATGATGCTGGCGATCGCGGTCGGCATCACGGTGCTGCCGTTCCCCTTCCTGCCGCGCCACCTCACCCTCGTCGGCTCGCTCACCATCGGCATCCCTGCGTTCTTCCTCGCCCTCGCGCCGAGCGACCGGCGAGCAAAGCCAGGTTTCGTGAAACGCGTGTTGGTGTTCGCGATACCCGCTGGCATCACCGCGGCCGCCGCCACGTTCACGGGCTACGCGATCACCCGGCTCGAGGAGGACATCAGCCTGGAGGAAGCCCGCACGACGGCGGCGCTCGTGCTGATGGGGGTCGGCCTGGTCATCCTCGCCCGACTGGCTCGCCCGCTCACGGGCTGGCGTCGGGTCCTCGTGCTGTCGATGTTCGGTGCGTTCGTCGCGGTGTTGGTCATTCCGCCACTCCGCGACTTCTTCGACCTGGACATGCCGCCCGCGATCGTGGTGTTCGCGTGCATCGGGCTCGTCAGTCTCGCCGACCAAGCACTCCGAGTTCGAAGAGATGGTCCTGCGCCACTACGGGTTCCCGGTGCTCGACATCGACGAAGACGAGGAGGAGGACTGGGACGGCCGCGACGACAACGATCGCGACGAGCTGCCTCCTCCTGTCCCGAATCCGCCCGCGTCAGTACCATCGGGACGTGCGCCGACAGATCCCACCTGACTCCCTGGCCCGAGACGACCGGTTCTTCCGGATCACCACCGCTGAGCGCTTCGACGATCCGCGGCCGGGCGTGGGCGACGACCGCAAGCTGTTCGTCGAATCCGAGGACGTGCCCGACCGGGCCCGCCGCCAGATGCACGGCATCTTCGTGGGTGAGATCCAAGCCCTCGAAGGCGCCGGCCGCACGGCCTACGACTTCGACCTCGACGAGATCCCGTTCGCGCTGAAGCTCGACATGGCCCGGCAGTGCTGGGACGAGGCTCGCCACGTCGAGATCTCGATCAAGCTCGGTGACCACATGGGCACCGACATCGGTGAGTACTCCGAGGCGGTCACGTTGTTCGAGGCCGCGTGCCATCCCGACCCCGTGTTCCGGCTCGCCGGTGTGAACCGGGCGCTCGAGGGCCTCGCCATCGACGTGTTCACGACGATGCGTGACTTCGCGGACGAGATGGGCGACCCGGTGCTCCGCTTCTGCGAGGACTGGATGCTGGCCGACGAGGTGACCCACGTGAAGATGGGCTCACGCTGGCTCCGCGAGGTGACCGAGGGCGACCAGGAGCGGCGGGACGCCGCACTCGAGTTTCAGCGCACTGTCGACGCGCTCTTCAATTTCGGCGGCCGGCGCGGCGAAGATCGCGATGCGGCGATCATCCTCGCTCGCCGCTTCCGCGAGATGGCCGGGTTCAGCACCGTGGAGATCGACGAGATCGCGGAGATGGCCGCCGAGCAGCGCGCCGCACTCAGCGCGTAGACAGGTCGCGGCCTCCGGCGAAGACGCGGCTGTCGATGGCCGCGACACACGCCACCATCGCGTAGAGCTGCAGGGCCAATCCGACTGCACCAACGCCCGCACTGGAGTGCGTGCTGTCGAAGAGCGTGACGAGGAAAGCGCAAGTGATCGCCAGCAATCCGAGCTCCGCGCCGAGGGCCAGCCCGCGTCTTCGCACCAGTCGCGACGTCAGCCACGCGGGCCCGATCCAAAGTGCGGCGAACACGAGCGAGAACGGATGCAGCGTGCCTCGCACCGTGCCGTCGAGGTCGACGAACAGAAAGAACCCCAGAACGAGCACGGACTGCGCGACGGCGAGCGCCAGCACGCAGCCCTCGATCATGACGCCTCGCCCGTTCTCGCCCCCGCCCACCAGACGCGATCTTGCATCACGCCGGCGCCCAACGCCAAAGGCTCAGACCTCAGGCTCAGACCCAGGCTCAGACCTCTGGCCCCTCCGCACGCACTTGCTCGACGTGCTGCATCGCATCACGGAGCTGGCTGATCCAGTCGGACTGATGCCGGCCGACGAGGCGCACACACCACCCGAGCGCCTCACTGCGGCTACGCGCCACGCCCGCGTCGATGAGCGTGTCGAGCACTGCCCGTTCGGGCATCCGAAGCCGGGTCATCACCGGGACGCTCGCGTTCGTGAACATCGCCTCGACCTCGCCGCACCGCGCTGCCCAGGACACCTTCTTCCCGAATCTCGCCTCGGCCTCGGAGGCGATGCGGACCCGATGGTCGCGGGTGTCTTCGCGGAAGCCGCGCACTCGGGCCAGACAGGCCGCGCTCTTGGCCTCGGACGAGTCGGCATCGCCCACCGTCGGCTCGGTGACATGCCCGTGACCAGGATCTCTTCACGATCGGCGTCGACCTCGACCGGGTCGGCAAACCACTCACTCGGAATCCGGCCACGGAACCAGCCGATCACCTCATCACCGGGACGCATAGTTACGAGATTACAGAGTTACTCCCCGGGTGACAAGGGTTCAGAGCACTGCCCGACTCGCCACGGGCGCGCCTTCGAAGACCGCGGCCTTCACGCCTCGTCGGGCGAGCTCGGCGAGGGCGCCCAGCGGGTCGGCGGCCTCGGCCAGGCCGAAGGCCCCGAGCCGCTCCTCGGGCGCGGCGACGATCTGCACGGCCGCCACGGCGGCCACCGCGCCGGCGGCCACACCGGGCCGGTCCATTGCGCCGAGCACGAGCACGTCGGTCGCCGCGCCACGCTGTCCGCGGATCTCGATCCGGACGGCACCGAGGACGCCCTCGGGGTGGGGAGGGCGCAACATCGGCAGGCGCGCGGTGAGGCGGTCTCGGCGCGTCGCCGCTTGGCGTGCGGTCACCCGCTGGATGCCGGGGAACGCGGGAACGAGGAGCAACCCGTCCGCGAGCGCGGCGCGGTAGCAGTCTTGGCCGCCGACCGGCTCCGGGAACCAACACAGCTCGCGGCCTGACCCGCCGCGCCGTTCGACCCATGCCCCGCCGCGCCAATCCATTGCATTGTCGCCGAGGGCTTCGTGATGCTGGCGCGCGCAGGCGGGCCCACCCGTGCCGTACTTCGCGACGTGGACTTCGGTCACCGAGTCGAACGTGGCGGCGCCGTGACGAGCGAGCAGGCAGGACAGCCCGGGCGCGAAGCCGGCGCCGACCACGATGCGCAGACCGCGCCGGCGAGCTTCGCCGTCGAGCGCCAGCAACGCGGTGACGTCCTCGACGCCATCGCTCACCGAGACGACGTGGTGGCCGCGATCGAGATGGGTCCGCGCCGAGATCGAGGTGATCACCGACCGGCGTCGCGAGCACTGCGACGGACACACCTCGGCCGTCGGCCTCGGGCCCGGCGAGCGGGATCGCCCGCTCACCGAGGGCCGTGCCGACTTCGGCGAGCCGGGTCGGGTCGTTGTCGAAGATGAAGACCGAGTCGATGTCGGCGCTCGACACGAGCTGGCGTGCGGCACGCGCGCCGACCGACCCGAGCCCGATGACGGCGGCGCGCACCTCAGCGCAGATCTGGGCCGGACAGCTCGCGCCAGCCACCGCCCTGCGGGGGGATACCGCCCTTGCCGCGCACCCGGATCGCCGCAGCGAAGAGGATGGCGGCGAAGACGGCCAGCACTGCACGCCTCAATGCCTTCATGGTGGGGCTAGCTGGAATCGAACCAGCGACCTCGTCCTTATCAGGGACGCGCTCTAACCGGCTGAGCTATAGCCCCGTCTTTCGTGCGAGAGGGTCGGGCGGGAGGGTCAGACAGTACCCGGGGCCGGCGGCGAACCGTCAACCGTTGACGCAGACGTCGTGGGCTTCGCCGGCGGGGCCGCGGGGCTGACGGGGCGCAGGATCTGCTCTTCGACGACCGTGAAGCGAAGGCCCCCCACGAGGTCGCTGATCAGGTTGAACAGGACCGCGAGCACGGTTGTCGTGAACGTGCCGGCGACCACCAGAAGAGCCCCACCGATCGCGGAGGCTCGCAGGATCTGCTCACCCACGAACGAGAAGCTGTCGAGCGCGAACAGCTGCTCGATGAAGTTCTCGACGTTGTCGATCGTGCCCGTGCCCACCGCGAACGCCCACAGCAGCACGCCGGCAACCAGCAGCACCAAGTACAAGACGATGAAGAACACGAACGAGATCTTCAGCACCGACCACGCGTCGACCCGCCGCACGATGCGCTGCACGCGGCGCGACCGCACCTTGCGGCGCGCCTTCACCGCCGTCGGTGCGGGCTTCTCCTTCGGCGGCTTCGGTTGCTTCGGCTCCTTCACCGGCGCCACCGGCGCGGTGGCGGGGAGGGTCTCGATCACGGCCTCGGTCGCCGTCGGCGCGGTCACGACGGCCGTGGCGAGCGTGGTCGCCCCCGCGATCGCCGCTGCGGTGCCGACCGTCGAGTCGGCTCGCGATGGTGACGCCACCGGCGGACCGAGCGCGACCATCGGCACTCCGCTCGACGGAGTCTCCGAAGCCGACTTCTCGTCCTTGCTCACCGTTGCCGCCGACTGCTGGCTCGGCGACCACCTTGTCGACCGGCATCGTCGGGGGCTGATCCCCGTTGACGTCGTCCGCGGTGACCTTGTCGACCGACATCGTCGCGGCCCCGTCGCCGTTGACGCCGTCCGCCACGACCGCAGTCGTGGCCGTCGCCTTCGTCGCTGACTTCGCGGCCGCCCTCGCCTTCTTCGGCTTGGACGTCCGCGGTGCTTTGGCCGGGGCCGGGCGATCGACGACGCTCGTTGCCGCGGCGGCGACCGGAACCGTGGTCTCGCCGCCGTCGTGGGAGCCGTTCGCGGCAGCGGCGTCCGCGGCGAGCAGCGGGTCGGCGACGCTCGCGACACTGATCGTCGGCTCGGGTGTCACACGGCGCGCGCGACGGGGCGGTAGCTCCGTCGTCGAGGGAGGGGGGCTCTCAGAGCCGTCACCCGGCACGCGGTGCAGTGTACGAGATAGGCCGTGCTCGCCTTGGTCGGACGCGGACTCAGCCGAACCTGACGGAGCCGTCACGGCTCACTGGTCGGTCCTCGATCGGGCGAGAACGCGGTCGCCGAAGCCACACGGCTGAGACCACGACGGGCCCGCGCCAACACGATCGCGTCGCCCACCTGCACCTTCACCTCCGTGTCGGTGTCGTCGACCGTACCTCGAGCAGCCTCGCTCCGTTCGCCGCGGCGGCCTCGGCGGCAGCCGCGGGCCCGTCGAGGGCCCCCGCGAGCGCCGCCGCGTCCGCCGCCGCTCGAGCCTGTGCGTGGGCGACGAGCATGCCGCCGATGTGACCGATCACGAGCGCGATGCCGCCGACCAACACGATCGCGACCGCGATGAGCGGGGTGACCTGACCCCTTTCTTCGTCGCCGCTCTCCGCTGCGCTTCGATCGGCTCCTGCTCGCTGCGCTCGACAATCCCTTCCTTCTTCGTCGCCGCTCTCCGCTGCGCTTCGATCGGCTCCTGCTCGCTGCGCTCGACAATCGGTGCTTCGCGCACCCGGGCGGCGCACTGCGCCGCCCGCTTCCGTCCTCGAACATCGTTGCTTCCCCTTTTCCGGTTCGGTTCGGGGGAAGTCGCGAAAGGGTCAGTCGCCCTCGGGGGGCTGCAGCACCAGCGCGACCGAGGCCACGGTCTGGCCCTCGTCGAGGCTGACGACCTTGACGCCCATGGCATCGCGGCCGAGCGGGGCGTGACCGATGGTGCCGATGACGAGACGGATCGTCACCCCCGCGGAGGAGATCACCATCACCTCGTCGTCGGGGTTGCTGACCATGTACGCCGCCTGCACCGTGCCCCGGGTCGAAGCGAGCTTGATCGCTCTGACCCCTTGGCCGCCGCGACCCTGTTGGTTGAACTCGCTGATGCGCGTGCGCTTGCCGAAACCGGCGTCGGTGACGATGAGCACGACGGCGTCGTCGTGCGCGACATCGCACGCCACGACTTCATCGCCGGCCTTGAGCCGCATGCCGCGCACGCCCGCTGCGTCGCGCCCCATCGGACGCACCTGCTCGTCGTCGTTCGCGAACCGGATGGCCATGCCCTTGCGCGAGACGAGCATGACGTCTTCGGTGCCGTTCGTCTGGATCACCTGCACGAGCTCGTCGCCGTCGCGCAGGTTGATGGCGATGAAGCCCTCACGCCGAGACTTGTCGTACTCGGACATGAGTGTCTTCTTCACCTGGCCGAGCTTCGTCGAGAAGAACAGGTAGCGGTTCGTCTCGTAGTCGCGCGTGTCGATGACGGCCTCGATGTGCTCGTCGGGCGCGAGCGGCAGCAGGTTCACGATCGGGATGCCCTTCGCGGTGCGCTCGCGCTCGGGGATCTCGTGCGCCCGCAGGCGGTACACCCGGCCTCGGTTCGAGAAGAACAGCAGGTAGGCGTGCGCCGAGGTGTGGAGGATGCGCTTGACCAGGTCTTCTTCTTTGAGCTTGCCGCCCGCGACCCCGCGGCCGCCCCGGCCTTGGGTACGGAACGCGTCGGCCTCGACCGTCTTGATGTAGCCGGCACGCGTCATGATCACGAGCAAGTCCTTGTCGTCGAGCAGGTCCTCGACGTTCATGTCGCCCGGGTCGTGCGTGATGCGCGCCACCCGTGGTGTGGCGTGCGCCTCACGGATCTCGCCGAGCTCGGTCTTGATCACACCGCGCAGCTTGGCGTCGTCGGCCAGGATCGCCTCGAGCTCGCCGATCGTCTCGCGCAGCTGAGTCATCTCGTCTTCGAGCTCATGGCGGGCCAGTCGGGTGAGGCGACCAAGCGTGAGATCGAGGATGTGGTTCGCCTGGACGTCGCTGAACTCGAACGGCGCCGCCATGAGGCCCTCACGCGCGGCACCGCGGTCCTCAGAACCGCGGATCAACGCGATGATCGCGTCGATCGCGTCGAGCGCCCGCAGCAGACCCTCGACGATGTGCGCGCGATCACGCGCCTTGCGCAATCGAAACTCGGATCGGCGCGTGATCACGTCGACCTGATGCGCCACATACACGCTCAGCATCGACGCGAGGTTCAGCGTGCGGGGCACGCCGTCGACGAGCGCCACCATGTTGATGGCGAAGCTGCTGCCCATCGGCGTGTGCTTGTAGAGGTTGTTCAGCACGACGTTCGCGTTCGCGTCGCGCTTGAGGCCGATCACCAGGCGGGTGCCGTCGCCGGCTGAGAAGTTGTCGATCGACCGGATGCCCTCGACGGTCTTCTCGTTCGCGAGCTCGCCGATACGAGCTGCGATCGCCGTTGCCGAGGTCTGGTAGGGCAGCTCGGTGACCACGATCTGCACGGCGCCCTTCACCTCCTCGATCTCGGCCGTCGCTCGCATGCGCACCGACCCTCGTCCGGTGCGGTAGGCGTCGATGATGCCGGCACGCCCGAGAATCGACCCGCCGGTCGGGAAGTCGGGGCCTTTCACGAACTGCATGAGGTCGTCGGGCGTCGCGTCGGGGTGGTCGATGAGGTGCACGACCGCGTCGATGACCTCACCGAGGTTGTGCGGCGGGATGTTCGTGGCCATGGCGACCGCGATGCCCTGACTGCCGTTGACCAGCAGGTTCGGGAACCGGGCGGGCAACACCGCGGGCCCCTGGAACTCGCCGGAGTAGTTGTCGATGTAGTCGACGGTCTCCTCGTCGATGCCCGCCATGAGCTGCATCGCGAGCTGCGACAGGCGGCACTCGGTGTAGCGCTCGGCGGCCGCGTCGAAGTCCGGGGACCCGTAGTTGCCGTGAAAGTCGATCAGCGGATGGCGGAGCGAGAACGGCTGCGCCATGCGGGTGAGCGCGTCGTAGATCGCGCCGGTGCCGTGCGGATGCCAGCGCGACGCGACGTTTCCGGTGACACGTGCGCACTTCACGTGCAGCCGATCCGGGCGGAAGCCCTGATCGAACATGTCGTAGAGGATGCGGCGCTGCACCGGCTTGAGCCCGTCGCGCACGTCGGGCAGCGCGCGGCTGACGATGACCGACATCGCGTAGTCGAGGAAGGATCGCTCCATCTCCTCTTGGATCTCGATCGGCTCGATCGAGCCGAACTCGAGCGGAGGCGTGGTGTCGCTCATCAGTCTCGCTCATCAGATGTCCAGGAACCGTACGTCTTTGGCGTTGCTGGTGATGAAGTGCTTCCGGCTCTCGACGTCGTCACCCATCAGGATCGACATGATCTCGTCGGCGATGGCCGCTTGGTCGACGTTCACTTGCAGCAACGTGCGCAACGACATGTTCATCGTGGTGTCGCGCAGCTCTTCCCAGTCCATCTCGCCCAAGCCCTTGAGGCGACCGAACTCCTTCTTGTGGTTCGGGTGCTCGGCCAGGAACGCGGCCTTCGCCGCATCGTCCTTGAGGTAGATCTTCTGCTTGCCGACCTCGGTCGAGTACAGCGGCGGCTGCGCGATGTAGACGTAGCCCTGCTCGACGAGGGCCGTCATCTGCCGGTAGAAGAACGTGAGGAGCAGCGTGCGGATGTGGCTGCCGTCGATGTCCGCGTCGGCGAGGATCACGACCTTGTGGTATCTGATCTTCGTCACGTCGAACTCGTCGCCGACACCCGCGCCGATCGCGGTGATGAGCGTCTGGATCTCGAGGTTCTTCAGCATCTTGTCGAGACGAGCGCGCTCGACGTTGAGGATCTTGCCCCTGATGGGCAGGATCGCCTGGGTCTGCGGGTTGCGCGCGTTCACCGCTGAGCCGCCGGCCGAGTTGCCCTCGACGATGAAGAGCTCGCCCTCGCGGGGGTCGCGGGTGTTGCAGTCCCAGAGCTTGTCGGGCATGCCCGCACCTTCGAGGGCGGACTTCCGGCGAGTGAGCTCACGGGCCTGCCGGGCGGCGACCCGCGCCCGCGCCGCGTTCATCGACTTCTGCACGACCTGACGAGCCTCGCTCGGGTGCTCTTCGAGCCATTCAGCGAGCTTTTCGTTCGTCGCCTTCTCGACGAGCGACCGCATGCTCACGTTGCCGAGCTTGGCCTTCGTCTGACCCTCGAACTGAGGCTCGGCGAGCTTCACGGCGACGATGGCAGTGAGGCCCTCGCGGATGTCTTCGCCGAGGAGGTTGTCGTCTTTCTCCTTGAGCAGGCTCTTGTTGCGCGCGTACTTGTTCACGACGTTCGTGAGGGACTTCTTGAAGCCCTCTTCGTGCATGCCGCCCTCGTTCGTCGCGATGCCGTTCGCGAACGAGTGGATGCCCTCGTAGTAACCCGTGTTCCACTGCAGCGCACACTCGACCATCTGGTCGGCCTCGGCCTGCTCGAAGTAGGCGACCTTCTTGAAGAGCGCCTCCTTGGCCTGGTTGAGGTGGCGTACGAAGTCCTGGATGCCCCCCGAGTACTTGAACGTGACCTCTTGCTCGTGGCCGGGACGCTCGTCGCGGAAGCGAATCTCGAGGCTGCGGTTCAGGAACGCCATCATCTGCAGGCGCTCGAGCACGGTCTGTGCGCGGAACTCGGTCTCTTCGAACACGGTCTCGTCGGGCCAGAACGTGACCGTGGTGCCGGTGCGGCCCCGCGGTGCCCGGCCGGTGACTTCGAGCTTGCCCTGCGGCTTGCCGCCCTTCGCGAACTCGAGGCGGTGATGCTTGTCGTCGCGGTCGACCTCGAGCACGAGGCGGCTCGACAGCGCGTTCACCACCGAGACGCCGACGCCGTGCAGGCCGCCGGACACCTTGTAGCCGCTGCCGCCGAACTTGCCGCCCGCGTGCAGGACCGTGAGCACGACCTGCGCGGCGCTCTTCCCCTTGTGGGGGCCGGAGGGGTACGGGTCGACCGGGATGCCTCGCCCGTCGTCGACCACCCGACACCCGCCGTCGGCCAGCAGGTTGACGTCGATGCGCGTGCAGTAGCCCGCCATGGCCTCGTCGACGGCGTTGTCGACGACCTCCCAGATGAGGTGGTGGAGGCCCGACGGACCGGTCGATCCGATGTACATGCCAGGGCGCTTGCGGACCGGTTCGAGGCCCTCGAGAACGGTGATATCGCGGGCGTCATACGACGGCATCGGTTGCGACAAGGACGCGGCCCTCTCAGCAGGTCGAACGGGTGGGAGATTCGCTGGAAAACCGCAGGTCAGCGGCCAGAATCTCGATAGTCAGAGTCTACCAGAGGGGTGGGAAGAATCCGGTGCTCCGGAGCGCGTTTCAGCGCCCTTTTCGCGCCCTCTTCGCGGGCTCTCCACCGGGGGCCACGCGCACCTCGATCGAGCGCACGGGAGTGCCCGCGACGACCTCCTGCAGACGGGCGAGGAGCTCGGTCTCGAGGAAGCGCACCTGGGTCGCCCAGGCCGCCTCTTCGACCCCGATGACGAGCCGGGTGCCGTCGAGTGCGAGCGGCCGGCAGTGCGCGGCCAGCGTCTCGCCGACGACCGTGGACCACTCGGTGAAGACCGTCGCGAGCGGTTGCGCGCCCACCCCACTCAGGCTGCGCGCGAGCCGATCGAGGCCCTCCCCCACCTGTTTGGGCTCCGGACGCCCCGGGCCGAACTCACTCACGACACGCGTCCCGCGCTCACTCGAAGTGTCTGCTCCGGGTGCGCGCCGGCGGGGAGCCCGCCCGCGGTGGTGAGCAGCACTTGCCCCCGCGGCACGTGCTCGATGAGGGCGGCCGAGCGCCGCGGGTCGAGCTCAGAGAAGACGTCGTCGAGCAGCACGACCGGGTCCGCGCCGATCTCGCGCGCCACGACGTCGTGACCGGCGAGACGCATCGCCAGCGCGAGCGAACGTTGTTCTCCCTGGGACGCGTGCGTCCGGGCGACGCGTCCGTCGATCGCCAGGGCGAGCTCGTCTCGGTGGGGACCGACCGACGTGATGCCGCGTTTGACGTCGAGCTGGCGCGCCGCGAGAAGGGCATCACCGAGATCGTCCGGCCATGACCGTTCATACACCGCCTGGATGTCGACCTCCGTCCCGGCCACGTTCGCGTACGCGACACGGAGCGCGGGCCGAAGCAGCTCGAGCAGCTCGGCGCGGGCCGTGACCAAGGTCGTGCCGGTGGTCGCCAGGCGCTCGTCCCACACGTCGAGCGTGGAGAGCGCTCCTTCGCCGCCGCCGTGACGACCGGCCATCTGCCGCAGAAGGGCGTTGCGCTGACGCAGGATGCGGTCGACGTCGCTGCGCACGCCGTCGAACTTGGGGCTGCGGGCGACGAGCAGATCGTCGAGATACCGGCGACGCAGCGCCGGCCCGCCCTTCACGATCTCGAGGTCGTCGGGAGCGAACACCGTCACTCGCAACGCCCCGAGGAGATCGCGCGCACGGGTGAGGCGCTGGCGGTTGACCAGGACCCGCCCACGGCCCGATCCGACCTCGGCCTCGATCAAGAGCTCTCGGCCCTCTCGTTCGATGTCGGCGCGCACGATCGCGGCGGCCGCTCCCACTGCGCACGAGCGCGTCGGTGGGCGCGCCTCGGAAGCTCTCGAGCAGCGCGGTGTAACCGATCGCCTCGAGGAGGTTGGTCTTTCCCTGGCCGTTGTCACCGACGATCGCAGTGAGGCCCGGGGCGAACTCGACGTCGGCAGTCGCGAAGTTTCGGAAGTCCGTGAGCCACAGCCGGCGCACCCTCATCGAGAGGGCCCGCCGAACATCACGACACGCGAACGGGCATCAGGAGATAGGTGAACTCCGTCGACTCCGGCGAGCGCACGACCGCGGGCTTGAGCGCGTCGAGCGTCTCGAGCACGACCGTCTCCCCTGTGACCGCCTCGACGCCGTCGCTGAGATACCCAGGGTTGAACGCGACGACCATCTCGCTGCCCTCGTACTTCGCCTCGTCGAGCTCCTCCTCGGCGGTGCCGAGGTTCTGGTTGACCGCCTCGAGCTGCACGCCCTCCGCGCTCATCTTCAGGCGGATGTTGTTCGACTCGGCAGCAAAGAGGCGCACCCGTCGGATGGCGGCGAGGAGCTTCTCCTTCTCGACCGTCAGGCGGTTCGGGTACTTCTCCGGGATGAGCTGGCGGTAGTTCGGATACTCGCCCTCGATGAGGCTCGTCGTGAGACGCACGTTGCCGACGTCGAATGTCGCGTCGTGCTCACCGAGCCGCAACGTGATCTCCGCGGCGGAACCGATCACTCGCTTCAGCTCGTTCAGCGCACGCGACGGCACGAGCACCTTCTGGCCCTCGGCAAGCACGCCCGTGCTGTCGAGATCGCGCACGGCGAGCCGGTAGCTGTCGGTCGCCACGAGACGCAGGCCGGGTCCCTCGGCCGCCATCAACACACCCGTGAGGATCTGGCGTGCCTCGTCGGTGCTCGCGGCTCGGACCACCTGATCGAGCGCGACCTCGAACGGCTTCGCTTCGAGCACCACGGCGTGCTCGGACGGTTCTTGCGTGCGGGGGAACTCGTCCGCAGCGACGGTGCGCACGCTGAACTTGGAGCGCCCACTCGTGATGCGGACCTCCTCGCCCGCGAGCTCGACATCGACCGCAGCTGGCTCGAGCGCGCGCACGATGTCGTGCATCACCCGCGCCGGCACCACGGTCACGCCGTCGCCGCTACCAGTGACTTCCTTCGTGACCCGCAGCGTGAGCTCGCGGTCGGTGGCCGTGAGCTCGAGGTCGTTCCCCGAGAGCACGATGCGGACCCCCGAGGCGAGTCCTGGCAAGGCTGCGCCACGACCGACCGCGGCTCGCGCGGCAGTACCGAGCGCTTCGGCAAGCTCCTCACGCTCACAGCGAAACTTCACGACCGCTCTTCCCCTTCTCGGTTCTTGAAAGACATAGCAATGGCAATAGGGGTTGGGGATTGTGGATCAAGGCCTGTCATCGCAGGTCAGTGTGCATCGTGTTGTCCTGGTGCTGTCCCCAGGCTTCCACAGGGCCTGGAGCACCTGAGGGACCCTCGGGGGACAACCTGTGTCGTATCCACCGATGACCCCCTCTCGCCCACAGGTTGGTCCACATCTACGCGCTGCTCTGGATGCGTTGACGGAGCTCGGTCACCTGGTCGTAGATCTGCTGACGTTCCTTCATCAGCGCGGTGATCTTCTCGACGGCGTGGATCACCGTGGTGTGGTCGCGGCCACCGAACTCCCGGGCGATCGCCGGATAGCTGAGGTCGGTGAGCTCGCGCATCACGAACATCCCGATCTGGCGAGCGGTGACCAGCGGCTTGCGCCGGCTCTTGCCCTTCAGCTCGTCGACCCCGAACCCGAACATGTCCGAGGTCTTGTCGAGGATGAGCGTCGGGGTGATCTCGCGGGGTTGGTGGCTGCTCAGGATGTCGCCGAGCACCTTCTCGGCGGCGTCGGTGTTGAGCGGGGCGTGGGTGAGGCTGGCCCAGGCCAGGACCCTGGTCAGGGCCCCTTCGAGCTCGCGGATGTTGTCGGTGATCGCGACCGCGATGAACTCCATGACGTCGTCGGGGACCGTCATGGTCTCCTTCTCGGCCTTCTTGTGGAGGATCGCGAGGCGGGTCTCGAGGTCAGGAGGCTGGATGTCGGTCGTGAGCCCCCACTTGAACCGGCTGCGCAGCCGATCCTCGAGCGTCGGGATCGCGTCGGGCTGGCGATCCGACGAGATCACGATCTGCTTGTTTGCGCCGTGCAGCGAGTTGAACGTGTGGAAGAACTCCTCCTGGAGCCCTTCCTTGCCCTCCATGAACTGGATGTCGTCGATCATCAGCACGTCGATCTCGCGGTAGCGACGCTTGAACGCAGCGCCCGCGTTCGTGCGGATCGCGTCGACGAACTCGTTCAGGAAGACCTCGGTTGAGACGTAGCGCACCTGGTAGTGGGCGTAGTTCTGCTTGACGTAGTTGCCGATCGCGTGGAGGAGGTGCGTCTTGCCCAGCCCCGCCGCCCCGTAGATGAACAGCGGGTTGTACGACCGGGCCGGCGTCTCGGCAACCGAGAGGGCGGCGGCATGCGCGAACCGGTTCGATGTTCCGGTGACGAACGCCTCGAACTGGTAGCGCGGGTTCAGATCTGCCGCCGTGCGAGGTGGCATGGGTTCGAGCGTGAGCATCGGTGCTGCATCGGCGGTCGATGCGCTGAGGAGCGAGTCGAAGCCGTCGACCCCGTCGGGCTCGCCACCGTTCGGAAGCGCATCGGGAAGGACCTCGATGTGCAGCTCCACACCGGGCACGCCGACCTCCGCGAGCGCGTCGCGCACCATCGCCTCGTATCGCCCCTGGATGCGTTCCTTCACGAGCGTGCTCGGCACCGCCATCACGAGCAGGCCCGAATCGAGGCTGGTCGGCCGCGCGTCGGAGAACGTCGAATGCCATACCGCTTCGGAGACCTGTGCGCGCAGCACCTGGGCCGCGGCATTCCACAGGTGCTGAGCCTCACTCACCTGGGTCCTCGCCTCCTGATCGACGGTGACGTCCACAAGCCCGTCCACACCTGTGGATAATGAAAACAGCACACGCCGTGATGTTCCATGGTGCCCGACCGGACCCCATGGTCGCCTGATTCCCCCCAAACCGGGAACGGGACGCTACCACCGGCTTCCGTGGGCCGCGCAAGCCCCCTGATCAGGATGAACGCAGCGGTCGTCCACAGGACAGCCAAGGGCTCTTTGACCTCGGAAGGCGCTCCCTCTAGCCTGGACATCGCAAGATCCTCGTTTCGCGCGCCCGGCCTCCCCGACCTGGCGTCCCGACGGCCGTTCAGCCATGGAGCGCATCGAGGTACATCGATCGAGCACGAGAGGGCACGGGATCGCATCAGCCGCTGCGGCGGCCCGACGCCCTTCCGGTCGAGGAGGAGTGAGTGAAGCGCACCTACCAGCCGAACGTTCGCAAACGAGCCAAGCGCCACGGGTTCCGTCACCGGATGTCGACCAAGGCCGGCCGCCGCGTGCTCGCCGCCCGGCGCCGCAAGGGCCGGCTCCGGCTGTCGGCCTGAGCCGGCTCCATGGGCGTTCGTCCCACGCCGCCGTCCGTCGCCACGGGCGGCGCGTGCGCAGTGGACCACTCAGCGTGACTGTGCTTTTCGCCGCGCCGGCGGAGGGACGGGCGCGGGTCGAAGTCGGCTGGGCCATCGGGCGACGAGTCGGCACCGCGGTCATCCGCAACCGGCTCCGGCGCCGTCTACGCGCGCTGCTCGCGGACGAGCACCGAGTGGCGCCGCTGCCCTCGGGTGCCTACGTGTTCCGGGTCGACCCGGCCGCCGCCGGTCTCACCTACCTGGGCTTGTCGGGACACCTGCACGAGCTCGCGCTCGCCGTGCGGCGAGCGGTGCCGGCATGAGCGCCAAGAAGATGAGTAGGGAGATGAGCGCCCGAGCGAGATGAGCGCCAGCGCCCGGATGATCCGGCGATCGATCCTGCTGTACCAGACGGTGCGGGCCGGCCGACCTTCGCCGTGCCGCTTCGTCCCGAGCTGCTCCACCTACGCCCTCGAGGCCGTCGAGACGCATGGCGCGGCGCGGGGCACCGCGTTGGCCATGCGAAGGGTGTGCCGCTGCCACCCATGGGGCGGACACGGCTTCGACCCGGTGCCCGAGCGGAAGGTGGTCTGACGTGTTCGACCTCATCGCCACGGTCCTGGCGTTCTTCTACGACCTGATCCCGAACTACGCGATCGCGATCGCGCTCCTCACCCTGTCCGTGATGGTGCTGCTCACGCCCCTCACCCTCAAGGGCACGAAGTCGATGCTGGCCATGCAGCGGCTCCAGCCGGAGATGAAGCGCATCCAGCAGCAGTACAAGGGGGATCGTCAGAAGCTCAACGAAGAGCTGATGAAGTTCTACCAAGAGAACAAGATCAACCCGCTCGGTGGGTGTCTCCCCCTCTTGTTGCAGATGCCCGTGTTCTTCGTGCTCTACCGGGTGTTGCATCAGCTGACGCGGACCTGCACCGCCGCGCTCCTGGCGAGCGGCGCCTGCACGACGATCGGCAACTTCGCCCCGAGCTATCTCGATCACTCGACGCAGCTTTGGAAGGACCTGACCGCCACCGACCAGATGATGGCGTTCGGGATGGACCTGTCCCAGAGCGCCGCCAACCAGATGCGGGACTCGTTCGTCGGGGCGCTCCCCTACCTGATCCTGATCCTGGCCGTCACGGCCAGCAGCTACATCCAGCAGCTGCAGATCTCAGCTCGCAACAAGAGCGGCACGCCCATCAACCCGCAGCAGGCGATGTTGCTGAAGATCCTCCCGGCGTTCTTCGCGTTCATCAGCCTCACGCTGCCCGCGGGCATCGTCGTGTACTTCCTCGTGTCGAACCTCTACCGGATCGGGCAGCAGGCCTACATCACCCGCGCGTTCTACCGGCAGGACGCGGCCAAGGAAGCCGAGCTGGAGGCGAAGGGCAAGCCCGAACCGAAGAGCGCCGAACCCAAGGCGCCGGTGCTTCCCCCGGCGGCCAAGAAGGCACAAGCGCAAGCGGCCAAGAGCGGCAAGCCCACCCCGAAGCCGGCGCCGAAGGGCAACGGCTCGGCATCGACGCCGACTCCCCGGCCCAAGCCCAAGTCGTCTGGGATGACGGCTCGTCCGGCTCCTCGCCCGACATCGGGCGAGGCATCTGCCGGCACCGCGTCGGAGTCCGATGGGGCGGCGCCCGAGTCCCCGTCGCCGACACCGCCGCCCAAGAAGAAGAAGCGCTGACCGCGGTGCAGTGGGTCGAGACCACCGGTCGGACGGTGGAAGAGGCGTTGGACGCGGCCCTCGATCGGCTGGGTGTCGGCGAGGAAGACGCGGAGGTCGAGGTCATCGAAGAACCGCGCCCTGGCTTGTTTGGGAGGATGCGGGGCGAGGCACGGTTGAGGGTGAGAGTGCGGCCGACGACCCCGCGTCCGAAGGCCGAGCGCCGGGACCGTCGGCGTCGTTCGCCCCGCGAAGGTGAGCCCTCGCCGTCGGGCGAGCGCCAGTCGACCAATGGCAAAGCCCCGAAGGAGTCCAAGCCGGCCGCGCAGGCTCCGGCCAAGCGTGCGTCCCAGGAGGTACCGACCGTGTCTGACCCTGCCCAGCTCGAACGAGAGCAAGAGGTGGCATCCGGGTTCGTGAGCGGGCTCGTGACCGCTTTCGGGTTCGAGGCCGAAGTCTCGACCTTGATTGACGAGGACGAGATCGAGGTCGCGCTCGAAGGCGACGACCTCGGGCTGCTGATCGGGCCTCGAGGCCAGACGCTGGCCGCGGTCCAGGAGCTGACCCGCACCGTCGTCCACCGGGCCATGCCCGAGCGGTCGGGATGGTTGAGGGTTGACGTCGGCGGCTACCGCCAGCGCCGCAAAGACGCGCTCGAGCGGTTCACCGTCCAGCTCGCCGGCGAGGTCATCGCGACGGGTGAGCCCCGTGCCCTCGAGGCGATGGGTGCGGCCGATCGCAAGATCGTCCACGACGCGGCCCAGGCGGTCGCGGGAGTGGTCACCCTTTCGGAAGGCGAGGAACCGCACCGACGGGTGGTCATCACCCGGGCCCCTGATTGAGCTCGTCTGCCCGCGTTGGTGGTGATCGAGGCCCGTCTGCTCGAGGTGCTCGAGGAGGCGCAGGCCCGAGGCTTCGTCGGCCCGGGTCCCATTGAGGCGCATCTCGCCGTCGCCCGTTCCGGCCTGGAGCTGCTCGCCGGCGTCACCTCAGCCGTCGATCTCGGCAGCGGCGGCGGCGCGCTCGGCCTGCCCCTCGCCGTGTGGGTTCCGGCGGTGAGCTGGGCGCTGATCGAGTCCAGCACCACCCGGGCATCGTTTCTCCGGCGGGCGGTGGGGCGGTGCGGTCTCGATGGGCGAGTGGCGGTCGTGGCCCTGGCCGCCGAGGTCGTCGGACGAGATCCGTCGCACCGGGGGACCCATGACCTCGTGGTCGCCCGGTCCTTCGGACCTCCCGCCACGACCGCGGAGTGTGCGTCGCCGCTCTTGCGGCCAGGCGGACGGTTGGCCGTCGCGGAGCCTCCCGAGGGAAAGGGAGACGTGCGGTGGCCCGGTGCAGGAGTTGGCGAGCTCGGGCTCGAAGTGCGTCACCAGATCGGCTCATTCCGGGTTCTGGAGCAGGTAGGGGCCTGCCCCGACCGTTTTCCGCGCCGGACAGGGGTGCCTCGGCGCCGCCCATTGTTCGGCTCATGACCAGGAAGTCAGGGGTGGTTTCACGTGGAACGATGCTTGACCAGGCTCGACGCAGCGGGGACGATGCAGCCGCGATGCAGGAGGGCTCCATGAGCGACGATGTCGGACTTCCCTCCCCGAACGGCGCGCCCTCCCCGCCCTCCGCTCCGCCGGAGCTCTCCGAAGCTGCGCAGACGCTGGAGCCGACACCTCGGGCGCCCCGCCCTTTGCCTCGGGTGCTCGCGGTCGCCAATCAGAAGGGTGGCGTAGGGAAGACCACGACGGCCGTGAACTTGGGGGCTTGTCTCGCCACGCTCGGCTATCGCACCCTGGTGGTCGACCTGGATCCCCAGGGCAATGCCTCCACGGGTCTGGGGGTCAACCCTCGCGAGCTCGAGACCTCGATGTACGAGGTCATCATGCAAGACCTCCCGATGGATCAGTGTGTCGAGCCGACCTCGGTCCGGAACCTCTTCGTCGCCCCCGCAAGCCTCGACCTTGCCGGAGCCGAGATCGAGCTGGTTCCTGCGTTCAGCCGTGAGCTCAAGCTGCGGCGGGCGATCGAGGTGGTGCTCCCCGATTACGACTTCATCCTCATCGACTGCCCTCCGTCCCTCGGCCTGCTCACCGTGAACGGTCTGGCCGCCGCAGGTGAGGTGATCGTGCCGATCCAGTGCGAGTACTACGCGCTCGAGGGTTTGGGCCAGCTCCTCCGCAACGTCGAGCTGGTGCGCAAGAGTCTCAATCCCACGCTCGAGCTCTCGTCGATCATCCTCGTCATGTACGACGCCCGGACCAAGCTCGCGGACCAGGTCGTGCAGGAGGTGCGAGCCCACTTCGGTGACCGGGTCTGTCGCACCGTGGTGCCCCGCACCGTGCGGCTGTCGGAGGCTCCGTCGTTCGGCCAGCCGATCATCTCGTTCGATCCCACCTCCCGAGGGGCCATCGCCTACCGGGAGCTGGCGAAGGAGGTGAGTGGTGGCGCGCCGCAGCGGGCTGGGTAAGGGACTGGGTTCGCTGATCCCAGCCGAGACGCCGGGCGAGGGGACATCCACGACCGCGGGCGCGTATCGCGAGATCCCCCTCGTGGCCATCACCCCCAACCGCCATCAGCCCCGAGCACACTTCGACGAGGAGTCGCTCGTGACCCTGGCCGCGTCGGTGCGCGAGGTCGGCGTGATCCAGCCGGTGCTGCTCCGCGCGACGGGCGACGACACCTACGAGCTGATCGCCGGTGAGCGACGGTGGAGGGCGGCCAAGCGCGCCGGCCTCACGACGATCCCCGCGCTCATCCGCGACACCGACGAGCTCGGCTCGGTCGAGCAGGCTCTCGTCGAGAACCTGCACCGGGAAGACCTCAGCCCGCTCGAAGAGGCGGGGGCGTATCAACAGCTCATCGAGGACTTCGGGTTGACCCACGACGAGCTCGCGGCGCGGGTCGGCAAGAGCCGGGTGGCGATCACGAACACGCTGCGTCTGTTCCAGCTCCCGCCGAGCATCCAGAAGCTGATCGCCGAGCGGCGGTTGTCGGCCGGGCATGCCCGAGCCCTGTTGGGGACGCCCGATCGCTCGTTCCAGGAGGCGCTCGCGAAGAGGATCGTCGAGGAGGGGCTGTCGGTCCGGGCCGTTGAGGAAGCGGTCCGGACCCGACAGGGCACCGCGGATCCGAACGGTGGCGGTGACACCCGCGCCGAAGCAGCGTCTTCGAGCTCCGGGGTTGCTCGAGCTCGAGGAGCTGTTGTCCGAGCGTCTCGAGACCCGAGTGAAGGTCGACATGGGCGCCCGGCGCGGCAAGGTCGTCATCGAGTTCGCCACGCTCGAAGATCTCGAGCGGATCTACCGACGGATGTCTGTCGGGTTGACGGCCGGCGCGCCCTCGTCCGACCCTCAATCTGACGACGAGGCTTAGTATCCACAAGGTTGGTCACAGCCTGTGTGGAACGAAGTGACGGCCATGAAAGGGTATGAGACGCGCGGAAACGCAGCGGCGCGACGGGAGACGACCTCAGGAGGGCTGGATGGGCTCCTGGCACCACCGGGTGATACCACGTCCGACCGCCAGCGCCAGATCAGGCAGGTGTGTGACCGCGGAGCGCGGTGGGCCGATCGCGCAGTGCACTGCCGGCATGCGCGTCTCGCGTAGCACGGCCAACCGCATGCCCACAGGAGCACCTGATTCCTGTCCGAGCACCGGCGGCACGAGGCCTTCGAGGATGTCGGCGAGGCGCTTGCCTCCGGCCGACTCGAAACCGGTGGCCGCGTAGTACGCGGTGCGGCACCGCTCGTCGTCGAACGCGAGGTCGACATACAGCTCGGCGTCGAACGTGTTCGCCGCCGCCGCGAGCGTGGATCCGTCGGGATGTTGGAGCACGAGCACGTCGGCACCGACGAGTGCGAGCGCGCGGTGCACGCCCCGCACGAGCACCTCGAGCCCGCCCGGCTCGCCGATCGCGATGCGTCGTCCCGCCAGGGTGGTCGGGGCGTGGCGGAGCGAATCTCGCTCGCGGACCTCGGACACTCCTTGCGTCGACGACCGCGCGCCGAGGCGGGTGAGGGCCTCCACCGACTCGGGGCCGGCGATCCCATCGGCGGGCAGCCCCGCGTTGGCCTGGAACTCGGTCAGGGCCTGTGCCGTGCTCGGGCCGAAGATGCCGTCGACCCGGCCGGGGTCGAACCCGAGCGTCCCGAGACGTCCCTGCAGCTCGGCGACGTCGTCGCCTCGCTGCATCGGCCGGCGCAAGTAGAGGAGACGGTCACCGAGCCGGTACCCGGCTTCGACGATCGCGCTCCAGGTCTGCTGGTCACAGAGGCCGTCGGCCTGGAGGCCCCGGGCGACCTGAAACGCTTTCACCGCAGTCTCGGTTGCGGCGCCGTACCGGCCGAGCTCACCGCTCCCGGGATCGAAGCCGGCGGTCGCGAGACGGCGCTGGAGGTCGCGCACCGGCTCGCCTGCTGCGCCGAGGCGCAGTGGGAGGCCTTCTACAGGAATTCGCTGAGCTCCTGAAGGAGCTGGCCCTTGCCCTTCGCGCCGACGAGCCGCTTCTTGGCTTGGCCGTCCTGGAACACGATCAGGGTGGGGATGCTCATCACGTCGAAACGGCGGGTGATGTCGGGGTTGTCGTCGACGTTCAGCTTCACGACCCGCAGCGTGCCCTCGTGGTCGGCGGCGATCTCTTCGAGGATCGGGGAGATCATCTTGCAGGGGCCGCACCACTCCGCCCAGAAGTCAACGATGACGGGCTCGCTCGAACCCTGCACTGTCTCGTCGAACGTGGCGTCAGTCAGGGCGGTGATCTGGGACATCAGGATCCTTCCGGAGTGGGGGAGAGCGCCGGCGGGTGCGGCAGGCTGCGAGTACTGAACCACGAGGGTGGTCGCAACATTCCGGATGGTCGCCGAGCCGGGCCCTCAGCCCGGGCTCTCAGCCGTGACGGGCTTCGAGCCAGCGCTCGGCGTCGATCGCCGCCATGCACCCCGAACCGGCGGCCGTGATGGCCTGCTTGTACACGTGGTCCTGGACGTCGCCGCAGGCGAACACGCCTTCGACGCTGGTCCTCGAACCGTCGTGGGTGAGCAGGTAACCACCGTCGTCCATGTCGAGCTGGCCTTTGAAGAGGTCGGTGTTCGGCGTGTGGCCGATCGCCACGAACAACCCGCTCAAGGGCAGCGTCGAGGACGCGCGGGTCTTCACGTTCATGACCTGCGCCCCTGCGAGCTTGGTGTCGCCCTCGAGGTCGGTGACCACGGTGTCCCAGAGGAACTCGATCTTGTCGTTGGCCATCGCGCGCTCTTGCATGATCTTCGACGCCCGGAGCGTGTCGCGGCGGTGGATGATCGTGACCTTGCTCGCGAACTTCGTGAGGAACAGCGCTTCCTCCATCGCCGAGTCGCCTCCACCCACCACGCCGATCTCGTGGCCGCGGAAGAAGAAGCCATCGCACGTCGCGCACGTCGACAGCCCGTGACCGAGCAGACGGGATTCCGCCTCGAGGCCGAGCATCACCGCCTGCGCTCCGGTCGCGACGATGACCGACTCGGCTCGGTGCTCCTCGTCGCCGACCCACACGCCGAACGGCGACTGCGAGAGATCGACGCGTGTCACCTTCGCGGTCTGGCATTCCGCTCCGAACCGGGTCGCCTGGTCGCGGAACCTGACCATGAGGTCGGGACCCATGATCCCCTCCGGGAAACCGGGGAAGTTCTCGACCTCCGTCGTCGTCATGAGCTGTCCGCCCGGCTGATCGCCCGTCGAGGACACCTCACCCTCGATGACGAGCGGCGCGAGGTTGGCGCGTGCGGCGTACACGGCAGCGGTGAGGCCCGCGGGCCCCGATCCGATGATGATGACCTGCCGCGGATCAGCCATCGGCTCAGACCGGGGAGGGAGGCGTGATGGCGGCGGGGATCGGGTCGGGGAGGGTGGCGCTCCCTCTCCGGGTCCACACGATGAGGCCGGCGATCACGAACACTCCACCGAGCACGAGGTAGGCGACCCACACTCCGCCCGGCAGGTAATTGTCGAGCGCCCGGATGAGGGCGATGATCAGCATGAGCACTGCGGCAAGGATCAGTGTGCCGCCCACCACCGCGTAGACGATGACCCGGGCGGCCAGGAGAATGGGCGCCACGGCGCGATCTCGAACCGCGGTGACGACTTGCTCGATGGTGTCGGCGGCCTGCGCCGGCCAGTCGCCATCGAGGACCGGGATCGAGAGGGGATCGTCGGTGTCGGCCATGGCGCGGCAGCGTATCCGAGGATCTCGTCAATCGATCTGGGCGAGCACCTCGCAGCTGGGGTCGGACACCACGATGATCATCGTGTCGCTCGAGTCGCCTGTGGCGAAGACGAGCGCGCGGGCCGGACGGTCCTGCCATCGCAGCGTGGCGGAGTCCACGAGAGCCTCGAGTGCGACCGTCGACGCGGCTCTCGCCTCCGGCTCGCAGATCGTCGATGGAGGTGTGCTGTCGTCGTCGGCGCTCGTGGCGAAGGACTCGAACCCAGAGACGAGCGACGGTCCGCTGTCCACTTCACCGAGATCTCGGGCCGCGGATGGAGGTGCCGGTGACGGCGTCGCGGCGGCGTCGTTCGCGGCCTCGAGGGGCGAGCGCCGCGAGGTCCGATGCTTGGGTGGTCGGAGCACTCTCGGCGGCCACCGCGGCGTCCCCGCCGACATCGCTCGTGCCCGACAGCCGCTCGGCTCCGCCCTCACCCTGTGCGGTGGTCGCGGCTCCGCTCGCCGCGGTGTCGGTGACGCTGGTCTCGTCGCGTCGAAGCAGGGTCACCGCGCCGAGCACGACCACGACGGCCGCGGCCGCGCCGAGCACTCGGAGCCCGACTGGTCGCCGAGGGTGCAGCGGCGTCGGGGCCGCGGAGACCGCGTCATCAACGTCGCCGACGTCGCCGTCGCGAGCGGCGTCGAACTCCGCGAGCGCGGCAGCGATCGCCTGCTCGCGGCGGTCGGGGTCGACCGGGACCGGCGCGCCCACCCGGGCCGCGACCGCGCCGAATTGCTCGACCCGCGCCGCGAGCGCGGGGTCGACCGGCGCGGGAGGGGCCACCTCCTGGTCGAGGAGGGCGCTGGCCAGCTCGTCGGGTGTGAGGGATTCGTCAGTCATCGCTAGTCCGTTGGACGTCCGGAAGTCGGGTCGGGGTTCCCGGTCATGAGGCTCGCCAGCGCCACTCGACCACGCGAGATCCGAGAGCGGACCGTCCCCGGAGGGATCTCGAGGACCTCGGCGATCTCCGCGTAGTCGAGCTGGCACACGTCGCGAAGCACCACGGCCGCACGAAAGTCGGTGGGGAGCTGCAGCGAGCGCGGCATCGAGATCGAGGCGATCACCGACTTGCTCGTCGAGAAGGGGTGCGTCGTCGGCCGGGTCGGCGATGTCATCGTGCTCGTCGCGGTCGCCGAGACCGACAATCGGGCGCCGCCGCCGGCGGCGGAGCTCGTCGAGGCACACGTTGGTCGTCACGCGGTATGCCCACGTCGAGAACTGGGCCCGGCCATCGAAGCGGGGCAGTCCGCGCACGATCGCCAGGAGCGCCTCCTGCGCCGCATCCGCTCCGTCGGCGTCCGATCCCGTGATCCGACGGCACAACGCATAGAGCCGGTCGTAGTGACGACGCAGGAGAGTGTCGAGCGCGGTCCGATCGCCGTCTTGCGCCGCGGAGACGAGCGCCCGATCGTCCGCATTGCTGATGCTCGGACTGTAACCAGCGCCTCGCGCCATGCTCGGGTTCTCGCGCTCCGACGCTCCCGCGCTCAGGCAGGCGGCGACGTGGCCGACGGGTGGCCGGCGCGGGTCTGCTTGCGTTGCAGGCGGCGCGAGCTGCGCAGGTGATGCACCCACCATCCAGCGAGGAACAAGCCCGCGCCGGCGGAGAGGATGAAGCCCACGCCCGACACCGCGGTCGAACGCACCGTGAGCCGTTCGGTGGCAATGGGCAGCGTGCCGTCCGGCGAAGTCACCTGGACGGTCAACGGGAACGTGCCCGACGCGCGGGCGCGCACCTTGAACGTCACCGTGTTGTTCGCGCCGTCCACGGTGACGACCTGCGCGGCGCCGTCGGGGAAGTCGAGCTTCGGGCTCGTGAGCACCACTCGTACGCGTAGCGGTGAAGGGGAGGTGCTGCGGATGGTCAGCGGCACCGATGCGTCGCGCGAGGTGAGCGTGACCGACTGTCGAGCGGGAGCGCGAAGGAACGAGGTCTGCTGATTGATCTCCGCGTCGACAGCGTCGAGATACGCGTCCCGGCGGTCGGCGTCCAGCCCGACCGCACTCGCGACGAGCAGCCGGCGCCGAGCGGAGTCCAGCAGCGCGTCGTCCTCGTCGACCATGGTGGCGAACCCGGTGAGCCGTTGTCGGGTGCGCACCAGCGAGGTGCCGAAGCCGCCGGTCGTCGTCGCCGTCGACTCCGCGGCGAGCGAGCGCACCACGGGATGTCCGTCTTCGTCGACCGCGCGCGGGACCGTGCGGAAGTACTCGTCGACGGTGACCGGATCGAGGAGCGGGGACGTCTCCAGACCGTCGAGGAACACGTCGAGGAACGCCGCCGAGGGCTCCCAGCCCGCCGGAGGGCGCACCACGGTGCCGCGTTCGATGCTCGGGCTGTCGAAGTAGAGCTGCGACAGATCGGTGAGGAGATGGACAGCGGCCAGCACCTCGTCGCCAGGTTCGTTGAAATGGGCGACGAGGCCGTCGTCCACGAACGTCGTGCTCTGCACCGTCACGCCTTCGACCCCGAGCGACGCCGGGCGAGTGAGGGTGAACGGCAGGGCGGTCGGCGCGAGCAGATCCTCCCTCAGGATCAGCTGGTCGACGCCGAGGTCGCGGAGACCGGCGAGGGCGAGTCCGTCCAAGGGCTGGTCGGCGATCCAGGTGCGTCCGTCCGGTCGCGCCGGCGCCAGCGTGGCGGCGAGGGCATCGCTGCCGCTACGGAGCTGTGTCGTGACCTCTTCGGCGAGTCCGTCGTGCAGCATCGCCGCAGCGTCGATGTCGACGTACGGCCCGGACACGACTTGGCGCGCGCCGATCGCGGTGCGGAGCTCCTCGCGCAGCTCCCGGTCCTCGGTCGATGAGGTCGCGCTGAGCGCGGTGAGTGTCTCGGCCGAGGGCACGATCGTGAGAGGGACGTCCGGATGGCGTCCGAGTGCGCCGACGAGGGTCGCGAGTGCGGCGCGGTCCTCGTCCGGCAGCCGTGTGGAGCCGTCCGGCGCGAGCGCAGGTGCGGCGGCGAGAGGAACGACGGTCGCGACGGCGAGAGGGCGTGACCCCGGAGCGTCTGGCGTGTTGCGCACGAGGTGCGTGGTGAAGCCGTCGATGAGGTCGCCGTCAGGTGTGCGGAGCTCGATGCGCAGCGGGTAGACGCCGTCGACACGGATCCGGGTGCGGCCGGTTTGGTTGCTCGCACTGATCGGCGCAGTGATCACGATGTCGCCGCGCGCGTCGCGTGTCAGCTCACCGACCGGACGCGACACCGTTGCCAGCGGCGAGCCGAGCTCTCCGGCGAGCGAGTCCTGGAACAGCGACCGCGATCGCAACCTCTGATAGATCACGACGGCGATCTCACTGCCTGCCGGAGCGAGCTGATCGAGGTGGACGGTGGCCTCGAGCCGACCCTCGGGCAGGATCCAGAGGTTCTGCTCGACGAGCGTGAGGTGGACGTCGGAGGAGTCTTGGGTGGGCACCGTCGCGCCCGCGGCGACGCTCGTCAGCATCGACGCGAGGACCACGACTACCACGCCGACGACTGCGAAGCGCGCCCTCATCGCTCGAGCCCGTCGCTGAGGTGGAGGCGCAACACCGCCAGGCGATCGGTCTCGATCACGAAGCCGACGCCGAGGTAGAGATCGAGCGCGCGGGCGTTTGCGAGCTGCGTGTTCACCAGCACGCGTTCGACGCGATGGCGCCGCAGCCAGTGCAATCCGTCGAGCACGAGCGCCCGCCCGACGCCCTGTCCCTGGGCGTCGGGTCGAACCGCGAGTCGCTGCAGGTAGCCCGCCGCGCCCGCGCGTCCTGTCAGCGCGTACCCCAAGACGTCGTCGACGCTCGTCCCGCCGCTCGTCGTCCCGCTCGTCCCGCTCACCACCCGGAGCCGGCGAACGGGAGTTGCCGCCATCGCCTGGAGCAGGCCTTCACGGCCGAGCCGCCAGAAGTCCGAGAAGGCCCCGGAGTCGGTGGCCAGGATCCCTTCCCAATCCTCGTTGCGAGCGCGCCGCGTGCGTGGCCCGGTTCGGGGCGCCGCCCGGCCGGGGAGACGGGACATGTGGTGCACGAGGAGGTGCAGCTCCTCCCGGACGGAGAAGCCGGCGGCGAGGAACGGGGTCTGCTCGCGAGGAGCGAGCGCGACGGTGACGGCCTCCGCGTACCCCTGGTCGAACAGCTCTCGCGTCAGCTCGCCGAGCACCGAAGCGCTGGGAAGCGGCTTCCCGAGCACCGGGGCGAGCTGCGCGGTCGGCACGGCGAGGTCGTCGTTCGGCCACGGTGAGACTCGCAGCCCTGAGCCGTCACGGCGCACGACGTCGGGCATCACGCTCACGGCGCGCCGCGCATCCTTCACGCGGGGCAACGGTACTCTCGACCCGGTGGCGATCCTGTTCGCGACACATTCGAAGTTTCGAGATCACGACACTGGTGCCGGTCATCCCGAGCGGCCCTCACGCCTCGATGCCGTGCTCGAGGGCGCGAAGTGGTCGGGCGTCGCCGAGGATCTGGTGCACGTCGACCTCCGGGCTGCCACGCGCACCGAGCTCGAGCGTGTGCACCCCGCTCGCTATCTCGACGCGCTGGAGCGGTTGTGCGCGGGCGGCGGTGGGCGCATCGACGCGGATACGAGTGTGAGCACCGGATCATGGGAAGCAGCGTTGCTCGGCGCCGGCGCGGGCTTGGCGTCGATCGAGAGGCTCGACGCGGGAGCGGCGACGGCGGCGTTCTGTGCGGTCCGGCCGCCCGGTCATCACGCGTCGGCGACGCGGGCGATGGGCTTCTGCGTGGTGAACAACGTCGCGGTGGCGGCCGCGGCACTCGCCGACCGCGGCGAGAAGGTCCTCATCGTGGATTACGACGCCCATCACGGCAACGGGACGCAGGACTGCTTCTATGACGACCCGCGGGTGATGTACGTGTCGTTCCATGAGTACCCGCTGTATCCGGGCACCGGCGCGCTCGCAGAGACGGGCGCGGGTGCGGGAGTCGGCACCACGATCAACTTTCCGTTCCCCGCGGGCACCACTGGCGACGTGTACCTCGCCGCTGTCGACGAGGTGCTCGCTCCGGCGGTCGAGCGGTTTGCCCCGACGTGGTTGTTGCTGTCGGCGGGCTTCGACGCGCATCGGCGAGACCCGCTGACCGGGCTCGCGTTGACGTCCGGCGACTTCGCCGACCTCACCATCCGGCTGCTCGAGGTCGTGCCTGCGGGCCGGCGCCTGGTGTTCCTCGAAGGGGGATATGACCTGCAGGCCCTGGCGGACTCGACCGCCGCCTGCCTCGGGGCCCTCGCCGGCGTCGTCCACCACCCAGAGCGGCCGACGAGCGGCGGGCCAGGAAGTCATGTGATCGGTGCGGCCCAACGGGTCCAGTCAGCGGCCCGAGATGCCGATAGCAAGGGTGGCGCCTCCTAACCGCGCCCCCTTCGTCCCATCTCACGAGGAGGCCTCGTGCCCGATCTGACCCAGCTCATGCATCACCTGCTGGAGCGCCGCGGTTCCGACCTTCATCTGAAGGTGGGGTCGCCGCCCTTCATCAGGGTCGACGGGCATCTCGAGGCGGTGCCCGTGGAGTCGTGCTCGGCGGGTGAGCTCGAGCGCATCGTCGACGAGCTCGTGCCCGACGATCGTAAGGGCGAGCTTCTCGAGCACGGCCAGGTGGACTTCGCGCACAGCGTCGCCGGGCTCGGGCGCTTCCGCGTGAACCTCCATCGCCAGCGGGGCAGCTTCGGCTTGGTCATCCGGCGCGTGCAGCCGGGGATGCCGTCGCTCGATCAGCTGAACCTTCCCGTCGCGCTTCGACGGCTGTCGGAGGAGCACGACGGTCTGATCATCGTGTCCGGCGCGCCCGGGTCGGGTCGTTCGACGACCGTCGCGATGCTCATCGATCGCATCAACGAGAACCGCGCCGCGAACATCGTGACGATCGAAGATCCGATCGAGTTCCTTCACATCGACAAGCGCTCGATCGTCACCCAGCGCGAGGTCGGCGCCGACACGCCGAGCTTCGCCGAAGGTGCGACGCGAGTGCTTCGCCAGGACCCCGACGTGATCTTCCTCGGCGAGGTGCCCGATCCCGAGACGATGGAGGCGGCACTCGTCGCGGCGTCGAACGGGCGCCTCGTGGTCGCGGTCATGGCGACGACGCCCGCGACGGACACCGTCGACCGCATCATCGACTTCTTCCCCCCGCACCAGCAGCGGCAGACTCGCCAGACGCTCTCCGCGTGCTTGCGCGGCGTCGTGTGCCAGCGCCTCGTCGAGCGAGCCGATGGTCGTGGCCGCGTGCCCGCCGTCGAGGTGCTGATGTCGACGCCTCGCATCATCGAGCTGATCGCCGATCCGTCCCGCGTCGACGGGAGCCTCGAGCAGGCCATCTCGGAGGGTGAGTACTACGGCATGCAGACCATCGATCAGAGCCTCTTCCAGCTGTTCCGCGAAGGCTTGGTCGGTCTGCGCGACGCGCTCTCCGCAGCGTCACGACCGGAGGATCTGCGCATCGCGATCCAGACCTCCGGCATGGCCATGAATTAGGTCGTCGCTTCTCCGCTTCGCTTCGAGCTCCTCCCGCTCGCTTCGCTCGGCAATCGGAAAGCTGCACCACGGGCGCCGCACTGCGCCGCCCGGTTGCGGTCGCTTCGAGCTCCTGCGCCTCGCTCTGCTTCGCGCACCCGGCGGCGCACTGCGCCGCCGTTTCTTCCCTCGGGGCGTGCTGACGAGCGCGCCGTTAGGCTCGGTCGGTGATCCCCGAGCGGCTCGAGCCGGTCTTGGCTGAGCTCCGGCCGTTGGCGGACCGCTTCGTCGCGGCGGGTCACCGCGTGTACCTCGTCGGTGGCACGGTGCGCGACCTGTTGCTCGATCGCCCGATCACCGGCGACTTCGACCTCACGACCGACGCGCGCCCGTCCGAGACCAAGGCGGTCCTCGCTGGATGGGCAGACGCGATCTGGACGCAAGGCGAGCGCTTCGGCACGATCGGCACCCGCAAGGGCGAGCGGTCCTACGAGATCACGACCCACCGCGCCGAGGCCTACCACCCGGACTCTCGCAAGCCTGAGGTGGCCTTCTCCGACGCGATCGAAGCTGACCTCTCGCGTCGCGACTTCACGGTGAACGCGATGGCGCTCGCTCTGCCCGATCCGAAGCTGGTGGATCCGTTCGATGGTGCGGTCGATCTCGCGGCGTCGCGTCTGCGTACGCCGCTCTCGCCGTCGGAGTCGTTCACCGACGACCCGCTCCGCATGCTGCCGCGGCGGCGCGGTTCGTTGCCGGATATCACCTCGAACCCGTTGACGGGCTGGTCGAGGCGGTGGCCGAGCTGCGGAGCCGGATGGAGATCGTCTCGGCGGAGCGCATCCGAGACGAGCTCGACAAGCTCATGGTCGTCGACAAGCCGGGCAAGGGTCTGTGGCTGCTCGTCAACACGAAGCTCTCCGACGAGTTCCTTCCCGAGCTTTCGGCGATGCGGCTCGAACAGGACCCGATCCACCGGCACAAAGACGTCCTCGCGCACACCATCGCCGTCGTCGAGAACGTGACCCCGGAGGCTGCGGGCGACAGCCTTCGCATCGTGCGCCTCGCTGCGCTGTTCCACGACGTGGGCAAGCCCAAGACGCGTTCGTTCGCGCGCGGGCTCGTGACGTTCCATCATCACGAGGTGGTGGGGGCGCGCATGACGCGTGAGCGCATGCAGGCACTGCGCTACTCGGCCGACGACGTCGAGGCCGTCACGAGGCTCGTCGAGCTCCATCTGCGCTTCCACACGTACCAGATGGGCTGGACCGACAGCGCGGTCCGTCGGTACGTCCGCGACGCGGGGCCACTGCGGCACGAGCTGAACCTGTTGACCCGGTGTGACTGCACGACGCGCAACGCTGCGGAAGGCGCAGCAGCTGTCGGCGCGCATGGACGAGCTGGAAGCACGCACCGCCGAGCTCGAGGAGCGAGAGGAGCTCGCCGCGCTCCGACCCGAGCTCGACGGGCACGCGGTCATGCAGCACCTCGGATTGGCGCCGGGGCCCGACGTCGGCGCCGCGCTCGACTTCCTGCTCGAGCTGCGCTTGGAGGAGGGCGTGCTCGGACCGGAGGAAGCGACTCGGCGGCTCGATGCGTGGTGGCAAGAGCGACGGGGCTAGTGACGAGCTAGAGACCGACCTTGCGGGCGCGCATCACGAGTGTGACCGGCACGAGACGGTTCGCTTCGTGCCAGTGCATGCTTCGCGGCCCGGTTGTCGCCGGCTCGGGTTCCAGGATCGTGTCGACCGCGAAGTTCGCGCGCTGCAGTCCGCCGTAGAGGTCGGCGATCGTGTGCTGGTACTCGGTGAGGGGGATGCCGTCGTGCCATGTCCACGCGATGGGTTGGCGGTCCCAGTACGAGCGTCGCACGAGCAGGGGCTCGTCGCTCGACCGTGCGATGAGTCTGATCGCGGGGTGCGGAAGTGAGAACACGAATGGCGCGCCGGTCTTCAGCACGCGGTGCACCTGGCGGAAGACGCGGCTGACGTCGCTGACGTAGTTGAGGGCCCAGGCGCTGAACGCAAGGTCGACCGATCCGGGCGGGAGAAAGGCGAGATCGGCGAGGTCAGCCTGTCGGAGCTCGAGCTTCACCTCTTCGGCCTCGGCGAGGCGACGCGGCGTACGAGAGCTGCTCGGCCGAGTGGTCGATCCCGATGACCTTCGCGCCGTGACGGGCGAAGGCGATGGCGCTCTGTGCTCCGCCACAGCCGAGGTCGACGACTCGCTTGCCGGCGACGTCGCCGCACAGGCGCAGCTCGTCCTCGTCCGGGATCTCGGATCCGTAGGTCGCGGACTCGGTCGGGATGCGCGCGTTGGTCTGGTACCAGGAAGACAGCAGGTCCCAGGAGCGGGCATTCTCGGACGTCACGACGCCATCTTCGCCTCGCGGGCCCGTCGATTCGGGGACCGTGGACGATCTGACGACAGCGGCGCCTCGCGCGGCAGCCGGTGGGTACCCTGATCCCGTGACGTTCCGCCCCGAGGCGCTGCGAGGCGCGACCCCAACCGGTCGCGACAGCGGTGTCATCGACTATCGCCTCGCGCGACGGGCCGTGCTCACCGAGTACCGCAAGGGCCGGTTGGCGCAGCACCAGATCTGCGACGCACATCCCGAGCTCGTGCGCGCCGCGCGCGAAGTGGGGTCACCGACACGTGTGGAGTGTCCGGTGTGCACCGAGCACGCGGGGGAGGGCACGACGCTCGTGCTCGTGACCTATGTCTTCGGCCCGCGTCTTCCTGCTCACGGCAGGTGCATCACCGCGAAGACCGAGCTGGCCAAGCTCGACCAGCGCGCTGATGCGCTCACCGCCTACGTGGTCGAGGTGTGCCCCGATTGCAACTGGCACCACCTCACCCGGTCCTACCCCATGGGTCGAGCCGCCGCCCGTCGTCGCTAGCTCGGCTCGCTAGCCCACCTCTTCGTGCGGGTAGTGGGTGCGGCACGCGAAGCACCACTGCTCCACTTCGGTCAGCGTCTTCTCGCTGCCCGGCGTGTCCCACGCCTCGGGCACCACGTACACCCGATGGACCGGGCTGAGCTCGGCCTCGTCTCGCCCACAGCTGTCACAGGTGGCCGCCACGGCCCGCGAGGCTACTGGCGCGACTCGCTGGCATCTCCGTAGGCTGGGCGCGTCCGCCGGCAGCCTCCTGGCGCTGGACGGAAAGGAGGACCGGCCATGGCCGCTTCGATGACGGTGCCCGCTGTGCGCGCCCGAAAGGGTGGCGTTCCCCTCGTCATGGTGACCGCGTACGACGCGCCGACCGCGCGGCATGGTCGACAACGGTGGCGCCGACATCATCCTCGTCGGCGACTCCGTCGCGATGGTCGTGCTCGGCTACGACGACACGTTGCAGCTCACGATCGACGACATGGCTCACCACGTCGGGGCGGTGGCGCGGGCGCGGCCGAAGGCGCTGATCGTCGGTGACCTTCCCTGGATGAGCTACCACGTGTCGGCGGAAGAGACGGTGCGCAACGCGGCCTCGCTGGTGCGGGCCGGCGCGCAGGCCGTCAAGCTCGAAGGAGGGCGCAAGCGCGTCCCGATGGTGGAAGCGCTCGTCGATGCCGAGATTCCCGTCATGGGCCATATCGGGTTGACCCCGCAGTCGCTGCATGTGATGGGTGGCTTCAAGGTGCAGGGTCGCACTGCCGAGGCCGCGCGCGACTTGGTCGACGAGGCCAAGGCATTGGCGAACGCGGGATGCTTCGCGATCGTCCTCGAGGGTGTGCCCGACGCGGTCGCCTCGCTGGTGACCGACTCAGTGTCGGTGCCGACCATCGGCATCGGTGCGGGCCGCGGGTGTGATGGCCAAGTGCTCGTCGTGCACGACCTACTCGGCCTCGAGGATCGCATCGCACCGAAGTTCGTCCGCCGCTACGCCTCGCTCGAAGCTGACGGCACGCGCGCTGTTGCGGCGTTCGCCGAGGATGTACGCGCGGGTCGCTTCCCCACTGCCGACGAGAGCTATCGGCTCGGAGACGATGTCGCCGAGGTGCTGGGGCTTTATTCGAGCACCGTGCTCACGGCTTGAGCCGCGCCCGCTGGCGGCGCCGTCGGGGCAAGACTCTGCCGATGCGCCGCTGGCTGCTCGCAGTCGCCCTCACCCTTCCCGCGATCGCGGGATGCACCCAGACGACGAGTTCGTCCGCGCCGGCCGCCGCGTTGACCGGCGGCGCCGAGCCGACCGTGACGGAGCCGGCGGTGACCGAGCCGGCGGTGACCGAGCCGAAGGTGATGCCTCAGGGCTTCGAGACGATCGGCGTCACGCTGCGCGAAGCCGGTGGCGTGACGCGTGAGCTGTGCTTGTGGCTCGCGGCCACGAGCGAACAGCGCGGGCGGGGACTCATGGAGGTGACCGACCTCGGCGGCAAGGCAGGCATGCTCTTCCAGAACGACGAGCCGGTCACGTCCAACTTCTACATGGCGAACACGGTCATGCCCCTGACGGTCGCGTTCTTCGACGACGCAGGTCAGTTCGTGTCGTCGGCCGACATGGCACCGTGCCCTGGCGAGGTCTGTCCGACATACGCACCCGCTGGTCCGTACGTTCACGCGATCGAGGTTCCGCAGGGGCAGCTCGACGACCTCGGGATCGGACCTGGCAGCGCGATCGTCGGCCGCGGCGCGTGTCCTGCTTGACGGGTCAGGCCGTGGGCGGGTCGGTGAACTGCTGGCCCTGGCGCGAGACGTGCTCGGTCCACGCCAGCCCGTCCCAGTAGCGCATCTCGAACCGGCCGGACGGATCGGGATACCAACCGGCCGGCGTGTGCGTGATCGCGACCGTCGCATTCGACGGAGCCGATGCTGCCGACGCCGAGGCGGCGACCGGCTGAGCGCTCTCGATCGGGGTGACCGCGACCGGTTCGGCCGGTGCGACGACCTCGGCCGGAGCAGCGACCGCGGCTGCCGGTGTCTCTTCGGCTGCGGGCGTGACGGCCGCTGCCGGGGCGCCTTCTCGCCGCATGATCGTGTGTACGTGCCCACCGCTCTCGACGACCGAGACGACTTCCCAGCCCTTCGCCGCGTGCGCATTGAGCTCGTTGACGAGGGCGCTCGGATCGGCGCTGCTGACTGCGGTGAACTCAGGCATGGCGTGACGCTACAACGTGGCGCAACGGTGCGTGGAGGTACAGGTCACGACACGAGCGCGAGGACGTCGATCCCCTCGGTGACACCGTCGTACACGACCGAACCGTCGCGCAGCGCGATGCAACGGTCGACGCGGTGGACGAAGTCGAGCTCGTGCGTGGCGACGATCAGCGTCGCGCCGTTGTGGCGGGCCTCGTCGAGAAGCTCGAGGAACGCGACCTTCCCCGTGGCGTCGAGGCCGACGAAGGGCTCGTCGACGAGCAGCACGTCGAACGGGCGGATCAGCGCGATCGCCGCGGCCGCCTTTTGCCGCAGACCTCGGCTGAACCGAGTGGGCAGGTCGTCTGCGCGCTCGTACAGGCCGAGATGGCCGAGCAGATCGGCGGCGCGCTGCTCCCAGTCGTGCATGCCGTGCAGGCGAGCGGTGTACTCGAGGTGCTCCCAGACGCTGAGGTCGTCGTAGAACGTCGGCGTGTCCGACAGGAACGACGTCGCGGCGCGGGCCTCGAGCGTGCCGACTTCGTGACCGCCGACGAGGGCTTTGCCGCTGCTCTGATCGAGCAGTCCCGCCAGCATCCGCAGGAGCGTCGTCTTGCCCGAGCCGTTGTGCCCGATCAACACCACCGCCTGGTTTCTCTTGATCCGGAGATCGAGCGGCGCGAGCGCGGCGACGTCGCCGTACGACTTCTCGAGCCCTTGGGTCGCGAGCGCGGCGGGCGGGCCACTCGGTGCCTTCGCGGCCTGGGCGCCGCGCGCGCGAGGTCGTCGCCGCTCACTCACGCTGGCGTGCCCCGCGTCTGCGCCTGCGTTTGCTCGATCAGGTTGTTCCACCAGCGGTGGAGGTCCTCGCGGCGGCGGACCCACACTGCGGTCAGCGCACCCGCGATCAGGGCGACGACGCCACACGCCGCCGCGACGGCGACGGGCGGGCCGCCCTGCTCCTGTGCGTATCGAGCGAGGAGGATGGGCGCGACACCGAGGAGGGTCAGGAGCACCGGCCATGCGGCGCGCAGCGCGATTCTCATCCCCGCGACCTCGGGTGGCATCAGCTGCTCGCCTTCGGGCGCGGGGCTCGGCGCACCCATCACGATGCTCGCGACTCCGCCGGCAGCCGCGGCGAACGCGGCCGGCATCACCATCACGCCCGCGATCGCGAAGGCGGTGCTCGAGGGTTGCACGACGGCGCCGGCCAGCCCGGCGATGAGCGTGACCACCAGCATGACGATGATCCCCGACGGGAGATGGCGCTCGAGCAACGAGCCCGTGCTCACCGGCAACGCGTCGGACAGGTCGGCTTGATCGACCTGCTGCGCCAGCGGCTCGAACGCGTCGATCGCCGCGACGAAGAGCGCGACCGCAGCGACGACGAACAGCGGCGTCGTGCCCGCCCAGGTGGCGCGGACGCAGAGGCCGGCGGCAATTCCGAGCAAAGCCAGGCGGGCGAGCCGCGCCGCGGGGAAGCGGAAGATGCCCAACCAGTCGCGGCGCCACACCGGGAGGCGTCGACCGACGCGACGCAGCTGGATCCACGGCCGCATGCGGGGCCGGTCCTGTGCGAGCTGGCGCCGCAGCACGATCACCGTCCGAAGGTCCTGCACCGTCACCGCGAAGCGCAGCTGACCGACGAGACCGGTGCGTCGCTCGGCCGCCTCGACCGAGATGCCACCGATCGCGCGCACGCCGATCACGAGGAGGCCCAAAGCAACGACGACCGCGACGAGATCGATCGGCTCCACCCGTAGTGGCCACAGCGCCAAGGTGCCCACGGTCGTCGTCGGCGCCGGAACGACCTCGGCGAGGTCGAGCGCGGCCCAGGTGATGAGCGCCGCTCCGACCACCGTCGCCCATGCTTGACGGAGCTGCCATCCGGCCGCGCACAGCGCGGTGGCGGTGAACAGTGTGGCGATGGTCGCGCCGGCGGCTCCTCCGCTCGCGACCCATGCCAGAGGAGCTCCGGGCATGCGGCGGACGGCGAGCTGGCCTGCGATCGCCCCAACGACCGCTCCGACGAAGATGCCGAAGCGCAGCTGCTTCAACACCGGGCTGCGCAACGCGCTCCCGCGGTCGATGGGCGCGAGGAGCACGTGACGCACCTCCGCGGGCTCGAGCGCCAGCGGGCCGCCCCGGGCGCCGGACCGAAGCCCACCGGCGATGGCGAGCGCGGCGAGGAGGCCGATCGCGGCGGGCCCGTGCGCTCGGACATCAGCGAGCTCCGACGCCGTGAGCTCGTTGTCGCCCACGAAGCTCGAGATGAACAGCACCACGACGATGCCGACGATCGCCGTGACGTACACCCGGTACATCGCGTCGAGCCAGTCGACCTCCTCGATTCGCTTGCGGCGGCGCGCCTTGCGCATCGCGCTCAGCGCCTGCATCGGCGTCTCAGGCGCCGAGTCGTCCGGGGGGGTCGTGATCACCGCCGGGCGACGTTAGTGATCCGCAACGCCCGCTTCCGCACCGGTCGCGACGGGGCGGTCGGGATCCGCACCCCACCCGGACCACGAGGAGACGAACAGCCGGGCGGGCCGATACCCCGCGAGCTCGACCGCGAAGACGTCGACACACGAGGTCACGCCCGACCCGCAATAGGCGATCACCTCGGTGCCGGCGCTGATGCCGACCTCGGCGAGTCGGGCGCGGAGATCGGCTGGGGGGCGGAAGCGTCCCGTCGTCGGATCGATCGCGCTGGCCCAGGCGAAGCTTTGAGCACCCGGGATGTGGCCGGCGCGGGGATCCACGGGTTCGACCTCCCCGCGATAGCGCTCGCCCGCTCGGGCGTCGAGCACGACCGTTCGTCGGGCGGCGATTGCGGCCGCGACGTCGTCCGCGTCGACGATCGCGTCGGCCGGCCACTCCGTCGAGGTGAATGTGGCGGAGGCGGGGGTTTCGGCATCGGTCGAGAGCGGCCCTGCCCAAGCGGCCATGCCTCCGTCGAGCAGGGCGGCCCGCCGCCCGAGAACTCGCAGCATCCACACGAGGCGCGACGCGGTGCTGCCGCCGGTGTCGTCGTATGCCACGACCGTTGTGGTGTCGCCGATCCCGAGGCGACTCATCGCCGCCGCGAAGGCCACGGGGTCGGGGAGGGGATGGCGGCCGGCCGTTCCGCCGGGCGGGCCCGCGAGGTCGCGGTCGAGATCGACGAAGACCGCCCCGGGCAGGTGGCCGGCGTCGTACGCGGCGCGGCCCGAGCGGCCGTCGAGGTACCAGCGCACGTCACACACCGCGATGTCTCCCGAACGGACATCCTCGAGGTGGGCGGCGAGCCAGTCGGCGTCGACGAGCGGTCCGAACCCTTCAACAGGTGCCATGGCCAGGGAACCTTCGCGCACCGACGGTCGTAGGAACCTCTTGGTCGAGCAGAATCGTCAAGGTTTCCATGATCACCCCCTCCACAGCCGAGCTGTTTTTCGCTTTCCTCACGTTGGTCGTCAACGTGGCGGTCCTCGCCGGCGTGGTGCTGTGGGTCACGTCGAGGTGGTCGAAAGGCGCCGCCCGGGTCCTCGACGAGGTGCAGGTCGAGCTGGCCCGCTTCGGCGTGCCTCTCGCATTCGCGGTCGCCGGCACGGCGATGGCCGGCAGCCTCTACTTCTCCGAGGTCGCCAACTACGTGCCGTGCACGCTGTGCTGGTACCAGCGGATCGGGATGTACTCCCTCGCGATCATCCTCCTCGTCGCGACACTGCGCCGCGACCGAGGCATCCGCCCGTACGCGATCACGCTCGCGCTCGTCGCGCTGCCGATCTCCGTGTACCACTACCTCGTCGAGTGGTTCCCCTCGATCGAGACTGACGTCTGCGCCGTCGGCCTTTCGTGCTCGATCGTGTGGTTCCGCAGCATGGGTTTCGTCACTCTCGCCTACATGGCCGGTTCCGGGTTCGCGTTCATCGCCCTGGTGCTCGCCCTCACCCCCTCGAAGGAGTCCGTATGAGCGCCCAAAGCCCCGCCAAGCGAAGCCGCTCGGCAAGCACTGTGCGCAAGGCCAACGAACCGTCCTCGCGGAAGTGGGTCGTCCCCGCAATCATCGGCGGCATCGTGCTGATCGCCGCGGTCATCGCGATCGCGCTCAGCGGCGGCGGCGACAGCGACGGCGCCGACGTCGAGGGACTCGACCAGATTCGTCCTGTGCAGGTCTCGGGTGCGCCCCTGCCCGCTTTCCCCGGCAACGAGGCCGCGTCCGCCGATCCGGCGATCGGCACGGCCATCCCCGAAGTGACCGGGCAGTCGTTCGACGGCACCCCCGTGACCATTGCGCCGTCGGGCAACCCGCAGATGCTGCTCTTCGTCGCGCACTGGTGCCCGCATTGCCAGGCCGAGGTGCCGGTGTTGAGCGACTGGATGAACGCGGGCGGGCTGCCGGCGGACGTCGAGCTCACCACGATCGCGACCGGCACGTCGGCCGACGCGCCCAACTATCCGCCGTCCGAGTGGCTCGCGGAGTACAGCTGGCCGAGCCCGATCCTCGCCGACTCCGAAGATCAGGCTGCGGCGAGCGCGTTCGGCTTGCCGTCGTACCCGTACTTCGTGCTCGTGGACGGTGACGGCAACGTGGTCGCGCGAGCAACGGGTGAGCTGACGACCGAGCAGCTCGACGCCGCAATGGACTTGCTCACGCAAGCCAGCAGCTAGCGCACGGCGATGAGGTGGCTGCGACTCGGGTTGACGGCGCTGTTCGCCAGCGTTGTCGCTCTGGTCGCATGCGCTGGCCCCGCGTCGGCGCACGCGCAGTTCGTCACGTCGACTCCCGCTGACGGCGCCCATGTGGATCCCGCACCGGATGTCGTGACGCTCCGTTTCTCCGAGGATGTGTCGCTCGAGCTCGGTGGGGTACGGGTGCTCGATGCCGACGGCGAGCGTGTCGACAGCGACGACGCGCGCGCCGATGGCGACATCGTGACGGTGGGACTGCGCGACGGCCTCGACGATGGCGCGTACGTCGTGGCGTGGAGTGTCGTGTCCGCCGACAGCCACCCCGTCAATGGGGCGTTCACGTTCGTCGTCGGCGAGGGACCCGCTGCCTCCGACGACGAGATCGCGTCGTTGCTGAACGCACCGGACGACTCCGGTTGGCACATCGCCGCGGGCGTCGCTCGCTTTGCGGCGTACACCGGCACGCTGCTCGCGGCCGGAGGCTTGATCTTCATCTCGGTCGTGGATCGTCGGCGGCCCTCGCGTGCGGTGGTCCGCCTGCTCACTGTCGCGGCCATCGTGGGGGGCGTCGGCCTCCTTGCGCAGGTCCCGCTGCAGGCCGCGATCGCGACGGAGACCGGTTGGTCGGCCGTGTGGTCACCGAGCCGGTGGATCGACGTCATGTCGAACACCGCGGTGCGGTGGAGCACCGCGCTCGGACTCGTGGGTCTCGTGCTCGTCGGAATCGCACTGCGCAGGGCGGACGAAGAGCGACCTTCGGTGCCGGCGTGGGTGGGATGGTTCGGTGCCGCAGTGGCGTTCGGGTCGTTCGCGCTGACCGGACACACCCGCGTCGCGAGCCCCGCCTGGCTCGTCCTCCCCGCCGACGCGATCCACGTCGCCGCGGCGGGGATCTGGTTCGGGGGTCTGGTGCTGCTGGCGCCGGCGTGGGTACGGCACCGACGCGAGGGCGACGCTGTCGCCGCGGTGGGAATGGTGGATCGGTTCTCTCAGATCGCGGCGTGGTCGGTTGCCTCGTTGGGCGTCACGGGACTCGTCATGGGTTGGACAGAGGTCGGTTCCTTCGACGAGCTCTTCTCGACGACGTACGGCTGGACGCTCGTCGCGAAGCTCGTGGTCGTCGGAATCGTCGCCGCGATCGCCGCGTACAACCACTGGCGGCTGCTGCCGGACATCCGTCTCTCTGGCAGGCCCGTGCTGACCCTTTCTGGTGCGGTGGTTTCGAGCCCGGGCGGGCCGGGCAGCGGCCAAGACGACGCGCTCGAGCCTCGCCTGGCGTCGCCTGGACGGCACAGTGCGCGCGGAGATCGTCGGCTTGGTTGTCGTGCTTGCGATCACGTCGGCGCTCGTCGCGATCACGCCCGCGCGTGACGCCGCGGCGACGGGCGGCGTGTACTCGTCCACCATCGCGTACCGCGATGGGCAGATGAGCTTCGTCGTCGACCCCGCGCGGGTCGGGACGAACGAGATGCACGTGTACCTCCTGGATTCGACCGGGCGTCCCGACGACTCGTTGGAGACGGTGACGATCCGGATGTCGCTGCCCGACGAGGGGCTCGGCCCGATCGAGCGAGAGACCGAAAAGGCCGGTCCCGGTCACTGGTCGCTCGACACGAGCGATCTCACGATCGCGGGTGACTGGGAGATGGAAGTGGTCGGTCAGGTCTCGCGGTTCGAGGACCAGACCGTCACCTTCGCCGTGCCCATCCGGGGGTGACGAACGGAGCGGCGCAGTGCGCCGCTCGGGTGCGCGAAGCACTGATTGTCGAGCGACAGCGAGCAGGAGCCGCTCGAAGAGCGGCGACGAGGACTAGCGAGAGCTCGTGGCGGAGCGCGGCGCGGGCAGCGTGATGGCCGCACATGCCGTGGACGCCGGCGCCCGGCGGCGTCGAGGCGGAGCACAGGTACGCACCATCGCCGAGGCGGTACGGCTGCAACGTGAGGCGGGGCCGGGCGAGGAGCTGCAGGCCGTCGAGCGCGCCGCCCACGATGTCGCCACCGACGAGGTTCGGGTTCGCCGCTTCGAGGTCGGTGGTGGTGCGCACCGACCGGGCGATCACGATGTCGCGAAAGCCGGGCGCGAACCGTTCGATCTGCTGCTCGATCTCACTTGTCGCATCCAGCCCGGACGCCGCGGGCACGTGTGAGTACGCCCAGAGCGTGTGGATGCCCGCCGGCGCGCGGGTGGGATCGCAGACGGTGGGTTGGGCCACGAGCACGAATGGACGCGCCGCTGCCCGTCCGCTGACGACCGTCCGTTCGCTCGCGGCGATCTCGCCCATGGAGCCACCGAGGTGGAGCGTGCCGGCGCGGCGGGCTTCGGTCGCGGTCCACGGCACCGGAGCGCTCAGTGCGTAGTCGACTTTGCACACACCCGCGCCGTAGCGAAAGCGACCCGCTCGTCGTGCGATGACGGAGTTCGCCCGCGTCCCGAGCAGGTTGATTGCGGCTCGTGGGCCCAGGTCGAGCAGATAGACGCGGGCGTGGGGAAGCTGGTCGACAGCCGTCACACGGTGGCCGGTCTCGAGCTCGCCCCCGAGCGACCGCAGATAGGAGACGAGCGCATCGCTGATCGCCTGCGACCCGCCTCGTGCGACCGGCCACCCGTCGACGTGACCGGCGACGCCGAGCACGAGCCCGAGGCCCGCGGTGAACGGATGGTCGAGCCGGACGCACGAGTGCGCGGCGATGCCGGCGAGCAGCGCCGAGCCCCGCCCCGCGGCGAACCGCGCGCCGACGGCTTCGGCGGATCGGGCGCCCGCGAGGGCGAAGCGCGCCATCGCGAGCGGATGGCGCGGCGGAACGAGCGGGGCGAGCACGCCGTCGGTGATCGCCCGCCAGCGCGTGATCAGTGGTTCGACAAGGCTGCGCCACGCGTCGCCGTCCGGACCGAGCGACGCGGCAGTGTGATCGAGCGAGCGCGACAGCAGGACGGCGGTGCCGTCGTCGAGCGGATGGGCGAGGTCGATCTCGGGAAAGGCCCACTCCAGCCCGTGCCGATCGAGCGGGAGCGAGCGCAGATAGGGCGACGTGGCCGACAGGGGATGCACGCCGGAGCAGACGTCGTGCACGACGCCCGGGATAGTCAGCTCGGCCGAGGTCACGCCACCGCCGGGCCGCTCACTGGCCTCGACGACGAGCACCGACCGTCCGGCCTCGGCGATCGTCACCGCCGCCGCCAGACCGTTCGGGCCCGCCCCGACGACGACCGCGTCGTAGGTCATGGATCGGCGCGGCTCATCCGGCGTCGTCGTCGGGCGGAGGCACCGAGCTGAGGTGCACCTGCCCCGGTTCCCCTTCGGCATCGTTGCGCCGCCACTCCTCCTCCGCGCGCGAGACGACCTCGCGCAGGGGCAGCCGGAGCCGGCGTGCCGCCCGCGCCGCGTCCTCGTGCTCGACTTTGATCCGGCCGGGCCCGACCTTGACCCGCACGATGTTGCCGTCGACGTCGACCTCGTCCTCGCGCCTGGTCGCCGGCCAGCGTTCGAGCGTCTGCCCCCGCACCCCCAGCGAACCGGTCTCGGAGGTGAGCGTCGCGCGCGATCTGCGCTGCGAGGGTCGGGTCGCACAGCGCGCTGACGGTGTACGCGGGGCGCCCCTTCTTCATCACGATCGACGACACCCACGCGTCGTGGGCACCGGCCTCCATCAGCATCGCGATCGTGTGCGCGAGCGTCTCGCCCGTTGCGTCGTCGACGTTCACCTCGAGCAGCGTGACCGGCTGCCCCGCACCCAGGGATTCGCTCGAGGTGCCGATGACGACCTGCGTCAGGTTCGGTCGGGCGTCGAGCTCGCGGCGTGCCCGCACCGAACCCCGTCGACGCGATCGTCATCATCGGCATCGGCCCCCAGCGCGTCACGTTCGCGGCGAGCAGCGCCGCTCCTGTCGGGGTCGTCAGCTCGGCGGAGATGTCGACACCGAAGGTCGGCGCCCCGCGGAGCAGCTCGACGACCGCGGGCGCCGGGTTCGGGAGCAGGCCGTGCGCGGCGCGGACCATCCCGATGCCGTTCGCCACTGGGCTCGACTGCACTTCGTCGACGTCGAGCAGCTCGAGTGCCGCGCACGTGCCGACGACGTCGACGATCGCGTCGAGGCCGCCGACCTCGTGGAAGTGGACTTGCTCGGGCGGACGGCGGTGGAGATGGCCTTCGGCCTGGGCGAGCGCGTCGAACGTGCCGAGCGCGCGGCGCCGCACCCGTTCCGGCAGGCGGGCCTCCTCGATGAGAGCGGAGATGTGCCCCGCGGTGCGCACGACGCCGCTCTCCTCGGTGTGGACGACGACGTGCGTCGCGCCGACGCCGCCGCGCTGCACCGACTCGGCGTCGAGCGCCCACCCACCGACGGGGATGCGCCCGCACAGCTCGCGGACCTCGTCGAGGTCGGCGCCCGCGTCGATGAGGCTGCCGAGGGCCATGTCGCCGGCGATCCCGCAGAAGCAGTGGAACCACGCGACGGTCGTCACGTGCGTCTCGTCATGTGAGCGTCGCGCGAGATCGGTCGTGCACGGTGCAGAGGCGAAGCGCCGCGCATGCCGCGCCGAACCCGTTGTCGATGCCGACGACGGTGACGCCCGCCGCGCACGACGAAAGCATGGCGAGCAGCGCGGTGACGCCCTGGAAGCCAGCGCCGTACCCGACGCTCGACGGCACCGCGATGACGGGTGCCGGCGTGAGTCCGCCGACGAGGCTCGCCAGCGCGCCCTCCATGCCGGCGACGACCACCACGACATCGGCGCGGCTGAGGTCCTCCGCGTGGACGAGCAGGCGGTGCACGCCGGCAACCCCGACGTCGGTGATGCGATGGGGTGCGAGACCGTGCGCTTCGAGGATCGCGGCGCACTCGTCGGCGATTGGGAGATCGGAGGTTCCGGCGGTGATGACCAGAACCCGCTCGGGCCGGTCGCGGGGTAGCGGGTTCCAGACGACCGTGGCGCCTTCGAGGTGCGCACCGGGATGCGCGGCGAGCACCGCCGCGATCTGTTCGGCGTCGGCGCGCGTGAGCACCACCGGGCGAGCGCCGCCGGCGAGCAGCTCGGCGACGATCGCGACACATTGCTCAGGGGTCTTGCCGGGGCCGTAGATCGCCTCGGGCAATCCCGAGCGGATCGCACGGTGATGGTCGACGCGGGCGAAGCCGAGATCGGCGAACGGCAGCCGTCGCAGCATCGCGACCGCTTCGTCCGGATCGACGATGCCGGAGCGGACATCGTCGAGCAGATCTCTCAAGTCCGCTTCGTTCACGTCACTATCCTGGCCTGTCGTGACCTCGAGTGGCACTTCAGGTGGTCAGTCCGCGCTCCGCATCGGGTTCCTCGGACCGCTCGGCACCTTCACGGAGCAGGCGTTGCTCACGCAGCCCGACCTCGCCCTCGGCGAGCTGGTGCCGATCACGTCGATCGGCGATGTGCTCGTGGCGACGGAGGCGGGAGAGGTCGATCTCGGCTTCGTCCCGATCGAGAACTCGATCGAGGGCTCGGTCAACGTGACGATCGACCGGCTCGCGTTCACGCACGACCTGTTGATCCAGCGCGAGGTCGTGCTCGACGTGCAGCTGTGCCTGCTTGCGCCGTCGGGCACCGCGCTGCGCGACATCCGGCGGGTCGTCTCGATCCCGGTTGCGACCGCCCAGTGCCACGAGTTCCTCACCCGAGAGCTGCCCCAGGTCGAGCTCGTCGCGGCGAACTCCACCGCAGAGGCGGCGCAGACGGTCGGTGAGCAGCACCCGCCCGGTACGGCGGCGATCGCGCCACCGCTGGCCGGCAAGCTCTACGGCCTCGAAGTGATCGCGTCCGACGTGGCTGACCACGACGGCAACCAGACGCGGTTCGTCGCGGTCGCGCGTGACGGTGTGGCCGCGCCGACCGGCCACGACAAGACGTCGATCGTCGTGTACCAGCGGGCGAACGCTGCCGGGCAGCCTGATCTCGATCCTCCAGGAGTTCGCGGCGCGGCGCATCAACCTCAACAAGCTCGAGAGCCGGCCCACGAAGTCAGGCGGTCTCGGCGACTACTGCTTCATCATCGACATGGAGGGCCACATCGCCGACGAGGTCGTCGCCGACGCGCTGCGCGGGCTGCACAGCAAGCAGGGCGACGTGAAGTTCCTCGGGTCGTATCCCGCCGGCGGCGACCACGGCGAAGCGGTGCGCGCGCAAGCCGACAGCGCGTGGCGCGACGCGGAAGCCTGGATCGCGTCGCTGCGCAAGCAGATCCGGTAGATCGGCTGACTTGATCGAGGCCGAGAGGGTGCTCGCCGCGCTGGCACGCGCCGTGCCGGCGACGGCGCCGGTCACCGCCATCGAGCCGATCCTCCAAGGGTGGGGAAACGAGAGTTGGATCGTAGAGACGGCGCTCGGCCGGTTGGTCGTGAAGGTGGGGCTCCCCGCAGCCGACGTCGCGAAGTGGAGGGCGGCGGTCGCAGGCGCGGCGCTCGCGCGCTCGGCGGGGGTGCCGGCCCCCACTCTCCTCGCCTTCGTCGACGCGATGGACGAGATCGACGGTCGCATCTTGCGGGTCTTTCGTTACATCCCCGGCTCGACGCCCCGCGTGGACGCGCCCGAGCGTGTCTTTCGCGACCTCGGCACGGTGGTACGACGACTGCATGCGGTCACGCCGCCGCACTTCAGCTCGCGTGTGGGCGGCGAGGGCTTCGCTCGATGGAGCGCCTTTCTCGAGCACCGCTGGTCAGCGGTGGCCGACCGCGCCGCTGCCGCCGACATCGACGCAGAGCTGGTCGCCGCGGGCTCGGTCGGTCGGGATCTCGCTCGCGCGAGCCGTGGACGATGCCGTCGCCCCGGCGCTTTGTCACCGCGACCTGTACGTCGACAACGTCCTCGTAGGCGAGGACGGGGCGCTTGTGGCCCTGCTCGACTTCGACATGGTCGAGGTGTGGGATCCCGTCGTCGACTTCTTCAAGCTCGAGTGGTTCGTCTTCGAGCCGAATCCGACCGCACGCGCGCCGTTTCTGGACGCGTACCTCGACGGTGATCCCCTTCCACGCATGTTCGCGGAACGCCTCGCGCTCGCATCGCTGATCGAGCTTGTCAACCACGCCGCCAACTGGCGCGTCGGCGGCCAACCCGACATCGCCAACGAGGCCCTCGCCCGCCTTCGTAAGGTGATTCTCTCCGCGAGCTCGGGCTAGGGGACGAGACCGTGGTCGTATGCGTAGGCGGTCGCGGCGCTGCGCGACGTGATGCCGAGCTTGGTGAAGATGTGGCTGACATGGCTCGCCACGGTCTTCTCGCTGACGACGAGCGCTTGCGCGATTCCGCGGTTGGTCTTGCCTGTCGCGAGGAGTCGGAGGATCTCCAGCTCGCGTTGTGTGAGACCTCCGACTGAGGACGTTGTCCCAGACTCGCCAGCAGCCTCGAGAGCTTCGGCGGTGGGTTTGAGCGCCTCGAACACGTCCCGCGCGGCGTCCATCTCCATCTGGGCTGAATCCACGTCTCCGAGTGCGGCGCATGCGTCGGCGATGAGCAGACGAGTGCGGGCAGCCTCGTACCGCACACCGAGGGTGTGGAACCCAACGAAGGCTTGCCGCAGCTCGACGAGTGCACTCGTTGCGTCGCCCTCGGCTCCGAGCACGGCGCCGGCCGCGCGGGATGCGTGCGCACGCAGGAGCGGTGTGCCGAGCATGGCCGCCACGTGACGGAGTTCCTCGGCGGCGTCGCGCGCCGCGGTCCTTTCGCCGGTCGCGAGCATGACCTCCACGTACGCCGCGAGGTGACGTGCGCGCGAGATCGGATCCTGGGCTTCGTCCAGCGACCGGCGGATCATCGCGTTGGCGACGTCGGGCCGGCCTTGCGCGAGTCGCAGAAGCGCCAGGCCGGGCTGGGGATCATGGCCGTGCTCACTGGCGCGGCGGTAGGCGGCCTCGGCCGCGTCGAGGTCGGTGATCAGGCGGAGAAGGTCGCCCTCGACGGCGAACGCGGCGGCGAGCACGGCGGGGTTGACGGGTGCGGCGAGCCGATCACATGCGTGCCGGGCTTCGACGAGAGCGTCGGGCCACGCCCCGAGCAGCTCGAGGACCTCGGCTCGGTGCAGGAAGCAGTGGCCGCGGTAGAGAACGAGCTCCTGTTGGGTGTCGCACCAGCGCGTGAACGAGTCCGTCCACGCTCGGCATCGGTCGAGGTCGAAGAGCTCGGAGCACGCGTCGATGACGGTGCAGTAGGCGTCTCCGGCAGCGAGCGGTGAGAGCTCGCCCGCTTCGATCGAGACCATGGCCTCGTCGAGCCGCGACAGCCCTTCCGCGATTTCGCCCAGGTAGATCAGCATGCGGCCTTCGCCGATGCGGGCGACGGTGATGAGGTCGCGGTGGGCGAAGCGGGCGCCGATCTTGCCGGCGTGAACGAAGTGGGCGTGCGCCCCCGCGATGTCACCGGCCTCGAAGATCCGGAGCATGCCGAGCCCGCACTCGAGGTACCCCTGCTCGACGCAGTCGATGTTCGCCTCTTCCATGAGCCGCGCGGTGCGATCGACCCAGCCCCGGCACCGGCCCAGGTCACCCTTGAAGCCGTAACCCTGAGCGAGCTTGCCGCCGAAGTGCGCCGCTCGGTGCACGGCGCCGTCGGCCAGGCAGATCTGATGGGCTCGCACCCACAGGGCGAAGCCGGCGTCGTCGTGGCCGGTCAGGTAACCGGCCGTCGCGGCGCGGTCGAGATCGTCGACGTCGAGGCTCTCGGGAACGAGCGTCGACCAGCGGCGCCAGGCATCGCCCCACCGCCGGTCGTCGCCCGCCGCTCGAGCGTCCTCGATGGCCTGCACCAGGATCCAGTCTCGTCCGGATATCGGCCGCTGTCAGGCGAAGAACGCCTCGGCCTCCTCGCGCGGTGCGCCGAGGAACATCCACATCTCGGCGATGCGATCGCCTTCGAACCGATACACGAACGCGTTGCGCGATTCGAGGGTGTGGCTGTTGCGCCGCATGTGCGCGTGCTCCCACTCGGCGGCCCATCCATCGGCGCCGATGCAGAACTGCTGATCGAGCTCGATTTGACCGTTGGTGGCCTCGAACCAGCCACCGACGACGTTGAGCAGTCCTCCGACACCCGTGTGATCGCCGGCCATCGGATCGGGGCCACGAAGATGGAAGACGGCGTCGTCCGTGAAGATCTTCGCCAAGGCTCCGTGGTCCTGCTCGAAGATCGCCGAGGTCATCTCGTTCACGATCTTGACGTTGGGATGCTCGCTCATCGGTCCTCCTTGGTTCGTCTGTTACCGACGTGGCGACCGTACGAAGAACGAGCATCCGAGCGCATCGGGCGAACCGATGATCTTCGGGAGACCCCGACTCAGGTGTTCTACCGATGGCGGCGTCGAGGAGATTCCATGGTTCTCCCGATGTGCGAGCCGCTTCTCGCTTCGTACCGTCGCACGAGAACGATCGATCCCGAAGGAGCGGCGCCATGACTCACTACGAAGCAACCGTGTTGGACGACCCCCTCGCCCAGGAGCTGAGCGAACGCCTCGCCGACGTGTTTCGTACCGCCGAGGCCAGCGATGTCCTTGCCGACGACGTGTTCCTCGATGGTCACCCGCCGCTCTGGCGGTTCCAGCTTCGTGGCCGCGACTCCTTCGATGCCTGGATCAAGAGCTTCATGCCTGACGGCGCCGACACGACGGTCGTTCGCACCATCCCGACCGTGACCGGTTTCGTCACCGAGTTCACGGGTCGGCACGCGGAGAACGGTGAGGAGATGACCGATCGCAAGATCCTCCTGGCCGAGGTGCGCGACGGCTGCATCAGTGAGCTCACCGTCTACTGCAGCGGCGACTGGAACGCAGACTTGCGAGCACGCCACGCCGCCGAGACGCGAGCTCATCCGTCCGTGACGCAGCGATGACCACCACCGCCACGCCGAGGGAACGGATGCTCGCTGGACTCCCTGCCACCACCCGCACGATCGACGTGAACGGCGTGTCCACCGCCGTCATCGAAGCGGGAGGCGGCCCCGGACTGCTGCTGCTCCACGGCGGCGTCGAATGCGGGGGCGCCATGTGGGCACCGGTGCTCGCCCGTCTGGCGCGCGACTACCGCGTCGTGGTGCCCGACGTGCCCGGGCTCGGCGAGTCCGCTCCAGTTCCCCATCTCGATGCCAGCGCCCTCGGCGAGTGGCTCACCGGGGTTGCCGAGCTCACCGGCCTCGAGCGTCCCACGGTCGTCGCCCACTCGCTCCTGGGCACCCTCACGGCCCGGCTCGCCACCAGCGGCAGCCCCGCAATCGGACGGCTCGTCCTCTACGGAGCACCGGGCGTCGGCCCGTATCGCATGCCGCTCCGTCTCCGATACGTGGCCATCCGCCTTGCGATCCGCCCCAGTGCTCGCAACGCCGAACGCTTCGATCGCTTCGCCCTTCTCGATCTCGACGCGACGCGCTGGACGCGACCCAGAGTGGTACGACGCCTTCGTCGCCTACACGCAGTCCCGCGCCCTCGAGCCCGCCACGAAGAAGACGATGCGCCGGCTCATCGCGAAAGAGGCGAGGCCCATCCCGAAGGCCGAGCTCGATCGCATCGGCGTTCCCACCACCCTGCTGTGGGGACGCCACGACCGGATGGTCCCGCTCTCGATCGGCGAAGCCGCCGCATCACGCCATGGCTGGCCGTTGTACGTCATCGACGACGCCGCCCACGCCCCCCACATCGAACAACCCGAGGCATTCGCGGAGACGCTCACCGCCATGATGTCTGTGTCCTGAGCTGCAACGCCCAAGCAGCCGCGAGCGGAGGGGGCGGGATTCGAACCCGCGGGATGTCGCCATCCGGTGGTTTTCAAGACCACTGCATTCGTCCGCTCTGCCACCCCTCCGGGACCAGGCTACGCGGCGGTCGTGTTGGCCCACCGCCCCCACGCAGCGTGCGCGAGGGCGCCGGCGTAACAGAGCGCACCGACGAGCGTGGTCACGGTGAACCCGAAGAGCAGCGCCAGCACGGTCGCGAGCGCCGCAGCGACGACCGAGGCGAATCCGTTGGCTGCCCACGCGAAGGGCACGCCGCCGGGGTGGAGTGCCTCATAACGGCGCAGCCCGATCGGCATCGCCATCCCCATCGTGATGCCGAACGGGACGATCACGGCGACGGTCACCGCGACCCGGACGCTGAAGGGCGCGGCGATCAACGCCTCGACGAGCTCGGGCAGGACGAATGCCGACGCGGCGATGAGCACCGTCGCTGTCGCCAGTGAGATGAGCAGGCCCCGACGCGCGTCGGGCCAGCGCGCGCTGAGCCAAGAGCCGAGCCCGGTGAACGCGAGCAGCGAGGCGAGCACGACCGAGAGGCTGTAGGTCGGATAGCCGAGCATCAGCACGAAGCGTTGGATGAAGACCGCCTCGACGAGAAGGAAGCCGAGCCCGATGAACACGAAGTACGCGAGGGCGCTCGGCGGCGGCCGAGTGATGTGACGAGCGAGCAGCAGCGGCACCACGTAGCCGAGTGTCGCGAGCACGACGATCACACCGAACGCGAGGAACAGGATCAGCACCGGGTCGACGGCGTAGGAGTAGCCGTCCATCTGCTTGCCGAGGTCACCGAGGCGCTTCATGTTGAAGAAGAACGGACGGTCGTCGGTCGGCGGGCACACGTCGAGCTCGTAGGAGTGGCAGAACTCGGTTGGGCTCTCTGCCGCCGCGAGGTCGGCCCACTCCAGCTGATACGGACCGCCGGGTGCGAACGCGACGCCCGTCGCCGCGCTCGTCGGCGAGCAGCCGGATCTCGGCGAGCTCGTTCTCGGTGAACGGCTCGTTGCGCACGAGCACGGTGCCGAAGAGCGCGTTGAACAGGTCGTGTCCGAGCACGACCACGACGTGGTCTTCGGGGTTCTCGACGCCATCGCGCCGGAGTGCCTCGAGCGCGAGCACCGTCGCGCGCAGCGCCTCGTCGCCGACGAGCTGATGCAGCCGCGTGACGGCGAGGATGCCGCCGGGGCTGAGGTGATCGAGGTACTCCTGGAACGCCTCGATCGTGTACAGGTTGTTCTCGCTCAGCGCGTACGCCGCGGCGCCGCCTGCGCTCAGCGAGTCGGTGAAGCTCAGCTGGATCTGCGCGTAGTCGTCACGCTGGGCGAGGATCGATCGTCCGTCGCCGATCGTCGTCTGCACACCGGGCAACGCGTAGGGCGCGCCCGAGAACGCGAACATGTCGTCGTCGACGATCTGGCGAATGCCTTCGTTGAGCTCGATGACGTCGATCTCCTCGACGCCGGCCGAGCGGAGGTTGTGGATGTCGCGGCCGCCGCCTCCGCCGATCACGAGCGCCTTGCCGGTCTGACCGAGCTCGGTGGGGATGGTCTGCGGGCCCAGGTACAGGGTGCGCCAGTCGGGCGATGGCGTGCCCGCGGCGTAGGGGATCACCGGCGCGCTGACCCGGTCGTAGAAGACGAGCCCGAACGCGCCGGACTGCGGTGGGATCGCCCCGATGACGCGGGACAGCGGCGTCCAGGTCTCGGAACGGAGAGTGCCGGCGAGGTCGAGTCCGGGCACGGGCACCGTGATGATCGAGGTCAGCGGGGCGGCGATCATCACGACGACCGGCACGACTCCGGCGAGCCCCGCCCACCGGCGAGCCCGGAGGTCGGGCGCCGCGGCGACGGCGGTCACGGCGGCCAGCAACCCGAGCGTCACGACGAGATCAGGGGGGCTGACGAGCCAGATCGCCGGAACGATGAGCAGGGCACCCAGACCGGCGGCGACGAGATCGACGGCGTACACGCGGTTCACGGCCTCGGCGTGCGACCGGATCGCCATGGCGATCACCACCCCCGCCGCGAACGACGGCAGCGCCGACGCGATGCACGCGACGGTCATCGCGAAGACGAAGTGGGCCGAGAGACCGTCGCTGTAGTCGAAGTTCAGTCGCACGATCACGACCGGCACGAGCGTCAACGTGATCGCGAGAACGGCTGTCCAGCCCGAAAGCAGCACGCGCAGGGCGAACCGGTTCGCTGGCGGCGGTCGTAGCGACACGTAGAGCCCGCCCGCTCCTGTTCCGAGCAACGCGAGCGAGATCGCCAGGAAGCTGAAGTGGTAGAAGACGAGCGCGGCGAGGATGCGGGTCAGCAGCACCTGCAGCGCGAGAGTCGCGAAGGCGACGACCGCGACGACTGCGAACGTCGTGCCGTCAGGCCGGAAGCTGGCGATCGGTGCGTCGGGGACTGCGGAGGTGTCCGTCTTTCCGACCGCGGAGGATGAGTCCGCCGCGCCCCCCACCGTCTTCACGGCGAGTCAGGGTAGGCGCCGCCCGTCTCCGTTCCAGGACCACGACGCGGGTTGGGCCATCCTTATGGGGATGGCGACCGCGACGCTGCTGCTGTCCTGTCCCGACCAGAAGGGTCTGGTCGCGTCCACGGCCGAATGGGTGTTCCGCAACAACGGGAACATCGTCCACGCCGATCAGCACACCGACGCCAGCGAAGGGGTCTTCTTCCAACGGATCGAGTTCGAGCTGGAAGGCTTCGACCTCGGCCGCGACCAGATCTTGCCGGGCCTCGCCCCTCTCGCTGAGCGGTTCGGCATGCGCTGTGACGTGCGGTTCTCCGACGACCGGCCGCGGGTGGCGGTCCTGGTCTCGAAGCAGGCCCACTGCATGTACGACCTGTTGGCCCGCTGGCGGATGGGCGAGCTCAGCGCCGAGATCCCCTTGGTCATCAGCAACCATCCCGACCAAGGTGACGTCGCCGCGCACTTCGACGTGGCGTTCGCGCACCTCCCGGTCACGCCCGAGACCCGCATGGAGCAGGAGAGCGCCATGCTCTCGCTCCTCGCCGAGCACGACATCGACCTCGTCGTGCTCGCCCGGTACATGCAGATCCTGTCGCCGGGGTTCGTGGCGAAGTACCCGAGCCGCATCATCAACATCCACCACTCGTTCCTGCCGGCGTTCGCCGGAGGGCGGCCGTACCACCAGGCCCACGATCGGGGCGTCAAGCTCATCGGGGTCACGGCGCATTACGCCACGGCCGAGCTCGACGAAGGCCCGATCATCGAGCAGGACGTCGTGCGGGTGAGCCACCGCGACAGCGTCGTCGACCTCGTGCGCAAGGGTCGCGACCTCGAGATGATCGTGCTGGCGCGGGCGGTGCGTGCCCACCTCGCCCACCGTGTGCTCGTGTACGGCCGCAAGACCGTTGTCTTCGACTGAGGGTCTTCGACTGAGCGTGTTCGACTGAGCGTCTTCGGACTGACCAGTACGATCGACCCCGGAGAGGTGCCAGAGAGGCCGAATGGGGCGCCCTGCTAAGGCGTTGACGGGTGCAAGCTCGTCCGTGGGTTCAAATCCCACCCTCTCCGCCAGTTTTCGCCCGAATCTGAAGGGTTTCTGGCCCTCCAGTTGCGCCTCGGAGGCACCGGGGCTAGACCCATGGGCTTCCAGACCATAGGTCCCGTGCCGGGAGCGGTGGTCGAGTGCAGTCGTGATCTCCCCCACGACGCCAGCGCACTCGGCGACGCGGAGCGCCACCCGGCGGGAGGGAGAAACCGCTTTCAATGCGTCTTCGAATCGCGCGCCTCCACCGGAGGCGTCGCTGGCGGCATCGCCGCCCGGTGTTCGCGCAACGTCGCCCGCTTCCGCGGGTGCCGTTGCCGGTGTTGGTGGTCGCAGTGCTTCTCACCGTGGCCGCGCTCGCACTGCAGGGCACGAGGGGAAGCGGAGGCTCCGAGAACGTCGCGGCGGTAGGTCCGCAGCTCGCAGCGTTCTCGGTGACCGCGACCGAGGTCGAGATCGACGCCGCCCAGGCGGCTGGCGTGCCCCTGGCCGGGGGCGTCGCCGCGGGCGCCGCCCACGCCGGGGTGCCTGCACCCGCCGCACCGCCCCCACCCGAGACCGTTGCCACCACAGCGGCGGCAGCGCCCGTGCGCGCCGCCCCGGCACCGACAGCGGTCGCCACCACCGCGGCCGCCATCGTCGACGCGTCGTCGACCACCGCCGCCGCGGTCACGACCGCCGTCGCTACGACCGCGGCGCCGCCGACGACGGCTGCTCCGGTCGGTGACGGTGAGCCCGCGGGATCGGTGCCGCTCGGCGAGTTCACGGTCGTCTGCTACGTGATCGTCGGGACGACCTACTCGGGGCAGCCCACTGGACCCGACGTCGTCGCCGTCGACCCGAAGGTCATTCCCCTGCACACCCGGATCTGGGTCGAAGGGATCGGCTATCGCACCGCGCTCGACATCGGCGGGGGGATCAAGGGCAACACCCTCGACCTCTGGATGACGTGGCCGGACTGCAAGAAGTTCGGCAAGCAGCGACTCAACGTCTACCGAGTGAGCTGACTCACGCGGCCGCCGGGGCCGAGTCGTGGCGGGGATGCCACGTGCCGCGGTTCCCGCACCAGCACTCCCAGTCGAGCTCGATGCCGTGACGCGTGTTGCGAGTGGCGATGATGTGGTCGACGTTCAGCAGGACGAACCCGCTCTCGTGTGCGTCGCATTCGACGAAGAACATGGCGAACCTCCCTACGAAGAAGTGCTGGCGTTGGCGGATGAACGAGCACGGCTGATCTGCGTCGCGTGGTCGTGCGTGTGCGCGGCGTAGATGGTGAGCCACGTCTCGACGGTGTAGGGCCCGCTCTCGGTGTGCGTGCCGCCGCGCTGCCACTCCTCTTCACTGAGGCTTCGCAGCAGCTCGACGGTGGCGGCCCGCACGCTCTTCAACACGGAAACCGATGCCGCGACGGGACGGTCGTAGTGCAGGCGGCGGGCCCACTCCGCCTCGTCGTAGCCGTAGATGATCGGGTCATCCTCGGCGACGAGCTTGCGAAGGCGGATGTACGAGGTGGCCTCGCTGTCGGCAAGGTGATGCGCGACCTCTCGCGCTGACCATTCCTCTGCCGACGGCCGTGCGTCGAGCTCTCGCTCGGTGGCGCCGGCGAGGGCGGCGGTCACGACGCCGGGGCCGGCTGCGTACTGCTCGATGAGGGCTTCGCGGGTCTCTCGGTTCATGGGGTCGATCGTGCGCTGACAGGCCCGGTCGGACGAGTGGCAGGACTGCCGCTGTGCGTTAGGATCCTGCCATGGCGCGCGAGCGGAAATCTGCATATGTCCAGCACACGGTGGCAGTCGTCGTCTTCGAGAAGACCTCGGTATTCGAGCTCGCGGTGCCTTGCGAGGTGTTCGGGCTCGACCGTTCGGACATGGGCATGCCCACGTACGACTTCATGGTGTGTGGAGTCCACAACGGTCCGCTGCAGACGAAGGGCGGGCTCTTCACGATCCAGACGCCGTACACGCTGGACGATCTGGATCGGGCCGACACCGTGATCGTGCCCGCGTGGGATGTGCGTGTGGAGACGCCACCCGCACTCTGCGACGCGTTGCGTCGGGCGCACGCGCGCGGGGCGCGCATCGCCTCGCTGTGCTCAGGAGTGTTCGCACTCGCCGCGGCGGGATTGCTCGAAGGTCGGCGTGCCACCACGCACTGGATGTGGGCCGACGAGCTCGCCGCCCGGTATCCGTCGATCGAGGTCGACCGTTCCGTCCTCTACATCGACGAGGGAGACGTGTTGACGTCAGCGGGAACCGCGGCAGCCATCGATCTGTGCCTCTACATGGTGCGACAGGATCACGGCGCCGAAGTGGCGAACGTCTTCGCCCGGCGGATGATCGTGCCGCCTCATCGCGAGGGAGGGCAGGCGCAGTACGTCGACACGCCCGTTCCCCCTTGCGACTGCGACGATCTCGCCGCCACCCTCGACTGGGCGGTGCACCATCTCGACGAGGAGCTCACCGTCGAACAGCTGGCGGCGCGCGCTCGCATGTCGCCGCGCACGTTCGCGCGTCGGTTCCGCGCGATCAGCCGGCACCACGCCACTGCAGTGGCTGCTCCAACAGCGCGTGCTCGCGGCGCGCCGCATGCTCGAGACGACCGATCTGTCGATCGATCATGTTGCCGACCGATGCGGCTTCGGCGCGGCGGCGACGTTGCGCATGCACTTCCGCCGCATCACCGGCACCACGCCCCAGGCCTATCGAGCCACGTTCCGCGCCGCGTAGCCCCGCGGTCGCCTTCGCCGACCGCTCGCCTTCGCCGGGATTGATGATTGGGGCGCGACATAGTGCCCCGAACGACCAATCTCGACGCAGGTAGGCGCCGCTACTCGGCGGGTTGCCCGTGCTCGTTGGCGACCGCGGTGGGGCGGGGTGGGATGCGCTCGGCGATGAGCCACGCGAGGTCGTGGCGGTAGGGGTGCTGCACCACGATGCGCGCCGGGTTCTTGCGGGTCGTGTCGATGACGAGCACCTCGCTCTCCCTCCACACCGACCAGAGCTGGCGGTAGCGCTGGCGCCCCTTCCACGTGAAGTGCCCGGTGGCCATGCGCCCTGGCCAGTAGCCACCGCCGACCCGCCACCCGAGCTCCCTTTTCATCTCGCCCACGGTCGCGACGCGGGCGTCGGTGATCTCGCTGATCGGGAGGTGGACTCCCTTGGACAACGCGAAGAAGCGGTCTCTGCCGGAGAACGTCAGATCGATCGAGTCGTCGTGGACGACCAGCTCGACGCCCATCGCACGAGCCTAGGGTGGATGCCATGAGCAGCGACTTGGATCTCGATCAGCTCGCGGCTCGGCGCGCCGAGCTGCGCGACCAGTACCTCCGCAAGTCACCTGGGCGTCCGGTGAGCACCGCTCGCGGCGTGCACCACGTCGCGTTGCTCAGCGCCGATGTCGAGCGCACGATCCGCTTCTACCAAGACGTGCTCGAGTTCCCGCTCACCGAGCTCTTCGAGAACCGCGACTACAAGGGCAGCACCCACTTCTTCTTCGACATCGGGCACGGCAACTCGCTCGCGTTCTTCGACTTCCCCGGCCTCGACCTCGGGCCCTACTCCGAGGTGCTCGGCGGGCTCCATCACATCGCGATCTCGGTCGAGCCCGACACGTGGACGCGGCTCAAGGCCAACCTCGACAAGGCCGGCGTGCCCTACGACCACATCAGCGGTTCGTCGCTCTACTTCAGCGATCCCGATGGCGCGCGTCTCGAGCTGATCAGCGATCCACTGGGGGAGATGTACGGCCAGACGGTCGGCTGAAGAGGCGCCGAACCGATTTCCCGGACCGAGGGGCTCCCGTAGACTGACCGACCCAAGCGCTCGTAGCTCAACGGATAGAGCATCTGACTACGGATCAGAAGGTTGGGGGTTCGAGTCCCTCCGAGCGCGCTGAGGTCGTTCGAGCGACGATGGCTCCGACAGGTTGCCAATTTCTTGTCTGTTCGCGCAACAGAATGGGCGTCTGCGGCATCTACGCATCGTGGGGTTGGGTCGCAGACGTGAGGCGGTGGCATCGGTGGAGGTCCTTCCGGACGATGTCGATCGGTCGATGGGTGCGGTGTTTGCCGACGAGCGTGAGCGGCTGGTCCGGGTCGCCTATCTGCTGACCGGCAGCAGCGCGCTGGCAGAGGATCTCGTGCAGGACGCGTTCGTTCGTCTCCATCGGGCACTGGGACGGGATCCGCGAGCCATCCGCCTATCTCCGCGTGACCGTGGTGAACGCGTGCCGGGCGCATCATCGGCGGAACCGTCGTGAACGCTCGCACTTCCCCGAGCTCGTCACGGACGTCGTGGCACCGGAGACGCCGCTCGTCTTGGACGCGCTCGCGAAGCTGCCGTATCGGCAGCGGGCCGCGCTCGTCTTGCGGTTCTACGAGGACCGCCCAGACTCCGAGATCGCAGACGCACTCGGGTGTCGGCCCGCAACCGTGCGATCCCTCGTGCATCGAGGTCTCGCAACACTGAGAAAGGTGATCGCGCAATGAACGGCAGCGACGAAGCGATCGAATCTGCGCTGCGGACCGCACTGCACGACGCCGCCGACCAGATCGACGTCCGGCCTGCGACCTCGACGGCGACTGCGGACGAGCTCGTCATGCGCCGGCGCGTCCACGCGTCGTGCGCCAATGGTGGTCGCGATCGCGGCCTGTCTCGTCGCCGCGCTGGTGGTCGGAGGCTCGCTCCTCCTTCCGCCGGCAACGACTCCTCCTCGGTGCAGTCCGGCCGCGGGTGCACCCGGGGGTTGCGCAGGCAAGGCGTACGTGGTCGCGGCGACGATGGCACGGTGTCGGTCATCGACACGGCCACCGGCAAGGTGTCGGCCACCATTCCCGTCGTGGCTCGAGCGGCAGGTCCGGGGTGGCGATCACTCCCGACGGCACGCACGCCTACGTGACCGGCGGCGACGGCGCACGGTGTCGGTCATCGACACGGCCACCGGCAAGGTGTCGGCGGTGATCGACGTCCGCACCGGTGCGTTCAGGTGGCGATCACTCCTGACGGCAAGCACGCCTACGTGACCACAGCGCGGCGACGGCACGGTGTCGGTCATCGACACGGCGACCGGTGTGGTGTCGGCCAGCATCGACGTCGGCGCCCGCTACGCGGTCGGGGTGGCGATCACTCCCGACGGCACGCACGCCTACGTGGCCAACCGGCACGGTCAGCCCACCAAGGGCACGGTGTCGGTCATCGACACGGCCACGGGCAGCGTGTCAGCCACGATCACCGTCGGCTGGACAGCCGTCCGGGGTGGCGATCACTCCTGACGGCAAGTACGCCTACGTGACCGACTGTCGGCGGCAACGGCACGGTGTCGGTCATCGACACGGCCACTCGAGCGGTGTCGGCCACCATCACCGTCGGCGGTCGCCCGTCGCGGGGTGGCGATCACTCCTGACGGCACGCACGCCTACGTGACCGACTGCGGGCGACAGCGGCACGGTGTCGGTCATCGACACGGCCAGCGGCACGGTGTCGGCCGCCATCACGTCGGCGGTTGGCCACGCGCGGTGGCGATCACTCCTGACGGCAAGTACGCCTACGTGGCCGGCTCCGACGCGACGGTCCCGCCGCAGACCGGCTCACGGCCACGGCACGGTGTCGGTCATCGACACGGCCACCGGCACGGTGTCGGCCGTGATCGACGTCGCGCACCAGGCGGGAGGGGTGGCGATCTGCCCGTCGTAGCGCGCGTTCGACGGCTGACCGCTGCGTTGTTCGGCGCTGCCCAAGATGCGAACGCAACTTGTCAACGAGTTTGTCAACGCAACTCCACCGCACTGCGCCCTACGAGACCTCACGCAGACCTCACGAACGAGAGGCGTGCGTCCTAGGTGACCTGCCCTGACGCGTCGAGACCTCACGACACCTCACGAGCAGTGGCGGACTACGGATCAGAAGGTTGGGGGTTCGACTCCCTCCGAGCGCGCTGGATGAGGTGCAGGTCACGAGCAATCCCGTCCAGGCGGTCCGCTGTCCACCACGACGTCTTGGCCTTTTCCCCAGTGTTGATGCGTGTCGAGCTTGTGACAGAACCTCGAGACCTTGCCATCGGCATCGAAGGTCCAGATGTGGACATCGTCTTCCTCTGAGACGATCACGCCGATCTCCTTCACCGTGGATGACACGTCGATGAGGGCGACGACGACGTCGTCGCCCTCGAGAAGCGAATGCGGGTCGAACGTGTGGAAGTCGACGCCGGCGAGCGACGCGAAGAACTGCCTTGCGCCTTCGCGGCCGGCCCGCGACCGAAGCCGGGTATCGATGATCTTCGATCAGCTCGGTGTGCGCTCACGGGGCCAGGCGATCGTGGTCGCCCGAGAGGCCGCTTCGGCCGGGAGTGACTGCAATCTGTCGAGAGCGATCCAGTGAACGTGCCGTCGCTGCCGAGTGAGCGGGGGTGGGAGGATGGCGGCCGTGCGGCTCACTGGCGTGACATGGCGAGAGTGGGGGTCTGAACCGTCAGGGCCGGTCTCACCGGCAGCGACCCGCACGACCGCACGGACGGTGTCGGCGCACGCGCATCTCGGCGCGGCGCCTGTGGTGCTCGTGGGCGCGACCCGACTGCCATTGCTCGGCACGGCGAGGGTCTACGTGTGTGGCATCACCCCGTATGAGACCACGCATGTGGGGCATGCGGCCACGTTCGTGTGGGCGGACGTCGCGGCGCGTGTGTTGCGTCTGACCGGTGCGACCGTCGAGGTGTGCCGCAACATCACCGATGTCGACGATCACCTGCTCGAGCAGGCACGCCGTGACGGAGTGCCGTGGCGTTCGCTTGCGATCCAAGAGACGTACCGGTTCGAGCGCGACATGGCCGCGCTCGGTGTCGTGCATCCGACATTCGAGCCCCGCAGCCGAGACTACGTCGATGAGGTCATCGCCCTCACGATCGAGCTCGTCAGCCTCGATCGGGCGTACGTGCGCAACGGCTCGGTGTACTTCCGCGGCGCGGATGTCGCGGCGGCTGCCGGTTTGAGCCGGGAACGTGGCATCGAACTGGCGCGAGAGCAGGGCGGTCATCCTGATGACCCGGACAAGGAGGATCCGCTCGACGCAGCGTTGTGGCAACGGTCGGTGGGCGACGAACCAGCGTGGTCGAGCCCTTGGGGCCCCGGTCGTCCCGGCTGGCACGCCGAGTGCACGGCGATGGCGCTGTCCACATTCGGGCCCACCGTGGACCTCCACGTCGGCGGCGCCGACCTGGCGTTCCCCCACCATGCCTACGAGGCGGCCCAGGCCGAGGCGTACACCAACGTGCGGCCCTTCGCCCGTGCCTGGTTGCACGTCGGCAGCGTCCTGGTCGACGGCGAGAAGATGGCCAAGTCGAAGGGCAATCTCGTCTATGTGCATGAGGTGCTGGACCGCTATCCGCCCGGGGCGCTACGACTGCTGATCCTGTCCCGCCCGTGGGCGGAGCCGTGGGAGTTCACCGAAGCCGACCTCGACCGTGCCGCGGCCGAGCTCGAGCAGCTGTGGCGGCACGGATCTACCGCGGGTGATCGGGACGCCGCCGAACACGAAGTGGCGGTGGCGCTGCTCGACGACCTCGACGTGCGCCGGGCGCTCGACATCGCCAGGACCGCCGGGGGCCAGGTGCTGCGCGACCTCGTCGCCCTGCTCGGCCTGACCTAACCGTGCCGAACGGCGTCCCGCGCGGCACTCACCAGGTGTTTCGCCATGACGTTGGCGGCGGTGCTGTCGATGTCACCGGCGTCGACGGAGTCGGCAAGGGCGAGCAGCGCGCTGGTGGTGGCCCACACGACGGCAGGGCCGTGGGCGGAGGCGCGCAATGCGTCCCATCGAGCGAGCTCCTCGGCGAGGAAGTGTCGTCGGATCCGGTCGAGCGCGCGGATCCCGACGTCGGCGACGAGCAGGCGGATGACGCGGCGGTCGGTCGGCGGGATGGTCAGCAGATGTTGAAACAGCGCGGCTGCGGCATCGTCGTGTGACAAGGACGCGACGTCGGGAGCCGCGGCGCGGTAGCGGGCGAGCCGGTCTTCGACGAAAGCGGCGTACAGGGCGTCGAGGTCGGCGAAGTGGGTGTAAACGAGCTGGCGGCTCACCCTCGCTTCGGCGGCGAGGCCGGCCATGGTGATGCCACCGAAGCCGTAGCGGTCGAACAGCCGTCCGGCGCCGTCGAGGAGCTGGCGGCGGCGGTCAGCTGCGCGCAGGTAGGGGCGCTTCACTGTGGCGGTGTTCACAATATTGACGGAGTGTACAGTTCAGGGCATGCAGGTCGTGAACGCTGTCGTCCCTGATCCGTCCGTTGCGGCTGAGTTCTTCGCGGGGCCCGACGATGGCCCGTTCGTGATGGTGAACCTCCTGCGCTTCCGGCCGACCGCGGAGTACGCGGACGGGAGTGACGCGCACCTCACGGGACGCGAGGCGTACGACCGCTACTCGGCGGTCGTCCGCACGCTGATCGAGGGACTCGGCGGTCGCGTCGTGTACGCCGGCGCGGTGACGGGCCTGCTGCTCGGCGAGGTCGAGGACCTGTGGGACGCGGTCGGGTTGGTCGAGTACCCGTCGCTGACGGCGTTCCAGGACATGATCCGCTCGCCGGAGATGCGGGCGATCGAGCACCACCGCGCGGCGGGTCTCGCCGGCCAGCTGAACATCCGCACGAGATCGCAGCGATGACGGCCGGGCTGGGCGTCCTGCGCACGCCGCTGTGCGAGCGCCTCGGGATCGGCCTGCCGATCATCTCGGCGGGTATGGGCCCGATCGCAGGACCCGACCTCGTCGCGGCGGTCTCCAACGCCGGCGGGCTCGGTGTCCTCGGCTGCACGTCGATGTCAGCCGACGAGGTGCGCAACGTGATCCGCCGCACGCGAGAGCTGACCGATCGTCCCTTCGGCGTCGATCTGATCCTGCCAGCGCGCCTCGAGCAGTCCGGTGTCCGCGCCCGCGACATCGCCGAGCAGATTCCGGCGGAGCACTGGGACTTCGCCAACAGGATCGCCCAGGAGCTCGGCGTCGAGACGCCGGCTGCGAGTGCGAGGGCAGTGGGCGGCGAGCGGAACGCGCTCGGCACCGACGCCGAGGCGCAGATCGCGGTCGTGCTCGAGGAGCAGGTGCCGGTGTTCGTCGGCGCGCTCGGGACGCCGGCGCCGTACGCCGAGCGGCTGCACGACGCCGGCACGTTCGTCATGTCCGTCGTTGGCAGCACCAAGCAGGCCGTGCAGGTCGCGCGCGACGGCGCCGATGCCGTCATCGCCCAAGGAACCGAAGGCGGCGGACACACCGGCCACGTCGGCACACTGGCATTGCTGCCGCAGGTGCTCGACGCCGTCGACGTGCCCGTCGTCGCCGCCGGCGGAATCGGCGACGGTCGCGGACTGGCGGCCGCGCTCGTCATGGGGTGCGAGGCGGTGTGGGTGGGCACTCGCTTCCTCGCTACCGTCGAATCGGGTCTCGCCGACTGGCAGAAGCAGCAGCTCCTCGCGGCGGCCGATCAATCACCGGTCATCAGCCGCGCCTACACCGGCAAGCGGTTCCGACTCCTCCCGAACCGGTGGACCGAGGCGTGGGAGCACGCAAACGTCGACCCGCTCCCCATGCCGCTCCAGCCGGTGCTGACCGGGATGGTCCTCGGCGGCATGGCAACCGATCGAGGAGGACGACAAGGTGTGTCCATGAACGGCGCCGGCAACATCGCCGGGCTGCTTACCGAGGTGCTGCCCGCGGCGACCGTCGTGCAGCGGATGGCCGCTGAGGCGGCAGCAAGGCTGACCGCACGATGACCGAGACCACGCCGCCGTTCGTCCGCACGCCGGACAAGAACTTCGAGCACCTCGCCGACTCCCCGTTCGAGCCGCACTACGTCGACGTCAGCGGGCTGCGCATGCACTACGTCGACGACGGGCCGCGGCGACGCGCCGGTCGCGCTGATGCTCCACGGGATGCCGACGTGGAGCTACCTGTACCGACACGTCATTCCCGGGATGACCGACGCCGGCTACCGCTGCATTGCACCGGACCACATCGGCTTCGGCCGCAGCGACAAGGTCACTGACGCGAGCTGGTACGACATCGCCCGCCACACCGCGAACCTCACGGTGCTGATCGAGACGCTCGATCTGCGCGACATCACCGTGTTCGTGCAGGACTGGGGCGGGCCCACCGGCTTGGCCCAGGTCGCGACGATGCCTGAGCGCTTCTCTCGTGTCGTGATCATGAACACGTGGCTGCACCACGACGGCTACGAGTACACGCCCGCGATCCGAAACTGGATCGTGCAGAACGAGCCGGGCGGACTGTTCCGCGACAACATCCCCGAACGGTTCGGCTGGGGCACGCTGATGCTCGTCGGGACGCGTCGCGCTCAACCGCAGGACGTGTTGCTGCCGCTGCTGCAGGGTGAGACCCCGGCGGCGTTGCCGCCCGACCTCGCCGCGGTTCGCGATGCGTACGACGCGCCGTTCGCCGGCATGGGGGAGGAAGGTGTCATCGGCGCGCGGCAGTTCCCGCTGTCCATCCCGGTCCACGAACACGCTCGCGGCAACGGCGACGCGCAGGCCGCACACTTCGGCGCGATCTGCTCGACGCCGCTGCCGGTGCACTTCGTCTGGGGCCTGCAGGACGCCGTCTTCCCGGAGGAGTGGGGCCGCCAGTGGCAGTCCCACATTCCGCATGCGACGTGGGACGCGTTCGACGACGCCAGCCACTTCTTGCAGGACACCCACGGCGAGCGCATCGCCGAGATCGTGCTTCGCCGCGCCAGCTCCCGATGACCGCACCCTGCCCCGACCCGATTCTCCCGCCCGGCACCGAGGTAGACGCGCGACGCGATCCACGCTTCTAGCCCGGCTCCGGTCACGCAGCTCGGCACGGCAATTCGCCGCCACTGAGAGCGCTGCCGCGCGGGAAGGGGGATCAGAAGGTTGGGGGTTCGAGTCCCTCCGACGCGGCGAGAAAAGTGCAGGTCAGCAGTACGGCACGCCTCGTGTGGATGTCGCGACCGGGGCGCGCCAGGCCAACGGAGCAGACTGAGCGAAGCGTCCCCGCGTGCTTGAGTATTCGCCTTACGTAAGTATCAACTAACATTACTGAGAGTGAGCAGTCGGCCGTGCACCGCGACCGTTCGAGTGTCACACTGTGGTGACGGCGGTCGCGGGGGTGCGAAGCCGGGTGGAAGGCGGAGATCATGATCGTTGGACGCAAGGCGTTCGTCGCGCTCATCACCGCAGGGGTGCTCATGCTCGCCCCGACTACCGCAGGAGCGGCCGGTGGCCCTCCTGGCCCAGCAGGTCCGGGGGACATCTCTCGGCCCGAGCGGCCGGTCGCAGACCAATACATCGTCACGCTTCGGGACCGATCGAACGGCGTCTCCGTCGAGGCGGACCTGCTCGCCCGGGCACACGGCGGCAAGGTGCTGGGCATCTATCAGCACGCATTTCAAGGGTTCACGGTGAGCATGACGGAGGCGCGGGCCCAAGCGCTGCTACGCGATCCCCGGGTCGCCGCCGTCGAGCAAGACGGGTACGTATACGCCCTCGATGTCCAAACGCCGTCGCCGTCTTGGGGGCTCGACCGCATCGATGAAGGTGACCTGCCTCTCGACGGGTCGTACGCGTACAACGCCACAGGCGCAGGGGTGCGGGCATACATCATCGACACCGGCATTCGCACCACGGCCGCCGATTTCGGCGGGCGGGCGACTGTCGGCATGGACGCCGTCAATGACGGAATGAACGGGCAAGACTGCGCCGGCCACGGGACCCACGTTGCCGGCACGGTCGGGGGCTCGGCGTACGGCGTCGCCAAGAACGTCCAGCTCGTTGCCGTGCGCGTGCTCAACTGCTCCGGCTCCGGCACCTACTCGCAGGTCATCGCGGGGGTGGACTGGGTCACCGCGAACGCCCAGAAGCCCGCCGTCGCGAACATGAGCGTCGGAGGTGGCCTCTCCACCGCCCTGAACTCCGCAGTGACGAACTCCGTGAACTCGGGCGTGACATACGCGGTCGCGGCCGGGAACAATGGCGCGAACGCCTGCAACTACTCACCGGCCTCGACATCTGCCGCGCTGACCGTGGGAGCAACAACGAGCAGCGACGCCCGCGCGTCCTACTCGAACTTTGGCAGCTGCGTCGATCTCTTCGCTCCTGGTGATGCGATCACCTCGGACTGGTTCACCAGCGATACCGCCACCAACACGATCAGCGGCACGTCGATGGCCACACCTCACGTTGCCGGTACCGCGGCGCTGTACCTCTCGGTCAACCCGAGCGCGACCCCCGCGGCCGTGGCGAGCGCCCTCACCTCGAACGCGACGATGAACCACGTCACCAATGCCGGCAGCGGCTCGCCGAACCGCTTGCTCTACGAGGCCTTCATCGGACCCGTCGGGCCTCCGCCCCCACCGCCGCCCGACACGCCGCCCGGCCAGCCCGTGCTGACCGCAACCGCGGGCAACGCGAGCGTCGCCCTGAGCTGGACGGCACCGAACCCGGGTTCGCAGCCCATCTCCACCTACCGCATCTACCGGTGGACCGCGAGCAGCCCTGAGGCGCTCCTCGTGGACACGGGCACGACGACGACGACCTACGTTGATGCGACGGCCGTGAACGGAACGACGTACTGGTATCAGGTGAGCGCCACGAGCGCCGTCGGAGAGGGCGCGCGCTCCGCCCCGCAATCAGCCACTCCACAAGCGGCGACGCCACCAGGCGCACCGACTCTCTCCGCGTCGCAGCCGTTCTTCTTCTTCGTCAGTGGAGTGCAGCTCACGTGGACCACGCCGCCGGCCGGAACGAGTCCGATCACGGGATATCGGCTCTACCGTTCGACGGTGCCGGGCGCCGAGGTGCTCTTTGCGACGATCGGAGTGACGACGTCGGGCCGCGACACTTACACGACCCGAGGGGTCCGCTACTACTACCGGCTGAGCGCGGTCAGCGCCGCGGGCGAAGGCCCGCTCTCAAACGAGGCGAGCGCAGTCGCGCGCTGAGCTGGATCGGGCGACCGTCGGGAGCCTCGGTGCGCTCGGCCTTGTGTTCGTGCGAACTCCCGTCGACACTGGGGCCGTGCGCTCACTCGAGCGCGGCAAGGGAGAGACCATGGGCGTCGAGCAGGATCTCGAGACCGTCCGCAAGGGCTACGCGGCATTCGGCAGCGGTGACATGGACACGCTGATGTCGCTCTACCACGACGACGCGGTGCACATCGTGCCTGGCGCCTCACAGATCTCCGGTGCGCACAAGGGCAAGGAGAACATCCTCGGTCTGTACGGGAGGTTGTTCGAGCTCAGCGGTGGGACGATGCGGCTCCAGCTCGAGCACGTGCTGTCCGATGGCGGCAACAGGGTGGTGTCGATCCATACGTCGAGCCTGGAGAAGGACGGCGAGACGATCACCCAGACCGAGGCGCTGCTGTTCACCCTGGTCGACGGCAAGGTCGTCGAGATCCAGGACTTCTTCGGCGACATCGCGCTGAACGACCGCCTGTTCAGCTGACGGAGCGCGCGACAAAGCCGTAGCGCCGCCGGGCGCCGAGTATCGTGCGGCAGCCCTTGGGGGCGGGGGGTGCCGGATGTCGTCGGGCCTGATCACGGTCCTGTTCACTGATCTCGTCGGCTCGACGGAGCTCGCGAGTGATGTGGGTGACACCGCCGCCGATGAGCTGCGTCGCACCCACTTTGCCCACCTCCGAGAAGCCGTCGCGGCGACTGGCGGCACCGAGGTCAAGTCGATCGGCGACGCCTTGATGGTCACCTATCAGGGCGCGGCCGATGCGGTCGCCGGTGCAGCAGCGATGCAGCGGGCGGTCGATCGCCACAACCGTCAGCTCGGCGAGCGGCACCTCTCGATGCGCGTGGGCGTCAGCGCCGGCGACGCCACGTTCGAGGACGGCGACTGGTTCGGCACGCCGGTGGTGGAGGCATCGCGCCTCTGCGCGGCCGCCGAGGGTGGGCAGGTGTTGGTCAGTGAGATCGTGCGCGTGCTCGCAGGGAGCCGCTGCGCCTTCGAGCTTCGTCCCGCGGGCTCTCGCTCCCTCAAGGGGCTCCCCGATCCCGTCGCCGTGTGCGAGGTCGTGTGGGCCGCGCCGGTCGACGAGGCAACGATCCCGCTTCCTTCTTTCATCGAGACCTCGGCGGTGTTCCCGTTCACCGGGCGAGCGCTCGAGCGCGAGCGACTCGTCGTGCGATGGAAGGAGGCGGTCGAGGGTGCCCGACGCGTCGTGCTCGTGTCGGGTGAGCCGGGCGTGGGAAAGACGCGTCTCGTCAGTGAGGTCGTGCGAAACGCCCACGACCAGGGCGCGACCGTGTTGTGGGGCCGTTGCGACGAGGAGCTGGGCGTCGCCTACGAGCCGTTCGTCGAAGCGTTCCGTCAGTACATCGCGGCGGTGTCGCCCGACCGGCTGCGCGCGGAGCTCGGCCCTCTCGGCGGAGAGCTGACGCGCATCCTGCCCGAGCTCTCGGCACGCGTGCCCGGCCTGGCCGACCCGGTGCAGACCGAGGCCGAGACTGAGCGTCATCGGCTGTTCGAGGCGGTCAGCGACCTGCTCTCCGAGATGTCGCACACCGCACCGGTGGTGCTCGTGCTCGACGACGTGCATTGGGCCGACAAGCCGTCGCTGCTCTTGCTTCGCCATGTCCTCCGAGCGGCGGCACCGATGCGGCTGCTCGTGCTCGCGACCTACCGCGACACCGACCTCGACCGCACGCATCCGCTTTCGGACGTGCTCGCCGACTTCCGTCGGCAGGAGGGGGTCGAACGGCTCGACCTGCTCGGCCTCGACCTGGCCGAGGTGACCGAGTTCATGGAATCGGCGGCGGGTCATGAGCTCGACGAGCCGGGCCTCGAGCTCGCGCGGTCGATCCACAACGAGACGCAGGGAAATCCGTTCTTCGCCGGGGAGGTGCTGCGTCACCTCGCCGAGTCCGGTGCCATCGTCGAGCGCGACGGACGATGGACGAGCGATCTCACGCTCGACGACGTGGGCATCCCCGAGGGGATTCGCGAAGTCGTGAGCCGCCGACTGACGCGGTTGTCCGACAACGCCAATCAAGCGCTCGCACTCGCGTCGGTGATCGGCGCCGACTTCGACCTCTCGACGATCGAGGCCGCGGGAGGTCCGTCGGGCGACCAGCTCTTCGACGCCCTCGACGAGGCCGTCCAGGCGGCCATCATCCGCGAGGTGCCGAACAGCGTCGGGCGATACACCTTCCGCCACGCCCTGGTGCGTTCGACCTTGTACGACGAGCTCACGACCAATCGTCGGGTGCGCATGCACTGGCGGGTGGGCGAGGCGATCGAGGCGCGCCACTCTCACGACGTGGACCGTTACGTCGACGCGTTGGCGTACCACTTCGGTGAAGGCGCGCTGGCGGGCGACCCCCTCAAGGCGGTCGACTACTGCCGTCGCGCCGCGGATCGAGCGATGTCGGAACTCGCGTTCGACGCGGCGGCGCGCCACCTCGATCATGCGCTCGGCACCCTGGATCTCGTCGATCGTCCTGACCCAGTCGTGCGCTGCGATCTTCAGATCGCGCGGCCACCGCACTCCACCACGCAAACGACGGTCGTGCTCGGGAAGCCGCCTTCGCTGCAGCGGCGACGGCTCGGGGCATCGGCGATGGTGATCGACTCGGCGTCGCGGCGATGGTGCTTGTCGGAGAGGAGACGGCCGACAGGGTCGGGGACGACGACCTCGAGCTGATGCACCTCCTCGAGGAGGCTCTCGACGCCGTGGGTCCCGGCGAGTCCGGGCTGCGGGCCCGCCTGCTCTCAGCCCTGGCGTTGGTGTTGTTGTTGGGCGATCACGCCGAGCGCCGAGTCCGCTGCGCCCGTGAGGCGCTGGCGATGGCCCGCTCGACGCAGGACGCGCACGCCCTCAGCCTCGTGCTCCTGAGGTCGTTCACGCTGTTCGGCGGACCGGTCCCCTTTCTCGACGATCTCGGCAAGCTGAATGCCGAGGCGGAGGCGGTCGCCCGAGCCCAGGACGATCCGGTGATCCTTTGCGCAGCTCTGCGCGGCGAGGCGTTCCTCGCCGCGTGTCGAGGTGACCGAGACCGAATGGTCGAGAAGCACGAGGCGATGCAGCGAGCCATCGACGGGCTGCGTCGACCGTTCCTCACCTGGGGAGCGCTGAATGACATGGCCGCGTTCGAGGTCTTTGCAGGCGACATCGAGCGCGCCGACCGGCTCACGATGGATGCCGCCGATCTCGGTCGACGCACGGAGGTCGCCGACAGCTTCGTCATGGGGGCGCTCGGCGGGCTCCTGTACGCGGTCCGGATGGCCCAGGGCCGCATCGGTGAGCTCGTGCCCATCCTCGAAGGGCTTGTCGAGTCACAGCCGGGGCTCCCGGTCTGGCGCGTCGCGATCTCTGGTGCGCTCGTCGAGTCCGACCGTGTCGAGGAGGCTCGCCCCCACTTCGACTACCTCGCCGACGACGACTGCGCGAACGTCCCCGCTGATCTCGAGTTCCCCGTCACGGTGTGTGGTCTCGGGCGGCTGTCGTATCTCATCGGCCCGTCCGAGACGGTGGCCCGATCGATCCTCGAACGAGCTCGAGCCGTTCAGCGGCACGTTCAACTTCAGCGGGGTCACGGTGACCGACCCGAACGACCTCGGCCTTGCGATGGTTACCGCAGCACTCGGGCGACATGACGAAGCCGATCGATACTTTGCCGATGTCATCGGCTTGTGCGAGCGCGCTGGCGCACAGGCTTACCTCGCTCGGTCCCATCTCGACTGGGCGCGGATCCGGCACGATCGCGGTGACCGTGCAGGGGCTCGCGACCACGCCGAGATCGCGCTCGAGATGGGCACCGCGCTCGGCATGACGGGACCCCACGGCGTCGCGCCGCGAGCGGCAGCGTTGCTCGCGGGAGCATGACCACCCAAGCCAGGCGCCAGCTTCGTCTGCGCCGCTCGGCGGCACCCTCGTCGAAGGTACCGTGGCTCGCCGTGTCCGACTTCCTGACCGACATCAAGACGCTCCGCGAACGAGCTCGGGAGAAGATCGAACAGGGTCCGATCACCGCGTCGTACGGCGCCGACCGAGACCGGGTGATCGAGGTGCTCAACGAGGCGCTCGCGACGGAGATCGTGTGCGTGCTCCGCTACAAGCGCCACTACTACATGGCCGACGGCCTGAACGCCGGCCCGGTCGCCGCGGAGTTCCTACAGCACGCCACCGAGGAGATGGGGCACGCGGACCTGATCGCGTTGCGGATCACGCAGCTGCAGGGCGAGCCGAACTTCAACCCCGACGGCATCACCGATCGCAGCCACGCCGAGTACGTCGAGGGCACCACGCTCGTGGAAATGATCCGAGAGGACCTCGTGGCCGAGCGGATCGCGATCGAGAGCTACAGCGAGATCATCCGCTGGCTCGGTGACAAGGACACGACGACGCGTCGGCTCATGGAGGACATCCTCGCGGTCGAGGAGGAGCACGCCGATGACCTGCTCAGCCTTCTCGCCGATCTGAATACCTAGAGGCCAGTCCAGCCGGGCGCGCTTCGGCGAGGGTGGAGTGGCGATGACCGAGCACGCGGTGGTGATCGCTGGAGGCGGCCCGACCGGGCTGATGTTGGCGGGCGAGCTGGCGTTGGCGGGGATCGACGCCGTCATCGTCGAACGACGCGCCAGTCAGGATCTCGACGGATCGCGAGCCGGAGGTCTGCACTCCCGCACCATCGAGGTGCTCGATCAGCGCGGCATCGCGGAACGCTTCCTGTCCGCGGGCCAGAAGCATCCGTTCGCGGGCTACGCCGGCACGTTCCTCGACATCAGCGACTTCCCCACTCGCCACAACTACCTGCTCGCGCTCTGGCAGAGCGACTTCGAGCGCATCCTCGCCGAGTGGGTCGCGGAGCTCGGCGTTCCGAACCTTCGTAGCCGCGAAGTGGTGGGTTTCACGCAGGACCACGCCGGCGTCGATGTCCAGCTGTCCGATGACGCGACGCTCCGAGCCGACTACCTCGTCGGGTGCGACGGAGGACGCAGCCTGATCCGCAAGGCGGCCGGCATCGACTTCGCCGGGTGGGACCCGACGGCCAGCTACGTGATCGCCGAGGTCGAGATGGCCGAGGAGCCGGAGATCGGCATGCGGCCCGAGGGTGGCGGCATCGGTCCGGTCAATCGGGAGGAGGGCGGCGGGCCGTACCGAGTCGTGCTGCTCGAGAAGGACGTCGAGCACACGAGCGAGCCCACCCTGCAGGATCTCGGCGAGGCACTCGTCGCCGCGTACGGCACCGACTACGGAGTGCACAGCCCGACCTGGATCTCCCGGTTCACCGACATGACCCGGCAGGCGACCACCTACCGCCAGGGACGCGTGCTGCTCGCCGGCGATGCCGCACATGTGCACGGTCCGGCCGGTGGACAGGGCCTCAACACCGGTGTGCAGGATGCGGTGAACCTCGGATGGAAGCTGGCCCAGGTCGTCAACGAGACATCACCGGAGAGCCTCCTCGACACCTACCACGCCGAACGGCATCCCGTCGGTGCCCGGGTGTTGCAGAACACGATGGCGCAGGTCGCGCTCAGCCGGATCGACGAGCGCAGTCAGGCTCTCCGCGACACCGTGCTCGAGCTGCTGACCATGGACGAGCCGCGCACGCGCATCGCCGCGATGATCTCCGGTCTCGACATCCACTACGACCTCGGCGACGGACACCCGCTGCTCGGTCGGCGCATGCCCGATCTCGACCTGCAGACGGCGGACGGTCCCACGCGCGTCTTCACGCTGTTGCACGACGCTCAGCCCGTGCTCCTCAACCTCGGTGAACCCGGCGGGTTCGACATCGGGTCGTGGGCGAATCGAGTTCGGTTGGTCGACGCCACGCACGACGGCGTGTGGGAGCTCCCGGTCGTCGGCGAGGTCGCGGCTCCGGCGGCGGTCTTGATCCGACCCGACGGACATGTCGCGTGGGCGGGAGACCTCGCGGACCCCGAGCTGCCTCGAGCACTCGCGGCCTGGTTCGGAGCGCCGTGATCGACCGCCAGGTGCAGGACGCACTGGACTGGCTGCAGGGCCATGCGTCCGACGAGATCCGAGACGCGATGGGCCCCCGGTACGGCATCCACACGAACAACACGCTCGGGGTGTCGATGGCGGACATGAAGCGTCTCGCCCGGCAGCTCGGTCCGGGACACGAGCTCGCCGGCGCCCTGTGGTCGACCGGGGTGTACGAGGCACGCACCGTCGCGGCGCTGGTCGAGGAGCCGGCGCGCGTGAGCTCCGCACAGATGGATCGATGGTGTCGAGACTTCGACAACTGGGCGATCTGCGACACCGTCTGCTTCAACCTCTTCGACCGCGTTCCGCACGCATGGCCAAAGGTGGCGAAGTGGTCGCGCCGACCCGAGGAGTTCGTCAAGCGTGGCGCATTCGCGCTCCTGTGGAGCCTCGCTCTCCACGACAAGCACGCGACCGATGACCAGTTCGTCGACGCCTTGGCGCTCGCCGAGCGGGAGGCGGTCGACGAACGACCGATGGTCAAGAAGTCGATCGTCATGGCGCTGAACGCGATCGGCGCGCGGAGCGCTCCGCTCAACGCCGCGGCAACCGCGAGTGCACAGCGCCTGTCGGCGTCCCCGAGCGCTGCGGCACGGGGGGTCGGACGCGAGGCCTCGAGGAAGCTCTCGCGGCGGTGACGCGACCGACGGCGCCCGCCTGAACCTCGGGTCTGTGACACGATGCCGTCGTGGCGGACCTCATCTGTGCGGGGTGCGGCGCCGCCAACCCGCCTGCTTCGCGTTTCTGCAACGGATGCGGGAATGCGCTCGCGAGTGACCAGCCGGCGACGCATTCGGAGGCCGAACGCCGCCTCGTGACCGTGCTCTTCTCGGATGCGTCGGGCTACACGCAGATGGCCGAGTCCGTCGACGCCGAGGTCGTTCGCGAGCTGATGAACCTCGTCTACGACAAGGCGGGGGAGATCGTGTCCCGCTACGGCGGACGCATCGACAAGCTCATGGGTGACGCCGTGCTCGCCGTGTTCGGCGACCCGGTCGCTCACGAGGACGACGCGGTGCGCGCGGTGCGTGCCGCGCTCGAGCTCCACACTGCGGTCAGCGACCTGCGTCCCACGTTCGAGGCTCGCACCGGGCACTCGTTCGAGATGCACAGCGGCGTCAACAGCGGGGTCGTGATCACCAGCGACCTGCAGGGCGACCGGGCGAGCGGACCGCTGGGCGACATGGTGAACGTGGCAGCGAGGCTCCAGTCGCTCGCGTCGGCGGGCGAGATCTACATCGGTCCCGAGACCCGGTCGCTCGTCGCGGGCCGGTTCGCCCTGACCGATCTCGGCGATCGCGAGCTGAAGGGTCGGCGCGAGCCCGTTCGAGTCACGCGGGTGGATGGCCTGCGCGCGCTGCAAGCGCGCCCGTCGCGCCGGTCGGGTGGCTTCGTCGGTCGCCAGGAGGAGATCGGCGTCCTGCTCGGCGCGGTCGACCGACTGCGTGACGGCGAGTCGTCGCTGATCACGGTGTGCGCGGAGGCGGGGGCAGGAAAGACCCGGCTGCTCGAGGAGGTGCGGTCTCGGCTCGGCGACGACGTCCAGTGGTACGAGGGGCACGCGTATCCCGTACACCGCGGACATCCCCTACGCCCCGCTCGTGGACCTGTTCAACAGCGCCGCGTCGATCGACGAGAACGACAGACGCGGCGCAGGTGCGAGACAAGCTCCACCGCGATGGTCACCGGCTTGTTGCCCGGCGATGACCTCGCCATGGCGGCGATCGGTCAGCTCTACGGAACCACCCCCGTCGACGGTGCCGTCGACCTCGAAGCGTTCCAGTCGGTGCTCCGCGCCGCGGTGGCGCGGCTGCTCGACGTCGTCGCGGCGCGGGCGCCGACGGTCGTCTGCCTCCAGGACCTGCACTGGGTCGACCCGTCGACCGCCACGCTCGTCCGCGACCTCGTGGGCACGATCTCCGAACCGGTCGTCATGATCTGCAACTTCCGCCCGGGATTCGAGCTCGGCGCGCCGAACGAGCGCTTGCTGCACTTGAGCGAGCTCTCGGCCCGCCAGTCTCGCGAGCAGCTGATGTCGCTGCTCGACGGTGCCGAGCCGCCCGACGAGCTCTTGTCGCTCGTGACTGCTCGCGCCGATGGCAACCCGTTCTTCGTCGAGGAGCTCGTGAACACGCTCGTCGACGACGGCGTGCTCGCCCGCGAAGGCGACACGTGGGTGCTCACGACGCGCCTCGAAGAGGTGACCGTGCCCCCGACGATCCGTGGGCTCATCGCGGCGCGCATCGACAACCTCGCGCCCGAGCCCCGCCGTGTGCTTCGCGAGGCGTCGGTGGTCGGCCGCGAGTTCCTCTACCGGATCATGCAGTCCGTCACCGGTGCCCCGGATGATCTCGAGGACAGCCTCGCGGGACTGTCCGCCGCGGATCTCATCCGCGAGCGCAGCAACGACGCTGATCTCGAGTACATCTTCAAGCACGCGCTCACGCAGGAGGTCGCGTACGACGGCTTGCTGCGCCGCGATCGCCAGCTGCTTCACGAACGCGTCGCACGAGGCGTCGAGGCGCAGCTCGGCGACCGCACCGAAGAGTTCGTCGAGACGCTGGCGTACCACTACCAGCGCAGCGGCCATGTGGTGGAGGCCGTCGACTACCTCCGCCGGTCGGGACGCAAGGCGCTCGACCGGTACGCGCTCGCCGAGGCGCACCGGCAGTACCGCGCCGCGTACGACCTCCTCACCGCCGACGACGACGACACGAACGCAGTCGATCCGCGCAACTCGGGATCGGCTCGCTGGTCGAGACGATCATCGAGTGGGCGCAGTGCCACTACTACACGTGCGACATGGCGGAGCCTCCGCGATCTCCAGGAGCGCCATCGGGATCTGCCCGCGGCGGTGGGCGACGACGTCCTGACCGCTCGTTGGACGGCCTGGGTCGGCATGGTGACGTGGCAGGAGGGCCGCATCAGCGATGCCGACCGGCTGCTCACCGAAGCGCTCGATCTCGGCCGGCGCTGCGACGACGCCACGGCGCAGGCATATGCGCTCACCTGGCTCACCTGGGTCGCGACGCAGGCAGGCGACACCGCTCGGGCCGTCGAGATCTGGCCCGTGCTCGACGCGACTCGTTCCCGAGGTCGCCGATCCCCACGATCGCCAGTACGTGCAGATCAAAGGGCTCTGCGGGGTCGGGCAGGCGCTCGGCCCGCCGCGGCGACACGAAGTCCGCGACCGCGTACGCCGACGAGCTGCTCGACATCGGCCGCCGTACCGGCAACCGGCGCGCGACCGCCATGGGCCACATGGTGCTGGTCGTTGTGGGCTACGTCCGGGGCGACGAGTACGCCGCCAAAGCGGCGACACGCGCCGCGATCGACTGTGACGCCGACCCGATGTACATGCTGTTCGCGGAGGCCTGGGCCGCGGGGCTCGCCATCGGCTCATCCAGCGCCGAGGAGGCACGCCGCTGCTTCGACCAGGTCGAAGCGCGATGGCGGAACCTCGGCGCGAGGTCCTCTCCCGGTGACATCTTGGCTGTCTTCGGGCACGCGCTCGACGTGCTGGAGGGACACCCCAGCCGCGGGATGGCCGGGCTCGCCGAGGAACGCCAGCGACAGGAGGCGCTCGGGAACATGGAGGTCGTCCGCACCATCGACTCCTTCACGGCGAGCATGCGGTCCCGCCTCGCGACCGAGTACGTGGCGGGACTCACCGTCTCCCGCCGCCCTCCGGGACCGGGCGTTCCTGTCTCGCCAGCGTGTGGGCGCGGCGAAGAAAGCGCGAGGTGCGCTCGAACAGCTGGCGAAGTCGCTCGACGAGTGCGGCAACAACGGAGACCGCGCGAGCGTCGAGTTCGAGCTCGCCACCCTCGCCAAGCACGAGCGGCAAGTCGACGACGCCCGAGCCCACCTCCAGACCGTGCTGCAGCTCCTTGCGGACTGCGCCGGATGCCTCACTGTGTCTCCGCGCCAGGGGCATGCTCGCCGAGCTCGGCTGAGCGCTCTTTCAGGCGGCGGTCGAGCGCTCGGCGTAGAGGCCGAAACCTCCGGCCAACGCCATGAGCCCGAGCACGATCACGAGCACCCAGCCACCCGGCCACCACGATGTGATGTCGTCGGAGTAGCGGGCGACGGCGATCAGGCCCAGAACGCCGACGGTCAGCACCGCGCCCATGCCGATGCGGGTGCGGCGTAAGTCGTTCTCCCATACGGCCTGCAGGGCAGCGACGCCCAGGCCTGCCATCCAGGCCGCGATCGCCCGACCGGTGAGCGGGGTGATGGCCCATGGCCAGTGGTCGGCGGCCCGGTCGGGTGCGACGAACAGCGCCAAGCCACCCACCACTCCGCACACGCCGAACACGAACACGAACGCACGGAGCGCGAGGGGGAGAGGTCTCGACCGCGGGGGATCGGTGCCGGGCGCTCGCAGCTGGGCCACGAACAGGACCACGACCATCGGTGGCACGATGATGTACACGATCAGCCAGACCCAGGCGACGGTCGCAGGTACGAGGTCGCTGTCGAGATGGAACTTGTCCAAATGGACGAGGGTGGCGATCAGCAGCAGTGTGCTGAGCGTGAACGGAGCGGGGATCACCATCCGGAAGTTGACCCACTCGCGCTCGAGGAGCGCGAGGCCGAAGAAGACGAGCGTCCCGCCGTACGCCGCGCCGAGGAGCGCGGCGGTGAGCGCCGGGACGATGGTCCACGAGAAGTCGGTCTCGGTGTGAGTCGTTCCGATGTAGAGGCCGGCGGTGGCGCCCACCGCAAGCACCACGAACGGCACGAGCATCCATCGGAATCCCGCAATGACTCGACGTTCTCCCCCCACCACCGGGAGGCTACCCATGCTCTCGACGGCACGAGCGAGTCGGGCGGTAACTTCGGCGCTCGATGACGTACGCGGGGGCTCGCCGCATCATCGATGCGGACAGCCATCTGATGGAGTGGCCCGGCTTCCTGAGTGATCACGCGGACGTCGCACTACGCGATCGTCTGCCGAACCTCGAGGCCGTCATGGTCGCGAACGGCGTCGATCCGACGCACTGGCAGCACTCCGAGGATGAGCGGACGCGCCTCATCGAGCTGGGTGACGACTTGGTTCGGCGCGGGCCCAAGTGGCACGCAGCGTTGGGCGCCGTCGACCCGGGCGAGCGGAGCCGGGCGCTCGACTTGCTCGGGTTCGAGCATCAAGTGGTGTACTCGTCGTTCTGCGCCCCGCTGTTCGAGATCGACGACCCCGTGTTGCGATACGGCGCGTACCGGGCGCACAACCGCGCCATGGCCGGCTTCTGCGCGACGACGACCGGCTCCACGGCGTCGCGATCTGTGACCTCGACGAGCCGGATCGTTCGGTCGTCGAGCTCGATGCCGCGTTGGACATGGGGCTCGGCCTCGTGTGGCTGCCCGCGCGGGCGCCCGGAGGCCGAGCTCCGGGTCATCCCGACCACGATGCGTTCTGGTCTCGGCTGGCCGAGCGGGCGGTCCCGTTCGTGCTGCACGTCGGCAGCGGTCGCCTCCCCATCGGTGGTGACTGGATGAACGACGGGCGTCGGGCCGCCGAGCAGTTCAGCGGCGCCGAGATCATCGGCTCGAAGGACTTCATGGTCGTGTACCACACCGCGGCGCGCTTCCTGTCGGTGCTCGTGCTCGACGGCGTGCTCGAACGCCACCCTCAGCTGCACGGCGGAGCGATCGAGATGGGCGCGGGTTGGGTGCCCGACATGCTGCGCAGGCTCGATCACGCCGCGGCGATCTGGAGCCGGTCGGAGCCGAGACTCGCGACGTTCGCACGCACTCCGTCCGAGCAGGCGAGTGCGCAGCTTCGATTCACCCCGTATCCGTTCGAGGACATCGGCCGCATCGCGGCCGAGTCCGACCCGCGCCTGTACCTGTTCTCGTCCGACTATCCGCATGCCGAAGGGGGACGTGATCCGCTCGGTCGGTTCGAGCGGTCATGGGCGAGCACGCCGGCCGCGGACGAAACGGTCAGCGGCTTCTTCTCCGGCAACGCGGCGAGCTGGCTCGGCGTCGCTCCCTAGACCGCCATGACGTCCTCAAGTGTCCTGCAGCACCCCGAGGACGTTGCCATCGGGATCGGTGAAGGTGGCCACGAGGCGGCCGCCGCCCACGTCGTGTGCTGCTTCCTTCACGGTGGCCCCCGCAGCGGTCACGTCGGCCAGCGTTGCCTCGATGTCGGCGACGTGCCAGAAGGCCACCGGCGAGGTCATGCCCTGCGGACCACCGCCGGGCACCAGCCCGATGTGCTGGCCCGCGACGTCGAAGCCGACGTAGTAGTCCCCGTCGGTCTGCGGCTCGACGCCGAGCAGGGCGGCGTACACCGCCTTCGCCTTCGCCAGGTCGGTCACGGGATGCAGGACGGTCTTGATTCCTTGGACGGACGAACCGGTCACGGTCTCTCCTCAGGTCGTGGGTTGTACAGTGATAGTAGCACTCTCATTTTGAGAGTGCTAGTGTCAAGACGTGGTGAGCAACCGCGGCCAGGCCAGGACCCGTCTGGCTCGGGCCGCGGTCGTCGACGCCGCCCGGGCCCTCTTCCTCGAACGCGGGTATGGGACCACGACGATCGAGGCCATCAGCGCGCGCTCCGACGTCCCTTCGGCCACCGTGTACCGGTTGTTCTCGTCCAAGCACGGGATCCTGAAGGCGCTGCTCGATGTCTCCATCGTCGGCGACGACGAGGCGGTTGCGCTGGCCGATCGCCCACACGTTCGATCGTTGGCAGACGATCCGGAGCCCGACGAACCAGCTGGCCGGTTTCGTCCGCCTCGCGGCGCAGGTGAACTCGAGGACCGCGCCCATCTACCGCATCCTCGTCAGCGCGGCGGCGTCTGACCCCGACGCGGCGGCAGTGCTCGACGAGCTGACCCGCGAACGCCAGCTCGGCCAGGCGGTGATCGCGCGTTCGCTGGCTCGCGCCGGCGCGTTGCGGCCCAAGCTGCGAGAGCGCGAGGCCGCCGACATCATCCACGCGCTCATGTCCCCGGAGGTCTACGGGCTGCTCGTCATCGACAGACGGTGGTCAGCCGAGCGGTACGAACGGTGGCTCACGGAGATCCTCGTCCGTGAGCTTCTCCTGGCTGGCGAGCGCAGCACGTCATAGACGGGAGCCCGCCCACGTGATCGGACGGTGAAGACTTGCGGTCATGGTCGCCGTCGGGTCCGTCTTCGCTGGGCGTTACCGCCTCGAGGAGCTGCTCGCGCACGGCGGCATGGGATCGGTGTTCGCCGCTCACGACGAGGTGCTGCACCGGCGCGTGGCGGTCAAGGTTCATCGCAGCGGGTCGGCGGTTGACCGACGTCGCTTCGACCGGGAAGCTCGAGTGTTGGCGGGACTCGCCCATCCGAACCTCGTCGCGGTGTTCGACGCGGGCGAGGAGGGCGATGATCTCTATGTCGTGCTCGAGCTGATCGAGGGGCCCACGCTCGCCACCCGGATCATCGAGGGTCCGCTCGACCCAGATGAGGCCCGTGAGGTGGGCCGGCAGCTCGCCGCCGCTCTCGCCTACGTCCACGGCGAAGGTGTCGTGCATCGAGACGTGAAGCCCTCGAACGTGATGTTCGATGGTCACGGACAGCCTCGCCTCGGTGACTTCGGCATCGCGCACTTCGTCGATGCGACGACTCTGACCGCCGACTCGAGCACTGTCGGGACCGCGGCGTACATGGCCCCCGAGCAGGTCGATGGGAGCGAAGTCACCACGGGCGCCGACGTGTACGCACTGGGGCTGGTCCTCCTCGAGTCGCTGACTGGCAATCGCGCGTTCCCGGGTCCGGCTCACGAGGCCGCCCTCACCCGTCTCGCCCGCGACCCCGCCGTTCCGGACGACCTTCCGGTGCCGTGGCCGACGCTGCTTCGGGAGATGACGGCTCGGCATCCGGCGGACCGCCCGGGCGCGGCCGACGTCGTGACCGCCTTGAGCGATTCGGTGGTCGATCCGACCGAGTCGATGGCGATGGATCCCACTGAGTCGATGGGGATGGATCCCACCGAGCCGATGGCGATCGATCCCACCGAGTCGATGGAGGCCTCCGGAGCCGATGGCGGTTGCCTCCGACCTCTTGCCGACTGCGTCCGCGTCGACGCGAGTGACCATGGCTCGCCCGCAGACTCGAGGGCAGCGCCGCGCGGCGCTCTGGATCCTGCTGGGCATCGGTGCACTCGTGGGCGCGGTCCTTGTCGCCCGCGCCGGCGACGATGATTCGCCGTTCTTGCCGAGCACCACCGCTCGTCGCGCTCGACGACCATCCCCCCGACGACGGTCGCGCCGGCCACGACACCGCCGCCGCAACCGGTGGTGGATTGCGCCGCGCTCGAAGCCGAGAAGGCCGATCTGGCAGCCCAGAAGAAGGAGATCATGAAGCAGTACAAAGACGACCACGAGACGCGAGATCGGCTGCGTGACGAGGTCGACGCGCGGACCCAGGAGGTCGACGCCCAGCTTCGGGCCCACTGCTAGGCACGCTGCATCGGCGCGACCGCGATCCCCCGGCCCCTGGCCGTGCGGGTCCACCAGATGGGGGATGTCCCGATCGTCGGGGTCTCGGATGCTGACACCATGGTCACTGGTGAGATCGATGCGGCGATCCGACGTCTCTTGGTGGACGAGGTGAGCGGCCCCGACGCGGCCGGCTTCGCGCTTCCGACCGGGACGGTCAGCTTTCTGCTCACCGATGTCGAGGGGTCGTCTCAGCGGTGGGAACACGCGCCGGCAGCGATGGCCGTCGCGATTCCCCGGCACTACGAGATCCTCGACGAGGTCATCGCCGGCCACGGTGGCGTGCGGCCGGTCGAGCAAGGCGAGGGCGACAGCGTGGTCGCCGCGTTCGCCCGTGCGTCCGATGCCGTGGCCGCGGCGGTCGATGCCCAGCGAGCGTTCATGGCCGAGACCTGGCCTCCGGGGGCGGAGCTCCACGTGCGCATGGCGGTCCACACCGGCGAAGCCCAGCTGCGCGACGAAGGCAACTACTTCGGTCAGACCGTGATCCGATGCGCTCGCCTCCGAGCGATCGGGCACGGTGACCAGATCCTCGTGTCGGACGCAGCCGCCGGGCTGGTCGTCGATCAGCTGCCGGACGGCGTGCACCTCGCCGACCTGGGTACCCACCGGCTGAAGGACCTCGGTCGTCCCGAGCGCGTGTGGCAGGTGGTCCATCCCGATCTTCCGGCCGGGCATGCCCCGCTGCGCTCGCTCGACGCGCACCGTCACAACCTCCCGGTCCAGCTCACGCCACTCATCGGACGGGAGAACGACGTCGCCGCGCTCGGCCAGCTCGTCAGCGAGGAGCGGCTCGTCACGTTGACGGGATCAGGCGGAGTGGGCAAGACGCGTCTCGCGCTCGCGGTGGCGGCCGAGCTTCTCGAGCAGTTCCCGGGCGGCGTCTGGTTCGTGGAGCTCGCCGGCGTGGCCGACCCAGCTGGCGTCGGATCGGCGGTGTTGGCCGCGATGGGAGCGCATCACGTCCCCGGGCTGCAACCCGTCGAGCAGCTGATCGCCGCGCTGGCCGAGGAACGAACGCTGCTCGTCCTCGACAACTGCGAGCACCTCTTGGAACCGTGTGCCGCGCTCACGGCGGCGCTCTTGGCGCAGCACGCGGCCGTGAACGTGCTGGCGACGGCGCGCGAGCCGCTCGGCGTCCCCGGCGAGGTGACATGGCGAGTCCAGTCGCTGTCGGCGCCGCCCCCCGAGACGATCGTTGCGGTGCCTGCCCTGCGGCAGTACGACGCCGTCCGACTGTTCATCGATCGAGCCCGCCGGGCCCGCCCGACCTTCGTGGTCTCCGAGGACGAACGCTCCGGCCATCGCTCAGATCTGCTACCGGCTCGACGGCATCCCGCTCGCCCTGGAGCTGGCGGCCGCTCGCTGCCGGCAGATGTCGGTCGGAGCGAATCGCGGCGGAGCTCGACGATCGGTTCCATCTCCTCACGGGCGGTGCCCGCACGGTGCTTCCCCGACAGCAGACGCTGGCGGCGTCGGTCGATTGGAGCTACGACCGGTTGGACGAGATCGAGCAGGTGCTCTTCCGTCGGCTCGGGGTGTTCGCCGGGATCTTCCCGATGGACGCGGCGGAGCACGTCGCGGCGGCGATCGGCGACATCGACCCGGTGACGGTGTTCGATGTGCTGAGCCGGCTGGTCGACAAGAACCTGGTGCGTCACCGAGGAGCGGCCCGGCGGGGACCAGCACTACCGGCTGCTCGAGACGTTGCGGGCGTACGCGATCGAGCGGGCCCGCGCCGCCGGTGAGCTCGGGGCGCTCCGCGATGCGCAGGTGACGTTCTGGCTGGACTGGCTCGATCGTCACGAGCCGATCGTGCACACCGACGCCGTGATCGAGCACCTCGAGATGTTCCACGACAGCGTGGCAGCCGCACTCGAGTGGAGCACCCGCGACCCAGCCGTCGGACTCCGCCTGTTGCGGCTCCTGGCCCGCGCCTGGCACGGGAAGCGGTCGTCCGCAAGCAGCGCTGACCGCGGTCGACCGGCTGCTGACCGACGAGAACGCGGAGCGGTTCCCCTTGCCGTGGGCCGCCGCCGCAGCGTCGGTGGCCGTCCTCGTCGGCACCGCTCGGAGCTGGCCCGAAGCGGCCGGGCTCTGCGTGCGCGGGCGGGCTCTCGCCGACGAAGCCGGCGACGAGTACTTCGTCGCCGTCAACGACATGCTGCTCGGATACACGGCGGACAACTGCGACCGCGTGCGGCGGCTCGCGCACGAGCGGGGGCAACGATACGTCGAGTGCGTCGCCACCATGGCCCAGGCTTCCGTCGCGCGTCGAAGCGGACCCGAGCGCGGCGTGGGCGATGCTCGACGACGCGGACTTTCGGGCCGCCGCTCGCGAGAGCCGGTACCTCCGCGACTTGGCCGACCGGACCGCCGGCCGGGCCGCGCTCTATCTCGGTGATCTCGAGCGGTGCCTCGAGATCGCCCGCGGTCTGTGCTCCAGCCGGTCCCTGCTGATGGCTGAGTCTGCGGTGAGGCTCTTGGGCGCCGCCGGGCTGCTCGCCCGCGACGAGTCGGCCGTCGACGCGGCGGCCGCGGTCGCGCACGAGCGCCTCTCCAAGGTTCCCGGCACGCAGGCCTCAGCGGATGTCGCGATCCATCAACGCTCGCTGCTCGCTGGAGGGCCAACCCGAGTCGACCCCGACATCCGGCCCGAGAACATCGATCCCCGCGATCCGCTGCCTGCCTACATCGTGATGCTCCTGTGTCGAGAAGCCGTCGATGCTGGCGAGGCGTCGCTGGCCGTCGAGGCGGTGCGGACCTGGCCGTCCGAGACGCCACTTGGACGGGCGGTGCGGGCCACGATCGAGGCCACGGCCGCGCAGGACGAGGACCGATGGCACGAGGCATTGAGCATCGCCGCCGAGCACGGACTTCGCCTGGTGGCCGTCGACGCGCTCGAAGGGCTCGCCGGCGTGGCGGCCGCGGCCGAGTCCTGGGTCGAGTGCCTCCGGCTCGCGGCCGCGGCGGCCCGGTTGCGGGACGAGACCGGCTACCGATGGCGGTTCGCCTTCGAGCAGGGTCGCCTCGACGCCGCCGTTGCGGCCGCCACCGAGGCGCTCGGACCGGACCGCGCCAGCGCAGCGACGGCCGAGGGCGCCGCGTTGGAATGGCGCGAAGCCGCCGCCTACGCGAGTCGGGCCCGCGGCGAACGCCAGCGGCCGAGCCACGGGTGGGCGGCGCTGACACCAACCGAACTCCAGGTCGTCGCGCTCGTCGCCGACGGCCTCACCAACCCACAGATCGCCGAGCGACTCCTCATGGGTCGCGCCACGGTGAAGACCCACCTCGACCACGTCTTCACCAAGACCGGCCTCCACTCACGGACCGAGCTCGCCGCCGAGTACGTGCGGCGTCATCACACGAGGTCGAACCCGGGCTGACCGCTACCCGTCGACGCGGCCGGTGTCGAGCGGCTGCGCGTCGAGCAGCTGCAACGGGTCAGAGGGGTGGGGGTTCGAGACCCCCCTCCGTCGCGGCGCCGCCGAGCTCGTGTTGGACGTACCGACGCCCACCGGGTCCCGCGGTGATGCCGTGCAGGACGACGCTCAGCAACACGGTCAAGGTCACCGTGGCGATCGCGGTCACGACCTCCGGCGAGGTCTCGCCGAGCTCCTCGATCGCCAGCAAGGCGAACACAACGGATGCGAGACCTCGCGGCCCGAACCATCCGATGAACACCACGCTCGGCCGATCGAGTCCCGATCTGATCAGGCTCAGCACGACCGGGAGCATGCGGATGATCGTCAGGCTCGCGAGCGCATACGCGACCACTGCGCCGTCGAGGTTGTGGAACGCGACGGGGACAAGGGTGGCTCCGAAGATGAACCACACGACGAGCGCGAGAAGCTCACCGCCAACCTCGGGGAGCTCTACTGCTTCCCGGACGTCGACCGCATGGTCATCGACCACCGCTCCGAACGCGATGCCAGCGACGAACGCGGCGATGAATCCGTTCGCGTCGATCGCCAGCGCGGTCGCAAGAGCAGCGATGGCCACGGCGAGCGTTGCGAGTCGTGCGCCACTGACGACGACCCAACCGCGTCGCGCGGCGGCCGAGAGCAGCACCGCACCGCCGATGCCGAGGGCCATTCCGACGAGAAGCCCGCCACCGAGCTCACGAAGAGCCGTGCCCGCCTCGAACGTCACGGTCTCGTGCATGATGCCGAGCTGGCTGGCTGCCACCGCCAGCATGAAGACGACGATCGGGGTCGCGATGCCGTCGTTGAGGCCGCTCTCGACGTTGAGCGCTCGCCGAATCCGCCCGGGGATGCGGTCGTCGTTGATCACCTGCACGCTGAGCGCGGCATCCGTCGGGGCGAGCGCGGCACCCACGAAGCCGGCGAGCGCCCACGGGAACCCGTCGAACAGCCAATCGGCCAGCAGACCACCGAGCACCACCGAAAGGAGGAGGCCGACGCTGAGCAACCTCGTCGGGATCGCGAGGTCGCGACGCAGCTCCGCGACGTTCACCCGGGCGGCATCGGAGAACAACACCAGTGCGAGCGTGACTTCAGCGAGGGTGTGGATCGACGCGGTTTCGACGTCGACCGTCACAGGTCCCCAGTCGGGGTTGCCCAGGAGGTAGCCCGCGACGGCGAACACGAATGGACCGGTGACGTCGTGGCGCGCCCATGCGCCCGAGACGAGCGCCCACCCCAGGACCAGCAGAGCAACGACCGCAACGGTCGCCTCGGTCACCGGACGATGCTCCCTGTCACGAAGCGATCCTCGTCTGCTCAGCGTCGACGTGCTCGCTGGAGTGGCTCTGAGCCGGTTGAAGTCCGCCGCGTGTGGTGGTTCGCTCAGCCGGCGTGAACGAGAAGGAAGTGGGCGCCGGGCGGGGGAGCCATGATGGGTCCCCAGTCGAGTTATGGAGCGGGGATCACCATGAACGGACCCATCGTCGTCGGAACGGACGGATCAGACACCGCGGCGGTTGCTGTTGAAGCGGCAACGGCGCTCGCCAAGACGTTCGGCCAGCCGCTCCACGTCGTGTGTGCGCAGCACCTGCGCACTGGTGCCGACGGGCTCGCGCTTTCGGCCGGCATGTCGGTGCCTGTGATGGACGACAGCTGGGTGAATGGCGTGCTCGAAGAGGCCGCCGCGCAGATTCGAGCGTCGAGCGTCGAGGTCTTCACGCATCCCATGGTCGGCAACCCCGCCGAGGCGATCCTGGACGTGGCCGATGAGGTCAACGCGGACTTGATCGTGGTGGGCAACCGAGGGATCGGCTCCAAATCGCGATTCATCCTCGGCAACGTGCCGAGCCGCGTCGTGCACCACGCGACGTGCTCCACGTACGTGGTCAACACCAAGGCGACGTAGCCGAGCCGATGGCCGCGTCCGGGGCTCATCGATGTCCACCATCACTTCCTGCCGAGCCGGTATCGCGAGGCCGTCGAGCGGTCCGCGGAATCACCGCCCGACGGCATCATGCGCTTGCCCGACTGGTCCGAAGACGATGCGGTTCGGTTCATCGACACGACTGGCATTCAGACCGCCTACTTGTCGATCTCCAGTCCCGGGGTGTTGCTCGACGGGTCTGATGCCGCACAGCTCGCCCGGATCGCCAACGACACTGCGGCCGATCTCATCGCGCGCCATCCGGGGCGCTTCGGTGCCTTCGCCGCGCTCCCTCTCCCCGACGTCGATGCCAGCCTCGAGGAGCTGGCGCGCGCGCTCGATGTCCTGAAGCTCGACGGCGTCGGGTTGCTCACTCACCACGGCGACGTCTATCTCGGCGCGTCAGCGCTCGATCCGGTGTTCGACGAGCTCAACCGGCGGCGCGCCGTGGTGTTTCTGCATCCCACGTCGCCGCTCTGCTGCGGAGACGCGTGGCTCGGGTATCCGCGGCCCGGGATCGAGTTCATCTTCGACACGACGCGTGCGGTCGTGAACCTCATCTACTCGGGGACTCTCGACCGCTGCCCCGAGGTCTCGTGGATCATCCCCCACGGAGGCGGCGCGCTTCCTGCGCTGAGCGCCCGCATCGACGCACTCCGCACGATGGCGCCGGACCGATGTCGCGCCGACCAACCGGTCGCCACGTACCTTCGTCGCTTTCACTACGACCTGGCCGGACCCCGGACCGAGGAGGCGTTGCGCGCGCTGCTCGGCATCGCCGATGGTTCCCGGCTTCTCTACGGGAGTGACTGGCCGTTCACGCCCGAGGTCGGAGTCGCGCGGATGCTGGCGGACCTCGTTGGCACGACCGCACTCGGAGAAGGACAGGTCGCGGACGCACTCACGCGCAACGCTCGCGAGCTGCTCGCACGTTCGCGAGGTTGAGCTGATCGCGGAGCTAGACCGGTGACACGAAGAGGATGAGGTTGCCGTCGGGGTCGCGGACGACGAACTCGATCGACTTCCACGGCTTCTCCTTCAGCCGCTCCTGAAAGTCGACCCCCGCAGCCTGGTACTGAACGAAGAGGGCCTTCGCGTTCGTCGTCGTGACGTACAACGAGAGCAGCTGCTCTCGGTCCCGAACGCCCGGCATCCAGGGCGACTCGTCGACGTGGCGGAGGTTGCACGCGATGTCGTCGCGTCGAACCTCGCCCCAGAACGGCGGCGCTCCGTAGGTGTAGACGACTTCGAATCCGAGTGCGTCGCAGTAGAACGCCAAGGCGCGCTCGAAGTTCGTCACGAACACGACGCCGAGCGCGCGCTGGAACCGGAGCTCGTTGTCTTGGGTGGAGGTGATTGGCGCAGACATGGGTGTGGCCTCCTTCAGCTCGACCCATGAGTCGAACCCGAGCTCCATCGCGATCAGCTCTTGCGCGTCATGCAACGCGAACGGCGTGTCGAGCACCGCGCCGTCGGTCAGCCCCGCGAACTGGGGCAGCGTGCGACGGATTCGCTCCGCGACGATGTACTCGCGGTTGCGGTGCTGGCGGACGACGTGCTTGGCGCGCTTTCGGAGGTTCTCGAGGTCGTTCATGGGTGGTTGAACGAGTGGGCGTCGCCCTTCCCGGACGGTCCAGTCGCGCCTCGGTCGCGCGCCACGACGGTACCTCAACGGACGGCTTGGAACGATGGGAGACTCGAGGATCGACTTCGGCGCGCACCTCCCACTCATGGACTTCGGCGGCCACCCGTTCACGTTCGACCACCTCGCGGACTACGCGGACACTGCGACGCGTCTCGGCTTCAGTGCGTTGTCGGTCAACGATCACATGGTGTTCTCCGTGCCGTGGCTCGACGGGCCTACCGCGCTCGCCGCCATGATCGAGCACTCGGGTGACATGACGCTCGCCACGACCGTCGCCCTTCCGATCGTTCGCGGCCCCGTGCCCCTCGCCAAATCACTCGCCGCCATCGACCGGCTCTCCGACGGACGCGTCGTCGTCGCCGTCGGCCCTGGCTCGTCCGAGAAGGACTTCGCGAGCGTCGGCCTCGACTTCGACGAGCGGTGGGCTCGACTCGACGAGTCGATCGGCGCGCTCCGGGCACTGTGGCGACGCGACAGCCCGCCCTTCGTCGGCCGCTTCTACTCCACGGAGGGGATCAGCCTCGATCCCCACCCCGCGCAGGCGGACGGACCACCGATCTGGACCGGAAGCTGGGGATCGGATGCGGGGCTTCGCCGCACGGCCCGGCTGGCAGACGGCTGGCTTGCGTCGGCGTACAACACGACGCCGTCAGCGTTCGGCGAGGCCTGGGCCCGGTTGCAAGAGCTGCTCCCCGCGGAAGGAAAGGACCCTGATCATTTCCCCAATGCGCTCGCGACGATGTGGTTCCACATCACCGAGGACAAGGCGGAGGCCGACCGCGTCATGCGGGAGCGGTTGGTGCCGACCATCAACCGGCCCGAGGACGTGCTTCGTGATCGTCTGCCGGTGGGCCCGGCCGAGCTGTTCGCCGAGAAGCTCTCCGCCTTCGCGCGTGCGGGCGTCCAGCGGGTCTTCGTGTGGCCCGTCACCGATGAGGCTCACCAGCTGGAGCTGTTCTGGGAAACAGTCCGTCCGGAGATCAGCGCCGGCTGAGTCAGCTCGACGCGGGATCGGCATCCTCGATGCGAAGCTGCGACGCGAGCGCCGTGCTGATCTCGACGTGACGAAGAAGAAAGGTGCGCTCGTCGAGCCGCTTCCGTCGCAGCCAACCAGTGACTTCGTCGTTGCACTTGCTCGTGTTGCACGAGCGACACGCCGGCACGATGTTCTCCAGGGTGTATCGCCCGCCACGCGAGAGCGCGAGCACGCAGTCGCGTTGCAGCGGCTTCTTCGTCTCGCCGCAGTACGCGCAGCCACCCCACGCGGACTTGAGCGCCGCCCACTGCTCGTCGCTCAGGTCGTGCTCGACGCGATCCATGCGGCGCTTCCGTCGGCGTGCGTACCTGGCCTTGGCCTTGCGACTCGCGTTGGCCGCCATCACGTCAGGGTACGAGACACCCGAACCCGCGAGGAGGTCTTCCGATGAGCGAACCAGCCTCCACGCTCGACGAGCGATTCAGTGACCCGAACGCCGCGCCCACCTCGTGGGACGACACGGTCCGCATCCTCGAAGCGGCCCAGCTGTTCTGGATCACGACGGTCCGCACTGACGGGCGGCCCCACGTGACCCCTCTGGTCGCGGTGTGGCTCGACGGCCGCATCCACTTCACCACCGGAGCAGCCGAGCAGAAGGCGGTGAACCTGCGCTCGAACCCGCACACCATCCTCACGACGGGCTGCAACGACTGGGAGCGCGGGCTCGACGTGGTCGTCGAAGGCGATGCGGTTCGCGTCACCGACGACCCGACGCTTCAGCGTCTCGCCGACGCGTGGCGAACGAAGTGGGACGGGAGCTGGCGGTTCGAGGTGCGCGACGGCCGGTTCCATCACGATGCCGGCGAAGCTCTCGTGTTCGCGGTCGCACCTACCAAGGTCCTCGCGTTCGGCAAGGGCACGTACTCCCACACCAGCCACCGGTTCTGACATCGCCGATCGAGGCTGCGCGAGCCTGTCGGCGTGATCCACGTCCGAGCAGTGAGCCCGCCCGACATCACGCCCGCCCTCGTCACGTCACTGTCGAGCAAGCGCGGCGTCCTGAACATGATCGTGCTCGACGGAGTGGCACGAAACCCCAACGGCGATGCCGTGCAGTTCGACGTGGTCACCGCCGAGGCCAACGAGGTGCTGCAGGAGATGCGCACCCTGGGTGTCGCTCGGCGCGGATCGATCGTCATCGGGGACGTCGGGGCCGAGCTGTCGGACTATGCCGCGTCGGCCGAGGCCGCGGGACCCCTGGCGCTGCGGCTCTCGCCGGTTTGGGAACAGGCCGAGGCCAGGATCCGTGCCGGCGGTCAGTACCCGCCCAGCTGGTTCATGCTGATGGCGATCGCAGGGCTGATTGCGTCCGTCGGCATCTTCACGAATTCACAGATCCTGGTGGTTGGTGCCATGGTCGTCGGCCCGGAGTACGCCGCGATCATCAGCGTCGCGCTCGGCATCAACAAGAGCGATCGCCTGCGGATCCGTAGCGGCTTGGGGGCGCTCTTCTTCGGTTTTCTGTTCGCGATCGTCGTGACCCTCTTCTTCAGCCTCGTCGTCCGCGCGTTCGGCTTGGAGCCGGAGCTGTTCCAGGTCGGAGTCCGACCGGTGTCCAACCTCATCAACACGCCGGACTTCTTCTCCGTTGCCGTCGCGACCCTGGCGGGCATCGTCGGCGTCGTGTCGCTCGTCGAGGCCCGTGCCGGCGCCCTCATCGGGGTGTTCATCTCCGTCACCACCATCCCGGCGGCGGCCGACATCGGCGTGTCGGCTGCGTTCGGGAACTGGACTGAGGCCCGAGGCTCACTCGTTCAGCTGCTGCTGAACGTCGCCATCCTGATTGCGGTGGGCGCCGTCGGACTCACCGTCCAACACCGCATGTGGACACGAATTCGCAGCCGGGCGAAGTGAGCGAATCCATGCTCTGACTCGACGTGTGAGAATCGCTCCGCGAGAAGACCCTGAAGGCGCGCACAAGGGGGAACGAACGTGGCTGGAAGCAACGGTTCGCAGGATCGGCCGGACTACGACGTGATCGTCGTCGGGGCCGGGTTCGCCGGCCTCTACATGCTCCGCCGGCTTCGGGAGCTCGGCTTCTCGACGCGCCTCCTCGAGGCGGCCGACGACGTCGGCGGCACCTGGTACTGGAACCGCTACCCCGGCGCCCGGTGCGACATCCCGACGACCGACTACACCTACAGCTTCGATCCCGAGCTCGAGCAGGCGTGGACGTGGTCCGAGAAGTACGCCACGCAGCCCGAGATCCTGTCGTACCTCCAGTTCGTCGCCGAGCGATACGACCTGCGTCGAGACATCGACTTCTCGACACGAGTGCAAGCAGCGGAGTGGGACGAGTCGGCTTCGACGTGGCGGCTGCGCACCGACGGCGGGGCCGATCTGTCGTGCCGGTTCTACGTGATGGCGACCGGATGCTTGTCGATGCCGAAGGAGGTCGACATCGAGGGCGCCGACCAGTTCGGCGGCGACGTGTACTTCACCAGTCGTTGGCCGCACGAGGGTGTCGATCTCTCGGGCAAGCGGGTCGCGGTCATCGGCACCGGGTCGTCGGCCGTTCAGTCCATACCGCTCATCGCCGAACAGGCCGCGCATCTCACCGTGTTCCAGCGGACGCCCGCGTTCTCCGTTCCCGCGTTCAACGGTCCGCCGCCGGCCGACCGGCTCGCCGAGCTCGATGCCGACCGCGCCGCCTATCGCGAAGCCGCCAAGCGCTCGCGTGGCGGCATTCCCGTCGTGCCGACCGAGCTCACGGCTGAGATGTGCTCCGAGGAGGAGCGCCGCACTCGGTTCGAGGAGGCCTATGCCGCCGGTGAGCTGTTCAGCATCCTCGGGATCTTCGCCGATCAGGCGGTGAACCCGGTGTCCAACGAGATCGTGGCCGAGATGATCCGGGACAAGGTCCGCTCGATCGTGAACGACCCGGAGACGGCCGAGTCGCTGTGCGCGAAGGACTACTACTTCGGCACCAAGCGCCCTTGTCTCGACACCGGCTACTTCGAGACCTACAACCGCCCGAACGTGCGCCTCGTCGATCTGCGCAAGGACCCGATCAAGACGATCACCGAAAACGGCATCGACACCTCCCGCGAGTCGTTCGAGTTCGACGTCGTCGTGTACGCGACCGGGTTCGACGCGATGACTGGCGCACTTGTCTCGGTCGACATCGCCGGTCGCGATGGCGTGACGTTGAAGCAGAAGTGGGCCGACGGGCCCGTCACCTATCTGGGTCTCACCACCGTCGGCTTCCCGAACTTCTTCACCATCACGGGGCCCGGGCAGCCCGTCGGTGCTGTCGAACATGTCGGTCTCGATCGAACAGCACGTCGACTGGGTCACCGACACCCTCGCGGACATGAAGGCGCGCGGCTTCGACACGATCGAGCCGACTCCGCAAGCGGAAGCCGGTTGGGTGCAGCACGTCAACGACTGTGCCGACATCACGCTCCACCCGACTGCGAACTCGTGGTACATGGGCGCCAACGTGCCCGGAAAGCCGCGCGTGTTCTTGCCCTACATCGGCGGCGTCGACGCGTACCGCGCGATCTGCGACGAGGTCGTCGCGAACGAATACGTCGGGTTCAGGTTGGCCGGTGCCGGTGGTGCGCAGTGCAACGACGGGGTGATTCGCCGACTGCAGCCCGACGTTGCGATGGTGCTCGACATGATGGCGGCGCTCGAGCTGCCGCCGCTCGAGACGATGTCGCCGACGGATGCACGCGCGTTCATGGAGGCGTCGGCGGCGATGCGTCCGCCGGGCCCGGATGTCGGCGAGGTGGTCGACGGTGTGCTGCCGGGCGCGGACGGTGATCTTTCGTACCGGCTGTACCGACCGGCGACGCCAGGTCCGCACCCGATCGTCGTCTACTTCCACGGCGGCGGTTGGGTCTTGGGCAGCCACGAATCCGACGATCCGTTCTGCCGCGACCTGTGCGATCGCTCCGGCACAGTCATCGTCTCGGTCGACTACCGGCACGCCCCCGAGCACAAGTTCCCGGCCGCCGCGGAAGACGCCTTCGCTGCGGTGCAATGGATCGCCGACCACACGATCGAGCTCGGCGGCATCCCGGGCCAGCTTGCCGTCGCTGGCTGGAGCGCGGGCGGCAACATCGCGACCGTCGCAGCACGGATGGCGCGTGACGCGGGCGGTCCCGAGATCGTCGGGCAGCTGCTCGTCAACCCGGTCACCGACAGCGACATGGACCGGCCCAGCTATCGCGACAATGCCGACGGCTACATCCTCACCAAGCCGCTCATGGAGTGGTTCTTCGACCACTACATGGACGGCGCCGATCGCACCGACCCGAGGGTTTCGCCGTTGCGGACCGAGTCTCTGTCGGGCCTCCCGCCGGCCGTGATCGTCACGAGTGAGTTCGATCCGTTGCGGGACGAAGGCACGGCCTACGCGGAGGGTTGCGAGAAGGCAGGCGTCTCGGCGAGGCACGTGTTCGCGCGGGGCCACACGCACACGTCGCTGACGATGGTCGGCGTCGTGCTCTCGAGCCGTGCCCGTGCGAGCCGAGATGGGCGAAGCGCTGCAGGGGTTCTTCAAGGCCTCGGTCCCGGTCTGAGTTGTTGACCAACGGGGAACGCAATACCTCATGACCGACTGTGTGCTGCCGGTGACGGGAAGCGACCCCCTGAGCGCGGTGCTGGTTGCGCTCCTCGTGCTGGCAACGGGAGTCGGGCTGGTGCTCGGTGTGCGCCGAGGCGGGTTCCGAGGCGGTGCGGCCATCGTCCTGATGTTGGCCCTGGGTGCGGCGCTCACGGTGGTTGACGCCCGACGCGCAGACGCCCAGGAGTGCCCGCCGCCGAGCACGGTCCCTCCGACCACCGCTGCCCCGGCCCCGACGACGACCGCGGGAACCACGACAACCACAGCGGCGACCACGTCCACGACTGTGGCGACGACGACCACCACGCCGACCGGAGGAGCCGCCCCGACCACGCCGACGACTGTGGCGACAACCACGACGACGACCGTGGCGACAACCACGACGACGATCCCCGCCCCGGACTTGACGCCGACCCTCACCGGCCCGTCGGAACAGGTGATCGGCGCCGTGCCAGGGCTGTACACCATCGTGATAACGAACGTCGGCAGCCTCCCGACAATTGGCCCGATGAACTTCACCGTGAACCTGCCGGTGTTGGCTGGCAGCGGCACGATCGACATGGTGAGCTCGAGCAGCCTGGACTGGCTGGTCGTGCAGCCGCTCCCCGGCGACCCTGTGTCCATCTTCGCGCCGACCCTCGTGCTCGGGCCCGGCGCGTCCAGCACGGTGACCTTCTTCCTGGATTGGACGGGTTCTCAGAGCCCCGGTCAGTTCAGGGTGGACGTGGTGCTCCCGTCGGGTATCGGCGGAGAGACCAACGACGCCAACAACACGGCGTCGCTGACCGTCGATGTCGAGGTCGGCCCACCACCCCCCTGATCTTCAGTCCGTGGCCGCGAGCGCTATCGGCCCGAGCGGTAGTGCTGTTGCGCCTCTTGCCAGCGGGCGCGGGCGCCCTCCGCGATGTGGCTGCCCGGTCCGTACGCGAGCTCTTCGAGCAGCGCCACGATCTTCGGCCGCGACCCCTCGAGGAAGTTCCGCGCCGCGAAGTTTCCGGGATGTCGTCTCGCGACGCGACGTGGAGCGCGTGCACGACTTCGTCGATGAGGAGCATGCGGTCGCGTGCTGATCTCGCCGCCGGCCACTTGTCGACGTAGCGCGGGAACTCGGGACACGACCCCATTCAGGTCGCGGTGCTCCCAGCTCTTGTGCCACGCCCGATCCGTCACGGTCCAGTCGCAACCGGGACAGGGAACGACGTCGTCACGCCCCCGCTCGGGCGTTCGCACCTGGAACTCCGTGCCGCAGCTCGGGCAGCGCACCTTCCGTTCGTCACGCGACGACGTCGCTGAGTCGATCCCACAGCCGCCAGCCGACGTCGTCGAGCAGCTCGTCGTCGAGCAGGCCGGCGGCGTTTGCTCGTAGAGCTGGATCAGCTTCCCGGTCGGCAGCATCGGCGCCCATCGGATGCGCCGGTCGTCGTCATGGTTCGTTGACCGGAACCGTCGTCGCTTGTCGAGCGATCCTGAGCCACTCACCGTCGACGCACCGCCACACGTTCGTGAACCGCCGCCGACCGCTGACCGTCGAGCTCGGTGCCGGTGCCTTCCCATACGAGCGACTCGTAACCCATGATGACGACGACGTCGCCGCTCGCGTACGCCGCCTCGATCGTTCGCCGGACGTCGGTTTGGCGCATCGTCGGCCGCGTGAGCAACAAGTCGATGGTCTCTTGCGACTGGATTCTCCCCGCAGGGCTGTTCAGCGTGAACTCCGGAGCGTAGAGACGTTCCACTGTCTCGAGATCGCGCTCGTCGGCCGCCGCATCAAGTCGATGCTCAAGCTCGAGGACTCGCGAGACGCTTTCGTCGGTCGTCATCGTCGTTCCTCCGTGCGGGCCGGTCATCGCACGCTATTCAGTCGGGGAGCGGACCGGTCAGGTCGTGGACGATGCGGTCGACGTGCACCAACACCGCGGCGTACCCGAGCCACTCTGCCGCGGAGCGATCATCCTCGGACGCGCCGCCGCTCTCGAGTGCCAGCCGCGCTCGGCGCCTCGCTCCGGCCATGCATTCCTCGCGCTTGGCCTGTATGTCCGCGATCGCCGCATCCACTGCCGCGACGTCGGTCTGACCCAACCCCTCGCTGACGACGGCGCGGATGCCGCGCGCCAAGACGAGCATGAGCGCGGCCAGCCTCGGGAGGGGTGGATGCGCTTCGTCCGAGCGGTGGGCGAACTCGTCGAAGGTGCGCGCGATGGCAGAGACACCGATCGCGGCTCGCTCAGATCGTTGTGCGAGCTCCTCGTACCGTCCGAGCTCGTCGATGTGGCGGCGATCGCGGTGATTCCATCGGGCGGCCTCCCGGCTGTCGCCGACCGCCTCGAGTGCTTGCTGCACCAATCGGTCACGCGCGACGTGGGCTTCTCGACGCCACTCGGTGGTGTCCTCGGTCGTCCATGGCTCGCCGAGCCCCTGACCCACTGTGTCCAGGGTGTGCTCGAGCCCATCGGCGAGCCGGTCGAGGGTCTGGCGGGCGTCGACGCGTCGCGACGCCGGCAGCAGGAGCGAGACCGCAACCCCCACCGCAGCGCCGATCATCGTGTCCACGGCTCGCCTCCAGCCGTCCGGCGCGGTCTGGCGTGGCGACCGCGCCGAGCACGACGAGGATGCTGATGGGCACCTGGGTAGCGGCCCAGAGCGGCAGTCTGAAGAGCAGCTCGGCGATCGCGAGCGATCCCGCCACGAGCAGGCCGATGGTGATGCCGTTCAGGGAGATCGTGTCGCCCAGCGCGAGCGCGAGCAGCACGCCGAGCACGACGGCCAGGCTGCGCAGGACCGCCCTCGAGATCGAGGACCGCACCGACACGCGCACGGTGACGATGGCCGTGAGCGGTGCAAGGAGCGGGCTCGCCACGTCCGTCACGAGGCTGGCGATTGCCCATGCAAGTCCGGCTGCCAGGCCCGCCTTCAGGACGATGCCGACCTCGGTCGAGGTCGGGCGAGTCCACGAGACCGACTCGGTGAATCGAGTCCACCACCGTCTCAGCCGGCCTCGCGGTTCCTCGGGTGAAGCGGTGACCACGACGCGAATGATGCTCGCGGTCGTGGGATGGGGCGGGCCGAAGCCCGCCCCAGGTCACTACGAGGTGCGGGTGGCCACCACTTCGAGATACTCGGAGGGCACGGCCAAGGCACGCCCAGTCCCGCGGTCGGCGCCTTCGGCCAGCGCGGTGAGCTGGCTGCGCAACGAGGCCCGGCCGTCGTCGTCGAGTGCAGCCCACACCTTCACCATCGGGCCGTAGAAGGTCTTGAACGTCTCGACGAAGTCGGTCGCGGAGCGGTAGCGGAACGTGAAGTGGCGGCGCTGCACCTCGAGCGTTGCCTTCCCGTCGAACAGCTCGTGGAGCCGGTCTTCCTTGCCCCACGCGAGCGGCGACGGCACGCCGGCGGGCGGCGGGACATGCTGCGCCGATGATCTTGAACATCTGGCCGATGAAGCCCTCGGGCGTCCAGTTCGCGAGGCCGATGCGTGCCGCCGGGCCGGCACACCCGGGCCATCTCGGCCGATGAGCGCTCGGGGTTCGGCGTGAACATGACGCCGAACGTGGACAGGACGTAGTCGAACGAGCCGTCCTCGTAGGGAAGGTTCTCGGCGTCGGCAACCCGGGTCTCGATCAGGAGCCCGTCCGCGTCGGCGCGGCGCTTGGCTCCGTGGAGGAGGTCCTCGACGTAGTCGGTGGCGGTGACCTCGGCGCCGCGGCGCGCTGCCGCGAGCGAGGCGTTGCCGTTGCCGGCCGCGACGTCGAGCACCCGTGATCCCGCAGTGATGTCGACGGCTTCGCACAGTGACTCGCCGACGATCTGCAGTGTGGTGCCGATCACGGCGTAGTCGCCGGAGGCCCAGGTCGCGTGCTGACGTGACTTGATCGCTTCGAGGTCGATGGTGTCGGTCTGGGTGGTCATTGGTTTGCTCCTGTCATGAGTTGGCGTCCGGTGTAGGCGGCGAGTCGTTCGATGGGCGACGCGTCGGTGGCGGGTGGGACGGCGGCGGCGAACGTCGTGCCGTCGCGCAGGGGATCGAGCGCTTGATGGGCGAATGCATCGGCCGCGGCGACCAGCTCGTCGCTCGGGGCGTACGTCTGACCGGTCGCGGTCGCGATGTCCCAGCCGTGGACGAGGCCGTCGAGCACGACGAAGCGGGCAAAGGTCTCGCCCGGCACCTCCCCGAACGGCGCCGCGACCGTCCTGTCGAGGGCGCCGGGTGCGCTCATCGCCGCGCCGAGGTTCGCAGCGCCGGGCCGAAGCCCGCGAGGACATCGCTCAGGTCGGGCTCCGCCGGCGTCTCGCCGCGGTAGGCGGCGGCGAACGCGGTCGCTCCGCCGATCATGTGCTCGAGCACGCCGCGCACGGTGAACTCGGCGCACGGCGTCGGCAGATCGAGCTGGTCGGGCTGCATGCCCGCCACGACGCCGCTGAGGAGCGGCGCGAGCTGGTTGAGCTGGGTCAAGGGATCCATGGGTCCTCCGCTTTCGCAGTGCGCCGCGTCGGGCGGCCTCGCGGTCGCGGCCGACCTCGATCAGCTCGATCACGTCGGTTCGGTTCTCGTTGGTCACGGCTCGATCATCCGGGAACGGCGCTCGCTCCGCTTCCGGCCTGCGCCCCATTTCTGCCGGTCCGGCTCCGGCGCTCGCATGGGGCGAACGCCCCATCGCCGGCGAGGGAACCGGCGCGACGTTGGTGGCGGCGGCCGATGCCAGCAGGACCGGTCGAGGAGCACGATCAGCTCGCGGCGCCGGGAATCGGCCTGGTCCGCTCGAAACGAGAGGACATGCCATGCACGCAGCAGAGAAGAACCTCGCGATCGAGCTCGAGGTAGGCGACATCGTGACGCGAGGCGAGGATTGGGGCGGCCAGCTCGTCCGTCACCTCACCTTGCCGCCGGGCGCCGACTTCACGCCGCTGTTCAAGGGGCTGCCCGGCGACCTGTGCCACTGCCCGCACTGGGGCTACGTGATCTCGGGCTCCATCATCGTCCGCTACGCCGACGGCACCGAGGAGCTGAACCGGGCCGGCGAGATCTACTACTGGCCCGGCGGCCACACCGGCTGGACCGACGAGGGCGTCACGTTCGTCGAGTTCAGCCCGGCCGACGATCTGCGGCCGGTGCTCGAGCACGTCGGCGCGCAGCTCATGCCCCTCGGCTGACCGGCGCCCTTGTCGCCGATGGCTAGGTTTCGTCCGATGCTGGTCGACGCTCGCGAGGCGCTGTCGCGGCACGACTGGCAGGCCGCGCTCGACGCCGCGTCCGCGGCGTCGGTCGACTCGGGGGAGCTCGAGGCGGCCGAGCGACTGCCGATCTCGTGGCGGAGGCGGCGTGGTGGCTCGGCCGGCTCGACGAGTGCATCACGGCGCGCGAGCGCGCGTACCGCGCGTACGACGAGCTCGGCGATCAGCGCCGAGCCGGGCAGTGCGCGGTGTGGCTGTGGGAGCACCACGCGATCAGCGCCGCGTCCCTCGGTAGCGCAGGCGTGGCTCCGGCGGGCCCGCCGCTCCCTCGACGGCGACACCGAGTGCGTCGAGCACGGGGCCTTGCTGCTCCGCGAGGCCGAGACCGCGCACGGCAGCGGCGACCTCGCCCGCCGCGATCGCCCTCGCGACACGAGTGATCGCGCTCGGCCGGCGCCTCCGGTCGACCGACCTCGAGGCCGAGGCGCTGCAGACCAACGGCCGGATCCTGATCGACCAGGGCGAGGTCACGGAGGGGATGGGCCATCTCGACGAGGCGATGCTCTTCGCGGTCGAGGGCCGCCTCGGGCCGTACTCGACCGGCAAGGTGTACTGCAGCCTGATCAGCGCGTGCGAGGAGGTCGGCGACCTCGACCGCGCCGCCGAGTGGACCGAGGCGACGCTGCGCTGGGCGCAGGAGCATCCCTTCGCGATCTTCCCCGGGATCTGCCGCGTGCACCGCGCCGTGGTGCTCAAGCGGCGCGGCGATCTCGCCGAGGCCGAACGCGAGGCGTTGCAGGCGTGCGACGAGCTGGTCGGCAGCCACGTCGGCAACAGCGCGGCCGCCCACGCCGAGGTCGGCGACATCCGGCGCCGCCTCGGCCAGCTCGACAGGGCCGAGGAGGCGTTCGAGCGCTCCCAGGAGCTCTGCGGCCGACCGTGCGCCGAGCTCGCGCTGCTGCGTCTGGCGCAGGGTCGCATCGGGGCCGCGATGGCGATCGTCAGCGCGTGCCTGCGGGATACGACGAACCGTCTCGCTCGTTCGGCGCTGCTGCCGATCTACGTCCACGTCGCCATCGCGGCCGACGACCTCGATGCCGCCCACGACGCGCTCCTCGAGCTCGACGAGATCGCCGCCGGCGTTCGGCACGCCCCTGCTCAAGGCGACCGTGCTGTCGACCCGCGGGCGCTTCGAGCTGGCGCAGGGCGACGGCGATGCCGCGCGCTCGAGTCTGCAGCAAGGCCTGGAGAGCTGGATCGCGCTCGACGTGCCCTACGAGGTCGCGACCGTCCGCACGCTGCTCGGCCAGGCCCTCCGCGCGACCGGCGACGAAGCCGGGGCCGCCGACTCGTTCGCCGCCGCGGCGTCGCTGTTCGACCAGATCGGCGCGCCGCTCGATGCTCGCCTGCTGCTCGACACCCGGCCGACGTTGCCGGCCGGGCTCACCGAGCGAGAGGTCGAGGTGCTGCGCCTGATCGCGGCCGGAATGACGAACAACGAGATCGCCAGCGAGCTCTACCTCAGCGCCAAGACGGTCTCACGCCACCTCTCGAACATCTTCACGAAGATCGGCGTCACGTCGCGTGCCGGCGCCACGGCCTTCGCGTTCGAGCACGAGCTGGTCGAGACGCGGCGCTAGCTGCAGTCGGCGTCGTAGGGGAGCACGGACGCGGTCAGCCCGCACTGATCACGGCCAGCCGACACTGAGCCAGCCGAATCGAACCCAGTGAGCCGTCGCTCTGTCGGAGATGACGAGGTCCGGTAGGTGCCGCCCGATCTCGGAGATAGCGTCCCGGCCATGCCTGACGCCGGAGCGAGTCGGCGCCGCCGTCTCGCCGAGGAGCTCGAAGAGAGTGGTGTCCGGTGGGACGCCTCGGGCCGGGCGAACGACCTGTTGCTGGAGGAGATCGACCTCGCGCTGAGGCCTCCGGTGCACGAGCGTCGGGTGCCCAGCAGCGGGGCGATCGTCGAGCCGGGCGCCGACGCCGCCCATTGGTCGGAGACGACGGGGCTCCAGATCACCCGCAAGCCGCTCGACCACCAGCCACTGCTCGCCGCACGTCGGTTTGCCGACGGCCTGTCGAGCTGGCTGCTGCGACGGGTCGACGATGCCAACGAGTGGGTCATCTTCGATCGGCCCGCGGGATCGGAGCGCGATCTCGTCGTGCTCGCTGACGCATTCGACGCGTCGTTGGTCCAACGCCATCCCGGCGGGATGGTCCGAGTCGTCGGCCCCTTCGGCGTCGCGCGCTGGGATGGGTACGGCTGGCACCACGAGCCTCCCGTCGGCACCTGGCTCGCAGCGGTCACGGCGGGCGGGACCGAGGGTGATCCCGAGATCTTCACCGCGATGCTCGAGTTCGCAGTCCACGATCTCGGATCGAAGGGCATCGGCGCGCTGCTCGTGTACCGACCCGATGCGGATGGCGGTCCGCCCGTCGAGGACCGTCTCCCGACGCCGCCTCCGCTCGACATCCGCCGTCCAACCCATCTCGCGCCGCTTCGACATGCACTCTCACAAGTCGACGGCGCGGCGATCTTCGACGCGCGCGGTGTGCTGCGTCGCCTCGGCGTGCGGCTGATCCCCAGCATCACCGCGGAGGAGACCGTCGACGCGCTCGGCGGGACCCGGCACACCTCCGGTCGCCGGTACAGCCGCGACGACCCGTTGGCCACCGTCATCGTCGTGAGTGAGGACGGCCCCGTGTCAGTTCTGCGCGACGGTGAAGTTCTCGGCCGATCGCACACCGTCCCCGAACTGGAGGAGATCAGCGATGGATGAGATCGAGATCGTGCGTCGCATCAGCGCGCTCGTGGAAGACGAACACGCGTTGGAACGGGCCCACGCGGGAACCGCACCGTCGGACGAAGAGGTTCGGCGCCTTCAGGAGATCGAGGTCGCGCTCGACCAGTGTTGGGACCTGCTCCGCCAGCGTCGAGCGCGGCGGAACGCGGGTGAGGATCCCGATGGCGCGCAGGTGCGGCCGGAGGGCATGGTCGAGGGTTACCAGCAGTGAGTCGCGTCAGCGTGAGCTGACGCCGACGAGCTCTGCCGCCCGCGTGAGCGCGGCGATGTGATCGTCGACGGTCTGCTGGCCCGAGTACATGGTGTCGATGCCGAGGTGGGTGGCCCCGACGTCCCGCCATCTGTCGACCTGCCGGACGAACTTGTCCGGGTCGTCGTTGCTCCAGCCCGCGCGTCCCTCCATGCCGATCGCCGAGGGGTCACGTCCAGCCGCCGAGGCGGAGTCGCTGATGAGCGAGAGCGCGTGGTCGAGGTCGTCGCCCGGGCGCACCTGCGGGAACCACCCGTCGGCGAGGCGACCGATGCGTCGGTAGGTGGGGTCGGACCGTCCGCCGAGCCACACCGGGATCGGGCGCTGGATCGGCATCGGCGCGAGACCCGCGCCGGTGATCGTGTCGAACTCGCCGCGGAAGCTGAGCGAGGGTTCGGTCCAGAGTCGCCGCATGAGCTCGATCTGCTCCGACTCGCGCCGGCCGCGCTGGTCGAAGCGCTGGCCGAGCGCTTCGTATTCCACGTGGTTCCAGCCCACGCCGACCCCGAGCCGGAACCGACCTCCGGTGAGGAGGTCGACCTCGGCCGCTTGCTTGGCAACGAGGGCAGTCTGTCGTTGGGGGAGGATGATGACGCCGGTGACGAGCTCGAGCGACGGGACGATGCCGGCGAGGAACCCGAACAGCACGAACGGCTCGTGGAACGTCGTGGACACGTCGTAGGGACCCCGCCAGTTCTCGTGCACCGACGGGTCGGCACCCAGCACGTGGTCGTACGCGAGGACGTGCGCGTAGCCGAGACCGTTGACTGCCTCCGCGTACGCGCGGACGGCACCCACGTCGCCGCCGAGCTCGGTCTGTGGGAACACGACACCGATCCTCATGCACTGATGGCTAGCCGATTCGGGCGCCGTGCGCTGCAACGACCGCGGAAGCTGGGCACGCCGGCGGTAGCGTCAGAAGGCCGCGTGCGGAATCGCCGAGCTGCCGCTCCCCGAGGACGCCGAAGAGGATGGCTCGGGTGCACCGAAGACGTGTGATGGTGCCGATGTGCGCCACCGCGATCGTGGTCGCCTGCTTGGTCCTCTACGAGGTACGGGTGTTGCTCCAGCTGTCCGCGAGGCCCGACCCCGATGCTGATCGCGAATTCCGCTTCCCCGGTTCGCGGACCCATGTGGTCGACACCGCCGACGGAGGTCGACTCCAGGTCGAAGAGTGTGGTTCGGGACGTCCCGTGCTGTTGCTCCATGGGCACGGCGCGTCGATGCGGACGTTCTCGTTGATGGCCGCCCCGCTGGCCGCTGCGGGGTGCCGGGTGATCGCAATCGACCAGCGAGGGTTCGGCCGGTCCTCCCCGGTGCCACCGCTCTTCGGGTTCTCGGGGCTCGTCCAGGACGCGGCCACCGTCCTTGACACGCTCGACCTGCGCGACACGGTTGTCGTCGGCCACTCGATGGGGGGCGGTGTCGCCCTCGGCCTTGCGATCGACTGCCCGGAAACGGTCGCCGAACGAGTCTCGGCGATCGTGCTGGTCAACAGCTCGGGCCGCGGACCGGCCGACCGTCCAGTGACTCGTGCGAAGATGACCGCACTCGACTGGCGCTTCCTCGAGCGGCTGGGCCGTCATCCTCGGCACGGGCTCGTGTTGGCGCGTGCCAACTTCGGCCCGGAGCCGCCCCGAAGTCACGTGAACGCGGCTCGAGCCATCGGCATCGACAGCCCCGTCGAACAACGTCGAGGCTTCGCCCGTCGGCTTCTCGGAATCGACCTGACTCGAGCGCTGTCGCGAGTCGAGGTGCCAGTTCTCGTGTTGGTCGGAGCGGCCGACGCGGTCGTCCCGCCTGCCGATTCGCAGCGAACAGTCGACCTGATCCCAGGCGCCCGCATGGAGATCTTCGCCGGGGCGGGGCACATGTTGCCTCTCGAGCGCAGCGGGCAGGTCGCCGAGCAGATCCTCGAGCTGTGCGCCGAGATCGAGGGACGTTCAGCCTGACGATCGGCGTCGTGCGAGTGCGGCCTGGGTCGGCCAGTGCACGTCGCGCGCCCAACCGAGCTGTTCGAAGCAACGAATGGCGCGCGCTGACGTGTCCCATTCGTGGGGGAGCAGGCCATGACGAGCAGATCGCGGGAACGCGTGATGGCCGTTGTGCCACGACTCGCCCATGGTGAACACGGCCAGGGCGCGGACGTTCGTGCTGCGATCAGTTGTGACGAACGGGCGGCGACCATACACATGACACAGCGAATTGATGCTCCACGTCACGTGGTGCACAAAGAAGATGCGCACGCCACCAGCCCACAGCAGCGCGCTCAGCGCGGCTCCGACGTCGCCACCAAGGATCCAGCCGAGCGCGAACGGAATGGCGAGCGAGACGACACACCAGGCGGGGAACAGCGCGTTCATCACGACGAGATCGCGGTCGGCCATGAGATCGCTCGCGTGCTTCGGCCATGACGTGGGCTCGTGGTTGAAGAGCCACCCGATGTGCGCATGCCAGAGCCCCCGCAACGGCGATCGCGCCCCGTGCGGCGAATGGGGATCACCCTCACCGTCGGAGAAGACGTGATGGCGCCGATGGTCCGCGACCCAGCCGATCGGGCCGCCTTCGAACGCCATCGAACCGGCTCCGACGAGCGCCAGCTTGAGCGGACGGACGGCGACGAAGGCCCGATGCGCGAGCAATCGATGGAAGCCGATGGTGATGCCGTGGCCGACGAGGAAGAAGAGGGCAACCGCGAGCACCACGTCGCGGGTGTGGATCCCTTGCCCCCAGAGGGCGATCACCGCATAGAGCAACGCGCCGAACGGCGCCGCCACGATGAGGGCGGTGACCCACTTCTCGGCCGCGCCGACCGGTGCGGGCGCAGCCGGCGGAGGCTGCGGGGGCGCGACCGTGCTCGGCGCGGGGAGAAGGTCGGTGGGCATGCACGCTCCTGGTGACGATTCCGTCCGTTCCGAACAGAACGGACCACGCGACCAAGGGTCAGAGCCGCACGAATGGCGCCGGTGTCAGTCGACGCTGTTGTGACGAGAGAGTACTGCTCGGGCTTCCGTCGGGCGCCATCGGGCGGAGACCTACTTCAGTTGACACTTACGTAAGTGAATGCTTAAATATGTGGGTGGACGCCGCGCTCAAAGCACTTGCCGAACCCCGGCGGCGCGAGATCCTGCGGCTGGTCTGGTCGCAGGAGCGACAGGCCACCGACATCGCCTCGCACTTCAGCGAGGTCACACGCTCCGCGATCTCGCAGCACCTGGGCGTCCTCAAGGAGGCAGGCCTGGTGTCGGAACGACGCGATGGGACGCGGCGGCTCTACCGAGCCGAGCGAGACGAGATGAAGAAGCTACGGAAGTTCCTCGACGAGTACTGGACCACGGGGCTCGAGCGGCTGCGAGATGTCGCCGAGACCGCACAACGAGAGAAGGAGACGAAGTGATGGCTGAGCTCGTGCGCGAGATCATGATCGACGCAACCCCCGAGACTGTCTGGCCGTACCTCACCCAAGCCGACAAGCACATCGAGTGGGACGGCACCGAAGCCGAGCTCGACCCTCGCCCCGGCGGCATCTACCGCGTCCTCGTCGCCGGCCGCTACATGGCCGCGGGAGAGTTCGTCGAGGTCGTCCCCATGAAGAAGGTCGTCTACACGTTCGGGTGGGACCAAGAGGGCAACCCGATCACGCCGGGCTCCACGCGCGTCGAGATCACGCTGGTGGCAGAGGGCAACAAGACGCGTCTGCGCCTCGTGCACAGCGGGCTTCCTGCGGACGCGGTGACCGACCACACGAGTGGGTGGGACCACTACCTCGAGCGGCTCTCCATCAGGGCGACCGGCGGCGACCCCGGGCCGGACCTCGGGCCCGACGGCAGCTCCTGACTGTCGGCTCTGCTCAGATCGCCACGAACAACGAGCGGAAGCTCGTCACGAACCGGGCATCGCCGCGGCTCGTACCGCCGTTGATGCGGTTGTACGCAGTGAGCACCAGGCTCCCGGGATCGAGCTCGAGGATCGCGGCGCAGTCGTCGATGTCGCCCGCGGCGAACGCCACCGCTGTAGGCGACACGTCGAACCTCGTGTCTCCTCCGTTCACGCCGGTCGTTCTGATCCCGATCGAGTACGGCTCGACGACGGAGCTCGAGTCGGCTGTTGCCCACCAGAGCAGGTAGACGAACGGCACCAGAAGGTCGGCCGCGTCACCGGCGATCTCGTGCGGAGCGCCGAGGCCCTGGCGCACGTCCCAGCCGTGCACCGTGTACCCGCCGAGCAGTCCGGCCGCGACGACCGAGGCCGGCAAAGGGCCCATGTACGGGTCCGGGATCACGAGCCCCGACCACTCGGAGTCCGCCAACGACTCGAACTCCGCCATGAGCAGAGCGGTCTTGTCGCGAAGGCGAGCGAGTCGCTCGTCCCGCGGGACGGACCGCATGGCTCGAGCGGCATTGTCCGTGGCGGCAGCCATGCCGGCCACGCCGACGGCGTCGGGGCCGGGTTTGCCCTTGCGGGCGAGGTCGAAGGCCGAGAGCGACGCCTCTGTCGCGTCGACGAGGTGTCCCACCATGTCACCGACGTCCCAACCGGTACACGCAGTCGGGATGTGCCAGTTCGCAGGGTCACCCGCGAGCTCGAACATCGCCTCGGCTTGCCGGCCGAGTACCTCGAGGACGCGCGCCTTGCTCGAGGGATTCAGGAAGTCCCATGTCGCGTCGCCGGTCATGTTTCCCCCGCCTGCCGTCAGCCCTCGACCATGAACAGCTGCCATGTCCCGGGCACGCCTTTGAGCGTGTGCTCGCCCCTGTCGGCGAAGGTCGTGCCCGATCCGGTGAGGAGATCGGTCAACGTGCGCGAGACCCACACTTCGCCCGGCTCCGCGCATGACTGGACTCTCGCCGCGATGTGCACGCCGATGCCCGCGATGTCATCCCCGCGTCGTTCGACCTCGCCGGTGTGGACGCCGACGCGCACCTCCATGCCAAGCTGGCGCGCCCCATCGCAGATGGCCAGGCCGCATTGGATGGCGCGGGCGGGTCCGTCGAACGTGGCGAGGAGGCCATCACCGGTGGACTTGACCTGCCGGCCGCCGAATCGTTGGACCTGCCGACCGGCCATGCGGTCGTGGTTGTCGAGCTGCTCGCGCCACAGCCGGTCCCCGGCCATCGACGCTCTGCTCGTCGAGTCGACGATGTCGGTGAACAGGATCGTCGCGAGCACCCGCTCGGTGTCCGACCCACCTCGTGTCCCGGTGAGGAACTCCTCGACCTCGTCGAGCAGCGGTTCGGTCTCGCCGACATAGGCGAGGTGGTCGCGCCCTGGCAGCTCGACGAGCTTCGCGCCGGCGATGTGTTCGGCGAGGTAGAGCGCATGGCCCGGTCGCAAGAATGGGTGGTCGACTCGGTAGAGCACGAGTGTCGGCACGCCGATGAGCGGCAAGATCCCTCGCACATCGAAACCAGTCGCCAGCGTGTCCAACGCCTTCGCCATCGTCGGCCCGGCGGACCGCTCACCTGCGTTGCTTCCACCACAGCTGGAACTCGGGATCACCCGCGAGGCTCGGAGCCAGAAGCGCGAGGTCGTCGATATGGTCATCGCCAGGTGTCGGGTCGCTCACGGTGTTCACGAATCGATCGAGCAGATGCTGCGGAATTCCGCACGGATAGTCGTCGTCGCGCGCCATCCGCGCGGAGGAGTTCATCAGGACGAGCGCCGAGATGCGCTCGGGGTACATGGCACTCAGCAGCATCGCGACGGGACCTCCGTCTGAGACGCCGAGGAGTGCCGCTTGTTCGGACCCGACCGCGTTGAGCACTGCGACCGCGTCCTGCGTCCAGAGCTCGACCGTCGGAAGCTCGCCGCCGCCGAGCGGGTCGGAGAGCCCGACGCCGCTCGGGTCGAATCGGATCAGCCTGGTGAAGGAGGCCAGCCGGCGGTCGAAGCGTGCCCAGTGCGGTTCGTCGTCGCGGTCGATCCAGATGTTGCTGCCGTTGTTCAGCGCCAGGAGATCGATCGGCCCGTCGCCGAGGACCCGATAGCCGATGTACCGGTCGCCGCTCTTCGCGTACTGCGTCTCGGGACCCCCCACCAAGGCGGAGAATACGGGTCTGAGCCAATAGGTGCCGATTGCACCGATTGACGCCACGGCAGCACGACGTACCATGCGCGCCTGTCCTGGAGAGGGGCGCGAGGGAGCGACATGACGGAAGCTCGTCGCGACGAGACCCCCGGAGACGTCGCCGCCTCTACTGCGACCGCCGCGCTCGCGCTCGCGCGCCGCTTCGCGCACGCAGGCACCTTGTGGTGCTGGGCTCCCTTCACGCCTCACCACGCGCAACACGTGGCCGTGGAGTTCGTCCACCCTGTCATCGTCGGAACCCGTGCCCTCCCTGCGGTGGCGCTCGACGCCGACGACGCGATCGGCGCGCTCCGGGTCGGCGCTCGACCGGGCGATGCGCTGCTCGTCGTCGCCGACGCCCGCGCGCCCGTCGCCGACACGATGCGCCGAGCGGGGGTGTGGGGGCTTCTCACCGTCTGGATGGGCTGGGGATCTCGGCCTGCCGACGTCACCGCGGATCACGTCGTGTGGGTGGGAGATGACGAGCTCGCTCGTCACGACGGACGTCTCGTCCGCGGCTACCACGTGCTCTGGGAGCTCACCCACGTGTGCTTCGCACATCCGGGTCTGCTCGACGCGGTGGACGCGCCCGCCGTCTGCGTCACCTGCTCGGACGAGGGCCGGTTGGCTGAGGTCATCGGAGCGGTGGACGCGGGAGCGACAGCGGCGGTCCGGACGCCGTCGGGAGTCGAGACCGTCGACACCACACTCGTCGGCCCGGTGCAGCCCGGCGATCTCGTGCTCGTGCACGCAGGCAGTGCCATCACGTTGGTCGAGCCGTGACCGACTTCCTCTACCCGTTCATCGAGCGCAACGAGCGCGATGGAGCCGCATTGCTCGACGATCTCGCCCGGTCGGCCGAGGCGAAGATGGCGATGAGCGTGGAGTTGCGAGAGTCGACGCTCGTCGCTCTCGGCGCCGACCTCCGCGCCGCTGCCGGCGCGATCGCGCAGCGCTTCGCGGGCGGGGGCCGGTTGTTCGCCTTCGGAAACGGGGGCAGCGCGACCGACGCTGCCGGTGTCGTCGCCCTCTTCAGCCACCCGCCGTCGGGCCGGTCCCTCCCCGCCCGGTCGCTGGCGGCGGATCAGGCCGTCCTCACCGCGCTCGCCAACGACGTCGGCTACGACCTCGTCTTCTCGCGCCAGCTGATCTCGATGGCCGCGTCAGCCGACATCGCGTTCGGGTTGTCCACGAGCGGCAGCTCAACCAACCTCCTGCGCGCGTTCGCCGAGGCGCGCCGCCTGGGAATGCTCACCGTGGGTCTGGCGGGCTACGACGGCGGCTCGATGGCGGCCGCCGGAACGGTCGACCATTGCCTCGTGGTGCGGTCGGACAGCGTCCATCGCATCCAGGAAGTGCAGAACGCGGTCGTGTTCGAGCTCTGGCGGCTCGTGCAGTCGGTCTGTGATCCGGTGGGCGCAGATGTCCACTGAAGCGCGTGAAGCACAGGTGCTCGAGCGCATCGAGGCGTTCCGCAGGCGTCGCCCGCGCCTCAACGACGAGATCGTGACCCTCGCTCACGGCGCCGGTGGAAAGTCGTCCGCCGCGCTCGTCGATGCAGTGTTCGTGGAGGCGTTCGCCAACGACACGCTCTCGTCGCTGGGCGACGCCGCGCGTCTCGATCTCCCCGGCGGTGAGCGCCTGGCGTTCAGCACCGACTCTTTCGTCGTTCGGCCACGCTTCTTCCCCGGTGGCTCGATCGGACACCTCGCGGTGCACGGCACCGTCAACGACGTCGCCATGATGGGCGCTCGACCGGCATGGCTCTCCGCCGCGTTCGTCATCGAAGAAGGGTTCGCGATGACCGAGCTCCGCGACATCGTCGCCGACATGGCGGACGCCGCCCGGGCTGCGGGTGTCACGATCGTGGCCGGAGACACCAAGGTGGTCGACCGCGGCGCGGCGGACGGTGTGTACATCACGACCGCCGGGGTGGGGGTGTTGCCCGCCGACCGAGATCTCGGACCCGAGCAGGTGCGGCCGGGGATGTCGTGCTCGTGTCAGGGACGATCGGCGACCACGGCATGGCGGTCATGCTCGCCCGGGGTGACCTCGCCATCGAGGCGGACATCAGCTCGGACACGGCACCTCTCGGCGACCTCGTCGAGACGCTGCTCGCGGCGGCACCGAGCACGCGATGGCTGCGGGACCCGACCCGGGGTGGGCTCGGCACCGTGTGCAACGAGCTCGCGCAGGCCACCAACCTCGCGGTGGTGCTCGACGAAGCCACGATCCCCGTCGATCCCGCGGTGACTGCCGCGTGCGACCTCCTCGGCATCGACCCGCTCTATGTCGCGAACGAAGGGAAGCTCGTCGCTGTCGTGGCACCCGAGGAAGCCGACGTCGCGCTCGTCCGCGCTTCGCGCTCATCCTCTCGGCCGAGCGTCAGCGGCGATCGGATCGATCAACGCCGATCACGAACGCATCGTCGTGCTGCTCACGACGTTCGGAGGCACGCGCATCGTCGACATGCTCGTCGGCGATCCACTCCCGCGGATCTGTTGAGCGTCCGGCGCCAGATCCGGGTGACGGGCACCGTCCAGGGCGTCGGCTTCCGTCCGTTCGTGTACCGCCATGCCACCCGTCTCGGTCTCGGCGGTTGGGTGCTGAACGACAGCTCGGGTGTCCTCATCGAAGTCGAAGGCGACGAGGGCGCGGTGCTCGAGGTGGCTCGCCTCCTCGTCGACGATCCGCCGCCATTGGCCCGGATCGGCACGATCACCGCGACGCTCGTACCCGTCGAGGGCAGCACGAGCTTCGCGATCGTCGAGAGCGACGGCGAGGGTGCGCCCACGGCGGCCGTCAGCATCGACACCGCCACGTGCGCGGCGTGCCTTGCCGAGATCGACGACCCGACGAACCGCCGCTACCGCTATCCGTTCACCAACTGCACGGACTGCGGTCCCCGATACACGATCGTCCGGTCGGTGCCCTATGACCGTCCCGGGACGACGATGGCCGGCTTCACGATGTGCGTGCAGTGCCGGGCCGAGTACGACGACCCGCTCGATCGTCGCTTCCACGCGCAGCCGAACGCGTGCCCGGAGTGTGGCCCTCGCCTGCAGTGGGGTGACCTCGAGAGCGGCCGTGTTGACAGCGATGCGGCACTCGACGCCGCGGTCGCGGCGCTGCGGGAAGGCGCGATCGTCGCGGTGAAGGGCATCGGCGGGTTCCACCTCGCGGTCGACGCGGGGAACGAGGAGGCGGTCGGTGAGCTCCGCCGTCGCAAGGCGCGCGACGACAAGCCGTTCGCCGTGATGGCGCGCGACCTCGCCGAGGCGCGCCGGCTGTGCACGCTGAGCGACGCAGCCGTCGAGGCGCTGACGTCGGCCGGGCGTCCGATCGTGATTGCTCCCCGCCGCTCCGACGCTCCGGTCGCGAGCGGTGTTGCTCCGAACCTGCCCGAGCTCGGAGTACTGCTGGCCGTACTCGCCGCTTCACCACCTGCTGCTGCGCGGTGTCGGACGCCCGCTCGTCATGACCAGCGGAAACCTGAGCGACGAGCCCATCGCGCACGAGGACGTGGACGCGACGGAGCGGCTGGCCGGGCTCGTGGACGGTGTGCTCGGCCACGACCGGGGCATCCACATCCGCTGCGATGACTCGGTGCTCCGCGCCACGAGCGCGGGACGAACGCAGGTGCTCCGTCGGTCACGCGGGTACGCGCCGCAGCCCCTCCCGATGGTGATGCGTGCGAGTCGGCCGATCCTCGCCGTCGGAGCGGAGCTCAAGAGCACGGTCGCGGTGACCGTTGGCGCCGACGTCGTCGCGAGCCACCACATCGGCGACCTCGAACATCTCGCCACGTACCGCTCGTTCCTGCAGGCAATCGACCACCTCTGCGCGCTCTACGCCGTGGTCCCCGAGGTCGTCGCCCACGACCTCCACCCCGAGTACCTCTCGAGCAAGCTCGCCGCGGACCTGGATCTCCCTCGCATCGGTGTGCAGCACCACCATGCCCACGTCGCGTCGTGCCTCACCGAACACGGCCGGACCGGCCCCGTGCTCGCGCTCGCGTTCGACGGCCTCGGCTACGGCACCGACGGCACATTGTGGGGAGGGGAGCTCCTCGTCGCGGACCTTCGGGGCTTCGAGCGAGTCGGGCATCTCGCTGCCGTCACGATGCCCGGGGGCGTGGCCGCGATCTTGGAGCCGTGGCGGATGGGCGTCGCGTGGGCTCACCGCGCCGGGGTCGAGGACTCTCTTCGACGACCCTCGCCGCGACGCCGTGCACGACCTGGTTGCGCGTGGGCACGGACCCGTGACCACGAGCATGGGCCGGCTGTTCGATGCGGTCGCCGCAATGCTCGGTCTGCGCCCCCGGGTCACCTACGAGGCGCAAGCCGCGATCGAGCTCGAGGCGATGGCCCGCTCGGTGCCGCGCGCGGAAGCACTCACGTTCCCGGTCGATGTCGACCGTGACGCGTCGGGCTCGGTCGTGGTCGACCCGTCGCCGCTGATTGCCGAGCTCGTCGCCGAGCGGAGACGGGGCACGTCGACGCCGGTGCTCGCCGCTGCGTTCCACGAATCGATCGGTCGGGCAGCCGCGCTTGCCGCCGTCGACCTGGCGCGCGAGCACGGACTCAGAACGGTGGCGTTGACCGGCGGGGTGTTTCAGAATCCTCGCCTGAGCGACATCATCGAGGAGCGCCTTGTCGCGGCCGGCCTCGAGGTGCTCGTGCATCGCGTCGTTCCCCCGAACGACGGCGGCATCAGCATCGGCCAGGCAGCCGTCGCTGCAGCGATCGTCTGATCGCCATCAGATCGGCCCACCTAGCGACCGTCGCCGGTGAAGCGGACCGGCATCGCGCCGCGCCCCATTCCCCAGGTGCTGCCACCGAGCCGTCCTTCTTCGAGCGTTTCGGGAGGTCGAGCTCGGAAGTCGCGCTCGAGGAGATCCTCCGCGTCACCCCCTGCCTGCATCTCGATGCACGGCGCCAGGAAGGCACAGCTCGCGCAGTCCGGTGAAGGTGTGGGATACATCGCGAGATCGGGATCGAGCATCTCCGCGGTCTCGCGCGCGAGCTGCTCTCCGGCGAGAGCGATGGCGGCCCGTGAGAGCCGTACGCCGCGTCCGGCGGAAGCGGGCGTCGGGCGTCAGCTCGTTGTACAGCACGCCCTGGATCTTGGCGTCGAGGAACGTGTGCTCCCAGGCCCACGCCGTCGTCACGGCTTCCTCGTCGAGTTGGAGCACCTCGGGTGGCGTCCACGGACCGAGTCGGTGGATGAGCAGCCAGTGGGCGCGATCGTGGTCGACGACGAGAGCGTTCGCCCGTCCGACGTAGTGCACGGCGCGTCCGTCCGGTGCGGCGAGATCGCCGTTCCCATCGGGATCGGGAACCCGGGCGTCGTAGTCGAACTCGACCCGCAGCGGCTCGAAGTCGTCGACTCTCTCGGCCCAGTCGACGTAGCGCTCGACGAACGGCGCCGCCGCGCCGGCAGCCTTCAGGACCAGCGGGCGCACGATGGAGCGGTCCCATGACCACATCCCCGGGAAGTAGTGCACCGCGAGCGCCTCCCGAACGGAACCGTCGGTGGCTCCGGGTCCCGCGTCGACGGGCTCGAGGTCGCGGCGCAAGCGCGCTCCGAGGTCCCACGCGCGCCGGCAGCGCTTGAACGCTGCTGCGTTCGGCCGCCGTGATCGCGACCGGAGCCATCCCCGATCACGGTACGCCGACGCCGCGACTCGGGCACTAGGTGAGAAATGCACTCATTTACCGGATGCACAGATGGGGGCAATGTGACAGTGCGCTCGGGGAGCCGACTCACCAGCGCGGGGGAGGTTCGCCAATGCCTGCGACCAAGGAAGCCCCACCCGACGAGACCGTGATCCACGTCTTGTGGATCAATGCGGGTCTCAGCTGTGACGGCGACTCGGTCGCGCTGACCGGCGCGACGCAGCCGAGCATCGAGGAGATCGCGCTCGGTGCTCTCCCCGGGTCTGCCGAAGATCGCCGTCCACTGGCCGCTCATCGACTTCGAGTGCGGGCCCAACGGCGGTGCAGACGACTTCCTCGAGTGGTTCTTCAAGGCGGATCGAGGCGAGCTCGAGCCGTTCGTGCTCATCGTCGAGGGTTCGATACCGAACGAGGCGATCAAGCGCGAGGGCTACTGGTGCGGCTTCGGCAACAACCCCGACACCGACCAGCCGATGACGACGAGCGAGTGGCTCGACCGTCTCACACCGAAGGCGCTTGCCGTCGTCGCTGTCGGCACCTGCGCGACCTACGGCGGCATGCACGCGATGGCCGGCAACCCCACCGGCGCCATGGGCGTGCCCGACTACCTCGGCTGGTCGTGGAAGTCGAAGGCGGGCATCCCGATCGTCTGCGTACCCGGTTGCCCGGTGCAGGGCGACAACCTCTCCGAGACCATCCTCTACTTGCTCTACATGGCGACCGGGCAGGCACCGATGATCCCGCTCGACGACGCGCTGCGACCGCAGTGGTTGTTCGGGGCGACCGTCCACGAGGGCTGCGATCGCGCCGGGTACTACGAGCAGGGCGACTTCGCGACGGAGTACGGCTCGCCGAAGTGCATCGTGAAGCTCGGGTGTTGGGGCCCCGTCGTCAACTGCAACGTGCCCGAAGCGCGGGTGGATCAACGGCGTGGGCGGATGCCCGAACGTCGGAGGGATCTGCATCGGATGCACGATGCCGGGCTTCCCCGACAAGTTCATGCCGTTCATGGACGAGCCGCCCGGTGCACGTGTCTCGACGGTCGCCAGCGGGCTGTACGGCTCCGCGGTCCGCCGGCTGCGGACGATGACGAACCGCACCGTGAACAAGGAGCCGTCGTGGCGGGTCAAGGGTCAGCGAGCTGACCTCCGGACACACGAAGACGTGGAGCTGACACGCATGGCGATGACCAAGACTCCGGACGCAAACGGCCTCGTCGACATGGCGTGGGACCCGATCACCCGCATCGTCGGGAGCCTCGGGATCTACACGAAGATCGACTTCGGCAAGGGCAGAGTCGCCGAGTGCCAGAGCACGTCGTCGATCTTCCGCGGCTACAGCATCTTCATGAAGGGCAAGGACCCGCGCGACGCACACTTCATCACGAGCCGCATCTGCGGCATCTGCGGCGACAACCACGCGGTGTGCTCGTGCTACGCGCAGCAGATGGCCTATGGCGTACGCCCGCCGAACCTCGGTGAGTGGATCGTCAACCTCGGTGAAGCCGCGGAGTACATGTTCGACCACAACATCTTCCAGGAGAACCTGGTCGGCGTGGACTACTGCGAGAAGATGGTCTCCGAGACCAACCCCGGCGTGCTCGAGCAGGCGAACCGCACCGAGGCACCTCAGTTCGAGGCGCACGGCTACCGCACCATCGGCGACATCATGCGGTCGCTCAACCCGTTCTCGGGCGAGTTCTACCGTGAGGCGCTGCAGGTGTCCCGCTACACACGGGAGATGTTCTGTCTGATGGAAGGACGTCACGTCCATCCCTCGACCCTGTATCCCGGTGGAGTCGGGACGACGGCGACGATCCAGCTGTTCACCGACTACATCACGCGGCTCATGCGCTACGTGGAGTTCATGAAGAAGGTCGTGCCCATGCACGACGACCTCTTCGACTTCATCTACACGGCGATGCCGGGCTACGAGGAGAACGGTCGGCGAAGGATCCTGCTGGGCTGCTGGGGCGCGTTCCAAGACCCCGACGTCTGCAACTTCGAGTATCGCGACATGGCCGGATGGGGTCGGGCGATGTTCGTCACGCCAGGCGTCGTCGTCGACGGCAAGCTCGTGACGAACTCACTCGTGGACATCAACCTGGGCATCCGGATCCTCCTCGGCTCGTCGTACTACGACGACTGGGAAGGCCAGGAGATGTTCGTGACGAAGGACCCACTCGGGAACCCGGTCGACCGCCGCCATCCCTGGAACCAACACACGAACCCTCACCCGCAGAAGCGTGACTTCTCCGACAAGTACAGCTGGGTCATGTCACCGCGGTGGTTCGACGGCACCGATCACCTCGCGCTCGACACCGGCGGTGGACCGATCGCGCGGCTGTGGTCCACGGCGCTGTCGGGCCTGGTCAACACGAACAACCTCAAGGCGACCGGCACCAGCGTCGAGATCCACCTTCCCAAGACCGCGCTCAAGCCTGAGGTCACCTTCGAGTGGAAGGTGCCGCAGTGGTCGAACACCATCGAACGCAATCGTGCCCGCACCTACTTCCAGGCCTACGCGGCGGCCGCGGCACTCCACTTCGCGGAGAAGTCGCTCGAGGAGATTCGGGCCGGCCACACCAAGACCTGGGCCGAGTTCAAGGTGCCCGATGAGGCCATCGGCTGCGGCTTCACGGAAGCGGTCCGGGGCGTGCTCTCCCATCACCTGGTGATCAAGGGTGGGAAGATCGCCAACTACCACCCGTATCCCGCCCACACCGTGGAACGCGAACCCCACCGACAGCTACGGCACTCCCGGCCCGTACGAGGACGCGGTCATGAACACACCGATCTTCGAAGAGAACAACCTCGACAACTTCAAGGGCATCGACATCATGCGGGCGGTCCGCAGCTTCGACCCGTGCCTCCCGTGCGGCGTGCACATGTACCTCGGCAAGGGCAAGGTGTTGCACAAGGAGCACTCACCCACGGCATTCCCCACCATCGACAGCTGACCCGCAACCCGGCCGCCGAGAGGAGCGCATGGAACCCGTCGACCTGCGAGCCACCGGTGACCGAATCGAGCAGATTCTGAACCAGCTCGAGTCGTCGCTCGACGGCCGAAGCTGGGAGCAGGTGCAAGACGTCGTCAGCCTCGTCACCGAGCTGTACGGCGGCGGATTGGCGCGCATCCTCGAGCTCGCGGGCGAGGACGACGCGCTCATGCGCAAGATGGCCGAGGACGATCTCGTCGCCTCGTTGCTCGTGCTTCACGACCTCCACCCGCTGGGGCTCGCCGACGCGCGTCCAGGGCGCGATCGAATCGGTTCGGCCCTATCTCGGGTCGCACGGCGGCGATGTCGAGGTGCTCTCCGTCGATGGGGACGCAGGCGTCGTGACGCTGCGCATGCTCGGCAGCTGCGACGGCTGCGCCTCGTCGTCGGTGACGCTCGAGCTCGCGGTGCAACGTGCGATCGAGGAGGCGGCGCCCGAGATCACCTCGCATCGACGGTCGAGGGTGGCGACTCGGCTGCGAGCGCTGATGCCGACGGATGGATGCCGGTCACGCTCGGACGCAAGCCTGCTCCGGCGCCCGCGATGGCGCCTATCTACGGGCTGCGGGCGCTCGTCCCCGGGCGGGTCGGGCCGCTCGAGATCGAGGGCAACAAGCTGATCGTGTGCAGAGTCGAGTCGCAGCTGTACGCCTACCGCAGCGCATGCCCGTCATGCGACAGCGTCCTCGACACGGCCACCGTCGACGGCCCCGTGCTGCGCTGCGCCGTCTGCGGGGCGGCGTACGACCTGCCTCGTGCCGGCCGCAGCCTCGACGGCAACACGACCCACCTCGATCCGCTTCCGCTGATCGAGGACGGCGGCGAGGTTCGCATCGCGGTGGCGGCGATCGGCGTGAAAGACCCTCTCGACTGTCCTGCAGCGGATCCGGCAAGCGCCGGCTCGACCGCGGCCGGGCGAGCGTTGCGACATGTGCGGCGAGCTCGTTCCCGACGAGCACGAGCACGTCGTCAACACCGAGAGCCGCTCGCTCATGTGCACCTGTCGTGGGTGCTGGCTGCTGTTCACGAGTCGGGGTGCCGGGGGCGGCAAGTACCGCGCGGTCCCCGATCGTTACGTGGCGCTCGGCGACCTCTCGATCGCGCCAGGAGCGTGGGACGAGCTCCAGATCCCGGTGAGCGTCGCGTTCTTCTTCTTCAACTCCACGCTGGGGTCTGTCGCGGCGTTCTATCCGAGTCCTGCGGGTGCGACCGAGTCGCTGCTTCCCCTCGACGCCTGGGACGCGCCTCGTCGCCGACAACGAGGTGCTGGCCACCATGGAGGCCGACGTCGAGGCGCTCTTGGTCCGGCGCGACGCCGGACACAACGACGCCTATCGTCGTGCCGATCGACGCGTGCTACGAGCTCGTTGGCGAGCTGCGCCGCCTCTGGAAAGGATTCGACGGCGGCACCGAGGCGCGCGAGGCGATGGACGCGTTCTTCGATCGGCTGCAGGGAGCGGTCCGCGATGACGGGTCTCGCCATCACGGCGCTGTCGAGCCAGCCCGACCCCTACGCCGCCGTCCCCACGCTGCTGCTGCGACTGCGCATCGATGCGCCAGACGCCGAGCCGGTGCACGCGATGGTGCTCAAGGTGCAGATCCGCATCGAGCCGCAACGTCGTCGCTACTCGACGGAGGAGGAGGAGCGGCTGGTCGAGCTCTTCGGTGACGCACCCCGTTGGGGCGAGACGCTCCGGCCGTTCCTGTGGACGCACGTCACCACCACGGTCGCCGAGTTCACGGGGAGTATGGAGATCGACCTGCCGGTGCCGTGCACCTACGACTTCGAGGTCGCGGCGGCGAAGTACCTGCACTCGATCGGCGACGGGCGAGATCCCGCTCGTCCTGTTGTTCAGCGGCACCGTGTTCAGCTACCGCAACGGCGGACTCATCGTGCAGCCGATTCCGTGGAACGTCGAAGCTGAGCACCGTCTGCCTGTGTCGCGTGTGGCGAGCGACGATGGACGCGTTCTTCCCGAACAGTGGGTGGATCCGCGTCCGCCGCGAGACGATCGACGCGCTCACCCGCTACAAGGCCGACCGCGCGCTGACCTCCTGGGAGGACACGTTCGAGCGCCTCCTCAAGGAGGCCGAGTGAACGGCGCCGCCGATCCGTTCGCTAGCAGGCGCAGCAGGTGGCGGACGCGGTGCTCTGGGAGGGCTACGTGCTCTACCCCTACCGCGCCTCCGCGGCGAAGAACCAGGTGCGGTGGCAGTACGGCGTGCTGGCGCCGCGGGCGTTACAGCGAGGCCGACGGCTACGAGCGCTGGACGATGCAGACGGAGTGCGTGCTCGAGTTCGGACTCGAGGCGCAGCGTCGACGTCCGGCTTCGCTTCCTCCAGGTGCAGGCGCGCACCGTCGAGGAGGCGGTCGCCGGCGGCTACAAGCCGGTGGCTGAGCTCGAGGTCGATGGCGAGCTCTGGGCGAGCTGGGACGAGGCCGTCGAGCACTCACTCGAAGTGTCGGCCTTCGACCTGACCCGTCCGGGCGTCCGTGAGGTGCCCGATCGTGCTCGAGGGCGGGCGCGAGCTCGAGCCGCTCGGTGGCCGGGCCGCGTCGTGCGCGAACGGTGGCCGGTGACGGGCATCGCTGCGGCTCGAAACGGAGCACTGTCCGGGCCCGTATCCGCTGACCAAGCTGCGGGTGACGGTGGAGAACACGACCGAGTGGATGCGAGCCGGACGTCCCTCGCGATCAGGCGATGCGCCGATCGCTCGTCGGGGTCCACACGCTGCTCCGCTCCGACGACGCCCACTTCATCTCGCTCCTCGATCCGCCCGAGTTCGCGAGAGCCGCGGTGGAGACGTGCGTGAACGAGGGGACATTCCCGGTGCTCGTCGGCGAGCTCGGCGACACCGACCACGGTCCTGTCGTCGCCGATCATCCTCTACGACTACCCCGCCGTCGCGGCGCGAGAGCCCCGGTGACATGTGCGATGCGACCGAGATCGACGAGATCCTCGCGTTGCGCATCCTCACCCTCACCGACGACGAGAAGCGGCTCGCTCGCAGCACCGACCCGCGGGCCGCCGCGATCGTCGACCGCATCGAGGGCTTCTCCCCGGAGGTGTTCGCCAGCCTGCACGGTGAGATGCGGGCGTTGGGCGCCGTCGACGCCCGCGGACGCTCCGTTGCCGTGGTGGGAGCCGGCGGTCGACGCCTCGGTGAACCCTTGGGAGGACTCGATCTGCATCGGCGGCGTCGACGTGCGCAAGGGCACGCAAGGTACGACTCCGTCCCGGCCAGATCGCGGGCCGTCGCACCGACGCGCAAGACCTCTTCCTCGTCGGACGCGAGGCCACCGTGGAGGGTGTGTTCTTCGATGTCGACGGGGAGCAGCACGTTGCCGTCGTCGTCGACGACGACCGAGGCCGCGGACCTGCATCAGTGGCATGGTCGCTTCATGTACTTCCATCCCGACGAAGTCGAGCCGCTGTGAAGCACGCTCGTCGCGGGGATCGGCAACATCTTCAACCGAGACGACGGCTTCGGATGCGAGGTCGCTCGACATCTGCTCGCCGGCCCACTCCCTTCCGACGTGGCCGTCGTCGACTACGGCATCCGAGGTCTGCATCTCGCGCTCGACCTGCTCGACGGGGTCGACCTCTTGGTGCTCGTCGACGCGATGGCGACCGACGAAGCGCCCGGCACCGTCTGTCTGCTCGAACCGGACCGAGAAGGTGTCGAGGGCGAGCCGCTCGACGCCCACCGGATGGACCCGCAGTGCGGTGCTCAGGATGGTGGCCGGAGCTCGGCGGCGACGTCGGCCGGGTGCGTCGTCGTCGGCTGCCAGCCGCCGACCTCGACGAGGGCATCGGGCTGTCGCCGGCCGTTGCCGCTGCCGTCGAACCCGCCGTCCGCATGTTCACGACTTCCTCGCAGAAAGGAACGACCCATGCTCCGTCGCCTGGTGATGCTCGTCTCGCTCGCCGGTGCTGTCGTCGTGGTGACGAGAGATCGCTCCCGAAGTCCGCCGCTACCTCAAGCTCAGGAGGATGTGACCCATGGAAGTACTCGGGATCGTGTTCATCATCCTCGTCGCGGCGATGGTGCTCGCCGCGATCGTCTTCGTTGCTCTTCTCGATACCGGACATCTCGCGGTACCGCCGTCTGCGCCGCATGTGATCGCCACGACCGACCAGTAGGAGCGTCAGCCATGTGTCTCGGCATCCCCGGTCAGCTCGTCGAATTCCTTCCCGAGAACGACCAGCTCGCGCGCGTCGAGGTGTCGGGCGTGCGCCGCATGATCAACATCGGGCTGCTCGAGGACGAGGGCCTCGAGCCCGGCGACTGGGTGCTCATCCACGTCGGCTTCGCCATGTCGAAGATCGACGAGGAGGAGGCCGCGGTGGCGCTGGCTTCGCTTCGGCTGATGGGCTCGGGGCTCGACGACGAGATGGAGATGCTGCGAGGGACGGCGCCATGAGGTTTGTCGACGAGTACCGCGACCCCGTGGCCTCACGTCGCGTGCTCGCGACGATCGCGGAGCTGGCCGGGACCGAGCGTCACTACAAGTTCATGGAGGTGTGCGGGGGTCACACCCACACCATCTACCGCCACGGCATCGAGCACGTGCTGCCCCGCAACGTCGAGCTGGTGCACGGTCCGGGTTGCCCGGTCTGCGTCATCCCGATGGGTCGCATCGACGACGCCATCGCCGTCGCTGAGACCCCGGGCGTCATCTTCACGAGCTTCGGCGACATGATGCGCGTGCCCGGCGGCAACGGCACGTTGCTCGAGGCGAAGGCTCGCGGCGCCGACGTGCGCTTCGTCTACTCGCCCCTCGATGCGCTGAAGGTGGCCGTCGACAACCCCGACCGGCAGGTCGTGTTCTTTGCCGTGGGCTTCGAGACCACGGCGCCCTCCACCGCCGTCACCCTCGTCAAGGCCCGGGATGACCGGGTGATGAACTTCAGCGTCTTCTCGAACCACGTGACGATCGTGCCGCCCATCAAGGCGATACTCGACTCGCCGGACCTGCGCCTCGACGGCTTCCTCGGCCCCGGACACGTCTCGACGGTCGTCGGGAACCAGCCCTACCGGTTCGTCACCGCAGGACTACGGGAAGCCGCTCGTGACGGCCGGCTTCGAGCCGCTCGACATCCTGCAGGCCATCGCGATGTTGCTCGCCCAGATCAGCGAGGGGCGTTGCGAGGTCGAGAACCAGTACACGCCGGATCGTTCGTGACGAGGGCAACCCCCGCGCGCTGCAGTATCCTCGCCGAGGTGTTCGAGCTGCGACCGCACTTCGAATGGCGAGGCCTCGGCTTCATCGCGCAGAGCGCGCTCAAGCTCCGCGACGAGTTCGCTCCCTGGGATGCCGAGCTTCGGTTCGCGGTTCCCGGCGTACGGGTCGCCGATCCCAAAGGCGTGCCAGTGCGGGGAGGTGCTGAAGGGAGTCATCAAGCCGTGGGAGTGCAAGGTGTTCGGCACTGCGTGCACACCAGAGACGCCGATCGGCACTTGCATGGTGTCGTCCGAGGGAGCGTGCGCCGCGTACTACAACTTCGGGCGGCTGCACCGCGAGGCCGCCGTCACACTCGGTCGGGCGTCGGTGTGACGACGGAACGGTACTGATGCACGAGCTGTCGCTGTGCCAGGCCATCCTCGAGCACGGTCGAGCGAGCGCGCGACCGGCCGACCGGTCCGCCGAGTCGACGTGCGGATCGGCTACCTGCGACAGGTCGTGCCCGACTCCCTGCCAGTTCTCGTGGGAGATGCTCACCCAGGGCACGGAGCTCGAGGGCTGCGATGCTGGCGATCGAGCATGTGCCGGCGGTCGTGTGCTGTCGAGACGTGCGGCGCCGAGACGACCCTCGGACTGGCCGGTGCTGGCCTGCTCGCAGTGCGAAAGCCACAACGTCGAGCTGCGTGAGCGGCGATGAGCTTCGAGCTCGCCTCGTTCGACCTCGTGAGGGGGTGCACGCTGATGGGGCGCTTCCATCGCCACGCCGACGGCACCGAGCACGCGTCACGATCACGACGGCGAGGACGCTCTCGAGCACGAGCATCGAGATGTGGGAGACCACGGCGGCTATGTCGAGACGGGCCCGTCGCGAGTCGCGGTCCTCGAGTCGATCCTGTCCGAGAACGACCGCGTCGCCGCGCGCGAACCGCGCCGACCTCGACGCGCACGGCGTGTGGGCGGTGAACCTCATGTCGTCACCCGGTGCCGGCAAGACGACGCTTCTCAGGCGCACGCTCGCCGCGCTCGGCGAGGAGCTCCGCGTCGGCGTGCTCGAGGGTGACATCGCCACGAGTCTCGACGCCGACCAGCTCTCGGGGCTCGGGGCGGCCATCTCACTCGTGAACACGAGTGCGGGCTTCGGTGGCGAGTGCCACCTCGATGCCGTGATGGTGCGCTCGGGCTTCGAGCCGGCTGCCGCTCGACGCCATCGACCTACTGCTCATCGAGAACGTCGGCAACCTCGTGTGTCCCGCGGAGTTCGATGTCGGCGAGGACGCGCAAGGCGATGGTCTACGCCGTGACGGAGGGTGAGGAGAAGCCGCTCAAGTATCCGGTGATGTTCCGGTCGGTCGACGTGGTCGTGGTGAACAAGGTCGACCTGTTGCCGCACCTGCAGTTCGATCTCGACCGGTTCTCGCGAATCTACGCGACGTCAATCGGGATGTCCGCGTGATCGAGGCCAGCGCGCAGACCGGTGACGGCGTTGACGAGTGGTGCGAGTGGCTCCGAGAGACCGCGGGCCGTTAGGTACGCCTTACGCGGCAATCGCGGCGCCCGGTGCGCATCTGAGAGCATGACCGCAGATGACCGGTTCCCGCTTCGTGCCGTCAGCCACCGCCGTGTCGGCGAGGAGCGTCCTCGAAGCGGTGCTCGAGACCTCCGAGGACGCGATCTTCAGTCACGATGCGAGCGCGCGCATCCTGACCTGGAACCTCACCGCGGAGCGACTCTTCGGGTACAGCGCCGAGGAGATCGTCGGTCGCCAGCTGCATCGAGCGTGTTCGCCGACCATCTCCGGGATGAGGTGGAACGCGTCATCGACACAGGCATCGCCGGCGATCGGGTGGATCACTTCGAGACCGAGATCTTGCGCAAGGACGGGATGCCCGTGCCGATCTCGCTCTCGCTGTGCCCGGTGCTCGATGACGACGGCACGCCGGCCGCGGTGGTGCTGATCGGCCGCGACATCACCGAGCAACGCCTCGCGCAGGCGAGCCTGGCCGAGGTCGAGGCGCGAGTGCCGCGAGAGCGAGGCGTTGGCGAACGTCGGCAGCTGGCTGTGGGACCTCCGGACGGGCACGGTGCAGTGGAGCGACGAGTATCCACCGCATCCACGGCGTCGATCCGCTTTCGTTCGACGGGACGCTCGAGGCGCATCTCCGCGTGGTTCATGCCGAGGACCGGGAATCGGTCCGGGCCGCGATGGAGGCGTCGGTCGAGTCAGGTCGGGCGTTCGAACACGAGTATCGCGTCGTACGACCGGACGACGCGAGTACGCTGTCCTCCACGCTCGTGGTCAAGCGATGATCGGGTCCGATGGCTGCGTGGTCGGGTTGCGCGGCATCGGGCAGGACGTCACGGATCGCGTCGGTAGCCGACGGACTGGGCGTCGCCGGCGAAGAGATGTCGCACGCGGTCGACAAGGTCGGCCGCCTCTTCCGTCGCTGCTCCCGGGGTGTCGACGACGGAGGCGAGCTCGCGGAAGGTGTGCCCGAGGTGGGAGCGCGTCGCGGTGACGACGTCCGCGAACTCCTGCGTCCCGCCGAGCCGCTTCAAGAGCCCCGACCACCTCGTCGAGGTCTTTGCTGCCCGCCTTGGCCCCGATGACGTATCCGACCAGAAGCGCCACGAACGCGATCATCGCTGTTCCTCCTCGAGCTCGGCTTCGACGTGAAGGTGGACTCGCACGTCTGGGTAGATGCGCAGCATGAGCACGGTCGGCGACGGAACATCGAAGTCGCGGATGTCGAAGACCTGTTCGCCGGTCACGACGATCCTCCCGCCCGCGCGTTCGGCGACGTTGACGGTTCCGTGCGCGGGTCTGCGTCACTCCGTGGAAGGTGAGCTCGCCCGACACCCGATACCGACCGCCGTCGCCGCTGACCATGCATTCGGAGAGGTCGATCGTCGCGACCGGGAAGCGCCGCGCGTCGATGCGTCGCAACAGCTCGGCGTCGTAGAGGCTGTTGCCGGACCGCAGCCCATCGACCGCGATCTCGATGTGGGCCGACGGTGAAGGTGCGGGTCGCACCTTGCCGTCGACGAGAGCGGCTTCGATGTGGCCGGTGATCCCGACTGCCCCGAAGCTGATCGGGCCCGACCGTCGAGCGAACCTCGATGAGCACGACCGACCGGTCGGGGGTCAACAGGAATCGCCTCGGAGTCTGGGTGCCGGCGTCGGCCGACGGCACGGTGACGGTGATGGTCTCGACCCCGAGAGGATCGACTTCGAAGTCCACGTTGAAGCCGTCGATCAGGCTCGATGCCGACCGGGCGGAGGTGCCGGGGTGCGATCGAGGTCGGGGACACGGGCGACCATCCGGACCCCAGCGCCGCTGCCCATCCGCCTTCGACCTCCGAGAGCATCGCGTCGACGGTGCCGGTCGCCTGATAGCGCCGCAACACCCGACCGAGCAGATCGCGCTCCTCTTTGATGACGCTCATCCAGACGCGAAGCGCACGCTCCCCGAGCGGCGTGACGCCGTAGACCCGTCGCTCGTGGCCGGCGGCGGGGACCTCCGCACGCGACTGCACCAGGCCGTCCTTCTCGAGCTGCGAGAGGGCGCGGTAGACGGTCGGTCGATCGATCCTCCCGAAGTTGAGCTCGCGCAGATCCTTCTCGAGGCTGTAGCCGTGGCCTGCTTGCTCGGACAAGAGCAGCAAGACGGCGGGAAGCACGAACCGGCGGGGCGGGGCGAGCTCGAACCTCGACGCGAGCGGGGTTTCCGGAGCAGTCGTCGGTGCCTCCTCCACCGCTCGGTACCGTACGTCACGACTCGGATCGGCGCCATCGGTGCGAATCGCACCGATTTACACGGGCATCGATGTGGCGTAGGCAATTGGCGGTGCGCGCGATGCGAAGGATGGTGACGTCGATCGTTCTGGCGACTGTCGCGGTCATCATCGTGAAGTCCATCCCGGACATCGCGCGATACCTGAAGATCCGCGGGATGTGACCCACTACCGGATCGTGCCCGACGAGTCGCGGGTCTGGGTCGACGCGCGGTCGAGCGTGCACAAGATCCACTCGACCGACGGACGGCGTCGACGGGTTCCTCGAGATCGACTTCACGGACGGTGATGGGGTCGACCTCACCGTCCCCGCGTCCGCAACGCTGTCGCTGCCGGTTCACCGCCTCACCTCGGGCAACTCGTTGGAGGATCGCGAGCTTCAGAAGTTCGTCGACATCACGCGCTACCCGACGATCGACGGTGTGCTCACCGCCATCGAGCACGTCGAGGGTCAGCGCTATCGGGTCACAGGGGACTTGGCGGTGCGCGGCGTCTCGCGACCCTGCCAGGACGAGGTGAGGATCACGCCGGTCGACGATCGGACGATCCGGCTCGTGGGCGAGTCGACGTTCGACATCCGCGACTTCGGCCTTCAAGCCCCCGAGGATCCTGATGCTGCGAGTCGAACCGACGGTGGTGGTTCGCATCGAGCTCATCGCGAGAGTGCGGGAGGCGTGAGTCAGCTGCCGTCCGGATAGCCGCGAGGTCAGCGGCACCGCCGTCATCCGCATACAGTCGTCACAACCAGTCGCGCCGCTTGAACACCGTGTAGAGGGTCACGCAGGTCAGCAGCATCAGGACGATCGCGACCGGGTAGCCGTGGCGCCAGCCGAGCTCGGGCATGTTCTCGAAGTTCATCCCGTACACCGTGCCGATGAGCGTGGGCGCGAACAGGATGGCCGCCCACGCGGAGATCTTCTTCACTTCCTCGTTCTGGACATTGCTCGCCAACGCAAGGTTGCGCATCTCTTCGTTCTGCTGCTGTGCGACCAGTGTCGCGTTCACGGTGAGCATGTCGCGAAGCAGCTGGCGGAACTCCTCCACGCGTTCGATGACTTGGGTGAGATGGTCGTCGACGTCGCGCAGGTACCGTTGCAACTCGTCGTCGATGCCGTACTTCGCGAAGCCGGCGGTGAGCGAAGAAAGCACGGTCGTGAGGGGTCTCGTCGCCCGCTGGAACTCGGTGACCTCGCGAGACAGCTCGTAGATCCGGCGAGACACCTGGGGAACGCCACCGAAGACCTCGATCTCGATTTCGTCGATGTCATTCGCGAGGCCGGCGACGACGGGGTAGTACCCGTCGACGACGCGGTCGACGATCGCGTAGAGCACGGCTTCGGGACCCCGACGCAGGAGGTCGCGGTCGCTCTCGAGCCGATGGCGAACGGCGCTCAGGTCGGGCGCCTCGCTGTGGCGCACCGTGATGACGAAGTTCGTGCCCACGAAGACGTGGACCTCGCCGAACTCGACCTCCTCCGTCTCGTCGAGGTACCGCGCCGGTCGAAGGACGACGAACAGCGTGTCCCCGTAGCGCTCGAGCTTCGGCCGTTGGTGAGCGACGATCGCGTCTTCGACGGCGAGCTCGTGCAGCTGGAACGCCACGGCCAAGGACGCAACCTCGTGCTCTTCGGGCCGGTAGAGGCCGATCCACGCGATGCCTTCGGGCTCGTTGCTCAGCGCGGCGTAGGTGTGGGCAAGCGACGCCGGCGACGCGACGCGTACGCCGTCGACGTAGATCGCACTGTCGACGAGTCGGGAACGTCCCGATGGCGCATCGCCGGTGTCGTCGGTCAGCCCGTCAGGTGGGTGCTCGCGGGGCGGAGCAGGCGTGCGCCGACCTCGAACGAGGGAGGTGATCGTGGGTCGACGGCGCTCAGGCATCCGTCACCTCCTTCAACGTGGCTTGACCCGATCCACCACCGAGGTCGCTCGAAAGGTACTAGGCGTGCACTTCGACAAGTGCTCCGATTGGAAGGTTCTCGAACACGAGCTTGGCTTGGTCGTCCGCCATGCGAATGCAGCCGTGGCTCACGGCTCGTTGCCCCAAGGGCGTCGGGAGGTCTTCGTCCTGCGCAGTCTTCGGGATCGAGTGGAAGCCGATTCCTCCATTGAACCGAGTCATGAAATTCATGTACACGCCACTTCGTCCTCCGGCGTAGGCCCGCTCGCTCTTCGACTGCACGTGGAACGTGCCGATCGGCGTCAGGCCGTCGTGGCCCGAGGAGATCGGTGCCTGCAGCACGACGTTGCCGTCTCGGTCGTAGAACGTCGCCGTCTCATCGGACAGCGTGACGACCGCCTTGGCCCACGCATCGGGGTGGTTCGCCGGGTCGTGGTCGGGAGGGTCCTGCGGGGCCACCGTCGCGGCATCACCCTCGAGCGGCGGGATCGAGGTCGGTGCCGGCGTCTCGGGAACAGTGCCCGTTGGCGCTTCGGTGGAGTACTCGGTCGGGATGTCGGCCTGCTCCCACGCCACCGTGGTGGTGGGGGCATCGAGCGCCGCCCACGTCGCCGGGCCCACCACACCATCGGGCGTGAGACCTTCTGCGCTCTGGAACTGAAGGATCGCATGGAGCGTCTCGTCGCCGAAGTCGTCGTCCTCCGCAAGTGAGGCGCCGAGCGCAACGAGGCGCTCCTGCAGCGTGAGCACATCGGGGCCGCGGTCGCCGTGGTGGAGCACGAACCGGCCCTGCCCGTCGGTCGGCGTGTTGCCGCCGACGGCGAGGTCGTGTCCTTCGGTGTCCCCGTCGTCATGACCCTCGGAGACGACCTCCGCTGCGGCGGCCTGCACGGATGACTCCGAGCCCGAGCTGCATCCCGCCGCGCCGAGAAAGACGAGTGCGACGAACACCTTGGTTGCTTGCACGGGGCCGGAGAATAGGAGCAGCTGAATATCGATTGCATCCAGTGACCGCAACGACTGGCATCACGCCCGTGAAGGACTACGACCCTCGGATGACGTTCGACGAAACCAACGCCGAGGTCTATGACCGCCTCGCAGTGCGGGGCGACGAGGAGGCGACCGTCGCGCTTCTCGCGACGCTCGCAGACGACGGCCCGGCGTTGGAGCTTGCGATCGGCACCGGCCGGATCGCTCTGCCTCTCGCCGCGACCGGCATCCGGGTCGACGGCATCGACTTCTCCGCCGCGATGGTCGCGAAGCTTCGAGCGAAGCGGGGGGGTGAGCAGCTCGATGTCGTGATCGGCGATTTCGCCGATGTCGAGGTCTCAGGCTCGTATCGCTTGATCTATGTCGTGTTCAACTCGTTCTTCAACTTGCTCACGCAGGACGATCAGGTCCGTTGCTTCGAGAACGTCGCCTCGCACCTCACTGACGACGGCTCGTTCGTGGTCGAAGGCGGCTGCACCTTCAACTTCGTCCAGCACTTGCGGGCAGGGCAGTACGTCGATGTAGAAGGCATCGGGGTCGACTCGGTGCGGTTCGACCTGTTGCGACTCGATCCGTCGACGCAGGTGCTGTCCGAGAACCACGTGCAGGTGACCGTGGACGGAATCGCCTTCAACCCGGTCATGCAGCGCTACGCCTGGCCGTCCGAGCTCGACCTCATGGCCCGCATCGCGGGGCTCCGGCTCCGGGACCGGTGGGGCGGCTGGCACCGCCAGGCCTTCACGGCGAACAGCGACAACGTCATCTCCGTCTACTCCCGCTGAGGCGCCGCCGCCGGCTGACACGAACCCACCGCAGCGCGACCCGTTTGATCAGGCGAGACTGCGGGCGACGTCCTCGAGGCGGTTGTACGAAACCTGCATGCCGCCCTCCATCCCCGAGGCCAGCTGCGCGTCGCGGTGCTCTTGCAGCTCGTGTTGGATGAGCGTCGTCATCGTGGTGACTCCGTCGACCTCATCCAGGATCATCGTGTTGACCGACCCCGCGTCAGGGAAGCCTTCGAAGACCTCGGTCGACACCATGCGGTGCGGTGCCTCGAGCTCGCGGATCTCACCGTGGAACCCGACCTCCATGCCACCGTCGCGGATGACGTAGCGCCATTGGCCGCCGACTCGTAGGTCCATCTCGCAGACGAGCCACTCGGATGTTTCGAAGCCCCACCACCGCTTGATGAGCTCGGGGGTGGTCCACGCCTTGAAGATGAGCGCGGCGGGGGCGTCGAAGACCCGCGTGATGAGGATCTCGGTGTCGGACGGGAGTGTGATCACGGCGGAGCCGTGGCGGTTGCTGAGGGTGTTCTTGCGAGGGTGTTCTTGTCGCTGGTCATGATGATCACTCCCTGTTTGTTCACTGCGGGGATTGGAGCTCGACGAGCAGGTCGTCGAGCCGGTCGAGACGGGTGTTCCAAGTGCGCTCGAACATGGCGACCCAGTCGTGGATGGGCTTGAGCGCCGGACCGTTGACCCGGTACCAGTGCCGGCGTCCGTCCACCCGGACGAGCACGAGCCCGACGGCCCGCAACACGCCGAGGTGCTTCGACACCTGCGGCTGACTGAGACCGAGCTGGTCGACGAGGTCGCCCACCGTCGCCTCCTCGGTGCCCAGGGCGTCGAGGAGGTCACGGCGGCTCGCCTCGGCGACGGCGTTGAACGCGTCCGCGGTCGTCGGAGTGCGAGCCATGAGGACATCATATTCCGATATCGGAATATGTCAACGCACGGTGGAGACGGTCAGAGCTCGGCGGCCTCGAGGTCGACGAGGAGCGCGAGCTTCTCGCGAGCGGCATCGCGGCGCGGCGGGAGATACGTGGTGGGCCAGAGCCCGTCGGCCGGCTTGTACTGACGCAGCACCTGGCGAGCGACGGTGTCCTTGTGCACCTCGGTCGGTCCGTCGGCGAGCGCGAGCGCCATGCCTCCGATGAGCATCCGCCCGAGCGGCATGTCACTCGTCATGCCGAGCGCGCCGTGGATCTGGATCGCGCGCCGCGCGATGTCCTCCATCACCGTCGGAGTGAGCACTTTGATCGTCGCGATGTCCTTTCGGACGCGTAGGTAGTCGTGGTACTGGTCGATTTGCCACGCGGTGTAGAGCACGAGCAGGCGGAACTGGATCAGCTGCGCGTACGAATCCGCGATCATGTGCTGCACCGCTTGCTTCTCGGCCAGCAGCGTGCCCTTTGTGTGCCGGCTCAGCGCCCGCTCGCACATCATGTCGAGCGCCCGTTGTGCGTTGCCCACGGTGCGCATCGCGTGGTGGATGCGGCCGCCGCCCAGTCGGGTCTGCGCGACGGCGAACGCCGCGCCTTCCTCTCCGAGCAGGTTGTCGGCTGGGATGTGTACGTCGTCGTAGTGGATGAGTGCGTGAGAGCCCTCGTCCGCGGGCTCACCGATGAGCCCGAAGTTGCGCACGATCTCGACGCCCGGAGTCTCCTTCGGGACGACGAACATCGACATGCCTTTATAGGGCCCCGCATCGCGATCGGTGTACGCCATCACGATGAAGAACGAGGCCGACTTCGCGTTCGACGAGAAGAACTTCCAACCGTTGATGACCCACTCGTCGCCGTCACGTACGGCCGTCGTGGTGAACTCGGTCGGATCCGCACCTGCGTGTGGCTCGGTCATCGAGTAGCACGAGAACAGCTCGCCGTTGAGCAGCGGCTGTAGGTACTTCTCCTTCTGCTCAGCGGTGCCGTAGTGAGCAAGGATCTCCGCGTTGCCGGTGTCGGGAGCCTGGCAGCCGAAGATGACCGGTCCCCACCCCGATCGACCGAGGATCTCGTTCAGCAGCCCGAGCTTCAGCTGTCCGTAGCCCTGACCGCCGAGATCGGGGCCGAGATGGCACGCCCACAGATCGTGGTCGCGCACCTGCTGCTTCAGTGGCTCGATGACCTTGCGCCGCTCTTCGTTTGGCGGCGTATAGGCGTCGCCTCCCCACACGAGGTCGAGCGGCTCGACCTCCTCGCGGACGAACGCGTCAGCCCAGTCGAGCTTCGCTTGGTATTCGGGGTCAGTGCTGAAGTCCCATGCCATGAAGCGGGATGCTATGCCCGTGACGCTTCCCACTCTCGTGGTCGTCAGCGGGCCAGCCGGTACCGGCAAGACGACGCTCGCTCACCGCCTCGCCGGCGCCATTGGGTGCCCGGCGATCTGCCGCGACGAGATCAAGGAGGGAATGGTCGTGACAGCGCAACCACTCTCGCCGGCTGAACGCGAGACCCTCCAGGTCCGCACCCTCGGCGTGTTCTTCGACGTCTTGCGGCTGCTGCTCGAGCGAGGAGTCACGGTGGTGACTGAGGCGGCATTCCAGGACCACGTGTGGAGTCCGCGTCTGGCCCCGCTCGCCGACCCTCGCCGAGATCAAGGTGGTGCAATGCCACACGACGCCCGAGACGGCGTGGGCGCGTCTCGAGTCGCGGGGTGACGCAAGAGGAGCGCACGATGATCGTGCGCTCCTCGAGACTCATGGTTCGGCTTCCCGCTTCTACGAATCGTTCCAGCGCGTCGACTTGGGTGTTCCATCGATCGACGTCGACACCACCGATGGGTACCGGCCGTCACTCGACGCGCTGGTCGAATTCGTCACCTCGGGTTAGGGGTCGGGTTAGGGGTCAGACGGCTCGTCGGCTGTGGAAGATGCTGTATCCGCCGGGGCCGACCAGGCAGGCAGCCACAAGCAAGATGATCCCGAACAGGATCTGGCCTTGGAACAGCTGCACGACGCCGACGATGGCGATGATGGCAGCGATGATGAAAAGCAGCATGAGGTCCTCCAGATGCACAGGCGATGACCACCATCGCCGCTGATGGTTGCGTACCCGGATTGCGCGTCGGCTAGTCCGGTGAACTCTTCGTGAAGTGACACAGGTCTCACCCCTCTCAGGGCAGGAGGTGTCCGCCTCTCGGCCTAGGGTCGTCGTGGGGTAAGGGAGGCTTTGCTGTGTTCGCGCGACTTGGTCTGTGGTGTCATGACCGCAGAAAGCTGGTTCTCGGCCTGTGGGTCGGGGCGCTGATCTTGTTCGGAGTGGTCGCAGGAGCGGTCGGCACCGCGAGCCGCGACGAGTTCAACCTGCCGAACGTCGAGTCCCGACGCGGGGTTCGACATCCTCGAGGCGGAGTTCGGCGGCCAGGGTGCCGGCCAGATCGGCACGATCGTGTTCCGGGCCGAGCAGGGGGTCGAAGATCCCGAGGTCCAAACCGCGATGGAGGCGTACTTCGCCGAGGTCGCCCAGATCCCCGATGTCGTGCGCGTCGAGAGTCCCTATGAGCAGGGATTCCCTCCGCAGATCGCGCAGCAAGGTCCCGAGGCAGGGAACATCGCGTTCGCCAACGTAGAGCTGCCCGACAACATCTCGTTCACGCGGGCCACGGAGATCGGCAACGAGATCGAGGACCTCGCGCCTGAGATCGACGGTGTGCAGATCGAGCTCGGAGGTCAGATCTTCGGAGAGTTCGAGCCGCCCTCGACTGAAGTGCTCGGTCTCGCGTTCGCCATCATCATCCTGATCCTCGCGTTTGGCTCGGTGCTCGCGATGGGCCTGCCCGTTGGCATCGCCCTGTTCGGCATCGGCATCGGCACCGCGATCATTGCGTTGCTGAGCAACGTCTTGGCCGTCCCTGACTTCACGACGTTCCTCGGCATCATGATCGGTCTCGGCGTCGGCATCGACTACGCGCTGTTGATCGTCACTCGTTACCGCGAGCAGCTCCACATGGGTCACCCCGTGCGCGACTCGGTCGGAGTCGCCCTCGACACGGCCGGCCGCGCGGTGCTGTTCGCGGGCACGACCGTCGTCATCTCGCTCCTCGGTCTGTTGCTCATGGGCGTCAAGTTCGTCCAAGGCCTGTCGGTCGGCGCGGCGGCCGTTGTCGCCGCGACCGTCCTGGCCTCGCTCACACTGCTGCCCGCGCTCCTCGGCTTCGCCGGCCAGAAGATCGAGAGGACGCGGTGGCGGGGTCTCATCGCCGCCGGCTTGGTCGCGGTCGGCCTCGTCGGTGTGGGCCTGAAGGTTCCCGCGCTGAGCATCGCGTTCGTCCTCGCGATCGTCGTGCTGATCGCCGGGTTCTTCGTGAGCTTCCTGAAGAAGGAAGTGCCGCAGCGTCCGCCCAAGCCCCGTCGCCAGACCACCGCGTACCGGTGGAGCCGGGTCATCCAGCGCCACCCGTGGGCGGCCGCGACGTCGAGTGCCCTGGTGCTGATCCTGCTCGCCATCCCCGTGCTGAGCCTGCGCCTCGGATTCTCCGACGAGAGCAACTTCGAGGCCGACACCACCACACGCAAGGCCTACGACCTGCTCGTGGAGGGCTTCGGGCCCGGCTTCAACGGCCCGCTCCTGCTCGTCACCGAGGTGCCTGAAGGCACTGACGTCGAGCAGCTCGCCGCGGGCGTGACCGAAGCGGTCTCGGCCGACCCGGGCGTCGTCTTCGTCTCGCCCGGCCAGCCGAACGACCCTGCGAACCCCACCGCAGTCGTCTGGACCGTGGTCCCCACAACCAGTCCTCAGGACGAGGCAACCACCGCCCTCGTCAACCGGCTGCGCGACGACGTGCTGCCTCCCATCGAGGAGGCGAGCGGCGTCGATCTCGCCGTCACGGGCAACGTGGCCGTGAACGTCGACTTCTCGAACTACCTGGCGAGCCGCATGCCGTACTTCTTCGGCGCCGTGCTCGTGCTGTCCTTCCTGCTGCTGATGGTCGTCTTCCGGTCGCTGCTCGTGCCGTTGAAGGCCGTCATCATGAACCTGCTGTCCATCGGCGCGGCCTACGGCGTCGTCGTCATGCTGTTCCAGTGGGGCTGGGGGGGCGCGCTCACCGACATCCAACCGGGTCCGATCGAGCCGTGGATGCCGATGATGCTGTTCGCGATCGTCTTCGGGCTGTCGATGGACTACGAGGTCTTCCTGCTCTCGCGGATCCGTGAGGAATGGCATCGCACCGGTGACAGCCGGCGATCGGTTGCCGACGGGCTCGCGGCCACCGCAAAGGTCATCACCGCCGCGGCCGCGATCATGGTTGTGGTCTTCGGCAGCTTCCTGTTCGAAAGTGACCGCTCACTCAAGCTCATGGGCGTCGGTCTGGCCACCGCCATCTTCCTCGACGCCACCATCGTCCGCATGGTGCTCGTGCCCGCCACGATGGAGCTGCTCGGCGACAAGAACTGGTGGTTGCCCCGCTGGCTCGATCGCATCCTCCCGAACATCGATGTGGAGGGTCACGCCGAGTACGAACCCGACGAGGAGGAGCTCGAGCGCGAACCCGTGGGTGCCGGCGTCAGCTGACCATCTGACTCACAGGAAAGTCACAGCGAGGGCTTCCCAAGCCTTTGCACAGGGTTCGTACCGTCAACTCCCATGAACCGCATCGTCAAGATCCTCCTCATCGCGACCGTCGTGATCGTCGGGCTCGGGGCCGCCGGCATCTGGTGGTTCCTCCGCGACGACGCGCCGGCCGCTGTCAGCCTCGAGACCGCCGTCGAGTCGGTCGACGACACAGTCCCCTCGGACACCACCGCTTCGACCGAGGGCACCGCGTCCACGACCCCCGCCGAGACCGCATCGACTGACGGCGTCGAGGGAACCTGGACGGTCGACGCCGAGACCGGTGAGTTCGACTACGAGAGCGCGACGGGCACTTTCGCAGGCTTTCGCATCCAGGAAGAGCTGGCGTCGATCGGCTCGGCCACGGCAGTTGGTCGCACCGGCGATGTCACCGGCTCGATCACGATCGAGGGCGACACGCTCACCGCCGCCGAGTTCACCGTCGACCTGAGCACCATCACGACGAACGAGTCGCGGCGCGACGACAGGGTGCAGGGCGCGCTCGACACGGACCAGTTCCCGACGGCCACGTTCGTGCTCACTGAGCCCGTCTCTCTCGGGGCCACGACCGGCGCGGCCGTGAGCGTCTCGGCGGTCGGCGATCTCACGATCCACGGGGTCACGAACGCGGTCACGTTTGCTCTGGAGGCTCAGCTCGTCGGCGACACGATCGTCGTGGTCGGCTCCACTGACATCGTGTTCTCCGACTTCGGCGTCCAGACACCCAGCGCGCCCGTCGTCGTCTCGGTCGAGGACCACGGGGTCGTCGAGATGCAGCTGCTCCTCGTTCGGGCGGCCTGATACTTCACACAGCCGAAACGTTCGAGCAATGCCAAGGTGACGCTCACCTGATCTTGTCTTCCCGGGAAGGGGAGACGTGGGCGATCACGGAGCGGCGTCACGCGGGCTGGCGCTGACACTCGAGCTTCAGGATCTCTACGAGAGCCTGCGCGAGATCGCTGATGGCGAGCTGGCGACCTACATCCCGCCCCTCGCCGACGCTGATCCGTCCCTGTTCGGCCTGGCGATCGTGACGGTCGATGGTCACTGCTACGCGGCGGGCGACACGGACGCGGCGTTCACGATCCAGTCGGTCTCCAAGCCCTTCGCGTTCGGTCTCGCGCTCGACGAGCTCGGCGTCGACGCGCTTCTCTCCCGGGTGGGCGTCGAGCCCACCGGTGATGCGTTCAACTCCATCACCGTCGACGAGGCGAGCGGCCGGCCGTTCAATCCGATGGTCAACGCCGGCGCGATCGTCACGACCAGCCTCCTCGGCGCGACCGCGCCAGAGCGAGACGCCCGCCTCCTCGGTGGTCTCACCGACTTCGCGGGACGAACCCTCGAGGTCGACGAGGTCGTGTTCGACGCCGAACGCCTCACGGGCGATCGAAACCGTGCGATCGCGTATCTCATGCGGACGTTCGGAATGCTGATGGACGACGTCGACATCGCCGTCGAGTCCTACTTCCGACAGTGCTCCGTGCTCGTCGATGTGTGTGACCTCGCGATGATGGGCGCGACCTTGGCGAACGACGGAGTCAACCCGCGTACCGGAAAGCGCGCGCTCCACCACGAGCACGTGCCGCGCGTGCTCAGCGTGATGAGCCTGTGCGGGATGTACGACTACGCAGGCGAGTGGCTGTACCGCATCGGTCTCCCGGCGAAGAGCGGCGTGTCGGGTGGCGTCGTCGCAGTGCTCCCGGGCGTGCTCGCGATCGCCTCGTACTCACCGCCGCTCGATGCGCGCGGTAACAGCGTGCGGGGCATCCGGGCGTGCGAGGAGCTCGCGCGCCGTTACCGCTTGCATGTGTTCGACGGCCGTCCCTCGGCGCCGGTCGTGCGACGCGTCTACGACGCGTCGGTGGTGTCGTCGAAGCGAGGCCGACCGGCGGCGCACGCCGACGCGCTCCACGCGAGCGGTCATCGGTTGAAGGTGATGGAGCTGCAGGGCCCCCTGCACTTCGGTTCGTCGGAGTCGTTCAGCCGTGCGTTCGCTGCGGAGTCCGCCGATGCTTCCCATCTCGTACTCGACCTCTCGCGAGTCACCTCGGTCGATCCAGGTGCCGTCCCCGTGGTCGCGGCGACGATTCGAGGTGTCGAGGGTCGGGTCACGGTCGTGATTGCGGGCCAAGTGGTCGACACGCTCACCGTCGCCGACGTCGCGAGCTATCGCTCGCTCGACGTCGCGTTGGAAAGGTGCGAGGACGAGATCCTCGAGCTGCTCGGCGTGCCGCCGGAGGCTGACTCATCCATGCTCGCCGATCAAGAGCTCCTACGCGGTCTCGCCCCCGACGAGATCGCGCTGATCACCGCGGCAACCACAACCGAGCGATTCGGTGCCGGCGCCCGAATCTTCGCCGAGGGCGACGTCGCCGACGCGTTGTACTTCCTGGCCTCGGGACGCGTCAGCGTCTGCTTGGAGGTCGGAGGGAGAGCCGAGCGCCTCACCACGATCGGTCCCGGCGGGTGCTTCGGTGAGATGGCCGCAGTGGACGGAGGGCTGCGGTCGACGAATGTGGACGTCGAAACCGATGCGGTCTGTCACGTGCTCTCGATGTCTGCGCTGAAGGAGGTCGAGGCCGAGCGACCCGATCTCGTGTCGGCGCTCTACCGCAACCTCTCCGAGACGCTCTCTCGCCGGCTGCGCGCCGCGAACGCCGCCCTGCGAGCGCTTCAGGCCTGACGCGTCGCGACACATCGCAACAGCCCGATGCGATCTTCCGTGAGGTTGCGGCGCAGGTTGGCGATCTTCGTCGCGAAGTTGGGTATCAAGAGGTGGGGGCCGAGCGGGCTGGAAGTCGGCGGCGCGTTGGCGACCGTGGTGAACCACTCGAGTGCCGCGGGGGTGAGGTCTTCCCAGTGCGTGATCGTCCATCCACCGGCTTCGAGTGTCTCGCGGATCGTGTCGGGTGTCGCGAGGAAGCTGCGGTCCGGCTCGTCCGCCCACGGAACGGGGAAGTGTGGCGGCGACTCATTCCCCGCGACGACATCGAAGAACGCGAGCCGACCGTCGGGTCTGAGCACCCGCCCGAGCTCGGCATACAGCCCCGTCTTGTCGGCGATGTTCATCGACACGTGCTGTGTCCACACCACGTCGAACCTGTCGTCGGGGAAGGGCAGGTCGAGGGCGTCGCCGACTCGAAGATCGATCACGTCGCCGAGCCCCACCCGCGAGGTGAGGTCGCGCGCGACGTCGATGAACTCGGGTGTGAGGTCGATGCCAGTGACGCGGCACCCATAGGTCGTGGTGAGAAAGCGTGCGGGGCCGCCGATGCCGCACCCCACGTCGAGCACCTCGTCGGTCGAGGCGAGTGCCGCCGCCTCGGCGAGCGCCACGCTCGCGACCCGTCCGAGCGAGTGGAACTCCTCGAACGGCGCGAGCGCAGAGGGGTCGAGGTGGTCGGGATCGTGGCCGGCGGCGCGCAACGCATCGAGAATCGACGCGCCGAGACGACCGGACGAGTACTGGTCCTCGATCGACATGGTTGCATTTCATCAGGCCGCGGCGGCGAGGATCTCGCCCACGCTCTCGGGCGAGAAGAACTCCGACACCGGCACTGACCCGGCCATGATCCCGAGGAACCGGCTGATCTGCGCCGGGTTGCCGGCGAGGGCGGCGATCAGGGCCTGCACCTCGGCCGGGGGCGGCTGCTCGACGTGCGCGAGCTGACAGGTGTGCTCGTACATCGGAAGGGCCGCCTCGTCGCGAGCCTGCTGGTACTCGACGAGCGCGGCGTCGAGGTCGTCGTGGGCGAGACCCGTATCGATCGCATCCGCGAGCAGCTCGGCGTCGCGGAACGCATCGCTCATGCCCTGCGCGGTGATCGGATCCTTGTGAAAGCCGGCATCGCCGACGAGTGCCCAGCCCGGCCCGGCCGGCACACGGAAGAACCCGCGGGTCTCCGGCGTCATCCGGAAGCGTTCGACTCTCTGCGCGTCGTCGCAGCCGGTTCGCCAGATGGGGGATGGTCGCGAGGTCGGCCTCCCACGACGCGTCAAGGTCGTGCCGGTACGAAGCCATGTCGTCGAGCGCGATGTTCTGCGCGACGAGGGTGAGCCCGTCGTTCGTCGGCAGCGCGACCACGAACCGTCGGGGTCGGACGTACAGCTCAGTGGCCCGGATGTCGACGCCGCTCCAGTAGGAGTAGACGCAGCCGGTGGCCGCGGGCCGTTCGTGGTACGTCGAGGCGTTCACCGAGCGGGCGACGAAGGAGTGGATGCCATCGGCACCGATGACGACCGAGGCGCGTTCCTCGACAGAGGTGCCGCACGCGTCCTTGCCACGGATGCCCACGACTCGGCCGTCTTCGACGACGAGCTGCTTGACGGTGAAACCGGTGCGCAGCTCGGCGCCGGCCTCGGCGGCGGCGTCGGCCAGCAGCGTGTCGAGGATCGTGCGGCGGATGCACACGATCGAGTCGATGCCGCCGACCGGGGTCGGCGTGCCCTCGAGCACCACGGGACCGAAGTCGAACCTCACCGCAGCCGTGAACGGTGCGCCGGTTGCGCGCACACGGTCGAGCAGACCCCATCGATCGAGCCTCGCGACTCCCACGGGCTGGATCGAGTGTCCCGAGAGCACATCGCTCGGGAAGGTTGCTCGGTCGAGCACGAGCACCCGTCGGCCCTTGCGGGCCAGGAGCATGGCGGTCGGCGCACCCGCGCAGCGGCTTCCAATGACAATTGCGTCGTACATCTCTTCCTCCCATGGATCGTGTGGACACGGCCATGGTGAGGTGAAAGGCCCTACGGGCGAATCGGCAGCGGCTGCGACACTTGGCCAGACCGACTACGTACGTAAGCCGGCGTGGCGCGCCAGACCGACCAGCCCGGCCCGGTTCGTACGCCGCTTTCATCAGCAGGCGCTCGACGTGCTTGTCGACAGTGCGGACGGAGATGACGAGCCGCTCGGCCACTTCCTTGTTCGAGAGGCCACCTGCGACGAGCGACAGCACGTCGACCTCCCGGCTCGTGATGCCGAGCGCGGCGAGCTCCGGAGGCACCACGTTGCCGCCGCTTCGCCGGGGGACCGGTGCGTGCATGTCGCGCAGCGCGTCGCGGCAGCGGGCCGCGAAGTCGTGGAGCCCGTTGCGTTCAAAGACCGCGAGCGACGCTCGCAGCCACGCCTCGGGCTCACCCCAGCCGGCCTCGGCCGCGGCGGGCGCCGCAAGCAGACGCACGATCGCTCGCCGGAACCCCCCTTCCATGCGGGCCAGCCACGCATCCGCCTCGGCGAACAGGACCTCGGCGCGTTCCGGTTCGCCCTCCCGGCCGGCGGCCACGGCGTCCGCGGCCAGCGCCATCATTCGGCTGACGGGAGTGTCGGCGGGGAGAGACTGAACGTCGCGACGGGTCTCGGACCCTCGCTCGTCGGCCACGGTCCGAACGAGCGCCCAGAGCCCCGGCCACGGATACGCACCGCCGGGCAGCTGCCGCAGCGCATCGATGGCGCGATCGAACGCGGTTCGCGGCGGCGCTGAGATCACCCTTCGCGAGGTGCCACATCGGATAGGCGTTGCCCCACAGGCCGATCTCGACGTTCATCGAGTCCTCGCCGGTGGCGAGCGCGGCTGCGCTCGCAGCGTTCATCGCGACCTCGTCGCCGAGGCACGCGTGGGCCATCGCCTGGAGCGTCAGGCTCATCGGCAACGTCGAAAGACCCCACCTTCGGGAGGCGTCCTCGCAGCGGCGGGCGGCGACGAGCGCGAGCTCGGCTTCGCCCCTCTCGTCGTGCACGGCGGCGAGTTGAAGATCGATCACGGCGGCGAGCGCGAGCGCTCCGACCTCGTCCGCCGCTCGCCGTGCGTCCGTGAGGCGTTCCGTCGCGAGACTCTCGAACAGGTCGATCGTCCCGAGCTCTTGCAGAGCGCGGACACGCCACAGCGCCAGACCGGCGTCGGTCGCGACGCGCAGCGCCTCCTCGAACGCGACCTCGGCCGCATGTGTGTCGTGCACTCTCGTTGCTCGACCGATCACCTCGAGGGCTTCGCATTGCACGTCGGGCTGGAGGGTCGCTCGGCCTTGCAGCGAGCGCGAGCTCGGCGATCGGGAGCGCAGTCTCCCCGTCGTCTCGGCCCATCGCGGCGAGGGCGGAGATCGCGGTGGCCCGAGCCTGTCTCGACTCGTCGTCGGGAACGAGCGCCGCGACCGCGCTGGCGTGATCCTCGGCCACCGGCCAGTGTCCGGCGGTCGAGCACGCGGCGCGTGCGATCTCGAGGTGGACGTCGGCCTTCTCGATCGGTGACCTTGCATTGTCGAGCAGACGCACGCCGAGGCCGGACGCCCGGTCGACCTGGCCGGCGAGCGCCGAGATGCGCAGGAGTAGCGCATCGATCGCGAAGCGGTGCTCGCTCGACGCGACCTGCTCAGCCCGGCGCAGCAGTGCCTCAGCGGACGCCAGCGCGCCCTGGTCGACCGCACGTGTGGCCGCCACGAGCAGGAGGTCCGCGGCGCGGCCCGGTATTCCCACCGCGGATTGCCAGAGTCGCCGCGGCGTGACATCGCTCGCCCTCGAGTTCGGGATCGATCTCTTCGAGCGCGGCCAGCGTCTCCGCGGCGGCGGTCTTCACCTCCGCCGGACCAGCGGCGAGCAGGACCGCATCTCGCGTCAGGGCGTGGTGGAACCGGAAAGCCGGAGCCGTCGACATCCACGAGCTGGGCGTGCACACAGGTGCGCAGCAGCTCCGCGGCGGCGGTCTCTTCCTCGCCGGCGGCGCGGGCGGCGACGGTCCAGTCGAAGTCACGTCCGAGCGTCGCGGCGCGCTGGAGAAGGCGCACCGCCTCGGGCGGAAGCGCCGCGAGGCGCAGCGCGATGGGCGCGGTGATCGAGCCGGGGATCGCGTCGTCGATCGCAGCCCAGCCCGTCGGCTCCGCGGCGGCGAGCAGCTCCTCGATGATGAACGGCACTCCCTCGCTTCGGGCTTGCAGCGTCGCTGCCGCGCCGGGCGGCAGCGCTTCGCCGACGATGTCGCGCGCCATGGTCGTGATGTCGTCGGCGTCGAGGGGATGCAGGACGACGGCCTCCGCGGAGCGGCGGGCGACGAGGGTGCTTCCGAGCGCACTGCCGGCCGTGTCCACACCGGTCCGCAGCGTCGCGACAATGGCGACCGCTGACTCCGCCGATGTTGTCCGCGAGATATTCGATGACCGCGAGCGACTCCGCATCGGCCCACTGCAGGTCCTCGACGACGAGCACGGTCGGAGCGTCGGGCCGACCAAGCGTGTGCAGGAGGCGAAGCACCCCTTCGCCCAGGACGAGGGTCGAGGGATCCGCGCCCGCGCCCGATTCCGTCGACCACTCGGGCACGACTCGGGCGAGGGTGGGAACGAACGCCTGCATCGACACGGGGGGCCGGATGCCGGCACGCGCCGCGCTCAGCAGCGCTTCGCGCACCGGGCGCAACGGTGTGTCGGCCGAAGTTGCGCTGCACCGCCCGACCAGCACCACGCCACCCCGGGCCCGCGCCCACGCTGCGAGCTCACGGACGAGGCGGCTCTTCCCGATGCCGGCGGGGCCCTCGACGATCGTCGCGCTTCCGCCGTTGCTCACTGCGCCGCGCAACGCGTCGAGCTCGCGGTCGCGCCCGACCATCCGCCGCGCCCGAGGCGACGTGCGATGCGGGACCTCGGTCAAGCCGACACAATCCCACGCACCCAGAGGCCGTCAGCCGCGGGGCTCGAACAGCGGCAGGTGCCGTCCGTCGGAGAGAGGCTCCCACGTGACGCGCACGGGCATGCCGACCGTGACGTCGTGTGGGTCGCACCCGATCACGTTCGTGACCATCCGCACGCCTTCGTCGAGCTCGACGAGCGCGACGGCGTAGGGAGCGTCGTCGCCGAACGGTGACGGTGGACGGTGCTCCACCACGACGGCGTGCACCGTCGCTTGGCCCGAAGCGGGACGGAACTCGAACCGGTTGCCGAGGCATCGGGGGCACACGACCCGCGGGTAGTGCACGGGTTGCTCACAGTCGAGGCACCACTGCAGCACGAGCTGCTGTGCGCGGGTGCCCTCCCAGTAGGGCGTGCTCGCCTCCGTGGGTTGAGGCTCGAAGCGCGCCGGCCGATCGTTCACAGCCGGACCTTCACAGCGTGGCCTCCGTCCCGAGGACGATCGTGGACATGCACGAGAGGATGAATCCCGCGCCGTGCGCGACGGCGATCTCGGCGCCGTCGACCTGGCGCTCTCCGCACTCGCCGCGGAGCTGCTTCGTTGCCTCCGTGAGCAGGAACATGCCGTACATCCCGGGGTGGGTGTAGGAGAGGCCGCCGCCGTTGGTGTTCATGGGAAGCGAGCCACCCGGTCCCGTGTGGCCCTCCTCGACGAAGGCACCACCTTCGCCCTTCTTGCAGAACCCGAGGTCCTCGAGGTGCAGCAGCGCGGTGATCGTGAAGCTGTCGTAGCCCTCGAACACGTCGACGTCGGCAGGCGCGATGCCGGCCATGCGAAACGCATTCGGTCCGCTGATCGCGCCGGGTGTCGTCGCGAGATCCGGCATCTCGGCGATCGACGCCGAATGATCGTGCGCCGTTCCTGCCCCGAGCACGTACACGGGCGGCCTGCGGAGGTCGCGAGCGCGCTCCGCCGTCGTCATCACGAAGGCGCCGGCGCCGTCAGTGACGAGGCAGCAGTCGAGGGTGTGCAGGGGTGCGACCTGGTACGGCGAGGCGAGCACGTCGTCGACGGTGATCGGCTCGCGGTATCGGGCCTGCGGGTTCATCGCCGCCCAGCGCCTCGTCTGCACGGCAATCGCCGCGAGCTGCTCCGGAGTGGTGCCGTACTCGTGCATGTGGCGGCTCGCCGCGAGCGCATAGGGAGCGATCGGGGCCCGGAGCCCGTACGGCGCCTCGAACTCGACGGCCATGTCGCCGCCCGGACCTCCCCGCCGACCACCCCCGCCGCCCCCGCGTCGGTGCTTTCGATCGGATCGCGGGGTGCTCGCGTAGACGCACAGCACGACCTCGCAGAGCCCGGCGTTGATCGCCGCCGCGGCATGCTCGGCATAGACCTCGTAGGACGATCCCCCGGTCATTGTCGAGTCGGTCCACCGCGGCGTGATCCGGAGGAACTCGGCGAACGCCATCGACGAGTGGGCGTGACAGACGCCATCGACGTCCGACAGTGTCAGTCCGGCGTCATCGAGTGCAGCCGTGATCATCGCGACCTCGAGGGCACGACCGTGCAGGTCCAGCTCACCTGTGGGCGAAGCGAGATCGGCGACGCCGACGATCGCAGCCTGGCCCCGCAGGGTGTGGGAGGTCGTGTTCGGCATCGCCGCAATGTAGGCGGCTTGACGGAGGCGGCGAGTGGGTACGGTTCGCAACGTGGCCGGCGTAGCGATCATCACCGAGGCATGCATCGACGTGAAGGACCGGGCTTGTGTCGACGTGTGCCCGGTCCAGTGCATCTACGAGTTCGACCCGGCGAAGAACCAGCTGTTCTCCGAGGACGAGGCGGGGAGCGGCGAGATCGAGACCACGCACACCCCGCGCCCGGAATCGATCGCCGTCTTCGGCGACAGCATCCTCTACGTGAACACCGAGGAGTGCACGTCCTGCACGGCGTGCTACCAGCCCGACGTGTGTCCGGTCGGAGCGATCTACTCCGAGGAGGACGTGCCCGACGGCAAGCGAACGCACGCACTACAACGCCGAGGATCCGAACAAGGGCCACGACCACACGTTCTTCATCCAGCTCAGCCGCGACGTCTTCGCCGACTGACCCTCCCGGAGCTGACCTTCCCGGAGCGGGTTCGGAGGGGACGAGGTGGGAGGCTGCGTGGTGTGAGTGACGTGACCATCGGGTTGATCGGCGCGGGAGCGATGGGGGCCGAGATCGGCCGGACGTTGGTGCATGCGGGCCGGCGGGTCGTATCGGTGTTCGAGGGACGCAGCGAGGACTCACGACGACGAGCGACCGCGGCCCACATCGAGCCCGTGGAGGACCTGATCGAGCTGCTGCACGCGAGCGACGTCGTGCTCTCGGTGGTGCCGCCGGGTGCGGCGTCATCGGTGGCTCATGAGGTCGCCGTCGCGGCGAAGGCGGCGGGCGTCGCGCCGGTCTTCGTCGATGCAAACGCGATCTCACCGGAACGCGCGCGGGCGATCGCGTCCACGGTCGAGCGCGGCGGGAATGCGATATGTCGACGGGGGCATCATCGGCGGCCCGCCCACGCCCCGACGTCCGACCGCTGTGTACCTCTCGGGCGCCAGCGGTGACGAGATCGTCGACCTGCTCGCGACCCGTGAGATCCGAGTGACGTGGTTGGGTCCGGAACCGGCCGCGGCGTCGGCGATCAAGATGGCCTACGCCGCATGGACCAAAGGCACGAACGCGCTCGTCATAGCGATCCGGGCGATGGCGCGTGCTGAGGGCGTCGAGGACGCGCTCATCGACGAGTGGCAGCGCTCGCAGCCGGCCGCGCTGGAGTGGTCGAAACGCGTCCCGCGACGGCCGGCAAGGCGTGGCGCTGGGTCGCCGAGATGGAGGAGATCGCCGCATCACTCGACGCGGCTGGTGTGCCGGGCGGAGCATTCCGAGCCGCCGCAGAGGTTTACGAGCGCCTCGACGGCTACAAGGACGTGCGTGAAGCCCCGCCGCTCGACGAGATGATCGACCGGGTCCTCGGCCCGCCTGCGATGGCGACGACAGTGGGAGGCTGGAGGCATGAGCGAGCTCACGATGTCCAAGGCCACACGCGAGGCGTTCCTCGCCGACGTCCACGTCGGGGTGTTCTGCGTCAACCGGGAGGGCGACGCGCCTCTCGCGTCACCGGTTTGGTACTTGTACGAGCCAGGGGGTGACGTGCAGGTCGTCGTGGGCGAGTCGAGCCAAAAGGCCGCGCTTGTGAAAGCCGCGGGGCGCGCGTCGCTGTGCGCGCAGCAGGAGGGCCTGCCGTATCGGTTCGTCACCGTCGAGGGGAACGCGACCTTCGACAAGGCGGATCGTGACCTGCGGTTCAAGGTGGCGGCGCGTTACCTCGGCGACGAGCTGGCGACGAGGTACGTCGAACAGACCAATGACCGCGGCAACGTGCTCGTTCGCATCACGCCCGATCGCTGGCGCACGAACGACTACTCGAACTGGAGCGGCTGAACGGCCGTTCCGCGCAGGGGACCGCGACTCGCGTCAGGTCACGGGTCAGGTCGCGCGGAGAACGCGCCGCACATTGCGGCCGACGGATCGGTGAAGTGCTGCTCGTCGTCGGCGATCGCCTGCGCGAACGCGGGATTGGTGGCGTGGGGCAGGTGCTCGATCGCCGCGAGCCCGACTTCGAGGATGCCGTCGTAGTCCGAGATCGCGGCTCCTGCAGCCCGCGCTGCCAGCTGCGAGAGATCCGCCTCCGCGTGCACCTGCTGGTATCCCATCCGCTCCTTTTCTCCCTCGTCGAGCAGTGACAGCGCGAGTGTCGCGTGGCGGTGCAACCAGTAGTCGCCGAAGGCGGCCGGGTCGAGCGAGGGGAGGCGGTGCGCGGCGAGGACGAGCAGGAGGTCGCCAGGTGGCGTGGGGAGCACTTCGTGCACTTTGCCCACGATCGCCGCTGAGGCACTCCAGTCCACCGCATCGCCGAGCGACTTCGCCGCCGTGCTGGCGAAGCCCACGAGCGCGTCAGTGCCTTCTGCAGTCGTGACTTCGACCAAGCCGTGGAGCGGGACCACGGTGCGGTCACCGGCGGCGGCGGCCATGGGATCGTTCTCGATCTGGATCGCGGTGCGCAGCCTTGCTCCGGCGTCGAGGGCGGCACGGTTCAAGTCGGCAGCGCTCCTCGCGATCGAGGCCTCCACACCGTCGGGCGTCGCTGCGGCGAGAAGGAGCAACAGGCGTCTCATCGCGGCGGAGCGTAGGGGAGAGCAGCTTCACTAGCGTTCGAGTGCACACCGATCGGGGAGGCGCTCATGCAGGTCGGACTCTCGATGATCTTCCAGGGGTCGGAGACTCGCTCTGACCACGAGGTCTATGCCGACGAGGTGCGCCTCGCCCGCATGGCCGAGCCCCTCGGCTTCGACTCGATCTGGACGGTCGAGCATCACTTCACGAGCTACACGATGGTCCCCGACCCGCTGCAGTTTCTCACCTACATGGCGGGATGCACCGAGCGGCTGCAGCTCGGGACGATGGTCGTCGTGTTGCCTTGGCACGACCCCGTGCGCGTCGCCGAGGGCGTGGCGATGCTCGACAACCTGTCCGGCGGGAGAGTGATCCTCGGAATCGGACGCGGTCTCGGCCGCGTCGAGTTCGGTGGCTTCGGCGTCAACATGGAGGAGTCGCGCGCCCGGTTCATCGAGAGTGCGCAGCTCGTGCTGCAGGGCCTCGAAAAGGGTCACGTCGACTTCGCGGGGACCTACTACCAGCAGAGCCCACGCGACCTGCGGCCGGCGCCGTTCAAGTCGTTCAAGGACCGCACGTACGCGTCGGCCGTGAGCCCCGAATCGGTGCGGATCATGGCCGACCTCGGTGTCGGGATCATGATCGTGCCGCAGAAGCCCTGGGACCAGGTCATGCAAGAGCTCGAGGAGTACCGCACCCTGTTCCGCGACGCGACGGGCGGCGAGGCGCCGCCACCCGCGTGTGCGGGCTGGGTCTTCTGCGACCCCGACGAGGGACGGGCCCGCGACCTCGGCGAGGAGTACGTCGGGCGCTACTACGACACGGTGATCACCCATTACGAGTTCAAGAGCGACCACCTCGCAGACACCAAGGGCTACGAGTTCTACGGCAAGCTCTCGGGCTTCCTCGACAAGTACGGCAGCGCACCGGCGATCAAGGCGTTCACCGATCTGCACGTCATCGGCACTCCGCAGCAGTGCATCGACAAGATCCGGGACATCCAGGGCATGGTCGGGAACGACACCTTCATGGCGGTGTGCTCATACGGAGACATGGCCCCGGCCGAAGCCGAGCGAAACCTGCGCCTCTTTGCGTCAGACGTGATGCCGGCGGTCAAGCAGATCGCGTGATCTCGACCGTGACATCAACCGGGAGCTGAATGCCGGGGTCGGTCGCATCGCGAGCCACGCGGAACTCGTAACGACCGGGACGGACGACCATCGCGTGACGCATCGACGTCGCGTTCAGCGAGTCGGTCGAGGGGGATCGAGATCTCGACTGCGCACGTCTCGCCGGCGCCGACCTCGCAGCGAGCGAAGCCGACCAGACGAGGAGGTCCATCCGAACCAGCCCTCTGCGCGTAGACCTGAACGACGTCAGTGCCACTCCCGCGCGCCGGTGTTGCGGAGCACCGCATTGACCGCGATCGCGTCGGGGTTGACGATCACGGACGCGTCGCCAAGGGCAAACGTCGTGTAGCTCAGCCCGAAGCCGAACGGATACGCGGGGTCGTTGCCCTCCTGGCCGAGGTGCCACCACCCGTGCCATCGGTCGTAGGTGAACGAGTCAGCGTCACGATCGAACGGCGGCAGGTGCGCCTCCGTGACCGGCACCGAGAACGGAAGCCGGCCCATCGCATCGACGCGACCGAGCAACACGTCGGCAAGTCCGTGTCCGCCTTCCATCCCCGCGTACCAGGACTGCACGATCGCAGGGACCGTGTCGTCCCATTCCGACATCACGACCGCGCTGCCCGCCACGACCGCGACGACGGTCCGCGGGTTCGCGTCGGCGACGGCGCGGATGAGCGCCACGTGTGCGTCGTGCAGCCGCAACGAGGAGCGATCGCCTCCGAGCGCGAACCCGCCGCCCCGCTCCTGGACGTGCGGCCGGCGTCTCGACCGGCCGACGGGTCGCGATCTCAGCCTTGAACCGTTCGACGAGCTCGGGATCGTCGGCCGCGGGGAAGAGCCCACGCAGATGGGCGGTGCCGGCATCGCCGATGTACTCACCCTCGTCCACGTACGTGTACCCCACGACCACGACTGCGACATCGGCTCCCGCCGCGACCCTGCCGGCGACGACCGGATCTGACCCCTCGTCGTGCACGACGTCGGCGTCTGGCAGCGCGGCGCGCAAGCCGTCGAGGATCGTCACGCACTTCCGGTGCCCAGACGTCGCTCGACCCGCCGTCGCCGAGGTTCACGATCTCGGCGAGCTCGCCTATGACGGCGATCCGTCGCAATGCGGATGCATCGAGCGGGAGCACGGGGTGTCCGCCGACGGGCTCGTTGCGCAGCAGGACGACCGACTTCGCGGCCGCTTCGCGTGCGATCGCCCGATGCTCCTCACACGCGAGAACGTCGTAGGTCGGAGCGGGCGCGCTCAGCACGGAGTCGAACCGCAAGAGCGTCGACACGATCCGCTCGACGCTTCGGTCGACCTCTTCCCACGTCACCTCTTCGCGGGACAGGGCGTCGCGTAGATGTGTCGCGCGCACCATTCGGTACGGCATCTCGACGTCGAGTCCGGCCTTCACTGACTGCGCGGCATCGCGCATCCCGAAGATCCAGTCGCTGATCACGAATCCCTCGAAGCCCCATTCGTCACGGAGGATGTCGGTCAGCAGCACGCGGTTGTCGCCACAGCACTCGCCGTTCACGCTGTTGTACCCGCTCATCACGACCGCAACGCCCTCGTCGATGATGCGCTTGAAGTGAGGCAGGTACACCTCGTGCAGCGCGACCTCGTCGACGCTGATGTCGACGCGGAAGCGAGCGTTCTCCATCGAGTTGCAGGCGAAGTGCTTCACGGTCGCCATGCGCGTGGCGCTGCACGCCCCGGGTGAGCGCTGCACCCATCTCACCCACGTGATGGGGGTCCTCGCCGTAGGTCTCCTGTGCCCTGCCCCAGGCCGGGTGGCGCAGGACGTTGACGCACACGCCGCCGTAGAGGGTGGCGCCGATCGCCCGCAGCTCCCGTCCGATCGCCTCGCCGATCCGCTCTTCGAGGTCGAGGTCCCAGGTCGCGCCGCGGGCCATGCTCACGGGGAAGCACGTCGCCCGGTCGACGACCACGCCTCGCGGTCCGTCGGAGAACGCGAAGCCGGGGAGCCCCAGTCGTTCCACGCGAGCCGCGTAGAACGGGCTTCGGTGGTAGCCACCGGTGCCGAGGTAGGTGAGGCCGGCCCAGCACGGGGCATCACCGTCGAGACACCAGAGCTTCTCGTCGTCGGTCATCTGGCCGACGATCTCGGCCGCGGTCACGCCGTCGCCCCGGGGCGGCACGCCGCGGCTTCCAGCGCTGCGAGCTGGCTGGACGTGCCGATCGCGATCAGCACGTGGCCCGGCTCCATCGTCGTGCTGGCTCCGGGGCTCGTGATGAACTCGCCGTCGGGATCGCGGATCGCGAGGATCAGCGCACCGGTCTGGTCACGCACGTGGGCCTCGCCGACCGTGATGTTGGCGAGAGGGGAGTCCGCGGCGATCTCGAGCTCCTCGAGCCGCAGCTCCATCTCACGGTCGCGCATCACCACGTCGAGGAACTCGGTCACGTGCGGTTGCACGAGGAACGCCGCCATGCGCGCGCCTCCGATCTCCTGCGGATTGACGACACGGTTCGCGCCCGCCGCGCTCGAGCTTCGCCGCGCTCGACTCCTCTCGGGCGCGGGCCACGATGAAGAGCTCGGGCTGGAGCGCGCGGCCCGACAGCGTGATCACGAGGTTGCCGGCATCGGTTGCTACGGCGGCGACGAGCGCCGACGCTCTCTCGATTCCCGCCTCGCGGAGCACGTCGTCGTCAGACGCATCTCCCTCGATGTACGGACAACCGCGGACGGAAGCCAGCCGAGTGGGATCGCTGTCGATGATCACCACCGGCTTGTGGGCGACCGCGAGCTCCCGAGCGATCGCCTTGCCCACCCGCCCCCATCCGCAGACGATCACGTGCCCGCGGAACGATGCGATCTGCTTGTCCATCCGACGCCTCTCCATCGCGAGGCCGAAGTGGCCTTCGACCAGCAGCTCGAGCCCAACCGTGAGCGTGTAGAGCGCGGTGCCCACGCCCGCCAGGATGAGCACGATCGTGAACACCTTGCCGGTCGAGCTCAGCGGCTCGACCTCCCGGAATCCCACCGTGGTGATCGTGGTGACCGTTTGGTAGGTGGCGTCGAGCGACCCGAAGCCGAGCAGCATGTAGCCGATCGTCCCGATCAAGACGATCAGCGCGAGGAGCGCGATGCCCAACGCGACGTGGCGCCAGCTGCGCCTCACCATCGCGGCACGCTCCCGGGTCGCGTTTCCCGTGGCCGCCCCATGGCGACGCAGTCTGCTCGGTCAGACGGCGTACGTCGTGATCTCGGTCGCCTTGACCGATGCCCAGATCTCGTCGCCCGGTCGCAGCGCGAGCGCCTCGAGCGCCGACGGCGTGATCTCCGCGACGAGCGGGACCTCGCCATCGACCCGCACCCTGACGCGATCGGCGTGACGGTCGATCTCCACGACCGTCACCGGCCACACGTTGCGCGGGCTCCCGGCGGGCGGCGACGGGTACAGCGCCACCGAGTGGGGTTGGATCACCGCGAACGCGGGCCCCTCGACCGGATCGGCGGGGACGACCCGCCCGCCCGCGGCCGTCGTGAGCATGCCGTCGCCGCCCACACCGGAGACGAGGTTCACGCCGATCAGATCGGCGATGTACCGCGACCGGGGCCGCGCGGTCACGTCGGCCAGCGTGCCGGACTGCGCGACCGTGCCGCCTTCCAGGATGATCACCCGGTCGGCGAGCGCGTAGGCGTCGACGGGGTCATGGGTCACGAGCAGGCGTACGCCGTCGAACGTGGCGAGGTGCTTCCGCAGGTCCCGCCGCACGTCGGTACGGGCGCCGGCGTCGAGGGCGGCGAGCGGCTCGTCGAGCAGCAGCAAGCGAGGCTCGGTCGCCAGCGCGCGAGCCAGCGCGACGCGCTGTGCTTGACCGCCGGACAGCGTGCCGGGGCGGTGGTGCGCGTGGTCAGTGAGACCCACACGCTCGAGCCAGGCCGCGGCGGCCGAGCGGGCCTGTGCTTTCGCGACGCCGCGCGCTCGTAGCCCGAACGCGACGTTCTCCGAGCGCGGTGAGATTGGGAAAGAGGAGGTAGCTCTGGAAGACCATCGAGACGGGGCGCTGCTCGGGAGAGACGAACCGATCGATGTCGGGTGCATCGAGGCACTGACCGTCGAGTGTGATCTGTCCGGCGTCGAGGGCGAGCAATCCGGCGAGACAGCGCAACAGGGTGCTCTTGCCGGCACCGTTCGGGCCGAGCAGTGCCATCACTTCGCCTTGGCGCGCGTGGAGCTCGACGTCGAGCGAAAACGTGCCGAGCGCGCGGACGACGTGCGCGTCGAGGCTCATGCGGCGGGCGCGGCGCCACCGCCGAGGAAGCGGTCGCGCAGGCCGACGAGCACCGCGAAGGACACCGCGATCAGCACGAGGCTGAGGACGATCGCTTCATCGGGCTCGATCTCGTTCGTGAGGTAGATGGCGAGCGGCATCGTCTGGGTGCGACCGGGGAAGTTGCCCGCGAACGTGATGGTGGCGCCGAACTCCCCGAGCGCACGTGCCCACACGAGCACCGCCCCCGCGACGAGTCCGGGCCGGATCGCGGGGAGCGTCACGCGACGGAAGATGTACCAACGGCCTCCGCCGAGTGTGCGCGCGGCCTCCTCGAACCGTGGATCGCGCTGGCGGAACGCGGCTTCGACCGTGAGAACGAGAAACGGCATGGCCACGAAGGTCTGGGCGACGATCACGCCGGCGGTCGAGAACGGCAGCGTGATCCCGAACCACTCGTCGAGGTACTGGCCGACGAGCCCGCGGCGACCGAGCGCGTAGAAGAGCGCGACACCGGCCACCACAGGTGGAAGCACCATCGACAGGGTGCACAGGGCTCGCACCAGCCCCCGGCCCGGGAACGCGCCCCGGGCCAGGAGCCAGGCGAGGGGGACTCCGAGGACGAGGGCGATGCCCGTCGCCCACAGCGAGCAGTAGATCGAGAGCCGCAGCGCGGTCAGGGCGCTGTCGGAGGTCAGGATCGACCAGGCATCGCCCCACGGCGCCTTCCACAGCAACCCGATGAACGGCAGCGCGAAGAACGCGATCGCGATGATCGCGAGGACGAGCGCGGGTAGGGGGAGAGACTCCTGCGGCACGTGGCGTCGACGCGACGGGGTCGCCCGGGTCGGGGCGGGTGTGCTCACGGTGCGCCGAAGCCGTAGCTCGCCATGATTGCCTGACCCTCGGGGCCGAGCAGGAAGTCGATGAAGGCCTCCCCGACTTCCTGGCTGCCGGAGGCGGCCACCGTGGCGATCGGGTATTCGGCGACCACGTTGATGTCCGCGGGGATCTCGACGCCCTCGGCATCGGCGCCGGCGGCGGTCACGTCGGTGACGTACACGATGCCCGCGTCGGCCTCGCCGGTCGTCACCTTCGTGAGGACGCCGCGCACGTTCTGCTCGAAGCTCACGGGCGTCACGGTCACGCCGGCGGTCTCGAGGATCTGGGCCGCGTAGCGACCGCACGGCACCTCGGCGGCGCACAGCACGACCTTCAGGTCTGGGTTCGCGAGATCTTCGACGCCGGTGATGCCCGTTGGATTTCCCGGTGCCACGACGATCGACAACAGGTTGGTCGCGAAGATCACCGGCTCGGTGCCGTTGAGGCTTTCGTCGGTGATCTTGGTCATGTTGGCCACGTCGGCCGAGGCGAAGACGTCGGCTGGCGCACCTTCGATGATCTGACGTGGCGAGCGCGGACGAGGCATCGAAGCTGAACGTCGCCTTGGCGTCGGGGTTCGCGGCGGTGAACGCCTCGCCGACCTCGGTGAACGACTCGGTCAAGGAGGCGGCGGCGAACACGGTGATCTCGCCCTCCAGCGTCGGCCCGGCCGCCGTCGTCGACGCCGCGGCCGTGGTCTCGGCGGCTGCGGCCGTAGTCGCCGCGGCGTCGGAATCGTCGGAGTCGTCACCGCAGGCAGCAGCGAGCAGACCGAACAGCGCAAGCAGGGCAATGAGCAGAGAAGACCGTCGCTTCATGCGCCGACAATAGTCAGAAGTTTTCTAGTTTCTGCATCAGAAGTTGATGACTACGCTGCGACGATGCCCCGCACGGCCACCCGAGGCGACCGGGCGTCTGCGCCGCCCGCGCATCGCACCTCCCCGCCGTCGTCGTTCGCCGAGTTCGTCTGCCTCGCATTGGTCGTCCAGGGGGCTTCCCATGGATGGGCCGTGGGCACGGTGCTCGCGCCCGAGGGCGAGGTCGGTCGCATCTGGACGCTCTCGCGTCCGCTGACCTATCGAGCCATCGACGGGCTCGTCGACAAGGGATTTGTCATGCGGCGCGACCCTGCAGTCGGCCGTGGTCGAGACCGGGTGATCTTGGCCCCGACAGCGGTCGGACGGCGTGCGGCGTCGAGGTGGCTGGACACTCCCGTCGAGCACATCCGCGACGTGCGCACCGAGCTGCTCGTGAAGCTGCTCCTGCGCGAGCGGGCGCGGGCTCGACAGCGAGTCGTTGCTCCTCGCCCAACAGGCGCTGCTCGATCCGATGATCGACGCGTTGACGTCGAGCCATGGGGACGATGACTTCGTGAACGTGTGGCGTCGCGAGAACGCGCGTGCGGTGCGGCGGTTCCTCGATCAGCTGCTGCATCCGCGTGCGGGCGCGGAGAGCCCTCGACCCGAGATGCGCCTCAGCGCTCGCAACCAGGTCCGCGCGACGGTCACAGGCGTGCACCACGGTGAGGTGATGTCGACGATCAAGGCGACGCTCGGGGATGGTCAGCCCCTCACCGCCGCGATCACGAAGGACGCCGCGAAGGACCTCGACCTCGCGCCGGGCGACGAGGTCCTGGTGATCGTCAAGTCCACCGAGGTGATGGTTGCCAAGGTGTGAGCGCTTGAGCGCCAGACGTCCATATAGGACCGCTGGCGCTCAAACGGTGGAACAGCGTCACGCGGGGATGAAGCGGCGGAGCTTGCCGGTCTCACCGTGGCGGGCGAGGTGGGGCACGACGTCGACCGCGACATGCGCACCGGTGAAGCCCGCGTGTCGCGAGTGCCGCGTGCAGCCTGCCTTCGAGATCGGCGGTGTCGACGCTGCCCCCGACGACGATGGCGACGTCGATGCCGGTCGCGGTCTGACGAACCTGGTACTCGGTCACCTCGGGCGTCTTCACGAGCACGCTCCGGATCACGAGCGGGTGGATGTCGACGTCACCGAATCGCAGTACCTCGTCGGCCCGCCCCTCGACCGTCGCCCGCAGGTGTCCGTGGTCGGGCGCCGGCGGTTGCTCGACGAACCGGTCGGTGAGCTCGTACCGAATGAGAGGTTGGACACGGTTGGAGAGGTTGGTGAGCAGCACCTTCGCCGACGGCGTACCGGGCGGGACGGGCTCGTTGTGTTCGTCGACGAGCTCGACGATGCAGAGGTCTGAGTTGAACACGAGCTCCTCGGCGTCCGGGGCGCTCACGCCGACCAGCCCTTCAGTGGATCCGAACGTGTTGACGATCGGCACTCCGAACCCCGCCGAGATCGCCGCGCGATGCTCGGGCAGCAGGTTCTCGCTCGTCGTGACGATCGAGACAGGGGCGATGCGCAGGCGACCTGCTTGCTGCTCCACCGCCAGCCGGGCGAGCATCGTCGGGTAGCCGAGCGATCATCGGCGGCTGAAGGGCGTTCAGTCGGGCGACGAGCTCCTCCAGCGGAAGCGTCACCGGCACGCTGATGTAACGCACGCGCGTCGCCCGCCGTGATGGCGGGCGCGACGCCGGTCGCGTGCACTGCAGACGCGGCGGCCGAGCATCGCGATGTCGAGCCCTCCGGGTGGTGGTCCTCCCATTCGCCGCGAGCCGGCGCCTCATCGGACGCTGAATCGAGCAGACGAACTCGACGAGAGCGTGGCGATCGAAGACGAAGCGGCCCCGTTCGCCTGAGCTACCGCCCGACGCCATGCAGACGTACTCGCCGAAGAGTGGTTGAGGCTCATCGTGAGTGCGGGCGAGCGCGTCATCGACGAGGTCGCGGTTGAGGCGACGGTCGGTGACCACGTCGTCGAAGTCGCGCATCATCTCGGACTTGGACATCACCGGCAGCTCGGCGAGTTCGGACAGCTCGACGCGTGATCGGATCGATGCCGCGCAGACGACTGGCATGGAATGGCGAATGTGTGACGGCGTGGCCGAGGAGGGCGCGAAGCCCGTCGCGCTGGCGCTAGAAGGATCTGTTCGCGGAGAGCGAGAGGCGCTCGATGTGATCAGGCGTGCGCGCGGTGCACTTCGCGCTGCAGTTCGTCGCGCAGCGACGCGAAGTCGTGAACGTGGTGGTGACGGTGGTCATCGTCCCTCTTTCCTCCGTGCACGGCCGGCCGCTGCCGCCTCCGGCTCCGCGAGCCCGAAGGCGCGCACGATCATTTCGTGGCCGTCTCCATCGAGCGCGTGGGGATTGGCAATGCGCTCGAGCGTGCGGCCCGAGCCGAACGCGATGATCATCTCGGCCATCGACAACGTGGACGCGACCGGCACGAGGCCAGCCCGATCGTGGATCGCTTGGAGCAACGTCGCGATCCGCTCGAGCGTCACGGCGTGGGCGGCTGCGTAGCGGCGATTCAGCTCGGGATCGCGCGCCGGCGTGCACGCGGAACTCCAGGAGCACCCGTGCCCACCCCTCCTGTTCCTGCCGGGTCCGGTCGACGTTTCGAAGCAACGCCCTGACCGCGTCGGCGCCGGCGAGATCTCCGGCGATCCGCTCGTTCTCCTCGGCCCGGTGGTCGATTCGGCGTTCGAGCAAGGCGAGGAAGAGGTCGGCCTTGCCTTCGAACTGGCTGTACACCACGCCCTTCGAGAACCCCGCCTCCTCGGCGATCGCGTCGATCGTCGCCCCGCCGTAGCCCTGCTTGAGGAAGACCGTGAGCGCGGCCTCGAGCAGGAGCTCCCGGTTGCGTTCGACCTGTTCGGCTCGACTCAGACGGTACGCACCTGGATATCAAATACCAGTGGTATCCGAATGTCAACGGTATGTGAATGTGACCCTCGTCAGTCGGATGCCCCGGTGAGCCGCAGATGGCGCAGGCGCCAGGTTGCGAGGGCAAGCGCCACGACGGTCAAGATCGCGAGCCGCACGACCGCGGCCCAGCCCTGCGGGATGCCCTCGCGCACGAGGTCGCCGGCGTCGGGGCCGAGCCCCGCGTAGACCGCGCGCCCCTCCCACATCGGTGACAGCTGGGCGATGCCCGAGAGCGCCGATCCGAGCAGCCGTTCGACGAAGAACACGATCGCGAGCGACCAGACCGCCGCCCGCTTCGTCGCGCATCCGACGAAGACGAACAGCGCGACGTACGCGGCCGATCCGGCGGCGGTCGCGAGCGCGATCGGCCCCACGCTGTCGGGGCTGTCGGCGACGAGTGCCGAAAGCGCGACGGCGGGAACGAGCGTCACGAGCGCGATCAACCATCCGCCGAGCCAGCGAGCGAGCACGATCGTGCGGACTGACACTGGCGAGAGCCAGGTGAAGTGGAACGTGCCCGACCGCATCTCGGCGCCCATCACGGCATCGCCGATGATGAGGCATCCGATGGGGATGAGCAGTGAGAACAGTCCGACATCCGCGACGGTCGCGAACGCCTCGTCGGGGGGATCGTCGCTCGTGAGCGCGAGCAAACCGAGCAGCACCGCGCCGACGCACGGCAGGGCGAGCGTCCACCACCGCTTCGGGGGCACGCAGGCCCGAAGGGTGTAGCCGAGGACGGCCGTGGGTGCACTCATCGCACGAGCTCGCGGAACATGCTCTCGAGCGAGTCGTCGAGCGGTCGGACTTCCTCGATGCGAGCTCGGATGTCGCGTGCCAGTGCCGGGAGCGCGACGGCGACGTCACGCGCGCGGTTGGACGAGACGACGAGACTGCTGCCGTCGACCGACACGCTGCTCACGGCGTCGAGCTCGAGCAGCGCTGCCGCGAGGGGTCGTGGGGTGGTGGTGCGCACGAGCACCCGACGGGGTCGATCTGCCATCGCGTCGCGGATGGCGCGGTGATCGCCGGCCGCCGCGAGCCGGCCTCGCACGAGCACGATCTGCCGGCCCGCGAGCCGTTCGACCTCGTGCAGCACGTGTGAGCTGACGATCACGGTGCGCCCCTCCGCGCCGAGGGATCGAAACAGCGTGATGAGGTGGGCCCGCTGGACGGGGTCGGCACCGTTGAGCGGCTCGTCGAGCACGAGCACCTTCGGATCCTTTACGAGCGCGGCGGCGATCTTCGTGCGCTGGCGCATGCCTTTGCTGAAGCCGCCGACTCGCCGATGCGCCACGTCCAGCAGGCCGACCGTGTCGAGGCTCCGATCGACCGCGTCCGGGTCGTCCACACCGTGCAGCTGCGCGATGTAGCGCACGAGCTGTCGAGCCGTGAGCACCGGAGGGACGGCCTCGTCCTCGGGCACGAGCGCGAGCGATCGCTGCACCTCGCGCTTTTCACGCGGATCCTCGCCGAGCACACGGATCGCGCCCGTGTTCGGTCCGAGCAGCCCGGTGATCCCCCGCATCAGCGTCGTCTTGCCGGCGCCGTTCGGTCCGAGGAGCCCGGTGACGCCCGGTCCGAACGAGCAGCTGAGCTCGGAGAGCGCCACCTTCGGCCCGAACCACACGGAGACGTCGTCGACAACGACGGTCGCGTCGGGAGCGAAGGCGGGATCGCTGGCGTTCGTCGTGTCGCTGTTCATGCGTCGGGTTGGCGGTATCGGATCAGCAAGATGGCAAAGGCCGAAACCAGCACGACGAGGTAGGTGGCGACGGCGAGGGCACCGCCGAAGTTCACGCCCTCGAGCGGACTGTCGCTGTCCACGTGGCCGAGGAAGATCAGGTCTCGCAGGTACAGGGGCAGCGCGAGCAGGTTGAGCACCGCGACCGCACCCGTGCCGTCGTTGTTGTTGTTCAGCAGCACGCCGGTGATCGCCGAGGGAACGAGCGCGAGGCCGAGGATCGCGACGCCAGCGACGATGCGGCGGCTCGTGAGTGAGGAGATCGCGACACCGACCGCGCCGTAGTAGATCGAGAGCACGAGCACCGACAGCGGGACCTTCCAGAGCACGTCGAGGTTTTCGGAGAAGTAGTCGAGGGCACCGTCGCGGTCCACGAGCATCTGCCCGACGAACAGCAGCACGTGGGGAAGGAAGCTGAATCCAAAGACGATCGTGGTGATCGCGCCGACCTTGGCGAGCACGTAGTCCTGCCCCACCAGCGGCCGGGCGAAGATCAGCGGCAGCATGCGATGACGCTTGTCGGGGCAGACGACGTCGGGTGCAGTCAACGCGACGAACAGCAGCAGCGCAGACGACACGCCGACGTACTCCCGATAGGTGATGAACTCGAAGTCGATCGGTGGGTTGTTGCGGGTGACGTAGCCGATGCCGACGTTGATGACCGCCGGAATCGTGACGATCGCGAGCAGCACCCAAGGGAAGACCTTCTGGCGCCACGAGCGACGGATGCCGAGCGCGCGGCGGATCGACCCCCGGTAGAGCGCAAGCGTCGCCTCGCGCCGGCCGCCGCGCTCGCCTTCGTATGGGCGATAGCCACGGTCGTAGACCGCGCCGAGCGCGCCGGAAGCGCTGCTCATCGCTCGCCCGCCGTGCGCAGGAAGACCTCGTCGAGGGAGGCATGCCGCGTCGACAGCGCGTGGAGCGGGAGGTGGAGGTCGGCGACCGTGTCGCGGACGACATCGAGGACCTCGTCGCTGTCGCGCCCGTCGGCCGCGATCTCGAGGCTGCCGTCCTCGAGAGCAGTCGCGACGAAGTTGCGGCGCGCCAGCTCGGCGACGATGTCTTCGTTCAGGCCGCCGACGTCGAGGCGAACGGTTCCGGCCCGCTCGAGGAGCTGGCCCGTGGGGCCCGACAGCACGAGCTTGCCGGCGTCGATCATCACGACGTAGTCGCACACCGACTGCACATCGTCGAGCAGGTGCGTCGCGAGCACGACCGAGATCCCGAACTCGTCGAGGCGTCGCACGAGATCGAGCATCTCCTCGCGTCCCATGGGGTCGAGACCGGCGGTGGGCTCGTCGAGCAGCACGAGCTCAGGGTCGGCGACGAGCGCTTGGGCCAGCTTGGTCCGCTGGCGCATGCCGGTGGAGAAACCGCTGATGGCCCGGAATCGTGCTTCGTCGAGTCCGACGAGGTCGAGCACGTCCGATGCGCGTTGCCTCGCTGCTCGCGGCGGCAGCCCGCTCATCTCGCCGAGTGTCGACACCAGGTCCGCGGCGGTCTGGTCGGGCGGGAGGCAGTCGTGCTCGGGCATGAATCCGAGACGGGATCGCACGCGGATCGGATCCTTCGTGACGTCGGTGCCCCGCACCTCGATGCGTCCCTTCGTGGGACGGATGAGACCGAGCATCAACCGGAACATCGTCGTCTTGCCCGAGCCGTTGGCCCCGACGAGGCCCACGGATCCGGATGGCACGGTCACGGTGAGCTCGTCGAGCGCGGTCACGCCTCCGTCGAATGTCTTGGTGAGGCCGTCGAGGACGAAGGCCGGCGAGGGGTCCATGCCGCGCCCAGTGTTACCCGTTCAGGGCGAACATCCGGACGCGGTGCGCCCGGCCCCTGTCCGGAGCTGCGATCTACAGGCCGCTGTCGGCGACGCAGGAGCCGGTCATCTGCTGGGAGTCCGTGCCGGCAAAGGGCCCACACGGGTTCGGCGAGACCCAGACGTGCAGCATCGGCGCGGTCTGCACATGCACACCCGCGGGTCGACATTTGCCGTCGACGAACACACCGCTCAGCCGGGACGTCTCCGGATCGAAGCAAAGGTTGTCGTGGTCGTGCCAGACCGTGAGGTTGCCGGCGATGTCGGGAACGTCCTCCATCGTCCAACCGCGCGGGAGGATGTACATCACCGTGATGAGCTCTTTGGTGCGATCGGGGTTGACCCTGTAGACGATCGACTCCGGTTGCTCGGGATCGAGGATCGCCGAGTCGGCCATGAACTGCGGGTTGATCCAGTGCTCGACGCCGGTGAAGCCGTCGCCGATGGACCTGAAGCCTGCTTGTTGCGCCGCTGCGACGTCGCTGTACTGCGCGGTGGCCGCCTTCGTGTCGGCGATCAGCGCCGCAGCTTCCTGCATCTGCTCAGCGGTTGGCTCGTGATCGAGGTGGGCGGGCAACGCGTGCTGATGTTCGCCTGAGCCGGTCGCATCAGACGCGCCCGCCGCGGCCGACTCACCCTCGCCAGCAGCGTGCGCATGGCCGTCGTCGACGTGACCCGGTTCGCCGTGGGCGATCGCCTCATCCCCGGTGTGCGCGTGGGTGCCGCTGTGCGAGTGCTCGGCTGCCATCGCCGGCACGGCGACGATCGACATCACGACGACGCTGCCGATCACCCAGCCGCCGCCCATCGTCGTGCGCCGAACCGGCTGCGAGATGGCGAGGATCGCGGAGGCGGCCGCAATCGCGCCGAACGCCGCCGCGAGCACGTCTTGCGTGCCCACTGCCTCCACTTCGCGCAGCGCGTCGATGACCGGCAGGCCAGTCGTGCGCGACAGCACCCAGGCGAGGACGAACAGCGTGTTGACCGCGAAGCCCGCGAATGCGACCGGACGATTCGGGCGCACCAGGGCCACCACGCCCCAGAGCACCTGTATCGCGGCGGTGGCAGCGAACAGCTTCACCAATGTGTCGTCGCCCGTGTGGCTGCCGGCCGCGGCGGCGTGGACCATGCCAGCCGCGATCGACGCCGCCCCCGCGATCGCCAGGAGCGACCGATCCGTGACTTCCGCCGTGCGCGTCATCTCCCCATTGTGGCTGGCCTGGGTAAGAAATTCATGAGCGCGGACGATGTTTCGTGCCAGGACAGGGCGTCAGGTAGACGGCCGAGAAGGGCTCGATGACATCGGCCGAGTGCCACACGCCCTTCGGGTTGATGATCGCCTCGCCGGGCGAGACGACCGTGCGGTGCTCCTCGCCGTCGATCTCCTGGATGAACTCGGCCTTGCCGGTCAGCAGGATCACGACTTCGTCGCCTTCCGTGTGGCATTCCCAGGCGCCCCAGCGCTCGGGCGAGTGCTCGACCATGGCGAGACGACCGGGCTCGTCGGGGGTGCAGTGGGCCTCGATGTAGGCCCCGAAGCCCTCGCCGGTGAACTCGAAGCCCTCGACGGGGGTCGCCCCCGTTCCGGGGCCGATGTGGATGGGCGTCGTGTCCAGGCGGTAGCTCGTCATGCCGAATCATCGTCGCGTCAGAGCGATCTCCGATGGGCCAAGCCGGGATTCCTCGGTCACGCGGGGTCGCGGTATACCGGCTACGCGGCGTTCCGCTCGAGGATGTGGACGCCGCACGCGCTGGCGAGACCGATCACGTGTGCCATCCCGATGGTCGCGCCCTCGATCTGGCGGTCGCCGGCCTCACCGCGCAGGTGATGGCAGACCTCCCAGATGTTGGCGATGCCCGTCGCGGCGATGGGATGCCCCTTCGACTGCAGGCCGCCCGAGACGTTCACGGGGAGCCGGCCGTCGCGCCAGGGTGCGCCCGACTCGAAGAAGTCGACCGCGCCACCGGGCTCGCAGAGCATGAGGTTGTCGTAGTGCACGAGCTCGGCCGTGGCGAAGCAGTCGTGCAGCTCGACGAGGTCGAGGTCCTCGGGGCTCACGCCGGACTGCTCGTAGGCCTGCTTCGCCGCGTTGCGGGTCAGCGTGTTGACGTCGGGCAGGACCTGGCACGCCTCTTGCCACGGATCGCTCGTCAGCACCGAGGCCCGCACCTTCACGGCCCGCTTCTGCTGCTCGGACGAGAGCGTCTTCAACTTCTCCCCGGTGACGACCACAGCCGCGGCAGCGCCGTCGCAGTTGGCCGAGCACATCGGCCGCGTGTTCGGGTAGGCGATCATCACGTCGCCCATGATCTCCTCGAGGCTCATCTTCTTCGTGTACGCCGCGAGCGGGTTGAGCGTCGAGTGCGAGTGGTTCTTCTCGCTGATCTTGGCGAACAGCTCGAACGTCGCGCCGCCGTACTTGTGCCCGTACTCCATGCCGACCTGCGCGAACACACCCGGCATCGTCTCGGTGCCGATGCGCCCGTCGGTCGTGGCGACCGCGCCGTAGCGGCCCTGCGGCGTGTACTCCTGCTTGTCAGACTTCGGCCGCCCGCCCGCACCGAGCAGACCCGCGCCGGCGAGCTTCTCGACGCCGACGGCGAGACCCATCTCGCACTCGCCCGCCTTCAACGACATGATCGCGGTGCGGAGCGCGGTGGCGCCCGTCGCACACGCGTTGGACACGTTGTACACGGGGATGCCGGTCTGTCCGATCTGCTTCTGGAGGGCCTGACCGATCGCGCCGCCCTGGCTCATGAGGTTGCCGGCAGCGAGAACGCCGATGTCCTTCATCGTCACCCCACCGTCCTTGAGCGCGCCCTGGGCGGCTTCGGCGGCGAGATCGACGGTGTCGAGGTCGGGATGCTTCCCGAACTTCGTCATCTTGATTCCGAGGATGTAGATGTCGTCGCTGGCCATGGCTATGCCTCCAGAGGCTCGAAGCCGAAGCCGATGGCCTCGGTGCCGTCATCATCAGTGCCGACCGGGTAGGTGGCAAGGCGCACTTTCATTCCGAGCGTGACGTGCTCGGGATCGGGGGGAGTGTTGATCACATTGCCACGCACGCTGATTCCCCCGCAGTCCACCACCGAGGCGACGAAGGGCACCTGGATGCCGGGCGCGGCCATCGAGACGATCGTGAACGCTCGAACCTCACCTTCGGTCGCCACCGACACGTCTTTGAAGGAGGTGCCGAAGCACGACGCGCAGGCGTTGCGGCGGTCGAAGTAGTGGGCCCCGCAGCCGGTGCACTCCTTGGCGACGAGGTGGGGATGGTCGTCGAGCACCAGGTAGGAGACAAGGGGAATCTGGCTGGCCATGCCGCGATCATGCCCCGCCGAGCGACTCGAACCCAAACGGCGTCAGAGCCAGCCGGCGACCATCAGCAGACCCCCGCCGATCAGCATCCCGGCGCCGAAGCCGGACGTGACGTCGAGCGGGTTGTGGGCGCCGACGTACACCCGTCCGATCGCCACCAGCACGGCGAGCACCCACGGGATCCACACGAGGCCGGGAGGGAACGCGATCGCGACGATGCAGGCGATCGCCGCGATCAGGATCACGTGTCCGGAGGGGAAGCTCGGGCCCGATACGGGGACGTCGCCCCGCAGGATCGCGCCCGCTTGGCTCGTGCCCGGTCGCTGACGGATCGCGAGGTATCCGGCGACCTCGTGACGCACCACTCGCTCGACGATCAGCTTCATCCCCGTGGCGACCACGACTCCGATGGCGATGCCGAGGTCGCCTTCGATGACGGCGACCGCGATGCCCGCAAGACAGCCGACAACCAGATTCCCGAGCTGCATCGGGAGCCAGAGGATCGGGTACAGCCAGTTCGGCAGGCGGTTGATCCAGCGGAAGACGGTTATTTCACGGGGCGGGATCCGGTCGTGGCGCGCCCCGAAGATCGAGAGCACCAGGATCACCGCGCCCGCGCCGGCGAGGAGGACCGACGCCAGCACCATGGGGCCTCTGTCTACGCGATCGCGGACTCGGGTGTCTCTGGTGAGCTCCCGTCCTACGCTGGGACGAGTCGAGAGGAGACCCCGTGAGTGAGCAGCCGCAACACGTTCCCCCGACCCCGCAGCCGGCGACCCCGGCCTGGCGCGGCATCAACCATCTGGCGCTCGTCACCGACGACATGGACGCGACCGTGCGCTTCTACCACGGCACGCTCGGCGCACGACTGGTGGCCACGATCGGCACGCCGGACTTCCGGCACTACTTCTTCGAGTTCGGCCCCGAGTGCACCGTCGCGTTCTTCGAGTACGCGAACGTGAAGCACGAGCGCCTGGCCAAGCCCGCGGGCACACCGCATCCGCTCGCCATCCAGTTCGACCACCTCTCGTTCAACGTGCCCGACGAAGAAGCGCTCCTCGACCTCCAGCGTCGCCTGAAGAGCGCGGGCTGCGAGGTCACCGATGTCGTCGACCACCAGATCATCCGGTCGATCTACTTCACCGACCCGAACGGCATCGCGCTCGAAGCGTCGTGGTGGGTGCTCGACGCGACGGGCCGCCCGGCCGACTACGGCGACACCGCGCAGTTCGCGGACGGCGATCCGGTTCCCGCGGTGCGCGAGCTCGTCGAGCGGGGCGAGCTCTCGTCGGTGCCCGAGACTCACCTGGTGTAAACCGCCGGACGCGTTCTCGCGCGGATTTCGCGTCATCGGTGACGCGTTTCTCGGACGAGAAGCGGGGATGGGGGTCGCGATGGCCATGGAGGGGACTCGGGTCGCGCTGCTGCGCGCGATGCTCGATCACGCGTTCGCGGTCTCGGCGTGGCAAGTCGCCGGGCTGACCGACGACGAGTATCTGTCGCGCCCGGTCGGGTCGGCATGGGGAGTGGCCCGGCGAGACGAGACCCGTCCCGAGTGGCGATGCGGTCTCGGTGAGTGGGTGATCGAGGACACCTGGCGTCACCCGGACCCGCTGCCGATGACCTCGATCGGCTGGCGGCTGGGCCACATCTCTGGCTGGACGGAGGTGTACCGCAACTTCACGTTCGGGCCGGGCGGGCTGAGCTATGCCGAGGTCGAGATTCCCGGCACTGCCGACGCGGCGCTTGCTCGCCTCGCGCGATGCCAATCTGACTTCAGGGAGGACGTCGCCGCGCTGAGCGACGCTGACCTCGACGCGCTCAGACCGACGCACTGGGGCGGCGAGGCGACAATCGGCGCACTCGTGTGGACGATCGCCAACGAGCACCTTTCCCACGGCAGCGAGATCGGGGCGCTCCGCGACGTGTATCGCGGTCATGCTCGCTCCGACCGCATCCCCGAGCCGATTGGCTTCTGGACGCCCTGACGCGCACGGGGCAGGATGGCGCGACCTACCAAGGGAGGACACGCATGGCTGACAGCGTGTACAAGGTCATCGAGCTCGTCGGAACGAGCTCCGACTCTTTCGAGGGGGCGGTCGCCGCAGCGGTGAAACAGGCGGCCTCGTCTTTGCGGGATCTGCGCATTGCGGAGGTTGACGAGCTGGATGTGCAGATCGAGGACGGTCAGATCAAGGCCTACCGCGCCAAGGTCAAGATCTCGTTCAAGTACGAGGGCGGCGCCTAGCCACCTCGGTCCGGCCGGATCTCTTGGCGCCACCGGGTCACAGAGACCCGACTGCGCCACGAGAATCAGCGTGTGAACGCGTTCGGATGGGGCGCGCTCGCGGCGTCGTCCCTGCTCATCGGGGCGCGTCATCGCGATGGTCGTGCCGATCAGCCTGCGGGCGATCGGCCTCATCATGGGTTTCGGCGCGGGCGTGCTCATCAGCGCGGTCGCGTTCGACCTCGTCGAGGACTCGTTCGAGCTCGCGGACGGCGGGGCAGTGGTCGCGCTCGGTTTGCTCGCGGGGTGCCTCACCTTCTCGGCCGGGAACTACCTCATCGGCAAGATGGGTGGCTCGCAACGAAAGGACCCGACCGGAGGGCAGGACGATGAGGGTCCTCTCGCCCTCGTTCTCGGAACGGTGCTCGACGGCATCCCGGAGTCGATGGTCATCGGGGTGACGCTCGTTGGCGGCGAGTCGATCGGCGTGTCGTACCTCGCGGCGGTCTTCCTCTCCAACCTCCCAGAGGGGATCTCGGCCACCCAGGGACTGCTGAGGCGCCGGTGGAGCAAAGCGCACGCGTTCGCGCTCTGGGTGATCGTCGTTGTGGCGTCCGCGTTGGCCTCGCTTGCCGGCTATGTGTTTCTCGACACTGCCTCGAGCGATGTCGTTGCGTTCGTGCAGAGCTTTGCCGGCGGCGCGATCCTCACGATGCTCGCCGACACGATGATGCCCGAGGGCTACGAATACGGGGGGAAGGGCGTGGGCGTGCTCACGACGCTCGGCTTCATCCTCGCCTACGGCCTTCACGTGGCCATCTGATTGAGGGAATTTCGTTGTACTTCAGCCGAGATGAGCGCATAGTCCGAACACCAGCAGTGCTGCAGGAGCAGGTGCTCTGAGCAGGAGAAATTGGGGGTTTGGGAATGGCTGATGCAGGCGTCTTCATCGCGTGGGACAAGGTGGCGGTCGGTCGGGAGAAGCAAGCCATGACCGTATGGGCCGACGCCCTCGAGTTCTACGAGAAGGCTCAGGCGAACGGCGAGATCGAGCGCTACGAGATCATCGGATTCCAGGGCAGCAGCTCGATTGGCCTGCTCGGTGGCATCAGCGTTCGGGGCAGCGAGGAGACGATCGAGAAGTTCATGGCAACGCCCGAGTTCCAACGCCAGATGCAGCGCGCGTCACTCGTCGTCGATCATCTCCACACGAACCGGTTCGTCACCGGCGGGCGCATGCTCGAGGTCGCTGGTCAGTACTTCCAGGAGGTCGACTCACTCCTCGGCTGACGAGCGCTCCGGCGCGGGCTGGGTCAGACTGCGGCGATGCGCTTCGGGATCAAGACCGCGCCACAGCACACCACTTGGGACGACATGGTGGCGGTGTGGCAACACGCTGACGAGATCGAGCTCTTCGAGTCGGCCTGGAACTTCGACCACTTCTATCCGATCTTCTCGGACTCGACCGGGCCGTGCCTCGAGGCGTGGACGATGCTCGCCGCGATGGCGTCCGCGACGCGCCGCATCCGTCTCGGCGTGATGGTGACCGGCAACATCTACCGGCATCCCGCACTCTTGGCGAACATGGCCGCGACCGTCGACGTGATCTCGCGTGGTCGCCTCGAGCTCGGTATCGGCGCGGGCTGGAACCAGCAGGAGTGCGACGCGTACGGCATCGAGCTGCCGCCGCTCAAGCAGCGGTTCGACATGTTCGACGAGGCATGTGAGGTGCTCGTCGCACTGCTGTCGAACACCACCTCCGACTTCGCCGGAAAGCACTACCGGCTCACCGATGCGCGTTGTGAGCCCAAGCCCGTGCAGAAGCCACACCCTCCGATCTGCATCGGCGGCGGCGGGGAGAAGCGCACGCTGCGAGCGGTTGCTCGGTACGCGCAGCACTGGAACGTGCCGGCGGGCGACGTCGCGTCGTTCCAGCGCAAGCGCGCCGTGCTCGAGGAGCATTGCGCCGCTCTCGACCGCGACCCGTCGACGATCACGACCTCCACGCATGTGCGGTTCGATCCTGCGACCGGCGTGACAGCCCTCGCTGACGACGCCGCGGCGTGGAGTGACGGCGGTCTCGACCTCGCCATCGTCTACCTGCCCCCACCGCACGAGCCGAAGGTCCTCGACTCGATCGCGGACAGCGCTGTCGCCGCTCGCGGTCTGATGGGCAGTGCGGCGCTCGCCGAGGCACTCGAGCGCGTCGAAGAGCATCGGCCCGCTGATCGTCGAGCGGGCCGCCGCCGCGGAGACTCGTGGATGCGTCGACGACGACGTCATCGACGCACTGCACGACAGCGGGTTGTACCGCGCGCTCGTCCCCGTCGAGCTCGGCGGCCTCGGCCTCACGTTGCCTGAGGGGGTCGAAGTCGTGCGCGCGGTGTCGACATTCGACGCCTCGGTCGGCTGGACCTTCGCCATCACGTCGGGTGGACCGTTGTTCGGACGCCTGCTCGACGAGCACGAGTTCAAGTCCCTGTTCAGCGCGCCGCGAGTCGCCGTTGCCGGATCCCTGAACCCGCTCACCGGACGCGCCGAGCCCGTCGACGGTGGCTTTCGGTTCACCGGCACCGCGCGATACGCGAGCGGCTGCAAGCACGCGACGTGGATCGTGGCCGGTGCATGGGTCCACCGTGACGGGCAACCATCTTTCGTTCACGAGCGACCGGAGCTCGTCGCCGGCGTCGTGCCGATGGCCGATGTGCGGATCAACGAGACGTGGTCGGTGTCGGGAATGCGGGCGACCGGAAGCAACGACTGCACGATCGACGGCGCCGTCGTGCCGGAGGGCCGGGTGTTCTCGTGGTTCGACGCCGTGCCGCGTTTCGACACCGGCACGTTCGGCCGGATCCCGTTGCTGATGCAGTTCGGACCGCCGCTCGCCGCCTCGGTGGTCGGTGCCGCTCGCGGCGCGCAGCAGCGGTTCATCGAGCTCGCGGTCGCGAAACGTCCGACCGGCGTGGGCACGGTGCTGTCGGAACGGGCGTACGCGCAGATGGCGGTGGGGGAGGCCGAGGGGTTGATCCTCGCCGCCGAGGACACGCTGGCCACGGCGGTGGCGGAGGTGTGGCGCACCGGGGAGAGCGCAGGCCGCTTCGATCTCGACACCCGGGTGCGGATGCGCAGTCGGGTGGTTGCGTCGGTTCGCCTCGCGGCCCGGGCCGTCGATCTGTTGCACGACGCGGCCGGAATGAACGGTGTGGCGGTGCCGTCCGCGCTCGAGCGAGCGTGGCGCGACGTCCACACCGCATCGCAGCACGTGCTGCTGAGCGTCGCGCGACTCGAGATCACGGGCCGCGCCCTGCTCGGGCTGGACCCCGGCGCTCCCGTCATCTGAGGCCCCGTCATCTGAGGGCCCGTCATCTGAGGTCAGGCCTACGCTCGCTCGGTGAAGTCCGGGCGCACCGTGTACGTGCTCGCCGGTTTGGCGGTGTGGGTCTCGGCGTGCACGAACGCAGATGCCGAGGGGGCGATCCCCACGGTCCCGGCGCCTTCGACATCGACGACATCTCCGTCTTCGGCTGTCCCGACGCTCTCGCCGTTCACGCCCACCGATCCGTCTCGACTGCCGGCGTCCGAAGCGGCCGCAATCGACGCCCTCGCCGCGGTCGCGTCGCCGCTGTTCCCTCCCGGCGGACATGCCCATGGACACGGCGTGACCGGTGCGGTCGACTCGCACGCGCTCACCTCAGCGCAACAGTCCGAGTTCGATCGGCAATGGCAGGCGGCCGTGGCCGCGGTGCCCGCGCTCGACACGGTCGAGGAGGCGACCGCGGCCGGATACACGCAGGCGTCCTTGACCGCGCCCGGTGTAGGCGTGCACTGGGTCAAGTGGTCGCTGATCGACCGACCGTTCGACCCCGCCGCCCCGGCGATGTTGCTGTTCGACACCCGTTCCGACCCGCCCGCGCTCGCCGGCTTCTCGTACTGGCTGCGGGCCGACCGCGAGCCTGCGGGGTTCGCCGGCCCGAACGACGCGTGGCACCGACACTCGGGACTCTGCGTCGCGAACGGTTGGGTCGATCGTGAGGATGTCGCGGGCTCGAGCGAGTGCGCGGGCAGCTTCTTCGGCGGCCGTGACCTGTGGATGCTGCACGCGTGGGTCGTGCCGGAGTGGGAGAACCGATGGGGCGAGTTCGCGACGACGAATCCGCTCCTGTGCCCTCCGATGGCAGGTACGCCCGATCTGTCTCGCTGCCCCGAACCAGGCGCGTAGGGCAAAGTGACGACATGAGCTCCTTCACATCGTTCGACGGCACCGAGATCACCTTCGATGACGAGGGGAGCGGCCCGCTCGTCGTGCTGCTCCACGGGTTTGCCGCGAACGCGTACGCGAACTGGCACCAGCCGAAGGTGACCGAGACGCTCGTCGCGTCCGGACGCCGGGTCGTCGCCTGGGATGCACGGGGGCACGGCCGATCGGGCAAGCCCCACGACCCCGCGGCCTACCAGGACGGGGCGATGGTGCGCGACGCGCGAGCGCTGCTCGACCACCTCGGGGTCGAATCGGCCGACGTCGTCGGCTACTCGATGGGCGGGCACCTCACCGCGCGGCTGGCGACCGTCGACTCCCGGGTGCGTTCGGTCGTGCTCGGCGGTGTCGGCGAGACGGCCCTGAAGGGCCGTGGTGTCGCCGACGTCGAAGGCACCGCGTCGGCGTTGACCGTCGACGATCCGGCGACGATCTCCTCGCCCGTCGCGGCGTGCCTTCCGCCAGTTCGCCGAGTCCACCGGCGCCGATCGCGAGGCCCTCGCGGCCGTCATGCGGGGCGGCCTCGGTGGTCCGCTCGAAGGCACGATCTCGGTGCCCGCTCTCGTCATCGTGGGCGACAGGGACACACTCGTGGGACCGCCTGAGAAGCTCGTGGACGCGATCCCCGGCGCCGCGTTCGTGGTGGTGCAGGGCGACCACCTCACGGCGGTCGGCGATCCCGCGTTCCGCAACGGCATCCGGGACTTCCTCGACAAGGTGAGCCCGCGCTAGGAAGGCGTTAAGTCCCTTCCGACTGCGAGCCGTCGGGGAGAGACTGGACTCGTGGAGTCTCGCGACAGTGACGGGATGGCGTGGAGTGCATTCGGCGCCATCGCCGCGATCCGCGGTCGCAGGCCTGCTCGTGCCTGTCCGCTCGACGATCGACAACACGAACGTCGCGTTGATTCTCGTGCTCGTCGTCGTTGCGGCGGCAACGTTCGGAGGGCGCACCGCGGGCGCAGTCACCTCGATCGTCTCAGCTCTGGCGTTCAACTACTTCCAGACCGAGCCGTACTACACGCTCCGCATCTCTGACCGCGACGACATCGTCACCGCGGTGTTGCTCCTCGTCGTCGGACTCGCGGTAGGGGAGATCGCGGTGCTGTCCCGGCGGCGCCAGGCCGTGGCGGTCGAGCACGTGGCCGGTGCGCGTCAGCTCGAGCGTGTCACTGCACTTCTCGCTCAGGGAGCGAGTGAGGACGAGGTCTGGGCGGCCGTGCGCGACGGCATCGTTGTAGAGCTCGGCCTGAAGTCTTGTCAGTTCGAGCCAGGCGAAGGCTTGCGGCACTACCCCCGCATCGAGCGCGACGGCCGACTGCTCGAGGGGGAGAAGCACTTCACGGGCAGTGGCTTCGCGCTCCCGGTCGAAGGGGTCGAGATCGTCGTCGAACAGGGGGGGACAGCGGTCGGACGGCTCGTGCTCGTGCCCTCCGTCGGGCGAGCGGTCTCCCGCGAGCAGCGTCGGGTCGCGGTTGCGCTCGCCGACTCCCTTGCGGTGGTCGTGGGAAGAAACGGCTCGCTGCGCGCATACGCTCGCATAGCGCTCACGTAGCGCTCACTCCGGGCCGGCGCTGCCTTGCGCCCCCTGCCGTCGATAGGTATACCTAACACCTATGGTGAAGTGCCGTGACCTTCGACGCCCCACCCTTCGACGTGCTGGTGCGGTCAGTGCCGTCGCGGTGGCGCTCCTGCTGAGCGCGTGCGGCGACGACAGTGGTTCAGAAGGTGGGGGCGGCGAGGCCAGCGGTGAGCGCACGACGATCGAGCTCACGATGGCCGGCAACGACGGCTGTGATCCCGCTTCGCTCTCGGCACCGGCGGGCGACGTCGTGTTCGAGGTCACGAACGAGGGTGGCGACAACGCGGAGTTCGAGGTCTTGTCCTCTGAGCCCGAGGTGCTCGCGGAAGAGTTCCTCGACGAGGGCGAGAGCGGCACGTTCACCGTCTCGCTCGGCGCCGGCCAGTACCAGGTGATCTGCGGCGCGCCATCCGACCCGCGCGCCGACCTCGTCGTCACGGGTGAGGGCGGCGGCGACACCGCTGCACCTCTCGCCGTCGACGAGGAGGAGCTCAACGCCGCCACCGCGGAGTACGCCGCGTTCGTGCTCGCGCAGACCGAGGCCCTGGCCGAGAACACGAAGTCGTTCACCGACGCTGTGCGCGCCGGTGACCTCGAGGCGGCGCGCGTGCTGTACGGCGAGGTGCGCATCCCCTGGGAGCAGATCGAGCCCGTCGCGGAGCTCTTCCCCGACTCGGACGGCTTCATCGACGCTCGCGTCTGACGACTATCCCGAGGCCGAGGCTGATCCCGACTTCACCGGCTTCCACGCGCTCGAGTACGGGTTGTTCGCCGACGGTGATGTCGACATGGCTGCGCTGGCCGATCGTCTCGACGCCGACATCCAAGACCTCATCGAGCAGGTCGAAGTGCTCGTGATCGAGCCGCAGGTGATGACGAACGGCGCGGCCGCACTCATCGAAGAGGCTGCGCAGACGAAGATCACCGGCGAGGAGGAGCGCTACTCGTTGACCGACCTCGTGACGTTCCAGGCGAACGTCGACGGTGCCCGGACGGTGTTCGACCTCGTGTCGCCGTTGCTCGTCACTGTGGACGAGTCGCTCGCGCAGGACATCGAGGCGCAGTTCACCGAGGTGCAGGGCCTCCTCGACGAGTATCGGGTCGAGGGCGGCTTCGAGCCTTACAGCGAGGTCTCGGAGGCCGACCGCGACACGTTCAAGACCTCGATGGCCGAGCTGAGCGAGCTGCTGAGCCAGGTGACCGGGTCACTCGGCCTGCAGGTCAACGAGTAGGACGACCCGATGCCCTCCCGTGGCCTCTCGCGGCGAAAGCTCCTCGGAGGGGCCGCCGCGGCCACGGCAGGGGCGGTTGCAGGCGGCGCGCTGCTGTCGGCGTGCACGGCCGACGACGGCGCCGCGGCGAACGAAGCCAGTGCCGGAGCCGCCGCCGCGTCGAGTTCGTCGACGCGCTATCCGTTCGAGGGGGCGCACCAGAGCGGCATCGTGTCTCCTGCACAGCGTCACGCGATCGTCGCGGCGTTCGACACGACCGCGGCCGATCGTGCCGCGCTCGTCGAGATGTTCCAGGCCGCCACGGATGAGACGCGGGTGCTGATGGCCGGCGTGCCCGGCGCGCCGCGCAACAAGCTGCTCCCGCCGACCGACAACTTGATCCTCGGAGTCGAGCCGCCACCCGAGGACCTGACGATCACCTACGCGGTCGGTGCGTCGTTGTTCGACGATCGGTTCGGTCTGCGCGACGAGAAGCCCCGCCAGCTGATCCGCATGCCAGCGTTCCCGAACGACGATCCCGAGCCCGACCAGAGCGACGGGGATCTCCTCGTCCAGGTCTGCGCGGACACACCCGAGGGTTGCAATCACGCACTGCGACGCGTGATGCGATCCACCCGCAAGTGGCTCACGTTGCGATGGATGCTTCCGGGCTTCCTCGCGCCGGACACCCTCGGCGCCGGGCAGACGTCACAGCGCAACCTGATGGGCTTCAAGGACGGCACCGCGAACCTCGAGGGTGGCGACGACGCGTCGATGGACGACTTCGTCTGGGTGAGCGCCGCCGATACCGAGCCGGTATGGGCGGCGGGCGGCACGTACATGGTCGTACGGCGCATTCGCATGAGGGTGGAGTTCTGGGACCGCACCGCGCTTCGCACTCAGGAAGCGATCATCGGACGGTTCAAGGACACCGGCGCGCCGCTCGACGGCGAGTTCGAGACCGACACCCCGGACTTCACCACGGATCAAGAGGGCGTGGTGACACCGCTGACTGCGCACATCCGCATCGCGAACCCCCGTACTGCGGACACCGCGCGCAATCGCATCCTGCGCCGAGGGTTCAACTTCTCGCAGGGCTTCACCCCCGACGGGCAGCTCGATCAGGGTCTGCTGTTCATCTGCTTCCAGCGCAGCCTCGGGGACGGGTTCCTCGCGATCCAAGGGCGACTGAACGGTGAGGCGCTCGAGGAGTACATCCGCCCTATCGGAGGTGGCTTCTTCTACGCGCTGCCGGGCGTCACGACTCCGGACGGCTACCTCGGCGAGTCGCTCTTCGACTGAACCCCGGGGGGCTACTGTGGCGGCGCAGTGCGCCGGACCCGGCGTGCGCGCAAGGAAATCGGCGACGGGTAAGAAATGGCGATGTCCGATTTCCGCCAGCCACGGGCCGCGTCCGGTGTCACGATGGCGGGGTGATCGAGGACTTCGAGCGCTGCTATCGGGCCGTGCAGAGCCGCGACGCCCGGTTCGACGGATGGTTCTTCACGGCCGTCACTTCGACCGGGATCTACTGCCGCCCGAGTTGCCCGGCGATGACGCCGAAGCCCTCGAACGTGCGCTTCTACGCGACGGCTGCGGCGGCGCAGTCGGCGGGCTTTCGCGCCTGCCGCCGGTGCCGGCCCGACGCCACTCCCGGGTCGCCGGAGTGGAACGAGCGCGCGGATCTCGTGGGCCGGGCGATGCGGTTGATCGCGGATGGCGTCGTCGACCGGGGCGGGGTCAGTGAGCTCGCCCGCCGTCTCGGGTACAGCGAGCGCCACCTCACCCGTCAGCTCACCGCGGAGGTCGGCGCGGGACCGATCGCACTGGCACGCGCGCAAAGGGCGCAGAGCGCGCGCGTGCTCATCGAGACAACGGAGCTCCCGTTCGCTCACGTCGCCTTCGCGGCCGGGTTTGCGAGCATCCGCCAGTTCAACGACACGATCCGGGCGGTCTTTGCCGCGGCGCCGACCGACCTCCGACGTGGTCGTCGCGCCAGTGATGTCGCGCCGCCCGGTGCGATCGCGTTGCGCCTCCCGTGCCGGGTGCCCTTCGACGGCGCCGCACTGCTCGAGTTTCTCGGAGCGTGGGCGATCCCCGGTGTCGAGGAGGTCGTCGGTGGCACCTACCGGCGTGCGCTGCGTCTTCCCCACGGCTCGGGGGTCGCCGAGCTGACGCCTCAGCCCGACCACGTGCGCGCGGTGTTGCGGCTCGACGACCTTCGGGATCTCACGACGGCGGTGCAGCGGTGCCGCCGGCTGTTCGACCTCGATGCGGATCCGCAGGCGATCGCCGAACAGCTCGGCACCGATTCCGATCTCGGCCCGTTGGTCGCGAAGGCGCCTGGTCTGCGCCTCCCCGGCGCGGTGGACGGCGCGGAGATCGCGACACGAGCGGTGCTCGGCCAGCAGGTCAGTGTCGCCGCGGCCCGCACCCTCGCGGGACGGCTCGTCGCCCTTGCGGGAGCGCCTCTCGCGGCGCCCGACGGCGGGCTCACGTACCTGTTCCCCGCGCCAGAGGCGCTCGCCGACGCCGACCTCGATGCGATCGGGATGCCGGCATCACGCCGCGCCGTCCTCGGATCGGTGGCGTCCGCCCTGGCAGAGGGTCACGTCGTCCTCGATCCGGGTGCGGATCGCGAGTCGACGAGCGCGGCGCTGACGGCGATCCGCGGCGTCGGGCCGTGGACCGCGTCGTACATCACGATGCGCGGCCTCGGTGATCCTGACGTGTTCCTCGCCTCCGACCTCGGTGTCCGACACGCGCTGGATGCACTCGGGCTGCCGAGCTCCCCGCGCGCTGCGTCCGCGCTCTCGGAGTCGTGGCGGCCGTGGCGGTCATACGCCGTGATGCACCTGTGGGCGTCGCTCCCCCCGGCGCGGCCCCGAACTGATCGAAAGGAAGGACCATGAAGAGTGCAGCAGTCGCCACGGTCGACACCGTGGCTGGCCCGTTCACGATTGTCGTCGCGGACGACGCGGTGATCGCATCCGGATGGACGAACTCGGTCGAGGACGTACTCGAGCCGGTCGCTGCGAGCCTCCGACCCGACACGATCGAACGGCGCCCCGAGCTCGGGCGGATCACCGCAGCGGTTCGTCGCTACAGCGACGGCGACCTCACCGCGATCGACGACATTGCCGTCGAGCAGCATTCGGGGCCGTTCATCGAGACGGCCTGGGATCTGCTGCGCACCGTCCCTCCGGGTTCGCCGATCACCTACGCGGAGTTCGCGGCAAAGGCCGGTCGTCCGGATGCAGTGCGGGCCGCGGCAAGCGCCTGTGCCCGCAACTCCGCGGCGCTGTTCGTGCCGTGCCATCGGGTCGTGCGCACGGGCGGTGGGCTCGGCGGGTTCCGCTGGGGACTCGAGATCAAGCAGCGCCTGCTCGACCATGAGGCCGCCCCGCCGGGCTAGGAGGCTCCTGGTTCTCACCGCGCTCTTACGCCGCTCTCAGACAATTCCCAGAATCAGGGGTCATGCTGGGCCTCGTGAGCGTCGAGACTCTTCCCCCGCCGCGCGTCCTCGTCACGGACGACGAGGACAACATCCGCTTCCTGCTCGACGCGGCCCTTCGCCACTTCGGGTTCGAGGTGTACCTCGCAGCGTCCGGTCGGGAAGCCCTCGGCGCCGTTGCCGAGACGAAGCCCGATCTCATCGTCCTCGACGTGATGCTTCCGGATCTCGACGGGTTCGAGGTGTGCCGTCGCCTGCGATCCGATGGCGTGCGCGTGCCTGTCCTGTTCCTCACGGCCCGCGACGGCACGGAAGACAAGGTGCGGGGGCTGACGCTCGGCGGCGACGACTACGTCACCAAGCCGTTCAGCCTCGAGGAGGTCGTCGCGCGGGTGCGGGCGATCCTGCGGCGAGCGTCGGGTGACATGCCGACCTCGGTGCTGCGCTTCGCCGACCTCGAGATGGACGAGGACGCACATGTCGTGCGCCGGGCCAACACCGCCGTCGATCTCTCGCCGACCGAGTACAAGCTGCTCCGCTACCTGCTGGTCAACTCGGGCCGCGTGGTGACGAGGGCACAGATCCTCGATCATGTGTGGGAGTACGACTTCGGTGGCGAGGCCACCGTCGTGGAGACCTATGTGAGCTACCTGCGCAAGAAGCTCGATCCCCTCGGCGAACCCCTGATCAAGACCGTGCGCGGCGTCGGGTACGCCCTCCGCCAGGACTGATATGTCGCTGCGCCGTCGCCTTGTCGCGGCGATCGTCGTCGTGGGCGCCGTGCTCGTCATCGCGGGCGTCGCGGTCGCGGGTCTCATCCGGGGCGCGCTCATCGACCAGGTCGACCAGCAGCTCGAGCGGGCGACGCCTCCCCTCGGTGTCTTCATCGGTGCGTTCGAGGCGGGGGTGCCCGTCGGCCCGACCGATGTGTTGGGCCCCGCCCCCGACGGCGAGTCGGGCGACCGCTTCACCGAGCTGTACGTCGCGGTCGGATCGTCAGAAGGCATGCGCGTGTTCGGGCCGACGTACGGGACCGACGCGCCGCCCGATCTCGTCCAGGTGATGCCCCCGCCGGGCACGCAGCTGGGACGAGAGTTCACGACGGTCGGCGCCGTCGGAGGAGACGGGCCCCGGTACCGCGTCCGTCTCCAAGGTGTCCCGGGAGGAGGGGCGATCGCGGTCGCCCAGTCGCTGCGCGACACCGACAACACCTACCGGCAGATCGTGACCGTCGAGGTGCTCGCGTTCCTCGCCGTGCTGCTCACGCTCGCGGTGGCGGGTTGGTGGTTGCTGCGCCACGGAGTGCGTCCGCTCGACAAGATGGCGGCGACGGCCAACGCGATCGCGGACGGCGACCTGTCCCGACGGGTCGAGCCCGCCGAGACGGCGACCGAGGTGGGCCGGCTCGGCATCGCGTTGAACACCATGCTGGGTCAGATCGAGGAGGCGTTCGACGAACGCCAGGAGTCTGAGGACCGTCTCCGTCGCTTCGTCGCGGACGCGTCGCACGAGCTGCGGACGCCACTGACGTCGATCCGTGGGTACGCAGAGCTCTGGCGCCAAGGGGCGATCGCGACCGAGGGTGAACAGGCGGACGCCATGCGGCGAATGGAGCACGAGGCCGCGCGGATGGGGCGCCTGGTCGACGACATGCTGCTGCTCGCCCGCCTCGACGAGGGCCGTCCGCTCGATCTCGTGCCGCTCGACCTGGGGTTCATCGCGGAGGACGCGGTGCGCGACGCGCGTGCGGTGGAGCCCGATCGTCCGATCTCTCTCGAGGTGGAGCCGGGTGTCGAGGTGCTCGGCGACGCGGACCGACTCGGTCAGGTCGCCGCGAACCTGCTCGCGAACGCGCGGGCACATACGCCGGCCGGCACACCGGTCGAAGTGCGAGTGTCGCGCGACGCAGCCAACGCGGTGCTCGAGGTCACTGACCACGGACCTGGCCTCCCTCCTGAGATTGCGGAGAACGTGTTCGAGCGATTCGTGCGTGCCGATCCGGCACGGGCGCGAGCAACCGGCGGAACCGGGCTCGGGCTGGCGATCGTCGCGGCCGTTGCGGACGCACATGGAGGGAGGGCAGAGGTGTCGTCGGTGCCCGGCGAAGGCGCGACATTCCGCGTGGTGTTGCCCACTCCGGTGAATGAGCGATCCGCAGCAACTTCCGATCCCGCTCTCAGGTGATCCCAAGCCCCGCTTGATTGATTGCTCGTCGTGAGCGAGCGATCCAGATCTTCGACTCTTCCTCGGCGCGGCCGCAGTGCTCCTCGCCGTGGCCCTCAGCGCGTGTGGTGGGGGTGCGCCTGACTCTGCCGAGGCCGCTTCGTCGGACACCGCACCCTCAGACGACGCGTTTGCCGAATGCATGCGCGAGAACGGCGTCGACCTGCCGGAAGGCCAGTTCCAGGCGGGCGCGGGAGCCACTCCCGGCCAGGCGCCGGACGGGACCATGCTCACCGAGCCTCCGCGCGACATGACTGGGCCCGCCGCGAGCATCGACGGTGAGGCCTTCGAGGCCGCCCGGGAAGCGTGCGCGGACTTGCTCCCTGAAGGAGCCGTCATGTTCGGCGGACCCGGTGGCCCCGGCGGAGCCGGTGTCGATGCGTCGGCGTTCCGGGCCTACACGTCGTGCATGACCGATCACGGGGTCGAGCTGCCCGAGGCTGGCCCTGCCGGCACGACGGTGCAGCCCCGCCCGCATCTCGGTCGATCGCGACGATCCCGAATTCGCGGAGGCGCAGGAGACCTGCGCGGCCCTGCTTCCTGAAGTGACCGAGTCGGCTCCAGTACCAGCGACGACCGCGGCCTGAACGAGGAGACGACATGCGCCGCAAGACCCTCATGCTCAACTCGATGCTCGCGCTCGGCGCGGTCGCAATCGTGGGCTTCGGAATCACATCGCTCGGCGCCGAGGGCTCCGAGACCCCGACGGAGACGCTGACCGAAGTCCAGACCGGGACGGTCGCCCAGACCGTGTCCGCGACCGGCAATGCCGTCACGCCGCAGGACCTCACGCTCAACTTCTCGGCCGGCGGCGAGCTCGTGGAGCTCGGCGTCGCAGTGGGCGACACCGTGACGCAAGGGCCAGTTCCTCGCGAAGGTCGACAGCACGACGGCGGAGAACGAGCTGCGGACGGCGCAGGCGAACCTCGCGTCCGCACGGGCGCGCCTGCAGGGAATCCTCGATCCGCTGACCGCGCAGGACGAGATCAAGAACCAGGCCTCGGTCGACCAGGCCCAGGTTGCGGTCGACACCGCGCAGACGAACCTCGACAACGCCCGCGCCACCCTCGCTCAGGACACGATCACGCAGCAGAACGCGGTGGATCGGGCGCGACAAGCCCTTGCGAACTGCCCAAGGCGTGGTTGCTACCGGACAGGACGGCCAGCAGAGCGGTCTCGACCAGGCCCGGCAGACCTTGACCGACGCCGTGGCGCAGCTCCCGGTCGGCGTGATCGTGAGCGCGGCGAGCGGCGACAGCGCGTACGCCGATGCTTCCACCCTCGTCGCGATGTACAAGCGTGATCAGCAGCTGTGCGATGCCGCAGAGAGGGGGAGCACGTACGTCCTGCCGGACGGTCTCACCTGCGCGGACGTGCCGCTGCACCTGAGCGCCGCGCAGGAGGCGTTGACCGCGGCCCGAGCGCTCGTGACCGCTGAGGATCAGGTCGCGTCGAGTGCGGCGCAGAACAAGCAGACGCTCGACAACGCGACCAATTCGGTGACCGATGCGTTGAACACCCAGACGGTGACGCTTGCGAAGGATCAGCAGGCGATCGTCTCGGCTCAGCGCCAGCTGGAGTCGGCGCAGGCGAGCTATCGGTCGACCGTGGCGTCGAACGCGGCTGCGGCTGCGCCAGCTTCGGCGAGCGACGTCACGCAGCAACAGGCGAGTGTGGTGACTGCACAGGTCGGGGTCGAGAACGCCCAGAAGGCGGTCGCTGACACGGTGCTCGTCGCTCCCGCGGCGGGGACGATCACCGCCGTGAACGCGAGTGTCGGCGAGACGGTCGCGGCGGGCGGCGACGGGTTCATCACGCTGGTCAGCACCGACTCCCTACAGGTGAAGGCGGGCTTCTCGGAGACCGACGCGGCGAAGGTCGAAGTCGGCCAGACCGCGATCGTGACGTTCGATGCGCTCGCCGACGAGCCGGTCACGGGAACAGTCGTCGCCGTGGACGCCACGGCGACTGTGACTGGCAACGTCGTCACCTACAACGTGACGGTCGCGCTCGACTCGACCTCACCCGGCGTGAAGGTCGGTATGACCGCCTCGGTCGACGTGACCGTGGCGGAGAAGACGGGCGTGCTCGTGCTTCCCTCCACCGCCGTGACCGGGCGCGGTGACACCGCGATCGTGACCGTCCGTCCCGAAGTCGAAGGGCAGCCCGACGAGCAGCGCACCGTCACGGTGGGGCTGCGGGGCGATGAGAACGTCGAGATCGTGAGCGGCCTCGAAGTGGGCGACGTCGTCGTCACCGAGGCGAGCGCGGCCGTGTCTTCGGGGCTCGGTGGTGCCGGGTTCACGCAAGGTGGTCCGATCGGTGGAGGCGGCGGGGGTCCCGCTGTGTTCGTCGGGCCGTGAGTGCCGTCGCCGACCTCAGCAGGCCGGTCATCGAGGTGCGCGGCGTCACGAAGACGTACTCGCTCGGCGCGATCGAGGTGCATGCGCTTCGCGGCGTGACGCTGACGGTCGACCGAGGTGACTTCGTGGCTGTGATGGGCGCCTCGGGCAGCGGCAAGAGCACGCTGATGAACATCATCGGCTGTCTCGACGCGCCGACGACCGGCCGCTACCGGCTCGACGGCGTCGACGTACGCGGCCTCGACGAGCTCGAGCTCGCGTTCGTGCGCAACCGCAAGATCGGCTTCGTGTTCCAGAGCTACAACCTGATCCCGCGCACGAGCGCGGTCGCGAACGTCGAGCTTCCGCTCATGTACGCCGGGCATGAAGCGCGCCGAACGGCGGCGTATCGCGCTGCTCGCGCTCGAGGCCGTCGGGCTCGGCGATCGCGTCGATCATCTGCCCTCGGAGCTGTCGGGTGGCCAGCAGCAGCGCGTGGCGATCGCTCGCGCGCTGGCAACGCGCCCAGCGATGATCCTCGCCGACGAGCCGACAGGCAACCTCGACTCGACCTCCACGCACGAGGTCCTCGACATCCTCACGAGGCTGAACGAGCGGGGTCGGACCGTCGTGCTCATCACGCACGAACCCGATGTCGCTGCGCGCGCGGACGCGCGTGATCCGGCTGCGCGACGGGCTCATCGTGAGCGACGAGCGGGTCGAGCAGGTGCCGGCATGATCGAGAGCGTTCGCCTGGCGTTACAGGGTATGGCGGCGAATCGGCTCCGCTCGGTCCTCACGATGCTCGGCATCCTGATCGGAGTCGCTGCGGTGATCATCCTCATCGCGGTGGGCGCGGGCTCGTCTGCCGCGGTCCAGCAGCAGCTCGCCGGCCTCGGGACGAACACGCTCACGGTGTTCCCGAGCGGCGGGTTCGGCCCTCCGGGCGCGGCGAACCGCACCGGCACTGTGAGTCGCGCCGCCCGCCTCACCGCGAAGGACGTGACCGCGCTCGAGGACGAGGAGAACGCGCCGAGCATCGCTGCTGTCGCGCCCGTGGTGCAGTCGAGCGCAACCGCGACCTACGACGGCGCCACGCACGACGTCGGCCAGCTCGTCGGGACGACAGCGAGCTACTTCGACATCCGCAACCTCGAGATCGCCAGCGGCTCCACCTTCACCGAAGACGACGTCGCCGACGGTCGCAAGGTCGTGGTGCTCGGCCAGACCGTCGTCGACAACCTGTTCGACGCGGGAGTGGATCCGCTCGGGGCGAAGATCAAGCTGGGCGGATCCACGTGGGTCGTGATCGGCGTGTTGGAGAGCAAGGGCACCGACGGCCTCCTCGACCAGGACGACACCGTGCTCGCTCCGGTGACGGCGGTGCAGGACGCGTTCACCGGACGCGCGGCGGGCTACAACAACATCACCGTGCAGGCGGAGTCTCGCGGCGCGTCGCGATGCGGCATCAGCCGAGATCACGGCAACCTTGCTCTCCACGCACAAGGTCAGCACCGCCGACTTCCAGGTGCTCAACCAGTCGGAGCTGCTCGACGCGAGCGAAGAGTCCAACGATGTCTTCACCGTGCTGCTCGGCGCGGTGGCGGCGATCTCCCTGCTCGTCGGCGGCATCGGCGTCATGAACATCATGCTCGTCACGGTCACAGAGCGGACTCGTGAGATCGGCATCCGCAAGGCCATTGGTGCGCGTCGTGGACACATCCTCGGCCAGTTCCTGGTCGAGTCGGTGCTGCTGTCGATGCTCGGCGGGTTGCTCGGCGTCGCCGTCGGACTCGCCGGCAGCCACTTCCGGATCGTCGGTGTCACCCCGGTCGTGCAGTTGTACTCCGTGGTGCTCGCCTTCGGCGTCGCCGTCGCCGTCGGGTTGTTCTTCGGTCTGTATCCCGCGAACCGCGCCGCCTCGCTACGCCCCATCGACGCGCTTCGTCACGAATAGGAGCCCACACCCATGGTCGATGCCTCCACGGACTACTTCTTCGCCGACGACGTCGACGAGATGCCTGATCCGTCGTCTCGCCGCCTGGTCACGCCATGGACGCTCGCGTTCGCCGCGCTCCTGGTCGGGGGGCTCGGCTTCGTCGCGGGCATCCAGATGGAGAAGCGACAGGCAAGCAGCGAGGTCGCCGTCACCTTCCCCGGAGGCTTCGTTCCCGACCTGAGCGGAGCGCCCGGCGGCGCACCGATCGCGCAGGGCGGTGCGGGCGGTGACGCCACGATCGGCGAAGTCAAGCTCGTCGACGGAGACAACGTCTACGTCACGACGGCGGACGGCACCACGGTGAAGGTCACGACGACGGCGGACTCGGAGGTCACGACGATGTCCGACGGGACGGTCGCCGATCTCGAGGTCGGCGACACCGTGGTCGTGCAAGGGACCACGGATGCCGATGGGACGGTCGCGGCGTCACGGATCAATGAGGCGGGCGGCCTCGGGGGCGCGACCAACCCGGGCTGAGCCCAGGCCTGGGGCTATGGTGCGCGCGCTTCCCAAGGAGGTTGCGCGACATGAACGAACGGATGCGGATCGCGTTGGTCGAGGCCTTCGGTACCGGCTTCCTGGTGTTGGGGGGGTGTGGCACCGCGGTGTTGGCCGCCGATTTCATGGGTGCGCTCGGGGTGTCACTCGCCTTCGGCCTCAGCCTGCTGGTCATGGTGTACACCATCGGCCCGATCACCGGTTGCCACATCAACCCGGCGGTGACGCTCGGGCTGATGGCGGTGGGCCGGACGAAGAAGGAGGACGTGCCCTACTACATCGTGGGGCAGATCGTCGGGGGGCTCATCGCCGGCCTGATCCTGTACCTCATCGCCAACGGCATCAACGGCTTCGACGCGACGAACAATTTCGCCGCGAACGGCTGGGGTGAGTTCTCGCCCTCGGCGGTTCCGCCGGCCGACGGCTACAACCTTGCTGCGGCGATCATCACGGAGATCGTGATGACGGCGTTCCTTCTCGTGGCGATCGTGGCCAGCTTCCACCGCAAGTTCTCGGTCGGCTTCGCGGGGGTGTCGATCGGCTTGGTCCTCACGCTCGTGCACCTCATCAGCATCCCCGTCGACAACACGTCGGTGAATCCCGCCCGCAGCATCGCCGTCGCGTTCTTCGCCGGGAGCGACGCGATCAGCCAGCTCTGGGTGTTCATCATCTTCCCGATCGTGGGGGGCGTCGCCGGCGCGGTCCTCTACCAATTCCTGCAGGGCCCGACCGACGCCGTAGAGACGTACAGCACGGACTAACGGGTGCGCGCCTGGCGTTGGGCGGCGTGGCCGACGCCAGGCGACCGTTGGTGGATGGTCGGGCTCGCGATCAGCGTGTGCGGCTTTGTCGGCGTGACGATGCTCGTCGTCGCCGACGGGGCGGTCGGGCTCGATGAGCGGGCCACGGAGTGGGTGTTCGCATGGCCCGCGGGATGGACGGACTTCATGCGGGGCGTGTGGTGGCTGACGACGCGACCCGTCGCGCCGCTGTACCTGCTGCTCGCGGTGCTGATCTGGCGGCGCCCGCAGCCCGCCGTCGCGATGGCGGCCGCCGCGCTCGGCTCGTGGGCGACTGACGCTGGTCGTGAAGGAAGCCGTCGGACGTGCTCGCCCCACCGAGGCGCTGCTCGGCGCCGCCGCCCGCGATCGTCTCGGCGGGTACGGGTACTCGTCGGCTCATGCGGCGCTCGCCGCCGCGCTGCTCGTGCCGATCGTCGCGATCGTGCCGCGGCGGATGCGCGCCGTCACCGGCGCGGTCGTACTCGCCGCCGTCGTGCTCGTGGCCGTGAGCCGCGTGTACAGCGGCGCGCACTTTGCTCTCGACGTGGTCGGCGGTGTGGCTCTCGGCGCGGCGTGCGGATTTGCCGCCCTGATGGCTGCGGGGAGCCTCAGACGTAGGATCGAGGGGTGGAAGCCATGAACCTGCTCGTGAAGTCCGACGGGCCGATCACCCGCATCACGTTGAACCGGCCCGAGAAGCGCAACGCAATGAGCTTCGACCTCATGGCCGAGCTCACCTCGGCACTCGAGGCGGTGCGCCATGACGGCGAATGCCGGGTCGTGGTGATCTCCGCAGCCGGCCCCGCGTTCTCGGCGGGCCACGATCTCGCCGAGATGGCGGCTGAGCGCGACGCCTCGGCGTATCGACGCTTGTTCGAGGGCTGTGCCGAGCTGATGCACGCGATCCGCACCATTCCGCAGCCGGTCATCGCGCAGGTGCACGGCGTCGCGACCGCGGCGGGATGCCAGCTGGTCGCCGCGTGCGACCTCGCGGTCGCCGAGGAGGGGGCGCGCTTCGGCACGCCCGGCGTGAAGATCGGGCTGTTCTGCTCCACGCCGATGGTGCCGATCTCACGCGCGATCGGCCGCAAGCGGGCGCTCGAGATGCTGCTGACCGGCCAGCTCATCAGTGCCGAGACCGCGCTCGAGTGGGGCTTGATCAACCGGGTCGTGCCGCTCGACACGTTGCCCGAAGCAGTCGATGACCTCGCGGCCGCGATCGCGAGTGCGAGCGCGCTCACCGTCGCGATCGGCAAGCAGGCGTTCTACGCGCAGATCGACGTCGACGAGCGCCAGGCGTACGACCTCACCGTTCCCGTCATGACGATGAACGCGATGACCGAAGACGCGGCCGAGGGCATCAGTGCGTTTCTCGAGAAGCGCACCCCGGAGTGGCGCGGCCGCTAAGCCGCTCTTGCCGTCCCCGCGATCGGGTCGACGGTCACCGTGTCGCCGGTGCGCAAGCGTGTGCACGCGTCGACGTCGCCGATCACGGCGGGGATGCCGAGCTCACGGGCGATCACGGCGGCGTGCGACACGAGTCCGCCCGTCGTGGTGACCAGCGCACCGGCGTGCACCAGGATCGAGTTCCACGTCGGGCTCGTGAATCGAGTGACGACGACGTCCCCGGGCTCGATGAGGGCCATCGCGACCGTCGGGTCGTCGACGACGAGAGCCCGGCCCGTGTACGCATGCTGCCCCACACCGATCGCGCGTCCGTCCGCTGGGAGCATGTGGTCCGCCGTCGCCAGCTGGGCGGCGCCGATCAGCGCGAGCGGCCGAGGGAGCGCACTGAGCGGGGGAATCGCGAAGTCGGGCCCGAGTCGGAGCGGCGCGTCCAACGCGGACCACTCGGCCCGCTGGACGCGGCGTGCCAAGGCCTCGTCGAGCGACGGCGCGATCGCCCCCTCGAGCCGGGCGATCAGCTCATCCACGGTGAGCTCGACCGCGAGCGTGGGATCGGCGAGCCCAGTGCGGCGTCCCGCTTCGAGCATCGCCCGCCGGAGGAGCCCGAGCGGCCACGCGCCAGTGAGCACTCCGTTGTCGTCGCGCAGCGGGACCGCCGCCCGTGCATCGGCGACGAGGCCCGCGAGCTCGATCCAGTGCTGTTCTGGCACGAGCTCCTCGAGGTCGAGCGGCGCGATCGTCGGTGCCCGCTGGGGCTCGGGTCGGGTCGTGAGCTCGACCCAAGCGAGCGCGTCGAGGTCGTAGCCCGTGACGAGCTGCCAGTCCGGAGGCGTCGTCGTGCCCGCCGAGACGGGCGACGCTCCGTCGAGCGCACGCATCGCGACGCCGGCGTCAATGCCCCATTCCGCGCAGCGCGAGATGAGGAGGCCCACCGGGAGCAGATCGTCGCCGTGCAGCTCGAAATGCCGGCGGTAGCCGTCAACCAGCGAGCTGGCGACACTCCCGCAAGTGCACGACCAGCTCGTCATCTTTCAACCTCGCCGGATCGACGGACTCGACCTTCTGGTCGCGTGCGTGCCACTGGTCGCGTTCGAACTCGAACCAATGGGTGGCGGCAGCCCGCCACGGCCGCTCGTCGAGTGCGCGGCGCGCCGCCTTCGTGCGAGCGCGGAACGCCGGATGGAGTCTGGCCATCAGCCACACGGCGGCGGCGGGTGGTGTGCGCTTCATCTCTCGTGGTCCCGCGAGCGGCACGGGCGTGATGTAGAGGTGGCCGTGGACGTAGGCCACATCGAGCGTGCGCGCGAGCACGCCATAGCGCGCCATGTAGGAGCCCATGCCGACGGGGCAGGTCTCCGAGTAGAGGCGCTGATATTCGGGCGTGAGCGCGTTCGGGAAGTGATCGGCCAGCCGCATCCATCCTCCAGCGCCGGGCTGGTCGAACGTGAGCAGGTGTCGGTGTCGTCATGGCTTGGTCGCCTCGATCAGTGTCTGCGCGGCCCAGAGCGATGCGTCGAGCGCATCATCGACCTCGAGGCCTTGGCGGTCATGGAGCTCCACGAGCGCGAGCGATCCGCTCACGAGCAGGAGCATCGAGATCAGTCGCTCGCCCTCGGGCGACGATGGTGCGATCCCGTGATGCTCGATGTGCGTGGCGAGCTGTGCTCGGCTGCGAGCGAGGCGTGCCTCACGCATCTCGCGCCCGGCGGCGGACGAGACCTGGTGGCGGAGCAGCGCCATGTTCTTCGAGAACTCCTGCCACATGGCGCGCTGGAAGCCGGCGTAGTCCGTGGCCTCGACACCAGTGAGCGCCTGCCGCGACGGCTCGGCGGCCGCCGCGGCGAGCAACTCGTCTTTGGTGGGGAAGTAGCGGTAGATCGTCGCCACTGAGACGCCGCTGGCGCGTGCCACCGAGGGCACCGACAGCTCGTCGAGCGAACCGTCGGCGACGAGGTCGAGCACGGCGCCGAGCACCTTGCGCCGCGTCAGCTCCCGGTGCTCGTCGCGCAGTGCCACGACCCGATCATGCGCGAGATGAGATGATCATGTCAAGTTGAGAAGATCATCTCAACTAGCGAAAGCCTCCCCGACGATCACGGCTCGCGGGCTACTTGACGAGCGGGTCGCGCGGCAGGCCGAGAATGCGCTCGCCGATCTGGTTGCGCTTGATCTCGGAGGTGCCACCCGCGATCGACATCGCGCGGTGCATGAGCACGAGCAGATTGCTCATGCCGCCCGCTCCGTCCATGAACGCGGCGTCGGGACCGCTCAGCTCGGTCAGCACTGCGGCCGCCTCGTGACCGAGCTCGGAGAGGATGAGCTTCGTCATCGCCCCCTCGGGGCCGGGGCCGCTTCCCGCAACAGCGCGGTGGGTGCTGCGCAGGTTGAGCGAGTCCCATCGCTTGATGCTGCGCGGTGTAGCGCCCGATGCGCGCCGCGCCGCCGGGAAGGCGTTCGGGATGCTGATCGAACGGCGTGAGCAGCGTCGGACCCGGGCATCGACATCCCGCCTTGGCCGCCGCCGATGCTCACGCTCTCGTTGCCGAGCGTGGCGCGGGCAACGGTCCAGCCTCCGTCGACCGGCCCGACCACGTCGTCGTCGGGGACGAGCACGTCGTTGAAGAACACCTCGTTGAACTCCGAGCCGCCGCTCGTCATGCGCAGCGGTCGCACCTCGACGCCCTCGGCGTGCATGTCGATCACCATCGTGGTGATGCCTTCGTGCTTCGGAACGTCGGGGTTGGTGCGCACCGTCGCGAACCCCATGCCGGCGACGTGCGCGCCACTGGTCCACACCTTCTGACCGTTCACGAGCCAGCCACCCTCGACGCGGGTGGCCTTGGTCTTGATGCCAGCGGCGTCCGACCCGGCGTCGGGCTCGGAGAACAGCTGGCACCAGATCGACGTCTTGGTTGAGCGCAGGTAGCACCCACCGTGCGACCTGATCGTCGGTGGCGTACTGGATCAGGGTGAGGATGACCCAGCCGGTGATGCCGTAGCCGGGGCGGGTGATGCCCGCCGCCGCGAACTCCTGCTCGACGACGAGCTGCTCGACCGCGCCCGCCTCGCGCCCATAGGGCCGGGGCCAGTGCGGCATCACGTACCCGGACTTGATGAGTGCATCGCGCTGCTCGCTCGTCCGGCATGCCCTTGATGCTCTCGGCGAACGCACGCACCTCCTGACGGATTGTCTCGGCCTCCGGGGGGAGCTCGACGGTCTTGGCGCGCGTCACGCCCCGGCGCACCAAGTCGGTGACGTCGATCGCGGCCGCCTCCGGATCGAGGTAACCGAGCAGCACGGTCGCTCGCCGCATGAAGAGATGGGCGTCGTGCTCCCAGGTGATGGCGATGCCGCCGTGCACCTGCGTGTTGAGGTTCGCGCAGAGGTTCGGCAGCGGGGCCGCGAGGGTGGCCGCGACCGCTGCGGCGTACGACAGCTGATCGCCGCCCGTGCTGGAGGCCTTGGCTGCGTCCCACACCGCGCTCGTCGCGAGCTCGGTCGCAACGGCCATGTTGGCGCAGTGGTGCTTCACCGCCTGGAACATCGCGATCGGGCGTCCGAACTGCAGACGCTCCTTGGAGTACGCGGCGGCCATCTCGGTGCACTCACGCGCGAGGCCGACGGCCTCCGCCGAGAGCACGACCCTCGCGAGATCCACGAGCACCTGCCGTGCGCCCGGCAGCACGGTGACGGGTGCGTTGTCGAGGGTCACTCGCGCCGTGCGGCGAGTCGGGTCCATGTTGCGCGGTACGTCGACTGTCACGGTGGTGCCCGCCTCAGCGACGTCGATCACCGCGACGTCATCGCCCGTGGCGACGAGGATGACGTGCGCGAGGCCACCGCCGAGCACGTTGCCTGCAGGACCGGAGGCCTTTCCGTCCTTCACGACGACGGTCGTCGCGCTTCCGAGCGCGACCGCGCCGAGGGTCGTCCCGTCGGTCAGCCCCGGCACATGGTCCTTCGCCGGCGCTCCGCCGCAGGTGGCCAGCACCGCGCTGGCGATCACGGTCGGTACGAACGGCCCGGGAGCGACGGCTCGACCGAGCTGCTCGATCACGACGGCGGTCTCCTCGAGCGTGTAGCCGGAGCCGCCGAGCTCCTCGGGCACGTGAAGCCCGAGCCATCCGAGGTCGGCGAGCTCAGCCCACCAGGGCGGCAGACCCTCGTCGGGCGCTTCGAGGAGTGAACGGGCAGAGCCGCGGGCGTCACGCCGGGCGAGGAAGGCGGTGGCGGTCTCGGCCAGGGCGCGGTGGTCTTCGGTCAAGGCGATCGACATGGTCGCGACGGTACGCGCCCGTCGCCGTCGCGACCAAGATTCGGACGATCATGCCGCCCGGTCGCCGTGCATTGCCGATTGCCACACCCAGGTGGGCAGGCCTCGCACGTAGGCCGGAGCGACCCGGCGGTGACGCCACGAGTCGTAGGCGTCGAGGTTGCACTTCGACAGCAGTGAGTTGCGGGGGTTCATGGTGGTGCTCCTTGGTTGGTGATGTGGATTCATGGAGCGACCGTACGAAGAAGAGGGCCTTGGAGACTTGGAGGTGGGATGGAGATCACCGTGACCGTGATCACACGGTGATCTCCACGTGGTCTTCAGGACGGTCAGGCGCCAGACGTCTGCCTCACGACCGCCGCGGTGTGGCGAGCCACGATGCGGTTCTCGTCGCTCGCCACGACGTGCACGGACACGCGGGTGGTGCCCACACCGAGATGCTCGAGCCCCTCGCAGATCTCGTCTCTGAGCTCGGCGGATCGCTCGCCGATTCCGCCCGTGAACACGAGCGAGTCGAGGCCGCCGAGCACCGCGGTGAGCGCGCCGATCTGCTTGCGCACCGTCGTGCACCAAAGCTCCACCGCGAGCGCTGCTCGCGGGTCCTGCGACCGGACATCGAGCAGCGCACGCATGTCACCGCTCGAGCCCGACACGCCCCGCAGTCCGCTCTCGTCCTCGACGAGTCGTTCGAGGCCATCGGCGTCGAGGGCGTGCTGTCGCATCAGGTGGACGAGCGCTCCGGGATCGACGTCACCCGATCGTGTGCTCATCATGAGCCCGCCGAGCGGGGTGAGCCCCATCGTCGTGTCGACGCACCGGCCGTTTCGCACCGCGGCGAGGCTGGCGCCACTGCCGAGGTGGGCGATCACGGCCCGGTCGCCGAGGGCATCGCCGAGGGTTGCGACCGCCCACTCGTAGGACAGGCCGTGGAAGCCATACCGGCGCACGCCGGCGCCCGCAGGGACCGGGAGCGTGCGGGCGACCAACGGCAGATCGTGGTGGAACGCCGTGTCGAAGCACGCGACCTGTGGGAGTCCCGGGAACGTCTTGCCCGCAACCGCGATAGCGGCAAGCGATGCTGGTTGATGACGCGGGGCGAACACAGACGCAGCCTCGATGTCTGCGATCACCGCCTCGTCGATCAGCGATGGCCGCCAGCGATCCGGACCGCCGTGCACGACGCGATGACCGATCGCGCCGGGAGCGTCGACACCGCGCGACCGAAGTGACGCGAGCGCAGCGTCGAGTGCAGGGGAAAGCTGCCCGGCGGTCATCTCCTGTTCATGTTCGCCGACGGGATCTTCGCCGCCGGGCGCGCAGCGGAACGCCGCAACCTTCAACGACGATGACCCTGCATTGAGCGCGTAGACGACAATCGGCTTCGTAAGCGCGAGCATCGTTGTCATGGATGCCGAGAGCAACTTGCTCGATCGCTACTGGCGAGCCGCCAACTACCTGACCGTGGGTCAGATCTACCTCCGGGGCAACCCCCTGGTGCGCGAGAGGCTGACTGCGGACCACATCAAGCCGCGCCTGCTCGGACACTGGGGCACATCGCCAGGACTGAGCTTCGTGTACGTGCACCTCAACCGGCTCATCCGGGAGCGTGACGCGAACATCATCTACATCGCGGGACCGGGGCACGGCGGTCCGGCTCTCGTCGCCAACGTGTACCTGGAGGGCACCTACACCGAGATCTACCCGGAGGTCACCGAGAACGAGGACGGCATGCTGCGTCTGTTCCGGCAGTTCTCGACGCCAGGCGGCATCCCGAGCCATGTGAGCGCGCCGACGCCGGGGTCGATCCACGAAGGTGGCGAGCTCGGATACGCGTTGGTGCACGCGTTCGGCGCGGCGTTCGACAACCCCGACCTCGTCGTCGCGTGCGTCATCGGCGACGGGGAAGCCGAGACCGGGCCGCTCGAGGGCTCGTGGAAGGGCGTGCGGTTCCTGAATCCGACGCGCGACGGCGCCGTCCTGCCGATCCTGCATCTGAACGAGTTCAAGATCAGCGGGCCGACGGTCCTCGGTCGCACGAGCGACGAGGACGTCTCCGGACTCCTGCGCGCGCGCACGGATACGACCCCGTGATCGTGACAGGGAGCGATCCGGAGCAGATGCATCCCGAGTTCGCTGGGGTGCTCGACTCCGCCCACACGCGCATCCGTGAGATCCAGGAAGACGCCCGCAGCAGCGGCTTCACGACGCGACCCCGGTGGCCCGCGATCGTGCTGCGCACGCCGAAGGGATGGACCGGTCCCGATGTCGTCGACGGCGTGCAGGTCCAAGGGACGTTCCGCGCCCATCAGGTGCCGCTCGCGGGCGTGCGGGAGAACGCCGACCACCTCGCCATGCTCGAGGATTGGCTGCACAGCTACGAGCCGGAAGCGCAGTTCGACGAGAAGGGTGTTCTGGTCGCGGAGCTGCGAGCGCTCGCGCCGCGGGGCGATCGTCGCATGGGCGCGAACCCGCATGGAAACGGAGGTCGCCTGCTGACGCCGCTCGACATCCCCGACTACGCGTCGTACGCCGTCGACGTGCCGCGGCCAGGAACGGTGGTCCAGGAGTCGACTCGTCGCCTCGGCGAGATGCTGCGCGACATCTACGTCCGTAACCCGGAGCGGTTCCGGCTCTTCTGTCCCGACGAGACGCTGTCGAATCGGCTCGGAGCGGTGTTCGAAGTCGAGAACCGCTGCTCGATGGATCCGATCGGGCCATACGACGACCATGTGGCTCACGACGGCCGGGTCATGGAGGTCCTGAGCGAGCACTGCTGCGAGGGCTGGCTCGAGGGTTATCTCCTCAGCGGACGTCACGGCATGTTCGCGACCTACGAGGCCTTCGCGATGGTGCCGGTGTCGATGGCGGTGCAGCACGCCAAGTGGCTCGGCGAGTGTCGATCACTCGAGTGGCGGGCGCCGGTGGCGTCGCTCAACGTGCTGCTCACGTCGACGTGCTGGCGGAATGACCACAACGGGTTCAGCCATCAGGGGCCCGGGTTCATCGACACCATGTTGTCGATGCGAGGCGTCGTCGCCCGTGTGTACCTGCCCCCGGACGCGAACTGTCTGCTCTCGGTCGCCGACCACTGCCTGGCCAGCCGTGACTACGTGAATTGCATCGTGATCGACAAGCAACCGCAGCTGCAGTGGCTCGACCTCGACGCGGCCCGGGAGCACTGTGCGAAGGGCGCCTCGCGGTGGGCGTGGGCGAGCACGGACGATCCCGATGACGATCCTGACGTCGTGCTGGCCTGCGCGGGAGATGTGGCGACGCTGGAGACCATCGCGGCGGCGTGGCTCATCCGCAGGTTCATGCCCGAAGCGTCCGTCAGAGTGGTGAACGTGGTCGATCTGACCGCGCTGTTCCCGAGGCACGTCCATCCGCACGGGTTGTCGAGCGAAGAGTTCGTGCGGCTGTTCACCGCGGACTCCGATGTGGTGTTCGCGTTCCACGGCTATGCCCGCGCGTTGCATCAGATTCTGCACGGTCGGCCCTCCCCGGGACGGTTCCACGTGCACGGCTTCTGGGAGCAGGGCACGACGACGACCCCGTTCGACATGGTCGTGCTCAATGACCTGAGCCGATATCACCTCGCGACGCACGCGGTGCATCGCGCGCGCGGCGTGATGCCGGGCGCAGGCGCCCTGCTCGACCATTGCCAGGAGATGCTCACTCGCCATCACGACTACGTCCGCGAGCACCTTGAAGACATGCCCGAGATCCGCGACTGGAGCTGGACCGAGGTCAGCTGATCTGGGACTCGATCAGGACGGTTCCTGTGCCTCGGGGGCGTCGTCCTCCAACCCGAACGGCTTGCGCAGCTTCGGGAAGCGCCGAGGAAGCAGCCGCAGGACCGGGAGCGAGAACACGAACTGCGAGATGCTGCCGAAGCGCTCGTAGATCACCGCGTTCACCGACATCGAGACCATGACCATCCGGCCGATGATGAAGAACCAGCCGAGCACGACGATCGTCGTGCCGACTGCGCCGTAGAGCTCGGACGCCCGATCGAATCGACCCGGCAGGTAGAGCTGACTCACGAGCTGCAGGCCCGCGACGGTCAAGCCGACGAGCACGGCTCCGGGCAGGAGCGCGCTCGCATCGGTCGAAGGAGACCGGGGCAGCACGATCGACACCAGCATCCAGGCCACGACGTAGATGGCGAGCGCGATGAGAAACGACACGCCCGCGACGGCGACGCCGAGCTCCTGGCGGATGCGCCCGACGATCAACGAGATGAGCCCCACGCCGGCGACGAGTCCGACGATCGCGCCCACAGCCTTGACGGAAGCTTTCGGCCGCACCGGCAGCCGCCAGGCCAGGCAGCTGGCGGCGACCATCGTCTTGCTCAGGGTCCGGCCAGTCGTCGCCATGCCGAAGAACCCGATCAGCACCGCGATCCAGCGGGTGCTGTTCGGTTGGCTCAGTGCGGTGTTGATCTGGTCGGCGATCCCGCCGCTGAGCCCGGCGTCGCTCACGTCTCGCTCGCTCACCGCGCTGGAGAAGAAGCCGAGGATGCCGACCAGGAACAACAGCAGGGGTACGAAGAAGAGAAACAGCCGAAACGCAACGGCCGCGCTGACCACCGTGCCGGCCGACTCGCGATCGCGGTCGTAGATCCGCACCGCGACGTCGACGAGCGGGCGGTGCTTGTACCTCTCGTAGGTCTTCTCGGCTTGGACCCGGCCCACCGCGACCTTGTTCTGCCCGCGCTCGATCAGGCCTTTCCAGAGGGAGGTCTCGCCGTCAACAGGCGGATCCTCTGGTGCGTGCACCCGGCCATGGTGTCACCGATGGCTCCGTCGGGGCGCGCTGACTAGGGAGTGCAGACGCTGCTTCTCCCCCCGTTGGCGCAGAGCCAGAGCACAGCTTCCTTCACCGACGAGACGCCCACCAGGTTGGTACGACCGCGTGCGAACGGCTCGACCGTGGGGAGGTCGGCACGCGGCATGAGGAAGAAGCTCGCGCCCGCGCGTGCGGAGGCGTCGACCTTGGCGTCGTAGGCCAGGACCGGGTCGACGCTGCCTCCAGGGCCGAGAGCGCCCGTTGCCGCGATGAGCCGGTGTCCCGTGAGGTCTCCGACGGTCAGCACGTCGACGTAGGCGAGTGCGAGGACTAGTCCCGCCGAGCCGCCGCGCACCTTGCCCAGCTCGAGCTCGGGCGGGGGGCTGGTCAGCACGCGTCGCACATAGTTCGCGCCACCGCCCGCGGGCTGGGGCCAAGGAGCCTTCGGCACGAGGTTGATGTCGTAGACCTGACCACCTCGATAGACCCGAAGCCGGGATGTCATCCCGGTCGCAAGATTCAGGTCGATCGTCTGGCGCACCGGAGGGCGCCCGTCGATCGTGATGATCGCGTCGCCGGGGAGCAGACCGGCCTGCTCGGCTGGGGTGCGGGGGCGCACGGCCGTTACCTCGAGCACCGGGCCGACGACCGCGACGGCGGTGACCCACGCTCCGCTCGCGGTCTCGCTGAGCGACTCGACGCGCGGGCTGGCGGCGAGGGAGCTCGTGGTGCCGAAGAGGCCGCCGCTGAAGCCGAAGGTGTGCCCCCACACCCACTGGCCGAGCGTCTGCTCACGAACCTCGGCCGCGGCGAGCAGGAACGCGCCCGGGTCGGGATCGCCGCTTTCGGCCGGGAGCACGAGGCGGCGGGCGCTCCCCCCGGTGACCACCGCACCGCCGATCGGGAGCCCGAGCGAGGCCACGAGCAGCGCCACGAGCACGCCCGCGAGGAGCCCGCGCACGTCCGCCTGGGTGCGCCCGTCAACCATCGCCCTGGGGTCGCCCGCCCCCTCCACGCCGTGAGCACAGCACGTGGTTGGATTTCGTGCAAGTTGCACGGAGCGTGAGGGCGCTCGGCCCCTTCCTGGGGATATGAAAGGGTGACGTCCACATGGAGCTTCCCGAAGCGCTCGAGTTCGTCCGGTCGACGCACAACGGCGTGCTGGTGACCCTGAAACGCGACGGCCGGCCTCAGCTTTCGAACATCTCCTATGCCGTCACCGACGGGGGCGTCATCCGCATCTCGATCACCGACGGCCGGGCCAAGACGAAGAACCTGCGACGCGATCCGCGGGCGTCGATGTACGTGGGCCGCCCCGACTTCTCCGGGTATGTGGTGGTCGAGGGCACGGTCGAGCTGTCGGCGGTGAGCACCGCGCCCGGGGACGCGGCCGGCCAGGAGCTCATCGAGCTGTTCCGTCAGGTACAGGGGAAAGAGCATCCTGACTGGGACGAGTACAACGCCGCGATGGTGAGCGACCGCCGTCTCGTCGCCCGACTTCACCCCGAGCGGGCCTACGGCTTCGTGATGCGCTGACTCCACACGGGCCCATCGGGGAACCGATACCGCTCGATCGACTCGGCCTTCATCGTGATGCCGTAGCCCGGCGCCGTGGGCAGACGGTAGCGACCTCCCTCGACAACGACGCGATCGACGAAGTGATCGTGCAGGTGGTCGGCCCACTCGCACATGCGCCCGTCGAGTGAGCCGGACACCGCGACGTAGTCGAACGGCGCGATGTGCGAGACGTACTCGCACAGCCCGACGCCGCCCGCATGTGGGCACACGGCCACGCCGGCCGACGCGGCGAGCAGCAGGACCGCGATCACCTCGTTCACCCCACCGAGGCGGCACGCGTCGACCTGACACACGCCGATCGCGTCCGCCTGCAGCAGCTGCTTGAACATCACGCGGTTGTGGGCGTGCTCGCCGGTCGCGACCTTCATGGGTGCGAGCGCCCGAGCGATCGCGGCGTGGCCGAGGACGTCGTCGGGGCTCGTCGGTTCCTCGATCCAGTACGGATCCTGAGGCAGCAGCGCCCGCATCCAGTCGATCGCCTGGCCGACATCCCAACGCTGGTTCGCGTCGGTCATCAGCAGGCGATCCGGGCCGAGCTCAGCCCGGAGGAGCGCGGCCCGGCGCTGGTCATCGTCGAGATCCGCGCCGACCTTCATCTTGATGGCGTTGAACCCGTCGGCGATCGCCTCACGGCACAGCGTGCGGATCTTGTCGTCGCTGTACCCGAGCCAGCCGGCTGACGTCGTGTACGCCGGATAGCCGTCGCGCTCGAGGTGGGCGATGCGGTCGGCGCGCCCGGGCTGCTGTGCCCGCAAAAGCTCGACGGCGGCCGTCGGAGTGAGCACATCGGTCAGGTACGTGAAGTCCACGAGCTCGACGAGCTGCTCAGGGCTCAGGTCCGCGAGGAGCCGCCACAACGGTTGGCCCTCGCGCTTGGCTCGAAGGTCCCAGGCGGCGTTGACGATCGCGGCGACGGCGAGATGGATCGCGCCCTTCTCCGGCCCGATCCACCGCAGCTGCGAGTCGCCCGTCAGGCGGCGCGCGAAGGGCCCGAGGCTGCGCCCGAGCTCCTCGACATCGAGGCCGAGCACCAACGGCGTGAGCGCGTCGATCGCGCGACAGACGATCTCGGTGCCGCGACCGATGGTGAACGCCAGACCGTGCCCTTGTCGGGACGGATCGTCCGCGTCGCGCCCGTCGGTGCGAAGCACGACGTACGCGGCCGAGTAGTCGGGGTCGGGGTGCATCGCGTCGGAGCCGTCGAGCGCATCGGAGGTGGGGAACCGGACGTCGAGGACGTCGACCGCCGTGATACGAGTCACCGGACGCGAGTCATGGGCCTGACAGGCGACGCTGGATCAGTCAGCCAGCGTGAGGATGTCGGCGCCGTCGTCGGTGACGAGGATCGTGTGCTCGAACTGCGCCGTACGGCGCCCGTCGACCGTGACCGCGGTCCAGCCGTCGTCCCACATGCGGTGCTGCCATCGCCCCATGGTGATCATCGGCTCGATCGTGAACGTCATGCCGGGCTGCATCGGGGTCGTGAGTGCGGGCTCGTAGTAGTGGAGGATCTGCAGATCGGTGTGGAACTGCTCTCCGATGCCGTGGCCGATGAACGACCGCACGACGCCGAGAGAGTGCTTCGTGGCATGACGCTCGATGGCGCGGCCGATGTCGGACAGCGGTCGTCCCGGTTGCACGCCCTCGATCGCGAGCATCAAGCACTCGTGGGTCACCCGCACGAGCCGTTGCGAGCCTTCGTCGACCTCGCCGACGAGGAACGTGGCGTTCGTGTCGCCATGGACGCCCTCGCGGTAGAGCGTCACGTCGAGGTTCACGATGTCGCCGTCCTGCAGCGGTCGATCGTCGGGGATGCCGTGGCAGATGACCTCGTTCACCGAGGTGCAGAGCGACTTGCGGTAGCCGTTGTAGTTGAGCGGGCTCGGGTACCCATCACGCTCGATGCAGGCGGCGTGGCAGATCGCGTCGAGCTCGTCGGTCGTGATGCCCGGTCGCACGGCGGCACCGGTGAGCGCCAGGATCTCGGCGGCGGCTCGGCCGGTGCGGCGCATGCGCTCGATCACGTCCGGTGACTTCACATAGGGCTCGGGGCGACGGATCGCGACGCCGCTGTCGGCGTAGTCGGGACGCACGATCTCGGGCGGAACGGGACGGGCGGGGCTGATCACGCCCGGTTGGATGCGCCCTTCGAGCTCTTTGTGGCACCGCTTGTACTTGCGCCCGCTGCCGCACCAGCACGGATCGTTGGACCGCAGAACTGTCGGAGCAGAGGGAGCAGCGCGCACGGTCTCAGCCTACGGCGCGGCTCAGCCGGCTGCGATCGTGGCGTCGATCGCGCTGACGATGTCGTCGACCTGGGGAAGGATCGCCTGCTCGAGCGTCGGTTCGTAGGCGACGTGGGTGTCGAGCGCGGCGACGCGCCGAATCGGCGCCTGCAGGTCCCCCCAGAGCTCCTCCGCGGCCCAGGCTGCGACCTCGCCGCCGAACCCGGCGGTCAGCACGTCCTCGTGCACGACGACGAGCCGATGGGTGCGCCGCACCGACTCGCCGACGCACTCCCGGTCCCACGGCGAGATCGTCCTCAGGTCGATCACCTCGACCTCCCGGCCGTTCGCTTCCTTGACCTTCTCGGCGGCCTTCTGCGACTTCTCCACTGTCGCTCCCCACGTGACGATCGTGAGGTCGCGTCCCGGGCGACGGATGTCCGCGACGCCGAACGGCACGACGAAGTCGGCCGGCGGATAGGGATCGCGCGTGTAGGGCTGTCGCAGCAAGTGCTTGTGCTCGAGGAACAGCACCGGGTCTTCACAGCGGAACGCGGCGCGCAGCAGTCCGGCGGCATCACGTGCACGCGAGGGGAACGCGATCAGAAGGCCGGGGATGTGGGCGAAGATCGACTCCCCCGACTGGCTGTGCCAGATCGAGCCTCCGGTGAGGTAGCCGCCGATCGGCACCCGCACGACCATCGGGCAGGTGAAGGCCCCGTTCGACCGCCAGCGGATCGTGGCGGCCTCGCTCTTCAGCTGCTGCATCGCCGGCCAGATGTAGTCGAAGAACTGGATCTCGGGTGCAGGCCTGAGGCCGCGCAGCGCTTGCCCGACGGCGCGCCCGATGATGTTCGCCTCGGCGAGTGGCGTGTTGTAGCAGCGGGCGATGCCGAACGCGCGCTGCAGACCGTGCGTCGTGCCGAAGACGCCTCCCTTGCCTTCGACGTTGGCGAGCACCGTCTCACGCGCATCCGCGACGTCCTCGCCGAAGACGCGGATGCGCTCGTCGCCGGCCATCTGCTCGTGGAGCGTGCGCTTGATCGCCTCTCCGAACGCGACGACCTCACCCTCGTCGGAGGGGCGGGAGGGCGACGTGATCGCGGGCAGTGCCACTACGTGGCTCGTGACCGTCGTCGGGTCGGGCCGGCGAGCGGCGAGTGCTTGCTTGGCCGCCTCCGCGACATGCGCACTCGCCTCCGACTTGATCGCGTCGATCTCTTCGATGCTGACGAGACCCCGGGCGACGAGCTCGCCCGCCATTCGGGTGATCGGGTCCCGGCTCGTCTCGTCAGCCAGCTCCTCCGTCGATCGGTACTTCGCCTGGGTGTCCGCGCCCGAGTGCGAGTACGGCCGCGTGACGGTCGCGTGGATCAGCGCGGGGCCGACACCCGCGCGCACGTGGCTGATGATCGACGCGGCCCGCTCGCGCACCTCGAAGTAGTTGGTGCCGTCGAGGCGATGGATGTCGAGCCCCCGGAACCCACGCACGAGCTCCGAGATGGGCGCAGGCGACTGGTCGCTCGACGGCACGGAGATCGCGTAGCCGTTGTCGGCGACGAGGAACACGACGGGCAAGTGGAGCGTGCATGCGGTGTTGAGGCTCTCCCAGAACTCGCCCTCGGATGTCGCTCCCTCGCCGAGCGACACATAGGTCACCTCGTCGCCGAACGCCGAGCACCCTTCGAGGTGCGGCCGGCGGGAGATGTAACGCGCCGCCTCCGCGCATCCCACGGCCGGCAAGCACTGACTGCCGGTCGGACTCGACTGCGTCACGACGTTGTGCTCGACGCTGCCCCAGTGCGACGGCATCTGGCGTCCGCCCGAGGACGGGTCGTCCGCGGACCCGACCGCCTGCAGCAGGATCTGGTACGCGCTGATCCCGAGCCCGAGCATGAGCGCTTGGTCGCGGTAGTAGGGAAAGAACCAGTCGTACCCGGGGCGAAGGTGCCGCGCGAGGCCGAGCAGCAGCGCCTCATGGCCGGCTCCGGCGATCTGGAAGAACACGCGGCTCTGGCGCTGCAGGTTGATTTCGCGGTCGTCGATCGCACGTGAGATGCAGGCCCGCCGGAAGTCTTCGATGAGCTCGTCCCGAGGAAACTCGACCGGCGGCGCGGGAGTCGCAGGGGCGGGCCGGCTGCGTGCCGCGGGCGCCGGGACCGGTTCTGCCGCGGTCACGACGTCGCCGCCGGGGACCTCGTCCCGCCAATCTCGCGTCTGGAGGATGTCCTTCACACGGGCGAGGAACGCCGCGGCGTACGCACCGTCGTTCGCGCGATGGTCGAACGACATGGCGATGTTGCCCACCGGGTGGACGGCCACTCCGTAGTCGCCGTCAGGTGTGGCGATGGCGATCGGTCGCATCGTCACGCCATCGGTGGAGACGATGCCCACCTGCGGCTGATTGATGATCGGTCCCGTCAGCAGCGTTCCGTAGCCGCCTGCGTTCGTGATCGTGAACGTGCCGCCGGCAAGGTCGTCGGCCGTGAGGCGTTTGGCGTGAGCGCGCTGTGCGACACCGGTCGCCGCATTTGCCAGCTCGACGAGCGACATCGTGTGCGCGTTCCGGATGACCGGCACCACCAAGCCCTCGAAGTCGAGGTCCACGGCGATGCCGAGGTGAATGTCGCCGTGGACGACGAGGTCGTCGCCGACAACCGACGCGTTCAGTTTCGGGAACTCGGCGAGCGCGTCGACGACGGCCCGAGCGACGAAGGGCAGATAGGTGAGGCGCACCGAGCTCGATCGCCGCACCTTGTTGACGCCGTCGTAGTCGACCTCCACCACGACGAGCGTGTGCGCCGATGTGCGGAGCGACTCGGTCAGGTTCGCGGCCGTTCGTTTGCGGATGTTCGTGAACGGCACGACGGCCGGCTCGCCCGAGGACGCCGGTCGCACGGCTGCAGGGGGTGCAGCTGTCGGGGGTGCGGCTGTCGGGGGTGCGGCCGTCGGGGGTGCGGCTGTCGGGGGTGCGGCCGTCGGGGGCGGAGCGGGGGGCCGGGCGGTGCCGGTGCGGCGGGCTGCCTCTGCGACGGGTGGCGGTGCCGTGTCCGCCGACTCCGTGATCACCGCGAGCCGCGCGCCGATCGGCACGGTGTCGCCTTCAGCGACGAGGATCTCCGCGATCTCGCCGGCGACGGGCGAGGGCACCTCCGCGTCGACCTTGTCGGTCGACACTTCGAGCAGGGCCTCGTCCACCGCGATGCGCTCGCCGACCTGCTTGCACCACCGCAGCACGGTTCCCTCGGTGACGGTCTCACCGAGTTGCGGCATCGTGATCTCGACCACGCGGGAACCCCCTCGCCGTCGGTCAGGATGCCACGAACTGGGGTGTCAGAACTCCATCTTGCGTGCGCGCTCGAACCGTTCGGAGACGTCGGCCCAATTCACGATGTTCCAGATCGCCTTGACGTAGTCGGGGCGCACGTTCTTGTACTGCAGGTAGTAGGCGTGCTCCCACGCGTCGATCACCAGCAGGTTCTGTCCGCTCTGTCCGACGTTCCCCTGATGGTCGTAGATCTGCTCGATGTAGAGGCGCTGGCCGAGCGGCTCCCACGCGAGAGCACCCCAGCCGGAGCCCTGCACGGTGACGACGGCCTGAGTCATCTGCGCCTGGAACGCGTCGAACGTTCCGAAGTGCTCGTCGATCGCGGCGGCGAGGTCGCCGGTCGGCCTGTCACCGCCGTCGGGGCTGAGGTTCTGCCAGAACAGGGTGTGGAGCACATGGCCCGAGAGGTTGAACGCGAGCGCCTTCTCGAGGCCGACGATGTTCTCGAAGTCGGTGTTGGCGCGCGCCTTGGCGAGGTTTTCGAGGGTCTTGTTGCAGCCGTCGACGTACGCCTTGTGGTGCTTGCCATGGTGCAGCGTCAGCACCTCGGCGGAGTAGTGGGGCTCGAGTGCGTTCTCGGCGTAGGGCAGGTCGGGAAGGGTGTACGGCATGCTCGGACCGTACCCCTGGCTCGTCCGGAATGAAACGTTGCGGGTCAGCTCACGGACAGGTCATGCCCGAAGTACGCCCGAAGTCACGTCACGGGCGCCGCTGCCGCGGTCGTCGCCGGCAGCGTGGTGCTCACCGGCGTGAGGGCGGGCACGATGACGAGTATCTGGCCCTCTTCGATGTGGTCTGCGTCCTCGATGCGGTTGATCGTGATGAGCTGCGCCACGGTGATGTCGAACTGATCGGCGATGCTCGACAACGAGTCGCCCCGCTGGATGATGTAGGTCACCTCGGTCACGGTCGTCGTGGTCGCGATCGTCGTGGTGGTCGTCGGCACGCCCGTGGTCTCCGGAGCGGCGTCGCTGTCGTCGCCCCCTCCACAGGCCGTGACGAGCGCGACGGCCCCCGCTGCAGCAAGCAGGCGAGCGAACACGCGTCGCCGAGCTCGAGTCCCCATCGTGTCCTCCGGTCCCTCCGGCCCGCCGGTCACCCTACGAGGCCGATCAACCCGCGTCGCAGCACCGTTAGTCTCGGCGTGTGACCGCGGCAACCGAGGACACCCTCACCTATCCCGGCGCGCGGCGTCCCGATCGGCGCCGGCGGGTGGATGCGCATGGCATCGAGATCGCCACCTACGAGTGGGGCGACCTCGACGCGCCGCCCGTGCTGCTCTGCCACGGCGGCATGGACTTCGCGGCGACGTTCGACCTGATCGCGCCGCTGCTCGCGGATGCCGGGTGGCGCGTCGTGGCGTGGGACCAGCGCGGCCACGGCGACTCCGACTACGCCGCGCTCTACTCCTGGGACGCCGACGTGCGCGACGCGCTCGCCGTGCTCGACAGCACCACGAGAGGGCCCGCGCCCGTGGTCGGCCACTCGAAGGGCGGCGGCCTGATGATGCAGCTCGCCGAGGCGATGCCGCACCGCATCAGCCATCTCGCCAATCTCGACGGGCTTCCGTCGAAACGGCTGCCGCCCGACATCGCCAACCACGAACGCACGCGGCTCCTCGCCAAGGACCTCGAAGCGTGGCTCGACCATCGCCGTCGCAGCATCGACGCGCAGCGCCGTCCCGGCACGCTCGACGAGCTCGCCGAGCGCCGTGCCCGCATGAACCCGCGTCTGTCGCGCGACTGGTTGCGCTACATCGTCACGATCGGTGCTCGCCACGACGCCGACGGATGGCGCTGGAAGCTCGACCCCTCGATGCGCTTCGGCGGGTTCGGTCCGTGGCGACCGGAGTGGTCGCTCATGCGGCTCCCCGGCCTCGCGATGCCGTTCCTCGGCGTGCTCGGTCTCGAGTACGAGGAGATGGGTTGGGGGACGAAGCCCGAGGACGTCATGGGGTATCTGCCTCCCGGCGCGCGGTTCGTGCCGCTCGAAGGCACCGGGCACTTCGTGCACATCGAGCAGCCCGACGTCGTCGCGGGTCTGATCCTCGAGCTCCTCGCCCAGTGACTCGCACCGTGAGCATCCCCACCCGCTGGGTCCAGCATCTGCGCATCAAGCTCGCGCCTGCATCAGCTGCGCGACGGCACCGGCCATCCGTTGCTCCTCCTGCACGGTCTGGGCGAGCGCACACCGGCACAGGTCCCGCGGTACGCGGCGGCGTGGCCGGGCCCGGTCTGGGGCCTCGACTTCACGGGCCACGGTGACTCGGACATCCCGAGCGGCGGGGGCTACACGGCCGAGGTGCTGATGGGCGACGCGGATGCCGCGCTCGCCGAGATCGGCCCCTCGACCGTGCTCGGACGCGGGCTCGGCGCCTACATCGCGTTGCTCATCGCCGGCGCCCGGCCCCAGATGGTGCACGGTGTCGTGCTCTGCGACGGCCCGGGCATCGCGGGCGGGGAACGGGCCCGTCGTCCACGATGCTCGTCGGTGTCGCGGACGGCGACGCCGTCGCCCCTCCGGACCCGTTCGCGCTGGCCGAGCTCACCCGTGACGTGCGACCGGCCGACTACGCGGCGACGTTCGCTCGCCAGGCGTCGACGCTGTCCGAGCTGGCGACGCCCCTCACGGTGTGCGCTCGCTGGCGCCCCCCGTGGCTCGAAGCCGTGGCGAGCGACCCGGGTGTCGCCGAGGGCTCGATCGAGGACGCCCTGGCGTCCTACGCAGCCAGCTGAGGTTCTTCCGAGAACGCAGCCTCAGCGGTCGCGCCAGGCCACGAAGTACGCCAGCGCGGTGAGCTCCTCGCGGGCGATGGGTGCGATGTCGGCCCGTGCGATTGCGGCGACGGCCTGATCGGTCAGCGCGGTGATGGTCGCCTCGATCTCCGCCTGCGCGCCGGTGTCGACGATCACGGCCTGCAGTGCGGCGACCTCGTCCTCGCCGAGGTCGGGAGCACCGACGCGGTCCAGGAGCTCGGCGTGCTGCTTGCCCGCGCGGCTCGCCGCGATCGCGAGCATCGGCGTCGGTTTGCCCTCTCGGAGGTCGTCGCCCACCGGTTTGCCGGTGAGCACGGAATCGCCGAACGCGCCGAGCATGTCGTCGCGTAGCTGGAACGCGTCGCCGAGGGGCAGTCCGTACGCGGACAACGCCGGTGCCAGCTCGCCGAATCGGCCGGCCAACGCCGCGCCGAGATGCAGCGGTCGCTCGACGGTGTACTTGCCGGACTTGTACCGCGCGATGCGCTCCGCGGCAGCCTGGTTGGTTTGCCCCCGCGCGGTCCCGACGACGTCGAGGTACTGGCCGATGTTCAGCTCGATGCGCAGCTCGTTCCACACGCTCTGCGCCTCGGCGTTCGCGCCGCCCAAGCACTGGTCGGCGTACACGAACGCGAGGTCACCGATCAGGATCGCCACGCCCTCGCCGTAGCGCCGGGCCTCACCCCGCCATCCGCCGACGGCGTGACGCGCCGCGTGATCGAGGTGCGCGGTGCGGGCGCCGCGACGGGTGTCTGACCCGTCCATCACGTCGTCGTGCACCAGCGCGAATGCGTGCAGCAGCTCGAACGCGGCGCCGGCGTCGGCGACCACCGGGTCGTCGGGGTCGCCTCCGGACCCGACCCACCCCCATTGGCAGAACGCCGGGCGGAGGCGCTTCCCGCCCGACAGCACGAGGCTGGCGAGCGACTCGAGCGGCGCGGTGAGCTCGGGATCGAGCGCCGTCCACCGCGCGATCTCGGACTCGAGAAGCTCACGCAGTCGCCGGTCCACCCGGGCTGCGATCACGGCGAGGCTCGCAGGCGCGGTGCCCATCGTCCCGAGCCTACGTGGCTGTGCTGTCTCCGAGTTCTTCGAGATCGGCCACGACCGTCTCGACCTCGATGCGTGCGGATGCGATGCGATTGCGACACAGCCGAATCAGCTCGGCGGCGCGCTGCACCTGCTTGGCCAAGACGTCGATGTCGACATCGGGCCGCTCGAGCTGCTCGAGGATCTGCTCGAGCTCGGCCACTGCCGCGCCGTAGCCGACCGAGGGATCCGTGTCGTTGCTGTCGTTCATGGCCTGTCCTCGTCCGTCGCCGACGTTGTCGACGACCTCGCTCCTGATCTCGCCATCCGCGACCGTGGTGATCAGCCGGCTGCCGAGCTCGACGGCCGACGCGGCACGCACCAGCGCTCCCGACGTCGTCCCGAGTGATCGAGTACCCGCGGCGAGCACCTGCGCAGGATCGAGGGCGGTGACGCGAGCGGCGATCGCATCGAGATGGCGTTCGGCGTCGGAGAGCACCCGCGGCGCCCGAGCCTCGACGCTCGCTGCCGCGCGGTCGACCCGTTGGCGGGCGGTGTGCAGATGCACGGTGGCAGCCTGCTCGACGCGGGACGAGGCAGCGGCGCTGCGGTGCATGGCGGCATCGAGCGCGTGATCGACGTCGCGCTGCACGAGTGTCGCGAGGTGCGTGACGCGCCGGTCGCCGTGATCGAGGGCGGTCCTGGCGCAGCGGGCGATGGCGACGGCGGAGCGGCCGAGCACGCCGAGCGACGCCCGTACCCGCTCGACGAGGAAGCCGGCACACGCGGTCGGCGTCTTGAGCGCCGTGTGCGCAACGAGATCGGCCACGGCCCGGTCGACTTCGTGACCGATACCGGTCACGACCGGGATGGGCAGCGAGGCGATTGCGCGTGCGATCGCCTCGGCATCGAACACCGCCAGCTCGTTGCGGCTGCCGCCGCCTCGGATGAGCACGATCACGTCGACGGAGCATCGGCCCAGCGCAGCGAGCGCGCGCACCACCGACTCGACCGCTTCGACGCCTTGCACTCGAGTGTCGGCCAAGAGCACGTGCCACGACAGCCCGCTCGTTTCGAGCTCGTGCACGAAGTCTCGGTGCGCGGCCGATCCGCGGCTCGTCACGAGCCCGACGCGCAGCGGCACGGCGGGGATCGTGAGCATGCCGTTGCGTTCGAGCAGCCGCTCGGCCTGCAAGATCTTTACGAGCCGATCACGATCTTGCGCGAGGCGGCCCAAGGTGTAGGTCGGATCGATGCCCGTCATGCGCAGGTTGATCTGACCGCGCGGTTCGTAGAGCTCGACGCGGCCCAGCAGCCGCACCTCGAGCCCGTTCTCGAGCTTCATGTGGTGTCGAGCGAGGTGACGCTCGACGGCCACCGCGACCGATCGGAACAGCGTGACCCGTACCGCGACCCGCTCGTTGCCGACCCCTTCGACCAGGTCGAAGTAGATGTGCCCGGCACCGGAGCGGCTCAGCGAGTCGATCTCGCCGCGCACCCAGAGCTCGGTCGGGAACCCGCGGCGCACCGCGGCGCCGATCGCGGCCGTCAGCTCACTGACACGCAGCGTCGGAGTCGGGTCGACGTCGAGGTCGAGTGACGGCTGGCTCATGGCGTTCCGCCATACTGCCCGTTGGCAACCGTAGGGAGGGCTACGTGCACTCGCGCATCGGTGACGGCGTCATTCAGATCGACACCCTGCTCGGAGGTTGGGACCGCGTGACCGCCGGCTACCTCGTCGAGGGAGATGCCCCGGTGCTCGTCGAGACGGGCAGCCAGAGCTCGATCCCCGTGCTGCTCGCGGCGCTCGACGACCTCGGCGTCGGGCCCGAAGACCTTGCCGGTGTCGCGGTCACCCACATCCATCTCGACCACGCCGGCGGAGTGGGCGACGTCGCGAAGGCGTTCCCGAAGGCCACGGTGTACGTGCACGAGAAGGGCGCCCGCCATCTCGTCGATCCGACTCGCCTCGTGCGCTCCGCCGCCCTGGTCTACGGGCCGCTGCTCGACTCGCTCTACGGACGCCTCGAACCCGACGGCGGCTGAGCGCCTGCACGTGCTCGCCGACGGCGAGGAGGTGCGCATCTCGCCGAACCGCACGCTCACGACCGTCGACTCGCCCGGCCACGCGAAGCACCATCTCGCGTTGCACGACTCGCACAGCGGCATCTTGTTCGTCGGCGACGCGGTGGGTGTCCGTCTGCCCGACACCGGCATCCTTCGTCCCGCGACCCCGCCGCCCGACTTCGACCTCGAGCTGGCGATCACGTCGCTGCGCAAGTTCGTCGACCGCAGCCCCGCCGAGGTCGCGCTCGCGCATTACGGGCTCGTGCCCGACCCCATTGACACGCTGCAGGAGGCGGAGGGCATCTTGCGGCAGTGGGCCGAAGTCGCCGAGGCCGCGTTCCGGGAGGGCCGTGACATCGCCGAAGCTCTCGACCTCGCGTTCAGCGCGCAGCTGAGCGGCACCGATCCGGCGCAGAGGAACAAGCTCGACACGCTGAACGGCGTGCATTCGAACGCGGCCGGCTTTCGCCGTTGGCTCGAGACCCGAGGTACGCACGACCACTCCCACGGCCACACGCATCCTCACTGAACACCGGCGCGCTACGCGCCGAGCTCGTACTCGTCGAGTCCGTCGCCGAGCTCGAGGATGTCCGCGCCGGCCGACAGGTCGGGACTGGGCGCGAGTCCGCGCTCGCTGCGCAGGTCATCGATGCGCGTGAGCGGCTTCTCGAGCGCCCGTTTGCGGGGGCCGGTGAGCTCGTCGTACGCGTGGTGCACCGCGTCGAGGCGTTTCCCGAGCTTTTCGACGGTCTCGTTGTACTTCTCGAACTGCGTGCGGAACGCACCCACGAGCCGAAGCACCTCGTCGGAGGTCTGCTCGAGCATGACGGACTCGAACGCTTGGCTGATCACGCCCAGCATCGCGAACAGGGTGAGCGGCGAGCAGAACACGATCTTCTGCTTGAGCGTGTCGTCGATGACGGTCGGGTCGGCCTCGTAGATGAACCCCGCGATCGTCTCGTTCGGGATGAACATGAGCAGCTGCTCGCAGGACAGGCGCGAGCGGTCGAGGTAGTCGCGCCTCGCGAGCTCGCGCACCTTCGCCCGGACGTCGCGAACGAACTGCTCACGAGCGCGGCGTCGCTCTTCGTCGGTCGTCGAGTCGAGATACCGCATGTACGCAGCGAGCGGGAACTTCACGTCCATGTAGAGGACGTGGTCCTTCGGCAGCTTGAACGTGAAGTCGGGGATCGATCGGCCGCCCTCGACGGCCACCTGCTTCTCGTAGTTGATGTGCTCGACGAAGCCGGCGAGGCGGAGGACGTCCTCGGCCATGCGCTCGCCCCACTGCCCACGGGTCTTGCTGCTCGCCAACGCCTCGCGCAGCCCTTGTGCGGTGTCGGCGAGGTTGCGGGTCTGGGACGCGTGGAATTCGAGCTGCTCGCTCACCTTGCCGAGCGACACCTCGCTGGTGCGGGTGAGGTCTGTGAGCTGGGCCTCGACGCGGGCGAGCGTGGCGCCGACGTCGTCTTGGACCTTTCCGAGCCGGGCCTCGATCAGCGACTTCTTGGCTTCGAGGTCGGCCTGCGTCGCGGCGGTCTGGGCCCCGAGCGCCTCGCGGTTGAGCACGGCGGACTGCTCGAGAGCCGCGTGGATCGCGGCGTCGCGCTCCATGGCGGCCTGCGCCCGAGCCTCGTCGAACAAGCGGCGTGTGTGCGCCGCCGCCTGCTCGAGGTCGGCGGGAGCCGTGCGACGGAGCAGTGCGACCAGCGCGGCGGCGCCCACGACGAGCGCGATGACGGCCACCACGATGGCGGCAACGAGAAGAGCTGTCATGGCCGCCATCATGACGAGGGGGTGGGACATTCGAGGGGGATGGCGCTTGCCGCGTCCCCTCTGACCTGGTGAAAGGCGGCTAGACCTCGGTCAGGAACCCGAACGCCGGCTCGTCGTGGCGCTGGTCGAGCATGCGGCAGGTCCGCAGCAGGGCCACGACCCGAGCGATCTCGGTGGCCGTGAACCGCAATCGCAGCGGTCGCGCCAGGAACGCCACCCGGAGCGGCTCGGTGTCGTGGTCGGGCACCGCGAGCAGCCACGCCCCGTCCGACAGATCGGGCGCCACCCCCACGGGGATGTCGTTTGTACGGTGCGCGACCGGCGCGCCTCGTTCCAGAGCGAAGCGCCCGGCCTCGAACTGCCGCGCCTCGCTCACCGAGTCCGCCACCCACGCGCCCGAGGCCGAGCACAAATCCGCGAGCGCGCTCGCCAGCACGTCGCTGCGTTCACTTGGACCGGAGTCGAGCAGCGCCTCGGTCCATTGCATCGCCCGGAGGACCATGTCGCTGTAGGGCCGCGCCCCGTGGATCGACAGAAGGATTCCCGCCCGGTCGTGGTCGAGCTGGGCGCGCAGGTGGTCAGAGGTGACGTCGTCGGGCAGGTCCACGACGAGCTCGTCGATCGCGACCGCGCCCTCGACCTCCTGCACGTCGACGCTCACGACGTTTCCGCCGCACTCGCCGATGATGCCCGCCACCCGGCTGAGCGCACCCGGCCGATCCGGCAGCTCCACGCGCAGCCGTGCTCGATACGTCACGGTGTCACGGTAGGGATGCCGTGTTTCCGTGAGGTTTCGGGGCCGTCATCCCCCGGTGACGGCATCCCTTCGCCGGCCCACGCGGAGAAAGGCTCGCGTCAGCCAGTACGCAAGCCATCCGGCGAGCAAGGCGCCGCAGATGCCCGCCACGATCGCCGCGACCCGCACGCTCTGGTCCGTCTGACTGCTGGTGGCCTCGATGGGCACGGTGCGGCCGTCGAGTGGCACTCGCACCACGACGGGTGCCTCCTCCTTGGGCATCGTGACGGTGACGGTCAGGTTGAGTCCCTCTTCGATCGGGATCCCGCTCGCGGCCACCAGGTCTTCGAGGGGCTTCGCGGTGCCGAACGCGCCGGCGAGCTCGGCGTCGACGAACGACTCGACACCGCCCGTGAGCCCGGCGGTGCCGGTGAGCTGCCAGGTGGTCTCGTCCCACGCTTCGGTGATCGTCAGCTCGAAGTCGCCGAGCGGGCCGGCCGGCCCGTTGATCTCGTCGAGGATCTCGTTCAGCTCGTCGGGGTTCGCGAACGGCTTCTGGATGTGGACCCACGTCTGGTCGTCGGCTTCCTTGTCGGGTCCGGTCACCTCCCAGCCCGCGTCGGCCAGGTCGCCGAGACGCACGCGGTCCGCCGCGCCGGGGACGCGCGAGAGCAAGTCGTCGTCCACTCCGACTCCCACCGACACGGTGCCGCTGCCGTCGTCGTCGACGTCGATGTCGACGACGACGTCCATCCGGCATCCGACGAGAAGCAGCGCCGCGCCCGCGACCGCCGCCCACCGGCGTAGGGATGTCAGACGGCGGGGCGGGGCTTGGACTGCCACTCGGCCCAGAGAGCCGGGAGATCGAGACGGTCGATGGCGTCGATCCACGCGCGCCGCTGCCGATCGGTGCGGGACTTGAGCAGAATCGGGATCGCACCGGAGTGCCGCAGCCAGAACGCCAACAACCGGGATGCCCCGAGGTCGTCTCGCGAGTCGAGGTCGACGGCGCGACTGGGGTTCAGGTACACCTCGAGCGTCACCCTGCGGATGAAGTCGGGGTCTGCTTTGATGCCCGCGTCGTCGAGCTTGGACGTCAGAAACGAGCCCAGCACCTGGACCTCGGCGACGCCACCGCGCACCGACGACGCAACGGCCGCGGTACCAGTGAGCAGCGCGATGGTCGGCATCTTGCTCATCCGCCCGATTCGGATCAGCCGAGTGCCGATCGTGACGAGGCCCGTCGCGAGGATGCCCTGCATCGCCTTTGCGCCGTCACCGATCTCACCCAGCAGCTCGAGCGCGTCGTTCGCCGAGTCGACGCGGTGCGGTGTCGCCAGGATCCGTTCGGTGACCCGATCGCCGATGTCGGACATCGCCCGCACCGTCGTGGCCGGCAGGTCCTTGGCCCTCCCGACGAGCGACGTGATCGGTGCGGTCTCGGCGACCTGCTCGATGGCGGCGTCGAGACGAGGATCAGCGGTGGAGTCCACGGATGTCAGTTTGCCGGTTCAGCCGTCCCGCAGACGTGCAGACGGTGTCTGACGCGCACTTGCAGCGGGCGCCCGCTGTTTGGCGGGCGCCACGCGCGAGTGGTCGGTTGGGTCAGTCGCCGCCGTCGGCTGCGCCTGCGAGCTCCATGGGCGGAGGTTCGAACCCTTCGATCGCCCGGAACACGATGCGTTGCTCGTTCGGGTGATCGGGGTCGTCCTCGACGTCGACGATGATGATCTCGCCGGCCCGGAACTCCTTGTGGAGGATGCGCTCGGAGAGTGGGTCCTCCACTTGGCGCTGGATGGCCCGGCGCAGTGGGCGAGCGCCCAGCGTCGGGTCGTACCCGCGAGCGGCGAGGAACAGCTTCGACGCCGGCATGAGCTCGAGGCCGAGGCCCTGGCTCTCCAGCTGCGTGACGACCCGCTTGATCATCAGGTCGACGATCTGCGTCACCTCGTCGCGGGTGAGCTCGTGGAACACGATCGTCTCGTCGATGCGGTTCAGGAACTCCGGACGGAAGTGCTGCTTGAGCGCATCGTTGACCTTCTCCTTCATGCGCTCGTAGGTGATCGCCTCGTCGGCCTTCGCGAAGCCGAGGTTGGCCTTGCGCAGGTCCTGAGTGCCGAGGTTCGACGTCATGATCAGCACGGTGTTGCGGAAGTCGACGCTGCGGCCCTGGCTGTCGGTGAGACGGCCCTCTTCCAGGATCTGGAGGAGCGTGTTGAACACGTCGGGGTGCGCCTTCTCGATCTCGTCGAACAGCACCACCGAGAACGGCTTGCGCCGCACGGCCTCGGTGAGCTGGCCGCCTTCCTCGTAGCCGACGTAGCCCGGGGGCGAGCCGACCAGGCGAGAGACGGTGTGCTTCTCCATGTACTCGCTCATGTCGAGCTGGATCAGCGCGTTGTCGTCACCGAACAGGAACTCGGCGAGGGTCTTCGCGAGCTCGGTCTTGCCGACACCCGATGGGCCCAAGAAGATGAACGAGCCGCTCGGCCGCTTCGGGTCCTTCAGACCGGCACGGGTGCGGCGAATGGCCTGCGACACGGCGCGGATCGAGTCCTCCTGGCCGACGACCCGCTTGTGCAGCTCTTCCTCCATGCGCAGAAGCTTGGCGGTCTCTTCCTCGGTGAGCTTGTAGACGGGGATGCCCGTCCAGATCGACAGCACCTCGGCGATCGACTCCTCGTCGACCTCGTCGAACAGGTCGACGCCGCGATCCTTGAGCTCCTCTTCCTTGCGGGCTTTCTCTTCGAGCAGCGACTTCTCCTGGTCGCGGAGACGGCCCGCCTCTTCGAAGCGCTGGGCCTCGACGGCGTCCTTCTTCGCCTGCACGACCTGCGCGATGTTGTTCTCGAGCTCCTTGAAGTCGGGCGGCGTCTCCATGCGCTTGATGCGCAGGCGTGAGCCTGCTTCGTCGATGAGGTCGATCGCCTTGTCGGGCAGATGGCGGTCGGAGATGTAGCGATCGGCGAGGTTCGCCGCGGCGACGAGCGCCTGATCGGTGATCGTCACGCGGTGGTGCGCTTCGTAGCGATCGCGCAGACCCTTCAGGATCTCGATCGTGTGTGCGACCGTCGGCTCTTCGACCTTGATCGGCTGGAAGCGGCGCTCGAGCGCGGCGTCCTTCTCCAAGTGCTTGCGGTACTCGTCGAGCGTCGTCGCACCGATGGTCTGCAGCTCGCCGCGAGCGAGCATCGGCTTGAGGATCGACGCCGCGTCGATCGCACCTTCGGCGGCACCCGCACCGACGAGGGTGTGCAGCTCGTCGATGAACAGGATGATGTCGCCGCGGGTGCGGATCTCCTTCAGCACCTTCTTGAGGCGCTCCTCGAAGTCGCCGCGGTAGCGGGAGCCCGCCACGAGCGCTCCCAGGTCGAGCGTGTAGAGCTGCTTGCCCTTGAGCGTGTCGGGGACGTCGTTGACCACGATCTTCTGGCTGAGGCCCTCGACGACGGCGGTCTTGCCGACGCCGGGCTCGCCGATCAGCACCGGGTTGTTCTTGGTGCGACGGGACAGCACCTGCATGACCCGCTCGATCTCACGATGACGGCCGATGACCGGGTCGAGCTTCTTCTCCCGAGCGAGCTGGGTGAGGTTGCGACCGAACTGGTCGAGCACCAACGAACCACCCTGGGCCGGCTCGCCCTGGCTGCTCGAACCCGAACCGCCCGACGGCTCTTTGCCGCCCGCGGGACCCTGGTAGCCCGACAGCAGCTGGATGACTTGCTGGCGCACGCGGGACAGGTCGGCGCCCAGCTTCACGAGCACCTGCGCGGCGACGCCTTCGCCCTCGCGGATCAGCCCGAGGAGGATGTGCTCGGTGCCGATGTAGTTGTGGCCGAGCTGCAACGCCTCACGCAGCGAGAGCTCGAGGACCTTCTTCGCACGCGGCGTGAAGGGGATGTGCCCCGAGGGCGATTGGCCGCCCTGGCCGATGATCTCTTCGACTTGGCTGCGGACTGCTTCGAGCGAGATGCCGAGCGACTCGAGTGCCTTCGCGGCGACGCCCTCGCCCTCGTGGATGAGGCCGAGGAGGATGTGCTCGGTGCCGATGTAGTTGTGGTTCAGGAGACGTGCTTCTTCCTGAGCCAGGACGACCACTCGGCGAGCCCGGTCTGTGAAGCGCTCGAACAAGGAATCCGCCTTTCGCGCAGCGGTGGAACGTAGATCGAGTGTACCTGGGAGGCCTTGGAAGACACGGCCGGGCGTTCCGCCATTCGGCCCTTCTTCGTCGGCCGATTCCGCTCCGGATGGAGCACACACGCGGTTCGGTTTCCTGCTCGAGAAGACCCTGACGTAGCGTGGCGCCGTGGCCAGCCCCCTGCTCACGCTTCCTTCCATGGGTGCTGACCTGGGTCGCGTCGAGCGGGCGCTCCGCGAGGCAGTCGTCTCCGACAACGCGTTTCTCACCGAGATCGCGAGCCATCTGATCCTCGCCGGAGGCAAGCGGCTGCGCCCGGCGCTCGCAATTGCCGCCGCGTCAGTGACGTCGGACGATGCCGGGCCCGTGTCTCAGGATGTGATCATGGGTGCCGCCGCGGTGGAGCTCGTGCAGGTCGGTTCGCTCTACCACGACGACGTGATCGACGAGGCCCAGACCCGTCGCACCGTCGAGAGCGTGAACGCGCGCTGGGGCAACCTCAAGGCGATCCTCGCGGGCGACTTCCTCCTCGCGAAGGCATCGGAGATCGCGGCGAGCTTGGGCACCGAGGTGGCCGCGCTCCTCGCCGCCACGATCGGGCGTCTGTGCGACGGCGAGGTGCGCGAGCTCCAGTCGGCGTTCGACCTCGAGCGCACCGAGGCCGATTACTACGCGTCCATCGACGGCAAGACGGCGGCGTTGTTCGCGACCTCGGCCCGCATCGGAGCGATCGTCGGCGGGCACGACCGGCCGATGATCGACGCGCTCACGGTGTACGGCCACCGCCTCGGGGTCGCCTTCCAGATCGTCGACGACATCCTCGATCTCACCGCGAGCGAGGCCGAGTTGGGCAAGCCCACCGGCCACGACCTCTACGAAGGCGTCTACACGCTGCCCGTCCTGCGCACGCTCGCCCACGACACCGCGGCGAGCGGTGAGCTGCGCGACCTGCTCGGGCATCCGATCGAGGGCGTCGAGCTCGAGAAGGCGCTCGGCATCGTGCGCTCGAACGGCGGCGTCCCCGACGCGTGACCGCGGCGAAGGCCGAGGTCGACGCCGCGTGCGCGGAGCTCGACGGCTTCCCGAGCACTCCCGCGACCGACGCGCTCCGCGCCGGCGCGGCGTACCTCGTCAGCGACGCTCACCGCCTGAGCCGCGAGCGCCTCGGGCCGCGCTGGCCGCCAACTGGTTGAATGCGCCGTGGTGCGGGATCCGTTCGTGGGGCGCGATGCGGAGAGTGCGGCCCTCGACGCTGGCCTCGAAGACGCGGGCTCCGGTCGCGGGCAACTGTTCCTCGTCGCGGGCGAGCCGGGCATCGGCGAAGTCGCGTCTCGCAGCCGAGCTGACGAACAGGGCGCGCGACGCCGGCGCACAGGTTGCCTGGGGTCGATGCTGGGAGGCGGGGGGCGCTCCGCCGTACTGGCCGTGGGCGGAGGTGCTCGGCGCCCTCGCGGACCATGTCGGCGTGGGCGAGCTTCGCGACGCGCTCGGCGCCGCAGCGGATGATCTCGGCCAGATCGTGTCCGCGTTGGCGCCGGCATCGAGCCCGGACGCGCGCCTGGCGCCCGACACCGCGCGCTTCCGCCTGTTCGAAGCGGTCGTCCGTCTGTGCCGGCTCGGGACTGCCGACGTCCCGATGGTCGCCGTCGTCGACGATCTGCATGTCGCGGACCCTTCGTCGCTGCTGCTGTTGCAGTTCGTCTCGGCGCACCTCGATCGCATGGGCCTCGTGATCGTCGCCACGTATCGCGAAGCGCACCCCGCGGCCGAGGGATTCACCGACCTGCTGGCGGAGATCCTCAGGGAGCGGAATGTCACCCGTCTGCGTCTCGGCGGTCTCGACGAGGCCGCGGTGGCTGCGATGGTCGCCGCAGCGTTCGGCGCGAGTCCTTCGCCTCGGTTGGTGGCGCGAGTCCGTGATCTCACCGACGGCAATCCGTTGTACGTCGGCGAGGCCGCACGCTTGCTCGTCACCGAAAGCGGTGACGACACCATCGAATTCGACCGGCTTCCGATCCCGCGCGACGTGCGCGAGACCGTGCTTCGCCGGCTCGCGCAGCTGTCGGATCCGTGTCAGCACGTGCTCGAGCTCGCCGCCGTGCTCGGGAGGGACTTCCCTCTCGACGTCTTGGGGGTCCTCGCCAGTGGTGACCTCGACCCGATCACGGCGTTGGACGAGGCGACTGCGGCGGAGGTGATCATCGACAGTCCCGGGCGCCTCGGTCATCTCCGATTCGCGCACGCGGTCATGTCGGAAGCCCTGTACCAAGAGATCCCGTCGCTGCGCCGGCGCCGCCTTCACGACGAGGCGGGACGTGCTCTGGAAGTCCTGCGCGGCCGTGATCTCGGCCCGCGTCTCGCCGAGCTCGCGCGCCATTGCTGCGCAAGCCTCCCCGTCGGGCCAGTGGACCGCGCCGTGCGGTACGCGAGGGAGGCTGGGAGCGCGCCGTGCAGGCAGCTCGCGTACGAGGAAGGCGCCCGGCTGTTCGAGATGGCCCTGCAGGCGCTGGCGGGCGCGGACGGCTCAGTCCTCGTCCGTGGATGCCGAGCGCATGGAGCTGCTTCTCTCCCTCGGAGATGCGCAGGGACGCGGTGGCGTGACACCGACGCCGCGAAGGTGACCTTCCTCGAAGCGGCCGACCTCGCGCGACAGCTGAGCGACTGCGCCGCAGCTCGCGCGAGCGGCGCTCGGCTACGGAGGCCGGTTTCCCTGGTTCGCGCCGGCACCGACAGGAGGATCATCCCGTTGCTTCGCGAAGCGCTCGAGGCGCTGCCTCGCGACGACAGCGCCCTGCGCGTGCAGCTGCTCGCGCGTCTCGCGGAGCCCGGCGCGACGAAGCCGCGATCAGGCCGCGCGACGAGCTGAGCGCCGAGGCGGTGGCGATCGCGGCACGCATCGGTGACCCCGCGACGTTGGCGTACGCCTTGATCGCGAGGGGCATGGCCATCTGGGGACCTCGGGCCGCGTTCGAGATGCGCGAGCTCGCTGAGGAGGCGATGCGGCTCGCCGAGGAGGTGGGACATCAGGAGTACGGCGCCACAGCCAGGCTGATCCGCTGCCAGAGCATCTTTGCGACCGGGCCCGGCTGAACAGGTGAGGCCCGCGCTGGAGGAGACCACCGCTGATGGCGATCGAGCTCCGTCAGCCTTCGCATCGGTGGTACTCCGATCTGATGGCGACCGGGATGCTGCTGCTCGAGGGTCGCCTCGACGCAGCAGAGACCTTGATCGAACGTGACCTACGTCGAAGGCCAGAAGGCGCAAGCCTGGGAGGCAGGGGCGGCGCGCCTCATCGCTCACACCGCGTTGCGTTGGGAGCAAGCACGGCTCGGCGAGATCGAGGAGCTGCTCGTCTCCGCGCGATCGGTGTATCCGGGATATCGACTCTTCCGATGCGCGCTCGCCCTCGCGTGCCTGGAGACCGGACGTCCCGAGGAGGCGGGTGCGCTTGCCGCCGAGCTCATCCACGGCGGCGAGGAGACGATGCCGTTGGACAACTGCTGGGCCTACGGCATGACGACGCTTGCCGAGGTTGTTGCGAGGGTGGGCAACGCCGAGCTCGCGGCCACGCTGTACGACGCGCTCGCGCCGTTCGCTCACCTGGTCGGCACCGGAGGGGGCGAGATCGCCAGCGGCTCGATCCATCGACCACTCGGCCAGATGGCCTCGCTGCTCGGGCGACATGACGACGCTGCTCACGCACTTCGACTCGGCCCGAGCGGTGCATCGTGCCTACCGCGCGGACATCTGGATCACGCACACCGACCTCGACGAAGCGATCGCCCGGCTTCGGCGGGGACCGGGAGACGATCAACGAACGGCGCTGAAGCTGCTCGCGGACGTGCGGGCCACGAGCCAACGTCGCGGGTGGGCAGCTCTCGAGGCGCGAGCGAACGCGGTCTTGGCCGACCTCGATCGGACGAAGCCGTCCACCGAGCTTCCTGGTGGCCTGACCAGACGAGAGGTCGAGGTGGCGCGACTCGTCGCCCAGGGACGGTCGAATCGGGAGATCGCGGAGACGTTCGTGCTGTCCGAGCGCACCGTCGAGAGCCACGTGCAGCACATCCTCACGAAGCTGTCGTTCACCTCCCGTGCGGAGATCGCGGCCTGGGCGGTGCGCACGGGGCTCGACGCCACTACGTAGACGCGGCGAGAGGGACAGATCAGTACTGGGTTCGGTACTGCCCCCGATGGCGGGAGATCGGCACTCCCGCATGCTCGACGTACACCGTCAAGCCAAGGGGGAAGTCCATGAACCGCAAGCCTTCCAGCCACAAGAACCGCAACCGAGCCGGCGTCGCCTTCGGGATCGCCGTGCTCCTCGCTTCCGTCACGCCGGCCGGCGCCCAGAGCCGGGCCGTGCGCGCCGAAGCCGTCCGCCTCGGCTCGCTGTACGCCTCGGCGACGGCGGGCAGCCCGGCGCAGTTCCGCATCCATGAGGAGCTCGACAAGCTGCACGCGATGGACGTGCCTTCGCCGGCGGACTTCCGCCTGGCCGAGGAGGCGTCGCGCTGACGGCCGCCACCCACGGCTCTCCACTTCACTGCCGCGGACGTGGTCGTCCTGCGACCAGCTGCGCGGCAGTGGCGCGTCAGAACAGGCGCAGGCGGGTGAGGGAGCGGTCGTCGGTCATCGCCGCGACTTGCTCCTCGAGGTGACGCAGGACGCGCGGGTCGGTGAACACCCAGAACGTGTCGTTCAGGACCGCGTCGAGCACGAGGTGGCCGACGTCATCGGGATGCATCCCGTGGGCGAGTGCGTCCTGCAGCTTGCCGCCGAGCTTGTCGCCTTCCCGGGTGCGTGTCGCGGCGACACCACGCCGGGCGCGGCGGCTCTCGAGGCTGTTCGCGCTGATGTCGGTGTTCACCGCGGCCGGGCACAGGACCGAGGTCCGAACGGGTGACTTGGCCGCCCGCAGCTCCCGTTCCAGGGTCGCCATCAGTGCCACGACACCATGCTTCGCGACGTTGTACGGGCCGGCGGTCGCGCCTGCCACGAGACCGGCGAGCGACGAAGTCGAGTTGATGTGGCCTTCGGATTGCTGCTCGATGATCGGGAGGAACGTCTTGACTCCGTAGATCGGGCCCCACAGGTCGATCCCGAGCGTCCACTCCCAGTCGTCGATCGAGATCCTGGAGATCGGAGAGAACAGGCCGACTCCCGCGTTGTTGCACAGCACGTGCACGGCACCGAACGCGTCGAGCGCGGCGGCGGCAAGCGCCTCGACCTCCGCCAGCTTGGACACATCGGTGGGGACCCCGATCACGTCGTGGCCGTCGGCCCGCAGCGCGTCGACCGACTCGCGGAGTGCGTCTTCACGCACGTCGGCAAGAACCACTCGCATCCCTGCGCCCGTGAACGCGCGGGCCATGCCGAGCCCGATCCCGGACGCAGCGCCTGTGACGACCGCGACTTTCCCCTCGACCGACTGCATGTCGCCTCCTCAGCGCACCGGGACGCAGACCACGAACGGCAGCCGGCCCGAGATCATGAAGTTGGGCTCGTCGGCCCTTGTTGCGCGAAGTCGGGCGATGTCGCCGATGCCCGCATCGCGTCACAGGTCGTCGAACCACGTCTGGGCGATGCCGTCGTACGGATCGTCGCCGTCACCGATCGTGTGGTTCTGGATGTAGCGGCGCAGACCCGGCACCCTCCCGGCGATCGGACCGTGGTGGTCGCGCCAGTACTTCTGAAAGGTGGCGCGGTCAGAGCTGGGCAGGCGATTCAAGAACGCGAACATCGTCACCGCGTCCGGTCGGCGAGTGTACCGTCGACGATGACGACCACGACCTCGTTCGCGACGAGCGAGCCGCTCAGCGCTCCGGGTCGACCAAGCGCAGGATCGAGAGCGTCGACGTCAGCTCGTCCGCTTCGACGACCGCGTCGTACACCGGCTCATGGAGCCGGTAGCCGGAGTCGTGGGTGAAGTGGACGGTCACGCGGTCGGAGCGACGCCGCTCGTGAGCCGCGGCCCGGAACGTCCCCACGTCGAGGTCCGCCGCGGCGCTTCAGGAAGAGCACGCGTTTCGCCATGAACGTAGGTTGACACGATCGACATCGACACGCTTCGGCGCCTCAGTGACGAGGCGGATCTCCGCGACCTCATCCACCGCTACGCGTTCGGTCTCGACACCCGGGATTGGGAGCTGTGGCGGTCGATCTTCACGGACGAGGTGCTCATCGACACGAGTGACTACGAACCGGAGCCGCCCCCGCGCCGTCTTCCGGTCGACGTGTACGTGTCGTATGTCAGCCGGCTCTTCGCGGGCTTCGAGGCCACGCAGCACTTCATCGGTACCCACCGGTTCGAGATCGACGGCGATCAGGCCATGGTCACCGCTCACTTCCGCGCGGAGCACTGGGCGGCGACCACTCACGGCAGCGATCGGTACACGATGTTCGGCACCTATCTCGACGAGTGCGTGCGCACCGCGGTCGGGTGGCGCCTCACGACGGTCAAGTTGCGCCTGCTTCGGCAGGAGGGCAACCGCGAGGTCATGCGCCAAGCCGAACGCGGCGCGCGGGAGCGCCGCTAAGCGACGGGCTGGTCCGCCGTGATCCGGCCGAGGAAGGCGCCGACGGCGGCATTGAACGCGCGAGCGTGCTCGACGGGGAAGCCGTGCGCGGCGCCGCCGATGATCACGAGCTCGGCGCCGGGAATCCGCTCGACGAGCTCCTCGCCATCGGCGACGGGCGTGAGGATGTCCTGGCTCCCCGAGACGACGAGCGTGGGCACGTTCACCTCGCCGAGACGCTGACGCATCGTGTCGTCGGCATCGAGGATCGCTCGTGCTTGCGCCGCGAACGCGTAGGCGGGCACGTTCAGCGCGAGCGGGCTCAGCACGCCGAGGGCGGGCCAGTACCGCCGGAGCGATCGCGGCCCGACGAGCCACCGCATCGAGCGCCGGCTCAGCTCTCCCATCCCTTGCTCCAACGCGATCGACGCCCACTCGGCCAGGAGCTCGCGTCGCCAGAGCTGGTGGTGGCATGCGGTCGCGCTCAGCACCAGCGACTGCACGCGCGTTGGATGGCGAAGCGCGACGAGCTGCGCGATGACGCCACCCATCGAATGGCCCATCACGTGCGCGGAGTCGATCCCGCACTCATCGAGCACACGGATGGCGTCGTCGGCCATCTCGTCGAGCGCGTACCGACCGCGGGGCTTGTCCGACCGACCCACACCCCGGTTGTCGAGCGCGATCGTGCGATGCCGAGGCGCGAGGGCCAGCCTCTGGAGCAGCCCGGCGGTGCGATCGGCGCCCAACCCCTGGATCATCAGCACCGGCGGAGCACCGGGCCGGCCGAGGATGTCGAACGAGAGCCGGGTGCCGTCCTCCGCCGTTGTGCGGCTCATCGGTCGTCGAGTGCCTCTTGGATGGCCCGCCGCGCCCCGTCGATCGTCTCCGCGACGGCGAGCGGCCCGAAGCCCGTCGCAGTGCGGGGAACGACGGGCTCGCCCACCCACGCGACCCACCGGCGTCCGAGCTCCCGCCCGATCAGGGCCACCGGGATCACGGGCACGCCGATCTCGATCGCGGGCGAAAGCAGCCCGTGGTCGAGATGGCCGACACGCGCCCCCCGCCGTGGTTGCCGATCGAGGAACAGGACCGTGAGCTCACCGGCGCGCACCAGTCCCGCCAGCTCGTCGGGGCGACACTGCGCCGCGCCGAGCCGCCGGAGAAACGGGCCGACGGGAGCGATGTCGGGGATGCCGAGCACTCGCAGCACTCGGCCCGTCGCGGCGCGCACTGCGCCAGCGACGACGAACGGCTCTGACATCCCGAACCGACGATTGGCGACGAGCACCGCGCCGCCTTCGCTCGGGATGTGCTCCGCGCCCTCGACGCTGATCGACCATCGCGCGCCGAGCAACGGGTTCAGCAGCTCGACGAAGTCCGGGTCGAAGCCCCACTCGTCGACCGAGTACGCACCGTCGATGCGTCGCCGCACGAGCGTCGTCAGCGGCAAGTCGCTCACGCGGCGGCCTCCGTCGCCCGCAAGTGGGTCACGGTTGCCCATTCGTAGAGGTCCTTCACGACCTCGACGGTGGAGCGCGGCGTGACCGGCAGCACCTCGGCGATGAGCGACCCGTCAGCGGTTCGTCCACGGTGGAGCAGCTCGAGGACGTGCGGCGGGACGGGCGAGCCGAGCAGCTCGGCGACGGGGCGGATCAGGCGCAGCTCGGGGCCGAGGATCGGGAGGGGGATGCGCCCACCGAGCCGCACCGCTTGGAACGCAGTGACCGCGCCGGACCCGACCACGTTGAGCGGGCCGTCGTAGGTGGTCGCCTTCACGGCGGCGATCACGGCGGCCACCGCGTCCTCCTGGTGCAGCAGCGAGAAGGTGGGGTCGGCGAACGCGCTGATCGGCACGACCGGTCCCATGCGCAGGTACCGCCCGAGCGGGCTCGGCACGTGGGGACCGACCACCGGCGCCATCCGCAGCATCGTCACGGGAACATCGGCAGCGCGGCCGGCCGCCGCCGCGATGTCTTCGACCTCGGCGAGGGATGTCCCGAACGGCGACGTCGGGTCGCGGGCGACGCTCTCATCGGGAACGGTCGCGCATCCGCGGCGCCGGCCGTAGACCTCGACGCCCGAACGCACGACGATCGCGCGCAGCGACGGGCACTCGCCCGCTGCCCCGAGCACTGATGTCGTCCCGGCACGCGTCCGCTCCGCGGCGCTCCGCGGCGACGACCGAGCGTTGGGCTCGTAGATGCCCAGATGGACGACGACGTCGGGATCGAACGCCCGAACGAATGCGACGGACCGCGTGCGGTCGCGCGGGTTGATGCGGTGGAACTCGGCGTGACGCAGGCGCCGGCGGGGCGGATCGACATCCAGCCCGACGATCTCGCTGATGTCCCGGTCGACCTCGAGCAGCTGGGCGACTCGAGTGCCGAGCTCGCCGCCCATGCCGGTGATCAGGAGTCGCACCCGCTCAATCCTGTTCGGGCCGCAGCGTCGGGAACAAGATGACGTCTCGGATCGAGGGGGCGTCGGCCAGGAGCATCACGAGCCGATCGATGCCAATTCCCAGGCCACCGGTGGGGGGGAGGCCGTATTCGAGCACCGCGGAGGTAGTCCTCGTCGACGACCATCGCCTCCTCGTCTCCGGCGTCGTGAGCACGTGATTGGGCCTCGAACCTCTCGCGTTGGACATCGGGGTCGACGAGCTCGGAGAACGCGTTGCCCAGCTCTCGTCCCCCGACGATCGGCTCGAACCGCTCGACGAAGCCGCTCACCTCGCGGTGGTCGCGGGCGAGGGGCGAGACCTCGACGGGATAGTCCATGACGAAGACCGGTCCCCAGAGCTGCGCCTCGGTCGTCTTCTCGTAGATCTCGAGCAGCAGCTTGCCGGGGCCGTCGTCGTCTTTGACGTTGACGCCGTGCTCGGTGGCGAGCGCGCGGAGTTCCTCGATGGGTGATCGAAGGTCGACGCGCACGCCGATCTCCTCCTCGACGAGATCCACCATCGTGGCGCGGCGCCAAGGTGGAGCGAGATCGAGGTCGCGGCCGCCATAGGTGAGCTTCGTCGAACCGGTGACCTCGATCGCGAGGTAGGAGACGAGATCCTCGACGAGCCGCATCATGTCGCCGTAGTCGGCGTACGCCTCGTACAGCTCGAGCATCGTGAACTCGGGGTTGTGCCGGGGCGAGATGCCCTCGTTGCGAAAGACACGCCCGATCTCGAACACCTTCTCGAACCCGCCCACTACCAGTCTCTTGAGATAGAGCTCCGGCGCGATGCGCAGGTAGAGATCCAGGTCGAGTGCGTTGTGATGGGTGGTGAACGGCTTCGCGGTCGCGCCGCCGGGGATGGGATGGAAGACCGGCGTGTCGACTTCCATGTAACCGCGGTCCTCGAGCCAGCGGCGTGTCAGCGAGATCACCTTGCTGCGCAGCGCGAACGTGCGTTGCGCATCCTCGGTGACCCAGAGGTCGACATAGCGCTGCCGGTACCGGGTGTCGACGTCGGTGAGGCCGTGCCACTTGTCCGGGAAGGCGCGGCGAGCGTGGGCGAGGAGCACCCAGCCGCTGAGCTTGATCGAGACCTCGCCGCGGCGGGTCTTCATCACGTGACCCTCGACGCCCACCCAATCGCCGAGGTGGAGCTCGCAGAACTCGTCGAACCGCGGCGTGGAGTCAGCGGGTGCGAAGAGCTGCACACGGCCGCTCGAGTCGGCGAGCGTGGCGAACGCGAGCTTGCCCTGGACGCGGCGCAACAGGATGCGACCAGCGACCTTCACCTCGACCGGCGTCTCCTCACCCGGCTCGAGGTTGGAGAAGTCTCGCTGCAGAGTGGCGGCGTCCCACGTGCGCTCGAAGCGAAACGGGGGCTCAGCCATCCGTTCAACCTACTGACCTCGAGTCGGTGGGACGTTCAGCCGGTGGGCGGCGCAGTGCGCCGCCCGGGTGCGCGAAGCACCGATTGTCGAGCAAAGCGAGCAGGAGCCGATCGAAGCGAAGCGGAGAGCGGCGACGAGGCAATCCCGTCAGCCCGGCTTCGCTCGGTTGCGCTCGTAGATGAGACGGAGGCCGTGCAGTGTGAGCCAGGGCTCGTGGTGCTCGATCGACCGTGACAGTGGGGCGATGAGCGTCGCGAGCCCACCGGTCGCCACGACGGTGACGGGACCGAGCTCGTCGCGGAAGCGCTCGCACATGCCGTCCACCTGCGACGTGAAGCCGTACACCGCGCCGGACTGCAGTGACTCCACCGTGCTGCGGCCGATCACGTTGCGGGGCTCGGCGAGCTCGACACGACGCAGCGCGGCGGCCCGTTCGAACAGCGCGTCGAGGCTGATCTCGACGCCGGGCACGATCGCGCCGCCGAGGTACTCACCCTTCGCGGACACCGCGTCGAAGGTGGTCGCCGTTCCGAAGTCGACGATGATCGTCGGCCCGCCGTAGAGGTCGTACGCGCCGACCACGTTGGCGATGCGGTCCGCGCCGACCTCCTTCGGGTTGTCGTAGAGGATCGGCATCCCCGTACGCACGCCAGGCTCGACGATCAGCGGGGCGAACCCGAAGTACCGCAGGCTCATGTCTCTGACCGCGCCGGTCACCCGAGGGACGACCGACGACACCGCCAGCCCGCCGACGTGCTCGTCGAACGAGAAGCCGTGGAACGCGAGGAACTCCTGGATCACGAGCGCGTACTCATCGGACGTGCGCTCGGCGTTCGTCGCGATGCGCCAGTGGTCGAGCAGCTCGGGGCTGGTCAGGCCGTCCTCGTCGGCTGCGTAGAGCCCGACCACCGTTTGCGTGTTGCCGACATCGATCGCGAGGAGCATGCGCCGCTCACTCTGTCATCCTCGGGCGCCGGCCGCCTTCGGTGGGCGGAGCGGCGTGATGCGGTAGGCGCATCTCTCGTCGCCCGAGAGCAGGTGCTGCTCGCGGGTCACGGTGACATCGGGGCCGAGCACGTCTCGGAAGAGCTCGAGCTCGGCGCGACAAAGCCCGGTGCAAGCCGTCGCCGCCTCGCAGACCGGACAGTGGTGCTCGACGAGCACGACGTCGCGCCCGTCTGCACGCACCTCGGCCATGTAGCCCTCGTCGGTGCGCCGCGCGGCGAGCGCCTCCGCACGTGCTTTCACCGTCGCGCGTCGACCCGGCATCGCGGCGGCGTACGCGTCGCGTTGCTCGGCGGTGCGAGCTTCGATCACCTTCTCGAGACCTCGCTCGCCGACGGCGGCGCGGATCGCGCCGATGAGCTCGACGGTGAGGTCGGCGTGGCGATCGGGAAAGAGCTCGGTCGCGAGAGCTGTGAGCGACCACAGCGTGGCGGGGCGTCCTCGGCCCTTCGGCGGTCGTGTGCTGCGCTCGACGAGCTGCGCCTCTTCGAGGCCGGCGAGGTGCTGGCGCACCGCGGCCTCGGTGAGCCCGAGGTCGCGGGCGAGCGCTGCGGAGGTGGATGGTCCCGAGCGCTTGAGCCGGTCCACGAGACGGCGACGGGCCACCGACACAGGCGACTGTAATTTCACAAGTCGTATGTTGACATATTCTCGGCTCGGGCGGAAAGTGGATCCATGACCGACACGCTCGCCACGTCGACTCGGTTCGGGTCGTTCGCCGACCTCGAGAAGCAAGGACGGCTGCTCGGCAAGGTCGGCTCGCTGCCCGTTGTCGTCGTCTGGCACGAGGGTCGCGCGTTCGCGATCGAGGACCGGTGCCCCCATCTCGGCTTCCCGCTGCACCAGGGGACCGTCGAGGCCGGCCTCCTGACCTGTCACTGGCATCACGCCCGCTTCGACCTGGTGTCCGGCTGCACGCTCGATCCGTGGGCCGACGACGCGCAGGCCTTCGACGTCGAGCTCGCCGGCGACGACGTGATCGTGCACACGCGCGCCTCGGGTGACCGCGTCGAACGGCTGCAGCAGCGACTCCGAGACGGGCTCGAGCAGGGGCTCACTCTCGTGATCGCGAAGGCGGTGCAGGGTCTGCTCGAGGCGTCCGTGTCGCCCGCCGAGATCGTGCGCACCGGCCTCGACTTCGGCTGCACCTACCGCGCCGACGGATGGGGAGCCGGCCTCACCACGCTCGTCGCGATGGCGAACGTGCTTCCGCGGCTCGATCCCGACGACCACGCGCTCGCGCTCGTGCACGCCCTCGCGTTCGTGAGCCGCGACACGCTCGGTCGTGCGCCACGCTTCGCGATCGAGCCGTTGCGCACCGATCAGCTCGATGTCGCTCGACTCGCGGACTGGTACCGCCGCTTTGTCGAGACCCGCGCCGGGGATGCAGCCGAGCGGGTCCTCGCGACCGCGATCGTCGGCGGCGCTCCCCTCGCCGAGATCGAGCAGTTCATGGACGCAGCGATCACCGATCACGTGTTCATCGACGAGGGTCACACGCTCGACTTCACCAACAAGGCCTTCGAGGCACTCGCGCAGGTGGGCGGTGACGCGGCCTCGACGGTGCTCCCGACCCTCGTGCACCAGACCGTGCGGGCGCAGCGCTCGGAGGAGTTCTCGGAGTGGCGGCATCCCCACGACCTCGTGGCCCTGATTCGCCGCGCGGAGGCGGCGTTGCCAGCGGCACAGATCGAGGGCCGAGCGAAGGCCAGCAGAACGGTGGATCGTTCGATGACGTCGCCGGGCTCGGGTGGCGTCTGCTCGAGGAGGACCCCGAGGCCGTCGTCGACGCGCTGCTCGACGCGATACGCGCCGGAGCGTTGCCCGAGCAGCTCGGTCGCGCGGTGGCGTTCGCGGGGTCGCTGCGCATCGTGCGCTTCCACGTGCAGAACGACTTCGGTGACTGGAACACCGTGCATCACGCGTTCACCGCGGCCAACGCCCTGCACCACGCGCTCGAACGTGCGCCGACGCCCGAGCTCATGCGCGGCGTCGTCCACGGCGCGTTGCGCGTCTACCTCGACCGCTTCCTCAACGTGCCCGCAGCTCGGCTGCCGACGTCGGAGTCGGGCGACCTCGCCGAGCTCGCCGAGTGCTGGGAGGTGCAAGGACGGGTCGACGACGCCGGGCGCATCGCGTACGGGTTCATCCGTGGCGGAGGGCGCCAAGCCGACCTGTGCGCCGCGCTCGGCCACGCGCTCCTCGCGGAGGACGCCGAGTTCCACTGGTTCCAGGTCTACGAGGCGTCGATGAGCCAGCTCGCCGGTTGGCCGGAGGGCTCCGAGGAAGCGGCGCTCATCCTCACCGGCCTCGCCCGGTTCCTCGCCGCCCACACCCCGACACGGCGCGAGCTGCCGACGGTCGTGCGCATCGCCCAACGCCTCCGCCGCGGCGAAGCCCTCTACGAAGACTGACCCCCAGCCGGTTTTCTTGGCGCAATCGGGTCTCTGACACCCTGTGGCGCCAAGAAAACGGCTCAGGCTCAGGGTTGGAGGTCGAGGCCGATGTCGAGGGCGGGCGCGCTCTGGGTGATGACGCTCGTCGAGATGAGGTCGACGCCCGTCGATGCGTAGCGCGTGACCGTCTCGAGCGTCACGCCGCCCGACACCTCGACGAGCGCGCGGCCGCCGACGACCTCGACGCACTTCGCGACGTCCTCGGGAGACATGTTGTCGAGCATCACGAGATCGGCACCCGCGTCGACAGCTTCGATCACCTGCTCGAGCGCGCTCACACTCGACCTCGACCGACCGACCCGGCCAGCGCTCGCGCGCTCGACGTATCGCTTCGCTGATGCCGAGCCGACCGAGGTGGTTGTCCTTCACGAGGACCATCTCGGACAGCGACCCGCGGTGGTTCACTCCGCCGCCGGCGCGCACCGCTGCCTTCTCGAAGGCCCGCAAGCCCGGGAGCGTCTTACGTGTGTCCCACACGCGCGCGCGGCTGTCGGGCGCCGCGGCGGCTGCGTCGACGAAACGTCGGGTCGACGTCGCGATGCCGCTGAGGTGGCAGAGGAAGTTCAGCGCGGTGCGCTCCGCGGTCAGGATCGACGCCAATGCGCCCTCGACCGTGCCGATCACGGCGCCGGCGCTGACCGAGTCCCCATCGGCCGCCCGCCACTGGACGTCGACCAATGCGTCGACCTGCGCGAACACCTCGGTCGCGCAGGCCTGGCCCGCCAGCACGCCGTCCTTGCGAGGTACGAAGGCGGCGATTCCACGTTCCCCAGGGTCGAGCAAGGCGGCAGTGATGTCGCCGAGAGGACCAAGGTCTTCGGCCAGGGCGCGGGCGACCGCATCGCGTATCACGGCGTGTGAGACGTTCATCTCCCCACCCGGGTCATCGCAGCACGAGGCGTACTCGCATCGCCTCGTCGAGCGCGGGGAAGTCGGTGCGCGTGTGCGCGCCTCGGCTCTCCTCACGGGCGGTGGCAGCGGCCAGGATGCCGTGCGCCACATCGGCCAGGTTCCGGTTCTCGGCCGACTCGGCATCGGTCGGAGCGGCGTCGTACGACGACCGCACCTCATCGACGACGACCGAGGTCTCCGACAGTGACGAGGCCGAGCGCAGCACCCCGGCGCCGGTCGTCATCGCTCGCTGCAGCCGCTCGCGTGCGGCGTCGGGGGCGGATGCGGTACTCGTCGTCGGTGCGCCGGCGCCGAATGGCACGGTGATCACTCGCCCACCGATGAGGTCGGGCACTCCGTCGTCGATCACGGCCCGCATCGCGCCGGTCGCCTTGGCTTCGGTCTGGCCCCTCTCGATCGCCTCGATCACGCGGGGGCCGTACACCATGCCCTCGAGCAGCGAGTTCGAGGCGAGCCGGTTGGCGCCGTGGATGCCCGTGCACGCCACCTCACCTGCGGCCCACAGCCCCGGCAATGAGGTCGCGCCGTCGAGGTCGGTGACGATGCCGCCGCACTGGTAGTGCGCGGCGGGCGCAATGGGAAACCAGTCCGACGCCGGGTCGAGCCCGACTCCCCGGACGGCCGCAGCGATGGTGGGAAAGCGCTCATCGAAGTGGTCGAGCCCGGTGGCGTCGAGCCACAGGTGGTCGACGTCCTGCTCGAGCATGCGAGCCGTCATCGCGCGGGAGACCGCATCACGCGGCAGCAGCTCGTCGACGAACCGTTCGCCTTTCGCGTCGCGCAGCAGCGCCCCGTGCCCACGCAGTGCCTCCGACAACAGCGGCCGTGGCACCGCCGGATGGTGGAGCGCCGTCGGATGAAACTGGACGAACTCGATGTCCGCCACGGCGACTCTCGCGCGCAGTGCCATCGCGAGCCCGTCGCCCGTCGACTCGAGCGGGTTCGTCGTGACGTCGAAGACCTGGCCCGATCCTCCGGTCGCGACCAACACGTGCGTGGCGCGGATCTCGCTCGCGGTGCCATCCGATGCAAGCGCAGTCACGCCACGGCAACGCCCGGCTTCGATGATGAGGTCGAGGGCGAACGACCGCTCGAAGACCGCAACCGCCGTGCGCCGGACCGCTTCGACGAGGGCCCGTTCGATCTCTGCACCTGTCGCCGCACCACCGGCGTGCACGACGCGAGGGAGCGTGTGACCACCCTCTCGCGCGAGCTCGAGCCGTCCGTCGGCCGAGCGGTCGAACGCGGCGCCCATCGAAATCAGCTCCGTCACTCGGTCCGGGCCTTCGTCGACGAGCACGCGCACTGCTTCGACGTCACACAACCCCGCGCCCGCGGCGAGCGTGTCGGCGAGATGCAGATCGGTCGAGTCCGGGTCCTCTGCGAGCACCGCGGCCACTCCGCCCTGGGCCCAGCGTGTCGCGGCCTGATCGAGCTCCGCTTTCGTCAACACGCCGACCCTCAGCCCGAGCGCATCGGCCGCACGCACGGCCGCGGACAGGCCCGCGACGCCGCTGCCGAGGACGAGGAGGTCGAGGTCGGGATCCGCCTTCATCGAAGCTCGCTCCCCGTCACGGCACGCTCACGCCGACGTTGTCGATCAGGCGGGCTTTGCCGAAGCGCGCCGCGCCGAGCAGCCTGAGCTCGCCGATCAGCGGCTTCGGCACGGCTGCGAGTGTGGCGGCGTCGACCACCGCGACGTAGTCGAGAGAAGCGACCGGCTCCGCGTCGATCACCCTCGTCATCCACGCCACGACTTGGGCCGGGTCGCGCTCTCCGCCTTCGATCGCGTTCGCTCCCGCTCGCAACGCTCGGTGCAACACCGGCGCCGCGGCGCGCTCGGCAGTTCCGAGGTACGCGTTGCGACTCGACAACGCGAGCCCGTCGCGCTCACGCACCGTCTCGCAGCCGACGACGTCCACGTCGAAGGAGAGGTCCGCGACCATCCGGCGCACCACGGTGAGCTGTTGCCAATCCTTCTCGCCGAAGTAGGCGCGGCACGGTCCGACCAGGTTGAACAGCTTCGCGACGACCGTTGTCACGCCGGCGAAGTGGGTGGGCCGGCTCTCGCCCTCGAACGGCTCCGAGATGTCGCTCACCGCGACCGTCGTGAGCAGCGGCGCCGGATACATCTCCTCGACGGACGGTGCGAACACCAACCCGACACCTGCGGACTCGGTGAGTGCGACGTCTCGATCGAGGTCGCGCGGATAGGCGCTCAGGTCCTCCCGCGGGCCGAACTGCAGCGGGTTCACGAACACCGACACGACCGTGGCGTCGCACTCGCTCACCGAGCGACGCATGAGCGTCACGTGACCTTCGTGCAGCGCACCCATCGTGGGCACGAAGCCGATCTCCGACCCGGCAAAGCGGCGCCGCGCCATCGCCTGACGCAGCTCCGCCACGTGGCGCACGACCTCGGTCATCGAGAGCGAGCGTACGCGCTCGTCCCTTCCCGCTCATCACGGCGGCGCCTCCTCGAGATCTCCGAGACGGACGACACCGTCGTCTCCGAGCGCGTCGCGCCATCCCTGCGGCACGACGTCGGCCGCGAGCTCCTCGAGGGGGGCGAGCACGAACGCTCGCTCTCCCATGCGGGGATGAGGGATGCGCAGATCGGGCTCGTCCACCTGTACGCCGTCGACCCAGACGATGTCGACGTCGATGGTGCGAGGTCCCCAATGCACGATGCGCTCACGTCCGCCCTCGGCTTCCGCGTGCCGACACGCGTCGAGCAGCTCGCGGGGGCCGAGCTCGGTGTCGAGCTGCACGACCATGTTCAGGTACGGACCTTGCGCGTCCGGCCCGCCGACGGGGGCGGTCTCGTACACGCTCGAACGGCGCACGACGTCGGGCAGCCCACGGACCGCAGCGCGGAGGTGCTCGCCGCGATCGCCGAGATTGGATCCGAGGGCGAGGAACGCCCGCATGCGAACGAGTCGGCCCTAGCGCCGGCGCCGCACCGTGATCGCGGTCGTGGCGACGTCCTGCGGTACGGGCGGCCGTAGCTTGCGGATCGTCACCCGCACCGCGAGCGCACGCTCGTCGTAGCGGAGCAGCTCGTCCGCGAGCCGACTGGCCACCTTCTCCAGCAGGAGGTGCTGCTCCTGCTCGACGATGCGCGTCACCACCGCGATGAGTGCGCCGTAGTCGATCGTGTCGGCCAGGTCGTCGGTGTCACCCGCCGCGGAGACGTCGGTCTCGACGTCGAAGTCGATCTCGAAGGGCTGAGGTCGTACCTGCTCCTCCGGACAGAGCCCGATGATGCCGAGCGCACGGATGCCGCGTACCTCGATGAGATCGGGCCCTTCGATCTGGTCGGTCACGTCGTACTCCGGTCGAGTCAGCGAGGCGCCGTCAGCGGAGCTGGGCGGCGAGAGCGACGAGGGATCGTCCGACGGGGCCGAGCTGGCGCTCGGTGATCTGCTCGATGATGGCGATGGCCTCGGGCCCCTCGGGAACCATTCCTGACCACCGTATGTACCCGGCCACCACGCCGGCCAGTCGGTCGCCGACCTCTTCCTGGTGCACGACGACCTTCTGCCCGGTGGCCAGCATCTCCTTGATCTCGGGATACAGCTCGCTCAGCACCTGGCGGGCGTCTTCGTGCGGACCGAACGGACGATGCAGGTACGGCAGGCCGAGCTCGTCGTAGTTGTGGAGGTTGTGGGGCGAAGGGATGAGCGAGACCACGCACGTGAAGCCTTGCTCGCGCAGCCAGATGATCTCCTCCTGCCTGCGCACCCGACGGTGGTTGGGGCCGTAGCCGCCCGGTCGTTCGCAGATCGAGAGACGGTCACGGATGATCCAGGCGAAGTTCCGGGGCTTGATGCCCTGGGCCCACTTGCCCTTCATTCGGCTCATGCCGCTGCCGCCTCGGACACGAGCTTGACCGCATGTGCGGTGGCCCGGACGTCGTGCACTCGGATGAGCGCGGCTCCCTGCATCAGTGCCCAAGTCGCCATCGTGAGAGAAGCCTCGATGCGGTCGCCGAGCGGCACCTGCTCGTCGAAGCTCGCGATGTCGAGGGGCGAGGGAGCAGTGATCCCGGGCAGTGCCGGTTCGGCGACGAGCGCATCAGATGCAGCGAGCAGGGAACCGAGGGTGCCCTTCCGACTGACGCCGACTGCGACGGGCAGGCCCGTCGCCACGAGCTCGTCGATGCGAGCCACGAGCGCCATGTTCTGCTCGAGCGACTTGCCGAAGCCGATGCCCGGATCGATCCAGACCTCGTCGACTCCCGCCTCGCGGGCGATCGCGGCGCGCTCGACGAGCATGGCGCGCACGTCCGCGACCACGTCTCCCAGCTCGCCGACTTCGGTGGCGCCAGCGCCATACCAATGCGTGGCGATCCAGCCGACGCCGGCCTCCGCCGCCGCCGGCCAGAGCGATGCCGACACGTCGTTGATGATCGTGGCCCCGGCCTCCACTGCCGCCTCGGCCACGGCGCGCTTCGTGGTGTCGATGGACACCCGGACATGCGGGGACAAGGCGGCAACGACGTGCACCACGCGAGCGACCTCGTCGGCTTCGGCGATCGGCTCTGCGCCGGGACGGGTGGACTCTCCGCCCACGTCGACGATGTCGGCACCCTCTCCGATCATCTCGAGGCCGCGAGCGACCGCGTGCTCAGGATCGAGATGGAGGCCGCCGTCCGAGAAGGAATCGGGGGTGACGTTCAGCACCCCCATGACCTGCGGCGACACGGCGGCCAGCGTAGTTGTGCGATTCAGCCCGTCGCGCCGGTGAACGAGCGCACCTCGCGGAGGTTGCGGTACCGCTCGCCGGCGTCGAGCCCGTAGCCCACGACCCACTGAGGGGGGATGCGGAAGCCCACGTAGGTGAGGTCGGACTCGTCGATGACGAGCTCGTCTCGGACCAGCAGGGCGCAAACTCCCAGGCTGGCGGGGTTGCGCGACAGGAGGTTCTTGCGGAGGTAGCTCAGGGTGAGGCCGCTGTCGACGATGTCCTCGACGAGCAGCACGTGGCGTCCGGCGAGGTCGAGGTCGAGGTCCTTCACGATCCGCACCACTCCGCTCGTGCGAGTCGAGCTGCCGTAGGACGAGACCGCCATGAAGTCGAACTCGACCGGGATCGAGATCGCCCGGGCCAGGTCGCTCATGAAGACGAACGCGCCCTTGAGGATGCCCACGAGCAGCGGATCGCGCCCGTCGGTAGTCGGCGGTGATCTGCGCTCCGAGCTCGCCGACCCGCTGTGCGAGGTCCTGCTCGGACACCAAGATCTCGCCCAAGTCGGGGTTGCCGGCGTGCACCGGGCGGGACCCTACTGCCTGCCCCCTACCGCGCTGCCTTTCCCGGCTCGATCGCCAAGCGCTGTTGGTGGCGGACGACCCGGCGACCCTTGCCGATCTCGGTCGCCACGGCTTCGCCCGCGCGACGGCCAGCACCCGTTCGACGGTCGCAGCCTCGGGCGGATGGTCGCCGCTCAGCCACAGGCGGACGGCGCGTCTCCCGAGCGCGACCGGCGCGGTGGCGAGGACGCGGGCGTCGGTCGGGTCGAGCTCGCGCGCGAGTGCATCGAGCAGATCCGCGTCGTCGCGCAACAGGTCCGCTTGGCGGCTGAGGAGGTCGGCGACGTCGCGCTCGGCGATCGCGTCGAGCACGGGAAGCAGGTCGTGCCGGATGCGGTTGCGGCGGAATCGACGATCGGCATTCGTCTCGTCGTCGACGGGCTCGAGCCCGAGCTGCGCGCACAGCTCGTGTGTCTCGGCGCGGCGCAGCGACAGCAGCGGTCGTCGGTCGCGTCGCATGGCGGCCAGGCCGTCGGTGCCGGCGCCGCGCAAGAGGTTGAGGAGCACCGTCTCGGCCTGATCGTCGGCGGTGTGCCCGGTGAGCACATCCGCGGGAAGCGCCTCGTAGCGTGCGGCCCGAGCCCGAGCCTCGAGGTTGGGGCCGGGTGGCACCTGCACCCGGACCGCATGGAATCGGGCTCCCCACTTCGCGGCGACGTCGGCCACCACCATGCTGTCCTCGGCCGAGCGGGGCCGCAGGCCGTGGTCGACGTGGATCGCGCTGACCTCACAGCCGGATTCCACGGCCAGCACGAGCAGTGCGAGGGAGTCAGCGCCACCCGACACCGCGCAGGTGACCGGCGTCCCCGGCGGGGGGAAGGAGCAGCGCGTCAGAAGGTCAGGCCACGGCAACGCGCATCCGCCCGATCCACGCGTCTGGGTCGCGGATCTCGGCGAGCGACGGCAGGTTCTCGGGTCCTTCCCATGCCCGTTCGAGCAGGGTCGGCCCCCCGGCGCGCTCGACCGCGGCGATGAACCTCTCGCCCTGCTCGTACTGCGCCATCTTGGCTTCGAGTCCGATCAGCCGTTGCACCATCTTGGCCATGGGGCTTGCGTGCCTCCGCCGCTCGCGCAGCACACGGCTGAAGCGAGCGGCGCTCGGGATGCGATCAGCACCGGCGCGATCCATCGTGACGTCGCCGTGGCCCTCGAGCAGGCTCATCAGCCCGCCGATCTTGTCGAGCATGGCGCGCTGCTCGGGCGTGGCCAGCAGGGCCACGAGTCCGCCGTCGTCGAGCGGGTTCTGACCGGTGCGCGTGCCGGCAGCGGCCTTGCGGATTGCGTCGACGAACCGCTTCGGGTCGGGATCGACGGATCGCAGCGTCTCCTCGACCAGCGACAGGTAGTAGCTCCGCATCCACGGGACGCCGGTGAACTGGGCGCGGTGGGTGACCTCGTGCAGGGCAAGCCACAGCCGGAACTCGCGAGGCGGGAACGCGAATCGCTTCTCGAGCGCGAGCACGTTCGGCCCGACGTAGTAGACGAGGTCTTGGTCGGCCGGGTTGTCTTCGACGACGAGGAGGTCGTATTGGCCGAGCACGCGGGCCGACATCCAGCCGAGCAATGAGCCCACCTCGACGCCAGCCACCTTCGAAGCGAGCGGCGGCGCGCCGCGTTCGGGCATTCGCTCTTCGAGTCGATCCGTGATCGGGCGAATCAGCCGTTGGAACGACGCGATGTTGGCCTGCACCCATCCGGCGCGATCGGTGACCCGCGCTCGGGCCGGCCCGGCGTGTGAGCGAAGGCCCGTGCACTCGGCGACGAGCTCCTCGGCCTCGGCCGTCAGCTCGGCGAAGTCGGGTTGGAGCGACGCGTAGTGGTACGAACCCGCGAACGGATCCTGGCGCCGGGCCAGACGAGTGGCGATGCGCTCGGCCAGTGCCCAGTCGACCAGATTGGCCACGGCGCTACCTCAGCTGCCGTTTCGGGAATCGAGGCGCCTCGACCTTGTGGAGGTAACCCACCAAGAGAGCGAGCAGCGTGAGCACGCAGCCGATCGAGAGGAAGACCGCGAGCCAGTAGTGCCAGACCTCGGCGGCGAGGAGCATGGCGAGCATGGTATCTGCAGGGATCGCGAGCCCAACGATCGGGGTGCGCTGCGGCTCCGCTGCTGCTGCTCAGTCAGGCAGCGGACCGCCAGCCGGTGAGTCCGTCTGCTCGCCTTCGAGGCACTCCAACACCTTGGCGCGCAGCGAGTCGGGGACCGGGTCCTTGCATTTGCGGGCGATCACCTGGCGTAGCTCGGCCTCGAAGTCGAAGACCTCGAGGCAATCCATGCAACCGTCGAGGTGGCGCTCGATGTGCACGCGTAGCTCGCCCTCGGTCTCGCCGTCGAGGTACGTGTACACCTCGCGCAGGACGTCGTCGCAGTCACCCATGGATCGGCTCGGCCTCGTCGGTTGGTTGGTCTGTCGGTTGGTCGGAGCTGCCCTCGCGGCTCGCGTCGGGCAGCAAGTTGTGCTCGGTGGCGAAGCCGAACAACCGACGCTCCAGCCCTTTTCTTCCCCGGTGAAGGCGACTCATCACCGTGCCGATCGGGATATCGAGGATCTCGGCGATCTCCTTGTAGGAGAAGCCCTCGACGTCGGCGAGGAGCACAGCCACCCGAAACTGCTCGGGCAGGTCCTCCAGCGCCTCCTTCACCTCGGTGTCGGTGAACCGCTCGAGCAGCTCGTCTTCTGCGCTCCGACCGGCCATTGCTGCCTCGAGCCCGCCCAGTCGGCGGTACATGTAGAGATCCTCGACGTCGTCGAGGTCGGTCTCGCCGGGGCGGCGCTGCTTGGCTCGGTACGAGTTGATGAACGTGTTCGTGAGGATGCGGAAGAGCCACGCCTTGAGGTTCGTTCCTTCCTCGAAGCTGCTGAACGCGCGGTAGGCCTTGAGATAGGTCTCCTGCACCAGATCCTCGGCGTCGGCCGGGTTGCGGGTCATGCGCAGCGCACCCGAGTACAGCGACGGCATGTACTCCATCGCCTGCTCGGCGAATCGCGCCTGGTCAGCCACGGACCCACGCTACCGGCCGCATCGGCGCGGTCGTCCGACTTGTCGTCACGTCGCGCGAAGGTGCTCGAGCACCGCGAGCACACGACGATGTTCGGTCTCGGTTGCGGTCAATCCCAGCTTCGCGAACACCGACGAGATGTGCTTCTCGACTGCTCCCTCTGAGATCACGAGCTTGCGCGCGATGCCGACGTTCGATCGTCCCTCGGCCATGAGCGAGAGCACCTCTCGTTCGCGTGCCGTGAGCATGTCCAGGGGTTCACGCCGACGGCGCGCCAGTAGCTGGGCGACGACCTCGGGATCGAGCACGGTGCCCCCTTCGGACACGCGTATGCACGCGTCGATGAAGTCCTTCACGTCCGCCACGCGCTCCTTGAGGAGATAGCCGAGTCCTGATGCGTCGCCGCCGAGCAGCTCGCTCGCGTATCGCTCCTCGACGTACTGCGACAGGATCAGGATCGGTTGGCTCGGTCGGAGCGCCCGCAGCGCGACCGCGGCTTGGATGCCCTCGTCGGTGAACGTCGGCGGCAAGCGCACGTCGGCGATGACGAGGTCGGGATCGTGGGTCTCGACCGCCTCGACCAGGCCGTCTGCCGTGACGAGCTGCGCGACCGTCTCGTGGCCGTAGCCGGCGAGCAGCCGGACGAGACCCTCCTGCAGGAGGACGGTGTCTTCGAGGACTATGACCCGCACGGCAGCTCCGCGAGGATCGTGGTCGGGCCACCAGGGGGACTCGCGATGCGGAGCTCGCCCTCGATCGCCCGGACCCGGTCGTCGAGCCCGCTCAGTCCGCCGCCCGGTTCGCGTCGCGCGCCGCCGACGCCGTCGTCGGTGATCTCGACGCGAAGTGTCCGGTCATCGCGGCCCACACTCACCCGCGCGTGCCGAGCTTGGCTGTGCTTCGCGACGTTGTTCAGACCCTCCGCCACGATGAAGTACGCCGCCGACTCCACCTGTGCGGGAGGCCGCTCGTCGAGGTTCACGTGAACGGTCACGGGCACGGGGCAGCGCGCGGCCAGCGACGACAGCGCGGCGTCGAGGCCTCGATCGGTGAGGACGGCCGGTTGGATGCCCCGGACGAGCTCGCGCAGCTCCGCGATGGCCTGCTTCGTCTCGTCCTGCGCGTGGTCGATCAGCGCGGAGACCTCCGCCGTGTCGCCCCCAGACTCGATGCGTTCGCGAGCGAGGCCCAAGTCCATCGCCGCGACGACGAGCCGCGGCTGCACGCCGTCGTGGAGGTCGCGCTCGATACGCGTGCGTTCGGCCATCGCCACGTCGAGTGACGCGCTCTTGCTGACCTCGAGCTGCGTGACCCGTTGGCGAAGCTGGGCGTTCGGGTCGGCGCCGAGCAAGCCGCGAATGAGGCCGCGACACATCGCGGCGAGGCCGCGCACGATCCATGGCGTGACGATGAGGAAGAGAACTCCGACGACGAACGACGCGGCGAGGATGCCGGCGCGGCCCCAGCCGCTCGGCCCGCCGTCATCGCCGACCCAGCTCTCGTTCCAGCCCCACAGGGGGAACGTGATGCCGCCGAAGGCGATCGACCACAGCGTGATCGCCATCGTGAACGTGAAGATGCCGATCGGCAGCATGACGATGCAGTAGACGACGCCTTTCCAGAGCGCCGCGTCCGCGAGCACTGCTTTCAGCTTCGCCAGCCAGCCGTCGATGTCTCCGAGCGGGACGAACGGGCTCGCGATCTCCGTGTCGAGCAACGCGGACGCTCGCGCCCGCTCGACGGCGGAGACGACTCTGACGAACTGAAGCGTCGCGAACAGCACGACGAGCCCGAAGAAGAACAGCGGCAGGAAGCCGACCCCGAGCGAGATGCCGGTCACGATGACCGTGAACCACGCGATCCCGAGCGGGAGATCGAGGATGAGGTGGAGCGTCTGCTTCCAGGTGCGAGCCTGGATCAGCGGACGCAAGAGGGCGCCCATGCTCAGCGTCCCACCTCGACGAGCTCTCGGGTCTCTGGTTCCTCGAGCGGCTTGGTCGCCGGACGCTCGATCTGCAGCCGAGGCAGCACACGGTTCGCCCAGCGGGGCAGCCACCAGTTGCGGTCGCCGAGCAGCTCCATCGTTGCCGGCACCAGGACCATCCGGACGAGGGTGGCGTCGATGAGCACCGCGACCGCGAGCCCGAGCCCGATCAGCTTGATCGACCGGACGTCGGCCACGACGAAGCTTCCGAACACACAAACCATGATCGCAGCCGCAGCGGTGATCACCCTCGCTGTCGACCCCAGGCCTTCGACCACTGCCTTGGTGTTGTCACCAGTGCGGTCGTACTCCTCGCGGATCGACGACAGCAGGAACACCTCGTAGTCCATCGAGAGGCCGAAGACGATGGCGAAGAGCATCATCGGCGCCCACGGCTCGATGGGTGCGCCCTGATCGACGCCGAACACCGAACCGAACCATCCCCACTGGAAGATCATCACCATCACGCCGTAGGCCGCGGCGATCGACAGCAGGTTCATGAGGACGGCCTTGAGCGGCACCAGCACGCTGCGGAAGACGAAGAGCAGCAACACGAAGCTGAGTACGAGCACACCCCCGATGAACCACGGCAGTCGGGCGGCGAGCGTGCTCGAGAAGTCGATGTTCACCGCGGTCACGCCACCGATGTGGGCCGCGTCGGGGAGGTCGCGGCGCAGGTCCTGCACGAGCTGTTCGGTCGCCGCGGACTGCGGCGCCGTCGTCGGGAACGCCGTGAATGTCGAGATCTCACCGTCGGGGCTCGACTCGGGAGGTTCGACGAACACGATCCCGGGTGTCGCCGCGACCTGCTCGACGACCGTGGACACCACCGCGGTCTCGCCGTTCGGCGTCTCCACGACGAAGACCAACGGGCCGTTCACCCCGGCGCCGAACCCGTCGGCGAGGAAGTCGTAGGCCTCGCGGGTCGTGGTTCCCGCGGGATCGTTGCCGGCGTCGGCGACCGCGAGCCGCATGCCGAGCACGGGCAGGGCCAGCGCCACGAGCGCGCCGCCGCCGAGCACAGCGCTCACGACCGGTCGCTTGCTCACGGCCCGACTCCACCGGTAGCTGAGCGGCTGCTTCTCCGGACGAGTGCGCCGCCGGCCGACGTGCAGCCGATCGATCCGGGGGCCGACGAGCGCGAGGAGGGCAGGCAGCAGCGTCACGGCCGCGAGCACGGAGACAGCAACCGCGGTCGCGGTACCGAACGCCAGCCCCTTCAAGAACTCGAGGCGGACGAGCAGCAGGCCGAGCAACGAGATCATCACCGTGATGCCGGCGAACACGACCGCGCGGCCTGCGGTGCTCATCGCCTCGGTGATGGCCTCGGGGACCGAGCTTCCCCGCGCGAGCGCCGCGCGGTGGCGGGTGACGATGAGGAGCGCGTAGTCGATCCCCACGCCGATGCCGATCATCGCGGCGACCTGGCCGGTGAAGTCGGGGGTCGTCACGAACGCGGACCAGATCGTGACCCCGGTGAGGGAGACGAGGATGCCGCAGATCGCGGTGGCGATCGGGAGGCCCATCGCGATCACCGAGCCGAATGCCAGCAGCAAGATCACCACCGCGGCGAGCAGGCCGATGAACTCCGTGGCGGGCAGCTCCCCTTCCGTGAACATCTCGCCACCAAAGGCGACGTCGATCGACGCGGTGTCGGCGATGTCGCGCATCTCCACCGCGATGTCTTCGAGGTACGGCGGACCGCCGTTGCTGAACTCGATTGACGCGAATGCCACCGTGCCGTCATCGGACACGCGCGACGGATCGTCGAGCGGCGAGTCGATCGACGCCACGCGCGGCATCGCTGCGAGCTCGGCAAGTACCTCGCGCATCTCGGTCTCGGCCGTGGCCGAATGCAGCCCTGCGTCGGAGTGGAACACGACCGTCGCCGACTCCTCGTCCCACTGAGGCAGGTGCTCGGCGACCAAGTCGTAGGCGATTTGGGCGTCGGTGCCATCGAGGCGGTCCTCGCCCATGTCCTTCGGGCTGAGGCGGCCGGCCAGCGAGATCAGGGCGATTGCCCCGATCACCCAGACCAGCATGGTCCTTCCGCGGTGACGGGCACAGGCACTTGCGAGACGTTCGACCATGCCTTCGACGATGAAGGAGACCCGGCGCCGATCCCATCCCGCTCGCTGGTGTCTTGGGGGTGGGGCTAGCCCCCGTCGCGCGACTTACGCTCGTCCGCATGACTCAGGGACTCCGGACGTTCTTGACCTTCCAGCACGGCGTCGCGACAGATGCACTCCGTCTGTACGAGGAGGTCTTCGACGACTTCGAGCTGATCGAGATCGCCCACTACGGCAGCGGGGACATCGGACCCGAGGGCACGGTCAAGGCCGCGACGTTTCGTCTCGCGGGCAGCGAGTTCAGCTGTGCCGACAGCCCCGTCGACCATGCATGGGGGTTCACTCCCGCGGTGTCACTCTGGATCGACTGCGACGACAACGACGAGCTCGAGCGACTCTTCGGTCAGCTCTCCGATGGCGGCCAGGTCTTCATGCCGCTCGACGGCTACGGGTTCAGCACCCGCTTCGGCTGGGTGGGTGATCGCCACGGGGTGACCTGGCAGCTCAACCTGCCCTGACGGTCGGCCGGACTAGTTGCCGTTGGTCGACCAGTGCCAGGGCTCGGACGGCAGGTTGTACAGGCCGTACTGGCTCGCGTTGGCGGCGAGCCACTTGTAGCCAGGGTTGCTGCGGCTCCCGATCGTCGCGCCGTTGTAGGTGAAGTCGATGGCCAGCCCCCGCTCGTGCATCGACGCGCCGGGCGGCGCGGTCGGCGGGCTGCACGAGTAGGACGGCATCGCGTAGATCGCGTAGTCGCTCGATCCGCAGTGCGCTCGGCGAAGGGCGACTTGGGCGCTCGTGTCGCGGTAGCCCCATCCGCCGAGCGGAACGCCCGCCGCGTCCGCGGCCGCGAGCAGCGCGGTGACGTTGTCGGCGATCGACACGTTCACGTAGATCCCCGAGACGCTGACGACGTTGATGTTCCCGATCGGCGGGAGCGCGGTGCCCCGACCGCCGCCGCGCCGGCGCAGCTGAGCGGCCAGGGCCGCTTGCTCACGCGCGATCTCCGAAGCGAGCTGCTTGTCCTGCGACTCGAGCACGGCCGCTTCGGCGAGGGCGGCGTCGAGGCGTTGCTCGACCTTGTCTTCGAATGCGAGCTGTTGTGCTCGCGCGGCCTCGAGCTTCTCGAGCTCGGCGCTGATGGCGGTGCGACTCGCGTCGGCGCGCTCGGCGGCGTCCTCGGCCTGCTCACGTTGGAGGGTGAGGTCCTCGCGCGCCTCACGGATCTGGTCGGCGACATCGGCATCGCGCTGGTGCACGACGGTGAGGAACGCGCGCTTCTGTGCGGCGTCGCTGATGTCGCTCGTGTTCAAGATGACGAGCATCGTGTCGCCGAGCGGGTGCACGTAGCTGTCGACGGCGAGCCCGGCGAGCGTGGAGCGCAGTCCTTCGATCGACGCGCTCGTGTCGAGGATGCCCTGGTTGGCGACCGCCGCGTCGCGGTTCGCCTGGTCGAGCGCGCGCTGAGCGGCTTCGAGCTGCGCTTGCGTGCCGACGACGTTCGCATTGATCGCTTTCAGGGCGGCTTCGATCTGCTGGTCACTCGCCTGAAGGGTGTTGATCTGCGACGAGATCAACGCGCGTTGCTGGCGGACCTGCTCGCGCTGACGCTTCTTGTCGTTGATGCTGTTGCGATCGGCTTCCGCCGGCATCGCAGCGAGACTGACCCCGAGGGCGACGATGACCGCCAAGGCGCCACAGAGGTGTCGGCGTCGATTGGTCATGCGGAGGGCTCCTGTACGGGCACGGCAATCGACCTCGCCATTGATCGGCCACTCGCCCGCAACCAGTGATCACCGTAGTCCAATGACGCGAGCGCAGGCGCGCGCCGAGATCACATGCGATTCGTCGAGAAGCCTTCTTGCGCGCCGAGCACGATGGCCGGTCGACGGAGATCCTCTTGCCACAGCAACGACTCGAGTCCGATGTGAAACGGCTGATCCTGCACCGTCAGCTCGTACACGGGCGCATCGTCGCTCGCGTGATGGTGGATCGCCCAGCCCGGAGCGGTGAGCATGAGATCGCCCGCGCTCCACGAGTAGCGCTGTCCCGCGATGCGACTCCATCCTGAGCCTTCGAAGAAGTAGTTGATCGCGGCCGAGCACGTGGCGATGCGGACGATCGACGATGCCGGGTGGGCGGATCGTGATCGTCGCGAAGAAGCTCGGCGTCGTGCCGTTGGTGCGTCCGGTCATCGGGTTGTAGAGGAGGTACAGCCGGCGGCCCACGTAGTCAGGGCCGAGCGCCTCGAGCTTGTCGAGGTGCGCCTTCACGTCCGGCCACGGCCAATGAAGGGCGCGTGACTCCACGGCGGGCGGGTTGATGAGGCGCTCGTACGGCATCAACGCGGCACCGCTGTCGTTGAGCTCGAACGTGCCGTACGGGCTTCGCCGGCGAGGGTCGTCGTTGTCCTCGTCCTCGTCCTCGGCGGCGCGCGATGACGAGGCTCCTCCGGAGGGTTCGTGTCGACGAGATGCACGTTCAGCTTCTCGAGCACCGGAGCGTTCGAGTACTCGAACCGCACGTGCAGCTCGTCGCCGTCGTTCATGTGCCAGCTCGTCCGGTACGACGGGACGTTCCATGCGTCGTACTGCCCGACAGCGATGCGTTCGCCACCGATGACAGCGGCGCCTCTGCCGCGGATCCCGAAGCCGACGACCGTCGAGTTCTGTCGGCGGGGCCGAGTCGACTCTCCCGGAAGCAGAACGCACAGGGCGACCCGGATGCCCGGCGCGAGCCCCAAGCCGGGATGGGTCGCGCGCGGATGCACGAAGAGCGACTCGCGCCGACCGTCGGGTGGCGCCGGCAGTGAGCGCGAGGCGCTCGATCTCCGCTTCGATCTCGGAGGCGGTGAACAACACCGGATCCCACATGTCAGGGTCGTCGGGATCGCGACCCGAGATGTCGACGAACCGCTTGCCGGGGCTGTCGCTCATCGTGTGTCTCCTTGCCCGTCTCCTGCTCGCAGTCGCGGCGTGGCACGTTGGGGATGGTCAATGTTCGCGCCGCGGCCGTCAGCGCGGCACCGTTCGAGCACGAGGCGGCCGATCGCCAGATCGGCGAGACCGATCCCCATGGCCTTGAACAGCGTCAGCAGCGCGGGCGGCCGCGGTTGTTCGCCGGCGACGACCGAGTCGAGCCCGATGACATCGTCCCGGCCGCGCAGCTCTGAGGCGAGCCGCCCGGCCACCGTCGGGCTGTCGGCGACGACCAGGTCGCACCGGGCAACGAGATCAGCCGTGAGCTCCGGCGCGCTCGGGCGTGATCGCCCCGACCGCGTTGACGAGCGAGCCGGGCTCAACCGACCCGGCGTGGAGGAAGGGCTCCGTCGCGCGTGTGGCCGTCGTCACGATGTGCGCTCCCGCAACGGCGTCCTCGACGGACGCGGCCTCGCGCACCGCGAACGGCCACCGCTCGGCCTGGGCGCGTGCGACGAACGCCCGGCGACGCGTCTCGTTGGGGCTGTAGACCGCGACCAGGTCGAGCGAGCGTGCCGCGGCCATTGCGGCGAGCTGGGCCGCGCCCTGCTTGCCGGTGCCGATGAGCGCGGCGGTCGTCGCATCGGTCGGTGCGAGCCAACGGGTCGCGACTCCCGTCATCGCGCCGGTGCGGAGCTGGCCGAGCGCGAATGCTTCGATGATCGCGAGGAGCTGCCCCGCCTCCGCGTCCCACACGACGACCAAAGGGGTGGCGCCGCCGCCGGTGTGGGCCCAGGTCTTCGTCGCTACGAGGCCCGCGGCTTCATCGACCGCGCCGATCGCATGGAGCGTGTGGCCGTCACCCCATGCCACGTGGGTCTTCTCCATGCCGCGCGCGGCGCCACGCGCGGCCGAGCGGAGGGCGTCCTCGACCGCGTCGATCGCCGCGGGAAGGTCGACGGTGGCGACGACGTCTTCCTCGCGGATCCACATCACGGTCGTCACGTCGTGACGCCGTGGGCGCGGAGGTACTTGCGCGTCGCCGCCTCGAGCTCCTCAGGCCACCGGCCACCGAGCGCGGCGACGGCGAGCCGCGCGTGCTCGACGAAGGCCCGAGCAACGGCCGCGTTCGCCTCGACCACACCGTCGCGGGTCGCGGTGCCGGTCGGGAGCGCCTCGAGCACCGAGCGCTGCTGCGCGGTGAGCTTCGTGCTCCACTGCTTCACGCCCATGGCGGGCAGCGGCGCGTTCATCTCGACGAAGAGCTGATACAGCAGGGTCCGGCAGAGATGGATGGCCTCGAGGCCCAACAGCCAGTCCTCCCGCTCGAGGACGACCGGGAACATGCCGTGGTCGCGGAAGAACTCCTCGACGATGGCCGCCACTCGATCGACCGACGGCCCCGGCCCGCTCGGCTCGGGAACGAGCGCGTCGAGTCCGTCGCGATCGAACACGACCAGCCGGTGCCGGAAGAACGTGGAGGGCACATGCGACACCGGCTCGGCGACGACGTCGATGCGCAGACGCTCGGTGGTGACGGCGTACAAGCTCCCGGGCGCGAACGGCAAGGGGCGAGCGATCAGTGTCGGCGTGATCTCGGCCAGCCAGTCGCGCCAGGAGTCGTTGAACGACGTCATCGCGTCGTCGGCCACCGCGACCAGCAGATCGAGGTCGGACATCGCGTCCGCATCGCCCCGCCCGAGCGAGCCTGAGAGCCAGAGTGCGCGCACCCGCTCGTCCGCGCCGAAGACCTCCACGGCACGATCGAAGAGCGGGGCGTAACCGGGCTCGAGCACGTCGATCACCGCAGGGCGTCCGGGCATCCGGTGCATCGTGTCACGATGACCATCGTGGGCACCGCGGCGCTGTCGCTGCTCGACTGGCGACGCCGAATCAACGAGATCTACGGAGATGTCCGGCGGATCGCGAGCGAAGACCCGTGCGAGGCGCATCGCGTCTGGCGCGAGCGTCGCGACGACCTCTTCGCGTCACATGAGCAGACCCCGATACCCGACAAGAGTGGCTTCGACGGCCTCGCCTACTTCCCTTACGACCCCGCGTGGCGAGTCGAGGTCGAGGTGCAGCCCGCTCCCGAGCAGCGTCTCACCTTGGAGAGCGGAACCGGCGAGGCGTTCGAGCTGGATCGGCTCGGAATCGTCGCCGTCCCGGGCGGCACGCTCGAAGTGCACTGGATCGACGTCTATGGAGGAGGTGTCTTCGTGCCCGTCCACGATCTGACGAGCGGTCGCACCACATACGGAGGCGGGCGCTACGTGCTCGACACCGCGAAGGGAGCTGATCTCGGCGGGACCGGCGACGAGCTCGTGATCGACCTCAACTTCGCGTACTCGCCGTCTTGCGCGTTCGATCCGAGGTGGAGCTGCCCGCTGGCACCGGAGGGGAACCGGCTGCCCGTCGCGGTGGAGGCGGGCGAACGGTTGCGCTCGTCGTGAAGCCGTTTCGCTTCGCGTTGCAGGCCGTCCCCCGTGGCTCGCGGAGCGAGTGGCAGGACCTCGCCCGCAAGGCCGAGGCCCTGGGCTACAGCACGCTTCAGGTGCCTGACCACCTCGGCATCGTCGACCCGTTCAGTCCTCTCGTGAGCGCCGCCGACGTCACGACGACGCTCCGCGTCGGGCAGCTCGTCATCAACAATGCGTTGCACCATCCGGTGCTGCTCGCCCGCCAGGCGGCGACGGTCGACCTGCTCACCGACGGCCGGCTCGAGCTGGGTCTCGGCACCGGCTGGGCCCAGGCGGAGCACGACGCGAGCGGGATCCCACTGCCGGCGCCGCCCGTTCGAGTCGATCGATTCGAGGAGGCACTCGGGATCATCACGTCCCTGCTCGAGACGGGTGCCGCGCGCTCGGACGGCGCGTACCAAGTGGCGGTCGACGACCTCGGGGTCGCGTGTGTCCAATCCCCTCGCCCCCCGATCCTCATCGGCGGCTTTCGGCCGCGGGTCCTCGCGATCGTGGCGCGCCACGCGGAGATCGTGCAGCTGACCGGTCTGACCTTGGATGGTCAGGGCGGCGTGAGGTTCGGCGACCCGTCGCGGGCGACGGCGGTTGCCCAAGCGCGACAGGTCACCGTCGCCGCCAATGGCCGAGAGCTGGAGCTGTCGGTCTTCGTCCAGCGTGTCAACGTCGACGATCCGAAGTCGGCGATCGCCACCACGAGCGACCTCATCGGGATCCCACCCGACGTCGTCGAGGAGAGCCCTTACTTCGGCTACGCGTCGGTTGACGAGCTGACCGACCGTCTCATCGCACTGCGGGAGGAGGCGGGACTCAGCTACTACACCGTCCACGAGCTCGAAGCGTTCTCACCCGTCGTTGCTCGGCTCGCTGGCACGTGAGGGAGCGGGCACACCGAACGCAAGGTTGAGCACCCCCGCGATGGCGATTCCCAGCGCCGCGCCACACACGACGTCGAGAGGGTTGTGCGCCCCGACGTAGACCCGCCCGATCATCACCATCACGACGAGCGCCCACGGAATGATCTTCCACCGTCCGCTCAGATAGGGGGAGACGAGGCCCGCCATCGCGGCAACCATCACGGCGTGCCCGGAGACGAAGCTCTCACCTTCGGCGCTCACATCGCCGCGGAGGTGGATGTCGCCACCGATCGACGTGCCCGGACGCTCCCTTGACACCATCGCCTTCACGATTCTTTCGGTGACGAGCTTCAACACCGTCGCAACGAGAGCGGCCAGTGCCAATCGGCGGTGGTGGGTGGCGAACGCGACGATGGCCACGATCGGGCCGATCAGCACCGCCCCGATCTGCTGGAACGGCCACATCAACGGGTACAAGGCCTGGGGGAGATCGTTGATGGCGTGGAACACCGACTCTTCGAAGTCGGACACCTCGCCATCGCGGACCAACAGCATGCCGATGACGAGGATGACGACGCCGACGATGGCGACGATCGCGTCCTGGCGCCGCCGCACGAATCGAGCTTCGACCGTTTCCGATGATCTGGTCACGGACCTCCCCGCCCCCCTCCTTTGGCCACCCCCGGCCGCTGGGGCATCATTGGTCTCATTCAGGAAAGAGTCCAGCGGGACAGCTTCCCGCGGGGTTGGGGGCGATGGGCATGCGACGAAGGGTGTGGGCGACGGTTGCGGGCGCGACGCTGCTCGCCAGCCTCGTGGCCTGCAGCTCGTCCGAGCCCGCGACCCAGACCGAATCGGCGCTCGGCGACAACACCATCACCGTCTCCTCGTTCGACTTCCCCGAGAGCTCGCTGCTGGCCGAGATCTACAGCCAGGCCATCGAGCGGGGCGGGTTCGATGTCGACCGGCTCTTCGATGTCGGCCCGCGCGAGCTCGTGCTTCCCGCGATGGCGGCGGGGTTCATCGAGTTCGTGCCCGAGTACCTCGGAACGGCCCTGCAGTTCCTGAGCCTCGGCGCGGCGGAGCAGACTCCCGGCCCGGCGCGCACCTTCCGCGACCTGACGTCGACGCTCGACACCGGGCCCTTCGTCGCGCTCATGTCGGCTCCTGCGCAAGACTCCAACGCGTTCTACGTCACGCGCGAGACGGCCGAACGCGAGGGCCTGCGAACGCTCAGCGACGTCGCTGCGGTCGCTGATCGGTTCACGTTCGGCGGGCCGCCGGAGTGCGCGTCACGTCCACTCTGCCTGGTCGGGCTCGAGGATGTGTACGGCATCACGTTCGACGAAGTGATCAAGCTCGATACCGGCGGTCCCGTCACTCGCCAAGCGCTGCGCGACGGAGCGATCGACATCGCGTTGCTGTTCACCACTGATCCCGCGATCGATGCTGAAGGATTCGTCGAGCTCACCGACGACCAGGCGTTGCAGCCTCCGGAGAACATCACGCCCCTCGTGCGCAAGGAGGTCGTCGATCGCTGGGGCCAGAAGTTCGTCGACATCGTCGACGCGGTCTCGGCCAACCTCACGACCACCGAGCTCCGTGAGCTCAATGCACGTGTGAGCGCCGAGCCCGACGCCGTTTCCGAGATCGCCGCTACCTGGCTTCGTGAGCAAGTGCCTCGATGACGTTGGAAGGCGACGTCAACACCACCGTGCCCCACGAGCCGGGTGTACGGCCGGTCACGCCGCCGACCGCCGAACGGACACGTCGCCGTCGCCGTCCGTCAGGTGCCCCTCCGCCCCTCCCGAAGCACATCGGCACGACTGGGACCGGCTGGATCGTCGCCGTCGTCGTGCTGAGCGGGTGGCTGATCCTCGGGTACATCTTCGACCGAGTCATCCGATTCACGAACCGCGTCGACGCGGCCCTCCTCCGACAGATCGTCCGGCTGCGGACGGAGTGGCTCACCGATGTGACGCGTGCGATCGACGCCGCCGTCTCGTACTGGACGGTGATCGTCCTCTTCGTCGTGCTGGGCTTCGTGCTGATGGCCCTCAGGCGGTGGCGTCACTTCTTCACGTTCCTGGCGTGCATGGCGCTGCTTCAGCTCGTGGGCGAGCCGATGTGGGAGGCCGTCGCCCGTCCTCGACCATTCGACGTGACGATCATCGGCGAGTGGGCCGGCTTCTCGTTGCCCCCGCCCGTGCTCGCGTTCCTCACGCTCCTCGTCGTTGCGATCGCATACACGCTCGTCGTGCCCGGTCGTCCCCGCACGATCGCCAAGGTCGCCGGTGCCGTCGTCGTCGCTGTGTACGCGGCAACCGAGCTGTACCTCGCGACCGTTCACCCGTTCGACGTCGCTGTTGGCGTGACGATGGCCGTGGCTCTCGGCGTGACCGCGTTCCGACTGTTCACTCCGAACGAGATCTTTCCGGTCACGTACGGCGGCGGGAAGAAGGCCCATCTCGATGTGGGCGGCGAGCGAGGCGAGGCGATCCGCCGAGCGCTCCAAGATCAGCTCGGTCTCACGGTGGTCGACCTCAAGCCGGTCGGCCTCGCCGGCTCGGGCGGATCCACCCCCCTGCGGCTGCGCGTCGCGGGGGATCCCGACACCTACCTGTTCGGGAAGCTCTACGCGATGAGCCATGTCCGAGCCGACCGGTGGTACAAGCTCGGACGCACGGTGATCTACGGCCGGCTCGAGGACGAGGCTCCGTTCTCGTCCGTGCGACGGTTGGTGCAGTACGAGGACTACACGTTGAGGCTGTTCTGCGACTACGGCATCCTCACGGCCGCCCCTTACGGCATCGTCGAGCTCACGCCGGAGCGCGAGTACCTGCTCGTCACCGAGTTCTTCGACGGGGCGAAGGAGATCGGCGACCCCGAGCTCGAGATCGACGACGAGATCATCGATCACGGGCTCATGTTGATCCGCACACTCTGGGACGCGGGGCTCGCGCACCGAGACATCAAGCCCGCCAACCTCCTGGTCAGGGACAAGCAGGTCCTGGTGATCGACGTCGCCTTCGCTCAGGTGCGACCGTCGCCATGGCGCCAAGCCATCGACCTCGCGAACATGATGCTGGTCCTCGCGGTGCGCACCGATTCGCAGCGCGTGTACGACCGGGCGCTCCAGTTCTTCACGCCCGACGAGATCGCAGAGGCCTTCGCCGCGGCTCGGGGAGTCGCGAGCCCTTCGCAGCTCCGTTCCGTGATGAAGCAGGACGGACGTGATCTCATCGGTGAGTTCCGCGGATTGGCGCCGGAGCGCCAGCCGATCGCACTGCAGCGGTGGAGCGCCAAGCGTGTGCTCACGATCGCGGCATTGGCAGCCGGCGCCGCCGTCGTCATCTCGGCCCTTGCGTCCGTACTCGCACCGGGAAACGCAAACACGGCCGAGATCAGCAAGAGCCCCTCGTGCGGCACGAGCAACATCATGATCCTCATGGCGCAGACAGTGCCGACGGCGACTTCGGTGCCGTGCGTTGCGAACCTCCCGGCAGGCTGGAGCGTCGGAGGGACCGAGGTGGAGAGCGACGAGGGACAGGTTCTGGCTCGACTCCGCGCTCGCGGGCAAGCACGCCGTCGAAGCCGTACTGCGACCGCCCGAGGAGTGCAGCACCGAAGGGGCGACAGAGGTGCCGAGTGACGAGGTGGGCATGCGGCGCTTCGAGCGCCCCGCACAGCTCACGCCAGATCTCGTGACCACCCGCTACTACACGTTCGAGGGCGGCTGCGTCACGTACGAGTTCTCGTTCGGCGGCGACGCATCGACGGTCCTGCTGTTCGAGGCCGACACTGCGCTGTCGTTCGAGTCACGTGCCGTCCTCGTCGAAGACGTCGGGCGGCGCACCGGCGGTCTGTCGCTTTGTGGGGCGCTCGCGCCCTCGTGTCCGGGCGGCCCATGACCGTCTTCGCGGCGTCCTTCGTGGAGATCGCCGTGCGCATCGTCATCGCGGGAGTGCTCATCGTGGCGACGACGGTGCTGTCGCTTCGCTTGCTGGGGGCGAGACGGGGCTGGGGCACCGCCTTCCTCGCTGCGGTGATCGGATGGAGCGCGGCCTGCGTCCTCGCGCTCACGCTGTCCGACTGGAACTGGGGCGCGGACGGTCTCGTGGTGCACATCCTCGCGATCGGCGTCCCACTCACGATGGCGACCGCGGTGACGCTCGACCTCCTCGCTCGTCCCGGATCGCTGGCGATCGGCGAGCGCGCCGGGCTCGTCGTGGCTCCGCGCCCGATGCGCGCCGTCGGCCGTCGAGTTGCCGTATGGCGCCGCTACCAAGAGCTCGTGCGGCTGGCGCGTCGCGAGGGCTTCGGGCCGCTGCTGTCGGCCCAGCGGCGGGCCGAGCGCAGCGTCGAGCCGGAGGGGGTGCGCCTCCGTCGGGTCCTCGAGGAGGCCGGTGGCGTCTACGTGAAGCTCGGCCAGATCGCGGCCACGCGCATCGACCTGTTGCCGCCCGACGTGTGCGAGGAGCTCGCCAAGCTGCAGAACCGCGTCGCCCCGGAGCCCGTCGAGGGGATCCGCCCGGTGCTCGAAGCCGAGCTCGGCGGCGAGATGAGTGAGGTCTTCGCCGAGTTCGACTGGGACTGTCTGGCCGCTGCCTCGATCGGCCAGACCTACCAGGCGCGTCTGCGCACGGGCGAGGCCGTCGTGGTGAAGATCCAGCGCCCCGGCATCGTCGACGTGATGGAACGCGACCTCGCCGCGCTCGCGCATCTCGCCGACGTCGCGCAGCGGCGCACGCCGTTCGGACAGAACGTTCGGGTGGCCGATGTGCTCGGGCAGTTCGGACGGAGCTTGCGCGCCGAGCTCGACTTCCTCCGCGAGGCCGACGCGATGGAGGAGATGGCGAGGCTCGTCGGCACAAACGGGGGCGTGCGGATCCCGAGGGTGTACCGACAGCTGTGTACGAGGCGCGTGCTCGTGCAAGAACGATTCGAGGGGTCAACGGTCGCGGACGCCACCCCCGAACTGCTCGGCGCGAGCGACGCCGAACGACGGGTCCTCGCCGAGCAGCTCCTTCGTTCGATGATGGATCAAGTGCTGAAGTACGGGTACTTCCACGCGGACCCGCATCCGGGGAACGTGTTCGTCCTCGCCGACGGCTCGCTCGGGCTCATCGACTTCGGTGCGGTCGGTCGTCTCGACGCGATCCAGCAGTCCGCCATCGTGGACATGTTCGTCGCGATCCAGCTCCGCGACATCGACTTGCTACGCGAGAGCGTCGAGCGCGTCGCCGAGCTCACGGAGACGGTCTCGCCAGAACGGCTCGAGCGAGTCCTCGCTCGCTTGGTCGCCGATCATGTGCATCCGAACGGGGCGATCGATCCCGCAGTCATGCAGGAGCTCGTCGCCGTCATGGCGCCGTTCGGGATCCGACTTCCCGGTGACCTCGTGTTGCTCTCCCGCGCGTTTGCGACTCTCGACGGCACGCTGCGCGTGATCTCTCCGAACGTGTCGCTCGTGTCGAGCATCGTCGAGATGATGGGCTCGACCACCGAGCCGATCGTCGATCAGTCCGCGATAGTGAAGGACGCCTTGGTGTCAGCGCTCCCTCACCTGCGGCGCCTCCCTGACCGACTCGACCGGCTCCTCATGCTCGCCGGGCGTGGTGACCTGCGGGTTCGTCACATCGTGGACGAGGATTCGCGCCGAATTCTCCGAACTCTCGTCAATCGAGCGCTGCTCGCCGCAATCGGGGCAACATTCCTCTTGGTGTCCGCATTGCTGCTCGTACCTGCCGAGGAAGGACCGATGCTCTCGGACGAGGTGGGCCTGTTCGAGATCCTCGGGTACGGAGGCCTCGTCGCGGGCACCGTTCTCTTGCTGCGGGTCGTCGGCGCCGTGGCACGAGACGGCACGACGTGACCGCCACCGTTCCTGAAGTCCGGGTCGGGATGCCTCTCGACGGTGACGCTCTCGCCCACGCGCGCCCTCCCGGAGATCGGTACTTCCGTCATCCGGGCGACGTCGTGCGGCTCGTGCTGTGGGGCACGGTGCTCGTGCTTCTCGCGATATTCCTGAGCGTGGCCGACGCCACGAGCGCGGGCGTGAGCACCGACCTCGGACGAGTGGCGTCGCAGCTCCCGGACGCGGTGCGGGAGTTCTTCCTCACGGTCGCTCAGGTCGGCGGCGTGCTCGTGCCCGTGCTGATCGCGGCATTGCTCATCTGGCAACGCCGGTGGCGGCGCATCGGCATCGGGCTGCTCGGCGCCGCGGCCGGTCTTGTCGTCTTCGTGGCGCTCGACCTCGCGCTCGACATCCCGCGTCGAGTCGCCGACGCGGTCGACACCGAGACATGGGTGGCGTCGTCGCGTTTCCCGTCGCTCGCCTATGTCGCGGCGGTCGCCGGGGCGACAGTCGTCGGCAAGCCGTGGCTGCCCCGGCCCTGGCGACGCGCGTGAGCGACCTGGCGCTCGTCGCGCTCGTGCTCGTCATCGCGATCGCCGGCACAGCGGGCCTGGTCGGCCTGCTCCTCGCGATCGCGGCGGGCTTCGTCGGGGGTCTCGGGTTGCTGATCGCGTTCGGGGCGCCCAACCGCCGTCCGACGCCCGTCGCCGTGGTCACCGCCCTCAACGAAGCCGGCGTCGACGTGGCCGACCTCACGCTTCGGCGCGCCGACGGTGGGCGCGCCCAGCTGTACGCGGTGACCACGGCCAGCGGCGCCCGATCGTTCGTGAAGGTCTACGACCGCGACAGCCGCGACGCCGACGTGCTGTACCGGGGCTACCGAGCTCTGCTGTTCAAGAACCCGACCGACGAGTGGTCCAGCGGGACGCTCGAACGCGAAGTCGAACATGAAGCGTTGATGTTGCTCGTGGCCCGCCGGGGCGGATCGGCCTGCCCCGATCTCGAGGTGCTCACCGCGCTTCCCGACGGCTCGATGGCGTTGGCCACTCAGCACGTCGAAGGCCAGCCGATGTCCGAGCTCTCGCCCGAAGACATCGGCGATGACCTCCTCGACGCGGTGTGGCGGGAAGCCAGCGTCCTGCATCGGAATCGCCTCGCCCATCGCGCCCTTCACCCGTCGAACATCCTGATCGCGGCTGGCGCGCCGGTCGTCGTCGACTTTGCCGCCGCTCAGGGTTCGGCGTCGCCGCGTGCGCAGGCAATCGATCGCGCGGAGCTTCTTGCGTCGCTCGCCGGGATGGTCGGCGCCGAACGCGCGCTCGCCTCGGCCGCACGAGTCATCGATCCTGATGCGCTCGCGAGCGCGGCCGCCTACCTCCAGCCGCTCGCGCTGGCAGCGTCGACGCGTAAGGAGGCGTCAAAGGCTCTGCTCCAGGATCTCCGCTCGGGCATTGCGGAAACGACGGGCACCGAGCCGGCGCCGCTCGAGCGCCTCGTTCGGGTGAGACCGCGCACCTTGTTCATGATCGCGGCGCTCACTGGTGCCTTCTACATCCTGCTCCCGCAGCTGGCCAACGTCGACGACAGCTTCACCGCTCTTCGGTCGGCGAACTACGCCTGGTTGTTCGTCGCGGTCGTGATGTCGGCCCTCACCTATGTCGCCTCAGCGGTGGGGCTCATGGGTGGCGTGCACGAGTCGTTGCCGCTCGTGGCGACGACCGAGACCGCGCTGCGCCTCCTCCTTCGTGAACCGGGTGACGCCCGCGAACGTCGGCGGCATGGCCCTCAACGTCCGCTACATGCAGAAGGCCGGGGTCCCGTCCGCCGAAGCCGTCGCCGGGATGGGACTGAACGTGTTGGCCGGTGGCATCGTCCATTTCCTGCTGCTGTTCGTGTTCTTCTTCTGGGCGGGGAAGGGAAACGCAGGTTTCAAGCTGCCGAGCAGCAGTCGCCTGCTCGTCCTCATCGTTGTGGTGCTCGTGGTTGCGGGCGTCGTTGCGGCGACGCGGCGAGGGCGAAAGCTCGTGCGCATCCACGTCTGGTCGTTCGTGCGCCAGTCGGCAACGAGCATCGCGTCGCTGGCGACGTCGCCGATGAAGCTGCTGTTCCTCTTCGGTGGGTCGTTCGGGGTCACGCTCGCGTATGTCGGTGCGCTCGCCGCCTCGAGCGCGGCGTACGACGGCGGTGTGACGTTTGCCGAGGTGGGTGCGGTCTACACGGGTGCGTCGCTCCTCGCGGCTGCGGCGCCGACCCCGGGCGGCTTGGGTGCCATGGAGGCCGCCCTCGTCGCCGGGTTCACCGGATTGGGGATGGAGTCGGGCGTCGCGGTCGCCGTCGTCCTGAGCTACCGGCTCGTGACCTTCTGGCTGCCGATCCTGCCCGGTTGGGCGAGCTTCCATCTCTTGGAGCGCCGCAACCTCATCTAGGTCCGAGATCTAGGTCTGGCTAGGCCGACTCCACGGCGGCGGGATGCTCGACCGGCAGACCCTCGCCGCCGAGGCCGAATGCCCACCGGCTGAGTGTTCCCACGAGCAGACCGAGCCCCGCTCCTCCGACGACGTCGAGTGGGAGGTGCGCGCCGGCGTACACGCGTGTGAAGGCCACGGTCACGACGACCACTCCCGTGACGATCTGCCACCTCCGCGGAAGCGAGGGCGCCAGCACGGCCGCAAGCGCGAACGCCACCGCCGCGTGACCGGACACGTAGCCGAGGCCGTGCGCGTCCTCGCGGAGATGCACATCGGGCAGCAAGGACGCTGGCCTGCCGCGGAGCACCGACCCCTTGACCGCCTTCGACAACCAGAACGCGAGCTGGCTGGCGACGAGCGCGGCGAGGGTGAGCCGGAGATCTCGACTGATGAGCGCCGTGAGCGCGACAACGACGAGTGATCCGACGTAGCTGCCCACCTGCATCGGCGTCCAAAGCAAAGGCCAGAGCCAGTCGGGCAGATCATTGACGGCTTTGAACACGTTCGCTTCCCACTGTGGGAGCCGGTCCGTGGCCGTGACCACGACCCAGCTGGCGACCAGCAGGATCGCCCCGCCGAGCACGGCGATGACCTCGCCGACCCGCACCTTTCGTCCGTCGTTCGCTGCGCTCATGCGACATCCGTCACATCGATCGGACGTCGGCGGACGGTCGCCACGGAGGCACCGTAGTAGGGGGACTTGCGCACGCTCCAAAGGGGCAAAACGACCCATGGAAGCGATGAAAAAAGGCCCGAAGATGTGAGCATGATTTTCTCCTCGCTCCTGCGGCGCGCCAGGCGCGACAGCGGTGCGACGATGGTCGAGTACGCGCTCATGGTGGCGTTGGTCGCCGTGATGGCGACGACGGCCATCCGGGGCCTCGGCGGCGGCTCGTCGGGCAGCTTCGAGACGGCGGGTGGCGGCATCTCGGCCCCCGCGACCGCGGCCCCCAGTGGCGGCGGCGGCGGTGGCGGCGGTGGTGGAGGCGGCGGCGCGACGGTGGCGCCGGCCACGACCACCGCGCCGACAACGACGGTGGCCCCAACGACCACTGCGGCGCCGCCGACGACGGCCGTGCAGAGCGCGATCGAGTTCAGCTCCGCGGTGGGCGTGCGCACCGGCACGACGTGGACGGCACAGTCCGCGCTTGTCGTGCGGTCGACCTCGGGTCAGCCGGTGCCGGGCGCGGTCGTGACGATGAAGGTGCGGCGTTACCAGCAGATCACGAGCAACACGAACAGCAAGCAGTGGCTCGAGGAGACGGTCACCCTCACGGCGAACGCGTCGGGCCAGGTGACGCGCACTGCGGGCGCGTACAAGCGGTCCGGCAAGGACAGCGTCGACCAGGTCCAGTTCGTCGTGATGAGCGTGTCCGTGCCGAACGGATACGCGTGGAACGGCAGCGCACCGACGGCAACGGTCGACAAGGCCTAGCGCCCGAGACATCTGCGCCCGATCTCGACGCGACCTCGACAGTACGGTGGGCGCGATGCGCCTCCGCCCGCGACAGGTCTGGGGCGCGGGCGTGGTCGTGGGAACGCTCGGGTTGCTCGCCCTCGTGGGGCTGGCTTCCGAGGAAGCGCCGTTCGACGTCCCCGACGACACCGGCGGCGTGCAGGGACCTGACTGGCTGGGCGCGATCCTCGTCGCGTTCATCGTGCTCGTCATTGCCGCTGGATTCGTGCTGATCGTGACGGCCCAGCGCGCACCGAGCATCGGCCGGCCGGCCCGCCGCCCGAGCATGTGGAAGCTCGTGCTCGTGATGCTCGTGGCGTTCGCGGTCGCCCTCGTGCTCCAGACCTCGCGGGGATCGGACGAGGAAGGCGACGATCCGCCCGCCGAAACCGAAGCCAGCGAGCCTCAGCCCGAACGCGCCGATCGGCCGGGCGATCCCCCGTGGGTCGCGTTCATCCTCGGCGGCGGTGTGCTGGGGGTGCTCGCCGCGGCTGCGCTCACGCGTCGCCGTATGGTGAGCCAGGAGGAGCGCGACGACCAGGCGGAGGCCCGTGACGCGGTGGTGTCGATCGACGAGTCGCTCGAACACCTCTTGGCGGGCGGGGACGATCGAGAGGCGATCCTCGCCGCGTACGCGACCCTGCTGCAGCGGCTGACCGCGGCTGGCTCGCCGCGCCGACCCGACGAGGCGCCCGGCGAGTACCTCACCCGCGTGCTTCAGCGCCTGGACGTGCGACCCGCGCCGCTCAGCGATCTCACCGCGTTGTTCGCCGAGGCGCGCTTCAGCGACCACCCGATGGGGGCCGAGCATCGGCGACGGGCGATCGAAGCGCTGGCCGCCGCGCGGGCCGATCTCCTTCGGGATCTGGCACGGTCCGAGGCGGGTGGGTGATGCAGCGATTCGTCCAGGCCGCGTTGCTGAGCCTGCTCGTCACGGGTGTGCTGGTCGTCGCCGCGCCGACCAAGCGCACGGCAACGGCACGTCTCGAGATCTGGGTGCTCGCCGTCCTCCTCGGTCTCGCTCTCCTTCACCTCGTGCGTCGCCGCTTGCCGTCGGCCGCTGATCCGCTCGCCCGCCGGCGCAAGCCCGAGCCAGTGTCGGCTGATCCCGCTCAGATCGAAGCGCTCAGCCTCGCGTTCGCCCTCGCGGCGTCGCCGCACCCTCGCGTTCGCCGGAACGCGGAGATCGATCTTCGTGAGGCGCTTCGCGTGGCGGGCGCGCCGGACGAAAGCAGTGAGCTGCCGACGTCGTCGTCGGAGTGGTCGAGCCTCCTCGATCGTGTGGAGGCCTCGTGATGGATCTTGCTGCGACCGTGGAGACCGCGAACGAGATCCTCGACGAAGTCGAGCGCGCGGTCGTCGGCAAGCGGGGCGTGCTGGAGCTCGTGCTCATGGGCCTGCTCGCCGACGGCCATGTGCTGCTCGACGACTTGCCGGGTGTGGCCAAGACGCTGATGGCTCGCTCGTTCGCGACGGCGACCGGCCTGTCGTTTTGTCGCATCCAGTTCACGCCCGACCTGCTGCCGTCGGACATCACCGGCGCCACCCTCCTCGATCAACGCACGCAGACGTTCACCTTCCGGCACGGGCCGCTCTTCGCGAACCTCGTGCTCGCGGACGAGGTGAACCGTGCCCCCGCCAAGACGCAGGCCGCACTCCTCGAGGCGATGCAAGAGCGGCAGGTGACCGCGGACGGAACCACCCATCCGCTCGACCCGCCGTTTCTCGTGATCGCGACCCAGAACCCCATCGAGTACGAGGGCACCTACCCGTTGCCCGAAGCGCAGCTCGATCGCTTCATCCTGCGAACCACCGTCGGTTATCCGTCGCACGACGACGAGTGGGACCTGCTCGCCCGCCGCATGGAGCGGGGCACCGACGAGGTCGTCCTCGCGCCGATCATCGACGCGGCCGGCCTCCGGGCGATGCAAGCGTCGTTGGAGACAGTGCACGTCGACGAAGCGATCGGCCGCTACGTGGTCGCGCTCGTCGATGCGACGCGCCAGGCCCCTCAGCTGCAAGTGGGTGCAAGCCCTCGCGGCAGCCTCGCGTTGGTGAAGCTGAGCCGAGCTCGAGCCGCGCTGTCCGGTCGCGACTACGTGACACCGGACGACGTGAAGGAGGTCGTCATCCCCGCGCTCGCGCACCGCGTGGTGCTCCGCAGTGACCTCTGGGTGCGTCGGGTGTCCGCGGACGAGGTGCTCGCCGAGCTCGTCGCCGGAGTGCCGGCGCCGTCGGCTCGGTGAGCTCCACGGTCGAGCTGCAGCGGCAGTCGACCGCTCGACTCGTCGCGGTTGCGGCGCTTGCCGTGGCCGGAGTGTTCAGCGGGATCCTCACGGGCCGGGTCGAGCTCGTCGCGCTCGGCGCGCCCTTCGCGGTGATCCTCGTCGGCGCCGTGGTGATGGCCGAGCGGCCGGGGCTCGTCGTCGCCATCGCCCCCGATGCCGACCGGGTCGTGGCCGGCGAGGACCTCGTCGTGCGCGTCACGATCTCGAGCACCGTTCCGCTGTCACGCGTCGCGGTCTGGTTTCCCCATCGAGGGTTCGCCGAGGTCGTCGAGCCAGCGGATGGGCGCCTGGTCTGGGTGAGTGCGATACGGCCACCGGCCGGTGTCCCTCGTCACGCGCTTGCAGAGTCGCCGCTGGGGGATCGAGTCGTTCGGGCCCCTGCGCCTGGAGGCGGCCGGCCCGTTCGGGTTGGTGCGCTGGACCGGCGCGCTCCCGACGACCGCGACCGTCCGCGTGTTGCCGGACGATGGAACGCTGCGAGCGCTGCTCCCGAACGTCGAGCCCCGTGCCGCCAGCGGTGCGCATGTCGCGAGACGGCGCGGCGAGGGCTTCGAGTTCGCCGAGGTACGCCAGTACCGAGAGGGTGACCGCCTTCGCTCGGTCAACTGGTACCACACGGCGCGGCGCGGTGAGCTGTGGGTCAACGACCACCATCCCGAGAAGTCGGGAGACTTGGTGGTGCTCGTCGACACGTTCGCCGATCGTCCGAGCGGTGGGTCGGCATCGCTCGAACGGAGCGTGCGAGTCGCGTGGCAGGTCGCGATGGCGCACCTTGCCGCACACGACCGGGTCGGCGTCGTGGGCTTCGGCGGGCTCCCGAGCTGGGTGGCTCCGGGCGGCGGTGAACGCGCCCGGCTCGCGGTGATCGACCGGCTGCTCGAGTCGCATGCGTCGTGGACTGAAGCGGAGCGTTCGGTCGCCTATCTGCCCCGGCCGGTGTTTCCGGCGGGCGCGCAGGTGCTCGCGGTGTCCGGGCTGCACGACCACCGGATGACCGACGCGATTGCCGACCTCGCTCGGCGCGGCCACGACACCTCCGTCGTGGTGGTCAGCGGCGACGTCGGGGACACGAGCGGCGTCGAGCCGGTCGCGCTCGCGCGCCGTCTGTGGATGCTGCAGCTCCGGGAGCGCCGTCGCGAGCTCGAGCGGCTCGGCATCCCGGTCGTCGCGACCTCCGGCGGTGACCCCGGTGACGTGCTCGCGCTCGTACGCGCCCGTCGCCGTCCCACACGGCGGGTGCGATGAGCGCGACCGCGCGGGACGTGCGTGTCGTCCGGTGGCTCACCGCGGCGGGCGCCGTGGTCGCTGCGTTGCTCGTGCTGACGTTGGCGGTGTCTCTGGCCACCGACGACAGCCGGCGCGGCGCAATCATCTTCGGTGTCGTCGGCGTCGGTGCGCTCGTCGCTGGTCTGACGGTGAGCAGCGGTGCCTACGCGGGCGGACTGGTCTGCATCGCCGCGGCGTTCGCGTTCTCATTGCCTGGGCAGGAGAGCGCGTCGGCGCCCATTGTGGGTGCCGCGTTTCTTCTGCTGCTCGTCGACCAGCTCGTGGCGTGGTCGCTCGACGCGGCGACGGGCGCCATCGAACGAGGCAGAGACATCGCGAGGCGAGGGGTGCGGGTGCTCGTGGTGTCGATCACGGGCGCCGCCGTTGCCGGCCTCGTGTTGTACGCGGGCACGCTGCCCGTACCCGGTGGGCTTGCGGCCGAGATGATCGGCATCGCCGCCGCTCTTGGCGTGTTCGCCCTTGCGGCCAGTCGTCGATGGGAGCGTTGATGAGTCGTCGTTCGTTGTTGTCGTGGTGGTCGGTCAGCTCGGTGCTGTCGGCCGTATCGGCGGGATCAGTGCTGTCGTTCGCCTCTGTCGGCTCACTCGCGTCTGCGATGTCGATCGCGTCCATTGGTTCGAGCGGATCGATCCTGTCGATCGGCTCGGCCGGGTCGATCCTGTCGATCGGTTCGGCTCGATCGTCGATCGGCTCCGCGGGCCGTCCTGAGCGTCGGCAAGGCAGGGACATCGCCTACGTCGGTTCGTGCCGCCGGCACCGTGCTGGCTGTCGTCGGGCTCGTCTCTGCCGTGGTCGACCGGACAGCGCTAGAGCAGGCCCGTCACCGCACTCAGGGGCTGCTCGCCGAGGAAGTAGGCGTGAAGCTGGTCGAGGAGATCGGCGGCGGCCGGCGGCCCATCCCATCGAAGCGTGAGCGCGTCGGAACTCGATCCCACCTCGAACCCCCAGAACTGGCAGCAGCGCTTCTCGTCCACGGCGAACCGGCGCACGTCGGCTTCGACCTCGGGTTCGTGGGACAAGTGGAGCAACAGTCCGTCCTGCGTGCGGTCGACGTGGGCGAGTGCGGCTCGCAACCGTTCGAGGAGTGCGACGCGCTCGGGGATCTCGTCGTTGCCGATGGTGCAGGCGATCGGTGCGGATGCGTCGTAGATCGGGATCGACTTCATGGGGCCGGGCACGCCGTGCGGTGGCGACGGAGGACGAGAAGGAGCGCGATCAGCGCGACGGCGGCAATGAGGAATCCGCCGGTGCCGATCACAAGCGTGCTCGCGAGACCGGCCACACCGAGACCGCCGAGGAAGGCCAGTAGCGGGCCGGCACAGCAGGCGACGCAGGCCGCCGCGCCGATGCCGAGCACCCGGAGACTGTCGTTGGTCCGTCGCATCAACGTGCCGCCTTGGTGCTCATCGAGACGAGGGTCAGGCACACGCAGGTCTCGTCGCACGGGCCGTCGATGGCGGGTCCCGCAAGTTGCGCCGCTGCTTGGCGCAGCTGACCCGCGAGTGCCGTGAGCTCCGCGATCTGGCGCTCGGCTTCGACGAGCTTCGTGGTCACGAGCTCGTGGAAGCGTCGTTGCACTGGTCCACATTGCTCGCCGTCCCAGATCCCGACGAGGTCCGTGATCTCCTCGAGAGAGCACCCGAGCTGTTTGGCGCGTCCGATGAACGCGAGGCGCGACAGTGCCGTCTCGTCGTACAGCCGGTAACCCGCGCCGGTGCGCGTCGCGGGTTCGAGCAGTCCGATGCCCTCGTAGTAGCGAAGCGCGGAGGCGGTGAAGCCGCTTCGTCCGGCGATCTCGCCGATGGTGTAGGTGCTCACGGCCGTCACGCTAAACCTTCATCCTGGCTTGAAGGTCAAGGAGCAACTGGAGCGCACCGCGAGCTCCGTTCCCCTTATCGTCGTGACCTGATGGGTGGACAGCGAGTCGCAGTGCGTGTCGATCCCGCGAGCGGCTTGAAGGTGTTCGACACCCGAGCGGCGCCGGAGGGGAACATCACCGGGTCCGGGTACGGGGTGCTGACGGACGAGTCGCTGAAGGTGTTGCCTGAGCAGCCTGTCGGTGCGGTGTTCGACGCCGTCGAACAGGCGAAGTACCGGGCCTACAAGGAGGCCCGGCGGGGCGCGGCGGACTACATCCCGATGGAGGGCGAGTTCGCGAAGTACCTGCGGGACGTCTACTCCGCGGACCCAGTGCCGCGGGAGGCGTTGACCGACGAGTGCGACATCCTCGTCGTCGGGTGCGGGGTTCGCCGGCCTGTTGCTCTGGCACAAGCTGACAGCAGGCGGGCTTCGTCGACGTTCGGTTCTGCGAGAAGGGTGGGGACGTCGGCGGAACCTGGTACTGGAACCGGTATCCGGGCATCGCCTGTGACGTCGAGGCCTACAGCTACCTCCCGCTGCTGGAGGAGATGGGCTACGTCCCGTCGATGAAGTTCGCGTCGGGGTTCGAGATCTACGAGTACTGCCAAGCGATGGCCGAGCGTTTCGGCTTCTACGAGCGCTGCCTGTTCCACACCACGGTCGAGCGGACCGAGTGGGACGAGACGACGGGCCGCTGGACGGTGCTCACCGACCGCGGCGACGCGATGCGGGCGCGCTTCGTGATCCTCGCCAACGGCATCCTCACCACCCCGAAGCTGGCGCGGATCCGACGGCATGGAGACGTTCGAGGGCGAGTCGTTCCACACCTCGCGGTGGGACTACGACGTCGATCTCCACGGAAAGCGCGTCGGGATCATCGGCACCGGCGCGACAGCAGTGCAGGCGATCCCCGAGCTGGCCAAGGTCGCCGGCGAGCTCTTCGTCTTCCAGCGGACACCGTCGACCATCGACGTGCGCGACCAGCGAGAGACGACGGAGGCGGAGCGCGACGCTGGGCGAGCGAGCCCGGCTGGGCGCGAGCTCGGCGTGCTCGCTTCGCCAAGATCTCGCAGGGTCGCGCGGCGATCCAGGCCAACGACGACTACCTCGCCGGACAGCGTCGCCGGACTACAAGGAGCGCAAGCAGCACGAGCGCGAGCTGACCCCGGAGGAGCTGGTCGAGAAGCAGCTCGACTCGAACTTCAGGATCATGGAGCAGATCCGCGCGCGGGTCGACGCGATCGTCGAGGACCCTCGGACGGCCGAGGCGCTCAAGCCCTACTACCCGTACGGATGCAAGCGACCCACGTTCCACGACGAGTACCTGCCGACGTTCAACCTGCCGCACGTGCACCTCGTCGACACCGCCCCGATGGGTGTCGCGGAGATCAACGAGCGCGGCGTGGTCCACGACGGCGTGGAGTACCCGCTCGACGTGCTCATCTACGCGACCGGCTTCCAGTGGATGGCGACGTCGACGTTCAACATGGTCGTCGGCCGCGACGGGAGATCGCTGAGCGACAAGTGGCAGACCGAGGGCACGAAGACCTTCCTCGGCCTGCACACGCACGGCTTCCCGAACCTGTTCATCATCACCGGTCCGCAGGGCGGCGGCGGCAGCTTCAACTTCACCGACGCCATCGACACGCACAGCGACTACGTCACGTGGATGCTCTCCACGATGCGCGAAGCAGGCGACAAGGTCGTCGACGTGCGCAAGGAGGACGAGGAGGCGTGGGCGGCGCACTGCCGCGAGGCCGACCTCACCACCGCACCGCTCCGCGACTGCCTCTCGTACTACAACGGTCACGGCGAAGCGCAGCCGGGCAGCCTCGCCTACTACGGCGGGTCCGGCTGGAAGCGGCGGTGCAGGGACGCCCAGGAGACGCTCGTGCCCTACGTCTTCCAGCGCCGACCTGGATCAGATCAGTCCTAAGACGAAGTCGACCAGCTCGACGCGGTCGAGCGCCTGAACCTCGTCGAGCGAGAACCATGCCGCACCACTCGTCGTCGTGCCGTCCTCAAACGCGGTGCGCAAGTCACCCGTGAGGTCGGTTGCCTCGAACACGATCCCGACCGCGTGACCGGCTTCACCACGGAAGCTCTCGTCAGGTGCGAACCAGCGCGAGAAGACGCCGAGCACAGCGCCGATGCGGCCGTGGAGTCCCGTCTCCTCCGTCGAGCTCTCGAAGCCCAGTCGTCTCGGGGTGTTCGCCCCACTCCATGCCGCCGCCTGGCATCGTCCACTTGCCGTCGTCTGGCAAGCCGGGAAGGGCGACGCGGTGTCAGCAGCAACCGCGCGTCCTCGTCGCGGCACACGACGTAGACCGCAACTCGTCGCCACGCAGCATCCATCTCATCCACCATCTCTGTCGATGCGCCGCGTTCTCGTCACGAATTCGCGGTCGCATGACGCGATTCTCAGACGAGAACGCTGTCCGCTCGAAAGTCCACCTGGCTCGTGCGCGTTTCCTCGCGGGCCCAGGCCAGGCTGACGACCGGCAGGCCGAGCGCCCGGTCGTCGCCGTCCGCACGATTCGACGGGCAGACCCACCCGAGGCGCGTCGGAGACGACGACTCGGGAACGTCGACGCGGAGCTCGGCGAAGTCTCGTCGGATGGACACGCTTTCGGCCGCAATCGGCCGTTCGTCGAGGTAGAAGCGCACGCGCGGCTCACCGTCGACCCTCGGAGGGTAGAGCCAGCTCAGCCGGATCACGTACCGTCCGGCGGCGAGCGGGAGCTCGACGTACGCAGCGGGCTCAGACCATCGAATGGTTTCCGCACCGGTGGCCGAGGCGGGATGGAAGCCGACGCCATGGGCTTCGTCGAGTTGTCCGAGCTCCAGGAGGCCGCAGTCACCGGCGGGCGCGTCGGCGAGAGGCGAGCGGCTCGCTCGGTCGCGCTCGAGGTTGCGAGCCCACGTGCGCAGGAACCGGGTGCGCTCCACGGTTGCGATCGCGTCGCAGCAGCGCCCGAGGTGCACCCTCGCGTGGGTCCGGCTGCGGGTCACGAGATCGACCTGCAGCGCGACCCGGGTCGTGAGGCGCCGGCGCTCTGCACGCATCAGCACCATCGAGTCTCCGGCCGCTGCTCGTACGAGCCACGATCTGAGCAGCCACCAGTGCCAGTGTCGAAGCGACGAGACGCTGTCACCGCGGGCGAGTCGCGCTTCCGACCTCGATCGATTGGCGCAGGTCCCGCAGCAGCATGCGGCATACCCGGCGTGCCACGCGGCGCCGCAGCACGTGTCGGCGCGACCACTCCGGCACCTCGTCGAACATCGTCGTGAGCGGATCGCGGGGCTCCCGCGCGAGATAGGCCATCTGTCCGCGCAGGAAGTCGGCCGTGAAGCGCTGCCACACGCCGAAATCCCCGATGTACAGGTGGTGGATTCGGACGGTCGGCGCGTAGCCGATCTTCAGGCCGAGCGCGTAGAAGCGGGCGGCGATGAGCCATTCGGCGAAGTGCCCGAAGGCCGGATCGAAGCCGCCCGCCTGGAAGTACGCCGACCGATGCACGACGAAGCACTGGTCGAGCACCTTCCGCCAGGGATGCTCGTTCATGCCGAACTCGATCTCCGGCCCGTACCAGTCCGCCTCGACCTCCGACAGGAGGTTGCCGGTGATCGGGATCGAGCGGCCGCTGAATCCGGCCCATTCCGGCTTCTCGCGTGTGACGGCATCCGCGCTGGCAAGCGTCCCGGGTTCCGGCAGGCAGTGCGACTCCGTGAAGAACAGCACCTCGCCGCTCGCGGTCTCGGCGGCCCTGGCGCAGAGGTCCATGTCGTGGCGACGATCGAACTCCAGCATCCGGTCCTGCGGCCCGAGCAGAGCCCCGGATCTCGTCGAGCTCGGCCGTCGGATGGCCAGCCGGGCTCGCGATGACGATCTCGAACTGCTCACGCGGAAACAGCTGGCCCTTCGCCCAGCCCTGCACGCAGCGGACGGCGTGTCCGCGGTGGAACTCGAGCGGGATGATCACCGAGAACCGCAGCGCAGAGGACATGACGGAGCCGGACGCTATCCAAGACCCGCCGGGTAGCTCGCGCCGGCGAGGGAGATGCTGCCGTCGCAGACGACGCGACGACGAGGCGGTCTAGCTTCGGGCGGCGATGAGGGTGCCCGACCGTTGTTTGGCGGATCTGCGGGAGCGGGGCTATCTGGTGTTCGAGGGCTTCCTCGAGGCTGACGAGCTGGCGGCGGCCCAGGAAGCTTTGTGGCTGCACTACCCGCGGCCCGAGGAGTACTTCGCCGACCCGGCCGCTCATGCCTGGCTGGCAACCGACCAGTGGGCCGGCATCGTCGGCGGACCGTGGCGATCGTGGAGCCTGAACCGACTGGCCTTCCACCCCGACCTGCTCGACCTGGCGGAGCGCTTCCTCGGTTCGGCCGACCTGCGGCTCTACGAGGCGGAGCTGTGGGCCAAGTACGCCGGGGCCGTCGACTACGACCAGCGCCACCACCGCGATTTCGTCAACCACAGCCTCGTCGTGCCCAAGCGCTCCCAGCCGGCCACGCAGATGGCGAGCTGGATCCTCCTGTCAGACGTCGGCGACGAGGACGGCCCGACCAAGATCGTTCCGCTGTCGGTCGGGGAGAGCGTCCCGTACTGGCCGGTCCCTGGGCATCACGACATCACGAACTACCTCCCCGCGGGGATGTTCGCCGAGGAGGAGGTCTCGATGACAGGTCCCGCAGGAACCCTGTTCGCGTTTCGGACCGACGTACTTCACCGTGGGTCGCGCATGACCGGCGAACGATCAACCCGCTTTGCGCTCCTCGCCGACTACGACGTGTGGGCACCGCGCTGGACCGGCAGAGTCGCCTGGGCCGAGCGCGCGACGCGTCCAGACTGGTTCGAGATCATCGAGCGGGCGTCTCCCCGGGAGCGGTCGGTGTTCGGCTTCCCCGCTCCGGGCGACCCGTACTGGGACGAGCAGACCTTGGCCGACACCCAAACGCGCTACCCCCGGGCCGATCTGACGCCCTACCGCTGAGAGGACCGCGCAGCAGCGGACCATCGGTCTGGCCTGGACAAAAAACGCGGAGCCCGAGAAGGGAATCGAACCCTTGACCTGCTCATTACGAGTGAGCCGCTCTGCCGACTGAGCTACCCGGGCGGGGTGGTACGGGTCGCAGAGCCTACCCGGTCGGTTCTGCACGCCGACCGCCGTTGGCGGGCCGATCGGTCACACTCGCGTCGTGGCGACTGCTCCACTGCCCGACCTGGCCCTCGGTGAGTGGGTGACGCTCGCCCTGCTGCGCGAGAAGCCGACCCACGGATGGGGGATCGTGAAGCTGCTCGCCCGCGACGGTGAGGTGGGCACGGTGTGGTCGTTGAGCCGTCCCCTCGTGTACCGGGCGATCGACCGACTCGAGGCCGCCAAGCTCGCCGTGCCCCGTGGCGTCGAGAAGGGCAGCGCGCCCTCGCGGAAGCTGGTCGCCGCGACGCCAACCGGCGCTCGGCTCGTCGACCGCTGGCTCGCGACTCCCGTGGATCACGTGCGCGACGTCCGCACCGAGCTGTTGGTGAAGCTCGTGCTGCGACAGCGGCGCGGCCTCGACCTCGGTCCGCTGGTCCGCTCGCAGCAGCGTCGTCTCGCTCCCGTCCTCACGCGCCTCGAGCGTGCACACACGACCGACGTCGTCGCGATGTGGCGCGCAGAATCGGCGTCGAGCGTGCGCCGGTTTCTCGCCTCGGTAGCCGAAGTCGGAACGACTGGTCAGCCCGGGAGCTGAAGGAGCAGCGCCTGCAGCTGCAGGCTCTCGGTCGGGTTTCGGAGCCAGTCGTCGAGGAGCTCGTGGATGCGCGCGACTGCGAGCGCGTCCTCCCGTCCTCCGCCCGCGACGAGTCGATCGCGGTACGCGCCGGCGAGCGTGGCCAACCCGAATCTGATCTCGTCGGTGCGGTGGCGGCGGAGCTCACGCTTGTGCCGATCTTCGAGGTCCTTGCGGCCCGAGCCCCGCTCGCCCATCTCCTTGATGCGAGTCTCGAGGGCTGCTTCCTCCACTGCCTGACGCTCCCGCAGCGGCTCGGCGGCCTGATCGATCAGCGCGAGCAGCTCCGCGACGATGGTGAAGACGGTGGCGCCGTTCCCGTCGAGCTGCCGCGGGATCTCGTGCCACGCCGCGCGCCGAGCGGCCAGCCCGCTGTCGGTGACCAACAGGCGAGCGCGGTCGAGATCGCCACCGGCCGCGGCCGCGGCCAAGCGCGCGTCGGAAGGTTCGGCGCCTTCGGCTTCGAGTGTCGACTCGACGAGCGCTTCGGGCACGGGCCCGAAGTCGATGCGCACACACCGCGACGCGATCGTCACGAGCTCCGGCGGGACGTCGTCGGCGAGCACGACGAAGATGGTCGAAGGGGGCGGTTCCTCGATCGTCTTGAGCAGCTTGGGTGCCACCGCTGCCGTCATGAGGTGGAACTCGTCGAGGATCAGCACCTTGCGCTCGCCTTCGAGTGGCGAGAGAAACGCGGCGCGGGTGATGTCGTCCGCCTGCTTCGTGGAGATCGACGCGCCTTCTCGTTCCACCTCGAGGACGTCGGGATGGTGGCCGTCGAGCGCGAGCCGAACGGCGCGGTCGTCGCGACCCGCGCCCGGCGGCGCGAGCAGCGCGGCGGCGAACGCCCGTGCTGGCAGCTCTTCGTCCGCTGCCGGGAGGGCCGACGAACAGATAGGCGTGCACCGGGCTCATCGCGGCGGCGCGCAGCTGCGCCACCGCGCGCTCCTGTCCGATCACCGCGGTGAAGAGCTCGGGCGAGATGTCAGAGACCGCGGGTGCGCTCACAAACCCAGACGTTCGCGCACCGCCGCCCTCACCGCGGCCGCCACGGCTTCGATCGTCCCCGTCCCGTCGATGACCACCCACCCCGCCGGGTCATCTGCGGCCATCGTGCGGTAGCCGTTCACCACCCGCTCGTGGAAGTCCGGGCCGGCTGCCTCGAAGCGGTCCTTCGCGGACGAGAGCCGGGCTTCGGCGACGTGCACGGGAAGGTCGAGCAGCACGGTGAGATCGGGAAGCAGGCCGCCCGTCGCCCAAGCCGAGAGGTCGGCGATCCGGTCGGGAGGCATGCCTCGCCCGTACCCCTGATAGGCGATCGACGACGCCACGAACCTGTCGCACACGACGTGGCGGCCCGACTCGAGCGCGGGGCGGATCACCTCGCGAGCGTGCTGGGCGCGGTCGGCGGCCATGAGGAGGGCCTCGGCGCGATCGTCCAGGCCCGATGTCGCGGGATCGAGCAGCAGGGAGCGAATGGCCGCGCCCACGGCGGTGTCGCCCGGCTCGTAGGTCGAGACCGCGCCGAGCGCGTCCGCGAGCAATCGAGCCTGTGTCGACTTCCCTGATCCTTCGCCGCCCTCGAGCGCGATGAAGCGACCCGTCACAGGTCGCGCGTGCGGCCGGTGGCGCTCGCGGCGCGCAGCGACGAAATCGCGAGGCATCCGGCGAAGACGATGATCGCCCCCGCCAACCAGAGCGTGAGGCGCACGCCCGGCAAGCTGATCGTGTACGTCAGGATCTCCACCGAACCGTCGAACACGCGTATCGAGAAGCGGTTGAGCACACCCGACAGCAGCGGGCCGAGCACGAACGCGAGCAGGAGACAGAACCGAACGAGCGTGTACAGCGAGCTGAACGTTCGCCCTCGCAGATCGTCTTCGACGGTCTCGTGCAGGATCGTGAATCCCAAGACGTACACCGACCCGGTGCAGATGCCCATGCCGAGGATGGCGAGGAACGCCGGGGGAAGGGTCGACATCGACGCCGCGACGATGAGGGAGATGCCGGCGCCGAGCACCGACGCGGTGAACACCGTCGCCTTCGGGATCTTGCGTTGGAACGCCGAGAGCAAGATCACGCCGATGGCCATGCCCGTGCCGAGCGCAGTGAGCAGCAGACCGAAGCCCGCGGGGCCCGACCCCAGCACCTCTTCGGCGAAGACCGGTCCGAGCGGCACGACCATCCCGCCGCCGATCATGCCGGTGCTGAGCGCGAGCATCACCGCCCGCACCTTCGGGTTGATGAAGATGAAGTGCCAGCCCTCTTTGAGGTCGGCGACGACCGACCCGAAGCCGACCTTCCCGCTGGCCGGAGGCTCGCGCTTCGGCCTGGTCAGTGGCAGCGTGGCGATCATCAGGGCCGAGAGGAAGAACGTGCAGACGTCGACGCCGATCGCGAGCGTCTCGCGGTTGACGTCGAGGAAGCCGAACCCCGGCACCTCGGCCAGGCCGCCCGCGCCCACCGTGAGAACGGCGAACACGAAGCTCGCGATCGGGAACGTGCCGTACGCGGCGACGAGGGACAGCGAGTTCGCGGTGGCGAGCTGGTCCTGCGGCACGAGGTGCGGAACTGACGCCTCTTTCGCCGGCGCCCACAACAGCGTGCCGATCTCGAGCAGCAGCGATGCGACGACCAGACCCCACACCGTGTCGATGAACGGCAACGTCGCGAGCACGAGGCCTCGACCGATGTCGCAGCACACCATGACCTTCTTGCGATCCCACCGGTCGACGAGCACGCCTGCGAACTGGCTGAAGAAGAAGCCCGGGATGAGCCGGGCGGACATCACGAGTGCGATCGCCGCCTCGGGGGAGGATCCCCCGATCGCTTGGGCGAGGGCAACGATCGCGACGAAGCCGATCCAGTCGCCGAGCGACGACACGACTTGGGCGAGCCAGAGCCGGAAGTACGCCCGCGAGCCAAAGACGCGTACGTGCTGGGCGGGAGGGATCTCGGCGTTGACGCCGGGAAGGACCGGACCTTCGTCAGGGACGGGCGGGAAGGGAGCAGTCGGCACGTCGCCGAGGCCATCGGCGGCGCGCGTCGCGGTGGGGCTGTCCCTTCGCTCGCCCATCGGCGGTCAGCGTATTCAACGGGCACCCGTGCGGGCGGCCACTCGCCGTAGGGCGGCGGGTCACTCGGCTTCGGCAGACGTGTTGTTCGCAGCCGCCGCCTTCTTCGCGGGACTCTTCTTCGCCGGTGGCCTTCTTGGTGCCGGACTTCTTCGCAGTCGACTTCGCGGTCGTCTTCTTCGCGGTCTTCTTCGTCGCCTTGGCGGCGGTCTTGCGAGGCTTGCTCGGGCCGGCTTCCCGTCGCTCGGCCAACAGCTCCGCGGCCCGCTCGGCCGTGATCTCTTCGAGCAGGTCACCGCGGCGTAGCGACGCGTTGGTCTCGCCGTCGGTCACGTAGGTGCCGAACCGTCCCTCCTTGGCGACGATCGGGCGGCCTGAAACCGGGTCCTCGCCGAACTCTCGCAGCGGCGGTTTCGGCGCTCCCGCGGCCCCGGTAGACCGCGGGGCTGGGCCAGCAGGGCGAGCGCCTCGTCGAGCGTGATGGTGAGGAGGCGCTCCTCGGTGTCGATCGACCGATACTCCTTGCCCTTGCGCACGAACGGTCCGTACCGGCCGTTGCTCGCCTCGACCACTTCACCGTCGGCCGGGTCGACGCCGAGACCACGCGGCAGCGAGAGCAGGTCGCGAGCCTCGCTCAGCGTGAGGTGCTCGAGGGTCATCGACTTGAACAGCGACGCCATCTTCGGCTTCTCGCCGGCGGGCAGCGTGTCGGCATCGCCGAGCTGCACGTAGGGACCGAATCGTCCGTTGCGCGCGTAGATCGGAAGCCCGGTGATCTCGTCCGTGCCGATCGGCTCGTCCGACTTCGGCGCGGCGAGCAGCTCGAGCGCCCGGTCGAGCGTGAGCTCGTCCGGCGGCAAGTTCTCGGGCACGGACGCGGTGTCCTCGCCCCGCTTCACATACGGGCCGTAGCGACCGGGCTTCACGACGACCGGCTCACCGTTGGCATCGACGTCCGAGGGGGATCGAGTTGATCTCCGCGGCGTCGATGAGATCGAGGTTGTCGTGCACGAGGCGCTTGAGGCCCGGGTCCCCGTTGCCGAAATAGAAGCGCGACAGCCACTCGGTCTTCGCGAGCTCGTTGCGCGGCGATCGCGTCGAGGTCGTCCTCCATGCGGGCCGTGAACGCGTAGTCGACGAGCGTCTCGAAGTGTCGTTCGAGCAGGTTCACGACCGCGAACGCGGTCCATGTCGGCACGAGCGTGCCGCCCCGCTTCCACACGTAGCCGCGATCCTGGATCGTCTGCATGATCGACGCGTACGTCGACGGCCGGCCGATGCCCAGCTCCTCGAGCCGCTTGACGAGCGACGCTTCGGTGTAGCGCGGAGGCGGCGTGGTGGTGTGTCCCTTCGGCTCGAGCGCTCCGAGCGGCACCCGCTGTCCGACCTCGAGCGCCGGCAGCAGCCGTTCCTGATCGGCGAGCTCCGCGTCCGGATCGTCGCTGCCCTCGACGTACGCGCGTCGGTAGCCGGGGAACGTGATCGTGGTGCCGCTGGCCGAGAACTCGGCGTCCTCACCGCTCGATGACGTCGCGCCGATCCGCACCGTCACGGTGCGACCGGTCGCGTCGGCCATCTGGCTGGCGAGCGTCCTCATCCAGATCATCTCGTAAAGGCGCAGGTCAGAGCCGGACAGCTCGCCGGCCAGCTCGGCGGGAGTGCGGAAGGACTCCCCGGCGGGCCGGATCGCCTCGTGCGCCTCTTGGGCGTTCTTGACCTTTCCTTCCCAGCGGCGGGGCGTTTCGGCGAGGTACTGCTGCCCGAACAAGTCGGTGACCTGCGCCCGCGCCGCGCCGACCGCGGACTCCGACAGCATCGTCGAGTCGGTGCGCATGTAGGTGATGTAGCCCCGCTCGTACAGACCCTGCGCGACGCGCATGACCTGCGACGCGCTCATGTTCAGCTTGCGGCTGCCTTCCTGCTGCAGCGTCGAGGTCATGAACGGCGCCTTGGGCGTCGAGCGGTACGGCTTCTCGTCGACGCGTGCGCACCGCGAAGTCGGACGAGGCCAGGCGGTCGGCCAGCCCTCGCGCCGTCGGCTCGTCGAGCACCCGCACGTCTTGACGCTTCGTACGGCCGCTCTCGTCGAAGTCGCTGTCCCGTCGCGACGCGTTGGCCCTCGAACGCGACGAGCGTGCCGGTGAAGCCGGGATCGGTCGCGAACGTCGCGTCGATGTCCCAATAGCCCGCCGCCACGAATCGGATTCGCTCCCACTCCCGCTCGACCACGAGCCGCGTCGACGGACTCTGCACCCGACCGGCCGACAGCCCCGCGTTCACCTTCTTCCAGAGGACCGGCTGACACCTCATATCCGTACAGACGATCGAGGATGCGCCGGGTCTCGGCCGCGTCGACGAGTCCGTAGTCGATGCCCCGTGGACTGGCGACGGCGGCGTCGATGGCGCTGCGGGTGATCTCGTGGAAGACCATGCGCTTCACGGGCACCCGCGGCTTGAGCGCTTCGAGCAAGTGCCAGGAGATCGCCTCGCCCTCGCGGTCTTCGTCGGTCGCGAGGTACAGCTCGTCAGCGTCCTTGAGTGCCGCCCGCAGCTCCTTGACCACTTCCTTGCCCCGCGTGGTCAGCTCATACGTCGGCTTGAAGCCGTTGTCGACGTCGACCGCCAGGCCCTTGCTGGGCAGGTCAGCGACGTGCCCGACCGATGCTTTGACCTCGAAGCCGTCGCCCAGGAAGCGCGAAATCGTCTTCGCCTTGGCGGGCGACTCGACGATGACAAGGGACCTGGGCATCGGCGCTAGGTAAGAAGGGCGCGGCCGGTGTGTCAAGCCACCGGGCTCGAGCGGGCGGGTCTCCGCAGGTCAGAGGGGTCGTCTTGGGCTCACTCGAGGACGCGGATCTCGCCGCCCGTTGCCTCGACCACCGCTTCGGCCGCCTCGTGGAGCTTCGCGTGGAGCACACGGAAGTGCGCCGCTTCCGGATCGGTTTCGGTCGGAGCGGTGGGCGCCTCGTCGACCGCGGCCTCCTCGCCCTCCAGCCACTCGAGCTCGGCATCCCAGTCGGTGACCTCCGCGGCCAATCGCAACCGCATCACCGGTGCTTGCACCAGCGCGCGATCCAGATCGGAGACGATCGTCACCACGACGTCGGTCGTCGTGCGCACCCCCGGCGTGGCCAGCAGGTGCAGTGCTTGCAGCTTCCGCATCGCGAGTGCCGCGATCATCACGGGATCGCCGAGCTCGGTGACGGCAGAGTCGACGTCGATCAAGTCGAGCGTCACCCGCGGCGGGACGTCGAACCACGTCCGCAGGATGGCGAACATCTCGGCCGTGATGCTGCCGAGTGCGAGCAGCTCGTCGGGCTTCGGGATCGGTGTCTCGAAGTCCCCGATGTCCCCGATGTCCCCCGGGTCTTCGCTGCTCATGCGGGCACGGTGTCGAGCGACGCGTGGATTGGGAGCACACCGTCGATCTCGGTGAGCTCGAGAAGCTCACGCACGACCGCCGTCGGCGAGACGAGCACGAGCTCCCCGCCGAGCGCTCGCACTCGCGCCAACACACCGAGGACGGCGCCGAGACCCATCCAGTCGAACATGGTCACGCCATTGAGATCGATCGCGATGCGGCGATGGCCCTGGCTCGCCAGTGTCACGAGCTGTTCGTGGAGGCGCGGGGCGGTGGCGACGTCGAGCTCGCCGGAGACGAGCACGACCTGCCAGCCACGTTGTTCGAAGATCTGCAGCGCCAGATCCATCGACCCCAAGGTAACCGCCTCGCGCACGGGCAGGATGGGGAGATGTTCGAGGACCTGCTCGAGTCGCTGGCGTCCCAAGGCCAGCTCGTGCACGTCGAACAACAGCCCGCGCGCCCGAGTCGCACCGCCCTGCTCGCCGAGCCTTTGCCCGACGAGGTGTTGAAGCGACTGGGCATCAACTTCCTCTGGAGTCATCAGGCCGAGGCGCTGAACCTCGTACGGGACGGCCACTCGGTGGTGGTCGCGACCGGGACCGCGTCGGGCAAGTCGCTCGTGTACCAGGCCGCGATCGCAGAGGCCGTCGGCCGCGTCGACCCTGCGTCGGCGCTGTTGATCTTCCCCACCAAGGCACTCGCGCAGGACCAGCTGAGGGGGATCGCGGCACCCGCGTTTCCCGGACTCGTCGCGGCGACCTATGACGGTGACACCGAGGCGCCGGCGCGGGCGTGGGTGCGCCGGCACGCGAACGTCGTGCTGACCAATCCGGAGATGCTCCACGTCGGGATGCTTCCGTTCCACGCGCGGTGGGCCACGTTCCTCCGGCGGCTCCGCTATGTCGTCATCGACGAGCTGCACGTGTTCCGGGGCATCTTCGGCACGCATGTCGCCCATGTGTTGCGACGGCTCCGCCGGTTGTGCGCGCGCTACGGGGCATCGCCGGTCTTCATCTTCACGTCCGCCACCGTCGGCGAGCCAGCGGCGCTCGCTTCGGCACTGTGCGGGTTGTCGGTGGACGCCGTGCTCGACGACGGGTCGCCCCACGGGGAACGGCTCTTCGCGCTGTGGAACCCACCCTTGCTCGACATCGAGACGGGCACGCGTGGCTCGCCGAATGTCGAAGCTGCCGCGCTCACCGCAGCGCTGCTCGAAGAGGGTTCACGCACGGTCACGTTCTGCCGGAGCCGGCAAGGCGACCGAGATCGTGGCCGGCGCGGTCCGACGGCAGGTCGGCGACGAGCTTGCCGAGAAGGTCCGTTCCTACCGAGGCGGCTACCTCCCGGCCGAGCGGCGGGAGATCGAGACCGAGCTGTTCGATGGCCGGCTCGCAGGCGTCGTCGCGACGAGCGCCCTCGAGCTCGGCATCGACGTCGGCGGGCTCGACGCGTGTGTGATCGACGGGTTCCCGGGCACGGTCGCCTCACTGCGCCAACAGGCCGGACGCGCGGGCCGCACCACGCAACGCTCGCTCGCGGTGCTCGTGGCTGGATCCGATCAGCTCGATCAGTGGCTGATGGCGCACCCGCGCGAGGTGTTCACCCGTCCGCCCGAGCCCGCGGTCGTCAACCTGTCCAACCCCTTCGTGCTGCTCCCGCACCTCGCCTGCGCGGCGTACGAAGCGCCGCTGAGCCTCGACGACGAACGTTGGTGGGGCGAGGACCTCGGCGAAGGCGTGCGCCGGCTCGTCCTCGACGACCGCCTCGTGCTGCGCAATCGCCGCGCCGTGTGGGCCGGGCGCGGCGCGCCGGCGCCGGGAATCGGATTGCGCTCGGGTGCCGCCGAGGAGTACCGCATCGCCGACTCTGATGGCCGGCTCGTCGGCACGGTCGACGGATCGCGCGCGTTCGAAGCGGTACACCCCGGCGCGATCTACCTGCACCAAGGTCAGACCTACCGAGTCGAGACGCTCGATCTCGACGATCGCGCCGCCATCGTCGAGCCCGCCGACGGCGACGAGTACACGCAGGTCCGCTCGGAGACGTCAGTGCACGTGCTCTCGACCGAGGCGACGCGCGCCATCGGCAAGATGCAGCTGCATCTGGGTGCAGTCGAGGTCACCAGCCACGTCACGGGCTACGACCGTCGCGATGTGCGCACGCACATGTCGCTCGGCCGTGAGCCTCTCGACCTGCCCCCGACGCGCCTGGTCACCCGTGCGTTCTGGTACACGGTCGACGCCAGAGGTGCTGTTCGCGGCGCGGCTCTCGCCCGAGCAGGTGCCCGGAACCCTGCACGCCGTCGAGCACGCCGGCATCGGCATCCTCCCGCTGTTCACGATCTGCGATCGCTGGGACGTCGGCGGGGTGTCGACGCGCGCTGCTCGCCGACACGATGAGCCCGACGATCGTGATCTACGACGGCTATCCGGGCGGTGCGGGCATCGCCGAGCTGGGGTACGGCGCGGGACGTCGCCACCTCGAAGCGACCCTCGCCGTCGTGGAGCGGTGCCCGTGCAGCCATGGTTGTCCGTCGTGCGTGCACAGCCCCAAGTGCGGCAACGGCAACGAGCCCCTCGACAAGGCGGGGGCCGTCGCGCTGTTGCGCGCGGTGCTCGCCTGATCAGTCGGGCTCGAGTCGCATCGACACCGATCCCCAGAGCTCGACGTCACCGAGGAGGCGGCCGATGACCGGCACGTCGGTCGGGTCGGTGTAGTGGACCTGCACGCGGACGAAGTGGTGCTTCGTCGTGGGCGGCGTCGTGATGACGTCCGTGGTGCGCAGCGGCAAGCCGGCGGCGGCGAGCGCGGCATGCTCGGCGACGTCGGCGTCGGCACCCGCGACCGCGGCCGCCCGCGCCCCCTCGCGTGCGGCATGGATGACGAGCACTTGGTCGCGTACGAGCACGCCCACCTGCACCAGGAGCAGCAACAGCAACACGACGACCGGAAGGACGAGGGCCAGCTCGACTGTGGCCTGGCCCCCGTCGTCCCGGGTCCTCACGAGATGTTCTTCTTGATCGACGAGAACACGGCGTCGAGCAAGTCGCCGACCTTGCCGGCACCACCCCCTGAGGTCGCCCAGATGCCGATGAGGAGCGCGATCGCGGCCGCGCCCAACAGGACGAGGGCGTACTCGGCCGTCGCTTGGCCTCCGTCTCCGAACCGCCGGGCCACGAGATGGCTCCCGACGCGCCGCATGGTCGTAGTCATGGTCGTAGTAGGTCGTTGCATCTCTTCTCCGTTCGTCACATGCGCAGTGCCCGCAGGGCGCCGGCGATCAGCGGTGCGACGCTGAGCAAGGCGAGCGCAGGCAGGCTGCAGAACACGAGGGGGAAGAGGAGCTTGACGGGGACGCGTCTCGCCGCCGCCTCGGCATGCCGACGCCGCTCGCGCCGGACCTCGTCGGCCAGGCGTTCGAGCGACGCAGCAAGAGGAACTCCGTAGCGCTCGGAGGCCATCAGCGCAGCCGAGAGCGGACGGACTGGTTCGCCCAGCCGCACCGGGAACGACTCGAGCGCGTCGGCCGTGCGCAGTCCCATCTCGACTTCGGCGACCGTGCCCGCGATCGCCTCGCCGAAGGGAGCCGGTGCCATGGGTCCCACCGCTCTCAACGCGAGCGGAACAGTGAGCCCCGCACCGATCGCCACGACGAAGAGGTCGACCACTTCGGGCAGGCCGCGCCGGACAAGGTCGGCCTGCGCGCGCCGCCGGCTGCGAGCACGCCACACGCCCGCGCCCCAGGCTGCCGCCGCGGCGACGGGCGCGAGCAGGGGCGAAAGTGGCAGTACCGCCAACGCCACGAGCAAGGCCCACGCGACGCGCCGATCGGCGTCGGGATCCGGACGGCGACCGAGCCGCGCCCGCAACGACCCGCCGATGCCCGTCATCGACACCCGGTGCGTGCGCGGCGGTCGCTGCCGGGTTGCCCGAGGTGTCAGCGCTCGGACGCGCGGTCGGCGCGGGACGCACCACCCAGGCCGGCGCGGCGACGACTCCTGCCCAGAGGATGCCGAGCAACCACGCGCTCATCGCTCGACCCGGGTGACGCGCGCCATCCACACCGCTCCCACGGCGTCGAGCGCGAGGCCGATGGCCACACACGCCAGGCCCGCGGTCGTCTGGAAGAGGAAGGTGGCAGTGCGGGGATCGGCCAGACAGGCGAGCGCGGTGAACGCGAGCGGTGCCACGCCGATCACGAGTGCCGACGCCTGCGCCTGGGAGGCCTGCGCTCGCACCTCCGAGGCGACGGCGAGGTGCTCACGCAACGTCGCGGCGACACCGTCGACCGCACGGGCGTGGGTTCCCCCTGCGCCGAGGCCGAGCACGAGCGCGGATGACGCGAGCCGCACGCCGGGCACCGGTCGCAGGCTCGGCCACGCGAGGAGGGCCTCGCCGAGCGGCATCCCCGTGTCGTGGGCCGCGGCGATCCGCGTGAGGTCGTCGCCGATTGGGCCGGGGGTGTCTGCGCCCGCGTGTGCGATCGCCTGAGCGAGCGACGCGCCGGAGCGCAGCGATCGAGCCAGCTCGTCGAGTGCCCCGGGCAGCGTCGTCCCCACCTGCTGGTCGCGGCGCCGGGTGGCCATGACGATCGCGACGGCGGGACCGGCCGTGACCACCACCGCGGCGAGCACGCCGGCCCCGGCGCCGACGGCCACACCGATCGCGCCGACGATGAGCACCGAACCGGCCGCCCAGACCACCCACGCCGCATCGGGGTCGAGGGCGATGCCGCTCTGGGCGATTCGTCTGCGAACCGTGGTCGGCGCGCGAAGGCGACGCGTCCTCGCGACGGGCTGGCGCCGTCCGCGCCACGAACCGGCCGCGCACGCGCCCCTGTCGCGTGGTTCGCAGCGCACGCGCCCCGCTGCCGGCGACGACGATCACGAGTGCGGCGGCGGCGAGACCAGCGGGTGTGTTCATCGGCGCTGCCGCCTGGGAAGCCGATGGACGCGTACGCCGTCCGCGAGGAGCTCGGTTCGACTCGCGTCGTGCGCGTCGCCGACCTCCGCTACGGCGACGATGCGCCGGGTGCCATCGCTGTGGCGCGCGACGTGCACGACGAGATCGATGGAGGCGTGCACCTGATCGCGGACAGCGTCGAGTGGGAGCTGCACGTCACCGAGCAGCACCATCGTCTCGACCCGGCGCAGCGCGTCGTCGGGACTGTTCGCGTGGCAGGTGGACAGCGAACCCTCGTGACCGGTGTTCATGGCCTGCAACATGTCGAGCGCCTCGGCGCCCCGCACCTCGCCGACCACGATGCGATCGGGACGCATGCGCAGCGCGTTGCGGACGAGATCGCGGACGGTCACCGCTCCGACCCCTTCGGCCGACGCGGGCCGCGCCTCGAGACGCACGACGTGCTCACCGGGAAGGCGCAGCTCGGCCGCGTCCTCGACCGTCACGATGCGCTCGTGAGGCGCGAGGCAGGAGGACAAGCTGTTGAGCAACGTCGTCTTGCCGCTGCCCGTGCCGCCGCTGACGAGGATGTTGAGGCGTGCGCCGACTGCCTCGCGCAGCAACGCCGCGACCGGGAGCGCTGCAGAACTCCTCCAACGCGAGTGTGCGGGCCCCGAACCGGCGGATCGTGAGACAGGGCCCGTCGATCGCGACCGGCGGCACGACCGCGTTCACCCGCGAGCCATCAGGAAGCCGCGCGTCGACCACGGGACTCGACCGATCGACGCGCAGGCCCAGGGGCGAGACCACCCGTTCGATGAGGTGCGAGACCGTCGCCGCGTCGAGCGCGAGTGGCACGCGCTCGAGCCGACCCTCGCGTTCGATCCAGACGCCCGCTCCGGCGTTGACCATCACCTCGGTGATGGTGTGGTCGGCGAGCAGCGCGTCGAGGGGGCCGAGGCCCACCGACCCTCGCCGAGATGTGGCGCGCCATGGCCTCGAGCTCGCGCCCTCCGATGAGCGGCGCCTCTCGCCGTACCAGCTCGACGATCGCGGCGTGCGAGGGCGCGCCCTCACCCGCTCGCGCGCCGGCGAGCAGATGACGATGGACACGCGACTCGAGATCGCTCGCGCTCGATGTCACCGTTGTCACGCCGCGTTCCGGAGCGCGCGTTCGAGCGACCGCGGGAGACGGCTCGAGAGCAGCCCGGCATCGACGGCGCGAGCGACCGCGGGCTCGACGTCGATCTCTGCGCGCACGGGAACGCCGAGCACGTCCTCGACATCGCGACGGCCGAGCGCCCGGCCGGGCTCACTCACCAACACGACCCCGCTCGGCCGGAGGGGCGCCGCCAACGCCCGGCGGAGCGCCACGTAGCAGGGTCGCACCACGAGGAGAGAGGCCGACGCCGCCGCGGCTACCGCCTGTGCCGCGCCCGTGGCGAGCACGCCGCAGTCGGCGACGACCGTGCGTGGTTCGGCGAGGAGCAGCGAGGCGAGCACATCGGCGCGGGCCGGGGCATCAGTGGTCGTGCTGCCACGCGGGAGGAGCACGAGGCCCGGTGCCGCGGGCACTGCGAGCCTCGACAGCGCGTCGGCGGGCACGTCGTCGCCGGCGCCGAGCCAGTCGTGCAGCCCCGGACCCTCGGGTTCGGGCAGACCGAGGACGCAGGCGGCGTCGCCCGCGAGATCAGCGAGGACGGCCCCGTTGGGCGATCGAGCAAAGGACAAGGCCAGCGCAGCGGCCACCACGGTGGTTCCGCTGCCGCCCTTGGCGGACCAGCAGGCGACGAGCACGACAACTCCTCGGGCGCGAATCAGCGACACGAGGGGAGTTGCGTGAAACTACATGAGATGCTCTAGCGGCGCAAGAGGGCGCCGGGCATCGGTCAGACCGTGCGCACCTTCTTCGCCGCGATGGCAACGAGGCCGACCAGCACGAGGAGCACGAGGAGCTTCTTCATGGCCGTGACCCTAACGCCTCCCGAACGGGATGGGTAGGCCTGCTACGCGAGGAGCTTGGCCTTCTGAGCCGCGAACTCCGCCTCGGTGAGGATGCCCTGGTTCTTGAGCTCGGCCAGTTCCTTCAGCTGCGCGATCGGATCGGGAGCGGGGGCCGGAGCCGGCGCGGCGTACTGCGGTTGGGCGTACTGCGGCGGCGGTGGCGCGTACTGCGGTTGGGGTTGCGGCGCGTACTGGGGCTGCGCGTACTGCGGCTGTGCGTTGTACGCGGCCGCCTGATCCTTCTCGGCCCAGCGATTCGCTTGACGTCGCGAGACGCGGTTGCCGACGGCGGTCGCAGTCCCCGCGACCACAGCCGTGCGTGCCATTCCACCGACGAGTCCCATAGCAGCGTCCTTTCGTCAATCCTCGAGGGCGTCGAGTGCCGCCACGATCGCCGGGATCGGGATGTGGCCATGGCCGACGAGCTGTCCGCCGGCCTTGCGCGCGGCGATCGCGAACGGCAGTGACCAGAGGTTCTCGTACACGATCATCAGACCGATGCTGCCGGGTGCGAGCACCGACGCTGCGGTCGCGGCGTCCTCCGCCGACAGCAGCCCCGACGATGCGCCCTCGAGCGCACCGAGATCACCCACTTGCTCAGGGTCGAGATCGGAGGTCGTGAGCGCGTCGAAGTCGTCGTCGGCGCGCTTGACGAGCACGAGGACGTCGAGGATGCGGATCAGCCGTCGATCGACCAGGTCGAGCAGCGGCGGGACGAGCTCGCCGTTGATCTGCTTCCCGGGCGCCTCGACCAGTAGCCAGTCGATCGCGCCGGTTTCCTCCAGGTCGCTCATTCCATCCACCTCTACTCGCGTCCGGCGCCGGATGTTAGCCGTGAGCGCGCGCCACTCTTTCCTGGGTCGCTAGGTTGCGACCCGGAGGTGTCCGGGCACCTGGTGGGCTCCACCGCCTTCAAAGCGGCTGGGACGGGCGATCCCCGTCCGGCGGGTTCGATTCCCGTCCACCTCCGCCATCAGGCCTCACACGAGCCTGACGACACCTCGCACGGGATCGACCTCGACCATGGCTCCGTCGGGGACGAGTGTCGTCGCTTGCTGCGCGCCGATCAGCGCGGTCATGCCGAACTCGCGGGCGACGATCGCGGCGTGACACAGCGCGCCGCCCTCCTCGACCACCAACGCTCCGAGCATCGGGATGATCGAGTTGAACGACGGACCGGTGAACGCCGCGATCATCACGTCGCCCGGCTGTAGTCGATCGACGGCGTCGCCTGCGTCGCGCACGACGCACGCTCGGCCCCGGTACGTCTCTGCGCCGATGCCGAGCCCGTGGAGCGCCTCACTGTCGGGCGGTGTTTCATCGGCCCGAATGTTGGCCAACAGCGCAGCGGTGACTCGGGCCATTGGCGCCGGCAGTGCGTCGAGCGGCGGAGGTGCCTCCACGTCGCCGAGGATGCGCGGCGGCGGTATCGCCTCGATGCGGTCACGCAGCTCGGCGCGCGCCGCGAGCTCCGAGGCCACCGGTCCCGTGCCGCGTGTGAGCAACTGAGTGAGCTCGTCCGGGAACAGCTCGGCGGCATGCTCGGGGGAGTGCAGCAGGCCCCGAGCGGTCAGGCGCCGGCCGGCCTCGAGCATCGCTCGGCGCACCAAGCCGCCCGGCCAGTTCCAACACACTCCGCGGATGTCCTCTCGTTGGCGCGTGCCGTAGCGCGCCTCGGTCAACAGCTCGTCGAAGAGCGCTCGACTCGAGGCGGGCACGCGAGCACGTATCGCGGCGACGTCTGCGTCGGTAGGCGACGTGCCGACCGTGTCGCGATCGACCGTCGCGAGCAACGAGGCCAATCGCAACGGCTCCAGCTCGGCCAAGGTCGGCCGATCCACGTCGTCACTCGTCACGAGGCGCCACTCGTGGAGCCGCTCCCAGGCGTCGACCGCGTCGCGAACGTCCGGCCCGAGGGCTCGGATCGCGTCGATCGAGGCAGGCGGGTCCGCGCACTTGGCGAGCGCGTGTGCGACCGGGCTGAGCAACTCGGCGGTCTCGATCGTGCCCGGCGAGGAACCGACCAACAGTCCCGCGGCTTCATGAGCGGTGATGCCCCATCGCTCGCAGTGCGCCACCAGGTCGCCGACGGGGATGAGGTCGCCGCCGTGAGTCTCGAGGTTGCGGCGTGCGTTTCGCTCGAAGTGGCTGAGCAACGCCGTGATCTCGGTCGCGAGCGCGTCGTCGTCGAGCCCGACGAGATCGACGGACTGCAAGTCGAGATTCTGTTCGATCAACGGATCTCGGTCCTGTGCGAACCAACGATCGACCTCTTCACGCCATTGCTTGCTCGTCAGCGCCGCCGCGGCAGCCCGGTTGCGCCGGCGCATCCCGGGATGGAGCCGGGCGACGAGCTGCATGACCACTTTGGGAGGCGTGGCGGCGGGCTTGTCGCCTTCGCCGAGTCCCCGCGGCCGCACGTAGAAGCAGCCGTGGACGAGCTCGGCGTCGACCCCCTCGAGCGGCAGCCCGTATCGCTCCACCATTGCCTTGATCCCGGCCTCGAACGCACGCTTGTACGCGTCGCGGATGAGCGGCGACAGAGGGCGCAGCCCATGGTGGGTCGTCTCGAGCTCCCACATGCCCGCGCGAGGTGGCGTGAAGACCAACGCTTCCTTGCTCGGCGCCGCCTCGGTCACATCGCCCATCGTCGTCCCTCCCGCTCAGCCACTCGGAGACGATTTCACGTCATAGATCTGCTGTCAATACAGATCTCTGCTATAAAATCCAGCGATGTCCACACGCAACTACTCGTCGCCGTTGCGGGAACGCCAGGCCCAGCAGACCCGTGAGCTGATCCTGTCCACGCTGACCGATTTGCTCGAGACCCGTCGAGTCGACGAGATCACCACCCGCGACCTCGCTCGCGCCGCGGGCGTGTCCGAGCGCACGGTGTATCGCTACTTCCCGGATCGTGAAGCGTTGCTCGGCGGGCTGTCCGAGCAGTTGGGCAACCTCGTCGGTGGGGGGCATCCCGGTGGCCCGATCGAGTCGGTCGACGACCTTCCCCGTGCCGCGGTGGATCTCATGGCGGGTCTCGACGAGTACTACGCGGCTGCCCGCGCGGAGGCGCTCTTCAACGCCGACCCGCGGCGCTTTGCCGCGAACACGCACGCGAACACGATGGAGTTCACCGCGCTGGTGGCTGCAGCATTCCCCGATCTCGACGAGCGCGAGCAGATGCGCCTCGCCGCGGTCACCCGTTGCCTGCTCTCGGCACAGGCGTGGCTGCGCATGCGGGAGGAGTTCGGCGTGCTGGGTGTCGAGTCGGGCCCGACCGTCGCATGGGTGCTCGACACCATCTTCAGTGAGGTCCGCCGCGGCAACCGTCCTGGTTAGGAGGTCACGGCGAAGACTCTCACGGGATCGCTCACGCCCTTGAGCTCGTGCTCGCCGCGGTCTTCGAACGTGACGCCCGCCGATGTGCGCGCCAGGTCGCGGACGGTGTGCGACACGAGCACCTCGCCCGGCTCGTGAGAGAGCGGAGACGCGGGCGGCGACGTTCACGGCGCCGCCGAACACGTTGCCGCCCTCGCGGATCACGTCGCCGGCGTGCAGGCCGAGGTGGAGCGGCAGGCCGGCGTCGTCGCCTGCTCGCGCGCAGTGCCGGGCCGCGGCGAGCGCGTCGTTGGCGGAGAGGAACGTGGCGAGCACGCCGTCGCCGAGCGTCTTGCCTTCCACGACCCGCCCGTTGGCGCGCTCGATGACGGCACGCAGCGTGCGATCGAGCTCGCCGTGACCGCTTCCGGAACGCGGCGTCGCCCCACTGCCTCGGTGAGTCCCGTCGAGTTGACGATGTCGACGAAAAGGACCACGACCATGCTCGTCGCGGACTGCGGCGCGTGGCCGCGTCGTCTCCTGGCCGAGGAGGAACTCGCCGCCGATCCGAACCGCATCGGCGTTGGCGAACGACGAGCTCGTGTCGATGAGCTGCAGTCGGGCGCCCGGGATGCCTGCCGCCATCCGCTGCGCGTTGATCACTGGGAAGAAGCGGCTGCCGCTCGGGTGCATCACGAGAGTCGGGCACTGCACCGCGGGCAGTAGATCCGTGACATCCCATGTGAGGAGGTCCGTCTCGAACCGAAGGAAGGTCTCGCGACCGGCAGGGGAGATCGAGTGGTGCATCGCTGCGAAGTCGCGTGCGATCTGGGGATCGTCGAAGTTCCCGACCGCCTGCGTGACGCTTTCCATCGCGAGCTCCCAGTCGAGGCGCCCGAGCTGGGCGAGTCTTCTCATCGAGTCGGTGACCATGTCGGCTCCGACCGGACCGGTCGACCACAGCACGAGCTTGGCGATGCGCTCCGGATGGCGTGCCGCGTAGGCGACTGCGAGCGGCCCCAACCGGCCCGATGCCCCAGATCGCGATCTGGTTCGTCGGGCGAGACCGCGTCGGCCACGGCTTCGAGATCACGGAGCAGCACGTCGATCGTGAATGTGATCGGCATGTGCGGATCGGACAATCCGACGCCCCTCGGGTCGTAGCGCACGTACTGGAGAGAGCGGGACGAGAATTCGGCCGCCGAGCGCATCGCCGGGACGTTCCACTCTTCCCTGATCGGCTGCGCCGAGCGTGGGGGCGGCACGATCAGCGTGAGACCCTCGCCCATCGCGTAGTACGCGATGTTCAGCCCGTCGCTGGTGCGGGCGTACCGGATCTCCGGTTCCACGGGAGCAGTCTCCCGCGGTCAGGCGTCAGACGGCGAGGAGGTCGCGCGCGCCCGTGTCGCTCGAGGGGTGACGCAGCTTCGACATGGCCCGCGCTTCGATCTGGCGGATGCGCTCGCGGGTGAGGTTGAAGTGCTCGCCCACCTCTTCGAGGGTGCGGGGCTCGCCGCGGTCGAGACCGAAGCGCAGCTTCAGGATCTCGCGCTCGCGCTCGTCGAGCGGGGCGAGCAGCCGGGCGATCTCCTCGGGCAGCAGCGCGGTGGCGGCCACCTCGAACGGCGACTCGGCCGAGCGATCCTCGACGACGTCGCCGAGCTCGGCGTCGCCGTCCTCACGCAGCGGCTCGGACAGCGAGAGCGGTTCGGCCGCGAAGCGCAACGCCTCGGTGACCTTGTCCTCCGGCATCTCGACTTCGGCCGACAGCTCGGCGAGCGTGGCCGGGCGACCGAGCTTGAGCTCGAGCCGGGCGCGCGCCTTCTGCAGCCGAGCGAGCGTGTCGCCGGCGTGCACAGGCAGACGGATCGTGCGGCCGGTGTTCGCGATGCCGCGGGTGATCGCCTGGCGGATCCACCACGTGGCGTACGTGGAGAACTTGAAGCCCTTGCGCCAGTCGAACTTCTCGACGGCGTGCATCAGGCCGAGGTTGCCCTCTTGGATGAGGTCGAGGAGCGGGAGGCCCGACGCCTGGTACTTCTTCGCGATCGACACGACGAGACGGAGGTTCGACTGCACGAACGTGCGCTCGGCGTCCTCGCCGTCGCGGGCCGTGCGCCGCAGCTCGCGCTTGCGGGCGGCCGTGACGTCTTTGCCCGCCGCAAGGAGTGCCGTTGCCGCTTCGTTCCCGACCTCGATCGCCTTGGCCAGGCGTACCTCGTCGTCCTTGGTGAGGAGCGGGTACTGCCCGATGTCAGTCAGGTAGAGGCGAACGAGGTCCTCTTCGTCCCGCTCGACACGTTCCTTCGGCAACGTGGCTCCTGACGCTTTCTGGCTCGGAGGTCGCTCCCGCGCGAAGCGTGGGCGCCCAGAGGGTCGGCTATTACGATAACGAGGAGGTCAACCCCTTCCACAGTGCCATTTCAGCGGCGGACCGTGGCTGGGAAACCACGCTGTGTGTCGGCACAGCCCGTGGCGGTCATGAGCCGTTTCGGGCCTTCTTTTGCAACCGGGAGGGGCGAATGTCCGAGGTCGAGCTGACGATCGTGACCATGCAGTTCGATGCGTCTGATCCCGACGCGTTGCAGTCGGTGCTCGCCAAGTACATCGTGATGACCCGGATGGATCCGGCGTGCCGCAACATCGACCTCTGCGCCTCGGTGACCAGCCCGGGGCGGTTCGTGATCGTTCAGAAATGGGACAGTCCGGCGGCCCAGCAGGCCCACTTCGACTCTGACGTCATGGTCGACATGGCCGACCGCCTGCCGGGGCCTGCTGTCTCGTCCGCCGTCGATCGACCTGCTCGAGAGCATCAGCGCCCACGACCTCAAGTAGTCGAGCCGAACTTCTTGGCGCCAACGGGTGTCAGGGCCCCAACTACGCCAAGAGAATCGGCCTCAGAGGCCGCGGAGGAACTTCAGCAAGGCGGCGTTGAAGCCTTCGGGGTCTTCCTGCTGGGTCCAGTGGCCGGGGCCTTCGAGGATCGTCGACCCTCGGAAGTCCGGGAGCAGCTCGTGGCATCAGATCGATCTGAGTCTGCGTGCCCTTGATGACGCATGTCCTGATCGCCGCCGATGAACGCCGATGGCATCGACATGCGCTCGATGGGCAGGACGTGCGTCAGCTCCCAGTTCGCGTCGAGGTTGCGGTAGAAGCTGACCGGCCCGAAGAAGCCCGACTTCTCGAACTGCGCCGTGTACACGTCGATGTCGGCTTCGGTGAGCCATGCCGGCAGCTGTTCCGGACAGCGCCGGCAACGCGTCGAGGAAGCCGCCGTTGCCGGAGATCGCCTGCGTTTCGCGTACGCGCGCGGGCGTAGTCGCCCGACGCCCCCCAGAGCGTCCGGGCCATCGTGCCGCGCACGTCGCGCTGCCATCTCGGTCTCCGCCGGGCCCGACCTCTTGGAAGTACACGATGTAGAAGCGCTCGCCGAGGGCCGCCCGCATCACTGGGAACTGGCGCGACTGGGCCAGCGCATGAGCGGCACGCTCGACGCCGACGACGCCGCGGACCCGCTCCGGGTGGAGGCTCGCGAGGTCCCACACGATCAGGGCGCCCCAGTCGTGACCGACGAACACCGCTTGCTCCTCACCCGCGTCGTCGAGCAGGCCGAGCAGGTCGTGGTTGAGCTTCTCGATGCCGTAGTCGTCGACGTTCGGGAGCTTCGTCGAGTCGCCGTAGCCGCGCAGATCGGGGGCGAGCACGTGGTAGCCGGCCGCCGCGAGCGGCTCGATCTGATGGCGCCACGAGTACCAGCTCTCGGGGAAGCCGTGACAGAGCACGACGAGCGGCCCTTCGCCGGCCTCGGCGACATGGAGCTCGATGCCGTTGGTGGCCACCTGCCGGTGGCGGATCTCGGTGGAGGGCATCGGCGCGTCAGGCGGCGGGCTGGCGAGCGATGGCGTCGTCGGAGATCGCGACGATCTCGGCCCACGTGAACGAGGGCCCGGCCCACAGGCGGTCGAACGCGGCGTCGGCCGCGTCGGTGAAGCCGTGGCGGTTGCGGAAGTGGTACAGCCAGCGCTGCCGCTGCGGCGGATAGCCGAACCGCCCGAGCCGCCCGTTCGAGTACACGTCCCACGCGACGGACTGCGGCAGGGTGAGGTCGGCGTCGGCGGGCGCGTCGGCGAAACCGGCTGGCGTCGGTCGCGCGACCCGAAGCAGCACCCGGCCGAGCACGTCGGCCGTGCCGTGCGGCGACAGCCCGCGCGGCTTCTTCGGATCCTCGAGCGCGCCGCTCTCGGCCTCGATCACGACCGGGTCGAGCGACGTCGACGTGGGTGCGCCCGAGCGGGCTCGTCTCGTCGACCTCGATCTGCACCTCGAGGTCGGGCAGGCCGATCTGGTCGAGCAGCTTCTGCGTGATCCCGGCGATCACGGCGGCGTCGAAGTTCACCATCGTGAACGTCTCGGGAGTGACGGTGACCGTCATCAGACTGCGACGGCGGCCTGCGCCTGGGCGCGGACTTCGTTGCGCTTGTCGTCGGCCTCGCGCAGCGCCTCCTCGGACAGCCGGGCGATCTCGTCGATCTCGTCGGTGTCGAACCCCGCCAGCTCACGGAAGCGGCGGGCGAGCTCGATCGGGGACTCCTCGGACTCGGAGCGGACGCCGCCGAGGGAGAAGAGCTTGTCGACGATCGACTGGAACTCGAGCGCGGCCTTGCGGCGCTCCGGGTTGTTCTCGGTGAGCCGCCGCAGCCAGTCGGAGCCCATCTTCACGTGGGTGACCTCGTCGGCGAGCATCCAGTCCTCGCAGAACTCGAGCACCGGATCGCCGGCGATGTCGCCGAACTCCTTCATCGTGGTGAACACGTCGATGGCGAGACCCTCGAGCGCCCGGTTCACGCCGGTGAGGCGCAGCACCGGGTCGGGGTTGCAGGCCGCCTCGTAGAGGAAGGTGTTCTCGGAGAACTCGCCGATCTCGGTGCCCATGTGGTCGCGTGAGCTTGCAGGAGATCTCGACGTGGCGAGCCTCGTCCCAGCACTGGCGGGCCATGTCGAGCTTGAGCGCGAACGGCGCCTCGTCGTCACCGTCGCCGGTCGTGAAGTCCCAGCAGGTGCGGCCGGCGCCCTCGAGGGCCTGGATCTCGCCCACGAAGATGCCGTGCATCAGCGCACGCGCGGCGTCGGGCGCGTCGGGGCGCGCCGGCGTGAGCCGGTTGTTGTTCCGCTTGCCCTCGCCCGCGGTCGGACGGCGACCGCGGGTCGGCGAACCGCTCGCGCATCGCGACCCGGACGAACCGCTCGTCGCGGGCGAGATCCTCGACGGGGAAGTGTCTTCCTCATGCGCAGCTGCCTCCTCAGGTTGTGCTGCTTGCATTCCGATCGAACCCGGGCCGGCGATGCCGCCGGCGGCGAGCATGAGCTTCTCGAGTCGGCTTGATGCGCGCCGCCCGGTCGACTTCGTCGTCGGTCTCGATGAGCGACTGGATGAGCATCTCGCCGTCGCGCCAGTCGTCGAACTCGTCCTGGAGGATGAACTTGAGCGAGCGGATCGTCGGAGCGTCGGTGATCGTCGACGTGTTGTTGAGGTGGTACGTGTACGCCGCGATCTTGTGCGGGATGAGCACCCGGTAGACACCGACGAGCTTCTCGATCGTGAGCTCGGGGGCCTCGGGCTCGGTCATCGCGTCGACGAAGGCCACGAGCTCGTCGTTGGCGGGGACGGTGAGGCGCTCGGGGTTCATCTCCCGCAGCTCGGGCAGCCGCTTGTGCCACAGCTCGGCGTGCCAGGCGTGGTGGTAGCAGTGGGTGCCGAGGCGCATCTTCACGTCGAGCTCGGGCACGGTGGCGACCCAGCCGCCCAGCGCCTCGAACAGCTTCATCTCGATCCACTTGTAGTTGCCGACCCGACGGGCCGACTCCTCGACGTCGAACGAGCCCGGCAGCTCCCGGCGGTCCCACGGAGCGAACGGTGCTCTCGGCTTCTTCGGATCGGCCATGTCGTGTCATTCCCCTCGGTTGCAGCGCCCAATGGACGGCCAGAATCTAGCCCTGACCGCGCGGTCAAGACAGGTCCGAGCTCAGCCAGCACAGCGGCGACGAGGATGAGCAGCGCCCCGAGCGCCGCTCCCGCAGTGAACCGCTCGTCGTCGACGATGTAGGCGGTCACGGTCGCGAAGATCGGCTCCATCAGCAGGATCAGCGCCGCGCGGGTCGGTGGGATGTGGCGCTGCGCCCACGTCCACGGGATCAGCGGCAGCGCGGTGACGATCACGCCCGCGTAGAGCGCGATCGCGTACGACTCACCGCTCGATGGCAGGCCGCCCGTGAACGGCATGAGCACGCAGACACGGCACCGCGACTGCGGCGGTCTGGATCGCGTTGAACCGGAACATGTCGTGGCGCGGCGCGAGCTCGCCCATCTGGACGATGTGCACCGCGAACGCGACTGCCCCGAAGATCGTGAGCACCGCGCCCCGCCCGAACCCGTCGCCCGCGCCAGTCGAGCAGCGCGAGGCCGACGAAGGCGATCCCGATCGCGACGACCGTGGTGCGGGAGGGGCGGGTGCGTCCGACGGCGAACGAGACGAACGGCACGATCACGATCAGGAGGTAGGTGAGGAACGCGGACGTCGCGGCGGTCGTGTACTGCAGCCCGATCGTCTGGCCGAGCATGCCCGCGAGATACGTGACTCCGGTGACGAGGCCGGCGCGGACCTCGCCCTGTCGCGCTGGCCGGGTCGAGTGCCACCGGCGCCAGCGCCAGCGTGGCGAACAGGTACCGCAAACCGAGGAACGGGATCGGCTCGATGTCGTCGAGCGCGCCCTTGACGATCACGAAGCTCGTGCCGAAGAGGAACGCGACGAACACGAGCGCGGCCGCCGCGACGAGCTCGGTGCGACGCGCGGACTTCAGCACCGACAACAGCGAGGCTGCGCGTCAGCCGCGGTAGGCGTTGGTGATCGGAAGCCGCCGGTCCTTCCCGAACGCCTTCGAGGTGACCCGCACACCCGGCGGGGACTGCCGGCGCTTGTACTCGGCGAGGTCGACGAGGCGGGTGATGCGTCGCACGACCGCCTCGTCGAAACCGTCGTCGATGAGATCGGCAGCGGTGCTGTCGCCCTCGACGTACGCCGCCAGGATCGGATCGAGCACCTCGTACGGCGGCAGGCTCTGGTCGTCGCGCTGGTCGGGCCGCAGCTCCGCCGACGGCGGCTTGGTCAGCACCTCCACGGGGATCACCGGCGCGTCCGCCGATGGTGTTGCGGTACTCGCACAGCCGGTACACCGACAGCTTCAGCACGTCCTTGATGACCGCGAAGCCGCCCGCGGTGTCGCCGTAGAGCGTGGAGTAGCCGACCGCGCTCTCGCTCTTGTTGCCGGTCGTGAGCACCATCCAACCGAACTTGTTCGACAACGCCATGAGGAGGACGCCCCGGATGCGGCTCTGCAGGTTCTCCTCGGTGAGGTCCGGCTCGCGCCCGTCGAAGGACGGAGCGAGCATCTCGAGAAGCGCGCCGTGGGCCGGTTCGATCGCGATGGTGCGCAGGTCGATGCCCAGGTTCTCGGCGAGATCTTGCGCGTCGGTGCGCGACCCCTCGCTCGAGTAGCGCGAAGGCATGGACACGCCGTGCACGTGCTCGGGGCCGAGTGCGTCGGCGGCGATCGCACGCGACGAGCGACGAGTCGATGCCGCCCGACAGACCGATCACGACGTCGGTGAAGCCGTTCTTGCGGACGTAGTCGCGCGTGCCGCAGCACCAACGCGTTGTAGATCTCGGCCTCGCGGGTCGCCACCGGCGCGATCACTGGCGCGAGCGCGTCGCGAGGCTCCGGATCTTGACTGAGCGTGACTTTCGGCAGCGCGCTGCCCTTCAGCCAGCCGCGGGGGTCCAGCGTGCGCTTGCGGAACACCGGGTCGACGTCGACGTCCACGACGGTCACCCCGTCGGCGAACTGCGGCGCCCGGGCGACGCAGGGACCCATGAGCGTCGAACACGAGCGACGCGCCGTCGAAGACGAGCTCGTCCTGCCCGCCGACCTGGTTCACGTACACCAGCGCACACGACGCGTCCGCTGCTCGGGTCGCCAGCATGCGCTCGCGCTCGGCGAGACGTCCGGCGTAGAACGGTGAGGCGTTCAGGTTGACGACGACCTCGGCGCCACCGGCCGCTTGTGCCGCGATCGGCCCGGTGGGGCTCCACGCGTCCTCGCAGATCGACACCCCCACGGAGATGCCGGCGACGACGTAGAGCTGGAGCGGCTCGTCTCCCGGTACGAAGGTGCGCTGCTCGTCGAACACGGCGTAGTTGGGCAGGAGCCGCTTGCGATAGATGCCCTGGACCTCGCCGTGCGCGCACACCGCCGCGGCGTTGTGGAGGTCGCGGGCGGCGTCGACGAACCCCACGACCGCGACGCATCGTCCGGTGCGGGCGGCGACCTTGTCGAGCGCGGCGCGGTTGTCGGCGACGAATCCGGGCTTCAGCACGAGGTCCTCGGGCGGATACCCGGTGATCGCCAGCTCGGGGAACACGGCGATGTCGCGCCCGCCCGCTCGGCCTCGTCGAGCGCATCGAGGATGCGCGTCACGTTGCCGTCGAGGTCGCCCACGACGGTGTTGAGCTGGGCAAGCGCCACCCTCATGCGGGCCATGAGGTCAGCGTACCGAGATGCGACACTTGCGCCGATGGCCGATCGACGGACCGATCCCTTGTCGCGGCGAGGCACGCGTGACGCGCTCGACGACGCGATCGAGCGGTCGGCCGATCCCGTCGCGGTGCGGACGGCGATCGAGCGGATCGACAGCGCTCAGTCGGGCCTCGCCGACCGTCTCGAGGACGACGGGGGCCTGAGGGACGCCGTGATCGCCGTCTGCGGCGCGAGCCGCTCGCTCACGACGCTCCTGGAGGTCGACCCGACCGCGGTCGCGGTGCTCTCGGAGCTCGACGCGCGACTGCCGGTCGACGAGTCGAGTCCCGATGACCTCAAGCGCTGGAAGGCGCGCGAGTTCCTCCGCATCGCGGCGCGCGACTTGCTCGGCCGTGATTCGCTCGAGACCACCGTCGCGTCGATCTCCACTCTGGCGCGAGATGTGCTCGACGCGTCCGCGCGCATGATCGAGACCGAGCACCCCCTCACGGTCATCGGGATGGGGAAGCTCGGCGGCGACGAGCTCAACTACGCGAGCGACATCGATGTGATGTTCGTCGGCGACGGTGACGGCCACGTCGCCGCGCAACGTGCCCGTGCGATCCTCGAGATCGCTCGACGCTGTTTTCGCGTCGATGTGAACCTGCGACCACAGGGTCGCGACGGCCCACTCGTCCGCACGCTCGACTCCTACGAGGCCTACTGGGAGCGGTGGGCCGACGCGTGGGAGTTCCAGGCCCTCATCAAGGCCCGAGCGGTCGCGGGCGACGAGGAGCTCGGGCTGCGGTTCGACGAGGTGTCGGCGGCGCACCTTTGGGGCAAGGCCTTCACTCCCGACGACCTGCGGGCGATGCGCACGATGAAGGCGCGCGCGGAGCAGGAGATGGTGCGGCGCGGTCTTGAGGACCGCGAGGTGAAGCGGGGACGGGGCGGCATTCGCGACATCGAGTTCGCGATCCAGCTGCTGCAGCTCGTGCACGGTGGGCTCGATCCGGCGCTGCGGAGCCCGAACACGCTCGATGCGCTTCGCGAGATGGCCGATGGGGGGTACGTCGACGCGGAGGACGCCGACGCGCTCGCCGCTGCTTATCGGTTCCTGCGGACGGTCGAGCACCGCCTGCAGCTCGTCGACGAGCTGCAGGTGCACGAGATCCCGGCGTCATCGGTTGCTCAGACGCGGCTCGCCCGCACGATGGGGTACCGAGACACCGGGTCGGCCGACGCGCTCGAGCGGTTCTTCGCCGATCTCGGCCGGCACCAGGCGACGGTGCGCTCGATTCACGAGCGCCTCTACTTCCGGCCGTTGCTCGAGGCGTTTGCGGCGCTGCCGTCGGGGAGCGGCGAGGCCGAGCTGCTCAGCCGGCCCGGCGCGGCCGAGGCCCGGCTCGCGGCGTTCGGATTCACCGCCGCCGATCGGACGCGTGCCGCGGTCCGCGAGCTCACGAGCGGCCTCACTCGTTCGTCGCGCTTGATGCAGCAGATGCTGCCCCTCCTGCTGGCCTGGCTGGCTGATTCACCCGATCCCGATCAGGGTCTCTTGTGCCTGCGCAACTTGGCCTCCGGTTCTCAGCGCTCGACCGAGCTCGCCTCGCTGTTCCGCGACTCGCCTGAGGCGGCGCGGCGCGCGTGTGTCCTCGTCGGCACGAGCCGCATGGTCGCGGATGCGCTGTTGCACAATCCCGATCTCATCTCTCGCCTGCCCGACTCCGACCGGCTGAGGACTCAACCGAAGTGGGATCTGGTCGACAGCGCCCGGAAGGCCCTCGCCTGGCGGGAGGACGTGGAGGAGCGCCAAGCGGGTCTGCGCCGTTGGAAGGAACGAAACCTCGTCGGCATCGCGGCGCGCGACGTGCTCGAGGGCGCCGACGTCTCCGTCGTCGGACGCGACGTGAGTGCGCTCGCGGAAGCGTCGCTCGAGGTCGCGCTCGAAGCGTTGGTTCCTCCGCTTCCGTTCGCAGTGATCGCGCTCGGGCGGTTCGGCGGTGCGGAGCTCTCCTACGCGAGCGATCTCGACGTGCTGTTCGTGTACGAGGGAGAGACGCCGGCCGACTTCGCCGAGGCCGAACGCATCGCGACCGCGGTGCGCCGGTTCGTCGGCGGGTCGACGCCGTCGGCCCGCATGTGGGACGTCGACGCCGATCTGCGTCCCGAAGGCAAGCAGGGCCCCCTCGCCCGCAGCGTCGAAGGCTTCTCGACCTACTTCGGGCGGTGGGCACTCGTGTGGGAACGCCAGGCGATGATCCGAGCGCGCCCAGTGGCCGGCGACATGGGCGTGGCGGAGCGGTTCATGGCGCTGCTCGACGAGTTCGTCTGGGGCGCGGCGTCACCGATGACGAGGTCCGCGAGATCCGCCGCATCAAGGCCCGGATCGAACGGGAGCGCATCCCGCCCACCGACGATCCGGCATTCCACCTGAAGCTCGGACGCGGCTCACTCTCGGACGTCGAGTTCACCGCCCAGCTGTTGCAGCTGCAGCACGGCGTGCGCCAGACCGCAACGATCGGCGCACTCGACCGGTTGCGGAGCGAGGGACTGCTCGAGAATGCCGACCACGGCGCGCTGATCGAGGCGTATCGGTTCTGCGAGCGCACGCGGAACCGGCTGTTCTTGACCGGCGCCGGGTCGAATGCGCTGCCACAGCAGCCGGATCGTCTGCGGGTGCTCGCGAGGGCGTTCGACACCTCGCCCGCCGATCTTCGTGAGGACTACCGACGCGTGACTCGCCGCAGTCGTGCGGTGGTCGAGCGGATCTTCTACGGGCGCGATTAGCAGCCGATCTCGTCGGGCAGCAGCGGGCGCGCGAGCACCTGGTACGTGATGGCGCCCTCGGTGAAGTAGGTCAGCTGGTTCGCCTCTTGCATCGTGCTCGTGACCTCGGCGGCTTGGTCGCCGGTCACCGCGGTGCACTCACCGATCGACGCGAGCGGAAGCTCGGTGACCGGCCACGGCTTGACCGTCGGTGCGGGCTCGCCGGTGGGCAACGAGTCGGCGACTGTCGCGCGGAGACGCCAGCCGGTGATGTCGTAGGGCTCCTCGGCGGTGATGTGCTCGCTGCCGACGAGGGTGGCGAGATCCGTCGCCGACGTGACGAACCCGGCCAGCGCGTCCCTCGCGTCGGCTTGGGCCGGAGTGAGGCCCATGTCGCCCCCGCCGAAGTCGCCGAGTGCGTTCGCACGATGCTCGTACGTCTTTCCGTTCACGTTGACGGTCACGACGGTGTCGGGGGCGTCGGCGATCGGCGGCTGGCCGTAGTCGGGCGCCGGGCCGACGAGTCCCGCGTCGATCGCTGTCTGCGAGGAGCGTCTCGATGCCCTGTTCGTCAAGGGTGCGCACGAGCAGGTTCGGAACGGCCGGCCCCGGATAGATCGCGATCTGCGGGCCCTGCGTGATCACCGTGCCGTCGCCGTAGACGCTCATCTGCGGCAGGCTCGTGAAGATGGTCTCGACGGGCACGAAGCCCCCGCTGATGTCGATGCGCAGGAGCAACGCGGTGGGGTCGGTCGAGTAGGTGATCTTGTCGCCGCCGCTCGTGGTGACCGTTTGCTTTCCGCACGCGGCGACGCTGAGCGCGAGCACCGCTCCGAGGGCGAGAGTCCGAGTCCGAGCCAACATGTCCTTTCCGACGACCGTGGACGGGCCGTGGTTCCCGTACGCTGCCGCCGGGAAACGGCGAGGTCACAGCATGACGTGTGGGGGGTGCGGGAGGGCCAACAGGGAAGGCGCCACCTTCTGCGCGGGCTGCGGCTCGAGGCTTCCGGCCGGCTGCGGCAGCGTGCGGCGCCCCGCTCGCTGACGGCGCCCGGTTCTGTGACTCGTGTGGCGCGGCGGTCGGCGAGACGCACCGGCCCGAGGTGGTGTCCGCGGTCCGCAAGGTCGTCACCATCCTGTTCGCCGATCTCTCGGGCTCGACCGCGCTCCAAGAGCGGCTCGACGCCGAGACGACCCGCCGCGTGATGGACCAGGTGCACCGGCTGCTCGCCGACACCGTCGCCGCGCACGCCGGCCGAGTCGTGAAGTTCACCGGCGACGGCCTCATGGCGGTCTTCGGCATCCCGGTCCTCCACGAGGACGATGCGCTCAGGGCGGTGCGGGCCGGTGCTGCGATGCAGGAGTCGTTCGCGGCACTCGCCACCGAGCTGCAGCGCGACCTCGGCGCCGACATCGGGCTGCGCGTCGGCATCAACACCGGTGAAGTGGTCGTCTCATCGGACAGCGATGACATCGTCGGCGATCCGGTCGAACGTCGCGGCTCGACTCGAAGCGGCCGCGGCGGTGGGGGAAGTGCTGATCGGAGTCGAAACGGGCCGGTTGGTGCGTGACGCCATCCCGGTGGAGGCGGTGCCGGCGCTCGCGCTCAAGGGCAAAGAGCTGCCCGTCGCGGCGATGCGCCTCGCCGCGAGCGAAGCGCAGACGACCGTTGCTCCCACGGCGTTCGTCGGTCGTGAGGCCGATCTCGACCGTCTCGTCGCGGTGTTCGACGAGACGACACGCGCGTTCGCCTAGCGCGACTCGTCACGGTCGTCGGGTCGCCAGGGCTCGGCAAGAGCAGGCTGGCCGCAGAGGTCGCGACTCGGCTCATCGACCAGGCCACCGATTCTCGAGGCTCGATGCACGCCGTCGGGCGGCAGCTCGTTCGGGCCGATCGTCGACGCCGCCCGACAGGCGCTCGGCCTCGACGAGACCGCGACGAGAGGACGATGTTCGGGGTGCGATCAGGGCGCGATGTTCGCACTCGGCGACGACGTCCGATCGGGTTGCCGCGACCGTCGCCGCGCTCGTCGTCGGATCCGCAGCGGGATCGGCCGAACAGCTCTTCTGGGCGGTACGCCGACTGTTCGAGGCGCTTGCCCAAGAGCGCCCAGTCGTGCTGATCGTCGATGACGTGCATTGGGCCGAGCCGGCACTCCTCGACTTGGTCGAGCACATCGCAGAGTGGGCGCGGCGGCCCGATGCTGGTGCTGGCGTTGGCCCGGCCCGAGCTGCGTGACCGCCGGCCAACGCTTGGTCGAGGCGGGCGGGCCGTCGACAGCGGTCGTCGTGCTGGGTGCACTCGACGACTCCGCCGGTCGAAGCTTGGCACTCGATCTGCTCGCGACCGATGAGCTCCCCAGCGGGCCTCCTGGGGCGAGCGCTCGAAGCGAGCGAGGGCAATCCGCTCTTCCTCCGCGAGCTGCTCCGCCTACTCGTCGACGACGGTGTGCTGCGCAAGATCGACGGACGGTGGAGAGCAACCGTCGACGAGGGAGGCATCGAGCTGCCCGCGACGATCCACGCGGCGCTGGCGGCCCGTATCGAGCAGCTGCGACCTGCGGAGCGCACGCTGCTCGAGACGGCATCGGTCATCGGCCGTCACTTTCCCCGCGGTGCACTGCTCGTGCTGCTTCCTGAGGACGTGGCGGCGGACCTCGACACGCATCTCGACGCACTCCGTCGGCGCGAGCTCATCGACGCCGAGAGCACGTGGTGGGCCAACGACCGCCTCTACAGGTTCCATCACGCGCTGATCCGAGACGCCGCCTATCGCCGCATCCTCAAGGAGGTGCGCGCTGACCTCCATGCCCGATACTCGACATGGCTCGAGTCCGTTGCGGAATCGGTCTCCGAGCAGGACGAGGCGCTCGGCTGGCATCTCGAGCAAGCGCACGGCTTCCGGGTCGAGCTCGGCCAGCTCTACGAGGAGGAGACCGGCCGCCTCGCCGAGCGCGCCAGCACCCACCTCGCGAACGCGGCGAAGCGGGCGTTGGACCGTGACGACGTCGCGAGCGCGGCGAGCCTCCTGAGCAGAGCGCTCCTGTTGGTCCCCGTCGACGATCCCCGCAGGCGGAGCCTGCTGCGCGGACATTGCGACGCGCTGATCGCGTGCGGCGACACCGAAGCAGCGGCGCTCGCGGTGGCAGAGCTCGCCGCCTCCGCGACGACGGATCACGAAGCCGCGGTCGCCGAGCTGTTCGACGCACAGATCGAGACCCAGCGCTCTCCAGAGGCACTGCGTTCCGTCGCCGAGCGAACGTCACGTGCGGCTCAGGTGTTCGCGGCCAACGGCGACGACACCGGCGTCGCCCATTCCGAGCTCATCCATGCCACTGCGATGGCGGCGCTGGGTCAGGTGGCAGCGTGCGAGACCGCGCTCGACCGCGCGCTCGCAGCCGCTCGGCGGAGCGATGATCGCCGGCGCGCGAACGCCGTCCTCGCGATCGCTCCGCTCGCCGCGCTGTGGGGACCCGTCGCCTGTGGCGCGCGCGAGCGGGCGATGCCTGGACGTCATCCGCGTGTTGCGGATCACGTCGTGGGCGCCGCACGTCGAGGCCCACGCCCTTCGCGCCCAGGCGGTGCTGGAGGCCCTGCGCGACCGGCCCGAGGCGTCTCGCCGGATGATCGAGTCGGCGCGGGGCACCTTCGTCGACCTCGGGCAGCCACTCGGCCTTCTCGAAGTCGAGACCCACGCAGGGATCGTGGAGCTCCTCGCCGGCGATCCCGTGGCCGCCGAGCCGCACCTCCGCACGGCCCGCGACGGCTTCAACGATCTCGGCTCCCGCGTCGGAGCGGCGCGGGCGACGGCGCTGCTCGCCCGTGCGCTCCTCGAGCTCGATCGTCTCGACGAGGCGGCGGCTCTCGCGGACCCCGCAGTGGGTGGAGACGACCTCAAGGCGACGATCGGCTTGCTTTGTGTACGAGCCGAGGTGCTCGCCCGGCGGGGCGGTGTTGTCGAGGCCGAGCGCCTCGCGCGCCAGGCCGTCGAGATCGCGGCGGGCACTGACGCGTTGCTCGACCACGCGGATGCCCGCCTCGCGCTCTCGCGGGTGCTCGCCGCCGCCGGCCGAGAGGCCGAAGCGGCCGCAGAGGCGGCACGGGCGCGAGATCTCTACGAAGCGAAGGGATCACTGGTCGGCATGCGCCTGGCGGGGAATGCGCCGACGACTGCTGCGGTCGTCGCAGCACCGGACAAGGCGCGCGGCTGAGCCCCCGCCGCTCGCCGTCGGGTCCTCCCCAATCTCGCGACGGCGAACTTCGAGGCGTGGGTCGCCGCGATGCACGCTGGCGACACCGACGGCGGTCGAGCGGCTCGCACGCGCCCGGCCTCCACACGGAGAACCACGAGTCTCCGAACCGCGATCGAACCGGACGCACTGCGCCCGAGGTGCGTGACGAGTTCTACGCTGCGGGGGTGCGTCACGCGATCGAGCCGATCGCGACGCTCGGTGCGCGACATGCGGTGCATCGCGTCGTCCAGACCTGGCCCGAGACGGCGCCCGAAGGGCCGATCGACTACCGCAGCATCTGTGTGACGCAGACCGACGAGGACGGCCGGTTGTCGCGCAGATGCACCGGTTCGCCGACGATCAGCTCAGCCCCGCCATGGTGCTCCTGGTCGAGCTGTGGGCCGACGATGAGCTCGACGGCGCCGAGCGAGAGCGGGCCCTTGCCACTCGGGAGTTCTGGCTGTCGCCGACCGCGTTCGGGAGCGACTGGCAGGCGCGCGTATCACGCACTGGACACAGTCGTCGTCGACCACCGGCCCGCAGGTTGGGGGACCTTGCACGGCCGCGCCGCCGTCTGGCCGAGCAAGCGACGGCGCTCGCGGCGCTCGTGGACGACTTGCAGCGGCGAGCTCGTCGACGTCTACGCGCTCACTGCTGAGCTCGCGGTCACTCAGATTCGACGTGTCGGGCACCCGGGAACGGTGGCGTCTTCACCCGACCGACGGTCATCGTGCAGCAGTTCGGGCAGGACGGGCTGGTCATCCGGTCGGACATCTACGCGCCCGAGCAGCTCGACGAGGCGCTCGCGCTCGTGGACGAGCTCACGGCGGCGGCCCCGTCAGCGTCCGCGCCCACTCCGACCGCGACGACCCGGTTCATGGAGGGGCCCTGGCGCGAGGCGATGGCGCCGCGCCGACGAGAATGCGATCGCGGCGGTCTCCGCACCGGACATCGTGATCGAAGATCGTCGACCGTCACTCCAGAGCCGTAGTCGAGGGGCGAGCGGCTCACGTGGCGGACATGATGCTGATCCTGCCGCGAGCTGGTGTCGACATCCGGTGCGAGTCCGTTGGCGACCCGTGGGGAGCGTCTGGCGCTCGGGCGCCTCAGCTACATCGGACGCCGCAACCGCGTCGAGATGCTCAACGTCGCCGAGACCGACGAGACCGGACACCACCTCGTGCGGGCTGTCATCTTCGAGCCGGAGCAAGAGGACGCTGCGTACGCGGAACTCGACGAGCGTGCGATCGCTCTCGGCGGTGAGCAATGGGCGGCGTTCAGGGTGGTTGCCTCGTGGGCCGCTGCGTACGGCACCGGCGACGTCGAACGCCTCCGTGACTGCTTCACTCCGGATGCGGTCGTCGTCGACCACCGGCCTGCTCGGTTCGGCTGCCGCCACCCGCGACGAGTTCGTCGACCTGGCGTCAGAGCTCTTCGCGCTCGGCGGAGTCAACCGCACTCCGAATCGTCGAGGTCGCTGTCGACGACGCCACGAGCAACCGTCTTCCGGATGCGCACGACCGGCCGTATGGACGGGGGCGTCTTCGAGAACGAGAGCTGGGCATCGGGTGTCTTCGATGAGGGTCGGCTGGGACGGCTCGAGCTGTTTTCGCCCGAGGGGCGGGCTGACGCGGAGGCCAGCCTGGGCGCGTCAGGTGGGTCCGGGCCGGCGCCGAACGCAGCGACGCGAACTGACGGACGAAGTGGGTCGCAGCGATGTCCGAGGGCAACGCCGCAGCCGTGGCGGCGATGTGTGTGCAGGACATGGATGTCGATGACCGGCGCCGGGGTCTTCGCTACGAGATGCACGCGAACGTGGCGGTCTCCAACGCCGCGGCCGTCGCGGCGAACCCCGCTCTCGTCGCGCAAAGCGAGTCGATCGCGACGCGCGGAGATCGACTCGCCCTGGTCCACCTGGCTTTCGTGCATCCCCTCTGGTCGGCGGAGGCGCTTGCGGTGCACGAGGTGTCGGCCGACGGCGCGCTCGATGACGAGTGGGGTGATCTTCGACGCCGACGATGAGGACGCTGCGTACGCGGAGCTCGACCGCCGCGCCATCGAGCTCCTCGGCTCGGGAGTGCTGCATACCTTGACCGATCACTGCCGCGTACGGCAACGGAGACGTGGCACTCCTTCGTGAGTGCTGTCTTCCGGACGCCGTCATCGTCGATCACCGCCCAGCACTGTTCGGCGCTCACGGCGTGGAGGAGTTCCTCGAGCGAACGACATCGCTCCTCGCACTCACGACGTCGACCAAGCTCCGCATCATCGAGATCCCGATAGCAACGGCGTCGGGGGGCGTCTCGCGTCTCCGCACGACCGGGCTCACGGCCGATGGTGGCCCTTTCGAGAGCGAGCGCTGGTCGGTGGGGATGATCCGTGATGGTCGGCTGCAGCGGCTCGAGCTGTTCTCAGCGGACGCCCGGGCCGAGGCTGTGGCCCGCTTCGGCGAGCTCGCTCGTGGACAGAACGGACCGTCTCCGAACTCGGCGTCCCGGCACCTAGAGCGGTGGTGCGAGGCGATCACGCGAGGGCGACGCGGATGAACTCGCCGGGCTCAGTACGCCCGACGTCGTGACGATCGATCGCCGTCGAGCTGGTCGGTGTCGAACCATCGATGCTCACGAGACGACGCTCAACGCGCAATGGCTGGCCGGTCGGCGCGACCTCGAGATCCATTGCGGGCTGCTCGCGACTCGAGGCGATCGGCTCGTGCTCGCCCGCCAGGAGTATCGCCACCCGCTGACCCAGGCTCGAGCATGCTGGCGCTCCACGAGGTGACTGCCGACGGGCGACTGGTGCAGCGCGGGGTGATCTTCGACGTCGACGACGAGGACGCGGCGTTCGCGGAGCTCGACGAGCGTGCCGTCGTCATCGCCGGCGGCGCCGCCGGTCCACTGCGGCGCCTGGTCGCAAACCTCGCCGGCGTCGGTGAGCCCGCATTGCATCCCGATGCGACGTTCATCGATCACACGCCGGCCAGCTGGGGGGTGCTGAACACACCCGGCTATCTCGACCTGGTGAAGGCAACGGAGGAGCTGGCCGAGAACTTCACGGTCCGTCTCGTGGAGGTTCCGCGCCTTTCCGACAGCGGGCTCCTCTTCCGCCTTCGTGTGACGGGCGAGGCCGTGGGCAACGTGTTCGAGCTCGAATGGTGGCGTGCGTCGAAGTTTCGCGACGGACTCGTCGTACACGTCGAACAGTTCCCACTCGAGCAGCGCGTGCCGAGGCGGAAGCGTGCTTCGAGAGACTCGCTTCCTCACCAGTCCCCGACGCGGGCCTCGCCCCGAACGCGGCGTCGAGGCACGCCGAGCGATTTGATGCAGCGGTCTCGTCTGGCGATACAGAGGGGGCCACGCGGCTGTTCGCGCCGGGCAGCGTGCGTGGACGACCGGCGGCGACTCGTCGGCATGAGGATGAGCGGCGAGTCGGCGTTCGAGAGTGCGCGGCTCCTTGCTGGAACGGAGGGCCTCATCCTCACAGGCGAGGCGAGTCGCGACTCGCGGTGAACGCCTCGTCGCTTCTTCGTCAGCAGTTTCGTGCACCGGAGTCGCGCCGTCATCGAGGACCTCACCGTGCACCAGGTCGACGAGACCGGCGAGCTGCTGGAGCTGGCCGTCTCGTTCGACGCAGAGGACGAGGACGCGGCGTGGGCCGAGCTCGACGCCCGGGCGCTCGCGCTCGAGGGCGACGTGCTTCGGCCACTCGTCGAGTTCGGTCGCCGTCTACAACACCGACGACCTCGACCGCTGCGGCGCATGGTTCCACGCGGACTGCGTGTTCCTGGACCATGCGCCCGGGGGCTGGGCATCGTTCACGACAGCGGAGTACCTCGCTTACTGCCAGTCCCTGTTCGAGATGACTGACGACGCCCGAGTGCGGGCCCTGGAGGTCGCCTTCGGGGAGCGGTGGGGCTTCCTGACGCGTATTCCGGATGCAGCGGCCGGCGAGAGGGCGGGTACTTCGATCAGGACGCCTGGATCGTGACCGGCACTTCGAGACGGGCGCATCGCCCGGCACGAGCAGTTCCTGATCGAGCGACGCGCTGACGCGGAAGCGTGCTTCGCTCGACTCGAGGGCGCCGGCTGACGTGCCGATCCTGTGGGGGCGGCCGACCGACGAAAAGCTCGCCACCGTCGTTGAGCGACGCGAGGAGAGCTGACTACTCGTACTCCGCACTCGGCATGACTAGCGGCTGGAGCGCTCGTCCGGAGTACCGAGTCGACACGTCGCTCCGTGCAGTGCTCGGCGCCGGCGAGGACACGTGGAGTCGTGCGGTGGCGGGCTTGCGACTGTGGGTGGCCCATCGAGGCGCGGGAGCGCACGTCGTTCCCCCGGACGCGCCGATCCTCGAAGGTACGACCGTGCTGGTGACACACTTGGAGTACCGGGTTGCGCGATGGTCGCTCCGTGCCGCGTCGTCTATCGTCATCGACGAATCCAGAGGTGTTCGGCTTCGGGTACGGGACTCTGGCGGGACATCCCGAGGAGGGCGAGGAGTCGTTTCTCGTCCGCCGAGTCGACGGCAAGGTGCACTTCGACGTCGTCGCAGTGTCGCGTCCGGCGTCTCTTCTGACCCGCCTCGGCGGACCGGTCGCGCGGCTCGTGCAGTCGCGAATGACCGAGAGGTACCTGAAGGCGCTCGCCGCCTTCGTCGCCTGAGGGCAGGATGGCGGCGTGATCCGGCGGTTCGTGGCGTACCAGGAGCGTGGCAGCGACGTCGTCCACCGGCGAGAGGTGCCCACCGGAGGCATGTCGCTCGTCCTCAGCTTCGGCCCGACGATGCGGGTCAACGACAAGACGTTCTCGTCGTTCTTCATCGGGATGTGGGACGAGCCGGCCGTCACCGAGCACGACGGAATCGCGGACGGCGTGCAGATCGACCTCAGCGTCGACGCGGCGTACGCCCTGGTGGGCGCGCCGATGGACGAGCTCACGAACCGGGTCGTCGAGGTCGACGAGCTCGACACCGTCCACGTCGACCGGCTGCTCAACCGACTTCTCGAGACTCCGTCGCTGCGTGTCGCGCGAGGAGGAGCTCGGCGCGGCCATGCGGGTCGGCCCGCGCATGTCGGCCGAGGTGCGAGTGGGCGCACCGAGCGTCTGACCGCTCGTCCCGACACTCGCATCGCGGCCCTCGCTGGACGAGGTCGGCTGGTCGCGCGGTCGCCTCGTCGACCGCTTTCGGCGGGAGATCGGGGTGCCGCCGAAGACGGTCGCCCGCATCGCCCGCTTCCGAACCGCGATCGACCGGATGACGGCGGCGCCGGCGTCGCTCGCACAGATCGCTGCCGAGTCCGGCTACGCCGACCAGTCGCACTTCAACCGCGACGTCCGCGTCCTCGCTGGCTGCACCCCCGGTGAGCTCCTGGCCGACATTCGTCCAAGACTCGCGGGCGACGAGCCTCTTACGCTCAGCGCATGACCGACATCATCCCCGTCGTTCCGTACGAAGACATCCGAGCTGCGCACGACTGGCTCGTAAAGGTGCTCGGCTTCACTTCGGCCGGCGTCATCGAGGACGGCAGCGGCACTGTGATCCACGGTGAAGTGCAGCTCGGCGACCGCCGCATCTGGCTGCACGCGGCCGCCTGCTGGCCTGTCGACCCCGAACCAAGCGAACGCGGCAGACGGGTGGAATCGTCGTGCTGGTTGACGACGTCGACGCCCACTTCGAGCACGCGGAAGGCCGCAGGCGCGACGATCCTCAGCGAGCCGACCGATCAGGACTACGGCCAGCGTGAGTACGGCGTGAAGGATCCCGAGGGTCACAGCTGGTGGATGGCCACCCCGTTCGCACGAGCCAGTCGGCAGGCTCGCGAGCCACCCGAGGGTTTCATCGATCGCGTCGCGTGTCAGATACTGCGTCACGCCGAGCCAAGACACGATGGCGGTCTCTGTCGGGTCGAAGCCCGCATCGGCGAGTACAGCCGCGAGCGATTCGGACTCAAAGTCGCACGGCACAAAGCGCAGCGTCGATTGGAAGCTCTAGATCGAGTTCTTCGATACGACGGCGTTTCCATTCGCTGCATCGGAGGATCGTCGATTTCGAACACAACGAGATCCCCGAACACGTCCGCTCGCCGCAGCGCGAACGAGTCGAGGCCTGCTCCCAACTGCACGTACTGACGCGCTCCTCGCTCGTACCCAGCGACAACGAGATCTTCAGCGACGCGAGCGCGCGTAACCCAGCCTGCGGTCGAGAAGCTCTCGGGAATAAGAGCGCGAGGACATCGTCCTCGGACCAACCGAGCAATTTGAGAGCGAACGCGTCGTCGAGGACCTTCGGATCGCCGTCGCGTAGCAAATGCACCGCACGTAGTCACGCCACGGCGCTGATTCGCCGGACGGTCGGCCATGCTCGTCGGGTGCACTACTGCCAGTCGTGCGACGAGCCGACAGTCATGGAGCCGGTTGGTGGCGTGGCGCGTTGCCCGACGTGCGGTCGACGCGACGAGGCGGCATCCATCCAGCCGTTGTTCGTGGTCACCGGCGCGTCCGGCGCCGGCAAGACGGCAGTGTTCGGGCCTCTGGCGAAACTGCTGGCCGGTCGCTGCGTCACGTTCGATGTGGATTGGCTGCTCGACTCGGCGGGTGAATTGAGCGGCGGCCAACAGATCGCTTGGCCAGCCTTTCGCGACGCGTGGCTCGCAGTTGCCCACGGAGTCGCGCAGTCGGAACTGCCGACCGTGTTGCTCGGGCCGCTCATCCCTGAACACCTGGACGAGCTGCCCGCCCGGCGCTGGGTGGGCGACATCGACTTCCTGCTTCTGGATTGCTCAGACGAAGCTCGCCGTCGAGCGGATCGAAGCCCGCCCGCCGTGGCGGAGCCGTGACATCGACGAGCAGACCCAGTTCGGACGCTGGCTGCGCGACAACATCGCCGACGCGCGTCGACACGAGCGACCGCACACCCGAGGAGACGGCTGAGGCCGTTGCCGCCTGGGTGCTCGACCACCTCGACGATCCCAAGTCCTGAACTCGTACGCCACGCCCGCCCGGAGCGGGCCAGGCGTACGAGTCGAGCCGCAGAGGGGTCGGGTGTGCGGACTAGATGTCGTAGTAGAGCGCGAACTCGAACGGGTGCGGGCGGAGCCGCAACGCGTCGATCTCGTTCACGCGCTTGTACTCGATGTGCGTCTCGATGAGGTCACTCGTGAACACGCCGCCGGCGGTGAGGAACGCCTGATCTTCCTCGAGCGCCTTCAGCGACTCGTCGAGTGAGGCCGGCACCTGCGGCACCTTGGCGAGCTCCTCCGGCGGCAGGTCGTAGAGGTCCTTGTCGACGGGAGGCGGGGGCTCGATGCGGTTCTGCACGCCGTCGAGGCCGGCCATGAGCATCGCCGAGAACGCGAGGTACGCGTTCGACGACGCGTCGGGGCAGCGGAACTCGACCCGCTTGGCCTTCGGGCTCTTCTGCGCGAGCGGGATGCGGCATGCCGCCGACCGGTTGCGCTGCGAGTACACCAGGTTCACCGGCGCCTCGTAGCCGGGCACGAGCCGCTTGTACGAGTTCGTCGTCGGCGCCGCGAACGCCAGGATCGCTGGCGCGTGATGCAGGAGGCCGCCGATGTACCAGCGGGCGATGTCGGAGAGCCCCGCGTATCCGGTCTCGGAGAAGAACAGCGGGTTGCCGTCCTTCCACAGCGACTGGTGCGTGTGCATGCCGGATCCGTTGTCCTGGAAGATGGGCTTCGGCATGAACGTGAGCGTCTTGCCCGCAGCGTGGGCGGTGCGCTTGAGGATGTACTTGAACGTCATCAGCTGGTCGCCCATCGCGAGCAGCGTGTTGAACTTCGTTCCGATCTCGCCCTGACCGGCTGTGGCCACCTCATGGTGATGCAGCTCGACGTCGATGCCCACCTGCCTCAGCTTTGACGCCATCTCGGAGCGCAGGTCCTGGTAGTGGTCCATCGGTGGAACGGGGAAGTAGCCCTGCTTCGTGCGCGGCTTGTAACCGAGGTTCGGACCTTCGTCCTTGCCGGTGTTCCAGATGCCCTCGATCGAGTCGACGAAGTGCATCGCCGAGTTCGGCTGATAGTCGAAGCGCACGTCGTCGAAGATGAAGAACTCGGGCTCGGGACCGAAGAAGGCCTGATCGGCGATGCCCGTCGACGCCATGTACGCCTCTGCCTTCGACGCGATGTAGCGCGGGTCGCGGCTGTAGCTCTCCCCGGTGACGGGGTCGGCGACGAAGCAGTGGATCACCAACGTCTTGTGCTGCATGAACGGATCGATGTACGCGGTCCCCGGATCGGGAATCAGGATCATGTCCGACTCTTGGATCTCCTGGAACCCTCGGATCGACGAGCCGTCGAAGCCATGGCCCTCTTCGAACGTGCCCTCGCTGAGCACATCGGCGGGAATGGTGACGTGCTGCATGATGCCGGGCAGGTCGCAGAACCGCAGGTCGACGAAGTCGCACCCTTCGCTCTGCACCAGCGAGAGCACCTCGCCTGACGTGCGCTGCTCCACGAAGTTCCTCCTGAAGATGTAGTGGCGGCTGCAACGATTGCGGGCAGCCATTTCTCGGCCGTTGCCTGATTGTGAACGGCCTATGAACTAGCCGCTGGGGTTCGATTACCGCCAGTCCGGGGGGCGAAACTATCGGGATGGAACGCCAGCAGGACTATGTGCTGCGGACGGTGGAGGAGCGGGGAGTCCGGTTCATCTGGCTCTGGTTCACCGATGTCCTGGGCCAGCTGAAGTCCTTCGCCATCACCCCGGCCGAGCTCGAGAACGCCTTTGCCGAGGGGATGACCTTCGACGGATCCTCGATCGACGGCTTCTCTCGGGTCCAGGAGAGCGACGTGCTCGCTCGGCCGGATCCGAACAGCTTCGAGCTGCTGCCGTGGGTCGATCCGGACGCTCCGGCCGCCCGCATGTTCTGCGACATCGCCAACCTCGACGGCTCACCGTTCGAGGGCGATCCCCGCCAGGTCCTGAAACGGAACCTCGACCGAGCTCGCGAGCGCGGCTTCTCGTTCTACGTGTCGCCCGAGATGGAGTTCTTCTACTTCGCCGAGGGCGACCCGTCGAAGCCGCTGAAGGTGCTCGACAACGGCTCCTACTTCGACCTCACCACGGCCGACGTCGCCGGCGATCTTCGCAAGCGCACTGTGCAGACACTCGAGACGATGGGCATCCCGGTCGAGTACTCGTTCCACGAAGACAGCCCGAGCCAGCACGAGATCGACCTGCGGCACACCGACGCGCTGTCGATGGCCGACAACGTGATGACGTTCCGCCTCGTCGTGCGTGAAGCGGCCGCCTCGCAAGGCGTCTACGCGACGTTCATGCCGAAGCCGCTCGAAGGCGTGCAGGGCTCGGGCATGCACACGCACATGTCGCTCTTCGAGGGTGACGAGAACGCGTTCTTCGAGGGCGGCGATCCGTTGAAGCTGTCGAAGATCGCGCGGGCATTCATCGCCGGCCTTTTGGTGCACGGGCGCGAGATCACCGCGATCACCAACCCGACCGTGAACTCTTACAAGCGACTGATTCCCGGTTTCGAGGCGCCGGTGTACGTGGCGTGGGCCCGCAACAACCGCACCGCTCTGGTACGCATCCCGATCACCAAGTCGGGCAAAGCGGCCTCGACCCGCATCGAGTACCGCGCCCCCGACCCTGCGGCGAACCCCTACCTCGCGTTCTCGGTGATGCTCGCCGCGGGATTGAAGGGGATCGAGCAGGGATACGACTTGCCGAGCGAGGCGTCGTCCAACGTGTTCGAGCTCACCGATGAGGAGCGCTCTGCCGAGGGCATCGCCCAGCTGCCGCAGTCGCTGGCCGAGGCACTCGACACGATGGCTCGGTCCGAGCTCGTCGCCGAGGCCCTGGGCGAGCACATCTTCGAGTGGTTCTTGCGCAACAAGCGCCAGGAGTGGCTCGGGTACAAGACGCAGGTGACCCAGTTCGAGCTCGACCGGTACCTCCGGAACCTGTAGAAGGGGAGTCGATGGAGCCGCTCGTCCTGTTCCCGGACCCACCCAACAGCGTGCTGACGCAGACCCTCGACGGGGCCGGCTATCCGTGGAAGGCGGCGACATCGATCGAGATGGTGAGCCGCATGGAGCCAGAGGATGGCTGGGCGGGCGCCGTCATCGATGCCAGCGGTGACGCCGAAGCCGCGTTCTCGCTGTGCCGGGTGCTGCGCAAGCGCGACATCCCGCTCGAGCCGCTGCTGCTGCTCGTGCCCGCGCAACATCTCGGCGACCTCGAGCTGCGAGAAGACCTGTTCGACGACTTCTGCGTCACACCTGCGAGTGCGCACGAGCTCGAGGCGCGCCTGAAGCACCTGTTCTGGCGGAGCGGAGGCGGCACCCGTCCCGAGCTGATCGAGTACGGCGTGCTCGTGCTGAACCTCGAGACTTACCAAGCAGCGATCTCGGGCCGGCCACTCGACCTCACGTACATGGAGTACGAGCTGCTGAAGTTCCTCGCCTCCTACCCCGGCAAGGTGTTCACCCGCGAGACGTTGTTGTCACGAGTCTGGGGCTACGAGTACTACGGCGGCGCCCGCACGGTCGACGTGCACATCCGACGGCTGCGAGCCAAGCTCGGCGAGGAGCACGCCAACCTGATCCAGACCGTGCGCTCGGTGGGGTACCGGTTCGGTCAGAGTCGCTGGGGCGTCTGAGCCCCGAGCAGCATCAGCGTCAGACGGGCGCCCGCGCGCTCGTTGCCCGAGCGGCAGCACGCGCCTGCGCCCGCTCCGCCCGACGGCGCCGTCCCCGTCGCACTCCGCCGATTGCGATGCCCAGGCCACCGATTGCGCCGAGGACGAAGGCGACGCCCACGCCCGCCGGTTGAGGCACACGGCCGAGAAGCCCCCACACCAGCACCGCGAACGATGCCGCGAGCAGCACGCCGAGCACCGCGGCGCCAAGGATGCTTCCGATGCTGCGCTTCTTGCGGCGAGCCAAGCCGCGGTTCGTCGCCTCCAAAGTGAAGATCGCGTAGAGCGCGAGGAGGATCGCTCCGATCGTCGGCGCGGTGAGCAGCGGTTGCTTCGTGCGGATTCGAGCCTCGCCGAGCGTCGGATCTTCTGCGGTCCCCTGGGTGACTGCGGTGATGGCGAGATCGGTTGGGCCGGCAGCGACGAATCGAGCCGCGCTCAGGTCGTAGCTCATGGTGATGGCACCATCGGGAGTCGGCTCGATGGGCGCTTCTGCCGTGAACACCGACCGGCCGAGCAGGCTGAGCGTCGCTTTCGTCGTCTCCACGGGAGGAATCCCGTCGGGACGGACGAGCTTGATCACGACCGGCTCTTGCAAGTCGAGCTTCGGCGTCTCCTCCCCCGGGATCACTCCGTTGATGGTGAGCGTCGGGGGAGGCTGCCCTACGGGGAGCTCTTTCTCCGGCCAGGCGATCAACGCGAGAGCCGACAGCGCGATCGCGACGAGCCCGATGAGATAGGGGACCAGGGGGCGTTTGCCCGCGATGACGCGACCGGCGTTGACGAAGTTGTCCGGCCTCGCCTCGGAGTCGAGCGCCGCTCCCCGACGACCCTCCCCACCCGCGCTGCCGACCACCACGGTCGGTGTCGGGCTCGCCGTTGGCGCCTGCTCGGTGCCGGGCACGAGGGTGGCCCCCGCCGCCGTGCCGGCGCCGGCGATTGTGCCGCGCTGCGCCGCCGCGCCGAGCGGGTCGGTGCCGAAGCTGAGGCGACCGGTGGTCGGGTTCAGCCAGCCGGGTTGCCATGCGTTCGTCGCCGCCTCGGCGAGCGCGACGCCGAACTCCTCGGCTGTCGCGTAGCGGTCCTCCGGCCGGCGCGCGAGCGCCTTCATCACCACTGCGGCGAGTGCGGGAGGCATCGCGGGGGCGACGTCGCCGATCGCGATCGGCTCGTCGTAGGCATGCCGCTGGAGCACCTCGACAGGCCCGCCGTCGCTCGGGTACGGAAGCTGGCCAGTGAGCAGCTCGTACAGCAGCACCCCGGCGGCGAACACGTCGGTGGCGGGGCTGAGTGCCTGACCGAGAGCCTGCTCTGGCGCCATGTAGGCGGGTGTGCCGATGACCTCGCCGTTCTCGTTGGCGAGTGTCTGGTCGCCGCCGACGACCGCCGCGATGCCGAAGTCCGTGACCTTCAGTGCACCCGAACCGGAGAACATGAGGTTCTCGGGCTTGATGTCGCGGTGGAGGATGCCGCGAGCGTGCGCGGCCTGCAGCGCCCCGGCGGTGGCCATCACGATGCCGCACGACTCGGCGTTCGTGAGGCCGGTCGTCGTGAACTTCGACCAGACCGTGCCCCCGGTCAGCATCTCCATCACGAGCAGACACAGCCCGTCCTGGTCGACGAAGTCGAAGACCGGGACGATGTGCGGGTGGTCGAGTGAAGCCAGCAGCCGCGCTTCCTGCACGAAGCGCACCTTCACCGTGGGGTCCTGCCCGAAGCCGAGTGGCAGCTGCTTGATGGCAACCGGCCGTCCGAGCTGGCGGTGCTGCCCGGAGATCACGACGCCCATCGCCCCGCGACCGAGCTCGTTGCCGATGTCGTATGCGGGAAGGGCGTGCGCGACCTTGTCGAGGTCGGTCTCGGTCGTCACCGCTCCTGATTTCCCGGAATCGTGACTGCCGGGTCCGGGGTCGTGACCGAGGTGTCGCTCGACGCAGCGTCCATCCGGGCAGTGGTGCGCTGGAACTCCTCCTCGTCCTCGTCGTCGTCTTCGTCCTCGAGGCCCCGGGTGGGATCAGGCGAGAACGACCCGAGCACGAAGCCGGCAATGCCGAGCACGAGCAGCAAGGGGTACGCGATCACGGCGGTGGGGGCGACCAGTCGCAGCACCGACAGCCAGACGAGGATCGTCACCCCGATGGCGAGGCCGACCAACGCGAACCGCACGCCTCTCCACCACCGGTTCTTCGACAGGCGACCCGTCGCGAGATCGCGGAATGAGAACGCGGTGAGGATGATCGTCACTACCAGCAACATGACGGCGAAGAGGCCGAAGAGCGATGTCATCGAGCCCTTCACGTCCCACACCACATCCTGCGAGGCCATGACGTTGCGATCGGGGTCGAGCATCTGCACTTCGCCCTCGAAAAGCCCGTTGGCCTGATCGGTGATGCCGCGGAGGTCGAGCTCGATCCTGCGCGCCTCGCTCTCGCCCGGATCGATCTGTGCCCCGATCGCGATCTCACTCGAGAAGACCGTTGCCCCGATCGACCGCCCGATGAGCCGGATCGCCTGCACGGTCACCGTCTCGTCGGAGATGTTCTCGATCGTGACCTCGACGGGCACCTCGCCGTCGATCTCGATCGGATCGGATCCTGACGACTCTGAGACGTCCTTCCCGTCGATCGTCATGACGAAGCTCACCGAGTCTTCAGCGGACGCGACGGACGCAAAGCCCAGGCTCGAGATCAGCGCAACGACGATCGCGGTGAGCGCGAGGACGACGCGGCGAGCAGTCGGGGTGCGCATTCCTCAGCCCTTCTTGGCAGCGGCGAGCGGATGAGCGAAAGCGATGACGGCGAGGATCGACAAGAACATGATGCCTATGCCCAACGAACCCGCCGGCACCGAGCTGGTGGTGAGCACCACGTCGAAGTTCGTATCGGTCGCGCCACCGCATTCAGCGTGCAGCACCGAGCGTCCGATGTCGAGCACGGGGAGCTTGAGGTCGGATTGGAACGTGCCGTCGGCGTTCGCGGTCGCGGTGCCGACCACCTCACCGTCGATGGTGAACTCGATGTCGGCGTTCGGGTCGCAGCCCTCGCCGGTCACGCCGAGCACCCCACCCGGCGTCGCCGACGGGTTCACCGTGCGCAACACCACGACGGGCGGAGCCTCGGGCACCGGCGCGGAACGGGTCGGTCGGGGAGGCGGAGGAGGCAGCACCTCCGGCGGGGGCGGCGGGAGCTCGGGCGGCGGCACAAAGGCTCGGACGACGGGGGCAGCCAGCACCTCGGGAGGCGGCGGCGGCAGCTCGGGAGGCGGTGGCGGCGGGGGCGGGGGAACCCGCTCGATGCTGCGCGGGATCGTCGTGGTGGTGGTGGTCGTCGAGGTGGTCGTCGTGTCGTCGACGGTCCGCGTGACCGGCGGCGGGGGCGGGGGGCACGTGACACCGACCGACGCCGACGCCGCGTTGTTGTCCCCGTCCGGATCCGGGGTGTCAGAGGTGACCGTTGCGTGCTCGTTCGTGATCACGCCGCACCGCACCGTCGCGCTCGAGGTGACCGTCACGGTGAATGACGCGCCCGGCTCGAGGGTGCCGATGTCGCATCGCAGCGTGTTCGCGTCGATCGCACACGCCGGCGCGTCGGGTGCTGCGACTTCTTCGACCTCTGACGACTTGTTCGACTTCTACGACTTCTGACTCGGGGACGTCGCCTTCGCCATCATCGACGACGGGCTCCGGGAGACTCCACGTGAGTCCGGCCGGAAGGTCGTCGGTGAGCACGACCCCTTCGGCCGCGTCGCCGTCACTGCCGTTCGTCACCGTGACGACGAACGACACGGGCGCGCCCTGCGCCACTGTTGCGGGGCTGCCCTCCTTCGTCACCGAGACATCGGCCGAGGCGCCGATGTTCGTGACCTCGATGTTGGTCTCCGGCACGCCATTGAGCTCGACGTCGAGGTCGGGCGTGGTGAACTCGAGGACCGCGGCCCTCCTCGCCTTCTTCGCCTTCGTTCGCCCGACGGTGCGTCCTCACCGTTGATGGCGAACGACACGCTGTCCGCACCGCCGTCGTTGGTCTCGATGAGCGAGCAATCGGTGTCATAGGGCATCCACAAGGTCGTGGAAGCGTCAGCGTCGAGCGTGAACGTCGATGACGCGTTGCCGCATTCGAGCGTCATCTCGAACGGGCCCTGGGGGATCGACCCCTCGACGTGCTTCGTGACCTTCACGGGAGCGCCGACGTTGTAGGCGACACACACGGTGGGACCCGCGCCCATGTGCTCGGCGTTGTCGCCGTTGCGGTTGTCGAGGCCGCAGCGCAACGTGCCGAACGCGAAGCCCTCTTGCTGCAGCTCGCTCAGGCGCAGCCCGCCCTGCTGCAGCAGCGCTTGTTGCTTCGAGGTCAGGGGGATGGCGACCTTGCCCTCGGCGTCAGTGGGGCCGGTGACTGCCCAGGTCAGGCTCTCGGACGGGGGGGTGGGGCTGACCTGACGGCCCGGCGGGTTCTCGACCATGTCGCTCTCGCCGCCGACGAGGAACTGCCACCCTTCGGCCTTCACACATCCTTCGGGAGTCGGCTCATCGGCCGAGACCTCGGCTTCCGCGATCGACTCCCCGAGCGTCGTGCCTGCGGGGCGCGCGGAGACGCCGTCGGGTTCGAATCGGTTCCCGGGGATCGCGCCGAAGTCCGCGCACAGCACCTTCACGAACGTGAACGTGGAGTTCTGTGTGTCGGCGCCCGCTTGGTTCCATCCGAGCGGCGCGAACACCGTCATCACCAGAACCCCAACGAGCACGATCATCGGTCGTGCCGCCCGCATCGCTTTCGCCCCTTCTTCGCTCCCGCGAACTCCGTTACCCAGAGTAGCCGTCACGGCACACTGCGGTTTTGGCGGTCCCGGCGTGAAAGGCTGGACCTGTGGCCGAGGTGGTTGTCGAAGTCCGTCAACCGGGACGCAAGCCGATCAGGGTCGTCGTACGCGGCGACCTCGAGGTCGGACGCGACTGCGACGGCCTTCTCCTGGGCGATCCGCGCACCTCGCGGCGGCACGCCACCCTGATGGCGACCGCGGGCGGCCTCACGGTCCTTGACCTGGGGAGTTCCAACGGCACGTTCCTGAACGGCACGCGCGTCGTCGGTCCCACGCCGGTCGCCCCGGACGACCGGATCGAGGTCGGCGACACCATGATCACCGTCGTCGTCGCGGCTCCCGTCGTCGGGTCTGATCCCAGCGCATCGCGTGGGACGGTCATCGGTCCTCCCACGCTGTCGCCCGATGGCCGTGTAAAGGCTCGCGACAGCGGCGACCGGTTCACGTCCATCGACCGGGTCGCATCGGGCATGAGCACGGAAGACCCGAACATGTCGCGGCTCAGCCAGCTCGACTGCACGGTCACGGTGATGTTCACGGACATCGAGAACTCGACGATGCTCGCCGAGAAGTACGGCGACACCCAGTGGATGCAGGTGCTGCGCGCGCACAACGAGATCGTGCGCAAGGCGTTGCGCACCTACGGCGGCAACGAGATCAAGTCGCAGGGCGACGGCTTCATGCTTGCGTTTCCGAGCGCCCGCCGGGCGCTCATGTGCGCGGTCGCCATCCAACAGGAGGTCGACCGTCACGGGCGGACCAACCCGGCCGAAGGGGTCCGCGTCCGGATCGGGCTGCACACCGGGGAGGCGATCGCCGAAGGGGGAGACCTGTTCGGCCGGCACGTGATCCTGGCGGCGCGCATCGCCGGCTACGCCGAGGGGGGCCAGATCCTGGTGTCGCACCTCGTCCGCGAGCTCGTCGCCGGCGCCGACGACTTGGCGTTCGACGATCCCGAGGAGGTCGAGCTCAAGGGCTTGTCCGGCACGTTCCTCGTGTGCGGCGTGCAGTGGGGACCGATGGCCGTCTCGACGTTGCGCCCGGAGCGTTCCGCTCCACCTCGGCGTCCGACGCCGACGCCGCCTCCGCCGCTCTGACCGACTTCAGCCCAGCGTGGCGAGGATGAGCGCGATGTCGTCGATCGTCGTCCGGGGGTTGACGAAGCAGAACCGCAGGCAGGTCTCGCCCTGCCACGTCGTCGGCACCGTGAGCGTGAGTCCCTCCCGGAGCACGCGGTCCGACCACGCGGCGTAATCCGCGGGGGCCCACCCCACGCGACGGAACACCACGACCGAGAGCTCCGGCTCCAGGAGGAGCTCGACGGAAGGATGGGCCTCGATGAGACGTGCTGTTGCGCGTGCGAGCTCGAGCGTGGTCTCGATTGCCTTGCCGTACGCGTCGGTGCCGTGCGTCGCGAGCGAGAACCAAAACGGAAGGCCACGCGCTCGACGCGACAGGTGGAATGCGTAGTCGGACGGATTCCAGTCCGAGCCGGACTGCAGCACCTCGAGGTACGCGGCGTGCTGCGTGTGTGCCTGCCTCGCGAGGTCGGGATCGCGGTAGAGCAGCGCGGCGCAATCGAACGGCGCGAAGAGCCACTTGTGGGGATCGACGGAGAAGGAGTCCGCTCGGTCGATCCCCTGGAAGAGCGGTCGCGCGCTCTCGGCCGCGAGCGCCGCGAGCCCGTAGGCGCCGTCGACGTGCAGCCACAGGCCGTTCGCGGCGGCGACGTCTGCGATCCCGACGAGGTCGTCGACGATCCCCGCGTTCGTCGTCCCCGCGGTTGCGACGATCGCGAAGACACCGCGGAGGTCCGCTCCGCTCAGAGCCTCCTCCAAGCGTGCGCCGCTGAGGTGTCCTCGTTCGTCGCTCGGCACGACGAGCGTCGATGCGTCCATGACTCGCGCGGCCGCCGCCACCGACGAGTGCGCGGCGTCGCTGACGACGATCACCGAGCGGGGCGCGTCGTCCGCCGCGATCCGATGACGGGTGCGCCACGTGTGCCGAGCGGCCACCAACGCGCTGAGGTTCGCGGCCGTGCCCCCCGAGACGAAGACGCCCCCCGACTCAGGAGGAAAGCCGGCGAGGTCGGCGATCCACCGCAGAGCCTGGTTCTCCGCGAACGCGGCGCCCGCACCCTCCAACCACGACCCGCCGTAGATCGACGAAGCGCCAACGACGAGGTCGAACAGGACCGAGGCCTCGGTCGGCGCGGCGGGCACGAAGGCCAGGAAGCGCGGGTGGTCGACCGAGATCGTCGCCGGCGCCAGGACCTCGGCGAAGACCCGCAGGGCCTCGAGCCCGCCAATGCCGTCAGGTGTGATCGCCTGCCCGGCGGCGGCGCGCAGCTCCTCGGGCGTTCGGGTGCCGTCGAGCGGAGGAGGATCGAGCCGCACCCGCTCGAGCGCGTAGTCGATGATCGCCCTGGCGATCGCCTCGGTGCCGTCGTCGAAGCGGTGCACTGCTTCCCGAGTTCCGGCGCGCCCGAGTCAGTCGTTCAGCGCGATGAGCTCGCTGCCCTCGTGGGTGGCCTCGGCTCGCTCCTTGAAGACCAGCCCGAGCAGGGCTGCCACCACCACCGCGCCGATCGCGACGAACACCGGGGTCAGCAGCAGGATGACGACCATCACGATGCCTCCGGCCACGACCTCACCCTACCCAGGTCGTCATCGCCCGGTGTGCGCCCACGCCTCGATCTCGACGAGCGCACCGAGCGGAAGATCGACGACGGCGATGGCGCTCCGAGCGGGGCGGTGATCACCGAAGCGAGCGCTGTAGATCTCGTTCATCGCCGCGAAGTCGGCCATGTCGCGAAGAAACACGGTGCACTTCACGACGTCCTGCAAGGACGCCCCTTCGCTCTCGAGCAAGGTGCTCAGGTTCGTCAGCACCTGCTCGAGCTGACCGCGCATCCCTCCGTCGACGAGCTTGCCCTCGACCGCTCCGACCTGTCCTGAGACCACCAACCAGTCGCCGGCCCGCACGATCGGTGTGTACGGGCCCACGGGCTTGCTCATCGGGTGCGCTTCTTCATCGTGGGGTTCATAGCTGGGCCCTCCGGGTCGGCCAGTCCTGCGGGCAGCCTTGCGCGATCCAGGCCGCGGCCGCCACTGCCGCGAAGACCGCGTCCGAGCCGTTCACCGCGGGACCATCGGAGTGCTCGATCTCGACGTCGACCGGTGGCATCTCGGTGGCGCGCAGGATGCCGAACGAGCGGATCGTGAGGTCTTGCGGCTCGCCGTTCCCGTCGATGCTGATTCCCTCGCTCGTGACCCAACCCAACGCCATGTGCGCCGCGCCGATGCAGTAGCTGCGCAGCACGACCTCGTCGAGCGGATCGCCGCACGAGACGGTGATGCGGATGATCTCGTCGGTGACCGTGGCCTTTGCGCGCGCACCGTTCGGCGCGGTGATCTCGACGTCAGGATCACCGCGGAGACCGGCGAGGAGAATGGCCGCCTCGGCCCACCCCGCGGCGCGCACCGCCGCCGAGGTCGGCGGACCGGCGACGTCGACCTCTTCGACTTCGAACGACGGCGCGACAGAAGCGATCGCCGCGGAGATGCCCGCCGTGCGCACCACGCGAACGACGCCGGAGCCGTCGGCGCGCACGCCCGCGGCGATGGGTGGACGTTTCGGCCCCCACCGAACCGTGTCTTCCCGCGACCACAGGGCGCGCACCGGCCGGTCATGCTCGTCGGCGAGTGCACGCGCGGTGTCCGCGAGCGGCGAGGTGGTCTTGCCGCCGAACGCGCCACCGTTCGCAACGGGATCGGCGGGCGTCGAGCCGGGTCGACACCACGACGCATCGGTCTCGAGGTAGGCGGGCTCCACCCACGTGGTGCGCAGCGTCAGCGCCCACTCTCCGTCGGGCACCTCGAGCGGCCACCCGAGCGCGACCGTCGAGCGCCGCCCTTGCGTCTTGCCCGATGCCGCACGCGCTGCTGCGACGGTCGGCCCGACGGCCCACCCGGAGGAGCTCGGCACCGCGACGAGCGCGTCGCGGGGTGCGGTGTCGTCCGCGAATCCGCCCGCGCCGGCGGCGACGTCAGCACCGACACGTTGCTGTACGCCGCCCTCGATCCCCGCTCGCGTCGCGGCGCGCGCTCGAGACGGGCTGTCTGAGGACGCGCCCGCCGCCGACGAGCGCGCAGGCCTCGAAGATCGTGCGCCACCCCGTGCATCGGCAGAGGTGGGCGAGCAGCGCCCGCCCGACCACGTTCTCGTTCCCGACCGCGGAAGCCTCGAGCGAAGCGAGCCGCATGATGATCCCGGGCGTGCAGAACCCGCACTGGCTCGCGCCGGTGGCCGCGAACGCGTGCGTCCACTCGTCGCGCGTCGACTGCGGCAGACCCTCGAGGGTCGTGACCTCTCGCCCGGCAAGCCGCGACACCGGAGTCACGCACGCCACCCGCGGCGCTCCATCGACCCACACGGTGCAGCAGCCGCACTGCCCCTGCGGACTGCAGCCGTCCTTCGCCGATCGCAACCCCAGGTGGTCACGGAGCGCGTCGAGCAGTGAGCCGGCGTCGTCGGGCACGGTCACGGGCTCCCCGTTGACCCGGAGGGCGATACCAGCCGGCACGACTTCGAGGATAGGTTCGACCCCCGTGTCCGCTCTGTCCCGCCGCTCATTTCTCGCGGGTGGTCTCGCCGTCGGTGCTGCCGGATTCGTGCTCGCCGCGTGCGGCTCCGACGACAGCTCCGAGGGCTCGGAGCTGCCCGACGCGACCTCGGGAGCGCCCAACAGCGGCGACCCGAATCGCCCCGACCTGGTGCTCGTGCGCTTCACGATCGACGGTGTGCTCGCCGCGGGGATCACCCAACGAATTCCTGTCGGGCTCGCGGACGGGGCCGGCCTCCTGCTCGTCGACACCCCTCCCGAGCTGACCCTGCAGCTGATGTCCGACAGCGGACCCGTGGGTGAACCGATGACGGTGGCCCGGCACGCCGAAGGGCTGGCCCGGCCGTATTACCCCGTCATCACCGAGCTCAGCGATACCGGCACGTACACACTCACGGGCACGGTCAACGGCATCGACCTGCAGACCTCGTTCTCAGTGGTCGAGCGGGACAAGGTCCCGATCCCGCAGATCGAGGATCCGCTCGTCCCTGTGGTGACCCCCACCACTGACGACGCGCACGGCGTGAACCCGATCTGCACCCGCGAACCGACGTGCGACCTGCACGACGTCACGCTCACCTCAGCGTTGACCGAGGGTCGCCCGATCGCGTTCCTCATCGCGACCCCCGCGTTCTGTCAGACGGCAGCGTGCGGGCCCGTGCTCGACGTGCTGCTCACCTTGCAGCCGGAGTTCAGCGACGTGCGGATGGTGCACGCCGAGGTGTACACGGACACCAGCCTCGAGTCGACCACCGCGGCCGTCAAGGACTACAACCTGGCGTTCGAGCCGGTGCTGTACCTCGCTGACGCCGACGGCGTGATCAGGTCGCGCCTCGACAGCATCTACGACGTGGCGGAGCTGCGCGAGGAGCTGACGAAGCTCGTCAGCTGAACGGGTTCAGCTGAACGACTGGCCGCACCCGCACGTGCGGGAGGCGTTGGGATTGTCGATGGAGAACCCCGCCTGCTGCAGGCCGTCCTTGTAGTCGAGCGTCGCGCCGGTGAGCAGCTGCGCGCTCGACGGATCGACGATCACCTTCACGCCGGAGAAGTCGACGGTCTGGTCATCAGACGCGACGTCAGAGTCGAAGAACATCTCGTAGGAGAACCCTGAGCATCCACCGGGGCGCACGGCCACGCGCAGGGCCAGGCCAGGGTCGCCTTCGGCGTCGATGAGCTCGCGGACCTTGTCGGCGGCTGCGTCAGTGAGCGTGATCACGGCTGGCTTCCTCCCAGGAGAAAGGTGGTACGAGAAAGGCTATCGGCTGGAGATCGTGACCTGACAGGGTTCGCGGTGGGCGAGGGTGTGGAAGTCGTCGACCGACCCTTCGCCGGCCTGCTCGACGAAGCCCTCGACCATGCCACGGTGCAGCGCACACACGAGCTCGGGATGCGCCTCGGCCAGCTCGCGGAACGGGCAGTGGGTGAAGGCGATCACCGCGATCTCGCCGTCGTCGGTGCCGTCGACCGCGGGATCGAAGCCCAGCACCTCGAGCTCTCGGACGAGCGCCTCGAGGCACGACGGGGCATCTGCGTACCGGGCGCTCTCGTGGCGGCCCTGCTCACGGCCGATCTCCGCGGCCTCGTCGGCCCCGACGCCCGCGGCGGCGGCGGTCTCCAGAAGGAGCCGGGCCAGAAGGGGATACGACGGCGGCTCGAGCCCGAGCGACGGGGCCTCGGCGGCCAGCGAGTACCGGTGCTGGGGGCGCCCCACGCCCCCGGTGGCGTCCGTGCGCACGTCGAGGAGGCCGACGTCGCGCATGCGCTCGAGGTGCGGCCGCACCGTGTTGGCGTGCAGCCCCAGCGACTCGGCGATGTCGGCCGTCGAGAGGGGCATGGCCGATCGGGCGAGCTCGAGATAGATCGCGTAGCGGGTGTTGTCGCCGAGCGCCTTCAGGATCGGCAACCGGCTGTCGGTCACAGGCCCAAGATTACACGGCGAAGACCGGTAAAATCGGTCGTGATGCCCGCCGGCTCCCTTCCCACGCCCCACGCGGCGCCCTCCGTCGAGGAGATCTTCGGGCTTCTGCGCGGGGTCATGGACCCGGAGCTCGGCGGCAACGTGGTCGACCTCGGGATGATCCCGGCTGTCGATGTCCAGCCGGATCCCGATGGCGAGGCGGGCGCGCTCGTCACCATCGAGGTGAAGCTCACCGTCGGGGGCTGCCCGCTCCGGGCGCAGATCAAGAAGGACATCGAGACCCGGATCGCCACGCACCCGGGGGTCCGCGACGTGCGCATCGAGTGGGGCGAGATGACGAGCGAGGAGCGCTCCGAGGTGATGCTCAAGGCGCGGTGGAACGCTCGCGAGAACGCGCCCGACACCGAGATCCCCGCGACGACACGGGTGCTCGCGATCGCGTCGGGCAAGGGCGGCGTCGGCAAGAGCTCGGTCACCGTGAACCTCGCGGCAGCGATGGCGTCGATGGGTCTCACCGTCGGCGTGCTCGACGCGGACATCTGGGGCTTCTCGGTGCCGCGCATGCTCGGCATGTCGGGCCGGCTCGAGGGAGTCCGCGCCGACGACGGCTCCGGCAAGATCCTGCCGAACGAGCGCCGCATCGGCGACGGGCTCGTGAAGGTGGTCTCCACGGGCAACCTCGTCGACGACGAAGGCACCGCGCTCATGTGGCGCGGCCTCATGCTCACGAAGGCCGTCGAGCAGTTCCTGCGCGACGTGCAGTGGGGCGACCTCGACTACCTGCTCATCGACATGCCGCCCGGCACCGGCGACGTGCAGATGGGTCTCGCGCGGATGATGCCGCGCACCGACCTCATCATCGTCACCACCCCGGCCGTGAGTGCCCAGAAGGTCGCGATCCGCGCCGCCGACATGGCCCGCCGCAGCTTCCTGCGCGTAGCCGGCGTGGTCGAGAACATGAGCGCGTTCACTTGTGACCACGGTGAGACCTACGCGCTGTTCGGAACGGGGGGCGGCCAGACGCTGGCCGACGAGATCGGCGTCGAGCTGCTCGGGCAGATCCCCCTCGAGCCGAGCGTCGCTGCCGCCGGCGACGCGGGCGAGCCCGTCGCGACCGCCGGCGAAGGCCCCGCCGCCGACGCGTTCCGCGCGATCGCCCGCCGCATCGTCGACCACACCGTGCCCCCCGTGCAGATGGCCGGCTGCAGCGCCCGCCTGCTCGAGCAAGTCGAGAAGGCGCTCGGCCCCAAGGAACCCGCGCCGTGCTGACGGGTTCACAGCTCTCCGTCGCGTTCCCGCACGTCAACCCAACGCGAGACCAGGTGTTCGACAGCACGCAGAGGAACCCTGCTCTCGTCGACGCCAGTGCAGTGTGACACGCGCGCACCTCGGCGGCTGCGCGTAGCAATAGCTCCGCTTCCTCCGTCAACAGCTCTGACTCGGTGCGCAACAGCGCGCGTCGCAGTGCTGCCGCCTGGCGTGGTGCGAGACGGAATCGCACCCGTGACAAGTCCTCGCACGCGTCGATCGTTGCGAAGAGCTGCTTGATCGCCCCTTCCAGCTCACCGGCGCGCTCGCCCGCGACGAGTCGATCTCTCCAGTCCAGCTTTGGCTGCTTCATTTCCAACCTTCCCGATGCGGCCGTCTGGGGGAAGTCATGATCGCTCGTGGAGCTACGGAGCCCGGGTCGAGGCGCCGTGCTTCGGGTGGCGGCGATCCTCGGGCGGGACCATCGGGCGCACGCCGGTTCCAGGGACCAGCCCCCAGCCGTCGTGGGTCTTCTTGTCGTGGTGCTGCTCGCACAGTCGGTCGAGCTCGTCGAGGCGGGTGTGCTTGGTCCGCGTGAACTCGGCGCCCGTCGTGTGGTCGGCCTCGAGGCGGGCTCGCCGCCCGCAGTGCTCGACGCTGCACGTCGGTTGCTCCCACAGGAGAGCGATCTTCTGCGCCGCCGTCGGGCCGCGACCCAAGCTCGTGACGCTGCGAACGTCGACGCCGTTCGTGAGCACGAGCCGCAAGACGGAGTCGCCGAGTAGTCGCCGAACGATCTCGACCGGCACCGGGCCGATCCCTGCGATCTCACACACCTCGTCGCCGCTCGCGCGGCCAGCGACCAACGCGCTCAGATCCGCGCGGATCACCGCGGTGTACGTCGATGACCGCTTCGCGCCAATGGCACCGCGCGCCCGCCGCGCCATCTCGATCACCGCGTCGGCGAGGTACGCCTCGCGGCCCTCACGTCGCCCGGCCTTGCGGGCCGCGGCGAACAGCTCGTCGACGATCGGGTTGAGCGTCACGTCGACCTCGGCGAGATCCTCGGCTGTCGACTGCAGGTGCAGGTGGTGGAAGCCGTCAGCGGTCGCGTACCGTCGCGCCCGGCGCCCCCGACGCAACCGATTGTGTCGTTCGCTCGGATCAGGATCTGCGTCGGCGATGGCCTTCGCGCACCGCTCGCGAAGCTGGCCCAGCGTCAACTTCGGCGCGGCGGCGAGCAATTCGGACTCGGCGGCAGGATTCGCGGTCGCCGCGGCAGCAATCGCCTGGGTCTGCGCCGGTGGACAGCGCTCCCGATCGCGCCGCACCGGCAGTCGCCTCGAGCGCACCGAGCTGCCGACCGGTCTCGGCGTTCGCACGGGCGGCCGCTGCCGTGGTGCCTGTGAGGTTCGCGATGTGCGCCTCTGGCGACGCTGCCGACGTCGACTCGTGGGCGGACGTCGCCGCGAGCCGGGCCGCCAGTAGTGCCTTCATCGTGGCGCCCATCGACTCGATCGCCGACGCGTCACGTAGCGCGCGCTCGCAGTCGTCGACTGTCAAGACCGCCGGCTCGAGACGCCGCGCGACGAATCGCACCGCGGCACCCGCCACCTCGACATCGCGTGCGCCCACCAGCTCTGGACAACTGCCGACTCCACCGTCGACGAGTCTCGGCAGCCACTCGAGGCGGGCTACGAAGCCTGTGTCCTCACTCTAAAGAGGGGGTGGGACATTTCCCGGAGGGGCACCGCTGCCAGCTCCGGCCGCGCCATCAGTACCCGGGGTCTCCCGGCAGCAGGATGCGCATCTGCTCTCCCTCTTGGACGATGCGGGGGAGCACCGTCGGCACGGTCGGGCTCGCCGCGGCTGCGGCGACGAGCTCGTCGGAGGAGTCGAAGCGCGCGATCGCCGTGAGGTTCTTCATCGTCGGGAAGATGATCTCGAGCTCGCCTCGTTTGCCCCGATCGAGCGCGTCCTGCGGCCGGATCCAGATGTTCGCGATCGCCTCGCGGTCGTCGTGCAGCGCGACCTGTGCGTCCGGAGCGCGCGCCACGAAGAACCGCGTGTCGTAGCGACGCGGCGGGCCCTCGGGAGTGATCCAGTGGCTGAAGTAGTGGATGCTGTCGACGGCGAGCTTGAGGTTCTCCTCGGCACACACCTCGATCAGCCGTCGTTCCTTCTTGTCGATTGCCGCTCGGTGTGTGATGAACCGCTCTTCGACCGCGGGATCGTCGAGCCGCACGATCGCTCCGGCCGAGTCGTACGCGAGCAACAGTCCCGACTCCTCGAAGCACTCGCGGACGGCGGCGACCCAGTACGCCAGTCCGCCCTTGTCGACGTCGAGCCGCGCGCTCGCGTCGGCGTCGGTGCGTCCGATGCAGTACGGATCGAGGTCCTCGTGGCGGTCGTGCTCGTCAACCGCGCCGCCGGGGAACACGTAGGCGCCGCCGACGAAGTCGGAGTTGAGGTTGCGGCGCAGCATGAGCACTTCCATGCCCTCGTCGCCATCGCGCACGAGCATCACGGTGGCCGCATCACGGATTTCGACCATGTCAGAGGTTCTCGATCTCGGGCGGGCTCGGCGGCGAGGACGGTGAGGGCGGCTGCCGGTCACGCCGGTCCTCGGTGGAGTCGACATCCTGCACGGAGTCGACATCCTGCACGAAGCCGGCCACCGTGCCGAACGTCCAGCGGCCCATCGACACCTTCTTCTCGACCCGTGACGCCGCCACGCCGCGCAGGCCCGCACGCACCGGCGGCAGGAACAGCAGGCATCCGATCGCCGCGGTGACGAAACCGGGGAGCACGAGCAGCACGCCGCCGAGCAGGATCAGGAAGCGATCCATCAGCGCTTTCCCCGGCGTCTCTCGCCGCTGCGCGGTCTCCTGCAGCGTGGTGACGATGCCCATGCCCTGCCGCTTGACGACCCACACGCCGATGATCGAGAGCAGGATGAGCAGCCCGATCGTGTTCCACCAACCGATCTCGCTCGCGACCCAGATGGCGACCGCGATCTCGATGATCGGCACCGCGATCAGCAGCAGGAGGAACATCGGCGCCCACGATACCGGCGAGGTCTGATCCGTATGCTCGGCGCCGTGGGGACCCATCCGCCGTCGATCGACGTGATTGCTCGTTCGATCGCCGACGTGGATCTGCCCCATCCGCTCCTCGTCGACGCGGCGCGCGCGGCTGTCGCGTCGGGCGACCCCGAGTCAGCGCGTGCGCGTGCGGAAGCGACCGCGCTCGCACTCCTGAAGCCAGTGATCAACGCGACTGGCGTGCTGCTGCACACCAACCTCGGTCGTGCGCCCGTCGCGTGGAACCAGGACGCCGGCTACGTCAATCTCGAGCTCGATCTCGCGTACCGGACGTCGAGGCTCGCGCCACGCCCACGCGGCGACACTGTTGGCCCGCGCGTGCGGTGCCGAGGCCGCCCTCGTCGTGAACAACGGTGCGTCGGCGGTGCTGCTCGTGCTCGCGGCCCTGGGGCGCGGGCGCGACGTGGTCGTCTCGCGCGGCGAGGCGGTCGAGATCGGCGGAGGCTTCCGCGTTCCGGAGGTCATGAGCGAGTCGGGCGCTCGACTCGTCGATGTCGGCACGACGAATCGCACCCGGCTCTCCGACTACGAGCGAGCGACGGCCGATCCGAACACCGATGTCGCCCTGATCCTGAAGGTCCACCCGTCGAACTACCGCATCGAGGGCTTCACCGAGGGCGTCGAGGTCGACGCGCTGGCGTCCCTCGGCCCGCCCGTCGTCGTCGACATCGGGTCGGGACTCCTCGATGCCGCCTGCCCCTGGCTGCCCGACGGTCCTCCGCCCTGGGTGCGAGGCGAGCGCGCCGCGCGACAGACGCTCGAAGCGGGCGCCGCCGCCGTCACGTTCTCGGGCGACAAGCTCCTCGGCGGACCGCAGGCCGGCATCATCGCTGGACGCCAGGACGTGATCGATGCGTCGCGCGCGTCACCCGCTCGCGCGTGCGCTCAGAGCCGGCGGGCTCACGCTCGCAGTGCTGCAGAGCACCGCCCTGGCGTACCTCCGCCGTGACGGCCGGGCGATCCCGTTCTGGAGGATGGCCACGACGCCTCTCGACGAGCTGCGGGCCCGAGCGCACGCGCTCGGAATCGGCGATGTCGTCGACACCGAGGCAGTCGCGGGCGCGGGTTCGCTCCCGGGCACCGAGATCCCTTCGATCGGCATCGCGATCACCGGCGACCACACCGAGGCGCTCCGCGCGCACGCGCCGCCGGTCGTCGCTCGGGTGCGCGACAGTCGCACCATCTGCGACATGCGGACCGTCGACCCGCACGACGACGAAGCGCTGGGGCATGCGCTGAAGGCGCTGCCTTGACCGACAGCGCACCGCAGGGTCGCGTGATCGCGACTGCGGGACACGTCGACCACGGCAAGTCGACTCTCGTCCTCGCGTTGACGGGAACCGACCCCGATCGCTTCGCAGAGGAGAAGCGCCGCGGCCTGACCATCGACCTCGGGTTCGCGTGGACCGCGTTGCCGTCTGGCGCACGCGTCGCGTTCGTCGACGTCCCGGGTCATGTGCGTTTCATCAAGAACATGCTCGCCGGCGTCGGCTCGGTCGACGGCTGCCTCTTCGTCGTCGCCGCGACCGAGGGGTGGAAGCCGCAGAGCGAGGAGCACCTCCGCATTCTCGAATTGCTCGGGATTCGCCTCGGACTCATCGCGCTCACGCAGATCGATCTCGTCGACGACGACCACTTGGAGATCGTGAAGCTCGACATCGCCGATCGGGTCGCAGGTACGTTCCTCGAGACGCGCTGACCTCGTCGACGTGGCGGCCCCGCTCGGTGTCGGTCTCGACGAGCTGCGCGCCGCGCTCGATCGCCTCGTCGCGACTTCGCTCCCCGCGGCGGATCGCGGCCGGCCCCGCCTCTGGGTCGACCGCGTGCTTCGCGGCACGAGGCGCGGGCACCGTCGTGACCGGAACGCTCATCGACGGGGCGCTCGACGTCGACGAGGAGGTGGTCGTCGAACCCGGTGGTCACGTCGCCCGAGTTCGCGCGTTGCAGACGTTCAACCAGGCCATGGATCACATCGGTCCCGGCAACCGCGTCGCGATCAACCTCGCGGGCATCGAACACGACGCGATCGCGAGAGGCGATGCCGTCGTCCAACCGAGCGCGTTGGCATGCGGCGCGCGTGTTCGACGCAGAGCTGACAGTGCTCGCCTCGATCGATCACGACGTGTCGCGCCGGGGTGCGTACACGGTGGCAATCGGCTCGGGTGAGCATCCCGCGCAACTTCGCGTCATCGGCGGCGAAACGATCGCTCCCGGCGCGACCGGATGGGTCCGAGTGCGCATCCCGATGGCGCTGCCGTTCCGGCCGGGCGACAGGTTCGTGCTTCGCGAAAGCGGCCGGTCGGAGACCGTGGGCGGCGGCGAGATCGCGGAGATCGCGCCCGTCCGCCCTGTCCGAAAGGCCCGACCGGATTGGGACGTCGACCGCGTCATCGGCGAGCGGGGTCCGTTGCTCCCCGAGGACCTCGAAGCACTCACCGGAGTACGGCGATCGCCGAACCTCGGCCGGTGGGTGGTCGACTTCGGACGGGTGCAGTACATGCGGGCCAGCCTGCGCAACGCGGTCGCGGACGCGGGTCCATTGGGCCTCGACACCGCAACCCTCGATGAGCTGCACCGCGAGGCGCTCCGCGCGATCGACGATGTCGTGATCGACGGCGGCCGGGCCCGCCTCGCCGAGCAGGCCGACCCCCTCGCCGACCATCCGTACCTCGCTGCGCTCCGTGCCGCCCCGTTCGCGCCACCCGCACCTGACGCCGAACGAGTCGACCGAGCCGAGCTGCGAGAGCTCGTGCGGCGGGGACTGGTCGTCGAGCGCGACGGGATCTGGTTCGCGGCGGAAGCAGTCGATCAGGCCGGCAGCATCGTGGCCGGACTCCTACGGGCGAGCCCCGAAGGCATCACCGTCGCCCAGCTGCGCGAGGCGCTCGACACGTCGCGGAAGTACGCGATGCCGCTCGTGGCCGAGCTCGATGCCCGCGGCGTGACGCGACGCCGAGGAGACCTGCGCATCGCCGGTCCTCGGCTGCCCGAGCCGGACGAGGGCTAGGACTCGTCGGCGGGTTTGGCGCCGGCCACGGTGCGCAACGTGCGCACCCGCTTGCGGTCCTTCCCCATGAAGCCATGACGCCGCGGCGGACTCTTCGCCTCGAGCTCGCGCGCGACCCGGGCCACCTCGACCGCGTTCGTGATGACCTCACCGAACCCGTCGGGATCGGCGAGCAGCCACGAGTGTGAGCCGTCGACGACCTGTCCCTCCGCGCCGACCGCCGCGCACAGCGCGTCGAAGGACTCTCGCGGGATGATGCCGTCGCGGGCGCCCCACAGCACGACCACCGGGAGTGCACGTTGCTTGAGCGCCTCGAGCTCATAGGTGAGGTCCACCCGCCGCGCGAGGAAGCCCACTTTGAGCATCGCCCGGGGGTTGCGCAGCAGGTTGGGCAGCGCATCCTCGAGCATGATCGGGATCACCTTGGTGGCCTGCGGGATCGGCCAGATGTCGCTCGGGAAGTGCAGGCCCCAGTCCCAGAGCGGGCGATCGGCGAGTGACTTGAGCTTGGAGCCCGACTTCCACGCCGACCCACCGATTGAGTTCACAAGCACAAGGGACCGCACGCGGTCGGGGTAGTCGTGCGCGACCCGGATCGCGACGCCGCCTCCGAACGAGTGGCCGATCAGGAAGACGGGCTCGTCGATCTGGAGCGCGTCGAGGAAGTGCTCGACCCAACGCGCGTAGCCGGCGAGGGAGAAGTCGCGCCTCGGGAGGTCGGCGGTGCCGCCGAAGCCGGGTTGGGCGGGTGCGTACACGCGGCACCCGAGCGCGACCAGACGCTGGATCGTTCCCTTGTACGCGTGATGGGCGAGGCCCCATCCGTGGAGGATGACCACGGGAAGTCCTTCGCCGGCCACTCCGTACATTGCCGGCCGTTCGTCGACCCACGTGCGCTTCCAGACGACCGGGGCGCGCGCACTCAGAAGGTCATCGAGAGGTGCCGCGTCGCCCAGCTTCGGGCCCCGCTCGCCCTCGGCCGATGCGTCCCGGACGCTGGCCACCAGTGACACCTTACCCAGCGGTGAACGACGGGTAACCGTTGGAACCGTTGCAGGAGTGTGTCAGCTGGCTTCTCAGCCCGAACGGTGCGCCAGGAGCTGCTTTCGTTCGAGCTCGTTCAGTCCGCCCCAGATGCCGTGCTGCTCACGGATTCGTAGGGCATACGAGAGGCAAGGCTCCCGCACGCCGCATTGCGCGCAGATGGCCTTGGCCCGCTCCTCTCGTTCGGCCTTCTCTTCCTTGCGCTCGAACTGCGAGGGAGGGAAGAACACCACCGCCTGAGGCCCGCGACAGGCCGCCTTGGCCTGCCAGGCCTCTTCATTGCGCTGAGCGGTCACGCTGGTTGACCCCCTTGTCGGACAGCGACCGTACAACCGCCGCTCGCGACCTGACAACGGGCAATTTTCCGGCGAGGGCCAAAGCCCCGCAGGTCAGGGCCGGGTTACGCCCTGTCAGCAAGGCCGGAGGGGTCCTCTGGGGCGTCCGGAGGCCCGAAGTCCGGGGTTCGGTGCCGGTGCTCGCGATAGTCGCGAGCACCGCCCGTCTCGGGTTCCACCTCGAGCACGGGTCCGTCGATGTCGACGACCCGGACGGCGTCGCCCACCCGCAGGGGCGTTGCCCGGTTGGTCCGGGCACGCCACAAGCGCCCCTCGGACCCGGACCACGCCGTCGGGATCGATGTCGGCGGTGGCCTCGCCCATCTCGCCGATCATCCACTCCCGCCCGATCGTCGGTGTGGCGAAGCGGGTGCGGATCATCGTGGGCATGCCGGCCAGCATCGCGAGGAGCACGCCGGCGATCCCCGCCAGCAACGTGATCCAGGACAGCGAGAGGCCGTCGTAGAGCAGCAGTGAACCGGCGGTGAACGCGGCGGTGCCGATGCCCGTCCACACTCGGGGCACTCCGGTCTGCACGTCGATCGCGAACGCGAGCATCGAGACGAGGATGAGGGCGAGGCCCACCGGCCGTGTCGGCAGCACTGCGAGCCCGTAGGCGGCGAGCACGAGGAACAGCGCGCCGACGCCGCCGGCGATGCCGACACCCGCGACGTAGAACTCGAACACCAACAGCACGAGGCCGATCGTCGAGCAGGAGATACGCGACGGGCGGGCTCGCCACGGTGTGCATGAGCCGGGGGAGGAGGTCGAGCTTGAAGAAGCGCACCTGCGCGTTCGGCTCGATGCGAGGCCCGTCCGCACTCTGCACCGTTCGTGCCGTCTCGAGCACGACGCCGTCGACTTCGATGCCGTCGAGTCCGACGACGAACTGTCCGAGCACCGGAGCGTTGAGATCGACGACACCTTCCTCGACGGCTTCCGCGGCGCCCAACGACGAGCAGCAGAAGTCCTCGATCGTCGACCTCATCGCCGCGGTGATCGCGGACGCGTCGATCGGGTCGCCGAAGTTGCCGACTCGACTTCCCGGCGACAAGCCCGACACATCTGCGACGAGCACCAGCTGGCCACTGCCCTCGTAGGCGCGGGCGCCGCTCGGCCCGACCCAGATCGCGATCGGCACCTCCGCGTCCGCGATCTCGTCGGCGAGGTCCGCGAGCTCGTCGTCGTCGATGACGGCCTTACGGCTGTTGAACTGGATGACGAGCGCCTGCGCGTCGTCGTCCTCGGCGCGCTCGATCGACTCGGAGATGAAGTCGACGAGGACAGGATCCAGCAGGCCGCTCACCTCGATCACGTCGACCGGTGCCGGCTCGTCCGACGCTTGCGCCGCGACCGGGGCGGCGAGCAGCCCACCGCCGACGAGCACCGCGCCGAGCGCGGCGCGGAGCAGCGGAGCGCCGAGGGCGGCGCACACGCTGGGTAGTCTGCGCAAACCGAGCCTCCGAAGGGGGATGGTTGGATCCGCTGGCGTTCTTCGCCACATCCCGTCTCGTCATCGTGGCCGGGAAGGGCGGGGTGGGCAAAACCACAGTGACTGCGGCCCTGGCGGCCGCTGCTGCCAAGTCTGGCCTGCGTGTGCTCATCGTCGAAGTCGAGGGCAAGGGCGGGCTCGGCCGCCTGTTCGGGGTCGGGCCGCTCCGCTACGACGAGCTGGTCCTGCTCGAGGCGGAGGCGAACGGGCCGGGGCGGGTCGTGGCCCGCACGATCACGCCGAACGACGCGCTGCTCGAATACCTCGAGGACCACGGCATGCGCCGGCTCTCGAATCGCTTGGTGCGCGGCGGCGCGCTCGATGTGGTCGCGACCGCGGCGCCGGGCATCGAGGACATCCTCGTGCTCGGGAAGGTGAAGCAGCTCGAGAGAAGTGGCAGTGTCGACCTGATCCTGCTCGACGCTCCGGCGGCGGGACATGCGATCACGTTCCTGGAGTCGGCCCGCGGGCTGCTCGATGCGGTGACCGTCGGCCCGATCAACACGCAGGCACGCGACGTGATGGAGCTGCTCACCGACCCTGAGCGCTGTTCGGTGCTGCTCGTGACGCTGCCCGAGGAGACGCCGGTGAACGAGCTGGTCGACACGGCCTACTCGTTGGAGGATCGCGTCGGCGTGAGCCTCGGGCCGGTCGTGGTCAACGGCCTCTATCCGCGAACGGCCCGGGCTCGATGTCGATCCGGTGGAGGCCGCCGACGCGGCGAAGGTGGCGCTCATGCCGGGCGAGGCGGACGCGCTCGCTGCCGCTGCCGCGTTCCGCGCCGCGCGGCTCGTCGTGCAACGCGAGCAGATCGCCCGGCTCTCCGAGCGCCTGCCGCTGCCGCAGATCCATCTGCCGTTCGTGTTCACCACCGACCTGTCCCTTGCCGATGTGCACGTGCTCGCCGACGCGGCACTCGCGGGCATCACCGACCTCGCCGCCATGCCGTGACTGCCGCACCGACCCTTGAAGCCATCCTGAGCAGCAGCTCCATCGTGCTGTGCTGCGGCACGGGCGGTGTCGGGAAGACGACGACAGCGGCAGCGATCGCGATGCACGGTGCGCGAGTCGGTCGCCGCAGCGTCGTCGTGACCATCGACCCGGCGAAACGGCTTGCCGACGCACTCGGGCTCGAGGGGCTCACGAACACGCCGTCGCGCATCGAGGGCGAGTGGTCGGGCGAGCTGTGGGCGTTGATGCTCGACACGAAGACCACGTTCGACGAGCTCGTCGCCCGCAACGCGGCGGACCAGGCGCAGGTCGATCGCATCCTCGGCAACCGCTTCTACCGCAACATCTCCGGTCGGCTCTCCGGAACGCAGGAGTACATGGCGATGGAGAAGCTGTACGAGCTGCACGAGGAGTCGCAGTTCGACCTCGTGGTCGTCGACACACCTCCGACGCGGAACGCGCTCGACTTCCTCGACGCGCCGCGTCGCCTCACGCGCTTCCTCGACCACCGGCTGTACCGCATCCTGATGACGCCGGGCCGGGCGTATGTGCGCGCGGTGAATGTCGCCGCGCAGGCTTTCCTCCGCACGGTGTCGAAAGTGGTCGGCGGCGATGTCATCGACGACGCCATCGCGTTCTTCCAGGCGTTCGAAGGGATGGAAGCAGGCTTCCGAGATCGGGCCGAGCGGGTGCTGCACCTTCTGTCGGCGCCCGAGACCGCGTTCGTGCTCGTCGCGTCACCGCGCGGTGACACGGTGGGGGAGGCCTCGTACTTTGCCGACCGCCTCGCGGAGGGCGGCATCTCGGTGTCTGCACTCGTGGTGAACCGCATGCATCCCCACTTCGGCACCGGTCGTCCGGAGGCGACGCGCGAGAGGGCGCGCACGCTCAGCGGTTCTGATCTCGGCGAGCTGTACGCGAACCTCGCCGACTTCCAGCTCGTCGCCGCGAGCGAGGAAGACCATCTCGCCGGGCTGGCCGGTCGAGTCGCACCCGCGCCGGTCGTGCGGGTGCCGTTCCTCACGACCGACGTGCACGATCTCGACGGGTTGGATGAGATCGCCGGACACCTGTTTCGGTAGCCTCGCCGTGATGTCCAAAGCCGTGATGTCCGAAAGCCGCGATGTCTGAAGTGCTGGTTGCCACCGACGCGGACTGGATCCTCGACGAGGTCCGCGCCGCGCTCGGTGACGGCGAGTCCACGATCAGGTGGGTGCGCAACGGCAAGGACGTCGTGCCCGCGCTCCGCGCGGTCGAAGCCGATCTCGTGGTGCTCGATCTGCAGATCGGCAACATGGGAGGCATGGCGACCTGCATGGAGATTCGCCTCGAAGCGGGCGCCGACCGGCTCTGCGATCCGGGCGTGCTGATGCTGCTCGATCGTGCCGCCGACGTGTTCTTGGCGCAGCGGTGCGATGCCGACGGCTGGTTGATCAAGCCGCTCGATGCGTTCCGGCTGCGTCGGGCGGCCGACGCCATCATCCGAGGTGAGACCTATCGCGAGGGCGTTCCGGCCGAGCCCGAGATCGCACCGCTGGACGTCGAAGAAGCGATCGAACCCGCGGAGGCGGACGCGGAAGTCGGCTAGGTCGCGTACGGTCTCGCGGATGCCGCGCACCGTTCGAGTACTGCTCGTCGCCTGCACATTGGCCGTCGTCTGCACGGTTGGAGGTGTGGCGTCCGCGCAGGACACCACGGGCGCACCGACGACCGAGGCCGCGACGACCGCGCCGCCCACGACGGCGGCGCCAGTGACGACGGCCGCTCCTGCGACGACTGCTGCGCCCGACACGACGGTGTCGCCCATCACCATCGCGGGGGAGAGCCGACGGCGAGGACAACGACAGTGACACCTGGCTGCTCATCCTGATCGCAGTCGTTGTCGTCGTTGGCATCGTCGCTTGGTTCACCGGCCGCTCGAAGGCGCAGAAGGCCAAGTCGGATTGGCACCGTCAGGCGACGGCGTTGCTCGACGAGCTCTCCGACGTCGGCATCAACCTCGCCGCCTCGCAGCCCTCGGCGCTGCCGGTGATCGCACCGCGGATCGAGTCGCGGCTCGTCGCGCTCAACGGTCACCTTGCGGGCGTCCACCAGCGAGGTCCGTCGGCAGTCGAGCGCAACGCGCTCGTCCCCGTGATCAATGCCTCGAACACGCTGCACGCCACGCTCACCCAGGTGTTGCTCGCCGCGCCCGGCACGCCGTCGCCGGCCGCGGCGAACCTCGTCGGCGATGCCGCGCTGCTGGACAGCACGGCACGCGCGGCCAAGCTCAGCCTGCAGGGTGTCGCGCCGACGACTCCCTGACCACTTCGACCTCGGAGGAGGATCTCGTGGACGAACTCGCCGTCGTTGCTCCCGCGTTCGTGGAGATGGCTCATCAGATCGTGTGGTGCTCGGCCGCGACGATCGATCCGTCGGGGCGCCCGCGGTCTCGCATCCTGCATCCGGTCTGGGAGTGGGACGGCCAGGTGCTCAAGGGCATCATCGCAACCGGCCCGCAGTCCCCGAAGCGTGCGGATCTGGACGCGCACCCGCTCGTCTCGCTCTCGTACTGGCAGCCGAACCACGACACGTGCTCGGCGGAGTGCACCACCGAGTGGAAGCTCGACGACGAGAGCCGGGCCGCCGGGTGGGATCGCATCAAGCACGCGCCCGCGCCGGTGGGTTACGACCCGGCGATCATCCCGGGTTGGGACTCGCCGACCTCACCGGCCTTCGGCATCCTCCAAGTCGTGCCGTGGCGGCTCCGGGTGATGCCGGGCACGGTGATGATGAAGGGCGAGGGCTCGGTGCTCACTGGGTCAGTCCGCGAGCCCCCAGAACGGGCCACTGAGCCCGACCTCGCGGAAGTACGCGCAGCGGTGGACGGGTCGCGGCCGCGTGTAACCGGGATCGAGGCGTCCCGCGTACCAGCCTCGGGCGAGTCGCCACAGCGTGGCGAGATCCATCACGTAGCCCTTCTCGTTGCCGGTCGCGGTGAGCCAGCGGTCGACGCACCCCTCGTCACAGAACAGGCGTTGGTGCCCGCAGGTGTGCACGACGTCGTCCCAGATGTGCGCGACCGGCACGAGGAAGTGGGCGACCTGCGTGCCGGCGGGCGGTGCGTGGCGGCCGACGGTCCAAGCGTGCGCGGTGCCACACGCAGGGCACGTCGTCGACACCAGGACCTCGGGTTCGTCGGGCAGGAGATGGGGCAGCGCGAACGAGTCCCACGCGCATCCTCCCCACCACAGCGTGTCGTGGCCCATGACCGCGAACCCGAGCGGGATCGACGCGAACGGATGCGCCATGACGATGCGATCGTCGGCACCGAGGACGATGTGGCGCGCCTCGGCGAGCCGGTGGAGGGCCGCGTGGGTTGTCGCGTCGGTGGGGAGCTCCGGAGCGCGGCCCGTCGCGGCGAACGAGCGGTAGATCGTGAGCCGAAGGTCTTCGTCGTCGGTGGACACCCGTTACGTCTACCCCGGCGGGCGTAGCCGCGGCTGCGCCTTTGGGCGGACGACGGAGGGGGGCGCCACGCGTACCGTGCCGGTGTGAGCATTCCGTCGAGGACGTCGGTCTGGCTGACCGCGCTCGTCGTCGCGTTGCTGCAGGTCATGGGTTCGTTCGGCGCGGCCGATCGGCAACCGGACCGGCGCTCGCTGAGTGCAGTCGCGATCGTGCTGCTGCTCGTGGGTCCGGCGGCGCTTGCCGTGCGAGACCGATGGCCGCTCGTGGCCGTCGCGTGTGAGCATGGCGGCCGCCGATGTGTACGTCGGGCTCGGCTATCCGTACGGCCCGATCTTCCTCAGCGTCGTCGTTGCGCTGTTCCTCGCCGTCCAGGACGGCCACCGCCGGGCGACATGGGCGCTTGCGGCGGCGGGCTACGCGGGGCTCATCGTCGCCTACTCCCTCGATTCGCGGTCCGATCACTCGAACGCGCTGCTCCACTTCGCGCTGGTCGCCGGATGGCTCGTCGTGGTGGTGGTCGTGTCCGAGCTCGTGCGGGCGCGGCGTGAGCAGGCCGCCGGCGCGTGCGCAAGTCGCGCGCGACGAGCGCGAGCGGCGGCTCGGCGAGCAACGGCTCGGCCTCGCGCAGGAGCTGCACGACGTGCTCGCCCACAACATCTCGCTGATCAACGTGCAGGCGAGCGTCGCGCTCCACCTGATGGACGAGCAGCCCGCGCAGGCCCGCGCCGCCCTCACGAACATCAAGGCGGCGAGCCGCGACGCGCTGCACGAGCTGCGGGCGGCCCTCGACGTCCTTCGGCGCGGCGAGGACGCTCCTCGTCAGCCCCGCGCCCACGCTCGCCGACCTCGGCAGCCTGGTGGACGGGGTTCGCGGCGAGCGGGCTCGACGTGCGACTCGACGAGGACCCGCGGCCCGTGGCGGCTGCCCGCGGCGGTCGAGCTCGCCGCCTACCGCATCGTCCAGGAGGCGCTCACCAACGTCACCCGCCACGCGCAGGCTCACTCGGTCGCGGTCCGGCGTCGAGTACGACGACGGGGTGACGGTCGAGGTCACCGACGACGGTCGTGGGGTCGGCGCTGCAGCGCTCGAGCCCGGGAACGGGATCGCCGGCATGCGCGAGCGGGCAGCCGCGCTCGGCGGGACGCTCGACGCCGGCCCGCGGCCGGACGGCGGGTTCGCCGTCGTCGCGCACCTGCCGGTGAGCCGCGTCGTGATCTCCGTCGTCATCGCCGACGACCAGGCGCTGGTGCGGGCCGGCTTCCGGGCGCTGCTCGACGCGCAGGACGACATCACGGTCGTCGGCGAGGCGGCCGACGGCGACGCGGCGGTGCGGCTGTCGCGTGGAGCTGCGTCCCGACGTCGTGCTGATGGACATCCGCATGCCCGGCGTCGACGGGCTCACCGCCACCCGCCGGATCGTCGGCGACGAGCGTCTCGCGGACGTGAAGGTCGTGATCCTCACGACGTTCGACCTCGACGAGTACGTCTTCGAGGCGATCCGGTCGGGGGCGAACGGCTTCCTCGTGAAGGACACCGAGCCGGCCGAGCTGCTGCGCGCGGTGCGGGCGGTCGTCGCCGGTGACGCGCTGCTGTCGCCGAGCGTCACCCGCCGGCTGATCGAGGAGTTCGCCAGTCCGGGCCAAGGAGCCCGCCGGCGTGCCCGACCTCGACCTGCTCACCGACCGCGAGCGGGAGGTCGTCGGCGCTCGTCGCCGAGGGCCTCACGAACGACGAGATCGCGCAGCGGCTGATCATGAGCGCGGCGACGGCCAAGACCCACGTCAGCCGGGCGATGATCAAGCTCGGCGCGCGCGACCGTGCCCAGCTCGTGGTGTTCGCCTACGAGACCGGGCTCGTGCGGCCCGGCTGGCAGCGCTGATACGCCCACGTGGCGTAGCTCGACAAGCCTCCGGTCGGCCGACGACGCAGCGCTCGTTTCGTCGAGACGATGGACGCATGACATGCCAACGCCATCTCCGTCGCGCGGACTGACCAAGCGTTACGGCGACCGAGTCGCCGTCGACCACCTCGACATCGAGGTGCCGTCCGGCGTCGTCGCCGGCTTCGTCGGCCCGAACGGCGCCGGCAAGACGACGACGATGGCGATGCTGCTCGGCCTCGTGCGTCCGACGGCGGGGACGGGCACGGTGCTCGGCGCGTCGATCGACGAGCCCGCCGCCTACCTCCACGAGGTCGGCGCGCTGATCGAGAGCCCGGCGTTCTATCCGTCGCTCACAGGCGCCGAGAACCTCCGGATGTTCGCCACCGTCGGCCGCCACGACACGGCGTCGATCCCCGCGCTGCTCGACGAGGTCGGCCTCGGCGACCGAGGCGACGACCGCTACCGCAGCTACTCGCTCGGCATGAAGCAGCGGCTCGGCATCGCCGCGGCGCTGCTCGGCGATCCGAAGCTGCTGATCCTCGACGAGCCGGCCAACGGCCTCGATCCGCAGGGCGTGCGCGAGATGCGCTCGCCTCGTCGGCGATCTCGCCGGCACGGGACGCACGGTGCTCGTGTCCTCGCACGACCTGAGCGAGCTCGAGCAGGTGTGCGACTGGCTCGTGCTCATCGACACCGGCCGGTCGCTGTACCAGGGGCCGACGCGCCAGCTGCTCGACGGCGTCGTGCACGGCGTCGCCGTCGCGCCGCAGCGCGCCGAGGACCGGCCGGTGCTGCAGTCGGTGCTGCGTGGTCGGCGGGCATTCGAGCTCGCCGTCGACGGCGATCGTCTCGTCGTGGCGGTCGACGGGCGACGACGTCGCCGCGCTGGCCGCGGCGGTCAACCGCGCCGCGTTCGACGCCGGGATCGTGCTGGTCGAGCTGAGCCCGCTGCGCACGACGCTCGAGGACCGCTACCTCGCCTGGTCGATGGAGGTGCCCGATGACCCGGATCGTCCAAGCCGAGCTGTTCCGCCTCGTGCGCCGCCGCACCGTGCTCGTCGGGGATCGCCGCCGCCGCGGTCTTCGCGGTGGTCGCCACCCTCGCCGTGTTCTCGACCGCCCGCGACACCGGGTTCCGATCGCGCCGGGCGGCGACGACGCTCGCCGCGCTCACCGGCGACCGGCGGCGGCACCGAGGCGTTCGCCGTCGGCGCGTCGTTCGTCGGCTTCCTCGTGTTCGTGACGTTCATCGCGCTGATCGCCGGCGAGTTCTCCGGCGGCACGTTCCGGGCGCTGCTGCTGCGCGACCCGCACCGGCTGCGGGTGATCGTCGGCAAGCTCGTCGGCGATCCTCGTCGTGGCGGCCGGCGATCGTCGCGCTCGCCGAGGTGCTGACGTTCGGGCTCGTCGCTCGTGGTCGCGCCGTCGCAAGGACATCGCGACCGAGCGAGTGGTTCTCGCTGGTCGAGCCTCGGCGCCGCGCTCGCGCGACTACGTCACCGTCTTGGCCGGCGTCGCCGGCTGGGCGGTCTTCGGCACGACCCTCGCCGTCATCTTCCGGTCGGTGCCGCTCGCGCTCGGCGTCGGCTTCGCCTGGGCCGGGCCGTTCGAGAACATCGTCGTCGACTCGTGGCAGGCCGGGCTACCGCTGGTTCCCGGGCCAGGTGCTCGGCTCGCTGATCCAGGGCGGCACCGTCGAGCTCGGCATCGGCCGGGCCGTGCTGACCGCGGGGTTGTACACCGCGATCGCCGCGTGCGTGACGCTCGTGTTGGTGACGCGCCGCGACGTGACGACCTAGTCGTCGAGCGCGATGACCTCGGCGCTCCACGGGCAGTAGCGATCCGAGGTGATGGTGTTGTCCTCGACGTCGGATGGCAGCCCGTCGCACACTTCGATCGTGGCGTCAGCCCACTCGAGCGACGCCGGGTCGATGTGCCACGTCCACGGCTCGTTGACTCCGCCGTCGCCGTCGCGCACGACCTCCCCGTTCGGGATGCTGGGCGCCTCCTCACCGTCGAGGAGCATGCGAGCGTTCTCGATCGACTCCGGTGTGACGAGCTCGATTCGGTACTCCTCGTCGATCACGCGGATCGTGACGACCGCAGTGTCAGAGTCGCCGCCCGAGCTGCTGTCGTCACCGCAGGCGGTGAGGGCGAAAGCTGCGACTGCCACCACCAAAGTGGCCGCGGCGCGACGTCGGGACTTCATCATCGTGATCACGGGCCAACGGTACGCCGCCCGGCGTCATCGCCTGGCTGACCGGAACGCGTCGAGTCCGAGCTGCGCACGGATCGAAGCGGCGGCCTCGATCCGTCCCGGTGTGAGACGCGCGCCGGTGGCGTCCGCGAGGCGGGTCATCATCTCGAAGTTCGCGACCACGGCGGCGGTGTCGATCAACCAGTCCGGACCGAGCTGGTCGACGATCGTGGCGCGGGCCGCGTCCGGCACGCGTCAGATCGTCACCGACCACCGCGGCGACGAACTCGTCGAGGATCGCCGAACGAACGCCCGCGTCGTCTGCGGCTGCTCGGGTTCGGGATTGCGGCGTCGGTGCTCGCACGGAGCATCATCATGTGGGCGGTCGTTCAATAGAAGCACTCGCGCGCGCCGCCGAGAGGCGTGCCGCGACGAACTCCATGTCCGCTCTGCTCAGTGTTCCCCGACTCCACGCGAGCTCGCCCATCTCGTCGACCGGGACGTACTGCGCCGCGGCGAGTCGCTTGACGTTGTCCCATTCGGCCGGCGCCGCGCTCAGGCCTTGCACCACCGCGGCCTGTTTGTCGGCCGGAACCGCGACGGGCACCCAGTTCAGCGTGGCCGCCTCGACCTCGGGGTGACGGCCGTGCGGTGTGCCCGCGACCGGCGGCGGGAGCGGCGGTCGCTCGAGCCCGACCGCGCGGAAGAAGCCGTCGACCGCGGCGACGGCGACCACGACGCCGACCATCTCGACGTAGGCGAACGAATCGATGCCCCGTGCGAGCTGGGTCCGGTACCAGTCATCGGTCAACGTCGCGGCGTGCCTGGCGATGAGGTACACCGCGTCGACCACAACGTCGGGGAGATGCTCGGCGCCCGGCATCGCTCGCTCGGTCTGGGTCGGTGACTCCCAAGGCGGGAGTGGCTCGGCGTCGTCGAGCGCGGCGAGAGCGATCTGAGCCATCGCCCTGCGCTCATTGCCCGTCCAGGACGCACCCGGCGACGTGACGTGCCGCCATGCGTCCGCCTGGGCAGCGACCAGATCGGGCCTGATGGAGATGTCGCTCACTGCTCGCGTCGGGTCCGGGCCGTGGGCATCGGGCAAGCATGCGGGCCCGCCAGGGCGGACGTCAACGCGGGGCGTCAGAGGAGCGCGGCGGCGAACTGGTCGCGGTGGTTCGTCCACCAACGACGCCGGCGGTTGTGGCGCTCGATGCCACCTGTGCGGTTCCACAGCGCGATGGCGTTCGGGTCACCGGCGTCGACGCTGCGCCGGGCGGCCGCCTCGATGCGGTCGATGGCATCGTTCATGGCGGTGAGCAGCTCTGCCCGACCGTCCCGGTCGAGTCCGTACGCGTCGGCGACGAGACGGAGCCGTGCCGGCCGGTCGGCGGGTCGCCAGCCGAGCCGGGCCTGGTCGAAGCTCGTCGTCGATCGGCACACAGAGGCGGGCGAGCTGGGCGAGGTCGTAGACGGGGCGGCCAGGGGCCGCGAACTCGAAGTCGAGCAGCGCGACCGCGACGCCATCACGGAAGACGACGTTCGACAGCTCCACGTCGTTGTGGCACACGAGCGTTCCGCCCGCGGGGTCAGCCAGAGCGTCGTTCCAGGTGAGACCCTGAGGGTCGAACCCGCGGGCGGCGTCGTGCAGCCCGCGCAGCAGCCTGGCGACGGACGCCAGAGCGGTGTCGGACTGGCTCCAATCCGGATAGGGCGCCACCGGCACGTCGCCGTCGATGAACACGAGGCGCTCGCGTCCGTCCTCGTCGATGCCGACTGGCAGCGAGGCGCCCTCGAATCCGGCGTGTCTCACCGCTCGAAGGAACGCGTGAATCGAACCCGAGTGCGGACTCGACGGGCGAAGCACATGCGGACCGACGCGGACGACCTGGCCCGCGTTCGCGATCCCGCCATCGAGCTGCTGCTCAGCCACGCCGCCACGCTTGACAGACCGGCTCGTACGCTTGCGAGAGTGCGGCCCCTTCGGTACTCGCGGACGAAGAACTGCATCGTCACGCGGTCGAGAACCTCAACCAGGCCGATGCACTTCTCTTTGGTCGGGTGACCTACGAAATGATGGAATCAGCGTTCCGGCCCTCGGCGGCGACGGGAGCGAGACCTGAGTGGACGGAACCCTTCGCCCAGACGATCGACGCGGCAAGGAGTACGTCGTGTCGAGCACGCTCGAGCGAGTCGATTGGAACGCGGAACTGGTGCGCGGGGAACTGGGCGACGCCGTTCGGCAGCTCAAGGGGGAGTCGGGCAACGGGCTGTTCACGGGGAGGTGTGACGCTCCCGCTCGGCGTTGACGGAGCTGGGATCGATCGGTGAGTACGAGTTCGTGGTGCATCCCCGGTTCGCCGGCGCAGGGGGCCGACGTGTTCGCGGGGCTGTCGAAGCATGTCGACTTGAAGCTCGTGAGCCGGCTGGAGCTCGGCTCGGGGGCCGTGGCGATGCGGTACGAGCCGCGAAGGTAGCCAGCGGGGCTTGCTCGCCCGAGCCGGCCGGATTGGCGTATCACTCACCAACCGGGGACGTGACCTCATTGGTCCGGTTGGGGCTGCTCGGCGATCACTACTGTCGACTTGGTGGCCGAGGTGCCTGGGCTCTCGGAGCGCGTCGGGGCCTGGCTTCGCCAGTTTCGGTTGCCGTGTCTCTTGGGGTCGCTCGTTGTAGGCGTGCTCGCGGTGTCGTCGACCTCGACGATCGACTCGCACAAGGCGTCGCCCTGGATCGCGGTCGCCGCGGTGGGTCTCATCGCCTATAGCGCGGTTGGCTGTGTCGTCCTGGTGCCGCGCTATGCGTGAGGTCCGGTCGAGGCACCTCGGAGAACCGAGCGGCTGTGGTGAGATGGGGTGTTGCGATCGCCCCATTCATCTATGGCGTCGTTGCCGTCATACTCGGCGCTTCCGCCTGGCTCGGTTGGCTCGGGTTCATCGTCAGCGCTGTGCTGCTCGTTGTGACCACGCGGCGAGCCAGTCGCCCGGAGTGAATGCGCAGATGGGACCTCGAGCGACACAAGCGTGACCCTCGTCAACCGTGGAGTGAGTTCACCGTGACCGCGCGCAACAGCTAGGACACCGCGACGATGACCGCGATCAAGCCCGTGACCATGAGGACGATGAAGGTGCCGGCGAGCATCACGAGACAACCGGTCCGGCGCCAACCCCGAGCCGTGCCCGTCGGATAGTGCTCCCGGAACAGCCACGACTCCCGGTCCGGAACACCCATCGAGCGATCTCGCCCGCGCTGTGCCCGTGGGGGACCGAGGAACGTAAGGGTGACACTCGCCAATCAGGACCCTGCCTCGTCGGCCTCACGCTCGCTATGTACGGCAATAGAGCGACGATCGCGACATGGCCGCGGCCCAGGTGACTGACCCGGCCGCCGGGAGGTGACGCGTGACGCTCGTCTTCGGAGGCCCAGCGGTGGGGCGGAGGACGCGTTGCGTCACTGTCGGAGACGTTGCCAGCCAGCTTGCCGATGGGCGTCAGATAAGCCCATGTCGCCTAAGGAAGGCCTCCCAGTCACTCACGCAAGCCCGCGCCGAGAACGTGCGCCTCGTACTCACGATCATCGCTTTGCACATAGAACGTGTGACCGGCCCCCTGCCCGCCCATGACGGTCGCGTCGTTACGGGTCGGACCAGACGACGCGTCGCCTGTTGCACGTGTCTCCCTCGGGGCGCGTGCAGTGCTTTGTGCGATTGGCGAGGTCGGCGCATATGCGCAGACTCGCCGACCTGCGCACGGGCGCCGCCCTTCTTCCTGGTCGCCTCGGGCACGCTCGCATCACTCGTGAGCCAATCGAGGAATTCCGGTGACAGGTGATGAAGAACATGAGCACGTCGTAGAAGGCACCCACGGTGCCCTCCGGTTCGGGTCGGCCAGCGAAGACCATCTCGACACGCCGATGCGCCAGATTGACCCGCGCCCACTGGTCCTGCCAGGAACCCATTGGGGGGCCGTGAACATTGGGTCGTACCGCTTTGCTTGCGCTCAACAGTTCGTCAGCCATCCACTCCCGAATCGTTCCGAGGTCCATCGACTCGGGATCTCACGCGTCCTCCAGCAAGCGGGCTGGATTCGACGACAGAACACGATTCACCGCGTGGAGTCATCTACTCGGCAGCGGTCGCCTCAAAGCGAGAGAAGAAGCGGCGCAAGACGATCGGCGTCAGTGGTCAGCGCAGACCGACGACCAAACGTGCCCTCCACTGCCCGGTCCAGCTCTCGGTGTGCTGCAACCACGTCCTGCGGCATGACCAGAGGGTTGTAGAGGTCGCCGAGCGGAGTCGATTTGATGCTTCGACCGGGCGGCTAGGACCTTCTCACTCGCTAGCTCGACCTTGTCGCGTTGTGACGACGGCGCTGGAAGAGTCGGATCTGCGTGTCCGTGACAGAGTGCGCCCGTGGGCATGGAGCATCCATCGGAGCATGAGGACGTGGTGAGCAAGTTGCTGGCGGCCGCGGACGCGGCGATTGAAGACGTCAGACGAAACGTGACTGACTCCGAGGCATATCCCGAACAGGAAGTCCTCGACCGTCTGTTTCGGGTGTCCGATGAAGACCCTCGGATTGGCGGGCGGCCGGGGGTTCGGAGCGTCGCCCTCGACCTGTTCATCGCTGCCTTCTTGTCTTCTGTGACCGAAGCTGAAGTCGATGCCGACTCGCTGGCGTCGCGGGCGTGGGGAGCGTTCGTGGAAGGGGACCTCGACTCGGCGGCGGTCCTCGCTGACGAGCTTGTCGAACACGGACTGCAACGCGACGAGGGTCAAGAGGTCTACATGGGCCGTCTGCTTCGAGGGCACGTGCTGCTGTCTCGCGGCGACATCGATGGTGCTACACCGCGCTGGTGGACGCTGCCTCCCACTCGGCTGGTGCGGCTACCTTGAATACGTTCGGGCCGAACATGACCTTGGCCGCCCGCCTCATCGCGAAAGACCGCTGGGATGATGTCGCAGTCTTTCTCGGCGAGTGTCAACGGTTCTGGACCTTCGACAACCAAGCCGCCGTTTGGCGTGCGGCCGTGTCGAGCGCGGGTGCGCCCAGACTTCCGGGGAAACCTCGAGTACGGGCTTCCGCGCCACATCTCCGGGGAGCAGATCGCCGAGGTCTGAGTAGAACCCGGCAGGCCTAAGGAATATTGGCGTAACACCAGCGACGCATGGCGTGCTGTCGTCATCCCCTGTCTGGACTAGTGCAGACGGACCTGCCGCCGGGTTAGACGGCTCGGACGTTTCACTCGGGAGGCGGTGGACCTCACGTTCAACGCCGTCTCTCGGCTTCTAGCGGGCGAGCACGGGGAGCAAAAGGCGAGCCTCCGCGAGGCGGCGTCGCCACGCCGGGTCCTTCTCCATCTCCTGGGCGACCTGCACGAGGATGTACTCACGGTCGTTGCCCGACTTCATCAGATCGCCCATCTTGTCGACACACCGCTCGAGCAGCTCGAGGACCACGGTGGCGACGGCACGCGCCTCGTCGAAATCACCCTCCGGCTCCATCCCAACATCGTGTCGCACCGTCGACGCCCGAGCACTTCGCCCACGCGATCAGACGCTCAATGCAGTTGCCGTCTCATCGAGGCACTCACCGTGGGTGTTGGCGAGGCCGCTCGAGAGCGGGCATTGTGCGCCAGTGAGGCCCGTGTCGTTCAGCGAATCCCTGATGTCGGACTGGAGCGTCTGGGTGCTCGACCACGGCCTACCCGAGCTACCCGCGACCGTCGCGGTCGGCGAGTCAGTGCCCGTCGCTCGATGGGCAGGGCCACGCCTCGGAGCGGTGTTGCATGTGCAGTGGAGTTCGGGCGATGACGATGAGGGCGACGACTGAACAGTGAGATTGAACTGTTCCGCGCCGCAAGGACGGGTGGCAAGCCTCCAACGGCGGAGGTGGAACGAACTGGGTTGAACCTCCGTTTCAGCGCCCGGCGTGGCTCGGACCTCGTGACGCCTACGCAGGTGGTGAGCACTGTTCGAGCGGCGAGGGCTGGTACGGCTGCGCCATCGACGGGTTTGCAGGCGTCGAGGCGGCATACGTAGAGGTACAGGACGCAGACGGCATCACACGCCACCGCATCGAGTCTCCGTTCGGCGCGTTCGTTGCCTGTTCGGATGGGAACGGCGTCGCCACCCTCCGCGTGATCGACAACGCGGACGGGATCTTGCTCACGGCCACGTTCAGTGGC
>CAVVET010000002.1:0-20385 GCA_963747215.1 uncultured Acidimicrobiales bacterium
AGCGTCGTTGACCGCGGACGAGCGAGTCGCGCTGCAGCCGTTCTTCCTGCTCACAGCGAAGCCGATCCTCGTCGTCGTGAACGTCGGCGAGGATGAGCTCGCCGATGTCGACGCGATCGTTGCGTCTGTGGCGAGCGAGCTGGGTGGTGCCGCCGAGGTGCTCGGCACGTGCGTGCAGCTCGAAGCCGAGGCGGCGCAGCTCGACCACGAACAAGCGCACGGAGCTGCTCGACGGGCTGGGGTTGGGTGAGGGTGCGCTTCCCACACGTGATTCCGCGCTGCGTACCACCTGCTTCGGACTGCGAACCTTCCTCACGACCGGCGACAAGGAAAGTCGCGCCTGGACGTTCCGTGCCGGTGCGAAGGCTCCCGAGTGTGCCGGGGTGATCCGCAGCGATATCCGCGCGGATTCGTTCGCGCCGAAGTGATTCGCTGGGACGACCTGCTCTCGCTCGGTTCATGGGCCAAGGCGAAGGAGGCCGGCAAGTTCCGCGTCGAGGGCAAGGACTACGAGGTGCAGGACGGCGACGCGTTGGAGATCCGCTTCAACATACACTGCCCACTCACCACGGTGCGTCGAGCGAGTACAGCATTCGGTTCGACGTACCCGACTGGCGTGTACGAGCCGTCGATGTCAGGTCGGTAGTCGCCCGGGATGTCGCCCGCAATGATCTGCTCCAGCGCCGAAACGATGACGTCGACGTCGGACCGGTCGTTGTAGCAGCCGAGGCTGATCCGGACCATGCCGGGCGCCCCCGTTCGTCCCCTTGCCGTACGCGCTCGACCCAGGCCTTCAGGCGGCTTGGTCAGGCCGAGGAGGTGGGCGATGTGCGGACGGCGCAGAAGCAGCCGCTGCGGACGCCCACGCCGTGCTCGTAGCCGAGGACTGCGGCGATCAGGGCGTGGTCGATCCCCTCGACGGTGAACGGGATGACCCCGAGCTTCGCCGTCGCGCCGAGGTGCAGGTCGGACCGTGGATCCTGAGGCCAGGCATCGTCGGCGAGGCGTTCGATCGCGTATCGAGTCAGCACGCGCTCATGGGCCGCGATCTGGTCGAGCCCGATCTGCCTGAGCGCACGGCGTGGCGGCGGCCAGCGCAACGGCGCCGATGACGTTTGGGCTGCCCGCCTCTTCCCGGTCCGGGAGGCCGGCCCAGACGACGGAGTCGGTCGTGACGGCAATGACCGTGCCTCCTCCCGCGTGATCCGGCGTAGGGCCGAACGCGGCGACGAAGCCCGACGAGGGCGCCGGTGCCATACGGGGCATACATCTTGTGCGCTGACAGCGCGACGAAGTCCAGGTGTCCGGGATCGTCGTGAGGCCGCATGTCGATCGCGCGGTGCGGGGCGAAGCTGGGCGGCGTCGACGAGGATACGGCCGCCTGCGGCGTGGACCTTTCGGCCATCTGATGCACGGGCTGCACGACGCCCGTGACGTTCGACGCGCCGGAGAGGGCGAGAAGGGCGATGCGCCCGGGTGCTCACTCAGGCGACGATCGAGATCGTCGACATCCAGCGTGCCGTCCGGACAGACACCCACGTGCACCGTGCGCAGGCGGCGCTCGCCACGGCAAGTCGTTCGAATGGTGTTCGAGCATGGTCGTCAGCACCACTGAATCGGACTCGACCGGCAATGCTCGGCGAGCTTGTTGATCGCCTCCGTTGTGTTCTTCGTGAACACGACGACATCGCGCTCGGGATCGGCGCCGAGGAACTCTCCGACGAGCTCCACGCGCGCGTTCGAACGTGGCCGTACTGAGCACGCGACTTGTAGCCCGAACCGCGGTGGACACCGGAGTAGAAGGGCAGGAAATGGTCGACGGCGTCGATCACCGACCGAAGCGCGGGGGTGCTCGCCGCGTTGTCGAGGTTCACGTACGGCACGACTCGCCCGTTGAGCACCGGCACCGGCTGGTCGATGCCGACAAAGGAGTCCCGCGGCACCGGCAGGCGGGAGGTCGGGAGCACGGCGTTCGTCACCCCTCGAGCATCCGGGAGCGCCGTAACCGGAGCGCTACCCGCCGCCGCCGTTCATGACCGACGGCCGCGGCGCAGACTGGATCGGCGACTGGTACGGCACCGGGCCCGACCGACCGAGGCATCGCGCTCGATGTTCACGCTCGCCGGCCTCATCGGCGTCGCCGTCACCGACGCCGGCGCCTGCTCCCACCCGCTGACTTCCTCACGGGCGCCGGCGGCAGTGGAGGCGCGACGGCGCTCGTGTGGTCGTCGATCGCGAACGTCATGCCCTCGGTGTCGATGTCACCGGGTTCGCCTGGTGCCTCCACGGTGACCGACTCCTGGTCGCGCGGGCGTTCGAGGATGTCGCGGATGGCGACCATCGCACCGGCGAGCGCGGCGCCGACGAGACCGCGCCGACGTGGCGTGCCGCTCCCAGGCGTTGGTGCGCTCATCAGCCCAGTATGCATGGGCCCTGCTGCGGCGAACCGCCGGTTCCCGGGCCGGCGGGACGTGGAGTTACCGTCAGAACGTGGCCCAGACGGCGGAGACCGCACCCGAGACCGGAACAGCGGGCGTCGACCAGCATCGGGTGTATCGCCTCGAGCGTCGTCCCTTCGACACGCTCGACGGATGGCTCGAGCCGTCTCGTCGCCAGTGGACGCATCATCTCGACGCGCCGCGCGTCATCTCGACGACGAGGAGCGCACATGACCGCACACGACTTCGATCCCGGCCCTCTCGCCCCGGTCGAGCGACACGAGCACCGCGGCAAGTGGACGCTCGTCTTCACCTACGAGCTGCGCCATCCGCCGGCGGAGGTGTGGAAGGCACTCACCGAACCGCCCCAGCTCGCCGAGTGGGCGCCCTTCCTCGCGAACCGGTATCTCGGATCGGTGGGTGAAGCGACGCTGACGATGGTCGACGGCGACACGAAGGAGGACATGCCAGCGATGGTGCTTCGGGCCGAGCCGCCGACTCTGCTCGAGTACACGTGGGGCGACGACCTGCTGCATTGGGAGCTCGCACCTTCGTCCTCGGGCACGAGACTGACGCTTCGGCACACGCTCGCCGACCCCGACCTCCTTCCGAAGGTGGCGGCCGGGTGGCACCTCTGCCTGGTCGTGGCCCAGCGCCTGATGGACGGCGACCCCGTGGGCCCGATCCGTGGGCAGGACGCCATGAGCTACGGGTGGCAAGAGCTCAACGACGCCTACGCGGAGAAGCTCGCGGGCGAAGCCTGACCCCGGAAGCCCGAGCGGACACCGGGCTACCGTCCGGCTCATGATCGAGATGCTGACGTGGGGATTCGGGCTCATCGAAGGGCCCGCGTCCCGATCCTGAGGGCGGCCTCTACTTCAGCGATGTCACGCGAGGGGGCGTGCATCGTCTCGACCCCGATGGATCGGTCACCGTGGCAGTACCGAAGCGGCGAGGCGTCGGGGGGATCGCGCTGCACGCCGACGGAGGGCTCGTGCTGTCCGGCCGCAACGTCTGCCACGTCCGCGATGGGGTGACTCGAATCCTGTTCGAGCTTCCCGACGTCGGCGGCTTCAACGACCTCTATGCCGACGAGGCGGGTCGGGTGTACGTCGGGTCGTTGCGCGACGACCCGTTCAGCGATCGCGCGGAGCGGAAGTCCGGAGAGGCGTACCGCATCGACGGCGAAGGGCACGCCACGGAGATGTATCGCGACGTCGGCCTCACGAACGGGATCGGCTTGTCGCCCGACGGACGGCGCCTCTATCACTGCGACTCGGCCGCACAAGCGATCCTCGTGCACACGATCGACGACAAGGGCGACATCGACGCGTCGAGTCGAGCGGTCTTCGCCAGCGTGAAGGGCGGCATCCCCGACGGGCTCGCGGTCGACACGGAAGGCGGAGTGTGGGTTGCGGTGTACGGAGGCAGCAGGGTGGAGCGGTTCGCACCCGATGGCACCTCTGATCGTTCGCTGCCGGTGCCCGCGGAGGCGGTGACGAGCCTCGTGTTCGCCGGTCAGGACCTGGGCGACCTCGTCGTCGTGACGGCCGACAACACCGAGCATCCGGAGCGCGAGGGGACGGTGTTCCTGTTTCCCGCCGCTGATGTCGGCGCTCGCGGCCTGCCGGCTCCGCTGGCGCGGGTCTGACGTCGCTGCAGGACGAGCACAGTCGCTGATCGCGGTGCCGCCGGCACGAAGGCGTTTCGAGGGATCGCACGTCCCGCGCTCGAATTGAAGTGCTGCCGCCAGCGCGGCGCGCCCGGTGCGTCGAGTCGTGACCAGCGCTGAACGGCCCAATCGGGGAGCACGAGATGCGGCGCTCTCCATCTGGGTCCGCGGTCCGAGCAAGCGGGTCAGCAGTCCCGTCGTCGCGGCGAAGGGCGGATTGGCGACGACGTGGAACGGCCGGCGCGGCAACCACAGGTCCGCCGCATCGGCCTCGACGACGACCGCGAGCCGGCCGAACCGCTTCCGGAGGACTTCGGCGCGCCGCGGGTGCAACTCGACGGCGATGACGCGCGCGCCCGAATCGATGAGCGGCGCGGTGAGTGCACCCGTGCCTGCCCCCACGTCGATGACCAGATCGCCGCGCCCGACTCGGCTGTCGGCGACGAGTCGTTCAGCCCAGCGCGGGTCGAGCTGATGCCACCCCCACCACCGTGGCTGTCCCACGGCGACGGGCCATTGTCATGACTCCCATGTGCGCAGCCTCGCCGCATCGGCGCCGCCGCGCCACCGGATATCAGCGCAGACGCGCCACCGAAATATCGTCGTCGCCACGCCACCGGTTCTTCGCTCAGTCGCGTGCGTAGGGTGCGGTGATGAGCAGCTGCGAGCTGTGCGGGCTCCAAGCGGAGATGGAGCGCGGCGAGAACCCGTGGGCGGTGGCGCGATTGCAGTCCGGCTTCGTCGCGCTCGAGTCCGCTGCAGTACTACCGCGGGTACACGTACTTCTCCGCGAAGACGTGCGTCGCCGAGCTGCACCTGCTCGAGCGACCGGAGCGCGACCTCTTCCTCCACGAGATGTCGGAGGTCGCGCACGCGCTGATTCGGGCGTTCGGCCCTCGCAAGATGAACTACGAGCTCCTCGGGAACTTCGTCTCGCATCTCCACTGGCATCTCGTGCCTCGCCACGACGACGACGTTCGGCCGACCGCGCCGATCTGGGAGAACCTCGAGTTTCTCCGCCTGTCGTGGACGGGCGCGCAGGAGCAGGACGAGTCGGTGCGCGAAGCCACTCTTTCTGCCCTCATGCACGAGCTCGAGCGCGCGGACGTGACCATTGCACGTGCCTACGTCTGATCTCACCGCAGCGGTCGTCGCCGACCGGCTCGGTCTCGACGGCTCGTATCGCGACTGGCTCACTGCGCTCGAGGGCTGTGTGCCGGCCACCCCGGCTTCCCTCCCTCCGCCGAGCGAGGCCGGTGCGCTGCTGACGCGACTCGGGGTGGGCGAGGAGGACCGCGGTGATGTGGTCGAGGTGTGGCCCACCGCGCAGACCGATCCCGAGCTGTGGTGGTTGCTCGAGCGTTGTCGTGACCGCGTCGTCGCGGCGATGGGTGACGGCGATGCCGCCCTCGCGTGCCCGTCGTTGCCGGCCGCGCTCGGGCTGAAGGGCCGCTGCTTCTGGATCTTCGTCTACGCCGCCACGCTCGACGATGCCCGCCGCTTTCATCGAGAGCACGGCGTGCCCGACGAGGTGTCGTGGGCGACGCTCGCCGATCTCGGTCAGCAGGTGATGCTGCACCGCCGCCGCCACGGCACCACTGGCCTCGACCTTCAGTGGTGGCTCGTCCTGCACTTCACGGGCACCATCTACGCGCTCGGCCGGCTCCAGTTCCACGTGCACCATCTGTTCCGCGGGCCCGCGGGTCCCCCGTTCTGGCCCGACGCCGACGAGATCGAACGCCTCGGCCCGGGCTTCCGGGCGGGCGACGCCGCCCTCGGCATCCACATCCCCGAGCACGGACACTTGACGCCGGAGAGCTGCGACAAGTCCTTTGCCATGGCGCGGGAGTTCTTCGCCACGTGCTTTCCCGAGCACGAGGCGCGCCTCGGCACCTGCACGTCCTGGCTGCTCGACGAGCAGCTCGCGGACTACCTGCGCCCGACATCGAACATCGTGCGCTTTCAGCGGCGGTTCAATGTCGCGCCCGGTGCGGCCGAGGACAGTCGGAGCACCTTGCGGTTCGTGTTCGATCGTGTGCCCGAGTCGGTCGAGGACCTCCCGCAGCGGACGACGCTGGAGAAGGCGATCGTCGAGCACATCCGCAAGGGCGGGACGTGGCGCACGCGTACCGGCTGGGTGGAGCTCTAGCGCCGCTTGCGCGCCGGGCTCAGAGCGAGCGCATCGCGGCGTGCAGCCGACCGAGGTCGGCATCGTTCGTGACGTAGTGCGGCGACACGCGGACCGACGGGAGCGCTCCACGCGCTCGAGCGTCGAGGGGCGAGCCCGCTGCGGTGTTCACCCACACGTTCACCCCCGCGGCGCCCAGGTGCTGCTGCACCGCTCGCGCGTCCACCGAGGAGTGGGTGAACGACACGATCCCCCGGCTGTCGCGGCCACCCGGGAGGTCCACGTCGAACGACGAGAGCACATCGACAACAGCGTGACTGCGCTCGCGCATCATCTCCTCGATCGCTTCGAGACCGATGTCGAGCGCGTAGCGAGTCGCCTCGCCCAGGCCGAGACGCGCGGCGACGCAATATTCGAACTGATTGAAGCGGCGCAGCCCCGGCAGGAGCGGGAACGAGCCGGTCGCCTCGTCGAAGTCGGTGGCGAACGACGGAGTGAGCGGGACGACTTGGTCGGCGAGACCCGACCGCATGTACAACACCGCGGTGCCCCGCGGCGCTCGCAGGAACTTGCGAGCGGGGCCGAACGCGATGTCACACCCGATCGACGTCACGTCGACAGGCATCTGCCCGAGTGTCTGGGCGATGTCGAGGGCATAGAGCGCGGGGGAGGGGCCGACGATCTGCCCGGCCGCCGTCGCGTCGGTGATCGTCCCGAGATGGGTGGGCATGTGGGTCACGAGCACCAGCCGCGCCCGCTCGTCGAGCTCGCGGCTGAGCGCGTCGAGATCGATCGTGCCGTCGCCCTGCGAGTCGACCGGGACGATCTCGACGCCGCGCGCGAGATGAAGGCGATGAAGCGACGCGAGCATCGTCCCGTACGAGAACTGGTCGCAGAGCAGCCGATCGCCTCTTCCCCAGCCGAACGTCTCGGCCATCGACCACAGTGCCCACTCCCACGCGGCGGTGGCGCTCTCGGTCACCGTCACCTCTGACGGTTGTGCCCCGAGCAAGCGGGCGATCGCGAGAGGCAGGTCGTCGAGCTCCGCAGCGGCGGCCCCCTCCGCCTCGTAGCCGCCGATCTCGGACTCGAGCTCGAGATGCTGGCGGACCCGCGCCAGGACAGGCGCGGGGGTCAGCGACATCCCGGCATGGTTGAAATGCGCGCGCTCGCACTCGATGTCGTCGCGGACACGGGCAAGCAGATCGGGCGTGCTCATGGAGATATGTTCGCCGCGGTGGCGAGCGCGGGCGTTCATCTCATCGTGGTCGCCGACGATCGCACCGGCGCACTCGAGACCGCAGGGGCGTGTGCAGACGCGGGCTTCGACTCGCTCGTCGTGCCCTACGAGCGCAATTCGGCGCCCGGCGCGGAGTGCGTTGTCGTGGACCTCGGGTCGCGTCACCTCTCGTCCGAAGCGGCCGCGGCGCGTGCCCGGACCGCCCCCTCGAGCGCCATCCACAAGATCGACTCGAGCCTGCGAGGCAACTGGGCTCACGAGCTCGTGGCCCGTCACGAGGCGCTCGGCGTACCGGTGCTCGTGGTCCCCGCGTTCCCGGCGGCGGGCCGCACGTGCCAGCGCGGGATCGTGCGCGTCGACGGGCGGCCGGTCGCAGAGGGCGCTGCCGGCGACGACGCGCGCGCTCCGGTCCGGTCGAGCCGTCCCGCCGATCACCTCCGGGGCGCCGGCGCGTTGGGCGTGGTCGAGGTCACGCCCGCGTCGGTTGCCGACTGGCTCGCGAGAGGCGACGCGTCGTTCGCGGTGTGCGACGCGAGCGTCGATGCCGACTTGTCCTGTGTCGCGACCGCATGGATCGGACGTCGCGAGGTCGTGCTCGCCGGGACGGCGGCAACCATCGCCGCGGCGGCATCCGCGCTCGATCCCGGCCGTGGTCGTCCCGCTCGCCCCGCCTTGTCCGCACCCGCGCTTGTCGTCTGTGGGAGCCTGCATCCAGTGGCCGAAGCGCAGGTCGACGCATTGGTCGCCGCGGGAGCGCTCCTGTTCTCCTGGTCCGAGGGAGCGGCGCCGGCGGTTGCCGCGTTACGAGCCGGGCAGCACGCGGTGCTGACCACCGGGTCATTCGAGCGCGACGCGACGAGCGTCGTCTCGTCGTCGCTCGGAGAGGTCGCCCGTGAAGTCATCGCGAGTGGCGCGGCGCGGACCGTCGTCGTGATGGGCGGCGACACGACTGCCGCGGTGCTCGGGGATCAGGCGATGCGAGTCGGCGGCACGCTGGCCCCAGGTGTGGCCTGGTGCGCGAAGACTGACGGGTCGCACATCGTGGCGAAACCGGGTGGGTTCGGCGACGCGTCGACGGTCGTCGATCTGTTCGGGATCGGACGCTCGTGACGGGTGTGCCGATGGCGATCACGATGGGCGACGCCTCTGGGGTCGGGCCCGAGATCGTCCTGCGTGCCGCCGCGGCGGGCGCGCTCGGCGACACCGTGGTCGTGTACGGCGACGCCCAGATCCTGGTGGCCGGTCAGGCGCTGCTCGGCACCGCACTCTCGATCCATGCGATCGACATGCCGGCGGACGCGGAGCCCGGTCGGCTCAATGTCGTCGATCTGCGGATGCTGCGACCTGAGCAGCATCGTCCTGGCGAGCTCAGCGCGGAAGCCGGCGCCGCGGCGCGCGCATACGTCGAGCGAGCGACGATCGATGCGCTCGAGCGGCGCGTGGCCGGGATCGTCACGATGCCGATGAACAAGGAAGCCACGCAGCTCTCCGATCCGCAGTTCGTCGGGCACACCGAGCTGATCGCGGAGCTGTGCGGGACGTCGCGCGTCACGATGATGCTGACGAACGGCACGCTCGCGGTCACCCACGTCAGCACGCACTGCGCGCTGCGTGAGGCGATCGATCGAGTGCGCCACGACCGCGTGCTCGACGTGATCACGCTGACCGACGAAGCCCTCGCCCGATACCTCGACGCTCCCCGGATCGCCGTGTGCGGCCTCAACCCCCACGCGGGCGAGCACGGCCTCTTCGGCACCGAGGATGCCGAGCACATCGCTCCGGCGATCGCGGCCGCCCGGAGTCGTGGCATCGACGCGTCAGGGCCTCATCCCGCGGACACCGTCTTCTTCGAGGCCGTGCACCGTCAGCGTTACGACGCGATCGTCTGCATGTACCACGACCAGGGCCATGCACCGATGAAGCTCCTCGCATTCGAAGAGGGTGTGAACGTGACGCTCGGTCTTCCGATCATCCGCACGTCGGTCGACCACGGCACGGCGTTCGACATCGCCTGGAAGGGCACCGCGTTCACCGACTCGCTGCTCCACGCGCTTTCCTACGCCTGGCGGCTCACGGGCCAATAGCTCTCCGGCCAATAGGGCGTAGCCTTCAGGTCGGCCGTTCGGCACAGCCGTTCGCAACAGGGGGCACAGATGACCGACTTCGACCTCGTGATCAGGGGAGGCACGGTCCTCGACGGATCGGGCGCACCGGGGCGCACCGCTGATGTCGCCGTCAAGGGCGGCGCGATCGCCGAAGTGGGCCGAGTCGAGGGAAGCGCCGAACGGGAGGTCGACGCGGACGGCGCGCTCGTGACGCCGGGGTGGGTCGACATCCACACGCACTACGACGGACAGGCGACGTGGGACGACCACCTCGCGCCGTCGTCGTGGCACGGGGTGACGACGATCGTGATGGGCAACTGCGGCGTCGGCTTCGCACCCGTTCACCCCACCGACCACGACCGGCTCATCTCGTTGATGGAGGGGGTGGAGGACATCCCCGGCGCCGCGCTCCACGAAGGCCTGCGCTGGGATTGGCAGAGCTTCCCCGACTACCTCGACGCGGTCGAGCGCCGCCCGCACGACGTCGACGTCGCCGCGCAGGTGCCGCACGGGGCAGTCCGCCTGTTCGTGATGGGTGACCGCGGCGCGAACCGGGAAGCCGCGACCCCCGACGAGATCAGCGAGATGGGTCGCATCGCCGCGGCGGCCGTGGACGCCGGCGCGCTCGGCTTCACCACGTCGCGCACGCTGAATCACCGTACGAGCACAGGCGATCCCACGCCGACGCTCACTGCCGCGCGAGAGGAGCTCGTCGGCATCGCGACGGCGATCGGGTTGACCGGCAAGGGGGTGCTGCAGGTCGTGTCCGACTTCATCGACTTCGACGACGAGATCGGCACGCTGCGAGCCATGGCCGAAGCATCGGGGCGGCCGCTCTCGATCTCGCTCGCGCAGGCGCCCCGCTTCCCGCTCCACTATCGGCGACTGCTCGGTGCCATCGAAGAGTCGAACGCGGTCGGACTCGAGGTGCGCGCGCAGGTCGCGGCGAGGGCCATCGGCATCCTCATCGGGCTGCAGGGTTCGGTGAACCCGTTGGCGCGCTGTGCGACTTATGCCGCCCTCGCCGATCTGCCGATCGCGGAGCGCGTCGCCAAGCTCGCCGATCCCGACGTGAAGGCCGCGGTGCTCGCTGAGTACCGAGAGCACCCGATGCGGACGCTCGCTCTGGACCAGCTGTACGAGCTGGGCGTGGTGCCCGACTACGAGCCCGACCCTGCGTCGAGCGTCGCCGCGCGAGCAACGCGTGAAGGCGCCGACGGAGACGGACTCATGTATGACCTGCTGCTCGCGAAGGACGGGACGAACCTGCTCTACGTGCCGATCCTCAACTACGCGGATGGCAACCTCGATGCAGTCGGAGAGATGCTGCAGCATCCGTTCACCGTCCCCGGCCTCAGCGACGGGGGCGCCCACGTCGGCACGATCTGTGACGGCAGCTTCCCGACGACGCTTGCTCGCGCACTGGGGCCGCGATCGCACCCGGGGCCGCGCTTCGAGCTCCCGTGGCTCGTGAAGCGTCAGACCGCGGACACCGCTGCGGCCGTCGGGCTGCTCGACCGTGGCCGTCTCGCGCCCGGCTACCGCGGCCGATGTGAACGTCATCGACATGGATCGCCTCGGCATGGAGGCGCCCCAGCTCGTCTTCGACCTTCCCGCCGGGGGCAAGCGCCTGCTCCAGCGGGCGAGTGGCTACTGCCACACGTTCGTCGCGGGCGATGAGACGTTCGTCGACGGCGTCGCCACCGGCGCACTGCCCGGTCGATTGGTGCGCGGTGCACAGCCGGTGCCTGCAGATGGAGGTCGCTCGTGAGCACGTTGATGATCTCGGCCGACTCGCACGTCACCGAGCCACCGAACACGTACATCGACAACATCGACCCCGCGTACCGCGACCGGGCACCGAAGATGATCGACCACGAGAAGCTCGGCGACGTCTTCGTCATCGACGGCATGTCGAAGCCGATCTCGCTCGCCACCGCGGCTGCCGCGGGGAAGCGCCCTGACGAGATCAGGTCGTACGGCGCGAAGTTCGACGAGCTGCATCCCGGTGGGTGGGATCCGAACGCCCGCATGGCTGACCAGGTGCGTGATGGCGTCGCCGCCGAGATCATCTACCCGACCGTCGGGATGATCCTGTGCAACCACACCGACCTCGACTACAAGCGGGCGTGCTTCGAGGCGTACAACCGCTGGATCGCGGAGTACTGCTCCGCGCATCCCGACCGGCTGCTCGGCCTCGGCCAGACGGCGGTGCGCACCGTGGAAGAGGGCATCGCCGACCTTCACGCGATCAAGGCGCTCGGTCTGCGCGGGGTGATGTTGCCGGGCGAGCCCGGCGTCGAGGACTACGACTCGACGATCTACGACCCGTTCTGGGAGGCCGCGATCGAGCTCGAGCTCCCGCTGTCGTTCCACATCCTCACGATGCGAGCCGAAAAGACCCGCGGTCCGAAGATGGCGAGCTTCCTCAGCATCGTGCGCGGCTGCCAGGACGTGATGGCGATGCTCGTCATGGGCGGCGTGTTCGAGCGCCACCCCAACCTGTCGATCGTGTGTGCGGAAGCCGATGCCGGATGGGTGCCGCACTTCATGTACCGAATGGACCATGCCTACAAGCGGCACCGCTATTGGCTGCCGGCTGGGCAGGAGCTCTCGAAGCTGCCGAGCGAGTACTTCGCCCAGAACGTGTTCGTGACGTTCCAAGACGACTGGACCGCGTTCAAGCATGCGGACGACATGAACTGGCGTCACCTGCTGTGGGCGAACGACTTCCCGCACTCGGACTCCACCTGGCCATGGAGCCAGGAGATGCTCGCCGAGCACACCGCGTCGTTGAGCGACACGCAGAAGCACGCGATCCTCTCCGACAACGTCAGCCAGCTCTACCGAATCGACACTGCCGCCCTCGTGTGAGCGGCGCAGCCGCCGAGCAGCCGATCAAGTCGTTCGCGACCCCGCGCGCGTTCGAAACCTGGTTGGAACGCAATCACGACCGATCAAACGGCATCTGGCTGACCATCGCGCGCAAGGGCTCCGGTGTGCGATCCGTGACGTACGCCGAAGCTGTCGAGGTCGCCCTCTGCTACGGATGGATCGACGGCCAGGGAAAGCGCTTCGACGACAACCGATACGTGCAGAGGTTCACGCCCCGCCGCGCGCGAAGTCGATGGTCGAAGATCAACCGGGACAGAGCGATGGGTCTGATGGAGCAGGGGCGCATGCGGCCCGCGGGACTGGGCGAGATCGAACGGGCCAAGGCCGACGGCCGTTGGGACGCGGCCTATGACTCGCCGAGCACCATGGCGGTGCCGGACGACCTGCGGGACGCACTTCGTCGAGACGAGAATGCCGACGCCGCATTCGGCGCCCTGGACGGGCGGAACCGCTACGCGATCCTGTACCAGGTGCACGACGCGAAGCGGCCCGAGACCCGGGCCCGTCGCATCGCGAAGTTCGTCGCCATGCTCAGCGAGGGGGAGAAGCCGTACCCGTAGGCTCCGAGCCCGTGGCGTGGCTGGTGCGAGGTGGGGAGGTGCTGGCATCGCTCGAAGTGGCCGACACGCGTGCCGCCCGCCGGAAGGGGTTGCTCGGCCGTGACGGCATCGAGGGGGCGCTGCTGCTGATTCCCGCCCGTTCCGTGCACACGCTCGGCATGCGGTTCGACATCGACGTGGCGTTCCTCGACCGAGACGGTGTCGTGAAACGCACTGTGCGGATGCGCCGGCATCGCATGGGGTTGCCGAGCTGGTCCGCGACGTCAGTGATCGAGGCCGAAGCCGGTGCGTTCGCGCGCTGGAACCTCAGCGTGGGCCAAGTCGTCGAGGTGGTGCCGTGAGCGAGCGCTGCCGCCTCCGGGCTCGTCCTCGTCGCCACGCCGATCGGCAACCTCGGCGAGCTGTCGCCACGTGCGATCGAGCTCCTCGCGGCGGCGGACGTGATCGCCTGCGAGGACACTCGGCGCGCCGGTCGCCTGCTGCAGCACGCGGGGATCACGCGGCCGCTCTCGTCGTGGTCAACGATCACACCGAGTCGGCGGCCACTCGCACCGTGCTCGAAGCGCTCGATCAGGGCAGCGTTGTGGCGGTCATCTCTGACGCCGGGATGCCGGGAATCTCCGATCCCGGCGAACGACTCGTGCGGGCGGCCGTGAGCGCAGGGCACCCTGTCTCGGTCGTGGCCGGTCCTTCGGCCGCGATCGCGGCGCTGGTGGTGAGCGGCCTTCCGACCGGCCGCTTCGTCTTCGAAGGCTTCCTGCCCCGCAAGGGATCGGGACGCACTGCGCGGTTGGCCGCGCTCGTGGACGAGCCGCGCACGATCGTGCTCTACGAGGCGCCGCACCGCGTGCCGGGCAACCCTCGCCGATCTCGCTGCTTCGCTCGGCGCAGAACGCCGCGTCGTCTTGGTGCGCGAGCTGACCAAGCTGCACGAGGAGGTGTGGCGAGGGACGCTCGATGCACGCGGTTGCGCACGCGACAGAGGTCGCGCCACGCGGCGAGTACGTGCTGGTCGTCGACGGCGCTCCTGCGTCGCCGCCGCCGGGGGACACAGAGATCGAGCGAGCGCTGCGCAACCGTCTCGCCGAAGGCGACGATCGGAAGGCGGCAGTCGCGGTGGTGGCCCGCGATCTCGGTGTGTCGAAGCGGGACGTCTACGCGATCTCGCTGCGCGTCACCGAGTGACCCTGAGCTCGGCGACGCGAGCCCACACCTCGTCGGTCGCCTTCGATGCCGCGCCGGTGTCGAACGGCGGTTGGGGGTCGTACTCGATGAAGAGCTGCATGACCTGCGCGGTCACCGGGTCGCAGAGCTGAGCGGCGAGCGAGAGCGCCATGTCGATGCCCGACGACACGCCCGCCGCGGTGATGATCTTTCCGTTCTGCACGACGCGCTGCTCCGGTGTAGCGCGCGCCGAGCTCCTCGAGCTGGGCCTTCGCGCCCCAGTGCGTCGTCGCGTCGAGTCCGTCGAGCAGCCCCGCCGCGGCGAGGAGCAGCGAGCCCGTGCACACCGACGTCGTGAACTGCGTCGTCTCGTGCACTTGGCGGATCCAGTCGAGGGTCGGCTGATCGTGGACCAGCGGTCGCGTCCCGTAGCCGCCCGGCACGACCAGCACCTCCGGCGCCGTCACCTCCGCGAGCGTCGCGTCGACGGTGAGGCCGAGCTTGCCGTTGTCGGTGCGGACCTCACCGTGCTTCGCCCCGACGAACACCACCTCAGCGCCTGCGGAAGGCGCTGCAGCACCTCGTATGGCCCGATGGCGTCGAGCGCGGTCAGCTCAGGGAAGATGAAGAAGGCGATCTGCACCCGCCCATCCTTGCCATTGTGGGGACGTGATGCCCGCGGTATCCGCCGTTGAGGTCGATCGAAGCCCTCGAGGCGGCGGGAGTGGACGCGTGGGTGGACGGGGGCTGGGGCGTCGACGCGCTCCTGGGTCGGGAGCGACGCACGCACGACGACCTCGATCTCGTCGTTGTGCTCGACCAAGTCGGGTCGGCCGTCGCGGCGCTCGGCCGTTTGGGGTTCGCGCCGGTGGTGGACACACTTCCCGTGAGGCTCGTTCTCGCCGCGCACCGAGGACCAGCGGGTCGATCTGCACCCGACCGTGACGTCACCGGGGACGGCGACCTGTTGCAGGCCCTGCCGTCCGGACGGGCATTCGACGTATCCGGCGACCGGGTTGCGGGGCCGGGGCACCATCGCCGGGCGGGCCGTTCGCTGCCTGACGTCCGAGGCGCAGGTGTTGACCCATCTCGGCTACCCGCCGGGTGCTCGCGATCGATCGGACATGGCCGCGCTCGTCGAGGCGTTCGGCGTCGGGCTCGGCTTGGCCTACGCGGCCGGCCACGACCTCATGGTGCGCGAGGCGTCACCCGTGGACATCGCCCCCATGACCGACGTCCAGTTTCGGGCGTCCGTCGCGGCGTATCGCTGGTCGGGCAACGAGGCGTGGGCGGACTCCGTCCATCACGGTGTGTTTTGGCGTCTGTGGGAATCGCGGATCGGCGCTCCACGGACTTGGAGCGGTGTCGCGGTGGTCGGCGGGGCGATCGGGGGCACCGCGGATGTGCGGCCCTGGGCCCACGACGACCTCGATGCGTCCTTCACCGCTGAGCTCAACGCCGTGTACGTGGATCCGCACGCGGAAGGCACTGGACTCGGACGCGCGCTGAACGTCGCGGCGCTCGCGGCGGCGCGTGAGCTGGGCTACACCGACGTCCGCCTCCACGTGATCGAGCACAACCATCGCGGCCAGGACTTCTGGCAGCGCCTCGGTTGGCGTCGCGACGGTGGCGTTCGCGAGGTGACCGGATCAGGAGGGATGATCGAGCACCGCTACCGAATCTCAGCCGAGGCGTTGGAAGCGTGACCGGTAGCCTGCGCATCGTGGGCAGGTACTACCTGACGACGCCGATCTATTACGTGAACGCGGCTCCCCCACATCGGCCACGCCTACCCACGCGTGATCGGTGACGCCGTCACTCGCTGGCACCGCCTCCTCGGCGAGAGAGGTCCACTTCCTCACCGGCACCGACGAGCACGGCCTCAAGGTGCAGCAGGCCGCCGAGGCCAGGGCCAGGCGCCAGGGGAGTTCGCCGACGACGACGGTCGAGCGCTACCGCGGCCTGGAAGCTCCTCGACATCGACGAACGACGACTTCATCCGCACGACTGAGCCTCGCCACTAGCGGGCGTCGAGAAGCTCCTCAAGCCTGTTACGACGGCGGGCGACATCGAGCTCGGCACGTACGAGGGCCTCTACTGCGTTTCGTGCGAGGCCTATTACACGGAGGAGGAGCTCGTCGACGGCAAGTGCCCGTCCACGGCCGGCCGGTCGACCACGTGAAGGAGGAGAACTACTTCTTCAAGTTGAGCCGCTACGACCACCGGCTGCTCGATTGGTACGCCGCGCATCCCGACGCGATCCCGCCGCAGTACGCACGAACGAGGCGCTCGGATTCATCCGGCAGGTCTTGCTCGACTTCTCGGTCAGCCGGAAGTCGATCAAGTGGGGCATCCCGATTCCGTGGGACGACCGCACGTCACGTACGTCTGGTTCGACGCGCTCGCGCAACTACATCACTGCGGTCGGATACGGCGCGGACGAGACGGTTCGAGCAGTGGTGGCCGGGGCTCACCTCATGGGGAAGGACATCATTCGCTTTCACTGCGTGTACTGGCCGGCGATGTTGCTGTCGGCCGGCATCGAACCGCCGTGGGCTTGCACGTGCACGGTTTGCTTCTCGTCGCCGGCGAGAAGATGGCGAAGACGAAGCTCTCAACCAGATCACGCCGGCCGATCTCGTCGCCGAGTTCGGGGTCGACGGCTTCCGTTACCACTTCCTCGCCGACGTGCCGTTCGGTCCCGACGGCGACTTCAGCTACGAGGGCATGGTGGCTCGCTACAACTCCGATCTCGCCAACAACCTCGGCAATCTGCTGACCCGCGTCGCCACCGTCGTCGCGTAGCAAGTGCGACGGTGTCGGTCCCGCGCCCTGCCCGACAGCCTCCTCGCCGGCTCGGTCGCGGCGAGGCCTACACGAGGCCGCCGAAGCGGCTGGGATCGTGTCCAACCGACCGACGCCCTCGAGGCCACCTGGCGACTCATCCGGGCGACCAACGCCGAGCTCGAGGCGCACCGAGCCCTGGAAGGCCGAGCCCGGTCCGGAGGTCGACGGGGTCCTCGGCGACGCGCTCGAGGTGCTACGCATCGTGGCCGTGCTCGCCGCGCCCGCGATCCCGCCACGCCGCCGAGGAGATCTGGGACCGCATCGGCCTGTCAGCGGTTCGGTCCGCGGACCAACGGCTTCCCGCAGGCCGCGGCCTGGGGCGGCTACCCGGGCGGCCTGCCGGTCGAGAAGGGCGCGCCGCTCTTCCCGGCCGTGCCGTCCTGGGGCCTGGATCGACAACCACTGCCACCTCGACGACGAGCGTCTCGCCGATGGCGCGGCCGTGGCGCTCGCGAGGCGCCCGCGCCGCTGGCGTCGGCGGCATCATCACGATCGGCACCGACGCGATGCGCAGCCGCATGGCGATCGAGATCGCGGCCCGCCACGACGACGTGTGGGCGACCGTCGGCCTTCATCCGCACGACGCGTCGCACGGTGTCGACACGATCGTCGCGCTGCTCGACGCAGCCCGAAGGTGGTGGCCGTCGGGGAGTGCGGGCTCGACTACCACTACGACAACTCGCCACGGCCGCAGCAGCGCGCCGCGTTCGCCGAGCAGATCGCCGCTCGCGCACGCCCGCGATCTGACGCTCGTGATCCACACCCGCGAGGCGTGGGACGAGACGTTCGTCGATCCTCGACACCGAGGGTGTGCCCGACGCACGGTCTTCCACTGCTTCACCGGCGGGCCGACGAGGCTCGGCGCTGCCTCGACCTCGGGGCGTTCCTGTCGTTCAGCGGCATCGTCACGTTCCCAAGGCCGCCGACGTGCGCATGGCCGCGCCGAGCGGTGCCCGATCGACCGGCTCCTCGTCGAGACCGATAGCCCCGTACCTGGCCCCGGTGCCCCATCGCGGCACGCCGAACGAGCCGGCGTATGTGCCGCTGGTGGGTGCTGCCGTTGCGCAGGTCAAGGGCGTCGACGTCCGGCTCGTCGAGGAGGCCTCGACGCGGACCGCGGCCGCGGTGTTCGGCCTGCACTAACTTCACCCCGACTCGTGTCCCGGGGAGGGTGGAGCTCTGGAGGTCTCACCGGCCGAGCGGCGTCGCATCGTTGCCGCGGTCCTCGTCACGCTGATCGCCCTTGCTGTGGTCGTCGTCGCCCGTCGAGACGACCCGAGCAGTGAGAGCGAGACGGTGGCGGCCGCCGGCGACGCGACGACAGTCGCCCCGACGACCACTGTCGCCGTCGACCTCGGCGTCCGTGCACGAGGTGGAGCTTGCCGACCCCGCGATCTTCCGGACTTTCCACCGTCGCACCCGCGACGGTCGCGAGCACGACGGCTCCCCCACAACGTCCGCCCCGACGACTGTGAAGCCCACGACCACGGCAAAGCCGCCGCCGACCACCACGGTGACGACCGCACCCACGTCGAGCGTGCTCGACACGGCGCCACCGGCCACCGCGCCGCCGAGCACGGTGCTCGTCGATCCGGGCGTCACGACCGGTCCCGCCGATCGGCTGCAGGAAGGCCGCGGCACGTTCCACCGGTATGACAACGCCGACCCATTGTGGGGCGAGCGGCCGTGTGCGCACCGCACACTCCCCGAAGGGCACGGTCGTCACCGTGGTCAACACGAAGACGGGCGCGTCGACGTGGTGCGTCGTGCGCGACCGGGGCCCTTCGGCAATGCGATCATCGACCTCGACGAGGAGCAGTTCGCCGAGCTCGCGCCGGTCAGCGCCGGTGTGATCAACGTGCGCATCACCTGGTGACGCTGAGCGGGCGCGACGTCGCCGCGCTCCTCGCGAGACACGGACTGCACCCGAGCCGGGCGTTGGGGCAGAACTTCGTCGTCGATCCGAACACGGTCCGGCGGATCGCTCGCCTCGCCGGCGTGGGCGCCGGCGATCAGGTCGTCGAGATCGGCGCCGGACTCGGATCGCTGACACTCGCACTGGCCGAGACGGGCGCCGCGGTGACCGCGATCGAGGTCGATCGGGGATCGCGCCGGTGCTGCGCACCGTCGTCGAGGACAAGGGTGTGCGCGTGATCGAGGCCGATGCGCGCCTCATCGATTGGCCAACGGTGTTGGGCGACGACCGCTGGACGCTCGGTGGCCAACCTCCCGTACAACGTGGCGACGCCGCTCGTCGCCGACTTGCTCGACGGTGTGCCTCAGATCGAGCGGATGCTCGTGATGGTGCAGCGCGAGGTGGGTGAGCGACTCGCGGCGCGTGCCCGGCGACGAGGCATATGGCGCGGTGTCGGTGAAGGTTGCGTACTGGGCCCGGGCCGACGTGGTCGGGAAAGTGCCCGCGACCGTGTTCCTACCCAAGCCCAAGGTGGAGTCGGCCCTCGTGCGCATCGTGCGTCGCGAGGTGCCCGCGGTGGGCAGCGACGTCGACCCGAAGTGGCTGTTCAGGCTCGTACGCGCCGGCTTCGGTCAGCGCCGCAAGATGCTGCGCGGCTCACTCGCCGGTCTGGCGACGCAGGCGCAGATCGAGGCGGCGGGAATCGAGCCGACGGCGCGAGCCGAGGAGCTCGACGTCGAGGCGTGGGGCCGTCTCGCCCGCGAGGCTGCACCACGTGGATGACCTGTTCGCGCCGGCCAAGCTGACGGTGAGCCTCCGCATCACCGGCGTGCGCGACGACGGCTATCACCTCATCGACGCGGAGATGGTGAGCCTCGACTTCGGCGATCGGCTGTTCATCAGCGAGGGCGACGCGCTCGACATCGTCGGGCCCGCCGCGGCCGGTGTGCCGACCGACGACACGAACCTGATCCGCAGGGCGCTTGCACTTGTCCGGCCGAACCGCACACGTCCGGCGTCGAGAACGCATCCCCGCGGGCGCCGGGCTCGGCGGAGGCTCGAGCGATGCCGCCGCGATCCCTTGCGGTGGCCGGAGTGGACGATCTCAACGTCGCGGCGTTCCTCGGCCGCCGACGCCGTGCTGTTCGATCGAGGCCGCGCCAGGGCAGGCGTGACAGGGGTTGGTGAATCGTGGACGCTTGCCGTTTCGTCGACCGCACGTTCACGGCTCATCGTCGCCCCGTCGCGGTTCGACAGCTCGGGGTTGACTCGCGCTGGGATGCCATGCCGGTTCGTGACCTCGGACCCAACGACCTGCTGTTCGGCTGCGATCAAGGTCGAGCCGCGGGTGGCTTTGTGGCGCGCAGGTCGGTCGCCAGGTTCACGGGCCAGGAGCCGATGCCGCAGGCAGCGGGTCGACG
>CAVVET010000003.1:0-27316 GCA_963747215.1 uncultured Acidimicrobiales bacterium
GACGTCGACCGCGAGCGCAGGTGAGGACCCCCTTCCGTCAACAGGAGCGCCCCCGCCACCGCCGCGGCGACAGCGGTCATGGTCACTAGCCGTGTCACCACGGTGCGCTTCCGTCGGCGACGGCGAATGGCGCCCAGGAGCTCTTCCTCCAGGCGATCGACGAAAGCTGTACCGGTGCTCATCCCTCGACCTCCAGTACCGCAGATGCCGGAATCGGTTCGAGTCGTTCGCAGAGGTGGGAGAGGCCGCGGGCCACCCGTTGACGGGCGGCCGCCTCGGTGCATCCGAGAAGGGCCGCCACCTCCGCGTACCGCAGCCCATCGATCACTCGTTGGTGCCGGCGTCGGCGACCCCGTCGGTCAGCTCGCTCATAGCGACTCGGACCGTTTCGCTGTCCCGGCGAGCGTCAATCGACTCCATCAGGTGTTCGTACGGTTCGTCCCCCACGGGCGCCGGACGCATTCCGAGCCGATGCCGGCCCCGGTTCGCTACCTCTGCCCGGCCGCAGGAAATGAGCGAGCTCGTGACGTGCAATCGACGCCAACCAGGCCTCTGCCGGTGCCCCGGTCTGCCGGTACCGGCTTGGGACAGGTACGCCTGAGCCACGGTCTCAGCGGTGAGGTCGGCGGCCGTCTCTGGACAGGCGGTCCGACGAAGGACGAAGCGCAGGGTCGACTCGGCATGACGCCGGTAGAAGACGGCGAACGCCTCCGGGTCACGGGCCGCGAGGCCGAGCAGCGCTTCGTCGGCCAGCCCGTCGAGGGCCAGACGCGCATGCTGCCCGGCGTCGCGCCACGCTCTATACATGCCACAACCTGGGAACACGTACCGACTTCCGTCATCACGGTGCGTCGAGCGAGTACAGCATCGGTTCGTCGTAGCCGAGCGGTGCAAAGGAGCCGTCCATATCAGCTCGGTAGTCGCCGGCGATGTCGCCTGCCACGATCTGCTCGAGCGCAGCGACGATGACGTCGACATCACGCCGGTCGTTGTAGCAGCCGAAACTCATCCGGACCATGCCGGGCGCTCCCCGTTTGTCCCTTGCCGCGCCCGCTCGACCCAGGCCGTCGGGCAGGCGCCCTGATCCAGGCCGAGGAGGTGGGCGATGTACGGATGGGCGCGGAAGTACCCGCTGCGTACCCCCACGCCGTGCTCGTAGCCGAGGACTGCGGCGATCAGGGCGTGGTCGATCCCCTCGATGGTGAACGGGATGACCCCGAGCCTCACCGTCGCGCCGGAGATGCAGGTCGGACCGTGGATCCTGAGGTCAGGCACGTCGGCGAGGCGTTCGATCGCGTATCGAGTCAGCTCGCGCTCGTGGGCCGCGATCTGGTCGAGCCCGATCTGCCTGAGCGCACGGGTGGCCGCGGCCAGCGCAATGGCGCCGATGACGTTCGGGCTGCCCGCCTCCTCCCGATCCGGAACGTCGGCCCAGGCGACCGAGTCGGTCGTGACGGCCGTGACCGTGCCTCCTCCTGCGTGGTCCGGCGTGGGGCCGAACACGCGACGAAGGCCGACGAGGGCGCCGGTGCCATACGGGGCGTACATCTTGTGCGCTGACGGAACGCGACGAAGTCCAGGTGTCCCGGATCGTCGTGGGGCCGCATGTCGATCGCACGGTGCGGGGCGAGCTGGGCGGCGTCGACGAGGGGACGTTCGGCCGCCGGCGGCGTGGACCTTCTCGGCCACTTGGTGCACCGGCTGCACGACGCCCGTGACGTTCGACACGCCGGAGAGGGCGAGGAGAGCGATGCGCCCGGCGTGCTCAGTCAGGCGACGATCGAGATCGTCGACATCCAGCATGCCGTAGCGACACACGCCCACGTGCACCGTGCAGAAGCGCTCGCCACGGCAAGTCGTTCGAGTGGTGTTCGAGCATGGTTGTCAGCACCACTGAATCGGACTCGACCGGCAACGCTCGGGCGAGCTTGTTGATCGCCTCGGTTGTGTTCTTCGTGAACACAACGACATCGCGCTCGGGATCGGCGCCGAGGAACTCTCCGACGAGCTCCCGTGCCCGTTCGAACGTGGCCGTGCTGAGCCGCGACTTGTAGCCCGAACCGCGGTGGACGCCGGAGTAGAAGGGCAGGAGCTGGTCGACGGCGTCGATCACCGACCGGAGCGCCGGGGTGCTCGCCGCGTTGTCGAGATTGACGTACGGCACGAGCCGCCCATCGAGCACTGGCACCGGTTGGTCGATCCCGAGAAAGGAGTCTCGCGGCACCGCCGGGCGGGACGTCGGGAGCACGGCATTCGTCACCCTTCGAGCATCCAGGAGCACCGTAACCGGAGCGCTACCCGCCGCCGTTTCGGGGTTCGACCCCTGGGGCGATCGACACGGTTGCACGTCGACCGCCGGTGTCGTGATTGCGACGTACGGCTGATGAGATCGCCAAGGGCTCGTTCGCGTTCGAAAGTCCGGCCCCAGAGGAAGTCGCGCGCCGCAGAGATCTCGACTGACGATTGACTACCGGGATGCGCGTCGTCTTCCACCGCCTGCTCGTGAACACGCTGATCAGCGGCGTGACGAGCTCGTTCCTCTGGTTCGCGCTGACGTTCTGGGTCTACATCGAGACGCATTCGGTCGTGGCGACCGGGATGATCGGTGGCGCGTACAGCCTCTCAGCGGCGGTACTCGGGCCGTTCTTCGGCACCTTCGTCGACCGGCATCGCAAGCACACGGTGATGATGCTGTCGACGCTCACGACCACGTTGAGCTTCGCGGCGGCGACCGCCATCTATGTCGGTTCGGATACTGACTCGTTGCTCGATCTCGGCGGCCCGTGGTTCTGGCTCCTCATCGCCTTCACCTTGTTCGGTTCGGTTGCCGCCATGATGCGCGGCATCGCGCTCTCGACCTGCGTGACACTGCTCGTGCCCGAAGGCCGCCGCGACCGCGCGAACGGAATGGTCGGGACCGTTACCGGTGTTTCGTTCGCAATCACCTCCGTGTTCAGCGGCCTCATCATCGGCCTGCTCGGCATGGGCTGGGCCTACGCGGTTGCGCTCACCCTGACGGTGATCGCGCTCGCGCATCTCGCGACCATCACCATCGCCGAACCCGAACCGGAGCCGCGCGAGGAAGGCTCCCGGAAGTACGTCGACGTGCGCGGCGCCGTCACCGCGATCGCGGCGGTGCCCGGGCTGTTCCTGCTGATTTTCCTCGCGGCATTCAACAACTTGCTCGGCGGCGTGTTCATGGCCCTGATGGATGCCTACGGGCTCTCGCTCGTCAGCGTCGAGACGTGGGGATTCGTCTGGGGTTTCATCAGCCTTGCCTTCATCGCGGGTGGCCTCGCGGTCGCGCGTTACGGGCTCGGAGGGAACCCGTTGCGGATCGTGATCGTCGGGAACCTCGTGAACTGGACGGTGTGTGCCGTGTTCTCGCTGCGCTCGTCGATCGTGATGTTGACGATCGGAATGATCGTGTGGCTCGCGCTGATCCCGGTGATCGAAGCGGCCGAGCAGACGGTGCTCCAGCGTTCGATTCCGTTCGACCGTCAGGGTCGGGTGTTCGGCTTCGCGCAGTTGGTCGAGAATGCCGCCTCGCCGATCACCGCGTTCCTCATGGCGCCGCTCGCCGAGGCGGTGTTCATGCCGTTCATGACCGACGGCCGCGGCGCCGACTGGATCGGCTCATGGTTCGGAACGGGTCCCGACCGCGGCCTGGCGCTGATGTTCACGCTCGCCGGCATCATCGGCATCGCCGTCACACTGCTGGCGTGGAACTCGAAGTCGTATCGCCGTCTCACCGCGGAGCCGTTACCGACGCCGGCGCCTTCTCCCACTCGCTGACTTCCTCACCGGCACCGGCGGCAATGGAGGAGCGACAGCGCTCGTCTGGTCGTCGATCGCGAACGTGATGCCTTCGGTGTCGATGTCACCGGGTTCGCCTGGCGCTTCCACGGTGACCGACTCCTGGTCGCGCGGGCGTTCGAGGATGTCGCGGATGGCGACCATTGCACCAGCGAGCGCGGCGCCGACGAGGCCGCGCCGGCGGGGCGTGCCGCTGCCCGGCGTTGGCGCGCTCATCGGCCCAGTATGCATGGGCCACGCTCGAGCGAGCCGGCGGTCCCCGGGCCGCTGGTGACGCGGGGTTACCGTCTTCCCGTGGCCCAGACGGCGGAGAGCGCCCCCGTAGGCGTCGGTCAGTCCGTTCCCCCGACCCGGCGTCGAGCATCGCGGTACCTGTGGGCGGTCGGGTGTGGTCATGCTGGCCGGGCTGCTGTTCGGCTACGACCAGGGCGTCATCTCCGGCGCGCTCGAGGGCATCCAGAAGGACTTCGACCTCGGCACCGGTCATGCCGAGATCATCACCAGCTGGGTCACCCTCGGCGCGCTGTTCGGCGCCCTCGTCGCCGGCGTGCTGGCCGACCGGCTCGGCCGCACGGCTCACGATCCTGCTCGCCGCGGCCCTGTTCACCGTCGGCGCGCTCGCTCGAGGCGCTGGCCCCCGGCACCGGCGTGCTCGTGGTCGGCCGGCTCGTCGTCGGCTTCGGCGTCGGCGTCGCCTCGGTGGCCGCACCGCTCTACGCCGCCGAGAAGGCCCCGACCCGCTCCGCGGTCGGTTCGTCTCGACTCTACCAGCTGGCGATCACGATCGGCATCTTCATCGCCTACTTCGTCGACCAGCTGCTCACCGAACGGCGACGCTGGCGGCTGATGCTCGGCGTCTCGGCCATCCCCGGCGTGCTGCTGCTCGTTCGCCATGGCGCCGATGCCGGACTCGCCCCGCTGGCTCATGAAGGTGCGGGCGTCGCGAGGACGCCGCGGCCGCGTCGCCAAGGTGCGACCCCGACGTCGACGTCGACGCCGGCTCGACGCCATCGAGGCGCCGTCGACGACGACGCCGACCAGGCGACGCTGGAGCGAGGTGTTCGCCGCGCGCTGCGCAAGCCGCTGATGATCGGCGTCGGCCTCGCGGTGTTCCAGCAGATCACCGGCATCAACGCCATCATCTACTACGCCGACACGATCTTCGCCGCCGCCGGTTCGACTCGCCGACGACCAGGCCGCGGCCACCACGTGGGCGATCGGCGCGGTGAACGTGCTCGCCACGCTTCATCGCCGTCGCCTACGTCGACCGCTTCGGCCGCAAGCCGCTGCTGCTCGCCGGGCTCGTCGGCATGGCCGTGAGCCTCGTCACCGTCGGCGGTCGCGTTCCTCAAGCTCGGACGTCACGACCCCGACCACGGCGAGCGGCGCCGAGCGACGCCGGCATCATCACGCTGGTCGGCGCTCGTCGTGTTCATCGCGTCGTTCGCGTTCTCGCTCGGGCCGGTGGTCTGGACCGTCATCAACGAGATCTTCCCGACCCACGTCCGTGGCCGGGGCGTCGCCGTCGCGACCGCGGCGAACTGGTTCGCCGCCTGGCTCGTGAGCCAGTTCTTCCTCACGCTCATCGACGATCGGCACGGCCGGCACGTTCTGGCTGTTCGCCGTCTTCTGCCGCCGTGACGTTCGTCTTCGTCCGCCGGTACGTGCCCGAGACCAAGGGCAAGACCCTCGAGGAGATCCAGCAGATGTGGGACGACGAGGCCGAGCTCGCGCCGCGATCTCGACCTGGGAGTAGCGGAGCCGAGGACGCGCTCGCGCGTCACCTTGACGATGAGGAGCACTCATGACGGCACATGACTTCGACCGGGCCCACTCGCCGAAGTCGAGCGACACTCGCACGGGCACAAATGGACCCTCGTCTTCACCTACGAGCTGCGACACCCGCCGGCCGGGTGTGGAAGGCGCTCACCGAACCGCCGCACCTCGCCGAGTGGGCGCCGTTCCTCGCCAACCGGTACCTCGGGTCGGTCGGTGAAGCGACGCTGACGATGGTCGACGGCGACACGAAGGAAGACATGCCGGCGATGGTGCTTCGCGCCGAACCTCCGACGCTGCTCGAGTACACGTGGGGTGACGACCTGTTGCACTGGGAGCTCGCGCCTTCGTCTTCGGGCACGCGGCTGACGCTTCGGCACACGCTCGCCGATCCCGACTTCCTTCCGAAGGTGGCCGCCGGGTGGCACCTCTGCCTGGTCGTGGCCGAGCGTTTGATGGACGGCGACCCCATCGGTCCGATCCGTGGGCAAGACGCCATGAACTATGGGTGGCAGGCGCTCAACGACACCTACGCCGAGAAGCTCGGACCCCTCTAGGTCGCAGCGCGCGGGCCGATACGGTGCCAGCGATGGCCTTGCTTCCGTTGCAGTGGCCACTCGTGGGACGTCACGAGGAGCTCGAGGTGTTCACCGCCTCGCTGGCAGACCCGCGCGCTCATGGCCTCGTCATCTATGGCCCAGCCGGCGTCGGCAAGACCCGTCTCGCAGATCAGTGCCTGGCGATCGCTGACCAAGCGGGCCGAAATGTCGCTCGTGCGACGGCGACGGCCGGCGCTCAGAGCACTCCGTTGGGGGCGCTTGGCGCATCTGCTGCCACCCGACCTCGGAGATGAGCGGTGCGACCTCGTCGCAGTGGTCGCCGCCGTACGTCCGGTGTTGCTCGAGCAACGCGACGAACGGACCGCTGCGTGCTGTTCGTGGACGATCTGCATGCGCTCGACCAGACGTCGGCCGCACTGATCGCCCAGCTCGTCGACGCCGATCTCGTCTTCTTGGTCGGAACCGTCCGGACGTCCGAGGCCGTGCCAGCCGGTCTGGAATCGCTTTGGCACCGCGCCCGTGTGCAGCGCATCGATCTCGGCGACCTCGACCGAGCCGCGGTGGACACGTTGCTCCACCTCGTGCTCAGGGGCCCCGTCGAGGCGACGACCGCGAGCGAGGTCTGGACGGCCAGCGAGGGAAACGTGCTGTTCGTCCGAGAGCTCGTGCTCGGCGCGATCGACGGCGGTCGTCTCAGCGACCAGCGGGGAGTGTGGCGCCTCACGGGCCCACTCGTCGCGACGCCGCGGCTGCACGAGCTCGTTGCCGACCGGCTCGGCGCACTCGACGCGGAGGCCCGGCGGCTCTCGACGTCCTCGCGATCTGGGAGCCCACCGGCCTGGCTGTCGTCGAGTCCGTGGTGCGACGCGAGACGCTCGAGGCACTCGACCGATCGGGCCTCCTCGCAGTCCGTGCGGACGGGCGAAGACAACAGGTGACCCTCTCGCATCCGCTCTACGGCGAGATCGTGCGCGCTCGGATGCCCGTGCTCACCCGGAGGCGCCTGCTCCTCGAACATGCCGATCACATCGACGCGTACGGCGGCCGCCGTCGCGAGGACCCGATCCGCGTTGCGACCGCTCGCCTCGAGGCGACGGGAACCGCTGATGTCGCGTTGCTGCTGAAGGCGGCGCGCCTCGCCCGTTACGGGCATGACTTCGCACAGGTCGAACGACTCGGCCGAGCCGCGAGCGTCGACGGGCTCACGCCTGAGGTCGGCCTGCTGCTCGGCGAGGCCCTGCACGAGCTCGGACGTTTCGAGGAGGCGGAGGACGTGCTCGTCGCCGCCGAGGGGGTTGCCTCGGCGGATCACCCGCTCTTGATCCACATCATCGAGGTGCACACCCGCAACTTGATGTGGGGGCTCATGCGGCCGGAGGACGCGGTCGAGCACTGCCGGCTCGCGCAGCGGCGCCTCGAGGCCCATCCCGCGGCCGCCGAGCTCGTGCTCAACGAAGCCATGCTGCTCACGTACTCGGGCCGGCCGCTCGAGATCCTCACGCTGCTCGAGTCGGTTCCGCCGCTCGTTGAGCCGCGGGCCCGCGCGATGCGTGCGCACGCGGAGCTCCCGCTTTGGTGGCCATCGGTCGGAGCGTCACCGCGGCTGAGGGGGCGCTCGTGGCGTTCGCCGAGCAGCGTCAGATCCCCGACGAGATCGCGCTCGCCAGCCCCGACGTGCACATGATCACGCGCATGTACGCGCTCGCAGAGTCCGGGCGCTTGCGCGATGCGAGCGAGCTCGCAGCGGCCGCATACGACGCCACTCCGCCATCGGCTCCGCCCGACGCGTTCATCTGGCTCTCCCAGCAGCGAGGGAGGAGCGCGTTGTTGATGGGACAAGTCGAGACGGCGCGTCGATGGCTGGGAGAAGCCGCGGCGCGCTCGAGATGCTCACGCGCTCAGCGGTCCCCGCCGCCTGGTGCTGTCCGAGCTCGCGGTGGCCGCCGCGTGGGGCGGGGACGCGGCATCGGCGGTCGCCGCCTCCGCCGACGTCGCTCGGTTGCCGCCGTTCGCGTTCTCGCCCTCCGAGCAAGAGCTCGGCCCCGCGTGGGCACTGGCCGCCCAAGGGAATCTTCCGGGGGCGCGGGCCGCGTTGCAGGCTGCGGCCGACGTCGCGCGTGCGGCTGGCTACCGCGGCTCGGAGGCGTGGCTCTTGCACGACATCGCGCGGCTCGGCGATCCCGAGTCGGTCGCCGACCGTCTCGAGGAGCTCGGCGAGCTGTGTGAGGGCGCGCTCGTGTCGGCGTACGCGATGCACGCAGCTGCCGCCGTATCCGGCCGCGGTGCAGGCGCTGCTCGAGGCGGCGGATGCCTTCGAGCAGCTCGGAGCGCTGCTCTTCGCCGCTGAGGCCACGGCGGAGGCCGCGCGGGCCTTCCGTCGTCAGGGCGACGCGCGGGCGGCGGCCTCGTCTGCCGTGCGGGCCGCGTCCCTGGTCGAGGCATGTGAGGGCGCCCGCACGCCGGCCCTCGCGATTCCGATGGCGGTGTCGCCGCTCACCGCCCGTGAGCGCGACATCGCGACGCTGGCGGCCCAGGGCATGGCGAGCAAGGAGATCGCCGAGCATCTCGTTCTTGTCGGTGCGCACCGTCAACAACCACCTGCAGAGCGTGTACTCCAAGCTCGGCGTCGGAGGTCGACGCGAGCTCGCCGCGGTGCTCGCCGAGGTCAGCGACGGGAGTTCGGGGCGTGCTCCTGCAGGGCGCCCAGCATCATCGTCTCCGCAGTGAGGTTGTAGGCGAGCCGCCAGGCCTCCTCGACCTCACTCGTCCACCTCTCACCGCACGCGCTCGCCAGGCTCGCCAGGAGCGCGTCGCCCATCAGCTGGTAGTGGGCCGACCGCACCCCATAGTGACCATGGCGCACCCCCAGCGCCTGCACCCGGGGTGAGAAGTCGTCGATCGACCTGATCGACGACACGATTTCCTCGAGCTCAACGGCGAACCGATCGCGTTGCGCGGCGGGGTCGTTGACGAACATCGTGAGGAGGGCGGGATCGGCCGCGAACGCGAGCCGGTAGAAGTCGGCGGCCAGTGCGTCGAGGTCGAGATCCGCCACGGTGGCTTCCACGAGAGCGATCTGCTCGGGCGTCACAGTCCGAGTGTGATCCATCGCACACCGGCACGCCTGAGCAATTGGTGCTCAACCTGCCAACACCCCATATGGATTGAGCAAGGCGTGCTCAGGACTCGCGGCGCCGTCCAGGCGCATCCTCGCTGCATGGACACTCACACTTCACAGAGCAAGGTCGCGTTGGTGACCGGCGGAGGTCGGGGCGTCGGGCGCATGGCAGCCCTCACCCTGGCCGAATCCGGAGTCGCCGTCGGCCTGATCGCCCGTTCGCACGATGAGCTCGCCGAGACCGCGACGATGATCTTCGGAGCGGGAGGAATCGGCTGGGCTGCTGCGGCCGACGTCACCGACCCGACCGAGCTGCGTAAGGCCGTCGGCGTGATCCGGCGGGCACTCGGCCCGATCGATCTCCTGGTGAACAACGCCGGGGTGCTCGGCCCGATCGGCCCGCTGTGGGAGGTCGATGGCGAGGAGTGGTGGAACACCTTCGACGTGAACCTCCGCGGCACCGTGCTCGCCTCACGACTGGTGCTGCCCGAGATGGTCTCGATGGGCCGTGGCCGCATCATCAACATCACCAGCCAGGCCGGGGTCCATCGCTGGCCGCTGGTATCCGGCTACTCGGTCTCGAAGGCGGCCGTCGTCAAGCTCACCGAGAACCTGGCGCACGAGACTCGGCGCCACGGGGTCAGCGTGTTCAGCGTGCACCCCGGGCTGTTGCCGGTCGGGATGTCGGAGACGATCCAGGCCCACATCCCACAGACCGCCTACGAAGCGCACATCCGCGGATGGACGCTGACCGAGCTCGCGAGGCACGACGCTGCCGAACCGACTCAGGCGGCGACCCTCATCGCGCGGCTCGCCGCCGGCGACGGAGACTCGCTCTCCGGCCGTCATATCTCTGTGCACGACGACTTCGACGCGTTGCTCGCACACCACCGTGAGGTCCGCGACCGCGACCTCTACGTACTTCGACCCGAGCGTCTGACCGATGACGCTCTCACGACAAGGAGATCAGCATGACCACACCTCGAACACCCCGCCGCACGACGCCCGCCTATTACCTGGGCAGAACCGCCGCGCAGTGGCAGCTCTCGCAGCGACGTCGCGGCGCGAAGGCGTCAAGTCGCCCCGCTGGCGACCGGGACTAGTTGCTCCTCGAGTCGCTACGGTCCCGCTCATGATCGAGATGCTGACGTGGGGATTCGGGCTCATCGAAGGCCCGCGTCCCGATCCGGAGGGCGGCCTCTACTTCAGCGACGTCACCCGAGGCGGCGTGCATCGCCTCGACCCCGATGGTTCGGTCACCCTCGCAGTGCCGAAGCGGCGTGGCGTCGGGGGGATCGCGCTGCACGCCGACGGAGGGCTCGTGCTGTCCGGCCGCAACGTCTGCCACGTCCGCGATGGGGTGACTCGAATCCTGTTCGAGCTTCCCGACGTCGGTGGCTTCAACGACCTCTATGCCGACGAGGCGGGGCGGGTGTACGTCGGGTCGTTGCGCGACGACCCGTTCAGCGATCGCGCCGAGCGGAAGCCCGGAGAGGCGTACCGCATCGACGGCGAGGGGCACGCCACCGAGGTGTACCGCGACGTCGGCCTCACGAACGGCATCGGCTTGTCTCCCGACGGCCGGCGCCTCTATCACTGCGACTCGGCCGCACAAGCGATCCTCGTCCACACGATCGACGACAAGGGCGACATCGACGCGGCGAGTCGAGCGGTGTTCGCCAGCGTGAAGGGCGGCATCCCCGACGGGCTCGCCGTCGACACGGAAGGCGGAGTGTGGGTTGCGGTGTACGGAGGCAGCAGGGTGGAGCGGTTCGCCCCCGACGGCACTTCCGATCGTTCGCTACCCGTGCCGGCAGAGGCGGTGACGAGCCTCGTGTTCGCCGGTCAGGACCTGGGCGACCTCGTCGTCGTGACGGCCGACAACACCGAGCATCCCGAGCGCGAGGGGACGGTGTTCCTGTTTCCCGCCGCCGATGTCGGCGCTCGCGGCCTGCCGGCCCCGCTCGCGCGGGTCTGACGTCGCTGCAGGACGAGCACAGTCGCTGATCGCGGCGCCGCCGGCACGAACGCGTTTCGAGGGATCGCACGTCCCGCGCTCGGATTGAACTGCTGCCGCCAGCGCGGCGCGCCCGGTGCGTCGAGTCGTGACCACCGCTGAACGGCCCAATCGGGGAGCACGAGATGCGCGCTCTCCATCTGGGTCCGTGCTCCGAGCAAGCGGGTCAGCAGTCCCGTCGTGGCGGCGAAGGGCGGATTGGCGACAACGTGGAACGGCCGGCGCGGCAACCAGAGGTCCGCCGCATCGGCCTCGACCACGACCGCGAGCCGGCCGAACCGCTTCCGGAGGATTGCGGCGCGCCGCGGGTGTAACTCGACCGCGATGACGCGCGCGCCCGAGTCGATGAGCGGCGCGGTGAGTGCACCCATGCCTGCCCCCACGTCGATGACGAGATCGCCGCGCCCGACTTGGCTGTCGGCGACGAGGCGTTCAGCCCAGCGCGGGTCGAGCTGATGCCACCCCCACCACCGTGGCTGTCCCACGGCGACGGGCCATTGTCATGACTCCCATGTGCGCAGCCTCGCCGCATCGGCGCCGCCGCGCCACCGGATATCAGGCGGCGCGCCACGAAATTTGGTCGTCGCCGCCACCGGTTCTTCGCTCAGTCGCGTGCGTAGGGTGCGGTGATGAGCAGCTGTGAGCTGTGCGGGCTCCAAGCGGAGATGGAGCGCGGCGAGAACCCGTGGGCAGTGGCGCGATTGCAGTCCGGCTTCGTCGCGCTGAGTCCGCTGCAGTACTACCGCGGGTACACGTATTTCTCCGCGAAGACGTGCGTCGCCGAGTTGCACCTGCTCGAGCGACCGGAGCGCGACCTCTTCCTCCACGAGATGTCGGAGGTCGCGGACGCGCTGATTCGGGCGTTCGGCCCCCGCAAGATGAACTACGAGCTCCTCGGGAACTTCGTCTCGCATCTCCACTGGCATCTCGTGCCTCGCCACGACGACGACGTGCGGCCGACCGCGCCGATCTGGGAGAACCTCGAGTTTCTCCGCCTGTCGTGGACCGGCGTGCAGGAGCTGGACGAGTCGGTGCGCGAATCCACTCTTTCTGCGCTCATGCACGAGCTCGAGCGCGCGGACGTGACGATTGAACGTGCCTACGTCTGATCTCACCGCAGCGGTCGTCGCCGACCGGCTCGGTCTCGACGGCTCGTACCGCGACTGGCTCACTGCGCTCGAGGGCTGTGTGCCGGCCACCCCGGCTTCCCTCCCCCCGCCGAGCGAGGCCGGTGCGCTGCTGACGCGACTCGGGGTGCGCGAGGAGGATCGCGGTGATGTGGTCGAGGTCTGGCCCACCGCACAGACCGATCCCGAGCTGTGGTGGTTGCTCGAGCGGTGTCGGGGCCGCGTCGTCGCGGCGATGGGTGACGGCGATGTCGCCCTCGCGTGCCCGTCGTTGCCGGCCGCGCTCGGGCTGAGAGGCCGCTGCTTCTGGATCTTCGTCTACGCGGCCACGGTCGACGATGCCCGCCGCTTTCATCGAGAGCACGGCGTGCCCGACGACGTGTCGTGGGCCACGTTGGCCGATCTCGGTCAGCAGGTGATGCTGCACCGGCGCCGCCACGGCACCACCGGCCTCGACCTTCAGTGGTGGCTCGTCCTGCACTTCACGGGCACGATCTACGCGCTCGGCCGGCTCCAGTTCCACATGCACCATCTGTTCCGCGGACCCGCGGGTCCCCCGTTCTGGCCCGACGCCGACGAGATCGAACGCCTCGGTTCGGGGTTCCGGCCGGGCGACGCCGCACTCGGCGTCCACATCCCCGAGAACGGACACTTGACGCCGGAGAGCTGCGACCAGTCCTTTGCCATGGCTCGGGAATTCTTCGCCTCGAGCTTTCCCGAGCATCAGGCGCGCCTCGGCACCTGCACGTCCTGGCTGCTCGACGAGCAGCTCGCGGACTACCTGCGACCGACCTCGAACATCGTGCGCTTTCAGCGGCGGTTCACTCTCGCGCCCGGTGCGGCCGACGACAGTCGGAGCACCCTGCGGTTCGTGTTCGATCATGTGCCCGAGTCGGTCGAGGACCTCCCGCAGCGGACGACGCTGGAGAAGGCGATCGTCGAGCACATCCGCAAGGGAGGGACGTGGCGCACGCGTACGGGCTGGGTAGAGCTCTAGCTCCGGGTGCGCGCCGGGCTCAGAGCGAGCGCATCGCGGCGTGCAGCCGACCGAGGTCGTCATCGTTCGTGACGTAGTGCGGCGACACGCGGACGGACGGGAGCGCGCGACGCGCTCGAGCGTCGAGGGGCGAGCCCGCTGCGGTGTTCACCCAAACGTTCACCCCCGCGGCGCCCAGGTGCTGCTGCACCGCTCGCGCGTCCACCGAGGAGTGGGTGAACGACACGATCCCCCGGCTGTCGCGGCCACCCGGGAGGTCCACGTCGAACGACGACAGCACATCGACAACCGCGTGACTGCGCTCGCGCATCATCTCCTCGATCGCTTCGAGACCTATGTCGAGCGCGTAGCGAGTCGCCTCGCCCAGGCCGAGACGCGCGGCGACGCAATATTCGAACTGATCGAAGCGGCGCAGTCCCGGCAGGAGCGGGAAGGAGCCGGTCGCCTCGTCGAAGTCGGTGGCGAACGACGGAGTGAGCGGGACGACTTGGTCGGCGAGACCCGACCGCATGTACAACACCGCGGTGCCCCGCGGCGCTCGCAAGAACTTGCGAGCGGGGCCGAACGCGATGTCACACCCGATCGACGTCACGTCGACAGGCATCTGCCCGAGTGTCTGGGCGATGTCGAGGGCATAGAGCGCGGGGGAGGGGCCGACGACCTGGCCGACCGCCGTCGCGTCGGTGATCGTCCCGAGATGGGTGGGCATGTGGGTCACGAGCACCAGCCGCGCCCGCTCGTCGAGCTCGCGGCTGAGCGCGTCGAGATCGATCGTGCCGTCGCCCTGCGAGTCGACGGCGACGATCTCGACGCCGCGGCGAGATGCAGGCGATGGAGCGACGCGAGCATCGTCCCGTACGCGAACTGGTCGCAGAGCAGCCGATCGCCTCTTCCCCAGCCGAACGTCTCGGCCATCGACCACAGTGCCCACTCCCACGCTGCGGTGGCGCTCTCGGTCACCGTCACCTCTGACGGTTGCGCCCCGAGCAAGCGGCCGATCGTGGGAGGCAGGTCGTCGAGCTCCGCGGCGGCGGCCCCCTCGGCCTCGTAGCCGCCGATCTCGGACTCGAGCTCGAGATGCTGGCGGACCCGCGCCAGGACAGGCGCGGGGGTCAGTGACATCCCGGCATGGTTGAAATGCGCGCGCTCGCACTCGATGTCGTCGCGGACACGGGCAAGCAGATCGGGCGTGCTCATGGAGATATGTTCGCCGCGGTGGCGAGCGCGGGCGTTCATCTCATCGTGGTCGCCGACGATCGCACCGGCGCACTCGAGACCGCAGGGGCGTGTGCAGACGCGGGCTTCGAGGCCCTCGTCGTGCCCTACGGGCGCAAACCGGCGCCGGGCGCGGAGTGCGTTGTCGTGGATCTCGAGTCGCGTCACCTTCCGTCCGAAGCGGCCGCGGCGCGTGCCCGCACTGCCCCCTCGAGCGCCATCGCACAAGATCGACTCGAGCCTGCGAGGCAACTGGGCTCACGAGCTCGTCGCCCGTCACGGGGCGCTCGGCGTACCGGTGCTCGTCGTCCCCGCGTTCCCGGCGGCGGGCCGCACGTGCCAGCTCGGGATCGTGCGCGTCGACGGACGGCCGGTCGCGGAGGGTGCAGCCGGTGACGACGCGCGCGCTCCCGTCCGGTCGAGCCGTCCCGCCGATCATCTCCGGGCCGCCGGCGCACTGGCGTGGTCGAGGTCACGTCCGCGTCGGTCGCCGACTGGCTCGCGAGCGGCGACGCGTCGTTCGCGGTGTGCGACGCGAGCGTCGATGCCGACTTGTCCTGTGTCGCGACCGCATGGATCGGACATCGCGAGATCGCGCGTCGCGAGGTCGGACGTCGCGAGGTCGTGCTCGCCGGGACGGCGGCAACCATCGCCGCGGCGGCATTCGCGCTCGATCCCGGCCGTGACCGTCCCGCTCGGCCCGCCTTGTCCGCCCCGGCGCTTGTCGTCTGTGGGAGCCTGCATCCAGTGGCCGAAGCGCAGGTCGACGAATTGGTCGCCGCGGGAGCGCTCCTGGTCTCCTGGTCCGAGGGAGCAGCGCCGGCGGTTGCCGCGTTACGAGCCGGGCAGCACGCGGTGCTGACCACCGGGTCATTCGAACGTGACGCGACGAGCGTCGTGTCGTCGTCGCTCGGAGAGGTCGCCCGTGAAGTCATCGCGAGCGGCGCGGCGCGGACCGTCGTCGTGATGGGCGGCGACACGACCGCCGCGGTGCTCGGGCGATCAGGCGACGCGAGTCGGTGGCACGCTGGCGCCCGGTGTGGCCTGGTGCGCGAGGCCTGACGGGTCACACGTCGTGACGAAACCCGGTGGGTTCGGCGACGCGTCGACGGTCGTCGATCTGTTCGGGATCGGACGCTCGTGACGGGTGTGCCGATGGCGATCACGATGGGCGACGCCTCTGGTGTCGGGCCCGAGATCGTCCTGCGTGCCGCCGCGGCCGGCGCGCTCGGCGACGCCGTGGTCGTGTACGGCGACGCCCAGATCCTGGAGGCCGGTCAGTCGCTGCTCGGCACCGCACTCTCGATCCATGCGATCGACATGCCGGGTGACGCGGAGCCCGGGCGGCTCAACGTGGTCGATCTGCGGATGCTGCGCCCCGAGCAGCATCGTCCCGGCGAGCTCAGCGCGGAAGCCGGCGCCGCGGCGCGCGCATACGTCGAACGAGCGACGATCGATGCGCTCAAACGGCGCGTGGCCGGGATCGTCACGATGCCGATGAACAAGGAAGCCACCCAGCTCTCCGACCCGCAGTTCGTCGGGCACACCGAGCTGATCGCGGAGCTGTGCGGGACGTCGACGCGTCACGATGATGCTGACGAACGGCACGCTCGCGGTCACCCACGTCAGCACGCACTGCGCGCTGCGTGAGGCGATCGATCGAGTGCGCCACGCCCGCGTGCTCGACGTGATCACGCTGACCGACCAAGCCCTGGCCCGATACCTCGACGCTCCCCGTATCGCCGTGTGCGGCCTGAACCCTCACGCGGGCGAGCACGGCCTCTTCGGCACCGAGGACGCCGAGCACATCGCTCCGGCGATCGAGGCCGCCCGGACTCGTGGCATCGACGCGTCAGGGCCTCATCCCGCGGACACCGTCTTCTTCGAGGCGGTACACCGTCAGCGTTACGACGCCATCGTCTGCATGTACCACGACCAGGGCCATGCACCCATGAAGCTCCTCGCATTCGAAGAGGGCGTGAACGTGACGCTCGGTCTTCCGATCATCCGGACGTCGGTCGACCACGGCACGGCGTTCGACATCGCCTGGAAGGGCACCGCGTTCACCGACTCGCTGCTCCACGCGCTCTCCTACGCCTGGCGGCTCACGGGCCGATAGCTCCCCGGCCAATAGGGCGTAGCCTTCACGTCGGCCGTTCGGCACCGCCGTTCGCAACAGGGGGCACAGATGACCGACTTCGACCTCGTGATCAGGGGAGGCACGGTCCTCGACGGATCGGGCGCACCGGGGCGCACTGCCGATGTCGCCGTCAAGGACGGCGCGATCGCCGAAGTGGGCCGAGTCGAGGGAAGCGCCGAACGGGAGGTCGACGCGGACGGCGCGCTCGTCACGCCGGGGTGGGTCGACATCCACACGCACTACGACGGGCAGGCGACGTGGGACGACCACCTCGCGCCGTCGTCGTGGCACGGGGTGACGACGATCGTGATGGGCAACTGCGGTGTCGGCTTCGCCCCCGTCCATCCCACCGACCACGACCGGCTCATCTCGTTGATGGAGGGAGTCGAGGACATCCCCGGCGCCGCGCTCCATGAAGGGCTGCGCTGGGATTGGCAGAGCTTCCCCGACTACCTCGACGCGGTCGAGCGCCGCCCGCACGACGTCGACGTCGCCGCGGAGGTGCCGCACGGGGCAGTCCGCCTGTTCGTGATGGGTGACCGCGGCGCGAACCGCGAGGCCGCGACCCCCGATGAGATCAGCGAGATGGGTCGCATCGCCGCGGCGGCCGTGGATGCAGGTGCGCTCGGCTTCACCACGTCGCGCACGCTGAATCACCGCACGAGCACCGGCGATCCCACCCCGACGCTCACTGCCGCGCGTGAGGAGCTCGTCGGCATCGCCACGGCGATCGGACTGACCGGCAAGGGTGTGCTGCAGGTCGTGTCCGACTTCATCGACTTCGACGACGAGATCGGCACGCTGCGGGCCATGGCCGAAGCATCGGGGCGGCCGCTCTCGATCTCGCTCGCGCAGGCGCCGCGCTCCCCGCTGCACTACCGGCGACTGCTGGGCGCCATCGAAGACTCGAACGCAGTCGGACTCGAGGTGCGCGCGCAGGTCGCGGCGAGGGCCATCGGCATCCTCATCGGGCTGCAGGGTTCGGTGAACCCGCTGGCGCGCTGTGCGACGTATGCCGCCCTCGCCGATCTGCCGATCGCGGAGCGCGTCGCCAAGCTCGCCGATCCCGACGTGAAGGCAACCTTGTTGGCTGAGTACCGGGAGCACCCGATGCGAATGCTCGGTCTCGACCAGCTGTACGAGCTGGGCGTAGTTCCCGACTACGAGCCCGACCCCGCGTCGAGCGTCGCCTCGAGAGCGGCGCGCGAGGGTGTCGACGGAGACGAGCTCATGTACGACCTGCTGCTCGCCGAGGGGGGCACGAACCTGCTCTACGTGCCGATCCTCAACTACGCGGACGGCAACCTCGACGCTGTCGGCGAGATGCTGCAGCACCCGTTCACGGTTCCCGGTCTCAGCGACGGTGGTGCGCACGTCGGCACGATCTGCGACGGCAGCTTCCCGACGACGCTGCTCGCGCACTGGGGCCGCGATCGCACCCGTGGGCCGCGCTTCGAGGTGCCGTGGCTCGTGAAGCGCCAGACGGCCGACACTGCGGCGGCCGTCGGCCTGCTCGACCGGGGCCGTCTCGCACCCGGCTACCGAGCCGACGTGAACGTCATCGACATGGACCGCCTCGGCATGGAAGCTCCCCAGCTCGTGTTCGACCTTCCCGCCGGCGGGAAGCGCCTGCTGCAACGGGCGAGTGGCTACTGCCATACGTTCGTCGCCGGCGAGGAGACGTTCGTCGACGGCGTCGCAACGGGAGCGCTGCCGGGCCGGTTGGTGCGTGGGGCACAGCCGGTGCCCGCGAACGGAGGTCGCTCGTGAGCACGCTGATGATCTCGGCCGACTCGCATGTCACCGAGCCGCCGAACACCTACATCGACAACATCGACCCGGCCTACCGCGACCACGCGCCGAAGATGATCGACCACGAGAAGCTCGGCGACGTCTTCGTGATCGACGGCATGTCGAAGCCGATCTCGCTCGCCACCGCGGCCGCCGCCGGCAAGCGTCCTGAAGAGATCAGGTCATATGGCGCGAAGTTCGACGAGCTCCATCCCGGTGGGTGGGATCCGAATGCCCGCATGGCTGACCAGGTGCGGGATGGCGTCGCCGCCGAGATCATCTACCCGACCCTCGGGATGATCCTGTGCAACCACACCGACCTCGACTACAAGCGCGCGTGCTTCGAGGCATACAACCGCTGGATCGCGGAGTACTGCTCCGCGCATCCGGACCGTCTGCTCGGCCTCGGCCAGACGGCGGTGCGCACCGTGGAAGAGGGGATCGCCGACCTGCACGCGATCAAGGCCCTTGGCCTACGGGGCGTGATGCTGCCCGGGGAGCCCGGCGTCGAGGACTACGACTCGACGATCTACGACCCGTTCTGGGAGGCCGCGATCGAGCTCGAGCTCCCGCTGTCGTTCCACATCCTCACGATGCGAGCCGAAAAGACCCGCGGGCCGAAGATGGCGAGCTTCCTCAGCATCGTGCGCGGCTGCCAGGACGTGATGGCGATGCTCGTCATGGGCGGCGTGTTCGAGCGCCACCCCAACCTGTCGATCGTGTGCGCCGAAGCCGACGCCGGATGGGTGCCGCACTTCATGTACCGAATGGACCACGCCTACAAGCGGCACCGCTATTGGCTGCCGGCTGGGCAGGAGCTCTCGAAGCTGCCGAGCGAGTACTTCGCCCAGAACGTGTTCGTGACGTTCCAAGACGACTGGACCGCGTTCAAGCATGCCGACGACATGAACTGGCGTCACCTGCTGTGGGCGAACGACTTCCCGCACTCGGACTCCACCTGGCCATGGAGCCAGGAAATGCTCGCCGAGCACACCGCGTCGCTGAGCGACACGCAGAAGCACGCGATTCTCTCCGACAACGTCAGCCAGCTCTACCGAATCGACACCGCCGCCCTCGTGTGAGCGGCGCAGCCGCCGAGCAGCCGATCAAGGCGTTCGCGACCCCGCGCGCGTTCGAAACCTGGTTGGCACGCAATCACGACCGATCCAACGGCATCTGGCTGACCATCGCGCGCAAGGGCTCCGGCGTGCGGTCCGTGACGTACGCCGAGGCCGTCGAGGTCGCCCTCTGCTACGGATGGATCGACGGCCAGGCCAAGTCCTTCGACGACAACCGATACGTGCAGAGGTTCACGCCCCGTCGCGCGCGCGAAGTCGATGGTCGAAGATCAACCGAGACCGGGCGATGGGTCTGATCGAGCAGGGGCGCATGCGGCCGGCGGGACTGGGCGAGATCGAACGGGCCAAGGCCGACGGGCGTTGGGCCGCGGCCTATGACTCGCCGAGCACCATGGCCGTGCCGGACGACCTGCGGGACGCACTTCGTCGCGACGAGAAGGCCGACGCCGCATTCGGCGCCCTGGACGGGCGGAACCGCTACGCGATCCTGTACCAGGTGCACGACGCGAAGCGGCCCGAGACCCGGGCCCGTCGCATCGCGAAGTTCGTCGCCATGCTCAGCGAGGGCGAGAAGCCGTACCCGTAGGCTCCGAGCCCGTGGCGTGGCTGGTGCGAGATGGGGAGGTGCTGGCATCGCTCGAGGTGGCCGACACGCGTGCCGCCCGCCGGAAGGGGTTGCTCGGCCGTGACGGCATCGAGGGGGCCCTTCTGCTCACTCCCGCCCGTTCCGTGCACACGCTCGGCATGCGGTTCGACATCGACGTTGCGTTCCTCGACCGAGACGGTGTCGTGAAACGCACTGTGCGGATGCGGCGGCATCGCATGGGGTTGCCGAGCTGGTCGGCGACGTCAGTGATCGAGGCCGAAGCCGGCGCGTTCGCGCGCTGGAACCTCAGCGTGGGCCAAGTCGTCGAGGTGGTGCCGTGAGCGAGCGCGCCGCCTCCGGGCTCGTCCTCGTCGCGACGCCGATCGGCAACCTCGGCGAGCTCTCGCCGCGCGCGATCGAGCTCCTTGCGGCGGCGGACGTGATCGCCTGCGAGGACACCCGGCGTGCCGGCCGCTTGCTGCAGCACGCGGGCGTCGACGCGGCCGCGCCTTGTCGTGGTGAACGACCACACCGAGTCGGCGGCCACTCGCACCGTGCTCGACGCGCTCGATCAGGGCAGCGTTGTGGCGGTCATCTCTGACGCCGGCATGCCGGGAATCTCCGATCCCGGCGAACGACTCGTGCGGGCGGCCGTGAGCGCAGGGCACCCTGTCTCGGTCGTGGCCGGTCCTTCGGCCGCGATCGCTGCGCTGGTGGTGAGCGGCCTTCCGACCGGCCGCTTCGTCTTCGAAGGCTTCCTGCCCCGCAAGGGATCGGGACGCACCGCGCGGTTGGCCGCGCTCGCGGACGAGCCGCGCACGATCGTGCTCTACGAGGCGCCGCACCGAGTGCGGGCCACGCTCGCCGATCTCGCTGCTTCGCTCGGCGCGGAACGCCGCGTCGTCTTGGTGCGCGAGCTGACCAAGCTGCACGAGGAGGTATGGCGAGGGTCGCTCGATCACGCGGTTGCGCACGTGAGAGAGGTCGCGCCGCGCGGCGAGTATGTGCTGGTCGTCGACGGCGCTCCTGCGTCGCCGCCGCCGGGGGACACAGAGATCGAGCGGGCGCTACGCGACCGTCTCGCCGAAGGCGATGATCGGAAGACGGCAGTCGCGGTGGTGGCCCGCAATCTCGATGTGTCGAAGCGGGACGTCTACGCGATCTCGCTGCGCGTCACCGAGTGACCCTGAGCTCGGCGACGCGAGCCCACACCTCATCGGTCGCCTTCGATGCCGCGCCGGTGTCGAACGGCGGTTGGGGGTCGTACTCGATGAAGAGCTGCATGACCTGTGCGGTCACGGGGTCGCAGAGCTGGGCAGCGAGCGAGAGCGCCATGTCGATGCCCGACGACACGCCCGCCGCGGTGATGATCTTTCCGTTCTGCACGACTCGCTGTTCCGTGTAGCGCGCGCCGAGTTCCTCGAGCTGTGCCTTCGCGCCCCAGTGCGTCGTCGCGTCGAGTCCGTCGAGCAGGCCGGCCGCGGCGAGGAGCAGCGAACCCGTGCACACCGACGTCGTGAACTGCGTCGTCTCGTGCACTTGGCGGATCCAGTCGAGGGTCGGCTGATCGTGGACCAGCGGTCGCGTCCCGTAGCCGCCGGGCACGACCAGCACCTCCGGGGCCGTCACCTCCGCGAGCGTCGCGTCGACGGTGAGGCCGAGCTTGCCGTTGTCGGTGCGGACCTCACCGCGCTTCGCACCGACGAACACCACCTCAGCGCCCGGGAGGCGCTGCAGCACCTCGTACGGTCCGATCGCGTCGAGCGCGGTCAGCTCAGGGAAGATGAAGAAGGCGATCTGCACCCGCCCATCCTTGCCATTGTGGGGACGTGATGCCCGCGGAATCCGCTGTTGCGGCGATCGACGCCCTCGAGGCGGCGGGAGCGGACGTGTGGGTGGACGGGGGCTGGGGCGTCGACGCGCTCCTGGGTCGGGAACGACGCACGCACGACGACCTCGACCTCGTCGTTTCGCGCGACCAAGTAGGGGCGGCGGTCGCGGCGCTCGGCCGTTTGGGGTTCGTGCCGGTGGTGGACTCGCTTCCCGTGAGGCTCGTCCTTGCCGCGACCGAGGACCGGCGGGTGGATCTGCATCCGACCGTGCTCACCGGAGACGGCGACGCGTTGCAGGCGCTGCCGTCCGGACGGGCATTCGCGTATCCGGCGACCGGGTTGCGGGGCCGGGGCACGATCGCCGGCCGGGCCGTTCGCTGCTTGACGCCCGAGGCGCAGGTCTTGACCCATCTCGGCTACCCGCCGGGTGCACGCGATCGATCCGACATGGCCGCGCTCGTCGAGGCGTTCGGCGTCGGGCTCGGCCTGGCCTACGCGGCCGGCCACGACCTCATGGTGCGCGAGGCGGCACCCGTGGACATCGCTCCCATGACCGACGTCCAGTATCGGGCGTCGGTCGCGGCGTACCGCTGGCCGGGCAACGAGGCGTGGGCGGACTCCGTCCATCACGGCGTCTTTTGGCGTCTGTGGGAGTCGCGGATCGGCGCTGCCGCGGACCTGGACCGGTGTCGCGCTAATCGGCGGTGCGGTGGCGGGAACCGCGCATGTGCGCCCGTGGGCGTCTGACGACCTGGATGCGGCTTGCACCGCTGAGCTCAACGCGGTGTACGTAGATCCGCACGCGCAAGGCACGGGCATTGGTCGCCGGTTGAACGATGCGGCTCTGATCGCGGCGCGTGACCTCGGTTACACCGACGTCCGCCTCCACGTGATCGAGCACAACCACCGCGGCCAGGATTTCTGGCAACACCTCGGTTGGCGCCGCGACGGTGGCGTTCGCGAGGTGACCGGATCAGGAGGGATGATCGAGCACCGCTACCGAATCTCAGCCGAGGCGTTGGAAGGTGACCGGTAGCCTGCGCTCGTGGGCAGGTACTACCTGACGACACCGATCTACTACGTGAACGACGCGCCCCACATCGGGCACGCGTACACCACGGTGGTCGGCGACGCCGTGACTCGGTGGCACCGCGCCCTCGGCGAGGAGGTGCACTACCTCACGGGCACCGACGAGCACGGGTTGAAAGTGCAGCAGGCCGCCGAGGCCAGGGGAGTCTCGCCACGTGAGTGGGCCGACACGACGGTGGAGCGGTTCCGCGAGGCCTGGAAGCTGCTCGACATCACGAACGACGACTTCATCCGCACGACCGAAGCTCGGCACTACAAGGGAGTGGAGCAGCTGCTGAACGCCTGCTACGACGGCGGGCGACATCGAGCTCGGTACGTACGAAGGCCTGTACTGCGTCCCGTGTGAGGCGTACTACACCGAGGACGAGCTGGTCGACGGCAACTGCCCGATCCACGGCCGGCCGGTCGATCACATGAAGGAGGAGAACTACTTCTTCAAGCTCAGCCGCTACGGCGACCGGCTGCTCGACTGGTACGCCGCGCATCCCGACGCCGTCCGGCCGGAGACGCAAGCGCAACGAGGTGCTCGGGTTCATCCGGCAGGGCTTGCTCGACTTCTCGATCAGCCGGACGTCGACTCAAGTGGGGCGTGCCGATCCCGTGGGACGACCGCCACGTCACCTACGTCTGGTTCGACGCGCTCGCCAACTACATCACCGCCATCGGCTACGGCGCGGACGAGGACGGTTCGCGCCGCTGGTGGCCGGGCGCATCATCTGATCGGGAAGGACATCCTCCGCTTCCACTGCGTGTACTGGCCCGCGATGTTGCTGTCGGCGGGCCTCGAGCCGCCCACGGGCTTTCACGTGCACGGCTTCCTGCTCGTCGGCGGCGAGAAGATGAGCAAGACGAGGCTGAACCAGATCACGCCGGCCGATCTCGTCGCCGACTTCGGCGTCGACGGCTTCCGCTACCACTTCCTGCGCGGACGTGCCGTTCGGCCCCGACGGCGACTTCTCCTACGAGGGGATGGTCGCCCGCTACAACAGCGACCTCGCCAACAACCTCGGCAACCTGCTGTCGCGGGTCGCGACGGTCGTCGCGAAGCAGTGCGACGGCGTCGGACCGGCGCCGCGTCCCGACAGCCCGCTCGCCGCGGTCGCGGCGTCGGCCTACGAGCGCGACCGCGTCGGCGTGGGACCGCGTCGCAACCGTCGGAGGCGCTCGAGGCGACCTGGCGACTCATCCGGGCGACCAACGCGGATCTCGAGGCCAACGAGCCGTGGAAGGCCGAGCCCGGACCGGAGGTCGACGCGGTGCTCGGCGACGCGCTCGAGGTGCTCCGCATCGTGGCGGTCCTCGCCGCGCCCGCCATCCCGCCAGCCGCCGAGGAGATCTGGCGCCGCATCGGCCTCAGCGGGTCGGTACGGACCAACGGCTCCCCGAGGCGGCGGGCTGGGGCGAGTACCCGGGCGGGCTCGCCGGTCGAGAAGGGCGCGCCGCTCTTCCCGCCGCATTGCGGTGCCGTCCTGACGTGCGCTGGACCGACAACCACTGCCACCTCGACGCCGAGCGCCTTGCACGGGGCGCGGCCGCGGCGGTGGCGGCGGCCCGCGCGGCGGGCGTCGATCGGCATGATCACGATCGGCACCGACGCGATCCGCAGCCGGATGGCCATCGACGATCGCGGCCGCCCACGACGGCGTGTGGGCAACGGTCGGTCTGCACCCCCACGACGCGACGGACGGCGTCGACACGATCGTCGGCGCTGCTTCGACGAGCCCGAAGGTGGTCGGCGGTCGGGGAGTGCGGGCTCGACTACCACTACGACCACTCGCCTCGGCGCCAGCAGCGCGAGGTGTTCGCCGCGCAGATCGCGCTCGCGCACGAGCGCGAGCTCGCCGCTCGTGATCCACACACGCGAGGCGTGGGACGACACGTTCGACATCCTCACCGCCGAAGGTGTTCCCGAACGCACGGTCTTCCACTGCTTCACCGGCGGTGCGGACGAGGCGGCGCGGTGCCTCGACCATCGGCGCGTTCCTGTCGTTCAGCGGCATCGTCACGTTCCCGAAAGCCGCCGATGTGCGCGATGGCGGTCGAGCGGTGCCCGATCGATCGTCTGCTCGTCGAGACCGACGCCCCGTACCTGACCCCGGTGCCCCATCGCGGCAAGCCCAACGAGCCGGCGTATGTCGCGCTCGTGGGTGCTGCCGTTGCGCAGGTCAAGGGCGTCGACGTTCGTCTCGTCGAGGAGGCCTCGACGCGGACCGCTGCTGCCGTGTTCGGGCTGCACTAACTTCACCCCGACTCGTGTACCGGGGAGGGTGGAGCTCTGCAGGTCACACCGGGCGAGCAGCGGCGCATCGTCGCCGCGGTCCTCGTCACGTTGATTGCCCTTGCCGTGGTCGTCGTCGCCCGTCGTGACGCCCCGAGCAGCGACAGCGAGACGGTCGCGGCCGCCGGCGACGCGACGACAGTCGCCTCGACGACCACTGCGCCGTCGACCTCGGCGTCGTCGATCTCGGCGTCGCTGCACGAGCTTGCCGACCCCGCGACTTCTGGACTCTCCACCGTCGCCCTCGCGACGGTCGCCAGCACGACGGTGCCCCCCACAACGCCCGCTCCGACGACCGCGAAGCCCACGACCACAGCGAAACCGCCGCCGGCCACCACGGTGACGACCGCGCCGACGTCGAGCGTGCTCGACACGGCACCACCGGCCACCGCGCCGCCGAGCACGGTGCTCGTCGATCCGGGCGTCACCACCGGTCCGGCCGATCGGATGCAGGAAGGCCGCGGCACGTTCCACCGGTATGACAACGCTGACCCGCTCTGGGGCGAGCGGCCGTGTGCGCACCGCACACTCCCCAAGGGCACGGTCCTCACCGTGGTCAACACGAAGACGGGCGCGTCGACCTGGTGCGTCGTGCGCGACCGGGGGCCCTTCGGCAATGCGATCATCGACCTCGATGAGGAGCAGTTCGCCGAGCTCGCGCCGGTCAGCGCCGGTGTGATCAACGTGCGCATCACCTGGTGACGCTGAGCGGGCGCGATGTCGCCGCGCTCCTTGCGAGACACGGACTTCACCCGAGCCGGGCGTTGGGGCAGAACTTCGTCGTCGACCCGAACACGGTCCGCCGGATCGCCCGCCTCGCCGGCGTGGGCGCCGGCGATCAGGTCGTCGAGATCGGCGCCGGGCTCGGATCGCTGACCCTGGCCCTGGCCGAGACGGGCGCCGCGGTGACGGCGGTCGAGGTCGACCGCCAGGGTCGTGCCGGTGCTGCGCACCGTCGTCGAGGGCAAGCGGTGTGCGGTGGTCGAGGCCGACGCGCTGCGCGCATCGACTGGGCCGCGGTGCTCGGGCGACGAACGCTGGACGCTGGTCGCCAACCTTCCCTACAACGTCGCGACTCCGCTCGTCGCCGACTTGCTCGACGGTGTGCCTCAGATCGAGCGGATGCTGGTGATGGTGCAGCGCGAGGTGGGCGAGCGACTCGCCGCGAGTCCTGGCGACGAGGCATACGGCGCGGTGTCGGTGAAGGTTGCGTACTGGGCCCACGCCGACGTGGTCGGGAAGGTGCCCGCCACCGTGTTCCTGCCCAAGCCCAAGGTGGAGTCGGCCCTCGTGCGCATCGTCCGTCGCGAGACACCCGCGGTGGGCAACGACGTCGACGCGAAGTGGCTGTTCCGGCTCGTACGCGCCGGCTTCGGTCAGCGCCGCAAGATGCTGCGCCGGCTCGCTCGCCGGCCTGGTCGACGCAGGCGCAGTTCGAGGCGGCCGGGATCGCGCCCGAGGCGCGGGCCGAGGAGCTCGACGTCGAGGCCTGGGGCCGCCTGGCCCGCGAGGCGCACCACGTGGATGAGCTGTTCGTGCCGGCGAGCCTGACGGTGATCGCTGCGCATCACCGGCTTGCGCGCACGACGGCTACCACCTCATCGACGCGGAGATGGTGAGCCTCGACTTCGGCGATCGGCTGTTCATCACCAAGGGCGACGGACTCGAGATCGTGGGGCCGGCAGCGGCCGGTGTGCCGACTGACGACACGAACCTGATCCGTCGGGCGCTTGCGCTGGTCGGACGAACCGCGCACGTCCGGATGGAGAAGCACATCCCCGCCGGAGGTGGACTTGGGGGAGGCTCGAGCGATGCGGCGGCGATCCTGCGGTGGGCGGGTGTCGACGATCTCGATCTCGCGGGCCTCACTTGGTGCCGATGTCCCGTTCTGTGTG
>CAVVET010000004.1:0-14252 GCA_963747215.1 uncultured Acidimicrobiales bacterium
GATGCCGGCGACGGACTCCGACCTCGGGCAAGCGGAGCGCCTGGAGATGTTCGAACGCTCGTCCGCACGCTGAAGCCCGGATGAGGGTCCGGCGGGGCCCGGCTAACCTGAGGCGCCCACCGCGTGGGTGTAGCTCAGTTGGTAGAGCGCAGCGTTCGCAATGCTGAGGCCGAGGGTTCGAATCCCTTCACCTCCACCGCCTAGGTCAGCACGACGCACGCACTCAATCGTCGACGCCGTGAGTTCGGTGACGATGAGCGTGTCGTTGTCGAGCCACCCGGCTCTTGAATCGCCGCCGATCACGCGGTGTCTCCACCGCACCGGCGCCTACGTCGACCACCTGGATCCCGCCAGCGCCCCTCGATGGCCCCATGGGGTCGTAGACGAGCCTCGCTCCGTCGGGCGAGACCGCCAGGCCAATGGCGGGGTTCCACAGGAAAGACGTGGTGTCGGTCAAGCGTCGAGCCGAGCCAGGATCGTCGATCCTCGCGATCCAGACGGCGCCCTGGGAGACGTACGCGATGGTCTTGCCGTCGGGCAGAGGCGCGGGGAACGCGGCGTCTGAGATCACGAGTGTGGGCTCGCCGCCAGTCACGGGAACCGACCACACATCTCTGGTGCCGCCCTCTGACCGGGGAAGCATGAACAGCACACTTCGGCCGTCGGGCGTGAACTTCGGGGACAGAATCGTCGCGAACGCCCCATCGAGGTGCGTGATCTGCGTCTGTTCACCGGTCATCACGTCTTCGACGACGAAGCCTGCGGAGTTGGAGCCGTCTTGAGCTTCGTAGACGATCCGGCTGCCGTCGGGCGACCAGCTCGGGGTGCTCGCCCACCTGCCGCCGGGAGGGGTGATCGTGCGCACGTCGCTCCCGTCGATGTTGCCGACGGCCATCCGCCAGTCGCCCTCGCACGGGGCCGGCGCCTTCTTGCACCCGATGAACGCGAACCACGTGTTCCGATCTGGCGACGGCACAAAGTCGGACACGAAGGTGTCGGGGAGACCGAAGCCCTCGACGAGGGCGCTAGGCAGCGGGCTCCGTGTCCCGGTTCCGACGTCGAACAGAAAGCCGGGTGCTTCCCAATGGGTGGCTTCCCAACCGGGTGGAAGCGGCGCAGAAGTGGCCGTGGGTGACTGGATCGGGGAGGAAGGGGCGGTCGGCGTGATCCTCGTCGCGACCGTTGCCCGGTCGGTGGAGGACGTCGCGACGACGCCGATTCCGCCGAGCAGGAGAGCGGCGATCGCAACCCCGCAGACCGATCGTGTCGTTGCCGACTCCGTCGCAACACGCGCCCCGCGTCGGGGACTGCCACCTCGACCTCGGTGAGGCGGTCAGCGGCGCCCGCCAGCCGTTCGGTCACGCTCATTCGTCTTCCTCTCGCAGAAGGTCGCGCAGCTTCGCGAGCCCGCGTCGACGCGTGCACGCCTGCCGTCTCGCCCGAGCAGCCCAGGACCGAGCCGATCTCCTCTGCCGTGAGTCCCTCGACCGTGGAGAGAACGACCGCAGCGGCCTGACGGCGAGGAAGTCTTCGCACCGCCGTCCAGAGCTGCTCGTCCTCCCCCGAGAATCGGGGCTCCACTGCCTCCGGTGTCCGCACTCTTGTGAGCGTGGCGGCCTCACTCACGAGCTTGCGATGCACCGAGATCGTCCGGTTGATCGGCCCGCCTGATCCACAGATCCGAACGGTCGAGCACCGACACCGTTGGCCAGCTCCGGTACGCGGCGACGAACGCTTCCTGCGCGATTCCTCGGCGACGGCCCAGCTGCCGGTCAGCGACCACAGCAGCCGCACCAGGGGCGCGTACCCGTCGGCGTACTCGGCATCGAACGAACGCGCGACGCCTACCAGAGGCGGTACTTCCAGCGTGTGAGCCTTGACCCCACCCAGGTCCACATCTCACTACACGCACGGGCGAGGACAAACCGGTACCGGGGAAACGTCTCTTCGAGCAGGTGAACCGTGCCGCTGTGCGGGCCGTACGTTGTGGCCATGAGGCTGCGTGCGCTGCTGGGGCTCGGACTCGTCGGGATCCTCGTGCTCGGCGTGTGCGGAGACGACTCTTCCTCGAAGACTGATTCGGCAGCGCCGTCCACGGCCGCCACTCCGGCCGAGGCACCGGCGGCGACCAGCGGTGATGTCGCGGAGCCCGGCTACGGGATCCCGGCGGACCTGACCCAACCCGCCGCCGGCGGCGAGAGCGGCGGGTTGGGCACGGTCACAGCTCAGAACGTCGCGTTCGATCCGGACGAGCTGCACGGTGAAGGTCGGTGACACCGTCACGTTCAAGAACGGTGACGACTTCGCCCACACGTTCACGGCGGACAACGACGAGTTCGACTCAGGCAGGGTGGACGGCGGCGGGAGCTTTGAGTACACCACTGACGCGGCGGGCGCGATCGCGTTTCACTGCAACATCCACACGAACATGAAGGGCACGATCACGGTCGAGGCCTGATCCGCTGCGACGACTCGGAGGTTCGTTCATGAAGGTGCGTGTGCTGGTGCTGCTGACGGCGATCATCGGGATGACCGTGCTCGGGGCGTGCAGCGACGACTCGGGTTCGGACTCCGTGGCCACGACCGCCGGCAACGCGGCCGGCGCCAACACCACCAGCGGCTCTGGCGGGGAGGGGCCACGGGTGAGGCGAGCGTGGTCGCTGTCCGACCTGGCGTTCAACCCCGGAGAGCTGACGGTGGCCGTCGGCGAGACGATCACGTTCACGAACAACGACGGATTCGTGCACACGTTCACCGCCGACAACGGCGAGTTCGACTCGGACAACGTCGACAGCGGCGGGACGTTCGAATACACGCCTGAAGCGGCGGGCGAGATCCCCTTCCACTGCAAGATCCACACGAGCATGACTGGCACGATCACCGTCGAAGGCTGACCCGCCCAGCGTTCCGGTTCGAGTAACCGGCCAAGTTTGGCCGGTTACTCGCGGAGAAGCGGGCGGTGGGGGAGCCGGAGCCCGGTTTGAGCTCGCTCTTCACGACCTTGCCGAGCGCGTTGCGAGGCAGGGTGTCGAGGAACCGCACCTGCCGCGGCCGCTTGTACTTCGCGAGCCGGTCGGCACACCACGAGATCAGCTCGTCCTGGGTCACCGGCTCGGCTGCCACCACGTAGGCGACCACCGTCTCGCCCCACTCGTCGGATGGCTCGCCCGCCACCGAGGCCTCGGCCACCGCGGGATGCTCGGCGAGGATCTCCTCGATCTCGCGGTGGTAGACGTTGTAGCCGCCCGTGATGATGAGGTCCTTCGACCGTCCCACGATGCGCAGGTAGCCGTCGTCGTCGAACTCGCCGATGTCTCCGGTGAGAAACCAGCCGTCGCGGAACGCCTCGGCGGTGGCGTCCGGCCGCTCCCAGTACGACCGAAGGACGTTCGGGCCACGCACGCAGATCTCCCCGTTGTCCGCGAGGCGCGACTCGACGCCGGGAAGCACGAGCCCGACCGAACCGGGCCGCCGCTCGGCGTCGTAGGGGTTCGACACGTTCATGAACGTCTCGGTCATGCCGTAGCGCTCGATCACCTGTTGGCCGCCGCGCTCCGCGAGCGTCCGCCACACGTCGGCTGCGAGTGCGGCGGAGCCGGACACGCACAGCCGCAAGGCCGAGAGCTCGCCGACGCGGTGGCTCGCGGCGAGTCGCACGTACATAGTCGGCACGCCGAAGAACAGGCTCGCGCGCTCTCGCTGCCGCGTACATCGAGCACCGTGTCCGGGCTGAACGGCGCGATGACGGTGCTCGCACCGGCGAGCAGCGTGCCGTGCACGCCGACGCCGAGGCCGTGCATGTGGAAGAGCGGGAGCGTCAAGACGAGGCGGTCGTCGCTCGTCCAGCGCCACGCGATGGTGCACACCCTCGGCACTCGCGAGCGTGTTGCCGTGGCTGAGGATCGCGCCCTTCGGTCGTCCCGTTGTCCCGGACGTGAACATCAACATCGTGGGATCGTCGGTGTCCGATTCGTCGAGCGTGACCGACGCGGACGCGACACCGTCGAGCGAAGGAGGCCGCACAGGCGCATCGGGAAGCCGTGCGGGGTCGTCGAGCAGCGCGACGACCGGACGCGCCTTGCGCCAGATGTCGTCGAGCTTCGCGGGGCCGAACGCCGTGTTCACCGGCACGACGATCGCCCCGAGGCGCAGGGCGCCGACATGGGCGACGACGAGGTCGGCCGACGGATCGCAGCGATCAGCACCCGATCGCCGACCCCCACGCCCAATCCCGCCAGCCGGCCCGCGGCCTCAGCGGTGCGCTCTTCGAGGTCGGCCGCGGTGATCCAGGCGGTGCGACTGTCCTTCAGGACCGGGGCGTCGGGCGCCGCCGGCCACCGGGCCGTCCACGCCCGGGGGAGCGTGCGATCGGCCGTGAGCAGGGAGAGGTTCCCGGAGAAACCGTGGACCCGCCAGGCGGCGCGGTCGTCGAGAGGGCCCGGGCGCACGCCGGCGTCAGGACCCGGACGAGGCGCTGGCGCTCTCGGCGATGTCGGCCTGGATGGTGTCGAGCACGTGCCGGCCCACCAGGTTCGATCCCGCCAGAGACAGATGGCACACCGTCCTGCGCTCGCATCAGCACCTCTTTGCCGCTCGCATCGGGCAGGTAGGCGGTGTACGCGCCCCCTGGGCCGGCGAACATCGAACGCAGGGTGGATGAACGTGACGTTCGGACGGAGCGTGGCTTCCTCTCGATAGATGTCTTCGAGCAGCACGATCTGCTTCTGGTCGAAGTCGCCAGCCCGCATCACGGGTTGCCCGATCGAGTACACGTGCTCGACCATCACGAGAGAGGAACTCCATCACGGCGGCAACCCGCTGGTGGTATTCCGCCTGCCATTCGGGTGCCGACACGTCGTAGACGCACGCCGTCGAGCTCATGCGCTGCGCGTCGTTGGCGCCGAACATGACGACCATCACCTCGGGGGCTTGGGTCTCGACGATCTCGACCAAATGCGCGGGCCAGTCGAAGTAGTCGGGACGCGTGAGACCGGTCGACACACGCGGGTCGAGTGTCGGTGACATTACGGCCTCGTCGCCGGCGACGCGGACGAGCGCCTCTCCGACCTCGGCCGCCATCGAGTCACCGCCGAGCGCCAGCGGCGCCTCGGCCGTCGGCGCACGGAGCGGCGCAGCCGTGCTCGGCGGTGCCGGCGGCTGGTCGCCGGCGCCGTGGTCGCCGGTGCCCCCTCCACCGTGGTTCCTGCGTCGCCCCAACCGACGACGGCGCGCCGGCGGCAGCGGGCACAGTGGTGTCCGCGATCAGGACATCGAACGAGTCCTCCGAAACCCCGGTTGCGATTGCGGATGTCGTCGACCGCCTCCACCGGGCTTGGCCAAGCCGGTCCATTGGCTCACCGTGTGGAGGGGAGTCGCTAGGCCGACCAGCACGGTCCGCCGCCACCCGTACGGCTGGCGCTCGGCCATGTCGAGGAGCGTCCGCGAGTTCAGGAACGCCGCGACCGTGAACGCGATGATGCCGATGATCGGGATCTGGCCCGGCGGACATGGGCCGGCTGCGACTTTTCCGTGGGCGTCCCTGTGGATGGTCCGGTTCGCGGCCGGTGGCGATGTCGACGTCGGCGTCGCCGAGCCGGGGTCGGGTGGGTGTCGCGATGGTCGATGTGTACGTGATGGCGACAGAGCGGTACGAGTCATCGACTCGCCCGGAACGCCTCAGAACTCGGCGGTTCAGAACTGGAAGTAGATGAACGGCGCCACGCCGACCGGGCCGAGCGTGTTGATCACGAAGAAGTACCGCCAGCGTCAGGCCCTGAGCCACGACCGGCATCCGGAGAGGTCGCCGGCACCCGCCGCATCATGTCTTCGGGGACGAAAGTCTGGCTCGCGAGCATCGCCCCGATCGTCAGGAGCAGCGGCGTCACCAGCGGTGCCGGCCCCCACGCCGTGAACAGCCGCTGAAGCATGGTGAACGTGATGTCGAACGTGGGGCTTCGGAAGAAGACCCAGGCGAGGCACACCACGTTGAACGTGATCAGCCACTCGACGAGGCGACGCTGGGAGGTGTCCTCGGGCTCGGACAGCCCGAGCGCCTGGCGCCGATCGGCCCGGAAGTGCTCGATTGCGAGCCCGGTGCCGTGGATGCCACCCCACACGACGAACGTCCACGCGGCGCCATGCCACAGCCCGCCGATCAGCATCGTCAGCATCAGGTTGCGGTAGGTCGCCGCCTTCGACCCGCGGCTGCCGCCCATCGGGATGTACAGGTAGTCGCGCAGGAACGCGACAGCGTCATGTGCCATCGTCGCCAGAAGTCCTGGAGCGACCGAGCGACGTACGGCGAGTCGAAGTTCGGCGGGAAGCGCACACCGAGCAGCGGCGCGATCCCGATCGCGATGTTCGTGTAACCGGCGAAGTCCGCGTAGATCTGGAACGCGTATCCGTAGATCGCGAACAGGATCTCGAGCGAGCTGTGGTTCGCCGGTGCCGCGAACACCTCGTCGACGATCGCGCCGGCCAGATAGCTCGACACCACCACCTTCAAGAACAGCCCCGCGACGATCAACCGGATCGCGTCGCGCCGTTGATGAACCGGGGGTCCGGTCGCTCCTTGAGCTGGGGCAGGAACTCCGACGCGCGCACGATCGGGCCGGCGACGAGGTGAGGGAAGAACGACAGATACGTCGCGAAGTCGAGGAACGAGGTCGGTTCGACCTTCCCGCGATACGTGTCGATGACGTAGGAGAGTGCTTGGAAGGTGAAGAACGAGATGCCGATCGGCAGGATCACCTCGAACAGCGGCGGTGACACCTTGATGCCGAGATCACCGAGCCCGTCGACCACCGATGTCGCAAAGAAGCCGTAGTACTTGAAGTAGCCGAGGATGCCGAGGTTCACCGCGACGGCGGCGAACATGAGGACCTTCCGCACCGGTTCACGCGGTGGGAGGATCGCCTTGGCGAACAGATGGTTGGCGATGGTGGAGGCGCCCAGGAGGAACGTGTAGTTCCAGGCCCACCAGCCGTAGAAGATGTAGCTGGCGATGACCATCAGCACCTTCCACCGGGTGGGGTAGGGCCGCAGCAGCCAGCTGAGGATGAACACGATCGGGAAGAAGATCGCGAACTGGATGGTCGGGAAGAGCACCGCCGCGGAGCCTAGGTGTCGACCTCCAGTCGATCGTTCACCCCGGAGAACGGCGGAGCCGACGCCACCCGTGACGGTTGAGTGACGATGTGCACGACGGTGCCCACCTCGCTTGAACCCCACCCCTTAGCCCAATAGCGTCGCCAGATCACTGACCTGACCAGGAGGTAGTTCACGTGCGCAGAACGCGCCGAGTAGTGGGCTTGCTGGCCGTCCTCACCGCGTTCACCTTCGTGGCCGCAGCGTGCGGGGACGACAGCGATAGCGATTCGTCGAGTGCAACGACAGGCGGCAGCGACACAACCGAAGGTGGCGCCGCGACCACCGGTGGCGAGCGGCGGCGAAGCGCTGCCCGCTTGCGGTGGGACGAGCGACATCCCGGGCTCCGCTGACAACACCCTGCAGACCGTCGAGATCACCGAGGCCGCGGGTGTCAACAAGAACATCGGCCTGATGTTCGACGTCACCGGCCGTGGCGACCAGTCGTTCAACGACTCTGCTGCCGCGGGACTCGACAAGGCGGTCGAGGACTACGGCATCACGGCCTCCGAGTCGACCCCGACGGGCGACGCGGACCGCGCCGAGCGTCTGAACTTGATCGTCGACGAGGGCAACGGGCTCGTCATCGGTGTCGGCTTCCTCTGGGGCGACGCGTTGGGGGCGGGTGCGGCGGCAGCGCCCGACACCCAGTTCGCGATCGTCGACTCGGTCGTCGACACCCCGAACACGACGTCACTCGTGTTCGCCGAGGAGCAGGGCTCCTTCCTCGTCGGCGCAGCTGCCGCGCTCAAGAGCCAGACCGGCAAGATCGGCTTCATCGGCGGCGTCGAGAACGAGCTGATCCAGAAGTTCGAGGCCGGCTACGTCGCCGGCGCGACGCAGGTCAACCCCGACATCGAGGTCGAGGTCTCCTACATCAGCCAGCCTCCGGACTTCACCGGCTTCAACGACGCCGCGAAGGGCAAGGAGATCGGGGCCTCGATGTTCGAGAACGGTGCCGACATCGTCTACGCCGCTGCGGGCGGTTCGGGTGATGGCATGTTCGCCGCTGCCCAGGAGTACTCCGAGGCCAACGACACGGTCGTGTGCGGCATCGGCGTCGACTCCGACCAGATCCTGACGCTCGGCGCCGAGCTCGAGCCGTACGTCATGACCTCGATGCTCAAGCGGGTCGACGTCGCGGTCTACGGCACGATCGGCGCCTACCTGTCAGGCGAGCTTGCGGGCGGCACGTGCAGGTCTTCGACCTGTCGGTCGACGGCGTCGGCTACTCGACGACCGGTGGCAACCTCGAGGACATCGTCGGCGAGCTCGGACGATCTCAAGCAGCAGATCATCGACGGGGACATCACCGTCCCGACGACTCCCTAGGGTCGAACGCTCGGATGTAGTAGAGAACGGTCCCATGACCGAGGACGCAGGGGGCGCCGTCGCAACACCGGACGGCGCCTCCGGCGCGTCCGGACCCCCGGCGATCGAGCTGCGCGGCATCGTCAAGCGGTTCCCCGGGGTGGTCGCGAACGACGGCATCGACCTGGCCGTCGCGCCCGGGACGATCCACGCGGTGGTCGGTGAGAACGGCGCCGGCAAGTCGACGCTCATGAAGATCCTGTACGGCGAGCAACGCCCCGACGAGGGCGTGATCTCCGTGCGGGGCGAGGAGCAGCACTTCAAGTCGCCACGCGACGCGATCGCCGTCGGCATCGGCATGGTGCACCAGCACTTCATGCTCGCCGACAATCTCACGGTCACCGAGAACGTCGTGTTGGGGCTGGAGCCGGGCTCGCCGGTGTGGCTCGACTTCCGTGCAGCCGACAGGCGGATCGCGGAGCTCGGCGAGATCTATGGACTTCCGGTCAAGTCCGACGCGTTCGTCGCCGAGCTCGGTGTCGGCGATCGCCAACGCGTCGAGATCATGAAGGTGCTCTACCGGGGGGCGCGCATCCTCATCCTGGACGAGCCGACCGCCGTGCTCGTGCCGCAGGAGGTCGACGACCTGTTCGAATCACTGCGGGAGCTGACGGCCGAAGGAGTCACCGTCATCTTCATCAGCCACAAGCTCGATGAGGTGCTCAAGGTCGCCGACGCGATCACCGTGATAAGGGCCGGTCGCACGGTCGCCTCGGTGCTCCCGCAGGACGTCACCGCGCGCGATCTCGCCGAGCTGATGGTCGGCAGCGAGCTGCCGAAACCCGACACGCGCGAGTCGACCGTGACGGACAAGGTCGTGCTCGACGTGAACGGGCTCACCGTCATCGAGGAGGTGCGCGCGGTCCTCGATCACGTGTCGTTGACCGTACACAGCGGTGAGGTCGTGGGGATCGCCGGGGTCGACGGCAACGGCCAGCGCGAGCTCGTCGAAGCGCTCATGGGCCTTCGGCCCGCGTCGAGCGGCCGAGTGTCCCTCGGTGGAGTCGACATCAGTCACGCCTCGACCCGGCACCGCCGGGAGCAGGGGATCGGGTACATCCCCGAAGATCGCCAGCACGACGGGCTCGTGCTCACCGCGGTCTTGTGGGAGAACGCGATGCTCGGACATCAGACGCAACCGCCGTTCGCCCGCGGAGTGCTGATCGACAAGGCGGGTGCCCGGGCGCAGTCGGAGGAGATCGTCGAGGACTTCGATGTGCGCACGCCGAGTGTCGACGTCGCGGCGTACGCGCTCTCGGGCGGCAATCAGCAGAAGTTCCTCGTGGGCCGCGAGATGCTCGCCGAGCCAAAGCTCCTCATCGCCTCTCACCCGACGCGCGGCATCGACGTCGGCGCGCAGGCCGCGGTGTGGGAGTCGATTCGTCAAGCGCGGTCGGCGGGCCTGGCCGTGCTGCTGCTCTCGGCCGACCTCGAGGAGCTCATCGGGCTCTCGGACACGCTGCTCGTCATCCTCCGAGGCCACATCGTCGCCACGCTCGACCCGGCGACCCTGACCCCGGCCGACTTGGGGTCGTACATGACCGGCGCGAAGGAGGGCACCGCCGCGTGACTCGCACTCGCCGAATCCTGTACGGACTCGCGGCTCCCGTCGCCGCCGTGCTCTTCGCGATCCTGGTGTCGGCGATCGTCCTGGCCGCGAGTGGCTACAACGCGGTGGACGCGTTCAAGGCGATGTGGCAGTACACCGACTCGACCGATTCGGTTGTGGCGATCATCAACCGGGCGATTCCCTTCTACGTCTCGGCCCTCGCGGTGGCCATCGGGTTCAAGATGGCCCTGTTCAACATCGGCGTCGATGGCCAGTACCGGTTGGCCGCGGTGCTGTCCGCCGCGGCGGGAGCGGCGGTGTCGTTCCCCGCTCCCCTGCAGGTGTCGTTCATCCTCGCGATCGCGATCGTCGTGGGCGCGCTGTGGGCGGCGGTCGCCGCGCTGTTGAAGGTCTGGCGAGGAGTGAGCGAGGTGATCTCGACGATCATGCTCAACTCCATTGCGACCGGCATCAGTGCATACCTGCTCGCGAATTACCTACGGGAGAACAACGACGCGGGCGATCTCGTGACGAAGACTCCGCTCCTGCCGCCCCAGTCGTTCATCCCGCCGCTCAACAACTTCCTCGAGATCTTCGGTTTGCACCTGCCCGAGGGCACCCAGCTCAACGGCTTCCTCGTCGGGGCGATCATCCTCGGCGTCGGCTACTACTTCGTGGTCTGGCGCACCCGCTTCGGCTTCGATCTCCGCGCGACCGGGGCGAACCCTGCAGCGGCTCGGGCTGCGGGCGTGAACCCCAAGGCCATGATCCTCAAGACGATGCTCATCAGCGGTGGCATCGCCGGGCTCGTCGGCATGGGGCCGTTGCTCGGCGATCCGCAGTTCCACCGCTACACCGAGCAGTTCCCCACGACGCTCGGATTCAGCGGCATCGCCATTGCGCTCGTGGGTCGCAACCATCCGGTGGGCATCGCGTTCGCCGCGCTGCTGTTCGCCTACATCGAGCGGGCGACGCAGGTGCTCTCGCTCGAGGGCATCCCCCAAGAGATCTCGCGGATCATGCAGGGCACGATCATCCTCTCGGCCGTCGTCGCCTACGAGATCGTTCGGCGCATCCGAGTCGCAGCCGAAGTGCGTGATGCCGCCGCCAAAGCGGAGCCAAGGGCCGTGGGTCCCGTGCCCGAGCCGGTGCCGGCGTGACCGCGGTCTCCGAGCCGCTCGGGTCTCCCGTCCCCGAGCGCCGACGGCTGCCCAAGCTCAAGTGGCCCTGGATGCAGACGCTGATCCTCGCCCTCGGAGTCTTCGCCGTGTTGTCGCTCGTGCGGGTGGTCACCGGAGCGGACGACCTCACGTCGAGCGGCACGTTCGGCGCGGCGGTGCGGCTCGCGGTGCCGATCGGTCTGGCCGCGCTCGGCGGTCTCTACACGGAGCGCGCGGGCATCGTGAACATCGGTCTCGAAGGCATGATGATCATGGGCACCTGGTTCGGCGCGTGGGCGGGTTGGCAGTGGGGCCCGTGGGCGGGTGTCGCTATCGGGATCCTGGGCGGCATGCTCGGCGGGCTGCTGCACACGCTCGCGACGGTCACGTTCGGCGTCGATCACGTGGTGTCGGGCGTCGCGATCAACATCCTCGCTCTCGGCGTCACGCGTTATCTTCGCGACCTCGGTGTTCACCGGCCAGGAGGATGCGTCGGCCACGCTCTCACCGCCGATCAACGGCGACGTCGGCGAGTTCACCTTTCCCTTCCTTTCGGGAGGGCCGCTGTTCGGTTGGGACACGCCTGACATATTCGGCTGGTTCGAGGACAGGGGATGGTTCTTCATCTCAGATCTCGCGGGCCTGCTCAAGGGGCTCACCAGCAACCTGTCGTGGCTGACGGTCATCGCGATCCTGCTCGTCCCGTTCAGCGCGTACCTGCTGTGGCACACCCGCTTCGGGCTGCGGCTCCGTTCCGTCGGCGAGGCGCCTACCGCGGCCGACACCCTCGGGGTGCCCGTGTACCGGATGAAGTACCTCGGCGTCGTGATCTCCGGCGGGCTGGCCGGTCTCGGCGGCGCGTACTTGGCGATCGAGGCGGCGGGCCGGTATCGGGAAGGGCAGACCGCGAATCGCGGGTTCATCGGCTTGGCCGCGCTCATCTTCGGCAACTGGATGCCAGCGGGGTTGGCGATGGGTGCGGCCCTGTTCGGGTTCGCGGACGCGCTGCAGCTGCGCAGCGACGACGCGGTGCGAGGGCTGCTGTTGTTCGTCGCCATCGTCGTGGGGTTCTTGGCACTGCGAGCGATCTATGTGGGGAAGCCGATGACCGGTGCGGGAATGATCATCGCCGCCGGGGTCTTCGGCCTGTACTTCGCGATCACCGACGCGGTGCCGTCGCAGTTCGTCTTCATCACCCCGTACGTGACGACCCTCGTGGTGCTCACGTTCGCCGCGCAACGATTGCGGCCACCCGCCGCCGACGGCATGCGGTGGCGCAAGGGCCAGCAGATCTGACCGTGGCCGTGGACTGGTCGTCGCTGCGGGCCGCAGCGGTCGAGGCCGCCTCGCACGCGTATGCGCCGTACTCGAACTTCCATGTGGGCGCGGCGGGGCTCACCGACGACGGGCGCGTCGTGACGGGCTGCAACGTCGAGAACGCGTCGTTCGGATTGACCCTGTGCGCGGAGTGCGGTCTCGTGTCCGAGCTCCATCGCACTGGCGGCGGCCGGCTGGTCGCGGTCGCGACTCGCACGGGTGCCGGCGATCCCGTCATGCCGTGCGGTCGATGCCGGCAGCTTCTGTGGGAGGCGGGCGGCGCCGGCCTTCTCGTCGACGGCGACGGCACCCCTCGTCCGATGCCGGAGGTGTTGCCGGGCGCGTTCGACGCCGAACGTCTGGCCGAGGGCGGATGAAGGGGCGCGGATGAACGTCGTCGACATCATCCGGGCCAAGCGCAACGGGGCGCGGTTGAGCGACCAGCAGCTGCGTTGGTTCATCGAGGCGTACACCAAGGGAGAGATCGCGGACGAGCAGGCCGCCGCGCTGTGCATGGCGATCTACTTCAACGGCATGCAGCCCGGCGAGCTCGCGGTGTGGACCCAGGCCATGATCGACTCTGGAGAGCGCCTTGACCTCTCCGCGGTCGGCCGCCCGACGGTCGACAAGCACTCGACCGGAGGCGTCGGCGACAAGGTCTCGCTCGTGCTGGCGCCGCTCGTCGCCGCGTGCGGTGCCGCGGTGCCCCAGCTCTCGGGGCGCGGGCTCGGCCACAGCGGGGGAACGCTCGACAAGCTCGAGACGATCGCGGGCTGGCGGTCGGCGCTGTCGCCCTCGGAGATGGTGACGAACCTGCAGACGGTGGGCTGTGTGATCGCGGCTGCCGGGTCGGGGCTGGCGCCGGCGGATCGGAAGCTCTACGCGTTGCGCGACGTCACCGCGACCGTCGAGTCGATCCCGCTGATCGCCAGCTCGATCATGTCGAAGAAGTTCGCGGAGGGCACCGAGGCGCTCGTGCTCGACGTGAAGACCGGGTCGGGGGCCTTCATGCGGAAGCGGGACGACGCGACTCGGCTGGCCGAGGCGATGGTGGTGATCGGCGAGGCGAACGGGGTGCGCACCTCCGCACTGATCACGGCGATGGACACCGTGCTCGGGCGCGCCGCGGGCAACGCCATCGAGGTCACCGAGTCCGTCGAGGTGTTGTCGGGCCGCACGCAGGGAGTCGAGGACCTGGTCGAGGTGACGCTCGCACTGGCGCGAGGAGATGGTGACGCTGTCGGGCGTCGGTGGCGACCCCAGTGCACGGCTCGCCGATGGATCGGCCCTCGCGAAGTGGAGGGAGATGGTCACCGCCCAGGGCGGCGACCCGGACGCTCCGGTGCCCGATGCGAACCAGCGGCTGTCGATTCGAGCGGAGCGGACGGGCTTCGTCACCCGGCTCGATGCGCTCGCGGTCGGCACGGCCGCCTGGCGGCTCGGCGCGGGACGTTCCCGCAAGGAGGACCCGGTCAGCGCGGTCGCCGGAGTGCTGTGCGTGGCCAAGGAAGGCGACGAGGTCGAGGAGGGCCAACCGCTCGTCGAGCTGCACATCGACGATCCGTCTCGGGTCGAGGCGGCCGTCGAGGCGCTGAATGGCGCGATCGACGTCGGCCCCGAACCGCCGGAGCGCAAGTCGCTGATCCTCGACCGCATCCGCGCCTGACCGTTTGCTCACTGGACCCCCCCATGCGGTGGTTGAGTGAGCA
>CAVVET010000005.1:0-17001 GCA_963747215.1 uncultured Acidimicrobiales bacterium
CGACGACGGACCAAGGTGACGCTCGTCGTCAGCTGTGGCTGGCGTCGACCACGCAGAAGCGGTTGCCTTCGGTGTCCGCCAGCACGACGAAGTCAGGGTCGCTCGGGTAGCTCCACTCCACGCGAGATGCTCCCAGCGTCAGGAGCCGTTCGATCTCGGACGCCTGTTCGGCGGGACTGTCGACGACGAGATCGACATGGACCCGCGGCCGCTCCTGCACGGGAGAGACCGACCGATGCACAGCGATTCGTGTTCCGACGCGGTCGGGCGGGACGAGAAGGGTGAAGTCGTCATCGGAACCCGGGAACGTGATCGCCTCGTAGCCGAACGCCTCAGCCCAGAACGCGGCGGCACGATCGACGTCCTCGGCTCCCAAGACGATCGTTCCGAGCCGCAGCACCACGAGAGTCTCGCGCCGAGATTCCTGGACCTCGACCGCGCGTCACTCGTTCGCCAGACGACAGAGATACTCGAATCCCGCGGACACCTGTTCCGGTGTCCACACCTCGTCCCGTTTGCGGTCCAGCTCGTCTTCGTCTGACCACGTGTGCGGACCACCGGCCGACATCGCGAGCAGCTGCACCTGACAGGCACGGTCGAGACAAACCGCGCGCATGACGGCCTCGGCGACGGACGCGCCGACAGTCACGAGGCCGTGGTGCGGGATGAGACAGCCCGGTCCGTTCCCGATCGTCGTCGCGAGCGCCTCGCCGAGGTCGCGGTCACGAATGAGGCTTCCTGTCTCTCGAAACCTCGGGATGTCGGGATCGGCGAACCACACCCCGTCGTGCGACAGGGCGCGAACGGGAACGTCCAGCGAGGCGAACGCGACCGCAGCGGCAGCATGGGAGTGCACAACCGCGTGGACGTCGTGCCGTCGCTCGTACAGCTCGGTGTGGATGGGGAACTCGATGTGGCGCCGGCCCTCGCCGACGAGCACGTCGCCTTCGTTGGAGACGAGCACGACTCGCTGCGAGGTGATCTCCTCGAAGCCCCAGCCCGCGGCCTTCATCCACGCGCCGCGGCCGCCCGGATCGCGAGCTGACGCATGCCCCCAGATCAGATCTGCTTGGCCCGCGGCGCCGAGGGCACGATTGGCGCGGACGACCGAGTCGATCGTGTCGCGCGTGTCTTCGCTCACGCGTTCATGCCGTGGACACCTCGAGCGTGCGCGGCGCGAACACGGAGACGACGTCCTGATGCTCGGCGAGCTCCTCGTCGCGAAACAGATGGAGCGCTCGGAGGGTGGCTTCGTCGCTCACCTCGAACAAGTCTGCCGTCGTCTCGGCTTCGTGGTCGAGCTGACACCATGACGGGACCACGAACATGTCGCCCGGCGACCACTGGAACTTCTGGCCGTCGATCACGCTCTGTCCGGTGCCGTGATGCACGACGAAGATCGAGCTGCCCGTCTTGCGCCGCGGCAGCGTGCGCCGACCAGCAACGACGCGGTGGAGGATGCAGCTCATCGTCGGCAGAGCGGGGCGACCTGAGGTCGGGTCGACGAACTCGATGCTTGCCATCGGCCGATCCGAAGCAGCGAGCTGCTTGTCGAGGAGCGCGTCGCTGTGCTTCCAGCGGTAGACGAGCAGCGGCGAGTGCGGTGACGCGTTCGTCGTGCCGTAGGGCACGCGTCCACCCGTGCCGTACATCTGCTCGGAGAGATCGAAGCCCCGCACCGGCTGGTTCAGGTCGGGATGGTTTTCGAAGAAGCTCGCGTCGAGCGTGGCGATGATCGGCAGGTCGAGTCCGTCGAACCAGATCATCGGCTCGTCGCCGTCGTTCGTGTGGTCGTGGAACGTCCACGCCGGCGTGAGCACGAGGTCACCGGGATGCATGTGGCAGGCGTCGCCGTCGACGGTCGTCCACACGCCGCTGCCTTCGAGCACGAACCTGATCGCGGATGCGCTGTGCCTGTGAGCGGGAGCACTTTCGTGCGCGCCGAGTGCTTGGATCGCGCCCCAGAGCGTCGAGGTCGCGAACGGCGCACCGGCAAGGCCGGGGTTCGAGAGCGCGAGGACGCGACGCTCACCGCCCCGCTCGATCGTGATGAGGTCGCGGGCTCGGGCGGCAAGGGCCCGTAGCGTCTCGCCCTGCCAGAGCCAGGGGAGCGCGGCGGGCTTCGGAGTCGCGGGCAGAAGGTTTCGGGTCTGGGTCCACAGCGGTTGCAAGTCGACCAGACCCAGGTCCGCATAGAACGCGTCGAGCCGATCGTCGACGTGGATGTCGTTGCTCACCTCGTCACCTCCAGGTTCAAAGCGTCACCGGGTTGCGCATCGTGCCGATCTCACTGATCTCCGAGACCATCAGCTCTCCAGCCTTCACCTGACCGACCCCGGGGGGCGCTCCGGTCAGGATGATGTCGCCGGGATCGAGGCGCATCACCGAGGATGTGTAGGCGATGATGCCAGCGACGTTGACCAGCATGTCCTTGGTGTTCGCCTCCTGGCGCAGATCGCCGTCGACCTCGAGCCGCACCTCGAGCTTGTTCGGGTCGGCCATCTCATCTGCCGTCACGATCCAGGGCCCGATCGGCGTGAACGTGTCATAGCTCTTGCGCCGAGATCGGTCGCCGTCACCCCGCACCGTCATGTCGAGCCCGATCGTGTAGCCGAACACATGGTGCGGCGCGTCGGCCGGAGCGATGTGCACCCCGCCACGGCCGATGATCACGGCGAGCTCGCTCTCGTGATGGATCTCGCGGCCCTCGGCAACCGGGCGCGCGGGCAGCTGCACCGCGTCTCCGGGACCGACGATCGACGACGTCGCCTTCAGGAACACGTCGAAGTCGAGCAGCCACCCGTCGACGTGACCGGCAACCCGATCGAGCACCTCGTCGCGCATCTCCGCGACGTGGTCGCCGTAGTTCGACGCCGTCGCGATGAGCTTGCCCGGGTTCAGGACCGGGGCGCGGAGGCGCACGTCGGCCAGAGCGCGACCGGGCTGCTCACGAGCCGCCTTGCGCAGGCCGGGCCGGAGCACGTCGAAGTCCCGGCACAGTCGCACCCACCAGCCGGCGCCGAACGGGTCGGCGTCCTCCGTACCCGGCACCAGTGCCGTCACATCGCAGATCGTCTGCGCCGCGACGTCGACGAGGCCGACCCGCCAGTCGTTGAAGAGCGCGAGCTTCACTGCCCCGTGGCAGCGAGCGCGCTGAACTTCGGGAGCACCTCGCGACCGAAGAGGTCGAGCGAGCGCGTCGCGACCTCATAGGGGAGGCCCGCGAAGTTCACTTGCATCGAGGCGACTTCGAACCCACCGACGGCTTCCGCGTACGCGGCGATCTGCTCGGAGATCGAGTCGGGGGAGCCGACCCACACCGCGCCCTGGGCCAGCTGCGATTCGAAGGTGTCGGCCTTGAGGCCTCGGATGATCGCGTCGTACCCCGGGTAGTCGTCGGAGCTCGAACCGTCGAGCCAACCACTTGCGCCGTCGACGAGGCTCGCGAGGTACTGGTTGATGGGGTCGCGTGCGAGGTCGTGCGCGGTGGATTCGTCCTCGTGGCAGAGCATGTGGAAGGCGAGCATCACGCGCCCATCGCCGGGGTGACCCGCGCTCCGCCACGCCTCTCGGTACGCGGACAGCAGTGACGCGAGCTTGGCTCCGGCGAGCGGGATCGCCATGATCGAGTGGCCGTGGGTGCCGGCACTGATGAACGAGGCCTCGGTCGCGAGGGCGGCGACCCAGAACGGAGGCCGCGGGTGCTGGGTCGGGCGGGGCAGCGAGGTCGTGACGGGAAAGCGGTGGAACCGGCCTTCGAAGGCGACGTCCTCCTCGCAGAGCAGTCGGTCGACGATCGCCATGCCTTCCTCGAAGCGCTCGCGGCTCTCGTCGAGGCTCACTCCGAAGCGTTGGAACTCGTGAGGCAGAAAGGCGCGTGCGAAGCCGACCTCGAGGCGGCCGCCCGAGATCGCGTCGAGCATGCCGATCTCACCCGCGAGCTTGAGAGGGTGGTTGAAGACAGGGAGCACCGCTCCCGTGATGAGCCGCATCGTCGTGGTGCGAGCGGCCGCGGCAGCGAGGAAGATCAGCGGATTCGGCGAGTACCCGCCGTAGTGGTGGAAGTAGTGCTCGACGGTGCGGACATTGGTGAAACCCAGGGCCTCGGACTGCTCGGTGAGCAGGAGCGCCTCGGCGAAGTATTGGCTCGCCGGCGTCGTCTCTGGCCCGACCGATGGGAAGAACTGCACACCGAACTCCATCGAGCCTCCTCAGGTCGATGTCACGGTAATGACTCCCGAAAAACGGGTCAAGCGTCCTGAATATCGTGAAACACTTCTCACCCGAGGCAGACCCATATGATGGGACAGGTGCCCAGTGAAACGGGAGCATCCACGACCGGGCGCAACAGCACCGCGGATCGTGCGATCGATGTGCTCTTCCTGTTCGACGTCCACACCCCGGTGCTCTCCGCGGGCGACATCGCCCAGCGACTCGGGATGTCGCGCAGCACGACCTATCGGTACCTGCAGAGCCTGCGTACGTCGAACCTCCTCGAAGAGGACGCGGTGCGGGGTGGGTTCCGGCTCGGTTCGCGGGTGTTCGAGCTGGCTCGCATCGCGCGTGAGGGCCTCGGCCTCTCGGAGATCGCGTTGCCGATCATGCGGGACCTGGCCCGGGAGGTCGACGAAACGGTGCTGCTCACGCGCCGTTCCGGGAACATGGCGGTGTGCGTCGAGCGGGTCGAGATCGCCCGGCCCATCCGGCTGAGCTACGAGCGAGGCCACCTTCTCCCCCTGCACGCGGGGGCGCCGGCGAAGGTGCTGCTCGCGTTCGAGCAGGACGCCGACCTCGTTGTCGATTCCCTGGCGCCGTTCGAGCGCTTCACCGACACGACGATCACCGATCCGGATGCGCTGCGCGAGGAGCTGGCCAACATTCGGGAGCGCGGCTATGCCCTGAGCAATGGCGAGCGCGATGTCGGCGTGCGCGGGGTGGCGGCACCGGTGTTCGGGCCCGACGGCAAGCTGACCGCCGGGATCAGCGTGGCGTGCTTGGCGTTCGAACTCACAGAGGACGACTTTCCCGCGGTCATTCAAGCGGCGCAGGCAGCGGCGAAGCGGGTGACCGATCGCCTCGCCGAGATCGGCTGAGCTCGGCATTGCACCGTTGCGCTCGAGTAGTGCTGAAATACAAGAGAGACATCCTGAGAATCAGGACAGGTCCCGGACGTTTCGGGGCTCAGCCTGAGGGGGAACCCATGGCGCAGATGACACGGGCTTCGACGACGCAGACTTCCACGGCACCCGAGCGAGAGCACCGCATCCCACCGCCGACCGGCGCCGCGAGCCGCTGAAGGTCAACGTCTACGAGCGGATGCAGCACGCGAACACCCAACTCGTGCCGCTGTTCCCTTACTACGGGCCCGGCGCAATCGTGTACTCCGGCGCCCTCTTCCGAGGGGGCCCGGGCTACGACGTCGGGCACTTCTTCCACTACAACACCGTTGACGAGATCACGTTCGTGTGGGGTGCGAACGGTGCGCTTCTCGAAACCGGGCGGATCATGGCGCAACCGAACTTGCACGGCGTGAACAGCTTCCTCCGCGACCCCGAGTCACCCGAGAGCTTCTTGCTCGTCACGATCGTGCAACGCCAAAGCGACACCGAGGCGCAGACCGAGAAGCTCATCTGGAAGTGCGTGAAGTGCCACGGGCACCTGTTCGCGCACGAGTTCACCGATCGCCCCACCGAGGACCACGAGGACCGCTTTCCTGCCTTCCCCACGTTGAACGAGTCGGTCGAGCCGATCGCACGCTTCAACTCGGACGAGTCCCTTCGCACATGCGGCGCATGCGGCCATCTGAACCCGACGTTCCCGATGGACCTTTGGGGTTGGGCGAAGTGGTCGATGCATCAGCGCACCGTGAACGACGCGCGCTCGGCTTTCTTGGCGAAGGCGGCCGAGACGCTCGCCACCCCAGCCGGCTGACCCTCGTGGACTTCACCCGTAAGAAGCTGGTGCAGGTGTTCGACGCCGCGAAGGACTGCGGGCCCTATGACGAGCTGCCCGTGCTCGTCGACGGCCGCGACCCCCAGGTGCATGTCTCCCGTAACGACCGAACGCAGCCCTTCTTCCTCATCTGCTCGGCCGACACCGTGCTCGCGCAGGTGACGGGCACCGCGACCGTCGACCTCGAGCACTCACCGGTCCGCTACCACCGCCTCGAGCCTGGCGACCTCGTCTACCTGCCGGCGGGCACCGCGAGCCGCATCCGGCCCGACGAGCCGTCGATCCACGTGCGCTACAAGGCGCTGCACCCCGGCCTCGAAGCCGTCGCATGGTTCTGCTCCGCGTGCGGCTCCGAGGTGCACCGCGACGAGTTCGACACCGAGGAGGAGCTGCCGCAAGACGCCTACTGGCGCGCGTGCAACGCCTTCAACGCGGACATCGACCTCCGCCGCTGCGGGTCGTGCGGCTCCGTCCACGATCTCGTCGACCTCGAGGGCATCCGCTGGCCCGAGGTCGCGGACGCCATCCGCACGGCGTGATGCCGAAGGACGGGCAACCCCACATCGACCGCGCCGTCACGCTCCAGTTCCAGGGCGACTGGGGACAAGCGAACCTCCATCGCATCTGTGGCTGGCTCGCGCAGGAGTTCAACGATCGCGCGGGGACCGGATCGCGCACCGCGATCTGGAGTGGTCGCGGCGGCACCGACGCCGTCGACGCGATCGTCGCGCACGAGGTCGATCTCTCGATGGTCGTGCCCGCCTACGTCGGCTATTCGGCGGTTGCCGGTGTCGGCATGTTCGAGGGCACACCCCATCCGCGAGGTGCGCGCGCTCGGCGTGATGCCCCAAGACGATCGGCTGGTGTTCGCGGTCGGGGCCGAGCACGGTGTGCGCACATTCGCCGACCTGCGCGAGAAGAAGGTGCCGCTCAAGATCGCGACATCCCAGAACGACGGGGTGAACACGGTCGGCTACGGGGTGAACCGCGTGATGGCCGCACACGGCATCTCGCGCGACGAGTTCCTCGGCTGGGGTGGCAGCTTCCTGGAGGACGAGCGCCCGTTCCCTCCTCTCCATTGGTACCGCGACGGCCTCGCCGACGCGGTGTTCCACGAGGCGATCATGACGCCCCCGTGGCAGGAGGTCGGCGTTGCTCGCGAGACGAACTTCATCCCGATGGAGGACGCCGCGCTCACCGCCCTCGAGCACGAGCTGCACTGGCCGCGAGGGATCCTGCGCGGCGGTTACCTCCCCGGCTGCGACGACGACGTGCTGACGCTCGACTTCAGCAGCTTCCTCGTGCTCGTGCACGAGGACATGCCCGACGACGTCGCCTACTTGCTCACGTGGTGCATGGTGCACACGTCGCACGCGATCGAGCGGCAGTATCACCACATCCCGTCCGAGCGCAGTCCGCTCAACTATCCATTCGAACCCGAGCACATGCGTGCGACGCCGATCCCGCTGCACCCCGCCGCGGCGCGTGTCTACGACGAGCTCGGTTCGTAACTTCACGACAGAGCTTCACGACACAGCTTCGCGACACAGGGGGAGACATGGCTGGAAAGCCGAATGGCGCGCACCTCGTCGGGTCGGTGTCACTGCCCGACGCGGAGACGGTGTTCCGCGCGTGCGCGGAACGGCTCGGTGATCGACTCCGCCGGGTGACCGACGGGGAGACCGGGCCGCGCCTCGACTGGATCGTCTGGCAGCTGCACCGGTTCATGGCCGATCCGCAGTTCGAGGTCATCCCGCCCGGTCCGCGCAACTACGCCCCGAACCCGCGGATCGCGATGAGGGACGGGGCGTCTCATCGACGACATCGACTTCGGCGCGCTCGGCTACGCGGAGAGCGCCGTCTCGTCATGGGAGCTCTTCTCAGACCTGCAGGACGCGGGAGACCTTCCCTCACATTGGCGGTTCCAGGTCAGCCTCCCGACCCCATTCGCGCCGATCAGTGCGTTCGTCGTGCCCGGCCTCGAGCTGACGCTCGAAGCCGCGTACGAGACGGCGATGCAACGTGAGATCGAACGGATCGCGGCCGTCGTGCCTCACGACAAGCTCGCGTTCCAGTGGGACACCGCCGCCGAGTTCGGCATCCTCGAGGAGGTCTTCCCTTCTTACTTCGAGGGTGACCTTCGCCAGGGAGTGCTCGATCGTCTCACCCGGTATGCGAGCTGGGTGCCCCCCGACATCGAGCTCGGTTACCACCTTTGCTACGGCGACTACGAGCACGAGCACTTCAAGCAGCCCATCGACGCAGGCAAGCTCGCCGACATCGCGAACGCGCTGAGCGCCAACCTGAACCGTCCGCTCACGTGGATCCACTTGCCGGTGCCGCGTGACCGCGACGACGTCGGCTACTTCGCGCCTCTCGGCGACCTCGCGCTGGCTGACGACACCGAGCTCTACCTCGGCCTGGTGCACTTCACCGATGGCGTCGAGGGCACCGAGCGACGCATCGCCGCGGCATCGAAGGTCGTGTCGTCGTTCGGGGTGGCCACCGAATGTGGGATGGGCCGCCGGCCGCCCGAGCAAGTGCTGCCCTTGCTCGACATCCATGCTGCGGTGAGCGACGCCGTCGCCTGAGGTCTTGCCCGTCTCGGCACATGTGCCTAATATTCGGCACTCAAGTCCTGCAATTCGGTAATCGGCTACGGGGGGATCAGATGAGCGCACGGGTTGGAGCGCGGGGGAAGCGGGCACGTGTGCGGCTGGTCAGTGGCCTCGTTGCTGCGGCGTGCGTGATGACCCTGGTCGCCTGCGGCGACGACGATTCGGACAGCGACGCCGCTGACACCACCAGCGCTGGCGCGGCGACGACGGCGGCGGGCGCGGCCACCACCGCCGCGGGCGGCGCGGCGACGACTGCGGCCGGCGAGCAGGCCACCGGCGAACCGATCGTCATCGGCATCTACACACCGGCCGACAACCAGTCCTTCACGGCGCCCGAGCTGATCGACGGGGCCGAGGCCGCCGTCGAGTACGTGAACAACCAGCTCGGTGGCATCGGGGGCCGGCCGATCCAGCTCGAGTCGTGCACGACGGACTACACGGCTCCGGGGCTGACGGCGTGCGTGAACGAGCTCTTCCAGAAGGACCCGTTGATCATCATCCCCGGGCCCGACGCGGGCGCCCTGTCGGTGCAGCCCACGATCGACGCGACCGGCATTCCGCTGATCGGTGGCGCGTCGTTCACGCCGCCGGAGTACACGTCACCGACCCGAGCTCTCTTCAACGGGTGGTCGGCGTCGCTGTTCCCGGCGATGGTCCACTTCGCGATCTCTGAGCTACAGGCGACGAACCTCGCCGCGCTCGCCCTCGACCTTCCGTCCAACGCGTTCATCCGGGCGCTGTTCATGGACGCGCCCGCGACCGCCGCCGGCATCCCCGCGCCGACTCCGGTGAACGCACCCGTGGGCTCCGCCGACCTCACCGCGACGTTCGCCGCCGCGCTCGACACCAACCCCGACGCGCTGCTCGCCTACGGCCTGCCGTGCCAGCCGGCGTTCCAGGCCTACTCGAGCCTCGGTACCGACGTGCCGATGATCATGCCCGACAACTGCGGCGATCCCGACACCCTGGCGGCGGCCGGCGACGCTGCGGACGGCGTGTACTTCGTGGGCCTCTACAAGGGCGCCGAGGTCTTCCCCGATGACCCCGACGTGGTGCTCTACAACGAGGTCATGGCGGAGGAAGCGCCCGACGTCGCCGACACCGACTTCTCCCGTGGCGGGTTCGGCACGATCATGAACATCCACGAGCTCCTGGACGACATGGACCCGGCGTCGCTCACCCACGAGAGCGTGCTCGCGGCGTTCAAGGCGACCGCCGACCAGCCGAGCTTCCTCAACGTGCCCTACTCGTGCTCGGCGCCGCCGGTGGCCAACTTCCCGGGCATCTGCGCAGGGTCCGCGTACCTCGTGCAGTTCGTCGACGGGACAGTCACGAAGCTCAGTGACTACGTGGCGATGGACACGCTCTGGGGTGCGGCGGGCTGATCGCCGACTTGTCGCTCGCTGAGCGGTAGCGGATGTCGCAGTACGTCCTCTTCCTTCTTCTCGGGCTCGGCGCGGGGGCGGTCTACGCCATCCTCGGCCTCGGGCTGGTGCTCGAGTACCGGCAGCTCGGGCGTCATCAACTTCGCTCAGGGCGCGATCGCGATGTTCATCGCGTACGCCTACATCGACCTCCGTACGACCGGCTACCTCATGTTGCCGGTCGTCGGCATCCCGTCTCGGGTTCGGGTCTTCAGCGACGGCATCCCCACGATCCCCGCGCTGGTGATCGCGCTCGTCTACGCAGCCGCGCTCGGGCTGCTCATCTTCGTGCTTGTCTTCCGGCCGCTGCGAAGCTCGCCGCCCCTTGCGCGCCTCGTCGCGTCGGTCGGCCTCATGATCGTCGTGCAGGCCATGGTGGTGCTGAACCTCGGCGACGACGCGTTCAACATCTCGGGCCAGACCGCGGGCACGATCCTGCCGAACGATCCACTCGATGTGCTCGGCACGAGCGTGCCGCGCGATCGCTTCTACCTCGCCGCGCTCACCGTCGCGATCGGCGTCGCGCTGTGGGCGGTGTTCAAGTTCACGACCTTCGGCCTCGCGACGCGCGGGGCGGCGGAGAGCGAGAAGGGCGCGGCGGTGTGCGGCTACTCGTCGACCCGCCTCGGCGCAGTGAACTGGATGGTGGCGACGGCGCTCGCCGGGTTTGCCGGCATCCTCATCACGCCGATCTCGGGCCTCAACCCGACGTCGTTCACGTTGTTCATCGTCCCCGCGCTCGGCGCCGCGCTCCTCGGTCGGATGACGTCGTTCTCGGTGACCGTCATCGCGGGTCTTGCGATCGGCATGGCGCAGTCGGAGGTGACCAAGCTCACCCTGGAGTTCGACTGGCTGCCCAAGAGCGGCCTTCAGGAAGGCTTGCCGTTCCTCGCGATCATCGTCGCCCTCGTCGTGTTCGGACGGTCGATCCCGTGGCGGGGCACGCTGATCGATCGGGCGATGCCGGTCGCCGGGCGTCCGAAGCAGGTCCTGCTCTCGGCAGTGCTCTGCCTTGCCGCGGGCACGGTCGCGCTGTTCACACTCGGCAGCAGCCTGCGGCTCGGGCTGATCCAGAGCCTCATCGTGATCGTGCTCGGCTTGTCGCTCGTCGTGGTCACCGGGTTCGCCGGCCAGATCTCGCTCGCGCAGATGGCGTTCGCCGGTTTCGGCGGATTCATGTACGGCATCTTGAGCGCTGAGCTCAGCGTGCCCTTCCCGCTCGCGCTGCTGCTCGCGAGCCTCGCGACCGCGCCGCTGGCCTTGGTGGTCGGGCTGCCGGCGCTCCGAACTCGAGGCATCCACCTCGCCGTGCTCACCCTCGCTGCTGCGGTCGCGCTCGATGCGTTCCTGTTCAGCAGCGGCACCTTCACCGGCGGCGCCTCCGGCCGCTTGATCCCGGCGGTGAAGCTGTTCGGCATCGACTTCAACATCCGCACCTCCGATGCGACGGCCTACCCGCGTCCACAGTTCGGAGTTCTGGTGCTGATCGTCGCCGTGCTCCTCGGAGTGTTGGTGGCATTCCTGCGCAACAGTGGGATCGGCCGCCAGCTCCTCGCGATCCGAGCGAACGAGCGTGCAGCCGTCGCGTCCGGCGTCAGCCTCGGGCGCGCCAAGCTCTTCGCGTTCGCGGCCTCCGGCTTCATCGCGGGCGCGGCCGGGTCGATGACCGGGCTCCTCACGGGCAACCTCTCGGGTGAGCAGTTCTCGGTGTTGACCTCGCTGCTCCTCGTCGCGCTCGTCTACATCGGGGGCGTCGCTCGCATCTCCGGCGCCATCGTCGCCGGGCTGTTCTTCGCCCCGAATGGCTTCGGCCCGACGTTGCTCGACCAGTGGTTCGGCATCGGCCGGTACGCCTATCTCATCGGCGGCCTCGGGCTCGTCGCGACCACGATCCTCCATCCCGACGGTCTTTCCGACGGGCTCGAACGCGGCCTACGTCGCATCAAGGCGGCTGCGACAGGGGACAAGTCGAAGCCCGGCGGTGCCCGACCCGGTGGCGCCCGCGACCGATCGGTCGACGGTGGGAGTGAGCTCGTGAGCGCCGCGTCGTTCCGGGACATCGAGGGGCTGGAGATCGAGGGGCTTTGCGTCGTGTACGGCGGTCTTCGGGCCGTCGATGACGTGTCGCTGCGGGTGCCGTGCAGGGGGATCACCGGGCTGATCGGGCCGAACGGCGCGGGGAAGACGACGCTGATCGACGCGGTCACCGGCTTCGCTCCGATTGCCGGCGGTTCGATCAGGTTCGACGGCCGCGACATCACCCGGATGCGCGCCCATTGGCGCGCGCTGAGCAAGCTCGCCCGCACGTTTCAGTCACTCGAGCTGTTCGAGGACATGACGGTCGCGGACAATGTGCGGGTCACGACCGAGAGCTCTCAATGGTGGAGGTCGCTCACAGACGTGATCCTCCGGTGGCGCGCGAAGGACAGCGACGACATCACCCGTGCGCTCTCGCTGCTCGGCCTCGCCGGCGTCGCCGATCACCTGCCGAGCTCGCTCTCCCAGGCCGAGCGCAAGTCGGTGGCGCTCGCGCGGGCGATCGTCGCTCGGCCCGCTCTCTTGATGCTCGACGAGCCGGCCGCGGGACTTGATCGCCTCGAGACCGAGGAGCTCGGCGAGCGCCTCCGTCAGGTCGCCGCCTCGGGGCCGGGCCTGCTCCTCGTCGACCACGACATGGCGCTCGTGCTCACCGTGTGCGACTACATCCACGTGCTCGACGCCGGACGTCTCATCGCGTCGGGCACGCCGGCCGAGATCCGCGGCAATCGAGACGTGTTGCGCTCGTACTTGGGCGAAGATCCCGTCCGGGCCGAGCCTGCGGGCGGTGGGGCGTGAGCGAGCTGCTGGCCGTGCAAGACCTCGTCGCTGGCTACGGACAGCTCGCGGTGGTACGCAACGTGTCGCTCCACGTCTCCGAAGGAGAGGTCGTCGCCCTCCTCGGGCCGAACGGCGCCGGCAAGACCACCACCCTGCTGACTGCGTGCGGGTTGCTGCCCCGAATCGCCGGCGAGGTCAGGATCTGCGGGAGCAAGGTCGACTCGACGCATGCGAGCGCGATCGCGCGGATGGGCGTGTCACTCGTGCCCGAAGACCGCGCGCTGTTCTTCGACCTCACCGTGCACGAGAACATCCGTCTCGGCGCGCGGGGCAACAACAGTGCCGTTGTCCGCACCTTCGAGCTCTTCCCCGAGCTGGCAGCACTCGCGAAGCGGAAGGCCGGCCTGCTGTCGGGTGGCGAGCAGCAGATGCTGGCGATCGCGCGCGGGCTCGCCGCGCGCCCGCGTCTGCTGGTGGTCGACGAGATGAGTCTCGGCCTCGCGCCACTCATCGTCGAGCGTCTGCTCGCGTTGCTCAAGCAAGTCGTCACGGACACGGGCACAGCGCTGTTGCTCGTCGAGCAGCACGCACACCTGTCGCTCAGCATCTCGGACCGCGCGTATGTGCTGAACCACGGGGAGCTCGTGCTCGAGGGCCGTGCCGAAGACCTTCGTGATCGACGTGACCTGCTCGAGGTGAGCTACCTGGGCGAGGCGGCGTTGGCTTCAGACACCTGAGGTCGCGGCGTCGGCCTTGTTCGCGGTCTCGTCGAGGAGGTGGCGCGCCGCGTTGACGACTTCGTGGCGGTCGACGTAGTTCTGCCAGCCCCAAGCCTCCGCGGGGAACGGCGGGTTGACATGGCCGCACCGGGAGCAGGTGCGCGCCTTCTCGTCGGAGTTGAACGAGTCGGTCGAGAGGATGCTGCCCCACATCGTGGGGAACATCTCGTACTCGTCGTCGATCCGCCCTCCGGTGACGAGATCGGGGCGGTCGGGATCGGGGAGCTCGGCCGAGTAGTCGACTTGGTGGAGCTTGTTGTTGCATTCCGAGCAGCGGAAGATCACCGACTCCTTCTGCTCGCGGCCTTCGTCCTGTTGCCGCTGGGTGATGACCGAGATGAGGAATGCGTTGGGATCGTTCGTGTCGAGCAGCGGCGCCTGCACCTCGTGCATCTTCCCGCCGATGAACATCACGCCGGCCGCGCCGAGCGCGTTCTGACCGCCGAAGCACACCGAGACCTCCTCCTCGCTGTTGCGGTGGAAGAAGCGCCCGTACTGCGCGCCGGGTCGGCCCTGGAACAGCGCGCCCGCGGGCAGCATCGCTCCGGGACCGAGATACGGGAACAGGGGGAGCAGCTGTGTGGTCGTCGTGCGCATGAGCTCGAACACGTTCGTGCGCAGCGGCTCGCGGTCCTTCGCCGCGGGCAGGCGATCGCCGTTGGTCGCAGCGACGGGGCGCGTCGGCGCGCTCGGCTTCGAGGAGTGCGGCGATCTCGGCCCACTTGGCACCCGAGATGTCGACGGCGGGGTGGATCGCGCTGCACTTCGTGCAGCGGCGAAGGGCTTCGTCGCCGTTGAACTTCTCTGCGGCCTCGAGGTACACGCGCTGAGGGATCTCGCTCGTCGCGTCGAACTCGCGGTGCCAGAGCTCGGTGCCGCACTCGGGGCAGTGCCACGAGACGACTTCGCGGCCGGGGTCGAGCGCCTTGTAGCGGAGCTGCACCATCGGGCGCTCTGCCCGGATGCGGTGTGGCGTTCCTGCCGGCACGTACACGAAGTCGCCCGGCGTGACCCGGAAGTGCAGCACGTTCGAGTCGCGGAACTCGACGAAGCCCTCGCCGCTCATCGTCACCACGAGCGAGTCGCGCTCACAGGTGAGGAAGAACGGCTGCGACGCCCTCGTTGCGTGACGCGTAGATCTGGGGATCGAGGTTGGCGGGCGTCGCCGGCAGGTCGCCGTACGGTCCTGCCTCCCGCGCCACTGAGAACAGGTCCGCGATCGTGCTGCGCTCCCAAGTCATCCGTGTCCCCCTCTCAGCCGTTTCTGGCGCGCTGGGTCTCTGAGACCCGCTGGGCCAAGGCGTGCTGCACCGAATAACAGGATTGGCTTCCCGAATCGTAGGTCTGACCCGTTCTCTTTGGTCAACGGACGAGCCGCGAGCTCAGCTGTACGAGATGAGGCGCTGGGGGCGGGTGCCCAGTCGCTCGCGCGCCGCCTTCCTTCACCACGACCATGTCCCCCCAGCTGACGTCGTGGCTGCGCGCCACGACGCGCTCCGCTGCGCGTGGGAACACCGTGGGCTTGGCGATGAAGACCGTGTCGGCTTCGATGCGATCGTCGAGGACGTCGTCGTGGCTGTCGACCGGGATGAAGAGCGGGTCCGTCGAAGCCACCGTGGAGCAGGAAGCTCACCTGCCAATCGGTGCCGTCGGCGACGGCGAGCGCCGCGGTCTCGACGTCACGCCACGTCGCGCCCGGCACCAGCGCGGCCCGGGTCGCTTCGAACGCGGCGATGTTCAGGTCGAACGCTTCTTGCTGCTCGGGCAGGATCTTGCCCGCGAAGAACGGCTCCGCGACCTGGGTCATCATCCTCGAGCCCGGCATGATCTCGGCCGCCACGCAGAGGCCGTCGTCGATGTCACCCGGCGGGGTGCCGACGATCCGCGGCCGTCGGGGTCTTCCACGGCCCCGGGCACCACGCGATCGACGGAACGCCGAGACCGAGGCTGAAGCATCGCGGCGATGCCGGCACGGTAGGCGTCGGCCTGAGCCTTCCCGATGCTGTACGCCTCACCGATGGCACGAGCACCGGCCTCGGCGACCTCGATGCCAGCGCGGAACCCGGCGATCTCGGCTTCGCTCTTCACGTAGCGAGCATGCGCCATGACCGGCGCGCCGTTCACGATCTCGCAGCCGTCGAGCACGTCGATGATCCGGCGAACGCTCGAGTAGATCGTGTACCCGTCAGCGGATCGCACGTGCGAGTAGAGATCGCCGTCGAGGCCGGCGATGCCGACGCGTGGCGGCTTCAGCTTCGAGCCTCTCGAGCTTGTCGGCGACTGCCGCGCCGTAGGGGACCTTGGTCGAGCCGTAGGGCGTCGCGCTCTCGCGTTGGGTGATCCAGCCCTCGCGGTCGACCGCCAGGTTGCTGTCCTCGCCGCCGAGCAGGATCCAGGGATCTTCATCGACGGGAAGAGCACGGCGCCCTGCTCGCCACCGCTGAGGTAGAGCACGTCGATGGGGTCGGATTGGGGGAGCACGATCAGGAGGTCGATGCCTCGCTCGGCCATGCCGGCGTCGGACGCGATCCCAGCGACGGTCGCGTTCGGCGAGATCGAGGTCGGGTCGCTCTGCTAGCGCGCTCACGGGCGACGCTAAGTCGTCCCGATTTACGGGTCAAGTGTGCTGAATATCGCTACGACATAGGGTGAGGACTTGTTCTCGCCCAGACCTGAGGAGATCCCATGCCGTTGTTCGCCAGCATCCACCGTGCTCCCGGCCTGTCGCAGGAGGAGTTCATGCAGAACGCCCCCGACGTGCTCGAGGGGAAGCACGCACACGATGGTCAACGTCTTCGCGAACATCTTCGAAGGCTTCATCGTCACGATCTACGACGGTGAGAGCGCGGACGCGGTGGTGAAGGAGTTCGAGCGCCTCGGCTTCCCCCACGACGAGGTGCACGAGGTGCAGATCGCCATCACGCGCGATCAGCTCGCGGCGATGGTCGACGGCGCGGGCGGCCATTGACGGCGAGGACTGCGCCGGAGGTCGTGAGCACCACGGTCGTGGGTAGCTACCCGCAACCGCCGTGGCTGATCGATCGGGCCTTCTTGTCGAAGGGCGTGCCTCGAGTGCGAGCGGAGGAGCTGTGGGCCGTTTCCGCCGATCTGCTCGAGGCTGCGCAGGACGACGCCGCCGAGCTGGCAATCCACGACATGGAGCGCGCCGGCATCGACGTCATCACCGACGGAGAAGTGCGGCGCGAGAGCTACTCGAACCATCTGGTCACTGCGCTCGAAGGCATCGACGCGGTGCATCCGGCATCGGTCACCAACCGGGCTGGTCACGCCACGCCGGTACCGAGGATCGTCGGGCCGATTCGACGGACCCGAGCGGTCGAGGTCGACGCCCTTGCGTTCCTGCGCCGCATGACGGATCGACCGGTGAAGGTGACGCTTCCCGGACCGTTC
>CAVVET010000006.1:0-83603 GCA_963747215.1 uncultured Acidimicrobiales bacterium
CCGGTTCGCCATCACTTCCAGTTGAAGCTCCGCCTGCGGGCGATGAACCTCTAGGTACGATGAGTATTCCCCGTGTCTAAGGATTAAGATGCTGAAAGATTTCACTAGGTAGCCCGTAGGTTGGCAATCATTGCAGATGAGAACGATATGCAAAAACGAGAAAGAGCGACGAATCATGCGACCAAATGGCTACTCAGCATTGATCACTTCTCGGCGTAGGGGCCATAGCGTTAATCTAAAATTCCCAGCTCTAAGAATGACCAGCTAGGCGATACCAGCAAAACCGTTCTTTCGGAGATTGGCACTACCTAAACACATCACAGTTATGTGATACTGAAAAAAAATACTGGTAGTGGACGACAACAACGACCTCGGAAGAGTTGCTTGCAGAATTCCTCAATCGTTTTGGCTACGACGTTATCAAAGCCGGTTCAGGCATAGGAGCGATAAACCAGGCCTCCGAGAAGCAACCTGATTTAATCCTGATGGATATAGGTTTGCCTGAAATGACTGGCGATGAGATAACCGCACGTTTAAAGGCGAATCCGGCTACACCAGACATACCTGTGATCATCATTACTGCTTTCCTTGGAGCCAGTCGTTACAAAACGCGCTCTGGATGCTGGCGCTGCAGAAATTTTGCGGAAGCCGTTTAGCTTAACCAGGCTGCGAGGGATTCTAGAAAGATACTTGTCAGCTGACGAAAGTAACGAGAACTGCTGGCAGTTGAACAACTGATCAATGAGAGTAATTCCGAAATAGCCACTTCGATCGAGGCATCGATTCCGTAGCCCTAGTTGCGTCGTGTCTTTATGCCATCAGTTAATGAGCGCATCGGGAAGTGGTTAGTTGCCGGTCCAGCGTTCTACTCGTTATATTCGCTTCATCATTTTTTGGAGGTTCTTACCGATGGCAGATGAACCGAATTTCGTGCAAAACTTTGTATCCGAAACGGCATCGGAACATGTGCGGACGCTCGTTCCCGTTGTTGCTCCACACGCTAACGTGAGCGAGGTCAGACGATCTCTGGAAGGGACAACTTTCGAAAGCGCGACGCATATTGGTGTCTGCAACGACGGTAAGCTCGTAGGAGTTCTTAGAATCGAAGATGTATTCGGTGCGCCGCCTGACGAAGTCAGCGATATCATGGACGAAGATCCTCCTATGGTTGCGCCCGGAGTGGACCAGGAAAAAGCGGCCTGGAAAGCAGTCCAGCATGGCGAAAGCGCGCTGGCGGTGGTTAACGGCGAAGGACGGTTTATCGGTTTTTTGCCGCCTGACGGGTTGCTTGCCGTGTTACTCCACGAGCACGACGAAGATATAGCCCGGCTCGGCGGTTTTCTGCGTGACTCGTCGATGGCGCGGAGCGCGAGCGAAGAGCCGGTCGCGAAACGTTTCTGGCATAGGGTCCCGTGGTTGCTTGTCGGCTTGGCCGGCGCGTTGCTCGCCGCCGATATCGTCGGCGCCTTTGAGCAGCAACTTCAGGCAAATGTGATGTTAGCATTCTTTATTCCCGGCATTGTCTATCTTGCTGACGCCGTCGGAACGCAGACGGAGCAATCGCGATACGGGGACTGTCCGTAGGTGTACCCATCGGGGGCGTGGTGCGACGTGAGGTTTATACCGGTTTGCTGGTTGGAGTCACCTTAGCGGCGGTCTTTTTCCATCGGACTCTGGCGCTGGCGATGCCAGCATGGTCACGGCAGTGGCGCTTGCGATTTTAGCGGCATGCACGACGGCGAGCGCCGTTGCGCTTACGTTGCCATGGCTGCTCAACCGGATCAGCCTTGATCCGGCGTTCGGCAGCGGCCCGCTGGCGACAGTGATCCAGGATTTGCTGTCCGTGATCATTTATCTGAGGATTGCGACCGCAATGCTGCCATAGTAGCTTCCAATCGTTCAACCAGTTGGACCTGTATGTCACTTTCGATACGTCATCGCCTTCTTGATCCGCGCCTCCGCTAATGCAATTGCGGCTTGGCGCGGCAGCGTTCCGCTCTTCTTGGCGTTGGCCAGCACTTCTTCAGTGTTGGCGCGAATTTTTTCTTCGATGGTTTGCAAAGCCTGGCTCTGCGTGCCGCCGTGGCGAACCCCGATGGCGCAGATGACACCGCCGGCGTTGGCGATGAAATCGGGAATCACCAGCGCGCCTGCTTTGTGGAGCAGCCGTTCGGCTTCGGCGGTGAACGGAATGTTAGCTCCTTGCGGAACGAGCTTGGTTTTCAGGCGCGCTACGTTGTCTTTGCGAATCACGTCCGGGCGGGCGGCGGGAATCCAGATTTCGCATTCGATATCGATCACCGCGTCGGCATCGAGTTTCTGCCCGTCCGGGAATCGGTGACGCCCTTTCCAGAATCTTTGAGCGCAATCAATCGGGCAACGTCGATGCCCTTGGGACTGAAAATGGTGCCGCGCGAGTCGGACGCCGCGACTAAGACGGTGCCTTTCTCTTCCTCCGAGGAAGCGTGCGGCGTGCTTGCCCACCGAGCCAAAGCCCTGAATGACCACACGGGCTCCTTTGAGATCGAAGTCGCAGTATTTGAGCGCAGCCTCGACGCTAGCCTTTAAGCCCAATCCCGTCGCGCCGATCTCATCGAGCGGGATGCCGCCGATTTCCGCGGCAGGCCGACGGCGCGGCCGATCTCGTCTTTGATCCACGCCATGCAGCGCTCGTCGGTGCCCATGTCGGGACCCGGAATGTATTCGACATCGTGGATGCCACGGGCGAAGGCGCGGATCAACTGCTCTTTTTTCGCCAAGTCCATTTTCGGGTCGCCGAAGATCACCGATTTGCCGCCGCCGTGGGGCAGATTAGCCGCGGAGTTTTTCATCGTCATGGCGCGCGCTAAGCGGAACGCTTCCTCGGCGCTCACGTCGGGCGCCATGCGGATGCCGCCGATGGAGGGCCCGCGGGCGACGTTGTCGATGGCGACCACAGCTTTCTAGTCGGATTCCGGGTCGAAGATATGCACGATTTTAGTCGGGCCCAACTCGTCGGTAAGATACTTTCCATCATACCTCCACGAGGTTCGGCCCTACGCGGTGAGATCGCCGTAGAACCGGTAGTCGGAGGACGGCCTCTCCACGGACAGATCATGCCGTGGCGGCGGGGGCGGACGCTCACACTCGCTTCGCTCACACTCGCTTCGCGAGATAGATGATCGCCAGGATGATGAGCACGAGCACGAGGAAGCCGCCTCCGATGTACATGCTCGACCCATACCCCGGCTCGCGGATTCTCGACACATCCCACGCGTCGTGTCGCCGCCTAGGTTTCACGCCGTGCGACATCGCACACGCGCCGATCTCGACGCACTCGCGGAGATCTTCACCGCGGGCTTCGTCGACGACCCGTGGTTTCGTTGGCTCTGGCCCGCGGACAACGACTATGCGGCGCACGCGGTGGAATGGTTCGCGCTTGTCTCCGAGACGGCCTTCCCGAAGGGCCACTCGTACATCGCACGCGGCTCGGTTTCGGAGTCACCGAGGAGTTACCCGTCGTCGGAGGCGCGGTCACGTTCCGGGCGATGTAGCGGGAGTCGTCAACACGAGGTTGACGTTTTCCCCTGCGTCAACGTATGGTTGACGAATGAGCTCCTTCCCCATCGCGCGTGGACAGCCTCATCGGGTACGTGCACGCGCTGCATCCGGAGGGCGGCGCGTTGGATCGTCTGTCGGAGGCGGTCGTTGTGAGCGAGCGCCTCGATGATCAGGCGGACTCGCTCATCGGGCACTTCGTCGATCAGGCCCGCCGTTCCGGCGCGTCGTGGAGCGAGATCGGCGCCAGCATGGGCGTCAGCAAGCAGGCCGCGCAGAAGCGATTCGTGCCGCGATGGGACGACACGTCGTTCGCGTCAGGCCGCTTGTTCTCGCGGTTCACGCCCCGCGCGCGGAACACAGTGCTCGCGGCACAAGCGTGGGCTCGGGCCCAAGGTGAGGACGAGATCGACGTCGACCATCTTCTCCTCGGACTGCTGAGCGAGCCCCATGCCATCGCAGCCGCCGTGATGCACGAGGCGGGGATCACCGACCAACAGCTCAAGGACGCGCTCGGCGCGACGGAGGCCACCCCCACCGTCGCGCCAGCGCCCGACACCGGTTCGGCTCGGTTGACATTCACTGGTGAGGCGGGGACGGTGATGGAGACGACGCTGCGCGTCGCTCTCAGCCTCGTGCACAACTACATCGGCACCGAACACATCCTGCTGGCGATCCTCGAGAGCGACACGAACGAGGCGCGACAGCTCAACGAGCTCGGACTCACCGCGGAGGTGGCGAGGGCCAAGGTGCTCGACCGTCTCGCGAAGCTGAGCGGCTAGGTGCGCCCGGCGAGCTCTTCGAGCAGCGCGTCGTCAGCGGTGAAGTCGTACTCGAACAAGTCGCGTCCGTCGCGGGCGAACCACTCGTAGGAATCCGCGTACCCGGCCTCGAGGCCGAATGCGGGCGTCCAGTCGAGGTCGGTGAGCGCCTTCTCGATCGAGATGATCGCTCCCCCGACGATCGCCTCTCCCCAATGGACGAGCGGATGGTGCGCACGCTTCGCCACGTCGAGGGGCACGTGCACGACATCCGGACGCACGCCCACCGCCCGTGCCATCAGCTCGATGCAGCCGAGCACGCTCGTCACCTCCTGGCCGGCAACGTTGTAGATCTGGCCGTGCGCAGTTCGCGTTCCCGAGGAGCGCGACCATGAACCGGGCGACGTCCTGCACGTGAACGAGGTGGACGAACGGGAAGCCCTCACCGGGAATCAGGATCGGCCTGCCGAGCTCGAGCCGGCGAAAGAAGATCGGCTCGCGGGTGACGAGCGGCGACCGCGGGCCGATCGTGTGCGTCACGCGCAGCGATGTCGAGTGGAGGTCGTCCATCGCGAGGAGGTAGTTCTCGCAGTTCACCTTGCCCACCCCGTACGCCTTCCGCGGATCCTTGTCGTCGGCGGCGTGCGTGGGGTGCTTCTCCGCGATCGGCTGGATGAAGCTCCGCTTGTACACCGCAACCGAGCTCGTGAACACGAACTGCTCGACGCGCCCGCGGAACAGATCCACCATCGGCTCCAAGTCGCGGACGGTGTAGGCGGTGTTGTCGAAGACGACGTCGAATGCGTCTCGGTACGGTCCCAAGGTCTCGTGGATCGCTCCGGGGATCTGACGGTTCGCGTGCAGCCGCCGCGCGCCGTCGGGCAGCGGCGCCTCGTGACTGTTCATGACCGTGACCTCATGGCCCTGGCGCGCGAGCTCGAACACGAGATGCAGACCGATGTACCGATTGCCCCCCATCACGAGCACGCGCATCAGCCGAAACGTAGCGTGATCGGCCGTGCGCGCCCTCTCCAGCGCGGGGGCAGGTTTTCTGCTCGCAGTGCTGTGGTTCGACCTCATGTTCGACGTGCAAGCCCGCGGGCATCGCACAGGAGAGCTGCCCGATGACGTCCTGGCGTCGATCGCCGGCTACTACGCGCGTGTGACCACGGCGGCGCGTCCGATGAACCGGCTCGTGGCGCTCGCAATGCTCGTCACCCTCGGGGCGCTCATCGCCGAGCTCTTCGGCGACGAGCTTCCGGTGTGGCGGGCAGCCGCATCGCTCGCGCTGACGCTCGGGGCAGTCGGGCTCGCTGCCGCCCACACCGTGCCGAGTGCGGTGCGGCTCGGCACCCGGCACGACGATGGGTCGACGCAAAGCCGGCTGGCCCGCTCGATTCTGCGCGACCACCTGTGGTGCGTGGCGGCGATCGGTGCGGTGCTCGGTCTCCAGCTGCTGCCGGTCTGACCGTTGACATGTGACCTTCTGGTCACCTATTGTCGCTCCACGACACAGGAGGGAAGACCATGGAGAAGGTGTTCGAGATCTACATCCGCACCACGCCCGAGCGGCTGTGGGAAGCGATCACGTCGAGCGACATCCGCAGCAAGTACCAGTTCGGCAGCCGCATCACCTCCGACTGGACCCCGGGGTCTCGCTTCGAGATGGGCCATCCGAACGCTGACGGCTTGCTCGGGGAGGGAGTGAACCTCGAGATCGACCCGCCGCGCCGGCTGGTGCAGAGCATGATCGCCCTCTGGAGCGACGACGTGAAGAACGAAGGGCCGTCGCGGATCACCTGGGAGATCGAGCCGGTCGGCGATTCGTGCCGCCTCGTGGTGACGCACGACGAGCTTCGCGAAGATGCGAACGACGAGCTCTACGGCGGATGGCCGATGATCCTTTCCGGGCTCAAGACCTGGCTCGAGACCGGGCAGCTCCTGACGACACCAGGCTCGCTCATGTACGGCAACAGCTGAACGAAGCGAGAGCATGAGCGACTTCGAGACGAGGGCCGCCACCGAGCACGTCGACGCGGTGGCGCCCGACGGTTCAGAAGTTCGGATCCTGACGAGCCTCCCCGCGGGGAGCATGGCCCACTTCTCGCTCGCCGGTCACGCGACGTCGGTCGCCGTCCGCCATCGCACGGTCGGCGAGCTGTGGTACTTCCTCGCGGGCGCCGGCGAGATGTGGCGGTCCGGTCCGGATCGCAGCGAGGTCACTTCGGTGGTCGCGGGCGTCAGCATCTCGATCCCGGCCGGCACCTCGTTCCAATTCCGTTCGACGAGTGACGAGAGCCTCGTCGCAATCGGCGTCACCATGCCGCCGTGGCCGGGGGCGGGTGAGGCCGAGGTCGTGCCGGGGCCCTGGACGCCCACTGTCGCGTCAGGCCCGCCGTGATCAGGGCGCGCCGACGTGTTCGACGAGGCTGAGCTCGACGCGCGGCGTGAAGACAGGTGCTCCGCCGAGATCGGCAAGGCGCTGGCTCGTCAAGACGTTGACGCCGGCGCCGCCGGCAAAGTCGCCGCCCCACCAGTTCGACAACAGCACGAGGGTTCCGACGAGCACGTCGTCGGCGACCTCCGCGGCAACTTCGATCTCCCCGGAGTCGCTGCGCAGCTTGACCGTCGAGCCGTCGGTGACGCCCAGCCGGCGGGCATCCGCACTGGCGACGCGCACGACCGGTGCCCCCGCCATGCGGTGCAGCCGTGCGTGGTTCACGAACGTCGAGTTCAAGAAGTGGTGCGACTTCGGCGTGACGACCGTGAATCGGCCGTCGTCCGGCTCGGGATCGCGGCCGTCGGGCACCGCGTCGAGGCCGAGAGCGCCCGCCCGCTCGCTGCGCAGGTCCACCTTCACGCCAGGGCGATCGGAGACCATGACCTTGGCCCACCCCCGTTCACGGACACCGTCGGCGATGTCGACCGGGTACGCGGCGAGATAGGTGGCGAGCAGCTCCTCGTCATCGTCGGCGAACGACTTGTGGTTGAAGCGTTCGTCGACATCGGCCATCGCGTTCGCCATCATCCGGAAGATCTCGGTGTTCGGGCGACTCTGCCCCCGCGGCGCGATGGCGGGACGGTTCAGCGTGAGATACCGGTGTCCCCACGACCACAGCACATCGAGATGCTCGAGCTGGGTGGTGGCGGGAAGCACCACATCGGCGTATCGCGTCGTCTCGGTCGCAAACTGCTCGATCGAAATGGTGAACAGGTCGTCACGCGTGAGTCCCCGGCGGATCGCCTCGGTGTCCGGCGCGACCACCATCGGGTTGCTGTTGTAGGTGATGAGCCCCGTCAACGGAGGCTCGCCGTCGAGGTCGCCCGCGAGAGCACGCCCCAGCAGCACCATGTTCACCTGCCGGTTGGGGCGATCGCCGCGAAGCTCGGGGTGAGCCATCTCGGCGTGCGGGAACTGGAACGTCCCTGCGGAATGGACCAACGCACCGCCGCCCGGATGACGCCACGCTCCGGTGACGGCCGGCAGCATCAGCGCGGCCCGCACTCCCTGGCCCGCGTCAGCATGCCGCTGGGCCCCAGGCCCGACCTTGAGGAACATCGGTCCTGACGCGATGAGCCGTGCGAACGCCGCGATCTGGTCCTCGCCGAGACCGGTCGCGGCAGCGGCACGCGGCAATGGCCACTCCCCCGCACGGGCTCGCAGCTCGTCGACTCCTCGCGCCCGCTCCGCGAGGAACGACTCGTCGGCGAGCCCCTCTGCGAACAGCACGTGCATCGCTCCGAGCGCGAGCGCCGCGTCGCTGCCCGGTCGCAGCTGCAGATGGATGTCGGCAGCACGCGCGGTCTTCGTGTGCACCGGGTCGACGCAGACGATCGTCGCGCCTCGCTTGCGCGCGTCGAGAAAGAACTTCCACAGGTGGAGGTGCGTCGAGAACATGTTCGCCCCCCACGCGATGACCGTGCGCGCGTGGACCGCATCCTCGATGTCGGCACCCTGCCAGCCGGGATAGGTGAGTCCCCACGCCGTCGCCCCGGCCGCGAAGCAGATCGTCCCTTCGAGGCTGGCGGCGCCGAGCGCGTTGCAGAAGCGAGCGTCCATGGACGGACCGCCTTGGAGTGCACCCTGAGTGCCCATGTAGTTCCAGGGCAGCACGCTCGTGGCGCCACCGCGCTCCACCGCATCGAGCAGGCCGTCGCGCACCCGCGCCAACGCCTCTTCCCACGTTGCTTCCCGAAATCCGTTGCTCCCCTTCTCCCCCGTGCGGATCAGCGGGCTCAACAGCCGCTCAGGGTGGTACGCACGCTCCTCGTACTTCTGCACCTTCACGCAGAGGTGCCCCGCTGTGACGGGATGCTGCGGGTCCCCGTGGATGGCGGTCACGACGCCATCGTCGACATCCGCGATCCACGCGCAGGTGTCTGGGCAGTCGTGCGGGCACGCTCCGCGCACTTCGATCCGAGCCATGCGGACCCCTCTCGCTCTCCCCTACTTCATCACGCGCGCGGGATGGTCACCAGCACTCCGTGAGACCACCGGTACTGTCCCGCCGTGCCCGCAGCGAAGCGGTCGGCGTCGACCATCAGTACGGTTCGGCTCTTCGCTGGCCCCCCCCAGACCGTGCTCGCGGCCTACCGGCTGGGTGACTCACCGGCGAACGTCATCACGCCGTTGATGGTGTACCTGCCGTTCATCGTGCTGGTCGCCCAGCGGTACTACAAGGACGCCGGCATCGGCACGATCATCGCGATGATGATCCCGTACACGCTGATCGTGTTGGCGACCTGGCTCATCTTCTTCGTGATCTGGTATCTGCTCGGCATCCCGTTCGGACCCGGCTACCCCGTTCACAACTGAACTGTCCTCGTCGCCGCTCTTCGAGCGGCTCCTGCTCGCTTTGCTCGACAATCGGTGCTTCGCGCACCCGGCGGCGCACTGCGCCGCCACTGAGACACGAGCTGGGGCGGGACAGCTTCGGCCCGTGTGGCAGTCGCTGCCATGTGGCAGTCAATGACGCATGTCACATTGCGTCAGATCTGATCCGCTGCGAGGCTGCTCGGTCGTGATGGAAACCGGTCTCCGCGAGCGCAAGAAAGAGCGCACCCGACAAGACCTGATGCGCTCGGCGCTCGATCAGTTCGCGGCTCGGGGGTTCGACCAGGTGACCGTCGAGGACATCGCCGGCGCCTGTGACGTGTCACCGCGGACGTTCTTCCGGTACTTCTCCTCGAAGGAAGACGTGCTCTTCGCCGAGAGCGACCGCTCCCTCGTCAGGCTGCTCGACGCGCTCTCGCACCAACCTCCCGATGTGCCCGTGCTCCTGGCGCTCCAGCAATCCGTGCGCGCCCTCGCCGACAACTACGAGCACCAGAAGGTCGATGTACGGCTCCGCCACCAGATCATCCTGGCCACGCCCACGCTCCGCACGCGCGTCGGGGAACGCCATCAAGGCTGGGAGACCGCCGTCATCGAGCAGCTCCGTCTCTCCGGCCACACCTCGGGGATGAGCGACCTCGATGAGCGGCTCGTCGTCGCGGCCGCGATGACGGCATTGCGCGTTGCCATGTCGCAGTGGACGAGCGAGACCGAGGACACGGACCTCACCACCCTGATCGACGGCACCTTCGACCGCCTACGCCGCGGGCTCTGATCCCCGATGATCATTCGTCTCCTCCGCTCCCATCTCCGGCCCTACCGGGCCGTGCTCGTCGCGGTCGCCGTCCTGCAGTTCCTGCAGTCCATCGCGACGCTCTATCTCCCGAGCCTCAACGCCAAGATCATCGACAACGGCATCGCGACCGGTGACACCGCGTACATCTGGCGGACGGGCGCGCTCATGCTCGTCATCACCGTGGTGCAGATCTGCTTCGCCATCGGCGCGGTGTACTTCGGATCGCGCGCGTCGATGGGCTTCGGCCGCGACGTGCGGGGCGACTTGTTCCACCGAGTCACCGGCTTCTCGACGAAAGAGGTCAATCAGTTCGGTGCTCCCTCACTGATCACCCGCATCACCAACGACGTGCAGCAGGTCCAGATGATGGTCTTCATGACCTGCACGCTCCTCGTCGCCGCCCCGATGACTGCGATCGGTGGCACGTTCATGGCCATCCGGGAAGACGCCGGCCTCTCCGTGCTCCTGCTGTTCGCCATTCCTGCTCTGCTCTTGATCGTCGGCTCGATCATCTGGCGGATGGTCCCGCAGTTCGCCCGCATGCAAGAGCGGATCGACTCGGTGAACCGGGTGCTGCGCGAACAGATCACCGGTGTCCGGGTCGTGCGGGCATTCGTCCGCGAGCCTGAAGAGACCGAGCGGTTCGACGACACGAACAACGACCTCACCGCGACATCGCTGGGTGCGGCGCGGCTCATGGCATTGATGATGCCGAGCGTGATGCTCGTGATGAACGTGTCGAGCGTCGCGGTTCTCTGGTTCGGCGCGGACCGCATCGCCGACGGCACCCTGTCGCTCGGGGCGATGATCGCCTTCCTGAGCTACCTCACCCAGATCCTTCTCGCGGTGATGATGGCGACGTTCATGGCGGTGCTCATCCCCCGTGCGGCGGTGTGCGCGGACCGCATCGAGGAGGTGCTCGAGACCGAGACCTCGGTGACTCCGCCCGTCGCGCCGATCGGTTCCGTCGACACCCGAGGCACGGTGGAGTTTCGCGATGTCGAGTTCACCTACCCCGGCGCGGACGAGCCGGTCGTCACCGGCGTGTCGTTCACGTCGCTGCCGGGGCAGACGACCGCGATCGTCGGGAGCACCGGCTCGGGCAAGACGACCCTGATCAACCTCGTGCCTCGGCTCTTCGACGCCACCAGCGGCGCGGTGCTCGTCGACGGCGTCGACGTCCGTGAGCTCTCGCCCGACCTGTTGTGGAGCCGCATGGGCCTCGTGCCGCAGAAGCCGTACCTGTTCTCGGGGACGGTGGCGAGCAACCTGCAGTACGGCAAGCCCGACGCGACCGAGGAGGAGATGTGGGAGGCGCTCGAGATCGCCCAGGCCCGCGAGTTCGTCGCCGCGATGCCTGGTGGGCTCCACGCCCCCATCTCCCAAGGGGGCACGAACGTGTCGGGCGGACAGCGCCAACGCCTTGCCATCGCCCGAGCTCTGGTCCGCAAGCCGGAGATCTACGTCTTCGACGACTCCTTCTCCGCGCTCGATCTCGCGACCGATGCGCGGCTGAGAGCGGCCATGGCCCCGCATCTCGCCGAGTCGACGGTCCTCGTCGTCGCGCAGCGAGTGTCGACGATCATCGGTGCCGATCAGATCCTCGTGCTCGAGGACGGCCGCCCCGTCGGCCTCGGCTCGCACGCGGAGCTCCTGCAGTCGTGCCCGACCTACGCGGAGATCGTCGCGTCCCAGATGGGCCAGCAGGACGCGGCATGAGCGACTCCGAACGCGTCGATCCAGCCAACGGCGACACCGAATTCCGTCCTCCCGCCGCCGAGACGCGAGGTGGCTTCGGCAGCGGGCGCATGAGCTCGGTGGGCATCCCGATGGAGAAGTCGATGAACTTCGGCCCATCGGCACGCCGCCTCCTGCGCCGAATGGGACCCGACGCTCGCTTCCTGCCCGTCGTGCTCGTGCTCGCGGTGGTCGGTGTCACCCTCGTCGTCTTCGGGCCGAAGGTGCTCGGACACGCCACCGACGAGATCGTGTCGGGCCTCACCAGCGGAGGCATCGACTTCGCGGCGCTGCACCGCACCCTGCTCCTTGCCGTCGGGCTGTACGTGACGTCCGCCGTCCTCGTCTGGCTGCAGGGGTTCATCCTCGCCGGCGTCGTGCAGCGCACGATGTACCGGCTGCGCGCCGACGTCGAATCCAAGCTCAATCGGCTCCCGCTGAGCTACATCGATCGGCAGGCGCGCGGTGACTTGCTGAGTCGGGTCACCAACGACATCGACAACATCTCCCAGAGCCTGCAGCAGTCGCTCAGCCAGCTCCTCACATCGGGCCTCACGATCATCGGCGTGACGATCATGATGATCACGATCTCCCCACTCCTCTCGATCGTCGCGCTCGTCACCATCCCGATCTCGCTCTTCACCATCAAGCGGATCGCCAAGCGGGCGCAGCCGCGGTTCATCGCCCAGTGGCGCCACACCGGCATGCTGAACGCCCAGGTCGAAGAGGCGTTCACCGGTCATGCGATCGTGAAGGCCTTCGGCCGACAGCACGAGGTCGAGGAACGCTTCGCGACGACGAACGACCAGCTCTATCAAGCGAGCTTCGGCGCCCAGTTCGCGTCCGGTGTGATCCAGCCGGCGATGATGTTCATCGGGAACCTGAACTTCGTCGCCATCGCCGTCGTGGGCGGGCTGCGCGTGTCGGCGGGCGCCATGACGATCGGCGACATCCAGGCGTTCATCCAATACTCACGACAGTTCACCCAGCCGATCACTCAGGTGGCGTCGATGGCGAACGTCCTGCAGTCGGGCATCGCGTCGCTCGAGCGCGTCTTCGAGCTGTTGGATGCAGACGAGCAGTCGGCCGATCCAGCACCCCGCAATGGTCGTGCCCGAGCCGCGGGGACGAGTCGAGTTCGACCACGTGTCGTTCTCGTACGACCCCGACCGCGAGCTCATCAAGGACCTGTCACTCGTTGCCGAGCCGGGCAGCACCGTGGCCATCGTCGGCCCCACCGGCGCGGGGAAGACGACGCTCGTCAACCTGATCATGCGGTTCTACGAGCTGGACGGCGGACAGATCACGCTCGATGGTGTCGACATCTCGCGGATGCGCCGCCATGAGCTGCGCTCCGACATCGGGATGGTGCTGCAGGACACCTGGCTCTTCGGCGGCACGATCCGGGACAACATCGCCTACGGCAACCCCAGCGCGACCGAGGAGCAGATCGTCGCCGCGGCCCGGGCCGCGTACGTCGACCGGTTCGTGCACACGCTCCCCCACGGTTACGACACGATCGTCGACGACGAGGGCGGCGCGATCAGCGCCGGCGAGAAGCAGCTGCTGACGATCGCCCGTGCGTTCCTCGCCGACCCCGCGATCCTCATCCTCGACGAGGCCACCAGCTCGGTCGACACACGTACCGAGGTGCTCATCCAGCGAGCGATGGCGAACCTGCGCTCGAGCCGCACCAGCTTCGTCATCGCGCACCGGCTGTCGACGATCCGCGACGCCGACACGATCTTGGTGATGGACGGCGGCCAGATCGTCGAGCAGGGCTCGCACACCGAGCTGCTGGGCGCGGGTGGGGCATACGCGAACCTCTACAACGCGCAGTTCGCCGGCGCGGCGGTGGATGTCTAGAACGACTTTCTCAGCTCGACGAAGTGGAAGTCGGTGCGGAGCGCTCCGGCGTGCACGTCGAACGGGAACGGTTCGCGCCGTCCCGTCAGCGCGTAGCCGCGTCGCTCGTACCAAGCGATCAGCTCCTCGCGCAGGTTGATCACGACCGCCACCATCCCCTTCGCGTCCCACAGGTCGCGCACCGCCTCTTCCGCCTTTGCCAGCAGCGCTCGGCCGAGGCCCGCGGCTTGAAGCCCGGGGTCGATCGAGAACATGCCGAAGTACCCGTCCTCGCCGTGCTGTTCGATCAGTACACATCCGACCAGTGCGCCGTCGCGCTCCGCGACGAGAAACCTGCTCGTGGGCTCGGAGATGAGTCTGGCGATCTCGTCGTCGCTCGTGCGCGGTCCGGTCAGCAGCCCCGCCTCACTCGCCCAGCCTTTGGCTGACTCCGGGCCGCGGTAGGCACGCTCGATCAGCGCCCGCAGGGAAGCCCCGTCGGCGGCGGTGGCATACCGGTAGGTCGGCTCTGTCATGCCGCCATGGTCGCGTACAGGAGTCGGCCTGCTGCGTGCGGTTCGACGTTCTCCGACCTCGGCGAGGTGCGCCGCCAGCTCGTCGCGCAGACGCAGTCCGCGGCGGAGCGCGATCACGTCACACTGACGGATCGCCCAACGCCAAGATCTCCGTCGCCACGCGCTCACCCGAGCGCACCGCACCGTCGATCGCACCATGTGAGGTCGTCGCCGTCTCGGTACCCGCCCAGTGCACACGGCCGAACGGCTCTCGAAGCAGATGGCCGAACCGCGACAGCATGCCCACCGGGTAGTGCGCCATCGAGCAGCCCCGCGTCCACTCCTCGGTCCACCATGCCGTTTCGACGAAGTCGGACGGGTGCGCGGCGCGAGGACCGAACCGTCGGACCAACCCGTCGAGCACCGCGCGTCGGCGCTCGCCGCTGTCCATGGCGTCGACGCGCTCGGCGACGGGACCGAACGTGAACGAGCCGAGGACGCCCGGCTTGCCCGATGCCGGCGACGCATCGAGCGTGACCTCGGAAGCGCTACCCGGCTCGGACGCCTGGCCGCTGAACCCGTCTTCTCGCCAGAACGGCTCGTCGTAGACGACGAGGGTCTTCGTCTCGCATCCCCCGATCGCGTTGCGGTAGAGCGTCTGTCGGTCCTCGGGCAACGCCGGATCGAAAGCGATGTCGAGCGCCAGCGCGGGCGGGATGGCGAGCACCGCGCGCTTGGCACTCACCACGAGCTCGCCCGCTTCGACGGTCACATGGTCGTCGTGCTGCGTCAGGGCGCGCGCCGGCGACTGCAATCGAACGGCGTCACCGAGAGCATCGGCCACGAGCGCCGCGATCGAGCCCGCGCCGCCTTCCACGAGGTTCTCCTGTGCGCCACCTTCGATGGAGAAGAGCGTGTTGATGCTGCCGTGCCCGCGGATCAGCAGCAGCAGGTCCAGAAAGGACACCTCGTGCAACTCGGCCGCGAACAGCCCCCGCACGGCCATCTCGAAGAGGTCGCGGGCGACCTCGGTCCGGACACCGGACCGCGTCATCCAGGAGGCGATCGACTGCTGATCCCACTCAGCCGCGCGCTCGCCGCTCCAGGGAGACTCGAGCGGCAGCTTCTTCGCCATGCGGTCGAGCTTCATCTGCGCCCACGCGATCGTCCCGACCGCGACCGGACTGATCTTCGGGATGAGCCCGGTGTACCGCCGAGTCTCGCCGCCAGCGATCAGGAGGTGCGAGCCCCTGCACCCAGGTCTTGTAGGTGGACACGCCGACCTCGTTCGCGAGGCCGAAGATCGCGTCGTGGCGCGGCCCGAGCCAGGCACCGCCCCGGTCGATCGGCGAGCCGTCGGAGAGGTGATCGGTCCAGATGCGCCCGCCGACTCGGTCGCGCGCCTCGAGCACGACGACGGCTCGACCCGCTTGGGTGAGTCGCCGAGCGGCGGTGAGACCCGCGTAGCCGGCTCCCACGACGCAGACGTCGACATCGACTCGTTCTGCCATCGCTCAGCTCGCGAGCCCGATGAGGAACTCCATCTGGGCGTGCGTCTGCGGGCCGGCCATCGGCCGGCTCGCCGCGACGATGTCGAGCGCGTCGGGCAACGGGGTGCCGGCACGCACGAGGAGCGAGATCGCGAGCGTGCCGGCGCGGCCGACGCCCGCACCGCAGTGCACGAGCAGCCCCTCCCCCGCCGCCAGCCGCCGCTCGAGATCGTCGAGCAGTGGTGTCACTTCGGTGAGGTTCGGCGCGAGCATGTCGTGGATCGGGAACCACACCGCACGCGTGGCCGCGTTGTCCTCGAGCCATCGCACGTAGTCGGGATACCGCTGTCCGATCTCGTCCCGCTCGTTGAGGCACACCACGACGGTCGCGCCCGTGCGGTCGAGCGCAGCCTCCGCGTCGGGGCCGACGAAGTGCTTGCCGCACAGCCACAGCCGCCCTTCGCCGGGAATCGGGATCTCGTCGACGCCGCCGTTGCGCGAGCGCTCATCGGGCCAGGTGCTCACGACGTGCAAGCCTGCCAGGTGGGGTCGCATCTCCTCCTATGCTCACCGGAGCACTCAGGCACGAACGAGGACGGGGGACGACATGGCGTGGGACTTCTCGACTGAACCGGAGTTCCAGAAGAAGCTCGACTGGGTCGAGGAGTTCTGCCGCGAGGAGATCGAGCCGCTCGATCTCGTGTTTCCCTACGCGGTGCGCTCACCCGACCCACGCGTCCGGGCGCTCGTCAAGCCATTGCAGGACGAGATCAAGGCGCAGGGCCTCTGGGCGATCTTCCTGGACGAGGAGCTGGGCGGGCCGGGCTACGGACAGCTCAAGCTCGGGCTCCTGAACGAGATCCTGGGCCGCTATGGGTCGGCGCCGCAGATGTTCGGCGCGGCCGCGCCCGACACCGGGAACATGGAGATCCTGGCTGCATACGGCACCGAGGAGCAGAAGGAGCGTTGGCTGACGCCGATGCTCAACCAGGAGATGTGGTCGGCGTATTCGATGACCGAGCCGCAGGGCGGCTCCGACCCGAACCTGTTCAAGACGCACGCGGTGCGCGATGGCGACGAATGGGTGATCAACGGCGAGAAGTGGTTCACGAGCGCGGGACGTGTCGCGGACCTGCTCTTCGTGATGTGCACGAACGGGATGTTCATCGTGCCTCGCACCACACCGGGCGTCGAGATCCAGCCCGAGCCGCGCAATCACAACCACATCATCTACAACGACGTCCGCGTGCCTCTCGATCACCTTCTCGGCCCCGAGGATGGCGCCAAGGTGCTCGCACAACGTCGACTCGGCGGCGGTCGCATCCACCACGCGATGCGCACGATCGCGCAGTGCAAGTTGGCGTTCGACATGATGTGCGAGCGGGCGCTGAGCCGCGAGTCGCACGGCAAGATCATCGCCGACCATCAGATGGTGCAGGAGAAGATCGCCGACAGCTATGCGTCGATCCGCATGCTTCGCCTGTTCGTGCTCGAGACCGCGTGGAAGATCGACAACACGAGCACGCAGGAGACCCGCACCGACATCGCCGCGGTCAAGTACACGATGGCGAAGGTGCTCCGTGAGGTGTCGTTCAACGCGCTGCACATCCTCGGCTCGCTCGGGACGACGAACCTGACCCCGCTCCAGGCGATGTACGCGGGAGCTCCGACGATGGGCATCGCCGACGGCGTCGACGAGGTGCACAAGGCGACGGTGGCCCGCAACGTGCTGAAGTCCTACCGTCCGCACGAGGGCTATTGGCCGACCGAGTACTACCCCGCGAAGCGAGCCAAGGCGCGAGAGAAGTTCGAGACGCTCTTCCAGGAGAAGCCGGAGATGCGCGAGCTGGCCGATCAGTACGCGAAGTACATGGCGGCCCGCGGCTGAGTCATAGCCCAGTGTCGGAGTCGCGATCAACTCGGCGCCCACCGAGGGCGTCAAGGTGATTCCCTCGCGCAGCTGAAAGCGACCTTCCCGGTGCTCAAGAGCCCCGCGAACCGCCACAAGGCGGTGGGCTTCACGTTCGAGCAACAGTGTCCGGCGCGCATCGCCTGAAAGGCAGGCCGCGGCTTGAAGCCATGGGAGACGACACGCCTCGCGGCCGAAGGTCGCATGCCGATCAAAGTCACGGCGACTCCCTGTCGACACGGGCCTCCGCTCAGCCATCCCATCGTCGGTGACGTCGTCGGGTTCGCTCTGGAATGGGCAGGGCAGCAACACGGCGCGCTCTGGATCTCGGGCGACACCGTGCTCTACGACGGCGTGCGAGAGGTCGCGAGGCGTCTGCGCGTCGGGACCGCGCTGCTTCATCTCGGCGGCGCGCGCTTTTCGGTGACAGGTCCGATCCGCTACTCGATGACCGCGAAGGACGCCGTCGAGCTGTGCACGACACTGCGCCCAAACCTCGCGATCCCGGTCCACTACGAGGGCTGGTCGCACTTTCAGGAGGGTCGGGCCGGCATCGATGAAGTGCTCGCGGCCGCACCCGCTGACATCCGTGACCGATTCCGAGTGCTGCCGATCGGGACCGCGACGGATCTTCCGGATTGACCGCGGGAATCGCCGGGCACCGATTCTTCCCTGGTTCAATCGCGTGGGTCAGGGCGGCAGAGGATCGCCCAGACCGTCTTCCCCGCCGGGTGAGGCACCACGCCCCACGCCATGGCGAGGCGTTCCACGATCAGAAGGCCAAGGCCGCCCACCTCGCTCGGGAAGCCGGCGCCAGACCGCACCTCATCGTCCTCCGCGATGTTCGCTTTGTCGGTCACGGCGACCATCAACGCGTCGGAGGTGAGCGTCATGCGGAGATCGGGCGCGCCTTCACCGTGGATCAGCGCGTTCGTGACGAGCTCACTCACCACAAGGGTCGCATCGTCGAGAGTGTGCGGGTCCACTCCTTCTGCGGTCAGCAGGCCGGCCAACCAATGCCGGGCCGGACCGGGACTCTCGAGTGTCTCTCGGTAGGTCGCCCGCAACGGCGTCGAATCCGGTACGGACCGAAACAGGTCGGCCATGGTGACCACCTCACGGACGGGATACGTGACCCGTCCAGGAGACACCTACCCCGTGCGCGGCGCGTCGACACCCGCATCCGCGACGGGGAACCGTTGACGCGATCGTCACGTCCCGAGACGACGTCGCGCTAGCGCGTATGGCAGCCGTCGATGAGCACGCTCGCCGCCAAGCGCAGCCGTTCGTTCAGCGGAGGCGCCGGCGCGTCCACGGCGACCCAGGCTTGGATCGTCGCGAACGTGAGTGAGAGGAACAACTCTGCGAGCTGATCCGGTCCGATGTCGGATCGGATCTCGTCGCGACGCTGTCCCTCGGAGAACAGCTGGCTGAGCAGTGCGGAGGCATGCTCGAAGCGGCCGGTCCTCTCGCCGAGGAAGTAGCGGGTGTGACCCGCGAGAAGAGCGATGAACGCACGGTCCCCTTCGAACTGGTCTGCGAACACACGAGCCACCTCGTGAAGCCGTTCGCTGACCGGACGGTCGGCGTCGGTCGCCTGGCGGGCGAGAGTCTCGACAGAGCTCTCGATCATCCCGTCGGCAACAGCCGCGAGCACCGACTGCTTCGTAGGGAAGTAGTTGAAGAAGGTCGCCTCGCTTATCCTCAGCCGGTCGGTGATGTCTTGGATCCGGGTGCCCTCGAAGCCCTGCTTTCGGAACAGATCCAGTGCTGTCGCGACGATCGCGGTGCGTGTCTCGCGCTTCTTCTCCTCGCGCAGGCCCATCACGACCCCCTGGGTGGTGTGACCAGAATCATAGGGTGGCTGCAATATTTGTGCGGCCCTGCCCGTTGTAGCAGGGGATCACCTCTCCAAACCCTGAAACGGAGCGACGGCAAATGGACACGAACGCAGAGCTCAAGGCACGGAAGTGGCTGGCTGAGCAGCTCGCGTGGGAGCACCGCCTCAATGAGCTGCGTGCGGCGGCCGGCTTCGCCGGTGTCGACCGCGAGTCCGCGGCGCTAGAGGATCGAGCGGCCTGACAGCCGCTGGCGCAACCAGTCCTGCATGTCACGGTCAGCGCGACGAGCAGTCGTCGTGCCCGGCAACAGACTGTCGAAGCCGTGCGGAGCCCCCGGGTAGACGTGGAGCTCGACGGGGACGCCAGCATGACGAAGCCTCACCGCATAGTCGATGTCCTCATCGGAGAACCCGTCGATCGCGCCTACTGAGATCAACGTGGGTGGCAGGCCACTGAGGTCGGTCGCGCGCGCCGCCGCCGCGTACGCCGGGACATCGCTCGTTCCCTTCGCGTCCCCGAGGTAGGCCGTCCAGCCGAACGTGTTCGCGTTCGGTGGCCAGATCGGGTCGGGCCACTGACTCGACGGTGTGACCTGCCGGTCGTCGATCATCGGATAGACGAGAAGCTGGAACGCGATCGCCGGTTCACCTCGATCGCGGGCGAGAAGCGCGAGCGCCGCGGCGAGACCGCCGCCCGCGCTGCTTCCCCCGATTCCCGAACGCGTGGGATCGATGCCGAGTGCTTCCGCGTTTTCGTGCACCCACGCGAGGCCCGCGTAACAGTCGTCGAGCGGGCCCGGATAGGGCACCTCAGGTGCCAACCGATACTCGACAGCCGCGCCGATGCACCCGAGTTCGACGCACCACTTGTCGAACCGAAGGTCCTCCATCAGCCGGCTGCCCAGGACGAGACCCCCGCCGTGGATCCAGTAGACGCAAGGCAGGGGGCCGATGGCATCGACGGGCCGGTGCACCCGCACGACCACTCCGCCTGAGTCCGGCACCTCGTGATCGATGCGCTCGACGCGGTCGGACAGCTCCGGCGGTGGCATCTGCGCCAGAGCATCGCGAACCGCGGCAATCGTGTCCGTCGAGAGCGCGGCGAACGCGGCGCCAAGGTCGAACGGCAGCTCGCCGAGCGCAGCCTGGAGCTCAGCGTCGACGCCTGCATATGCGGAGACGGTGTCCATGCCGGAAGCCTCTCACGGGTCTCGCCGGCACCGGTTGCTCGACGCCGTCAGGAGCTGTCGATCTGGGACTCTCCCGCCACCATCCAGGAGTGAGGATCCGTGAGCACAGAGCGACCCCCCTCGCTCATCATCCGCACATGCGGTGCGCAGTACCGGGCGTAGAACGCGGTGCGCGGGACCTCGGTGAGGTTCGGTCCCGAGCGATGCAACGTCAAGCCGGTGAACGCGATGGCTTCTCCTGCCGCGAGCTCGACCGCAACGAGCGATCCCTCGCGACTCGCTTCCCGAAGCGCTGGATTGATGCTCGCGGCCTCATGCGGGGCGAGGCCCCGCTCGTGAGAACCGGGCATCACCTCGAGGCACCCGTTCGAGACGGTGGTGTCGGTCAGCGCGAACCAAACGGTGATGTCCTCGGGAGGTTCGAGACGGCCGTAGCCATTGTCCTGATGGAGCGGGATGTCGCTGCGAGTGCCGGCGTCGTCAGGCAGCTTCGTGAGGAACTGGTTATGGGTCAGGCAGACGTTCGGGCCGAGGAGCTCGACCACGTGCGCCAGGTGAGCCCCACGGGTGCAGACTCGGCGAACGACCGCAGACCGGTCACAAAGCTGGACCGACACCAGCAGCGTGCGATTGTCGCGAGCTCCGAAGCCCCGTTGGGGGCGAAAGCGCGCCTCTTCGCGAAGCATCGCGGCAATCTCGGCGTCGTCGAGCACCTTCCCGAGCACGACATAACCGTCGGTGCGGTATTGATCGACCTGTTGGCTCAGGAGGGGACGAGCACCCACGCGTCTCAGCCTCCCACGACGCGCCGACTCGGACCGGAAGCCTGGTTTGCGGCAACCGGCGGCCGATAGGAGTCCGTGGACGACATCGCCCAGGTCGTCGCGCGGGCCGCGGCCTCGGCCGCCCTGCTGCCGGTCGGAGTGATCGTTCTCGCGCCCGACGGGACCTGCGCGTATGCCGGCGGTCGCTGGTGCGAGCTCACGGGCCTCTCAGCCGACGCGTGCGACGGGTGGGGGTGGATGTGCGCGACCTCGCCCGAACACCGCAGCGAAGTCCTCGCCTGGATCGAGGAGTCGGGATCGCGACCCGACCTTCCCTTGGCGTACCAGTCGACGAGTGGCGATGGTCTCGTCCGATGGGCGCGGGGACTGCTGCGACCAGTCGTGAGTGACGGCGGAGAGGTCGTGGCCCACGTGGGCACGATCCAGGATGTGACCCAGCTGGCCGAGAGCGAGGCCAGGTACCGCCAGCTCGCGGAAGACCCGAGCAACGCGATCGTGCGAGTGGACCGCAGCGGGACGGTGACCTATGTGTCCCCGGTCTTCCGCATGCTCGGTCATCCCGCCGCCGACCACACCGGGGTGTCGATGGCCCGGCTCGTCCATCCCGACGACCTGCATCTGTTCGCGGACCGCGACTCGTTGTTCGAGAACCCCGACGAGATCCGCCATCGGCGGTTCCGGCTCATCAGGCTCGACGGCCAGGTGCTGTGGGTCGACGGGCGCAGTCACGGCGCGGTCGACCCGGTCACGGGTCAGGTGAACGAGATCCAGACTTCGCTTCGCGACGTGACCGAGCAGGTCGAGATCGAGCAAGCGCTCCGTGAGAGCGAGGAGCGGTTCCGCGTGCTCGCGGAAGCGGCCGCCGAAGGCGTCTGCATCAGCGACGGAGGCAAGATCGTCAGCGCCAACACCGCATTCGGCTCGCTCTTCGGGTACTCGTCGGACGAACTCGTTGGGATGCCCGCGTCGGCGTTCATCTCCCCGACGCAGTTCGCCTCGGTCCGGCGGTCGCATGTCGAACAACGAGGCTGTGAGCGGAGAGTTCACGGCGGTGCGCAAGGACGGGAGCCGGTTCCCCGCGTACGGCAGCAGCCGCACTCGCGAGGTATCAGGGCCGGTCCGTCCGTGTCATCGCGGTCACCGATCTCACGGCGCTCAAGCTCAGCCTGGCGCTCGAGGAGCGCCGCCGGATCGCCCGCGACCTTCACGACGGCCTGGCCCACGAGCTGGCGTTCATCGCGAGCAAGACCCGCACGGCGCGTCGTTGTCCGCCGTCACCGGAGGTCCTCGACGCACTCGCAGAGCGCAGCCGACCGCGCGTTGGACGAGGCCAGGCAAGCGATCTCGGTGCTCTCGTCCCGCGAGCCACCGCCGTTGCCGGTGGCCGTCAGCCAGACCGCGGAGGATCTCTGTTCCCGAGCGGAGCTGACGCTCGCCCTCGAAGTCGACGACGGAGATCCGCGTGCCGGCCGAAACCGAGGAGAACCTGCTCCGCATACTGCGCGAGGCGATCACGAATGCCGGCCGGCACGGCGAAGCCGAGAAGGTCACGGTGCGCCTGTGGCGGGACAGTCAAGTCCATCTCAGCATCGAAGACGACGGCCACGGGTTCGATGCGTCGCTCCCGACCCGCGGCTTCGGCCTCGTCAGCATGAGCGAACGAGCGCAGCGCCGTGGGAGCGTCACTGGAAGTCGTCTCGATGGTCGGTCACGGCGCCCGCGTGGAGGTGTCGCTGTGAAGTCACCGGCGGTCCGGGTGCTGATCGCGGACGATCAAGCTCGAACCCGCGCATCGGTGCGCGCGGCGCTCGAAGCCGACGGCGGATTCGTCGTCTGCGCAGAAGCGGCCGACGGTGCCGACGCGGTCGACCGCGCACTCGAGACGCTCCCGGACGCGTGCCTCCTCGACATCAACATGCCGGGCAGCGGCATCGCCGCGACCACACGGATCGCGGCGGCGCTTCCCGGTACGCCCATCGTCATCCTGACCGTGTCGCGTGACGACGCCGACCTCTTCGACGCCCTCCGCGCCGGGGCTTCCGGATACCTCCTGAAGGACCTCGGCGACGACCAGATCGCGCCTGCGCTCCGCAAGGTGCTGGCGGGCGAGGCGAGCCTGCCGGGCACGCTCGTCGCCCGTCTCGTGGAGGAGTTTCGCGATCGCGAGCACAGACCGCGTCGCCATCGCTCCCGAGCAGGCGGCCCGTCTGACCGGCCGCGAGTGGGATGTGCTCGAGCTGATGCGGGAGGGGCTGTCGACCAACGACATCGCGTCACGGCTGTTCGTCTCCCCGACGACCGTGCGCACCCATGTGTCGGCCGTGCTGCGCAAGCTGCAGGTGCCGGACCGTGAGGCGGCGGTGCGGCTGCTCGAGGGGGCGCAGCCCGGCTCGGGCTGAGCCGAGCCGTCCAGAGATCTCGGGGCTCCGCTACACGCGACGCAGCTTCCAGATCAAGAGGAAGGGCAGGCCGTCGAAGGCCTCTCGCACCGCATCCGGGATGACGGGGTAGGCCGGGATCTTCTCGATCGCCTCGACCGGCATCGGTGGCTCCATGCACTCGCACACGTCCCATCCCGTGCGCGACGAAGCCATTGACGTATTCGCTCACCTCGTGGAGAAGGTTGCGCACCTGCGCGATCGCGTCGCCCGTCTCCGGGCGCGGAACCCTGCGGTGATGCCCATGTGCACCGTGACGGGATGCATGTCGGAGAGGACGGCGTACCCGCCCGGCTTCACGACCCGTGCGAACTCGCTGAGCGCCGGCAGCAGCTCGGTCACGTGGGTAAGGGCAAGCGAGCACACCGCGACTTCGAACGTGGCGTCGTCGTAGGGCAACGCGTCGAGCTGGCCTTGACGGAACCGGGCCGTGGGCACCCGATTGCGGCGCGATGGCCAACATGGTCTCGTTGAGGTCGATGCCATCGACCTCGTAACCGAGGTCGATGAGCGTCAGCGACTGACGTCCGGTTCCGCAGGCCGCGTCGAGCGCCCGGCCACGCGGTAAGCGGCTCGAGCAGGGAGCGGACGAGCGTCGTGTCGAGCTCGGTGGCGGCGTTCGGGCCTGAGTCGTAGATGGGAGCCCATGCGTCGTAGCCCTCGACCACGTCACACTCCACGACCGGCATGCGGATGTTGTTCGGGAACTCGTCGAGGGCACCGATGACGCGGCGGGCATCGTCGAGTCGGGGAAGCACCGCCGACGGCGAGAGGAGGATGCGGCGCATGGCCGCGACGTCCCGCGATGGCGAGGAAGTACTGCGCTGAGATGAGCTCATCTCGATGGACGACCATGGGCTCACCGTAGCGACGCGGGCGGCACGCGACCTCGGGTTCAGCTCCCGGCGCGGTACCGACTTGGCGGGGATAGCGTCGACAGATGCCGCCTGCGTCGGAACGTGAACGCGCCCCTCAGAGCGCGGCGATGCCGTCTCCGTTCCCCCCGATCGCGGACTACGCGTTCCTCTCGAACTGCCATACAGGCGCCCTTGTGGCCCTCGACGGGTCGATCGACTGGCTGTGCGTGCCGCGGTTCGATTCTCCGAGCGTGTTCGGCACGCTGCTCGACCGCCAAGCGGGAACGTTCAGGATCGGCCCGTTCAGCATCGACCACCCGATTGCGCGGGTCTATGAACCGGGAACGAACACTGTCTCCACTACCTGGAGGACCCTCACGGGCTGGGCCGTCGTCCGCGATGCGTTGACCATGGCGCCTCGTGAGGGCGAAGACGTCATCACACCGCACACTCGTCCCCCGACCGACGATGACGCCGCGCACATGCTGGTGCGAACGGTGCGGTGTCTCGAGGGAACGGTCCAAATCGACCTCGTGTGCGAGCCGGTGTTCGACTACGGCCGCGAGCCAGCGGTGTGGGCGCTCACCGATGGCAGCCGCCAGAGCGCCGACGCGACCGGGGGCGGCCAGACGCTGCGATTGCGTACCGACATGGCCTTGGGCATCGAGGGCAGTCGAGTCCGCGCTCGACACGAGCTGCAGGCCGGTGACGAGGTGTTCTGTGCCCTGTCGTGGGCGGACGGCTTGGCTGCTCCCGTCGACGCGAAGGATGCCAACGCGCGCATCGATGTGACCAATCACTTCTGGCACAGGTGGCTGGCGCGGGCGCGCATCCCCGACCACGCCTGGGCGCACCCGATCCAGCGCTCGGCGCTGGCGATCAAGGGCATGACCTACATGCCCACTGGCGCCACTGTCGCCGCCTTGACGACCTCACTTCCCGAGACCCCTGGCGGCGAGCGCAACTGGGATTACCGCTACACGTGGATGCGGGACACCACGTTCACGCTGCAGGCGCTCCACTTCCTCAACCTGGACTGGGAAGCCGACGAGTTCATGCAGTTCGTCGCCGACCTCGAGCCGAACGACGATGGCGCATTGCAGATCATGTACGGCATCGATGGCCGACGCGACCTCACGGAAGCGACACTCGATCATCTGTCGGGCTACGCCGGAGCGCGCCCCGTGCGGATCGGAAACGGCGCCTTCGATCAGCGCCAGAACGACGTGTACGGAGCCGTGCTCGACTCGATCCTTCTCCACACGCGGCGCAACCAACGGCTGCCGCGACGGCTGTGGCCGGTCGTGCGCACTCAAGCCGAGTGCGCCGCCAGCGTGTGGCACCAGCCCGACCAGGGCATCTGGGAGGCGCGCGGCGCCCCGCAGCACTACGTGTCGTCGAAGCTGATGTGCTGGGTCGCGCTCGACCGGGCCGCGAAGCTGGCGCACATCCGGGGTGACGCCGAGCTCTCTCAGACCTGGCGCACCATCGCCGACGAGATCCGAGACGAGATCCTGGAGCGAGGCGTGAGCGCCCGCGGCGTGCTCCGTCAGCACTACGACACTGATTCCCTCGACGCGTCGGTGCTTCTCGCCGCGGTGTTCGGATTCCTCGACCGCGACGACGAACGGCTGCGCAGCACGGTGCTGGCGATCGGCGAGGAGCTCACCGAGAACGGGTTCGTCCTGCGCTACCGAACCGACGAGACCGACGACGGGCTCTCGGGCAAAGAGGGCACGTTCCTGATCTGCTCGTTCTGGCTCGTCTCCGCCCTGGCCGTCATCGGCGAGCGACAGCAAGCCCGCGACCTCATGGAACGACTGTTGCGCATCGGGTCGCCACTCGGACTGTTCGCCGAAGAGTTCGACGTGGAAACGGGGCGGCACCTCGGCAACTTCCCCCAAGCGTTTTCGCATCTGGCGCTGATCGAGGCGGCCGGTCGCATCATCGCGAGTGAGGTCGCCGAGGAGATGAGCTGATGGTCCATCGTGCGGCTGTCATAGGGGGAAGTGTCGCCGGGTTGGCTTCCGCAATCGGCCTCGCGCGCCGCGGGTGGGAGGTCACGGTCGTCGAGCGCGATGTCGCCCCTGACACCGATGACGGCGACGAGGCGTTCCTCGTTTGGGACCGGCGCAACGTCCCGCAGTTCCGGCAGCCGCACGGGTTCTCGGCGCGGTCACGCAACCTGCTGCTCGAGCACATCCCTGAGGTGGTCGATTGGTTGCGGGCCGACGGGATCCCCGAGATCAACCTCTTCAAGATGCTGGCCCCGCCCGAGCTCTGGTCCGACGAGGACGACGCCTACACGGGCCTTTGGAGCCGGCGGCCGGCATTCGAGCTCGCCATTCGGCGCACGGCTGAAGGTCGAGCCCGGCGTCACCCTCGTGGTACCCGGGGTTGTGCGTGGCCTGCTGTTCGCCGATGGGCCAACTCCTCCACGAGTCACCGGCATCGTCTTGGCGGACGGTACCCAGATCGAGGCCGACCTCGTGCTCGACTGTGCCGGACGACGGTCGCCGGTCCCGAAGTGGCTCGCGGAGCGAGGCATCGACGTTCCGCAGCAGATCCAGGACTGCAACGCCGTCTACCACGCCCGCTACTACCGGCTGAAGCCGGAGTCGGGAATGTCGCTGTTCGGCATCCTCGGCGCCGGGCAGCAGCTCGACCGCGTGCGCATCATCGGCTTCCCTGGTGATCACGACACGTACGGACTCGGTTTCTTCACCACGCCGGACGACGAAGATCTCAAGATCGTGCGGCAGGACTGGGCCTGGGACGCCGTGTTCGCCGCCATCCCCGGCCTGGCGGAGTGGGCCGACCCCGACGTCGGCACACCGCTGACGAGTGTGCAGTACATGGGCGGCCATCAGAACACGCTCTCGCATTACGTCGTCGACGGCGCGCCTCTCGTACATGGAGTGCTCCCCGTGGGCGATTCCCTCTGCACCACAAACCCGATGTACGGCTGGGGTGCCTCGATGGCGCTCACCTACGCGTTCGCCGCGGTGGGTGCGGCAACGTCGCACACTGACGACGCCGGAGCGACGGTGCTCGCGTACGACGACGACGTGCGCGACGAGGCCGACGGCGTGTACCGGGAGTCCGCAGCGATGGACCGAGTCCGCAGCTACGAGTGGGGCGGGGAAGACATCCCGGAGTGGGATCGCGCCGAGGTCGAGCGCCAGAACCTCATCGGCTGCATCGCTGCTGGCGCGCTGCGCGATCCGGTGCTCGGACGCGCGCAGCTTCGCCGGATGAACCTCCTCGAACCGCCCGGCGCCGTGCTCGACGACCCGGAGGTCGTTGAGCGCGCGAGAACACGCAGCGGATCCTGGCCGCCAAGCAGCGCCGCGCCACCGGTCCCAGACGAGGAGAGCTGTTGGACGCCATCGCCGTCGCCAACCCGAACAGGAGCTGAACTCGATGTCACCCGTTCTCGCGCCGTCGCACGACCGAGCCCATCCCGTCGAAGGCGACGGTGCGTGGTCCGAGTCGTACTACTTCAACTGTTACGACCCCGATGCCGACGTCGGCTTCTACACGCGCGTCGGCATCCGTCCGAACGAGGGCACGATCGACGTCGGGCTCGCGGTGTGGCTACCCGGCGGCGGCATCGACCACATCGGCCACCGGCGAGAGCAGACCGACATGATCGACTCGGTGCTCGAGGTCGGCCCTGTGAAGTACGAGATGCTCGAGCCGATGGAGCGTTGGCGGCTCAGCGCCAGCGGCAAGTCCTGGAAGGGCGAGATCGCGATGGACGTCACCTTCGGCGCGCGCACGCCGCCGATCGGCGCGGATGGCCAGGACCGCGAAGCCAGCGATTCTTCGAGCGCCGCGACGCGCCAGTCAGTGGGAAAGGGCCATCTCGAGCAGGGCGGGCTCTGGACGGGCTGGATCGAGGCGGGCGGGCAACGCAAGGAGCTCGGACCGAACGCCCGCGGCAACCGCGACAAGTCGTGGGGCCCGCGTCGATGGGGTGGGCCGAAGATGTGGCGGTGGTTCTCGATCAACATCGACGACGACACCCACTTCGGCGGCATCGTGATCGGCACCGAGGGCGGCGATCTCCACCGCGGGTGGGTCTGGCGTGATGGCGGCCATGAGTCGATCGCCGAGTGGGCCGTCACGAGCGAGCTCGAGGACGACGGCGTCACGCACCGAGCGACCCACGTCCTCGCTACCGACAAGGCGGGGCGCTCTCACGCGCTCGATGCGGAAGTGCTTCGAGTCGAGCCTGGCAGCAAGGGCGTCAAGCCCGACACGACGATCGTGAACGAAGGGCTCGCGCGCTGGACGTATGAAGGCCGCACCGGCACCGGCATCAGCGAGTACCTCCACCAGCTCGACGGCGACGCCAAACCGGTCGTGCCGATCACCTAGCCGCGATAGGGCGCCGCGAGCTCAGCGATCCTCGCCAACGTCTCGTCCCGGCCGGATCCCGGAGGACCGAGGGTGAAGTCGGGGACGATGAACTCGTCGACGCCGAGCTCGTGATACTCGCCGAGCACATCCGCACAGTGCCGCGACGTTCCGATCATCGTCGGCATCGGCAGCTCGGCCTTCCGGATGCCCTCGAGCGCCGACTCGTCGTCGTTCATGAAGATCAGCGCCTGGGTCGACACCGCGATCTCGTCGAAGTCTCGGCCGAGCTGATCGCAGTGGCGTCGGAGCACGTCGAGCTTGCCCCGCATGATCTCGGGAGTCGACCACGCGTTCCATTCGTCGGCGTACTGCGCGGCGATGCGCATGGTGCGCTTCTCGCCGCTCCCGCCGACGAGCAGTGACATGTCGGCGCGGGCCGGGTTCATCGGCGCGTCTTCGACCACGTAGTAGTCGCCCTTGAACGAGAACCGTTCCTCGGCGAAGAGCCCCTTCACGATCTGCACGGCCTCCTCGAACCGGTCCAGCCGCTGCTTCACCGGCGGCAGCTCGATGCCGTAGGCCTCGTGCTCGTTCTCCTGCCATCCGGCACCGAGTCCGAAGAGCACGCGGCCGCCGCTCATGTGGTCGATCGTGGCGACCTGGTTCGCCAGGATGGCGGGATGGCGGTAGGTGTTGCCGAAGACGAGCGAGCCGATCCGCATCCGCTCCGTGGCCACCGCGAGGCCGGCCATGATCGCCACACACTCCCCCGTCGGGCCTGTGACGTCGCCGAAGTTGGGCATGAAGTGGTCTGCGACGTAGACGCCGTCCCATCCCGCGCTCTCGGCCGCGCGCACCTCCTCGACGATCACGTCCCAGGGCTGCGACGCGTTCGGCCAGATCGACAGCCTCATTCGGTCTCCTCCTCGAGTAGGCGGGGGTCAGACCGCGGGCAACGTACTTCGCGAAGATGCCGTCGTCCGAATAGGCGAAATCTTCGATCGTGAAGCCGCTCCTCTCGATCATCGGCTCGAGTAGCCAGGTGAAGGTGGAGTGCTCGTCGCGCACATGCTCTTCGAGCTCCGCCCGCGTCCATGCCACCTCGACATCGTCTGCGCCGGTGGCACACCACGCCTCGATGCGCTGCTCGACCTCATGGGGTTCGAAGCCGTACACGACATCCCAGAGCCGTAGCACTCCCCCGTCCTTGAGGGCTCCTCGGACGCGGTTCAGGGCCGCTGCTTTCCAGAAGTCCGGGAGATGGTGCAGGGCATAGCGCGAGTAGACGAAGTCGACGGGGGGCCCGCTGTGCTCGTAGGTGAGGAAGCCGGCCTGGACAACCTCCACGTTCGTGAGCCCGTTCTCACGTATCCGAGCGCGGAGCGACTCGAGCATCACCGGCGAGACATCGACGGCAACGACTTGTGCGCACTCGGGCGCGACGGCGAGCGTGAGCTGCCCAGTGCCGGCGCCGACGTCCACGACCACCGATCGCGCGTCGAGCCCCAGCCGGCGAAGCACTGCGACCTCGTCGAGCGCCGCGGCATCCTCCTTGGCGTCGTAGCGCGCAACGTGGCCGGGGTCGAGGTTCTCACGTCCTGCGCTGGCGACCTCGTCCAGCAGCCAGCCGCGATGCACCTCTCAATCCTCGTCGGGAACCAGGTCGAGCAGGATCCAGTGCATGCCCGACGCGAGCCCCGCGAGCTCGCGCCCGCAGTTCCGCCACGCTCCGGGACCCGACGTGACGTGCTGCGTGCCGGCGTGCACGTCACGCACCATGCGCTCGATCGTCCCGCTGCGCAGCGCCGTCGTGCCGCCGGCGAGATACACGAAGTTGGCGACGTCGAGCAGCGTCTTGGTGATGTGCCCGAGTGCGAGACGCACGAGCGTGTCCTGGCGCACAGAGATCGGCTCGCCCGCGGAAAACGTCCGCTCCACGTCGCGCCACGACTCCAAGACGAACGCACGTGCCGCACGAAAGCTCGCTTCGGCTTCCGCGAACTGGGTTTGGAAATGATCGGAGTCCGCGATGCTGCCGGCACGGCCCTGCTTGGCTTGCACGAGTGTCTTCAGCTCGTCGAGCAGTCGGCGTCCGACACCCATCGCCCACCCCGAATGGCATACGACGGCGAGCGCGATGATGCCGAGCCGGTAGATGTCGCCCCGACTTCCATCTCGAGTGAAGGCGAAGTGACAGAACTCTTCGGGCACGAACAGGTCCGTGATCGTGTAGTCGATGCTGCCCGTGCCGCGCAGGCCGAGCACATTCCAGGAGTCCTGCTTGAGGTCGGCTCCGTCCACCGGAGTCACGAAGATCCGGGGCTCGCCGGTCTCCTCGATGATGGCGAGGGAGTGGATGTAGGTGCCGTGCTTCAGTCCGGATCCGAAGCTCCATTCGCCGGTGAGCCGGTAGCCGCCCTCGACCTTGTGCGCGACACCGGGACGGGTGCCCTGCCCCGCGATCACCGGATATCCGCCGTCGACGAAGAGCTCGGCCACGGCGTTCGGTCCGAGGTAGGCGGCCGCGGTGCCGGTCGAGAGACACGAGGCCATCTGCACCCATCCCGCCGACGGGTCGCCATACGAGGTGATCTCGAGCACCTCGAGCGAGTCGAGAGGGCCGAGCTCGGAGCCGCCGAGCCCGCGGGGCACCCACATCTGGAACATGCCGTCCCGGTGGAACGCCTCGACGACCTCGGCCGCGAGCTCGCCGGCCTCGTCGGAGTACGCCTGGCATCGGTCGAGCAACGGGAGCATCGCCGCCGCTCGCTTGGCCAGGTCGGTGTGGGGGTCGAACGGTGCGGTGAGCGTCACGTCGGGCACGTTATTCGCGGCAGTGAGCTCAAGCCTCGTGACGAACCCGCACACAGATGTCGACCTTGAACAGGCGGAGCGTCCGCTGGGTCGATTCGGGGAACAGGTGCTCCGCCTCGACTCGAGGGACGATCTCAGGCTTGCCGACGGCGTGGGTCGTGCCGTCGTGGACGATCGTCGCGGAGCCGCTCGCGAGCACGTTCTTGAGCCAGTCGGTGTTGTCCCCGTATGGCAGCGCGATGACGAACCCGTCGTCGGTCGGCACCGCGTCGATCGGCGTCTGGTAGATGGTGCCGGACTTGCGGCCGACGTGATGGATGACCGATGACGATGCGCCCGCGGTACCCGCAGACTTCAGCACCACCTGCTTGGTCGCTCGGCTCGTCTTGCGGACGGCATCGAGCACGACCGGCGACTTCCGCCGCATCCCCTCGAGGAAGACGACACCGAGGGCGAGCACGGCGACGAAGATGCCGCCGAACAGCTTGAACACCGTCTTCACGATGACCTCCTTGCCTGGAGGAAGCACTCGCGCAGATCGCGCACGAACGTCTCCGGTACCTCGAATGCGGCGAAGTGGCCGCCCTTGTCGTACTCCCGCCAGTGGACCACGTTCGGATAGAGCTCTTTCACCCACTCCCGCACGGGGGGCACGATCTCCTTCGGGTACACGGCGAAACCGGTCGGCACGCCGACCGTCGGTCGGTTTCCGCGTCCGAAGCTCTCCCAATAGATGCGGGCCGACGACGTCGCGGTGCGCGGCAGCCAATACAGCATCACGTTGTCGAGCAGCTCGTCGCGGGTGATGGCATTCTCGGGATGCCCGTCGCAGTCGGTCCACGCCCAGAACTTCTCGAGGATCCACGCCAGTTGACCAACGGGCGAATCGGTGAGTCCGTACCCCAGCGTCTGGGGACGCGTGCGCTGCTGGGTGGAGTAACCCGAGTCCCACTGCATGTAGTACTGGATGCGCTCGACGGCGTGGAGCTCGGCAGGGGTGCTCGGCTCGCCGGTGGGACGGGCCGACATCGCGAGCGTCAGGCCGATCATTGCGCAGTGCTGCGGATCGGTCGCTCCGACAACCGACGTGATTGCCGATCCCCAGTCGCCGCCTTGCGCGACGTATCGCGTGTAGCCGAGGCGCGCCATGAGTGCGGCGAATGCCGCCCCGATGCGTTCGACTCCCCACCCAGTCGTCGTCGGGCGGCCGGAGAACCCGAAGCCGGGCAACGACGGCACGACGACGTGAAATGCATCGGCCGCGTCCCCGCCGAACGCAGTGGGATTCGTCAGCGGCTCGATCACCTTCTGGAACTCGACGATCGAGCCGGGCCATCCGTGCGACAGGAGGAGCGGCAACGCGTCCGCGTGCGGCGAACGGACATGCTGGAAGTGGATGTCGATCCCGTCGATCTCGGTGACGAACTGATCGAACCGGTTCAGCAGCGCCTCGCGGGCCCGCCAGTCGTACTTCTCGGCCCAGTAGGCCGCGACCTCCTGCACATATGCAAAGGGGATGCCCTGCGACCAGTCGTCGACCACCTCGGCGTCACCCCACCGCGTGTTGCGCAGGCGGGCCCTGAGGTCGTCGAGGTCGCTGTCCGGGATCGCCACGGTGAACGGGCGGACCGAGTCGCTCATAGCCCCGACCGTAGAGCGTCGACTGGCGCTACGAGACCTGATGGCCCACGACCTCGTCGAGCAGGAGGCCGAGAAGCTCGTGGTCGACGTCGGACAGGCTGCTGTTGGCGATTCCCACGATCGTCACGTCCCACTCGGGGAAGTACGCGACCACGCTGTTCGTACCGGGCAGCCCACCAGTGCCCATGACACCGATGAGAGCGGTCTCGGGCGTGCAGCCACGGCTGAAGACGCAGCCGCCGACACCGGCTCCGAAGACGACGACCCCGAGACCGAGGCCCTGGGCGTCGACCTCGAATCGGCTCTGCGCGAGATCGACATGTCCGAGGGCGCCGGCACGCAGATACTCCGTCCCCCAGGTCAAGAGATCGTCGACGTTCGAGATCAGCCCTCCCGCCGCGCCGAGCAGGCTCAGCAGCCCGCGGCGAGGGGAAGTCGGCGGTGTTGACCAGCGGGCCTCCGTCGACAAGCGTGAACACGCCCGACGCCGGCGTCTCCCCCGTCTCGGTCGCGCCGTAGTAGGTGTGCGTGAGGCCCAGTGGAGCGATCAGCCGCTCGTGGAACGCCGTCGTCAAGTCGTTGCCGGTGACCGCCTCGACGACTTTCGCCAGCAGGATCGTGTTGACGTTGCTGTACTCGACGCCCGTGCCCGGGTCGAAGGAGAGAGGTCGGTCGCGGACGAACGCGAGGACCTCGTCGGGCGTGAACGACTTGTCGAGGTTTGCCACGAGCAGGTCCTCGAACACATCGCTGTACGGCGAGGGGCCAGCGTCGTCGCCTTCGGGCGGGATGCCGCTCGTGTGGGTCAGCAGTTGACGGAGCGTGATGCGCTCCGCGTTCGGGAAGCCCGGCACGTACGTCGCGACGCGGTCGTCGAGAGCCAGCTCACCGTCGTCCACGAGCTGAAGGATCAGCGCTCCGACGAAGGTCTTGGTGATGCTCGCCACGGGGAACGGAACGTGCGGATCGAGCGGGGCACCCGTCCTCGCGTCGGTGCCGCTCGCGACGATGACGGGTGGCTCGGTGCCGACTTGGACGGCGGCGACCGCTCCGGGGACGTCGTACTGCTGACGCCATCGCCCGACGACGGCGAGCAGCGCCCCGGGGCTGGGCGCCTGGACGGCGATCGTCGTGGTGGTCGCGGCGGCTGCGGTTGTCGGGCTGCTCGACTCGCTCCCCGACTCGCTCCCCGACGAGCAGGCGGCGAGCGTCAACACGAGCGAGGCGCCAAGCGCCCGAGAAATCCCCACCGGGAGTAGGTGTAGCAGAAGCCGGTTGTGACAAAGTCTGCACGTGACGGCGGAGCGCTCGCAGCAGTACTACGACGAGATCAAGCGCCGGTTCGCCGAGGAGCGAGACCTGCGCCTCGCGTACCGGCCGGAGGGCACCGCGCAGTTCACGTCGGAGCTCGCCGGCGACTTCGCGCGCTATGCCGCCGACCCCTACGTCGAGGAGATCGTCGAGCGCGAACCGATCGACGACGAGGTCGAGGTGCTGTTCATCGGCGGCGGCTTCTCGGCGCTGCTCACAGCCGCACGGCTGCGCGAGGTCGGCGTCGAGTCGATCCGCATCGTCGAGCGAGGTGGCGACGTGGGCGGTACCTGGTACTGGAACCGCTATCCCGGCGTGGCGTGCGACGTCATCGCGTACGACTACCTGCCGCTGCTCGACGAGATGGGCTACGTGCCGACGCGTCACTACGCCGAGGGATGGGAGATCCTCGAGCACTGCCGCGCCATTGCCCGTCGCTATGACCTGTACGAGCTCGCCGTGTTCCAGACGACGGTCACGTCGACGGTGTGGCATGGCGACGAGCAGCTCTGGCACCTCACGACCGACCGCGGCGACACGATGCGGGCGCGGTTCGTCATCTGCGCCAATGGCACGCTGTCGAAGCCGAAGCTGGCGAAGATCGCCGGCATGGAGACATTCGCCCGGCACTCGTTCCACACGTCCAGGTGGGACTACGAGTACACGGGGGCGAACCTCGAGCTCCTGCACGACAAGGTCGTCGGCATCATCGGCACGGGTGCCACCGCCGTGCAGGCGATCCCGAACCTCGCCGAGAACGCGAAGGAGCTGTACGTCTTCCAACGCACCCCCTCGTCGATCGACATCAAGAACGACTGGGAGACCGATCCGGAGTGGGCCGCGAAGCTCAAGCCCGGTTGGCAGGCGAAGCGCCGGCAGAAGGCGATGACCGCACCTCCCCTCGAGCGCGATGCAGGTCGAAGAGCGCGAGGCGATGTCGCGCGAGGAGAAGATCCGCCGCCAGGAGAACGCCAACATCGACTACATGATGCGGATCCATCGCCGCATCGACGAGATCGTCGAGGACCAGGTGACCGCCGACGCCCTCAAGCCCTGGTACATGTTCATGTGCAAGCGGCCGTGCTTCCACAACGAGTACCTGCCGTCGTTCAACCGACCGAACGTGCACCTCGTCGACACGCACGGCAAGGGCATCACCGAGATCGGGCCGAAAGGTCCGATCTTCGACGGCGTCGAGTACGAGCTCGACCTCTTGATCTACGCCACCGGGTTCGAGGTGCAGAAGACCGGCATCTGGAACCAGATCATCGGCGAGACCGGTGTCGAGCTCAACGACAAGTACCGCGACGGCGTCCGTACGTTGCTCGGCATCCACTCGCATGGCTACCCGAACCTGTTCATCATGGGTGGCTACCAGGCGTCGTTCAACTTCAATCTCACCGACGTGCTGCAGGCTCAAGGCGACCACATCGCGGCGTGCATCGACTACACGCGTCGCGCCGGAAACACGACGATCGACGTCACGTACGACGCTGAGGAGTGGTGGGTCCAAGAGGTCATCGCCCATCGAGGCAAGACCTCACGCAACGCCGAATGCACGCCCGGCTACTACAACTTCGAGGGCGAGTTCAACCGCCGCCAGGACGGCAACTACAACGGCGGGTTCCCGAAGTACACGGGCCACATGGCTGCAGTGCGCGCACAGATGGAAGAGCACTACACCTTCGGCTGAAGGTGAGGAGACGCTGATGTCGCAGCGCGACTTGATGGCGATGTCAGACGCCGAAGTCGCTGCGTTTCTCGCGGAGAAGCGCCGCGCTCAGGTGGGCACCATCAACGCCGACGGCACGCCTCACCTGGTTCCGATGTCCTATGTCGTGATCGGTGGGCTGCTCACCATCTGGACCGATCCCAGGTCGCGGAAGGTGGTCAATCTCCGCCGTGATCCGAGGATGACGTGCCTCATCGAGGATGGGGCGACGTTCCCCGAGATGCGGGCCGTGCAGCTCTCCGGGCACGCCGAGCTCACCCCCGACGACGATGCCTCCCTCCGGGTCGGCTTGGCGCTGTTCGAGCGGGCTGCCGGCTACCTCGACGACGACCTGCGAGCGACCGTCGCTGCGCTCGTCCCCGAACGGGTCGGCATCACGGTGCATCCCGAACGGGTCGTGTCCTGGGATCACCGAAAGCTCGAGGGCGTCCGCCCGAGCGAGATCGGCAAGTGACGGCTCCCCGGACGTACGCTGGGGGCATGACGAAGAAGAACTCCCAGTTCCAGCTCGGCGGCCTGAACCACCTGGCGTTGGTCTGCCGCGACATGGAGAAGACGGTCGACTTCTACGAGAACGTCCTCGGCATGCCGCTCATCAAGACGATCGAGTTCCCGGGCGGCGCGGGGCAGCACTTCTTCTTCGACATCGGCAACGGCGACTCGCTCGCGTTCTTCTGGTTCGCGAACGCGCCCGAGCCGATGCCCGGCGTCTCGTCGCCGGCTGCGCTGCCAGGCGTGGGCGATCTGACGACGGCGATCGGCTCGATGAACCACGTGGCGTTCGACGTGCCGGCGGACAAGATCGAGGCGTACCGGCAGAGGCTCATCGACAAGGGCATCGAGTGCAGCGAGATCATGAACCACGATCGCAGCGAGCGCGGCGTCACCCCAGTCATGACCGACGACGTGTTCATCCGGTCGGTCTACTTCTTCGACCCTGACGGCATCCTGCTCGAGTTCGCGTGTTGGACCGACGAGCTCACGGAAGCTGACGTGAGCCACGCCCCAGCCAGGGCGGTGCAGGTCACGGCGGCTACAGCGGGAGTGGGCTGAACCACATCTTGAAGGCGGCCCGCGACAGGCGGTCTCCTGATGAGGGGATCGTCGTACCTGTTGGTACCGTGAAGTCCTCGAACACCGAATGCGACGTCGCTCGGCGGTAAGCGCAGCATTCGACCTTCCAGGACGATCGAGGCAGGGCCATGGCGAATCCAAGCAGGATGAAGCGCGACATCGACAAGGCGAAGCGCGACCGCGCCGACGAGAAGCGCGAGCGGCGTCAACGGCACGCCGACTCGGACGCCACCGCGGCTGTTGCGGTCAGCGCACCGGCGATCGCGAACGACCAGCTGCTCAGCCGGCTGGAGCAGGTGCACGCGCAGTTCGACGCACACGAGATCGACTTCGAAGAGTTCGAGCGGGCGAAGGACGCGTTGCTCGCACAGCTCGCAACCGACTGACCCGCAACAGACTGACCCGCGACCGACTGACCCAGCGTCAGGAGCGGCTGGCTGTCGCGGCCGCCTTCACGATGCTGTCGGCCGAAGCACTGCGCAGCCGGTCGGCGAGGTGCACGCGACTGAGAGTCCAGATCAGCCACTTTCCCGGGTCGAACTGCCACCACCGGGGCCCGTTGCGGTAGTCGAACGGAAAGCGGTGGTGGAAGCTGTGATATCCCTCGCCGAACGTGATGAGCGCGGTGGCGAAGCTGTCTCGCGCCGACGAACGCGCGTCATAGCGGCGTTTGCCTACCAGGTGGGCGAGCGAGTTCACGCAGAACGTCGCCTGGAGCATCACGGCAGCCCGGAGAAAGCCCGCGACGAGCAGCCCACCCCACGGGTCGCCCCACTGCGCGGCGATGACCATGGGAAGCACGAGCCCGACCCCGATCGCGGGCACCAGATAGAAGCGATGTTGGATGCGGATGCTGCGCACGGCGTGGAGATCGCTCAGCCGCGTCAGATCGGCCGACGCTTCCCGGCGCCTGAACAGCCAACCCATGTGGGCGAACCACGCTCCCCGCGTCACCGCGTGCGGGTCGCCGGGGCCGTCCGTGTCGACATGGTGCGCACGATGGTCAGCGCTCCACGAGAGTGCGGAGTTCTGGAATGTCGCCGCGCCAAAGGTGAGCAGCGCCCACCGGACCGGCGGCGCCGGGCGATAGCTACGGTGCGCGAAGAGCCGGTGATAGCCAGCCGTGATGGACAGTCCACACGGCACATAGAGCGCGACGGCCAGCGCCAACGTGGCGACCGACGGGTTCACGACGATCCAGACGACTCCCGCGAGCCCCGCGAGATGGATGAGCCCGAGGCCGGCGATCGTCGTCCAGCAAAGACCCGACCGCGGCGGAGGAACAGGTGAGGGCGGGCGAAGCGTCGACTCGGGTCGGTCAAGTAGGGCGTTGGACACGGCGCCTCAGTTCACGTAGGGCACGGGATGGTTGCCGCCGAGCTCGACGAATCTCTCGTTCAGCGCGTGCGCGATGAGGTCGTGGTCGTGATCGGTGGGCGGGAGCGCGCCGAAGAGATGGGCCTCGAGCTCGACAGCTGTGCCCATCCCGCCCAGCCCGAAGTACCGCAGCCACAGCTCGCGCGACGGTCAGCCCGGCATCGATACGAGCCACGTTGAGGCGATCGTCGGGCGCGTCCGGCACGACGGTCAGGCCTCGACGGCGAGGAGGCACCGCTGCGACATGGAGCGCTTCTCCGATTCCGACGTGGCAACGCCGAGTCGAAACCCTCGCTGTCGAAGGTGCCTGGGCCGAGGGTACTCTCTCGGCCCAGGTTGGGCGCACCAGCCACGTCGATTCCGCACACGCGTTTGGGGCCGACTGAAGTGGACGACATCGAGGGCACAACCGACGACCTCGTCGCCGAGATCGCGAACGTCGCGAACGCGGTGTTGTCGGGCAGCACCCTCGAGGAGACCCTCCACCGGGTGGTCTCGACGGCGGTCTCGACGATGGACGGCTGCGATTCGGCGGGTGTGTTCGTGGTCGACGGTCACGAGGTGCGAACGGTGGCGCACACCGATGACGCGGTGATCGGTCTCGATCGCCTACAGCACCAGCTGAGCGAGGGCCCTTGCCTGGACGCCGCATCATCTGCCGCCGTGGTCTACGTCGGCGATCTCACCGACGACACGCGCTATCCGAGGTTCGCAGGGGAGGCCGCAGCGAGAGGCATCCGCACGGTGCTCGGTTGTCCGCTGAGCTCCGACGGCTTGCGCGGGGCGTTGAACCTGTACGCCCGATTGCCGGAGGCGTTCGGCGCCACAGACCGTGCAAAAGGAACGATCCTGGCTGCGCTCGCGGGCGCTGCGATCGCGGCTGCGGCCCAGCGAGAAGAAGTCCAATCGCAGAACCTGAACCTGAAGAACGCGCTCGTGTCGCGCGAGCTGATCGGCCAAGCCCAGGGGATCCTGATGGAGCGCGAGAGAGTCAGTGCAGATGAGGCGTTCGACATCCTGCGCCGAGCCTCTCAGCATCTCAACGAAAAGCTGCGCGACGTCGCGCAGAACCTCGTGGACACCGGCGAGTCACCCGACACCGGGGACCAGCCGATGCCCCGACCGTCGGCCTAGGTCGCGAGGTGCGCGATCGGATCGGCCAGCTCGCTCGGGTCGTAGTCGGGTACGTCGCGTTGGTAGCCGCTCGACAACAACGGTGACGAAATGAGGTAGTCCGCCGTCGCGCGATTGCATGCGATCGGAATGTTCCAGACGACGGCGATCCTCAACAGCGCGCGGACGTCGGGATCGTGCGGCTGGGGTTCGAGAGGATCCCAGAAGAAAAGCACGAGGTCGATCTCCCCCTGCGCGATGCGCGCACCCAGTTGCTGATCGCCGCCGAGAGGTCCGCTCTGAAACCGCGTGACGGGGAGTCCGAGCTGCTCCTGCACCAGCCGGCCCGTCGTCCCCGTTCCGTAGAGGTCGTGCTTGGCGAGGACCGGGGCGTTGTACTTGGCCCACCCGAGCAGATCCTGCTTCTTGTTGTCGTGCGCGACGAGCGCGATGCGCCGACGGATCACGTGGTCTCTGTCCATGCCTCCAGCGTGGTGTCCGAATGTGTCGGCGAGGTCAACGTCGAGTGAAGTCACGCACCGTACGTGGGGAGGTACTCGATCCTGACGTGTCGGGACCGCAGCTGCTTCTTCACTGAGCTCAGCAGCGCGATCTCGCGGACGATGAGCCGACCGGGGCCGTGCTCGTCCGGGAGAAACTCGACCATCACCTCGCCGTCGATCGTCCACGTCACGCCGGGCACTTCCACCGCGGACTGCAATGGAAGGACGTCGCGCCGGCGAACGGGAAGCCCGCAGTACGACGTGGCGTAGTCGGCGAGGATCGAGTCCACCACCGCGACTCTGGCAACCGCTCGATGAAAGCGCCACAACGCGGCTTCATCGTCGGCCTGTCGGGCGGCCTGCCTCTCTCGATACGAAGAGCAACGAGTGCGCGGCATGGTCACGACTCTGCGGCGAGGCGTTCCGCCCGAAGCGCGGCCCGCCGCACCTTGCCGGCGTCGTCGCGGAGCGGGGTGTCGACGAACTCCACCGTGCGGGGCAGCTTGTACTTGGCGAGTCGCTCGGCCGCGAACTCCAGCAGCTCGTGCTCGTCGATCGCGCCGGGCTCAGCCTCGATGATCGCGTGCACGACATTGCCCTTGTCCTCGTCGGGCAGTCCGATCACGCAGACCGATTTCACCGCCGGGGTGCTCCTGAAGCGCGGCCTCGACCTCGGCCGGATAGATGTTCGCGCCGCCCGACAGGATCATGTCCTGCATGCGGTCCCCGAGGTAGAGGTAGCCGTCGGCGTCGAACCAGCCCATGTCGCCGAGTGACTCCCAGCCGCCGTCGAGGGTGCGGGGCTCAGCGCCTTTGTAGTGGTACGTCGCGGTCTCACGAGTGGGCCTCAGCCAGATCTCGCCCATCTCGCCGACCGGCAGCTCGTTGCCGTCCGGGTCGGTGACCTTGAACTCCCCCGAGCTCGGGCGGCCGACTGACCCGCGGTGCTCGAGCCACTCGGTGCCCGTGATGACGGTGATCGCCTGCGCCTCGGTGCCCGCATACAGCTCGAAGATCTTCTCCGCGCCGAGCCAGTCGATCCACGCTTCCTTCAACCACATCGGGCACGGCTCGGCCAGATGCCACACGACGCGCAACGAGGAGAGGTCGTACCCGAGGCGCACCTCGTCGGGCAGCCGCAAGATCCGCTTCATCATCGTGGGGACGACGTAGATGAGATCCGCCCGGTAGTGCTCGATGTCGGCGAGCACTCGCTCGGCGTCGAAGCGCTCGTGCAGCACGACGTGACTTCCCGCGAGCCACGACTGGCACGACCACACCGCGGGGCCGTTGTGGTACAGCGGGCCCGGCATCACCATGCATCCGTCGCGTTGCAGCCCGAGCGCCGGCGGAGCGTCGTCGTCGAGGACCGACGCGTCGCCCGCGACGATGAGCTTCGGCCGGCCAGTCGAACCACCCGATGTCGGCGCTTTCCACGCGGGCGAGATCGCGTCGGGGAGCGGGCCATCGTCGAGAGCCGTGGGGGGCTGGTAGCCGACCGGCAGGCAGACCGTTCCGGGCAAGCTGTCGGGCTCGGCACCCACCACGACCTTGGACTCAGCGAGCGCGACGATCTCCGCGAGCTCGCGGGCCGGCAGCCTCGCCGATACCGGTTGCGGCACAGCGCCGGTCTTCCAACAGCCCGAATACGCCACGAACCAGTCGATCGAGTTCGGCAGCGCAACCGTCACGAAGTCGCCCACGCCGACGCCACGCGACTGGAGGTCGCGAGCGAACCGGTTGCCGAGTCGCTGCAGCTCGCCTCGCGAGACGGTGCGGCCGCCGCACGTGACGGCCGGAAAGTCCGGATCGGCAGCCGCGAGATCGGTCAACCGCTGAGCGAACGACACGAGAGCCATGACGTGAGAGTCTGTCGCGCCAACCGATGGCGTGTTCCCAACATGGAGGTGCATCGTGGCCGTGTTCAACGGGATCTTCCCGATTCAGGCGGGCAAGGAAGGCGCGGCGCGCGCCTTCGCGGCCGACGTGCTCGGTGACCGAAGCGCCGACTTCAAGGCGCTCCAGGCGCGTTCGAAGATCACGCGCGAGACGTGGGCCATGCAGGAGACGCCGATGGGGAGCGTCATGGTGGTCTGGTTCGAAGGCGACGTCGAGCAGGCCTTCCAAGACCTCGCCGTCGACAACTCCGAGTTCGTGACCTGGTTCAGAGCACAGGTGAAGGACGTGACCGGCGTCGACCTCGCGGCACCTCCGGAAGGGCCACTGCCAGAGGTGCTCGTCGACTGGCACAGCTGAGGGCACAGCTGAGGTCGCTCAGCGCTTCATCACATGGCTGGCGAACAGGTCGATGGAACGCATCAGCTCGGCGTGACTGAGATCGCCGAGGGTGAATTTGCCGACGATGCAGGTCGGTGCCCGCGCTCTCCTCGAACTCGGCAAGCCGTTCCGCGACCGTCGTCGGTGAACCCGCGACGAGCGCACCGAGCTGCAGTGCGAGGTCGACATCGCCGCCGAGTGTGGGATCGCCGGGCGGCGGGATGTCCCACTTGCGGAACAACGGCGTGAGGTGGTCGGTGAACACTGGCCACGCGCGTCGGGCGATCGACAACGCCTCGGCGTCGGTCGGGGCGACGATGATCGAGTTGATCCCGCCGACCGTGCCGCCGCTCCATCCGGCTGCCTCGCACGCCGCGTGGTACTTCGCGACCTGCTCGGCAACCATCGACGGCGGCCCGACGACGATGGTGTTCATTCCCTCCTTGGCCGCGGCCTCGAAGTTGCCGGGATGCCAGAGCGGGGGCATCGGCTGCTGGAACGGCCGAAGCATGATCGGCACGTCGGTGAACGTGTACGCCTCACCCTGAAACGACAACGTGTCGCTGGTCAGGGCGGCACGGAGCACGGCCAGCGCTTCCTGGTAGTTGGCCGCGATCCTGTTCGAGTCGAGGCCCCACAGCTCGTGTTCGGGCAAGCTGATGCCTCGACCCACGCCGACGTCGAAGCGACCTTCGAGCATGTGGTCGAGCGAACAGATCTCCTCCGCAAGCCGCAGAGGATGGTGGAACGGCAGCAGATAGACGAGCGAGCCGAGGCGGATGCGCTGCGTGCACTGAGCGGCAGCTGCGAACAGCAACCCGATCTGCGGGATCGAGTCGAGCGGGATCATGTGGTGCTCTGACTTGAAGTAGTACGCGAACCCGGCCTCGTCGAGCGCGCGGATCATCTCGAGCCGCTCCTTGTACAGCTGCCCGAGCGGCTGCCCCGTGATCTCGATCTGGTCGAACATCGCGTATCTCATGCCGCTCCCCTCTTGTGTGGGCCAAAGGCTGCCACTTACTGCGCCCCCTCAACGCGACTCGGGCTCAACCGCCAGACCCATCGCCTCGTAGGGACTGATCGCGACTCGTCAAGTGGGCTCGTACGGCGGAGCCTCGCCCCAGCCCCAGCGAGGTACCGGCGCATGCTCGACGACGTCGGCGCCAGGTTGGGAGTTGAGCAAGGCGAGTCGCGTCCCCCACTCCAGGTAGGCGATCAGCGCGGAGCGGAACTCCGGATCGTCGGGAAGAGCGGCGTCGTCGCCGGCGAGGCTCATCAAGGACACGAATCGGTGGCGCTGGCCAGGGGTGATGGCCAGCTCCTTGTGATGGGCGAGCATCGCTTCGTACCCGCCGAGTTCGGCGGTGTAGCGGGCGGGCCCGCCGAATACCTCGCTCCACCACGCGGCGACGTGATCGCGATGCGCCGCGCTCGACTCCGCCGGGGAAGAACGGCGCCAGGAGGTCATCGCGTTCGACGCGGTCGTAGAACGCATTGATCATCCGGCTGAACGCCGCGTCACCACCCATCCACTCGTACAGCGTGGGAACCGGGGCTTGCCCGGGCGGGTCGCTCACGACCGCACCGTACCGGGAGCCGCAATGGGAGCTGTCGAGGTTGGGTCGCTGACCGATCGCGTGCCCGGCCCCGGTGATCAACGATGATTCGGGCATGTCGTTGAGCGAGTTCGAGGGTCTTCCGGTCGAGGGCGGGGTGCTCTCCCGAGCCACCCCGAACGATGCCGCAGAGCTCCTCGTACTCCAGCGGTGTTGCTGGGTCGAGGAGGCCATCGCGAACGACACTCTTGACATCGCTGCACTGCACGAGTCCCTCGACGACGTGCGTGCGTGGCTCGAGGAGTGGATGACGTGCACCGTACGGGTAGCCGGGCGTCTCGTCGGCGCCGTCCGCGCGCGGCGAGAGGGCTCAACCTGGGACATCGGCCGGCTGATGGTTGCGCCGGACCTCGCCGGACGGGGTCTCGGTGGATGGTTGCTCCGGCTCGCCGAAGCCAACGCCCCGGAGGACGTCGAGTCGATCACGCTCTTCACGGGCGCCCGCAGCACTCGCAACATCTCGATGTACGAACGCGCCGGCTTCCGCCGCTCGCTCGCGCCCGCGCCTCCGAACGCCGTCCGGCTCGAAAAACGTCTCGACCGCCCCGGTCGATGACGCAGGTGCGACGGTCCTATGTCGCCGCCTCCAGTTGCGTCAGGTCGCGCGCTGCATAGCGGTTGTGCCAGAACTCCTCCTCGAAGACCGTGAACAGGCACTCCACCAGCGGGTTCGTGCCGTTCTCGAGCACGTCGATCGGCTGTGTGAAGTCGGCCGTCGAGACCGAGACGAGATAGTCGTCGAAGCGCGCAGCGCGATCGGCGCGCACTGCGAGAGCCTCCGAGACAGACGGCGTCATTTCGAGATCGAGTCCGGGCCACGGGAACTCGAGGGAGCCGGTGTTCGGCAACCCCATCGGGTGGAAGGGCTCGTCCGAGGATCGGCGCCGTGAACCACTTGTCCATCGCGAAGACGAGGTGTCGCAGGGTCTCGACGAAGGTCCACTCTCCGTCGACCGACTCGTGCAACCTGTCTTCGGGGAGAGCTTGTGCTCGGTTGATCGTCTTCGCCAGCTCGTCTTCGAGCGCCGCCCACGTCGCGCGCATGTCCTCGGGGTTCGACGGCCGGAGCATCGCGCGCAGCGGGTACCACGGGTCGCGCTCGTTCACGTACGCCGTGACGTCGACGCCGTTGACCACGAGGTTCTCGACCAGCGCGTCGATGTCGACGTTGACAACCCAGGCGTGGCTGATCCGCGCGTCGGTGAGATTGACGTCGCGGAAGCGAGCGCCACTGAGATCGGCGCCCCAGAACACGGCTCCCGCGAGATCGCCTTCGAACTCTTCCGGCATCGGACGCTCCTCTCGTCGTCGGGTCAGCGCCAATCCGACAGCTCGGGGGCGTCGAGGAACCATTGGTGGTCTTCGAACGGGCTTGCCTGGGCCTGGGTGCGAAGCGCTTCGGCGTAGGCGTCGATGCCGATCGTGCGGCCGCCTTCGCAGGTCCAGTCCGCCTCGGAGCAGTCCCAGCCCGGCTGAGCTTGTGCTTCCAGTGCTCCGGTCCAGTAGAGCGTCACGTCGACCGAGGGGTCAGGTGCACACCCCTCGACGGCGGTGTCGACCACCGGGTCGTCGACGACCACTCCGACGACCCGGCCACCGAACGTCTCGCCGCGGCAATAGAGCTTCGCCGCGAACGCCCCGCCATTGGAGAACCCGTTGATGATCACCTGGTCGCACTCCGTGATGGCGTCCTCGACCACTGTTCGCGCGGCGACGTACTCGTCGTCGGGGAAGTAGAGCCACTGGCGGGCGCCCCACCCCTCAGCGTTGCCGTCCGGCGAGACGACGCTGATGTCGTCCTCGATGACGGTCTCGGCGCCGGCACCTCCTTTGCCGTGCAGCCGCAGGAGGCAACGGTCGGTCGTTGCGCCGCCCGTCGCTGCGCCATCCGTCGCAGCGCTGTCCGTCGCAGCGTCGTCCGACCCGTCCGAGCACCCGATCGCGACCGCCCCGAGCGCGAGCGCACACACGGCGATCCGCCACACGCCCAGACACGCCGTCAGCCGCCGCATTCCGCAATGCTTCAGGGGTCGGCCCGCGACCGCAAGGCAGTGACCGATTCGAGGTCAGCCGTTCCTCGGGAGCTCGTTGAACGGCAGTCGCGAGAGATCGCCCGGTTCCTTCGGAAGACCCAGCACGCGCTCGGCCACGATGTTTCGCTGGATCTGATCGGTGCCGCCGAAGATCGGCAACGCCTGCGCTTGCAGGGCTTGGGCGGTGAGGACGTGGGCGACACGACCGCCGGGCGCACCGGCGAGCGACGCCCGCTGGGTGTCGTCGTAGCCGTGGAGCATGCCGCGTGCCCCGAGCAGCTGCATGGCGAGGTCGCGGTTGTGCCGGAGGAGGTGCGCCGTCAGCAGCTTGCCGAAGTTCGGGAGGCCCGGGATGTCGCCGCCGGCCGCACGCACGGCCTTGTGCCGCTGCGCGTTCATCCTTTGCAGCTCGCCGAGCATGTAGGACTTCGCGAGAGCCTGGCGCACTACAGGATCGCGTTCCACGCCGAGGTCGCGGGCGAGGTCGATGTACACGCGCGCCGATGAGCTGTATCCCTGCGGCTCGTCGCCCGAGGATCGCTTGGCGGGCGGCCGAACGAAGTCGCCGGCGCGCTTGTCGAGATCGTTGGCGACGGTGCCGGGCCGCGCCATCACGCCGGCCCCCATGCCGCGCTCACCGCCCGCGCCCATCCCGGCGCGCTCGTGGAAGAGGGTCGTGTTGGCGACCTCCCAGCCCCTGTTGCGCTCACCGATGCGGGCCGCGTCGCTCACGACGGCGTCGGTGAAGAAGACCTCGCAGAACATCTCGCCGCCGGTCATCTCCCGCAGGGTGCGCACCTCCACCCCCGGCTGGTGCATGTCGATCGCGAACCAGGTGATGCCCTGATGCTTCGGCGCGGTCGGGTCGGTGCGGGCGAGCAGCATCCCCAGGTCGGCCCAATGCCCACCTGAGGTCCACACCTTCTGGCCGTTGATCACCCAGACGTCTCCGTCGCGCACCGCTCTCGTCGACAGCCCCGCGAGATCTGATCCGGCCCCGGGTTCGCTGAAGAGCTGGCACCACCAGACGCGCCCGGTGACGATGTCGGGCAGGTAGCGGCCGATCTGCTCGCGCGTGCCGTGGGTGACGAGCGTCGGCGCGACGAGCCCGATGCCCATCCCGAACGGCGCGCCGAGCGCACCGAAGTCGGCGATGGTCCGAGCGACGGCCATGGCGTCCGCACGATTGAGGCCGCGGCCATAGGCGTCAGTGGGAAGCAGCGGTGCGGCCCAGCCCGCCATGCCGAGACGCTCCCACCACTCCCCGACCGTCAGAATCCGGATCCCAGTTCTCGGCGAGCCACCCTCGGAGCTCGTCAACCCGACCAGTGCCGGCGCGAGCGGTGTCATCGGTCAGAGTCATTTCGACGGCTCCCCCTTCGGAACGGTCGTCAGGCTACGGCGAGCGCGGCCAGCAAGGACGCGGCAGATTAGGCCCCTGAGTTCGACACTACGGAGGTGACGGTTGACCCGGATCGAGCATCCGACGGTCGAGGAACGAATCGCACGGGGGAAGGAAGCTCGCACGAGCGTCGCGCCCTCGAGTCACGCAGCATGGGAGGAAGGCCGCGACCGAGCGGACCCCATCGCCCTGCTCGAGGAGCAGAACGCCACGCGCGAGCCGGACCTTGTGCCGGTGCGACACGGGCGGATGATGGTCTCCCCGTTCACGTTCTACCGGGGCGCGGCGAAGATCATGGCCGCTGATCTCGCGCACACGCCGACGACCGACCTCACCGTCCAGCTTTGCGGTGACGCGCATCTTTCGAACTTCGGCCTGTATGCCTCGCCCGAGCGAGACCTCGTCTTCGACCTGAACGACTTCGACGAGACGCTTCCCGGTCCGTTCGAGTACGACGTGAAGCGCCTCGCCGCGAGCGTGGCCGTTGCCGGCCGCAACAATGCGTTCCGCCCGGCCGACATCGACGACGCGACCCGCGCGTGTGTGGCCTCCTACCGGGAGGCGATGGTCCACTTTGCCGGCCTGCCCACGATGCAGGTCTGGTACGACCGCTTCTCGGAGAGAGACTTCACGAGCTTCATAAGAACCGCCGCCCTCCGACACATGGGTCGCACGGGCAAGAAGGTGGAGACAACGGCGGGGCTGAAGCGAGCGAAGAAGAGCACCGAGAAGGCGCGTACGCGTGACAGCCTGCAGGCCCTCTCGAAGCTCGCCGAGTACGTCGACGGCGCGTACCGCATCGTCAATCAGCCGCCGATCATCATGCCGTTGACCGACGTCGCGGCCGTCGTCGGCATGTCTGCCGAGCAGATCGAGCACCTGGTCCACGAGCAGTTCCGCGCCTACCGCGCCACCCTGCAAGACGATCGCCGCCAGCTGCTCGAGCGGTTCCAAGTGGTGGACGTCGCCCGCAAGGTCGTCGGCGTCGGCAGCGTGGGCACCCGCAACTTCATCGTCCTGCTCCAGGGGCGCGACGAGCAAGACCCGTTGTTCCTGCAGGTCAAGGAAGCGTCCGCGTCGGTGCTCGAAGATCACCTGCCGAAGAGCCTCTACCACCAACCGGGTGAACGCGTCGTGCACGGACAGCGGCTGATGCAAGCCGCGAGCGACATCTTCCTCGGGTGGACGAAGGGCGCCGAGGACAACCGCTACCACTACTGGCGCCAGCTCCGCGACATGAAAGGCTCGGCCGAGGTCGAGACGATGAGTCCGGGAGACCTCGCGCTCTACGCAGGTCTCTGCGGACACACGCTCGCGCGTGCGCACGCACGGTCGGGTGATCCGATCGCGCTCGCGGCATACCTCGGCAAGAAGGATCGGTTCGACCAGGCACTGGTCGAGTTCTCCACGCGCTACGCCGATCAGAACGAGCGCGACTACGAGGCCTTCACCGAGGCGATCCGGTCCGGCCGGTTGCCCGTGCTCGAGGGCGTGTGATCACACGCCTCAGCCCGGTCCTCGTCGGAGTCAGATGAGCTCCACGGTCCCGGCCGCGCCGTCCACTCGCACGAGCGCGCCCGTCGGTATCCGCTGGGTGCCGTCCACGGTGCCGACCACCGCCGGGAACCCCATCTCGCGTCCCATGATCGCCGCGTGCGACGCGAAGCTGCCGTGGTCAGTGACGATCGCACCGACGACGTGCAGGAACGAGTTGAACGACTCGCCGGTCGCAGACGTGACGAGCACGTCGCCGTCCTGCAGCTCCAAGAGGTCGTCGAAGTTCCTCACGATGCGGGCGGTACCCACGTAGACGCCGGCGCTGCCACCGATGCCGATGACGACCCGGTCGTCGCCCGCCGGCGCGGGCGCCTCTCCGCTGACTCCGCTGATCACGAACCCGACCGCGCTCATCACACGGGCGAGCGGCGGGGGGAGACCGTCGACGGGCGGTGGCGGAGGAGGTGGCGGACCGAGCACGGGCGGCGCTCCGAGCTTGCTCGCCGACTTACGCGCCGCGACGCGTGCCGTGAGCTCCGCCGCCGTTGGCGCCGCCGAACCGTCGAGGATGGCGTCGATCTCCGCCGCTCGGAGGTCAAGGGTGTCGTACTGGAAGCCGATGCGGCCGGCCTCGAACAGACGGCGACCGAGCTCGATCAGGGCGAGGCGCATGAGGCCGACCGCGGACGAGTCGCTGTAGAGGCCGCGCTCGTCGCGCAACCGGTAGACGAGGCGCGCCTCGGCGAGCAGCTCGTCGAAGCGGGGCCGATCCTCCTCCGGCACCGCTTCGCGCAGCTCGGCCGCCAACGCGTCGGCACGGGCCGTGGAGTGATCGGCGTCGTACGCGACTGCGGCCGCGAGCCGCCCGAGCACGAGGTCCGGTCGTTCGATGACGGTCGGATTCGTGAGATCGAAGCCCGCCGCGATGCGAAAGCCGACCCCGAGCACGTACGCGTCGACAGCGGGCACCCGTGCGCGCAGCTCGGCGAGCCTGTCGGCAGCAGGCGTCTCCCCGGTCAGAAGGGCTGCGGCAGACGGATCCGCACGGAGCGCCTCGACGGCGGGTGTGATCTCCGGGTTGAGCACGCCGGACACGGGCGACCAGCCGTCGAACACCGCGAAGATCGGCACCGGGTCTCGGCGGGTCCAGGTCGCCGCGTGGAGCACGAAATCGCCGACGGGGACGAGGGCGGCGCCGTTGAACGTGTGGTGCTGCTCCCACATCTGCGCCATGTGATCGATGCATCGGTGGAGATGGGCGCGGAGCTCGTCGTCATCGAGGCTGGGAAGGTCGACGGCCGCCAGCTCGCGGTGCTTCGCGATGGCGCGCGGCTTGGCTTCGCCGTCCCAATGCTGCAAGGTGCCGCGCCAGACGCGCTCCGCGAACGCGGCGTCGGCCAAGGCGGTGCGCCGGCCGATCTCCGCGCCGATCTCCTCCGGGTGTCTTCGGACCATCGGGCCCCGGGAGGTCGAACGGCACGGGCTGCGTGTAGGGGAAGCCGTTGACGAACGCGAGGCGCATGCCGTCGATCAGCACGCCGTAGGGCGCCAGTGCGGAGCCGAAGCCCCGAGCGAATCCCTCCGGGTACAGCTCTTGCAACAGTGGCGTCACCGATGCCGGCAGATGCGCCCGATCCTGCACCCAGGTGCCCGGACCCGGCGCCACCCAAGCCTCGTCGTTCATGCCACCCCTCTCGCCCCCAGGCGCGCGGAGAGCCCCGCGGCCGCGGTGCACGGTATCGCTCCGCGGGGCCGTGATCCCAAGCCGGAGATGGTCCTTCAGACCACCCACTGCCGCTTGCCTTCGCCCCTGAGCAGGCGACCGAACTGCATGCCGGGGAAGTGCGCGCCGGCGATCGCCACATCGACGCCTTCGAGCTCGCGCGCCAGCGCGTTGCGGGTGCGCTTCGCGAGCGCCGGGTCGAAGTCGAACAGCGCGCCCCACTCATCGTCGACGAGCTGCACCGGGCAATGGACGACGTCGCCGAGCATCATCGCCCGCTCGGCTCCCGACGAGGCGACCACCACCGTGCTGCCCGGCGTGTGGCCCGGCGCGGCCATCGCGTCGAGGCCGGGAATGATCGGCACCGAGCCAGTCCACGTCTCGAAACGGTCACGCACGGGCTCGAGATGGGCGGTGGTGTCGTCAGGATGGTCGACCATGAAGTGGTCCCAGTCCGCCTGAGAGCAGCGCAGGGTCGCGTTCGTGAACACGGCCTGCTCTTCGTGAACAGCCCAGCCCACATGGTCGATGTGGAGGTGGGTGAAGACCACGTCGGTGACGTCGGTCGGCGTCACGCCGAGGGCGTCGAGGTTGTCGAGCATCGCGCCACACTCGATCCCGAGGATCGTGCCCGGCCCCATGCCGGCATCGACGAGGACGGTTCTTCCTCGACCGCGGATGAGGAACCCGCCGACGGAGAAAGGCAGCTTGCCGTCCTCGTCCAAGAGGTCGCGGTGCGCAGCCCACTGCTCGTCGGTCGTGCCGCGGAACGTGGCGTTCGGCCGGAAGCGTGCACTGCCGTCGAGCACCGAGTCGATGCGGAGGTCGCCGAGGTCCATCACGTTGTTCGGCACCTCACATGTCGATCGCGTCGCGGATCGACGTGACGAGGTCGACCAGCTCCGAGAGCTCGCCAGCATCGAGCACCTCGAAGTACGGAACGAGTATCTCGTTGTTGAGTTCCTCGGCTCGCTCTCGTCTCGCGTGAAGCGGTTCCACGCTCTCGAACGGACCCTCCCATCCGAGATGCTCCGCCCACGGCGGTCCGCTTCGTGGGGCAGGTGCGGGCGACGCGAGGACTGCCTGCAACGGCGTGAGCCCGACGGCGTGCAGGGCAACGATCGACGCCGCGCCGCGCAGCTCTCGCATCACGTGCATCGTGAGCGCGACCTTGGCGCCGGACCCTGGTGGCGACGGGCACCGCGCGCCAGCCCGCGAAGACCGCGCCCACCGAGGCTGGCGCAGCGTCCTCGACGCGTCGGGCGAGCTCGTCGAGGCGGCCGAGGCGCTCCTCGCCGAACCGCGGAAGCTCTCGATCGCCCCACTCGAAGATGCACTGCGCGTAGGCCTCGGCGACCTTTCGTGGGGTCAAGCCGGGCGGCAGCTGCTCCCACGCCGCGTGGACACGGCCCGGCGCGATGTACGCGAGGCCGGCGGTGGCAACGTCGGCATCGCCGTCACCGAGGACGCCGGCTCGGCCGACGATCCAGAACTGCTCGCCGTCGCGTAGCCCGAGCGCGACGCCGCGCTCGTCGGTCTCCTTCACGAGCATCCAACCGCGAGTCCATTGCTGGATCGGCCGCTTGACCGCAGCGACAGCCTCGAGCGTCGACGTCATGTTTCCCTCCGAGCAGCAGACGGCGTCGGCCGACCGTACCAAGCAGGTGGCAGGCTGCAGCGATGACGAAGCGACTCGATGGCATCGGGATCTGGAGTGCGCAGCTGCGCTACGGGGACGCCGGCCAAGCGGCGGCCCTTGCGGCCGAGCTGGAAGGGCTGGGCTACGGGGCGTTGTGGCTCCCTGACGTCGGCGGGGACCTGTTCGGTGCGCTGGACAACCTGCTCGGCGCGACATCGACGGCCACGATCGCGACAGGCATCCTCAACGTCTGGATGCACACGCCTGAGGAGGCGGCGTCGGCGCACGCCCGCCTCACCAAGGCGCACGGGCCGCGGTTCCTCTGCGGGATCGGGATCAGCCACCAGCCGTTCGTCGACCTCGTCAAGGAGGCCGGCGCGTACCAGCGGCCGGTCGCCACGATGGCCGCCTACCTCGACGGTCTGGACGCCGCGGCCACGCCGCTCGCTCGAGAGGATCGAGTCGTCGCCGCCCTCGGCCCGAAGATGCTCGAGCTCGCCCGCACGAGAACCGCGGGCACGCATCCCTATCTCGTCACGCCGGAGCTGACGCACGCGGCGCGGGAAGGCATCGGTCCCGACGGTCTCGTGGCAAGTGAGGTGGGCGTCGTGCTCGAGCGCGACCCCGCCGCGGCGCGCGAGATCGCTCGCCTCCACCTCAAGACCTATCTCGGCCTCCCGAACTACGCCAACAACTGGAAGCGGCAGGGCTTCACCGACGACGACATCGCCGACGGCGGCAGCGACCGCCTCGTCGACGCGCTCGTGGCCTGGGGCGACGAGACGGCGATCGCGGCACCGTGTCCAGGAGCACCGCGACGCCGGCGCCGACCATGTCTGCATCCAGGTGCTGACCGCCGACCCACTTGGGTTCCCGACCGAGCAGTGGCGGACGCTCGCACCGGCGTTGACCTGATCGGCGCGAGCGCGATGGCCGACCTGTGCACCCTCGGCGCGGCCGAGCTCGTCGCGATGATGCGAGCGCGTGAGGTCTCGTCGCGCGAGGTCGTGGGAGCGTTCCTCGCGCGGATCGACGCGGTGAATCCGGCGTTCAACGCCATCGTCTCGCGACGACCCGACGACGAGGTGCTGGCTGAGGCCGACGCGGCCGACCGGGCGCTGCTCGCGGGCGATGACGTCGGCCCGCTTCACGGGCTGCCTCACGCGATCAAGGACACGGCGAACACGGCAGGGCTGCGGTCGACCTACGGATCGCCTCTCTTCGCGGACCACGTGCCCACCGAGGACGGCTTGGCTGTCGCGCGGGTGCGGCGGGCGGGAGCGATCATCCTCGGCAAGACGAACGTGCCCGAGCTCGGCCTCGGATCGCACACGTACAACTCGATCTTCGGTGCGACGGGGAACGCGTGGAATCCCGCCTACAGCGCGGGCGGGTCGAGCGGTGGCGCGGCAGTGGCCGTCGCGCAGCGCATGCTCCCGATGGCGGACGGCAGCGACCTGGGCGGCTCGTTGCGGAACCCGGCGGGGTGGAACAACGTGTTCGGGTTCCGTCCTTCCCAGGGCCGCGTCCCCGGCTGGCCGCGACTCGATGCGTTCCACGCGCAGCTCGTGACGGAGGGACCCATCGCGCGCGACGCAGCCGATCTCGCGCTGCTGCTCACAGTCCAGAGCGGGTACGACCCGAGGGCGCCGCTGTCGCTCAGCGAAGCAGCTGCGGACTGGGCCGCGCCGCTCGACGTCGACCTCGGCGGTCGCAGGGTGGCCTGGCTCGGAGACCTCGGGGGGCATCTGCCGACGGAGCCCGGCGTGCTCGCTGTCTGTGAGGACGCGCTGTCGTTGCTCGATGACTCCGGTCTGGCAGTTGATGCCATCTCTCCCACCTTCGACTGGCAGAAGCTCTGGCGCTGCTTCGTCGTGCTTCGCCAGTTCAGCCTGGGAGCTGGCTTCGGTGCTGCGTTCGCTGACCCGGCCCTCCGAGCGATGATGAAGCCCGAGTTCCAGTGGGAGCTCTCTGAAGCGCTCCAGCTCACTGTCGCCGATGTGCAACAGGCGGCCGTCGATCGCACCCAGTGGTACGACGCCGTGCTCGAACTGTTCGAGGAGCTACGACTACCTCGCGCTCCCGTCAGCCCAGGTGTTCCCCTTCCCGATCGAAGACACTTGGCCGACCGAGATCGCCGGCCGACCGATGGACTCGTATCACCGCTGGATGGAGGTGTCGGTGCCCGGGACGCTGTCGGGATGCCCGGTCGTCAGCATCCCCGCCGGGTTCGGCGGTGCACACGATCTCCCGATGGGACTGCAGATGATCGGACGTCCCCGCGACGACCGCTCGCTGCTGCAGCTCGCTCGATGGTGGGAACAACGGGCGCCGTGGGTGCAGCTCGCTCCGCCTGAGCCTCCCGCGACCTAGACGAAGTGGGGCATCACCTCGTCGATGAACAGCTGCAGGCTTCCCTTCGCTTCCTCGAAGCGTCATGTCGCCCGTCGGCAGCTGCAGGACCAGGTAGTCGCACCGCCCGTCGGCCACGTGCTGCTCGACGCGCGCCCTCGCCTGTGCCGGCGTGCCTGAAGCAGCCGTGAACTCGGGCAGCAGCGCATCCCCGCCGGGTCCGATGAGAGCCAGTGCGGCGTGCGCTTGGGGATTGAGGGCAGCTTCCGCCTCGGCGTCGTCGAGCGCGAGGCGGTCGAGCTCGTGCACGCGGGCGATCCGTTTGAAGAGTCCCTTCCAGCCGCGGGCGGCGATGGCCTTGGCCTCGGCTTCGTCGTGGGAGACGGCGATGAGGTCGACGACGCCGACCCGGGGCTTGGCGCCGGGCCCATCTGCTCGCACTGGTCCTCCGCGTGCTCGTGCCAGGTCTGCACGTAGAGGTCGTACGCGTCTTGCGGGATCGGTCCCGGCCACATCAGGTTCAGCCCGAAGCGGCCCGCGGTGACCGGGTTGCCCGGATACCAGAACGGTGGGTTCGGCTGCTGGTAGGTCGACATCGAGACGTCGATGGGCGGGAAGCTGTAGTGCTTCCCTCCCGTCGGATCGACCCTGCCGGTGCGCAGGCCCTGAAGGATGAGCGTGAGCGCTTCCTCGAAGCGATCGTGGGAGTTGAACCAGTCGCCGTCGAACCAGAAGTGCTCGATCGCGGCGATGCCTCGCCCGACGCCGTACTCGACGCGTCCCCCGTGAGCTGGTCGAGGACGCAGATGTCTTCGAGCACCCGCAACGGATGGTGGAGCGGAAGGAGCTTCACCATCGGGCCGACCCGGATCTGGCTGGTCGCCTCGGCGGCAGCGGCGAGAAAGATCTCCTGGTCCGGGGCGAGGCAGAGATCGGTGCCGTGATGCTCGGCGACGTGATAGCCCCTGAAGCCGGCGCCGTCGAGCATCTTGACGAGCTCGATGCGGTCGCGGAGCAGCTGATGCATCGAGGTGCCGGGGATGCCCTCGATGTGGTCGAAGAGCCCGAACTCCATGGATGCCGTCATTGTGAGCGCTCCTAACTCGGGATTTCAACGGGCGAGCGATGGACGATGGGGAACGCATCATCGTCCGTGATGAGCGCGCCGGGCTCGAGCCACGTGTCGGCCGAGCCCACGACCGGGTCCGCGCCGGGCACCGGATCCCAGCGTGCATCGTCGCCCAACCATCGCCACGACACCGCGACGCGGCGGTGCGCGCCACCATTGCCGCGGCTGCGGTGCACGATGCGGTAGTCGAACAACAGGCGCGTCGCCGGGTTGGACGTCGAAGCCGATGACGTCGAATCGGTCTGGACGATCCTCGAACGCCTCAACCTCGTCGGGGAACGAGGCGACGTAGTCGCCGAAGTTCGGCCACATGCGGTTGAGCTTCTCGACCTCCGTCGGACCACCGAAGTACGGCCGGTAGGTGATCCCCCACTGCGTGGCTACCGCGAACGAACTCGAGCGCCGACGAGTCGACACTCGCCTCCGTCAGCGCGACCCACGTCGAGCACACCTGGGTTCCGCTGATCGGCCAGAACGGATTGTCTTGGTGCCAGTGGAAGACATCCGCGGCGCCGGGATCCTTGACGAACACCTGCTCGAAGTAGAGCCGGACGGTGTCACTCGCGGTCGCTTGCGCGGCCAAGCCCGCGAGGCCCGACTCGAACGCGAAGCACCGGAACTCGTCGTTGTCGCGGTAGAGGCGGCGAGTCATGCCGGTCGACCCGAGCGCCTCATCGCCGTACCGAGCCTGCAGCTCGTCGTCCACAGCGGCAATCGCACGCGGCACCAGCTCTGACGGAAACGCGCCCGGGACGTGCACGACGCCGTCACGGCGGAACATCTGGATCTCGGCCTTGGTCAGCTCACGATGTGTCACTGCGCCCTCCGATTTTGCCTGTGATTTCTGAGGATACTCAGTTTTCTACGTCCGCAAGATGGAGCGTTCGCCGCTGGCGAACTGAGTACGCTCAGTTTCTCGCATGGAGACGCTCAGCCGCCGCGAGCAGAACAAGGTCGACAAGCGCGCCCGCCTGATGGCCGCCGCTCGCCAGCTCTTCCAGACCGCCGGGCTCGCCGCGACCACCAGCGCCATCGCGGAGGCGGCGGGCGTCGGCGAGGGGACGTTGTACCTGTACTTCGCCTCGAAGGAGGACCTCATGGTCGAGGTCTTCCAAGACGACATCAGACGCACCTGGAACGACGCATTCTCACTCGTACGTCCGAACGACAGGATCGTCGAGCAGATCATCGGGGTGTTCAGCAGCGTCACGAGCGTGCACGAGCGGGATCCCGACCTTGCGCGTATCTGGTTTCGCGAGCTGCCATTCGCCTCGCCGTCCACCCAGCACGCGGCGAACGATGTGGTGGCGTGGGCGCAACACCGTCTCGAGGCGCTGCTCGATTCAGCGCGCACGCGTGGAGAGCTCGATGGAGACGTCGAGATCGCCACTCTTGCGCGCATGTGCCTCGATCTCTGGATTGCCTTGATGATCCGAAGGCACTCCGGAGCGATCACCGCCGATCGGGCCATCGAACGCCTCGCCGCTGCGCTTCGGATGACGTTTCGCTACATGACTCCCGTCAAAGGTGAGGCAGCACGTCCTCGGTGAACCGAACGAACGAGTCGTGCGACAGCGGAGCGATCATCAAGTAGCCGAGGTGCATCTGGTCGGCGAGGCGAGTCAGCTCGTCGCGGACACGTGCCGCTGAACCCCACACGATCTTGTCGTTGACGTAGCCGTCGATCCGGGACTCGACGTCAGCTCCGAACCCGGTCGGCCCGGCAGGCACGCCGATGCCGCCGCCCTCGGCGTTGGCGTAGGCGCCGATCGTCCATGCCGCGCCGGCACGCGCGATCTCTCGGGCCTCGTCGTCGGTCGCGGCCACCGCGACCAGGCGCGCCATCGGAGTGTCCGTCGGTGGTCCGAACCCGTGGCCTCCCAGCTCGTCGCAGTACTGCTCGTACTTGGCACCGATCTCGGCAAACGACGCGTGCGGGTCCATCAAGATCGCGTAGCCCATCGACGCCGCCCATGAAATTGCATCGGGTGAGGTGGCCGCCACCCACGTCGGCGGGCCCGGCTTCTGCGCCGGCTTCGGCAGCACCTCCACGTCGTCGAAGTGCCAGTACTTGCCGTGGAACGTGAGGCGCTCGTTCCGCCATGCGGCCAGCACGACCTCGACAGCTTCCCGGAAACGGGGCGCGGTCTCGTCGAGGGGGACGCCGAACGCCTCGAACTCGGTGCGTTCGAACCCGCGGCCGGCACCCCAGTTCACCCGGCCACCGGTCAGCACATCGAGCAGCGCGACCTCCTCGGCCAACCGGAGCGGGTGATACAAGGCGGCCAACGAGACCGCCGTTCCGATGCGGATCCGGTGTGTCCGATGAGCGGCCTCGAGCGCCATCAGATGCACGGAGGGGCACACGCTGTAGGTCGTGAAGTGGTGCTCGGCGAGCCACACCGCGTCGTACCCCGCATCGTCCATCGTGACGATGCGCTGCAACGCCCGCTCGTACACAGTGTGGAGCGGGACGCGTCGCTCGGGCCAGCTGAAGAATTGCAACACTCCGACCTTCACGTCGCGACGATAAGCCCGGGATGGCTCCGGCAGTAGCGCCGGGCAGGAAGGGGGCTGAGATGCTCATCGAACCGACCCTCCGGAGCGAGCTGCTGGCCGGACAGGTCGCCATCGTCACCGGCGGCTCCCGCGGCATCGGCGGCGGCACTTCGACGATGCTCGCCGCCAACGGGGCGCGCGTCGTGATCGCCGACGTCGACGGGGCCAAGGCCGACGACACCGTCCGGACGTTGAACGTGGAGTTCGGTGATGACGTGACGACTGCGTTCGTCGGCGACTTGGTCGCGCCCAACGCGTGCGACGACCTCGTGAAGCACGCGCTCGATGCGTACGGCGTGCTCGACATCGTCGTCAACAACGCGGGGATACGTGCTGGACGGTGGCATCCACACCATGACCGACGAGCAGTTCCAAGCGATGCTCGACATCCACCTCGCCGTGCCGTTCCGCCTCGCCCGGGCGTCCGCGCCGCACTTTCGGGCCGCGGCCGAGGACGACGACGCCCGCGGCGTGAAGCGTCACCGCAAGACGGTCATGGTGTCGTCGCTGGCCGGCCAGTGGGGACTCGTCGGCGCCGGGAACTACGCCTCGGCCAAGGCCGGGATGCTCGGGCTCATGCGCACCCTTGCGCAGGAATGGGGGCGCTTCCGAGTCAACGTGAACGCCGTCGCGTTCGGGGTGATCCAGACGCGGTTCGGCCTGCCGCAATCCGAGCACGAGGTCATCGAGACCGGCGGACGCACGATCCACGTGGGCATGCCGGCGAAGCAGGCCGAGCGCATGGGCGTCGCGGTCGACCCGAACCGCGTCGTTCCCGACGAGGAGGTGTACGCCGCCAGGCCGATGCCGCCCCGCGTGGTTCCCCTTGGCCGCACGGGCACGATCAGCGATGCCGCGAACGCGATCTTCTGGCTGTGCTCCCCGCTCTCCGACTACGTCACCGGCCAGGTCATCGCGGTGAACGGCGGCGCCCGCGGCGGCATGAGCTGACCGTCGCCGACGAGGCGGCCTGACCGCCATACTGACCGTCGCCGACGTGGCGGCGTGACCGCCACTCACCTCCATCGAAGGCTGTGAGAGGCTTCGCCCGAGCGCCCGGGTGGGGGGCGCGGAAGAGGGGGACCTGATGGCAGCGGACGCCTTTGACTTCGTCGTGGTGGGAGGCGGATCAGCCGGAGCAGTCATCGCTGTCGCGATCGTCCGAGGACCCGTCGACGACGGTCGCATTGGTCGAGGCGGGAGGCGTGCCCCCGGCCGCCGAGTCGATGCCCGCGGCGGTCGCCACGCTCCAGCTCAACCCCGAGACCGACTGGATGTACACCGCCGACGCGGGCAAGGCCGGGCTCGGCCTCACCGACGGGCGCATGATGATGCCCGCGGTCGGATGCTCGGAGGCAGCTCGGGCATCAACTACATGGCATACGTCCGCGGTCATCCCGGCGACTTCGATGCGTGGGCCGGCGCGGGCGCCACCGGTTGGAGCTACTCGGACGTGCTCGGGTACTTCAAGAAGAGCGAGTCTCTCGCCGCCAGCGGCGACATCGTGGTCGACGCCGACGCCCACAACACAACGGGGCCAATGGGTGTGTCCGTGCGTTCGCCGGTGATCGCCGGGGCACAGGAGTTCGTCGACGCGGCTGTCGCAGCCGGGATCCCGGCCGGTGACTACAACGGCCGCGACCGCGGCGGACCCGACGGTGTCGTGTCGCTCTTGCAGACCACCACCCGGCAGGGGAAGCGGTCGAGCACCTACCACGCCTTCCTTGAAGGTGCGGTCGCAGAGCGACCGAACCTCACGGTGATCACCGGCGCCCAGGTGACCCGGGTGCTCTTGGACGACGCTGGCCCGCTGACGGGCACGCGGCATCGAGTACCGCACCGCTGACGGGACCACGCGAACGGTCACCGCCGAGAAGGAGGTCGTGCTGAGCGCCGGTGCCATCGGCTCACCGCACCTCCTCATGCTCTCGGGCATCGGCCCCCGTCGAGAGCTCGAAGCCGCTGGGGTCAGCTGTCGACTCGACGCGCCCGATGTCGGCAAGCACTTGAAGGACCACCTGCAGGTCGCCCTGTGCTTCCCCGCGCCCGGTGTGGGCGTGTCGATGACCGAGCTCGGCATCTCGCTGGGTCCCGACGCCCTCCGCGCTCCGAACTGGGCCGCTGCCCGCCGATCCGGCCGACGACGCGGACATGCCCGACGAGCTGAAGGAGCTGAAACAGGAGGCCGAGCGACGCCTCGCGGAGTGGGCGACCACGGGACGCAGCCTGGTGTCATCGTCGCTCTACGAAGCGTGCGCCTGGTTCTCGACCGGCCTCGGCGACCTCCACACCCACGACGCCCAGCTCGGCTTCTTCTGCTGCGGCTACACACCCGACCTGTGGCGATTCGTGCTGCGGGTCGATCCCGACGAGTACTTCGACGACGTGGCCACACGGCTGGCGCCGGACGCCGAATCGATGCTCGTCCTCGCCAATCCGGTCCAGCCCCACAGCGAGGGCGAGATCGTGCTGACGAGCGCCGATCCCGACGAGCACCCCGACATCCGGATGAACTACTTCGACGACCCGCACGACATGCGGGTGATGATCGCGACCCTCCGCAAGGCGCTCGACGTCGTGGCGAACTGGCCGGGTCACCGCGAGATCGGCCCGCTGTTGGTCCCGCCCACGCTGGCGGCGAAGCACTCGCACGTCTCGGGCGAGAGGCCCGAGCGACGACCTCCTCGAGGACCTCGCTCTCCACTACTCCTGGACCGTGTACCACCCGACTTCGACGTGTCGCATCGGCAGCGTGGTCGATGAGCGCCTGCGGGTCGCAGGCGTCGCCCGGGCTCCGTGTCGCCGACGCGAGCGTCATGCCCGACGTGGTGAGCGGCAACACCAACGCTGCTTGCATCATGATCGGTGAGAAAGCCGCAGAGATGATCGCCGCCGACCACGGCGTGAAGTTGGCCGAGTTCGTCCACCCGACTCCCTGACATCGAGCGCCGCCGCACGGGTACCGGTCTGAGCCGCGGTGGCTACGCCTGCAGGTTGACGAGTGCGGCTTGCACCAGGCTCTCGGCGGCCCGCGGGCCGGGACGTCATCGAGCGACGGCCCCTGCAAGATGACGGACACGTAGTACTGGCCGTCGTAGGCGAGGAGCGTCACGAGCCGGTGGTGTCGTCCTTGTCTTCGAGCCGAGTCGGACCTGCGCTTGCGCCTCCGAGGTCATCTGCACCGCAACGAAATCCGGAGCGGCGTTGCCGAAGTCGGACTGGGCATTCGGCCCCTGACGCACGAGCAACGAGATCGTCCGGCCATCACTTGTCGTCCACTCGCAGCGCGCCGAGACGTCCGTCGGAGGTTGCGGGCTCTGCTTCGTATCCGCTGCGCCGCCCATCGCGGCTGCTGCCGTGGCGTCGTCGATCAGGGCGCACGCGTCCGGCAACACCTCCCGGACGCCGGACGAAGCGTCAGTTGCCTCACCCCCGGTGTCGGGAGCGGCCTCGTCGGCTGCAGCCGTGGTGTCGCTGCCGGCGGCCTCCGCGGTCTCCTCGGCGGCCGTGTCCCCCGACGCTCCTGAGTCATCGCCACCGCACGCCGCCAGCACCATCGCCGTCGCCACGCCCACGCAACCGATCGCCCTCCGCCACATCGCCGACCCCCCGTCACTGTCGATCCGACGCGGTCGGAAGACTACCCGTGGGTTGGATTCGAAGCTTCGGTCTCGCCCGGGCGATGATGCGCTCATGGCACGGTTCGCTCACGCTTTCGGCCCCCACGCGCCCGACATCACCTACGTCGCTCACTCGTTTCCCGAACAGCTCGCGGACCTCGGCGAGGTGCAGATGAACTACGTGTCGGTCGGCGATCCGTCGAAGCCCGCGCTCCTCCTCGTTCCCGGCCAGTCCGAGTCATGGTGGGGATACGAGGCCGCCTTGCCGCTGCTCGCCGATCACTACCACGCCTTCGCTGTCGACCTCCGGGGTCAAGGACGTTCGAGCAGAACGCCAGGGCGTTACACGCTCGACAACATGGGCAACGACCTCGTCCGCTTCATCGACGTCGCCATCGGTCGACCCGTGATCGTCAGCGGCCTCTCGTCGGGAGGCGTCCTGTCGGCGTGGCTCTCCGCGTACGCCAAGCCCGGACAAGTGCTCGCGGCTCACTACGAGGATCCCCCGCTCTTCGCATCCCAGGTCAACCCCGCGACCGGTCAAGGGATCCGTCAAGCGATCGGAGGGATGTTCAAGCTCTGGAGCACCTACCTCGGTCCCCAATGGTCGATCGGCGATTGGGACGGCATGCGCGCGGCGGCGCCCGACGTGCTGCCTTCGTGGCTCGGCGCGCTCTTCACGCTCCCCGACGAACCGCCTCAGAATCTCAAGGAGTACGACCCCGAGTGGGGCGCTGCGTTCTGGAGCGGGCAGGTCGCCGCCTCCTGTGATCACGAGGCCATGCTCAGAGCGGTACGCGCGCCGGTGCTCCTCACCCACCACTTCCGTCACGTCGACGACGCGACCGGCCAGCTGATGGGAGCGATCTCGGATCTCCAAGCGCAACGAGTGATGGAGCTGCTCCGGGAGGCGTCGGTCGAGGTCGACTACCGGTCGTTCGAATCGATGGGCCACTCGATGCACGGACAGGACCCCAAGCTGTTCACCGACACGCTCACCGATTGGTCGTCGAAGCTGAGCCTCTGAGCGGCAGGTCGGTCAGCGGCGTGTGGCCACGATGAGCTCGTACAGGTAGTTGCGTTCGACGACGCCTCCGAACGAGCTGTCGATCAGGGATGTGATGTCGTCGAGGAATCGCGCCCTCGGTCCCGGATCGAGGGTGTTGACGAGTGAGTCGGTTTGCAGCAGCCCCGCGAACTCAGCGGTCGTGTACCTCGACGGAAGCTCGAGTCGCTCGCGTCGCACGCGGGCATAGGCACTGACTCCTTCGAGCTCCGGGTAGCTCGCGGGAAGCTCGTCCGGGCGCGGTGGTCTGAACGTGAGATCGTCGGCGAGGCCACAATCGACGTAGGCGTGCTGGGATTGTTCGGAGAAGCCGGGCGTTCCCCCGCGGACGTGTTGGGGGCGCACGATTGCGAGGCTTCCGCCCGGGCGGAGGAGCGTGGGCGGCTTGGTGAGGCGCAGGTCGGGGTCGAGCCAGTGGAACGCATTGGCGACCACCACGGCGTCGAAGAGCTGCGGCGGCGGAGGCCAATCCTCGAACGCTGCGCACTCGACTGCTGCGAGAGGGAACCGCGACAGGTTCTCTGCGGCGATCGCGGCGAGCCGAGTGCCGGGCTCGACGCACGTGAGCTCCGCTCCCGTCGCGGCGAGGGGGACACTGAGCTGACCGGTGCCACAGCCGAACTCCACGACCCGCGTGCGCGTGCCGATGCCGGTGGCCTCGACGAGCGCGTCCACGACGGCGGCCGGCGGCCCGGGCCGGTAGCGGTCGTACAGGTCCGCGACCTGATCGAACGAAGCAGCTCGTCGGCTCTGGATCTCGTCGCCCATCGTCCGTCCGGCGCGGTTCAGGAGCGGGGGCTGAGGTACTCGATGACCGCGTCGTAGTCGCTGCCGAGCGCGTTCGGACCGCCCATCCGCTTCGACATCGTCTGCGCCCACACGAGCGGGCTCACCTTGTAGAAGGTGTCGATCGCGTCGACTCGGGCGCCACGCTCGACGAGCAGGCGCACGAGGTCGATGCGGCCGAGGCCGGCGGCGTGGTGCAGCGGCGACGCGACGACACCTTCGGGGTTCACGTCGAAGCCGAGGTCGACGAGCTGCGCGGCGGCGTCCCACTTCCCTGCTGACGCGAGGTCGGCGACGATCGCGGGCCGCCGCGCCCGCAGGTCGTCGAGGCGCGAGGTGTCGAGGCGCGAGGTGTCGCTGGCGAGGACCTCGGTCAGGACGCCGTCGGTCGTGGCCGCGGCCAGGTAGAGATCGCGCAGCAGGCCGACCTCGGCGGCGTGGTGGATGAGCTCGTCGATGATGTGCAGGGCGAACGTGAAGCGATCGGTCCAGCCGTCGGACGCCTCGAAGAGCTGTTCGGGGTCCGTCGCCGCGAGGTAGCCACGCCAGATCGCAAACGCGCGCTCGAGGAACGAGATCGCCTCCGCTGCCGACATCGTGATCCAGATCTCGTCGACGTCGGCGGCGGGCGGCACGTCGAGCACGCGGTGGCATCGGTGCTCGCGCAGCAGGTCGATGATGTGTGTGAGTCGCCAGGCGATCGTCGTGATCGGCGCGGGCGCGACGGGCATCAGCCCGAAGTCGAACTGCATCCCCGTCGGGGTGTCGCGCACGGACCACGTCATCGCCGCGGGCTCCCACAGGTACTCGTCGTCGGTGAGACCGTCGAGACGAATGCGGAGCCGGTGGTAGGCCTTGTCCGACAGGGCGATCAGGTGGTTCGTCGTCACGCTCGCGAACGCTCAGCGAAGTGAGCGCCGCGGCGCTCGTAGAAGTCGCCGAGATCGCCGAACTCTGCCTCGTTGGCAAACGCGTCATGGGTCGATGCGACGATCTCGTCGTTCGACTTCGTCAGGTCGAGCGGCTTCGCTTGCGGTTGCTGGACGTGCCAAGGCGTGTCGATGAAGACCTCGACACCGTTGTGCTCAGGGTCCTCGAAGTAGATGGACCAGGCGTTGCCGTGCGTGAGCGGCATGATGGCGGTTACTTCCGGGTGCGCCTCGAGCGTCGTGAGAAGCGCCCTGAGGTCATCGAGCGTTCCCGCCGAGCGGTAGGCCGTGTGGTGGACGGAGTTCGAGCCCTCCGGGTCCGGGCGCCCGGTGATGAGTGCGAGCTGGTGGTGATGGTTGGCGATCTGCGACAAGAAGACGATCTCGTTGGGGCCGAGCGGTCCCCGATCGGCGACCTCGAAGCCGAGAACCTCGCTGTAGAACGCGATCATCTTTTCGACGTCGTGCACGTACACGACCGTGTGGGCGACCTCGAGACGAAGCTGGGAGTTGGTGGGCATCGCGAACCCTCTCAGTCGGTGATCGGCGCGGAGCACCGCGGACTGTGGCCATCATAAGGACGCGTCAGGCCGAACCGGGAGGCTCGGCCGGGGGCGTGCGGTGACCTGTCGCTTGTGTTCGTCGAGCGCGAGAATGCTCACGTGTGCGGGTCCGGCACTGGCGACCACGGGCATGCCGGGGAGACAACCGCGGCGATGCCGCGACTGATCGAAGGTCAGGCCGTGGACCCGATCGCTCTGGAGCCCGTTGACGAGCTGACGATCACCATGCTCGTGGACAACAGCTACGACGGTCTCATGGTCGACATGGGTCCTGCTCACCGCACCCCAATGGGGCGGACGCCGCGTGTGTCGGCGCCGCAGTTCGTGCAGGGTGTGACCGTGCCGGGGCTCGTGGCTGAGCACGGGTTCGCGGCAATGGTGAGCACTCGGCGAGGCGACCGGACCCACACGCTGCTCTTCGACACCGGTGTGTCTCCGTACGGTCTCTCGGGCAACCTGGAACGGCTCGGCATCGATGCCGATGCGATCGAGGCTGTCGTCCTCTCACACGGCCACTTCGACCATGCCGGTGGCCTCGCCGGCTTCGCCTCGCTGCGCCGCGGGAGGCTGCCGATCACGCTGCACCCGATGGTGTGGTCCGCTCGGCGGCTGGCAGTCCCAGGGCTTCCCGAGTGGGAGCTACCGGTGCTGAGCCGCACTGCGGTGGAGTCGGAAGGATTCGAAGTCATAGAGCGCCGGCAGCCATCAGTGCTTCTCGACGGCAGCGTCTTGATCACCGGCGAGGTGGATCGAACCACCGACTTCGAGGTGGGCATGCGGTTCCACGAAGCGCTCGGCGAGCACGGTTGGGAACCCGACCCGAAGATCCTCGACGACCAGGCATTGGTCGTGAATGTGCGCGGGCGTGGGCTGGTCGTGCTCACCGGATGCGGCCATGCCGGAGCGGTGAACATCTGTCGATACGCGATGCGCCTCACGGGCGCCGACCGCCTGTCAGGCCTCTTCGGCGGATTCCACCTCACCGGACCGGGGTTCGAGCCCATCATCGAACCGACCGTGACCGCGCTCCGCGACCTTGCACCCGATGTCATCGTCCCCGCGCATTGCACCGGTTGGCGGGCACAACACCGCCTTGCGACCGAGCTGCCCGACGCATTCATCCCGAACGCGGTCGGCACCAGCTTCGTGCTCGCAGCCGCCTGAAGAAACGGTCGCCGGCGCCGACCCGCGTCAGGGGAGATCGGGCTCGACCGTCGCCCTCGCGAGCGCGGCTGCGTCGTGGTCGATCGGTCTGCGGCTGCGGGCGTCGGAGCTGCCGCGGAGCAGCACGAGGGCGGCCAGCCCGAGCAGCGCGCCGGCGGCGAACGCACCCCGATAGCCGGTGAGCGCGGCGACGACACCGAGCAGCAGTGCACCAATCCCCTGCGACAGGTCGAAGAAGCTGCTGGTCGTGCCGACCGCCGCGCCTCGTTCGTTGTCGGCCAGGCCTGTGAGCGCGAGCGTCAGCATCGCCGGATACAGGAACGACATGCCGATCGAGAAGACGACCGTGCCGGCGTACAAGCCGATGGGTTCCGCGATGGCCGCCATGATCAGCAGCCCTGCGGCCGAGGTGGCCGTGGCGATGGTGCCGGCCGTGACCGGCCCGATGCGGTCGGGCACCCGGGCGCCGAGGAGGCGCACGGCGAGTATGAGACCGCCGTAGAGCAGGAACACCCCGCTCGAGTCGTCCATGCCTATCTGTTTCACGTAGAGCGGCACGAACTCGGTGAAGCCGGCCAGGCCCATGAGCCCGAGGAACATCACCGTGCCCGGCGCGAGCGCCGCCCGACTGATCAGCGGGGGTCGAGGCGCATCCGGCGCGGACGCCTGGTCGAACGACGCCACGTCCCGGGTGAACAGCCCGATGGCCGCCGCGATGAACGCGAGCGTCGCCGAGACCAGCCAGACCCGGTCGAAGTGGTCCTCGTCGAGGAGCACGTTGCCGAGCAGCGGGCCGAAGGCGAGGCCGCCGTACACCGCGATCGACCAGTAGCTGATCGCCTCGCCGCGTCGCTCCTCGGGCGCGAGGTCGGTGATCATCGATGCGGCGCCGACGAAGAACGCGGCCTCCCCGATGCCCGCGAGCAGCCGCACCACCACGAGCGGCACGAGGGCCGAGGCCAGGACGTAGAGCAGGCCGGCCGCGCCGACGATCACGCCGCCGACGACGATGAGGACCCGCCGGCCCACGCGGTCGCCGATCCGACCCGCGAACGGGCGCAGGAGCACTGCACCCACGAAGAACGCGCCGACCGCCACTCCCACCGCGACGTCGTTGCCCCCGAGCTCGTGCTTCACGAACTGCGGCACGACGGGCAGGAGCATGCCCAGCGCCATGAAGTAGCACAGGCCCGACGTGACAACGAGAGCGAAGCGAAACGTGAACACACGCTCGCTCGTGGTCGGTCTCACGCGTCCGAGCCTAGGAGCGTGCCCGTCAGCCGAGCTCGGCCCTGATCGCGCGGGCGGCGTCGGCCAAGACGCAGAGCTTGTTGAATGCCGTCGCGCGAGGCAGGTACTTCATCCCGCAGTCGGGGGCGGCGATGAGATGAGTCGGCTCGACGCGCTCGAGGCCTCGTCTGATGCGCGTCTCGACGACCTCGACTGGCTCGACACCGGGATCGTCCAAGTCGATGACACCGAGGACGATCACCTTGCCCGACAGGTCGTCGAGGACGCCGAGGTCGAGCTTCGGCTGTGCTGCTTCGATCGAGATCTGGTCGGCGGAACAGTCCGCGAGCTGCGGAAGGAACGAATAGCCGGTTGGCTTCTCCCCGCGTACCGACCGCGGCATAGCCGAAGCAGAGGTGCACGGCAGTCGTCGTCGTGATCCCGTCGAGCGCCCGATTGATCGCCCCTACCGCGTAGCGCTCGGCTGCGACGGGATCGTTCCGAAGCCACGGCTCGTCGAGCTGGATCACGTCAGCACCCGCGGCCTGTAGCTCACGCGCTTCCTCGTTGACAACCGCGGCGAAGGCCATCGCGACGGCCTCCGGGTCGTCATACCACTCGTCCTTGGCCTGCTGGCCCATCGTGAACGGCCCGGGAAGCGTCACCTTCACCGGTCGATCCGTCATGCGGCGCAGGAACGCAAGGGCATCGACCTCGACCGCTCGCGTCCGTCGAATCGCGCCGACGATCTTCGGTACCGGCGTGGCGCGACCAGCCCGGTTGGCGACCGATGCCGGATGGACCGCGTCGATGCCTTCCAGCGCACCGACGAAATGGTTCGAGTAGCTCTCGCGCCGCACTTCTCCGTCGGTGATGACGTCGATGCCGGCGCGCTCCATGTCGTGGATCGCCAGCTCGGCGGCGTCGTCCTGCGCCGCTTCGAGGAGATCGGCGGGAACGGCCCACAGCTCCTCCGCTCGCACTCGAGGCACGCCCTTCGACAAGAAGGCCCGGTCGATGAGCCACGGCGGTTGCGGGTAGCTCCCCACCACCGTGGTGCTCACGACCCCCGGCGCAGTCCTCGCCGTCAATGGCCGCACCGCGTGCACCATACAGTCGAGCCGGTGAGGATCTCGGCGCGAGACTTTCGTCGTGCTACGGCTCGGAACGATCGTCTTGGGAGCCGAAGATGTCGATCGTGCCGCGGCCTTCTGGGCTGAGGTGTTCGGCTACGAGGTGATCACGTTCCCGGGTGCCGGTGACGACTTCACCCTTCTCGTCCCGCCCGACCGCGTCGGAACACGGATCGCTGTGCATCGGTCGGTCTCTCCCGTGCAGGAGCGGCCGCGGGTCCATCTCGATCTCGTCGTCGACAGCCCCGCCGAACAGGCGTCCGAGATCGAACGGCTCCTGACGCTGGGTGCAGCTCGCGTGGAGTGGAGCTACCCGAGCGACCCTGACTTCGTCGTGCTGGCGGACACCGAAGGCAATCGCTTCTGCGTGGTCGACGCCAGCCACAGCTGACGACGAGCGTCACCTTGGTCCGTCGTCGAGCAGCAGGTAGAGCTGCTCGCTCGGCCAGGGGATGAAGCCGGCCTTGCGATAGGTGCGCGCGCGGCGGCGTGGCCAGGGTCGGCGCCGGTGCCGACGACCGCGACTCCCTTGCCCGCGGCGCGGATCTGCGCGATCGCCTCGACCGTGAGCTTCGTGCCGACGCCGGCGCCCTGCGCGTCGGGGTCGACAGCGAGCATGTAGATCTCGCCCTCGTCTCCCTCCCGGAGGTCAACGGCAGTGAACCCGACCACACGACCGCCTTCTTCGGCAACGGTCGTCCGGTATGCCGTGCACGCACGGCGCACATCGTCGGCCTGATGCGTACGCCAGTCGTCGCCGTAGAAGCGATGGAACAGCGGAGCGCCGAGCGTCTCGAGGATCGACGCGAACACGGGCTCCCACGCACGCAGGGAGAGCGCCACGATCGCATCGACGTCATCGTCGCGAATGGGCCGAGTCATGACCCCCATGCGCCAATCCTTGCCCATGCGGTAGAAACCCGGGTCATCCCATGGACGGCCACGTGATCCGCACACCCGATCAGCGACTCCGCGTCTTCATCTCGTCGACCCTCGGAGAGCTCGCCGAGGAGCGCCAGGCGGCGCGCGCCGCGGTCGAGCAGCTGCGCCTCGCCGCGGTCATGTTCGAGCTCGGCGCCCGCCCTCACCCCCCGCGGGCCCTCTACCGCGCGTATCTCGAGCAGTCCGACGTGTTCGTCGGCATCTACTGGCAGCGGTACGGATGGGTTGCCCCCGACATGGAGATCTCCGGTCTCGAGGACGAATACGTCCTGTCGGACGGCATGCCCCGGCTCGTGTACGTCAAACGTCCTGCACCCGAAACCGAGCCGCGCCTCGCCGAGCTTCTCGGGCGGCTGCAGACCGAAGACACGACGTCCTACAAGCCATTCCACGACTCGGCCGAGCTCCAGCGCCTCGTCCTCGACGACCTCGCCATCCTGCTCACGGAGCGGTTCGAATCGACACGGACGACGAAGCTGCCCCAGGGCGCCGCGGCAGCGAGCAATCTGCCGACGCAGACGTCGAGCTTCGTCGGCCGCGACACCGTGATGTCGCAGCTCGACGACCTGTTGGACGCCGGAGTTCGACTGCTGACGCTCACCGGCGCCGGAGGCTCCGGAAAGACCCGCGTGGCATTGCAGCTGGCCGCGGACCGGGTGAGCCGCTTCGCAGACGGCGTGTTCTTCGTGGACCTCAGCGCCGAGCGCGAACCCGAGGGCATGTTCGCAGCGATCGCGCGGACGCTCGCGATCGGACTGATCGGCGACGCTCCCGCGCTCGACGCTCTCGGCCGGTCGCTTCGCGGCGCGCGCATGTTGCTCGTGCTCGACAACTGCGAGCACGTGCTCGGCGCCGCGACCGGCCTCGACACTCTCCTGCAGCAGTGCTCCGACCTCACGATCCTCGCGACGAGCCAGGTCGCACTGAAGGTGCGCGGCGAGCAGCTGTTCCCGATCCCGCCGCTGTCGCTTCCTCACGCTGACGAGCGCACGGCCTCGGTTGCCGCCGCGCTCGAGTCCGAGGCCGTCCGCCTCTTCGTCGAACGTGCACGCGCCGTGCGTCCGGAGTTCGAGGTCACCGAGGACGACGTCGCCGATCTCGTGGCGGTCTGCCGGCGGCTCGACGGGCTGCCTCTCGCGATCGAGCTGGCCGCCGCTCGAGTCAACGTGTTCTCCGTCGACGAGCTCCGAGCCCGACTCGACGAACGTCTCGACATCCTGCAGAGCAAGGCGCAGGACCTGCCTGAGCGCCAGCGGACGCTGCGCAGCGCGATCGAATGGAGCAAGGAGCTCCTCACGCCGACCGAGCGCCGGATGCTGGCGGTGTTCTCCGTGTTCAGCGGCGCCCGCCTCGCCGACGTCGAAGGCGCCGCGACACGGATCCCGGAGCTCGACGACCTCGACGTCATCGACGAGCTCGGCTCGCTCGTCGACAAGAGCCTCGTGCGCAGCATCCAAGGCTCCGGTGGTCGGCCACGGTTCTCGATGCTGCGGACGATTCGCACGTACGCGAGCGAACAGCTCGACGCCGAGCCTGAGCTTGCCAACGATGCCCGGTGCGGCCACGCCGGGCACTACACGCAGCGTGCACTCGAGGTATGGGGCTCGCGCGGCGTCGACGATCACACCGCCGTGCTCTCGCAGCTCGACGACGAGCTCGACAACCTTCGTTCCGCATGGTCCTTTTGGGTGCAGCATCGCGACGTCGGGAAGCTCGACGACCTGCTGGAGCCACTCTGGGGCTACTACGACTCTCGGGGCAACTACCGAGCGATCACCGAGCTGGGAACCGACCTTCTCGAAGTCCTGGCGACGCAGCCGGAGTCGCCGCAACGCATCCGCGACCGGGTCGCGCTCCAACTGAGCCTCGCTCGGGCGTTGATCACCATCGAAGGCTTCAGTGCCGACTCGGAACAGCGCATCCGCGCCGCGCTCGCCGAAGCAGATGAAGCGGGCAACGAGGAGCAACGGTTCCCGGCGCTCCGGTGCCTGGCTTCCCTCCACGTGATGCGGACCGACTTCGAGAGCCTCGCGGTCGTCGCCGACGAGCTGCTCGCCGTCGCCCAGCACCAGCAAGAGCCGTCGATGCTCTCCGAGGCGCACTTGCTCGCCGGGGTGAAATGCCTCGGTGCTCGACTCGACGATGCCCTCGACCATGTGGCCAAGTCGGTCGAGTACGAGGACAGCGTCGACATCGGGGTTCGTGCGCTTCCGCATCGGCCCTCACCCGAAAGTCGTCTCGAACGTCGTGAAGGCACTGCTGCAGTGGATGACCGGCAACGCGGACACGGCCCTGACCCAAATGCAAAGGGCGCTCGAGGTCGCGACGCAGCTCGACCACCCGTATTCGACCTGTTACGGCCTCTTCCACGCCGGTCTGCTCGACCTTTGGTGGGACGATCTCGACACGCTCGCAGTCCGCGCCGAGGAGCTGCTCACCGTGGCCCGCGCGCACGCCTACCCCCTCTGGGAGGCGTTGGGGTTGGTGCTCCGCGGCACGGTGAAGGTCCGGGCCGGAGCGACCGACGAGGGCCTGGCCGATGTCGAACGGGGGTTCACGATGTACCAGGGACTGTCCGCCCCGCCCGTGTTCTGGGGTCTGCTGCTCATGATCCGCGCCGCGACCTCTGCGACGGCGGGTCGCCTCGACGAGGCCCGCTCGTTCAGTGACGCTGCCGATGACGCGACGCCGGACGACGCCGCCCTCGCACCCGACGTGACGATCGCGAGGGGCGTCCTCGCGCTCGCGATCGACCCGCCCGACAGAGCAGGCGCCGAGCTGCTGTTCGAGCGGGCCGCCGCGCTCGCACGCTCACGCGGCCATCGCATGGTGGAGCTCCAAGCGGCGACGAGGCTCACCGAGCTGCGCCGCGACACGCCCCGCGCAACCGAAGCACGCGAACGGCTCCGTGAGCTGCTCGAGACGTTCACCGAAGGGTTCACGTCCCCGCAAGTGGTCGCCGCTCGGGCCGCGCTCGAGCATTGAGGATCCCGGGAACCGGACTACGTTCGTCGCATGATCGATGTCTCCAGCGACCCTCGGATCGACCCTCGGATCAAGACGGTGCTCAGCGCCCTCGGAACGCCTGGTGGAGGTGACGACGCCGAGAGCCGCGAGCAGCTGATCGCCGAGGCGAACACCGACGAGGCGATCGCTCAGCGAGCGATGATCACAACTCTGCTCGACAGCGCCGACAACGAGGACGTCGCGCCGTCGAAGGGGCTCAACGTGACCGAGCACTCAGTCGTGTCGCAACCCGACGGCAACACCATCAACGTGCGTCTCATCCGACCCGATGGTCGGGGCGCGCTCCCCGCCGTGTACTACATCCATGGCGGCGGCATGCAGACGCTGTCGTGCTACGACGGCAACTACCGCGCATGGGGCCGCATCATCGCGGCCCAAGGGGTCGCAGTCGCGATGGTGGACTTTCGCAACGCGCTCACGCCCTCATCCGTCGAGGAAGTGGCGCCGTTCCCCGCAGGGCTGAACGACTGCGTGTCCGGTCTCCACTGGCTCGTCGCCAACGCCGCGGACCTCGGCATCGATGGCGCCCGCGTCGTCATCGCCGGCGAGAGCGGCGGCGGCAACCTCACGCTCGCCACCGGTCTCAAGCTGAAGCAGGACGGTGACATCGGCCTGATCAGGGGCCTCTACGCGCTGTGCCCCGCCATCGCCGGGCGCTGGCCGCTCCCCCAGCACCCGTCGTCGACGGAGAACAACGGCATCCTCCTCGACCTGCACAACAACCGCGGTGCGATGGCCTACGGCATCGAGGAGCTGGATCGGGGCAACCCGCTCGCGTGGCCCGGCTTCGCCACCGAGGATGACGTGCGCGGCTTGCCCCCGGTGATGATCAGCGTCAACGAGTGCGACCCCCTACGTGACGAGGGCATCGAGTTCTATCGACTGCTGCTTCGCGCTGGTGTCCCGGCGAGGTGCCGCCAAGTGATGGGCACGATCCACGGCACCGAGGTGCTGCCGTTCATGTGTCCGGAGATCAGCCGGGACACCGCAGCAAGCATCGCCGCATTCGTCGGGTCGGTCTGACCGGCCGTCGCTGCTCGTGACCTTTCAGCTCACCGATGCCGAGCGCACTTACGTGCAGAGCACGCCGCTTGCCCGTCTCGCGACGTCGTCACCGAGCGGGGAGCCGGATGTTCGCGGCCGTCATGACCATCTTCCATCGGGGGCGAGGGCGCCTTCCTCGTGGGCGGGCTCGCGATGGAGAACACGCGCAAGTTCCACAACTGCCGCCGCAACCCGCGCTTCAGCCTGGTGTTCGACGATGTCGTGTTCGAGCCGTCCTACTCGCCACGCGGCGTGAAGATCACCGGAGCCGTGGAGATCCGCACGGCGGACGAGACGCTGAACCTCGGGACCCTCGGAGTGCCGATCCTGATCCTGCGGCCGGAGAAGAAGTGGAGCTGGGGCATCGAGCACCCGTCCGTTCGTCGAAGGCCACTTCACGCTGCGCGTCGACGACGCACCCGCTGCCGCGCTCGACGGCTGACTGGTCGACCTACGAGTAGATCTCGAACAGGCCGGCCGCGCCCTGCCCGCCGCCGATGCACATCGTGACAACGCCCCACTTGGCCTTGCGGCGGATGCCCTCCTGCAGGATGTGGCCCGCGCAGCGCGCACCGGTCATGCCGAAGGGATGGCCGATGGCGATCGAACCGCCGTTGACGTTGTACTTGGCGGGGTCGATGCCAAGCGTGTCCCGGGCGTACAGGCACTGTGAGGCGAACGCTTCGTTCAGCTCCCACAGGTCGATGTCGTCGATCTTGAGGCCGTGCCGCTCGAGCAGCTTCGGCACTGCGAACACCGGACCGATCCCCATCTCGTCGGGCTCACAGCCCGCGACAGCCCAGCCCTTGAAGGCGCCGAGCGGCGTGAGGTCGCGCTTGGTCGCCTCCTCGTCAGACATGAGGACGACCGCGGCCGCGCCGTCGGACAGCTGGCTGGCGTTGCCGGCGGTGATGAAGTTGCCTTCGCCGCGGACCGGCGGGAGCTTTGAGAGGCCCTCGAGCGTCGTGTCGGGACGGTTGCACTCGTCGCGGTCGACGACGTAGTCGACGAACGACTCCTCCTTCGTCTCCTTGTCGACCTTCTTCATCGTGGTGCTCATCGGGACGATCTCGTCGGCGAAGAGGCCGGCGGCCTGCGCGGCGGCCATGCGCTTCTGCGACTCGAGGGAGTACTCGTCCTGGTACTCGCGGCTCACGTCGTAGCGCTTGGCCACGATGTCGGCGGTCTCGATCATCGGCATGAAGATTGCCGGGTACATCTCGAGGAGCTTCTGGTCGATGTTCGCCGAGCCCCCCATTCCCCCACCGGGCATGGTGATCGACTCGACGCCACCGGCCACGACGACGTCAGCGCTGTCGGTCTTGATGTAGTTCGCGGCCGAGCGCGATCGCGTTCAGGCCAGACGAGCAGTGGCGCTGGATCGTGGCGCCGCCGGTGGTGACGGGCAGACCCGCGAGGAGGCCGGCGAGCCGGGCGAGGTTCGCCGCACCGTGCGCGCCGTTGCCGAGGTAGACGTCCTCGACGGCTTCGGGCTCGACGCCGGACTTCGACACGGCGTGGCTGATGGCGTGCGCGGCCATGCTCATGGCCGCGGTGTTGTTGAACCCACCTCGACCCGACTTGGCGAGTCCGGTGCGGGCGTAGCTGACGACGACGGCTTCACGCATGGCGACGTTCCCCTCGGCTTCTGACAGCCGCAGCGTGCGGCCGGGTCGATCTCGACGTCGCCACCCTAGGAACGTCCGGGCGTCACGTCGAAATCGCGTGCGTGGACGGCTCAGACGCCGCGGCTGCTTCGCTCAGGGCCTGTCTCAATTGTACGACCGTGGAGCCACTTGCTTCCAATGGCCTCCGCGGCGACCATCCCCCGCGTGCAAGGTGACGACGAGCTGCGCCTCGAGCGCGCCTACCTCGATGCCGCGTACGACCGGGTGGTCGCCATGCGGGGCTTGGCCGAGGGCATGGCCGGCACGGCGCGCCGCACCGAGACGCCGAACGCGCAGGCGCTGTTCGAGCGCGACAGCGCCATCGCCCACGCCGGCCACCGGCTGGCCGCGCTCGACATCGCGAAGGACCGTCTGCTCGTCGGGCGCCTCGACCTCACCGACGGCACCTGCCTGTACGTGGGTCGCCTCGCCGTCGCCGACGAGCGATGGTGACCCGCTCGTCGTCGACTGGCGGGCGCCGGCGGCCGAGCCGTTCTACCGGGCGTTGCCGCACGACCCCATGGGCGTCGTGCGGCGACGCCACTTCCGGTGGCGAGACGGCGAGCTGGTCGGGCTGGACGACGAGGTCTTCGACGTCACCGCCGCCGGCGACGCCGGCCTTCACCTCGTCGGCGAGGGTGCGCTGCTGGCCGCGCTCGACGCGCCGCGGACCGGTCGCATGCAGGACGTGGTGGCGACGATCCAGGCGGAGCAGGACGTCGTGATCCGTCGCCCCCGCGCCGGCGTGACGGTCGTCCAAGGAGCGCCGGGTACCGGCAAGACGGCAGTGGCGCTGCACCGGGCCGCGTACCTGCTCTACGCCGAGCGGACCCACCTGGCCAGCGCGGTGCTCTTCGTCGGGCCGTCGACGACGTTCCTGCGGTACGTCGAGGACGTCGTGCCGTCGCTCGGTGAGGACCGGGTCGTGCTCGCGACGCCCGCGGATCTCGGGCCAGCCGTCGCGGTGTCGAGGGTCGACCCGCCGGCGGCGGCCACGGTCAAGGGCGACCTCCGGATGGTCGACGTCCTCGCGCGGGCGGTCCGAGCCCACGAGCGCGCACCGCGGGCGGGCATCGAGCTGTGGGCGGGACGATTCCGCCTCGTGGTCGACCACGATCGACCTCGCCGCCATCGTCGCGACCGCACGGCGACGGTCGACCACGCACAACGGCGGCCGGCCGTTGGTGGAGCGCCTCCTCCTGCGGGCGCTGGACGCCGCGTACCGAAACGGCCTCGAGCGCGACCACCGGATCGGCCGCATCGGCGCCGGAAGCGGTCCGCTACGCGCCGCCGCTCCTCGACGTGATCGACCGACGTGCGCTCGACCGAGGCCCTCCACGCCGTCTGGCCGCTGCTCACCCCCGACGTGCTCGTGCGCCGACTCCTCGCGTCGCCGCCGGCGCCTCGCGAACGCCGGGCGCGACATCCTCACGCCGACGAGCTGGACGCACTGTCACGCATCGAGTGACGGCGGGAGACGGATGGAGCGAGGCCGACGTGGCCCTCCTCGACGAGGCCGACGTCCTGCTCGGGCCCGTCCCGGACGCCGGCAGCGCGCCGGCGGCCGCGACCGTCGCTCGACCACGTGGCCGAGCGGATCCTGGAGGAGCGGCTGCCCGACTGCCCGCGGTGCGGGCGCGCCGCTCGAGTACCTGCCCGGCGAGGCGTCGGGCAGCGACCGGCTGGACTGCCGGGAGTGCAAGGCCACGTACGCCACGACCACGCTCATGGGTGATCCCGCCGCCAACGAGCTGCACGGCGTGTACGAGGAGCTCGCCCACCAGTTCGAGGTCGAGCGACGTGCCCACGGTGCGCCCGGCCGACGCGCGCTACGGCCACGTCGTCGTCGACGAGGCCCAGGATCTCTCGCCGATGCAGTGGCGGGCGATCGCCCGGCGGTGCCCGACGCAGTCGTTCACGCTCGCCGGCGACGAGGCGCAGGCCGTCCGCGCCGGCGCGGCGGCGACGTGGGACCGCATCCTCGACGGCGCTCGGCGTCGACGCGGACTCGGTGACCCGCCACGAGCTCACCGTCAACTACCGCACCCCGGCCGAGGTCATGGAGCTGGCGGCGCGGCTGCTCGAGCAGTTCGCGCCGCACCTGCACCCGGCCCGCTCCGCTCCGGTCCGCCGGCGTCGGTCCCCGCCGCCTGCACACCGGCGGCCGGCCGCTCGAGCGCGGCGGACATCGCCGACGCAGTGGCCGACATCCGGCGCGACGTCGGAGCCGGGCTGGTCGCGGTCGTCACACCCGAGCGACTGGTCGCCGACGGCGAGCGCCGGTGCTGAGCACCTCACCGCCGTCGACGCGAAGGGGTTGGAGTTCGACGGTGTCGTCGTCGTCGATCCCGAGGCCATCGTCCGCGAGTCACCGGGGGCGACGGGCATGGCGCGCCTCTACGTCGCCCTCACCCGGGCGACGACCAGGCTGACGATCCTCGCCCCGACGCCGCCGGGCCCGCCGCTCGAGGACGTGCTCGGCCCGTTCGAGCCGGCATCCGCTCGCTGAGCCGAGCACGAGGTCGGCCTGCCCTATCGTCCGGGCATGACGGTCACTGACGCAACGCAGTCGACGATCCCTTGGCACCTTCGCAACAACTGGGCGCCCGTGCTCGACGAGCGCACGGACTTCGACTTGCGGGTCGACGGCGCGATTCCCGCGGCCCTCACCGGTACGTACGTCCGAACCGGCCCGAACCCGGCGTCGGGGAGCTCCGCCCACCCGTTCTTCGGTGACGGCATGGTGCACGGCGTGCGTCTGCGCGACGGCCAGGCCGAGTGGTACCGCAACCGCTTCGTGCAGACGCCGTTCATCGCCGACCCGTCGCTCGACATCCTCGATGCCACGGGGTCGCGATGGACATGACCGCGTCGAAGGCCAACACCCACGTGATCGGCCACGCCGGGAAGATCCTGCGCTCGAGGAGGGCCACTTCCCGTACGTGCTCGACGGTGACCTCGACACGGTCGGCCCGACGACTTCGGCGGCGTGCTCACCGGCTCGTTCACCGCCCACCCCAAGATCTGCCCGGTCACCGGTGAGCTGCTCGCGTTCGGCTACTCGCCGCTGCCGCCGTACCTCCGCTACCTGCGGGTCTCGGCGGACGGCCAGCTCGTGCAGACCGAGGAGCATCACGGTCGGCGGCCCGACGATGATGCACGACTTCAACGTCACGCGGAACCACGTCATCTTCATGGACCTGCCGGCGGTGCTTCGACCTCGGAGGCGCGATGCGCGGCGAGATGCCGATCCACTGGGACGACAGCTACCCGGCGCGCCTCGGCGTGATGCCCGCAACGGCAGCGATGCCGACGTGCGCTGGTACGACATCGACCCCTGCTACGTGTTCCACCCGATGAACGCGTACGAGGACGGCGACACGATCGTGCTCGACGTCTCGCCTCAGCCACATCTGGCGCGCGACTCGACGATGGACTTCCCGAGGTCGCGCAGTTCTGGCGTTGGACGATCGACCCCGACGCCGGCAAGGTGCGCGAGGAGCAGGTCGACGACCGGCCGGCGAGTTCCCACGCGTCGCCGACCAGCGCGTCGGCCTGGACGCCCGCTACGGCTACATGATGGCGATGGCCGGGGAAGGCGGCTCCGATGAGCCCGAGGGACGGGCCGGCGCTCTGCAAGTACGACCGTCAGTCGGGCGCGCGACGAGCACGACTCGGCCAGGGTGACACGCGGCGGCGAGCCGGTGTTCGTGCCGGCGTGCCGCCGAAAGCGGGCGAGGACGAGGGCTGGGTCATCAGCCTGGCGCACGACACGACGTCAGACGAGTCGAGGCTGCTCATCATCGATGCGCAGGAAATTTCTCGGCGCCGCCCGTCGCGACGCCACATCGTGGCGACGCGCCCGACGGAATCACGACCGAGCTCCTCGAAGCCGGGCGCGCGTAGAGCATCTTATGCGAGGCACAGGCCGCGCCCGAGGCACAGCTGGCCCGGATCCTCGACCACATCGCGACCGACCTCTCCGCTGGCGCCGTCGGGCATCGGCTCGCCGACGGCTACACACCCGGAGTCGCTCCGGCCGAGTACTCGCCGCGCCGAGCCGCGCCGCCGCCGGAGGGCCGACCGTTCACCCACTCCCGGACATCGTCGAGTTGGCTCGGTCACGTCGATGGCCGGCGCGGAGGAGGTCCGGGCCGCGGGCACTACCGGCGGGCACATGCACACTGCCCATCAAGTCGACGTCGGGACGACACCTCGATCCTGTGCCGCGTCGGTGGCCGATGCCAGGCGGAAGGCTCCCGCGTCACGACCGAGGCGTATCCGTACGGGTCGGTTTCGACGGCGATTGGCGCCGCGTTCCTTCTGCCAGAACGGTTGCGTGAGCGTTTCCGAAGCACGACCTCGATCACGTATCTCCCCCCGGGAGAGCACATCGCCACTACGCCGTAGTCGGCGAGCGAGTGAGCGGTGCCGCTCACGGACGCGCGCCGGCAACGCCTTCAGAACGGCGTCCAGTGGGTGCGGTCCCGATGTGGGTCGCGTCTAGAGGCCGCGCACCAGGGTCGTTGTTGAACAACGCTCGTGATCGTCGCGATCGCTCGACTCGTCGTCGGTCGCCGACGCATCGTCGGGCTTCCGGTCGTCATGGCCAACTCCGATCGCGCGCTTGGGGCGGGGTGCCGCCCCGTCACCGGAACGTAACTGTTTTCCCCACTTCACCGCGTCTGGCAGGCTTCGACCGCAGTCCTCGACTCGGCGGCCATCCATGGCGACCCTTGGCGGTCGTGCGTCACCGCCGCCTCGGCCAGGAGGCTCGCGGCCTCGGACTGTCGACCGCAGGTGGCCGAGGCAAGACCGGCGGCGTGCGCCACCGAGCCTCGGTAAGGCAGGCCGCGGTGCGACGATCGTGAGCGACAGCACCCGTTGGAGGAGCTCGACGACCGCCTCCGCGATGCGGGATTGTCCGCTCGGTACGTGGCGTCCGCGAGAAGGCCCATCGTCGGGAGCCAATAGGCGTCACGATCGAGGTCGAAAAGGTCGGCCGGCACGATGTCGGTGAGCGCCTTCGCAGCCGCTTCGATGTCGCCGCTGCCGCGAGGCCGTCGGCGTGCCATGCCCGAACCGCGAACCCATCGACGGTTGTGGCCATTCGATTGCCGGAGGAGTGAAGCTCGGCGGCCTCCCTTCGAGGAGGTCGATGAGTCCGGATACGGCGAACGCTTCGAGGCGAGGTCGCCGTCGGGTCGAAGTGCGCGTGCTCGCCCGCGGCTTGCACGTCGGAGACTGCCTGCCGTGCTCGGGGCCAGTCGCCGGCGATGGACGCGGCGAGGATGCCTCTATGGGCCGCCGCGTAGGTCGCGACTCGATCACCGGAGGTGACCCCCAGCTGAGCCAGCTCGTCGAGCAGCGACGCGGCGCGTGCGACGTCGCCTTCCAACGCGGCATCGACGCCGCGAGCGGGAGCGCCCACCGGCGCCACGGCTGATCAGGATGAGCGTCCGCAAGGCGCATCAACGCATCGAGCCAATCGCTCCGGTCAGCAAGGCGCGTCGGGTCATCCACCACGACCACGACGTGTGAAGCACGCTGCCTCGAGGTCGGGCTCGTCGAGTGTGCGCGCGATCGCCAAGGCGGCGCGCGCGTCACGCTCGCCGGCGTCCTGCGAACGGTGGTAGCTCTCGGTGACCGCGAAACGCGAGAGCAGCTTCGATCGAGTGGGAGTTGGCGCCGTGGGCACGAGTGCGGCTGCGTCGAGGAGCAGCGAGACGACGTCGTCGGTGGCGTCGAGACCGGTGGTCCAGCCGTCGCCCGCCGCACCGAGGGCGGACTGGGCGAGCCGACGCGCATCACCAGAGGCACGGGCCAGTTGGCCTGACCGGCAGTACGCGAGCACCGTGGCGCGGTGATCGCCCCTCTCGCGAGCGGCCGTCGCCTCGGCATAGAGGCGGTCGGAGAGCAGGAGGGCGTCGCCGCGCTGCGGTTCGTCGACGAACCCGTCGCCTTCGGCCAGCAACGACTCATAGAGCGCCGCAAGGTCCGGGCCCAGTTCGACACCCAGCTCCGAGATGAGGACGTTCCCGCTCGCGCCGACCGCGCGCAAGGCCTCGGCGCGCCGTCCCGCACTCCTCAGTCAGCGGACGAGCAGGCACCAACGCTTCTCTCGGAGCGGTTCAACACTGACCAGCGACTCCAGGTCGGGCACGAGATCCTCGTCGACACCGCTGTCGAGGAGCGCCTCGAGTCGGTACTCGAGCGCTGACCGATGGAGCTCCTCCACACGGGCCCGCCGAGCCTCAGCAGGTGGCCACCCCGAAAGGTCGTCGAACGGCACGCCGCCGGACATCGCCAGCACCGGATCCCAGATGCTCGACGCGCCGGGCTTCGACGAAGGCTCGCTCGAAACGATCCGCGTCGACGTCGACGTCATCGGCCAGCCGGTAGCCGTGCTCGGTCGTCAGGATCGTCGACGGGCCGAGCAGTGTGCGAAGGCGCAGGACGTTCGTCTGCACCACCTTGTTCGCCGACCGCGGCGGATCGGCCGGCCAAAGCACGGCGACCAGCGCACTCGTCGAGATCGGGTCGGGCTTGCTGGCCGCGAGCGCAGCGAGCACCCGGTGTTCCATCGGACGAGAGACCGGGATGGGAGTGCCGACGTCGGAGTCGACTCGGAGCGGCCCCAGCACCCGCACGAGCACAGCGGGAGGGTACCAAGGACTCGCATCCGGTAGCCGAGGCGTGCGGTCGATTTGAGGTTGATCTGCGACCGCGCCGTTGGACACTCAGGGCGTGCGCCGAATCCACCTGATTGGTTTGCTCGCGATCGCCATCCTGTTCTCGTCGTGTGGAGCCGACGACGACCCGACGAGCGCGTCGACGACCGCCGCCGCGTCGACGACCGCCGCCGCGTCGAGCACGGTGTCGACCATCGCCTCGACGACGACGGAACCACCGGGCCAGGAGGTCAGCGCCATCTCCACCGCCGGTACGACCACCGTCGGGGTCCCGGTCTGCGACCCGGAACTGCACTGCCTCTATCCGCTCACGATCACGGCGACCGTGTCGGGCGATCTCACGGGATCGACGATCTCCCACAGCGCCGGCACGCTGGTCGGCACCGAGTTCGCGGCGAGCGACACCCTCATCTTCACTGGCACCGTCGCCGGATGCGGCACGGGGACGCTCGTCCTCTTGAGCCTCGGCCGTGGGTCGACGACCGGGACGACCACGGGCACATGGACCATCGCCGAAGGGTTTGGAACCGGCGATCTCGTCCGCGCCGTCGGCAGCGGCACAACCACGACCGAGCCGGGGAGCGATGGGGCTCTTTCCTCGACGTTGACGGGCCGGCTCACCTGCGAGTGACGACCGCTGGGCGGGATCCGAGGTCAGGTCAGCTCAGGTCGGGGCGGGTTCGACCTCGCGCTCTTCAGGCTTCGACAGCTTGTGCGGGAGGTCGCGAGTGAACGCGAGCGAGGCGAGCGCGAGGAGTGCGGCGGCGAACAGGCCGGCCTTGAGCGCGATGAGCTGGGCCTTCTCGTAGTCGTCAACGATTGCGTCGGTCGCCGACCTGGTCAGTCCCGCCGTCCTGCGCGGCCTGTTCGATGTCGCTCGACGAAACGAAGTCGATGCCCGTTCCCGGCCGCGATGCTGACCTGGGTCGCGACGTGCTCGTTGATGCGGTCGTCGTTCTGGATCTCAGAGATGAACGCGCTGGTGAGGCCGGCGAGGACGATGGCACCGATGAGCGCCACGCCGAGCGACGACCCGAGCTGCTGGCCGG
>CAVVET010000007.1:0-202500 GCA_963747215.1 uncultured Acidimicrobiales bacterium
GGTCCATGCCGTTGCTGAAGAAGAAGCTCAGGTTCCGCGCGAACTCGTTGACCTCCATGCCGCGCGCGTGGTAGTACTCGACGTACGTGAAGCCGTTGGCGAGCGTGAACGCGAGCTGCGTGATTGGGTTCGCGCCGGCCTCTGCGATGTGATAGCCGCTGATCGAGACCGAGTAGTAGTTTCGCACGTCGTGGTGGACGAAGTACTCCTGGATGTCGCCCATCACTTGAGCGCGAACTCGGTGGTGAAGATGCAGGTGTTTTGGCCCTGGTCCTCTTTCAGGATGTCCGCCTGCACGGTCCCGCGCACCGTCGTCAGCGTCCGGTCGCGCTTATCTGGGCGTACTCGTCGTCGGTCGGGTCGCGCGTGTCGTGGCGGCGGTGCTTGGCGACCTGCTGGTCGATTGCCGCGTTCATGAAGATCGCGAGGATCGTCGGCGCCGGGCCGTTGATGGTCATCGACACCGAGTTGTTGGGCGCGCACAGGTCGAAGCCCGCGTACAGCACCTTGATGTCGTCGAGCGTGGCGATCGATACGCCGGAGTTGCCGACCTTGCCGTAGATGTCGGGCCGGCGGTCGGGGTCGTGGCCGTAGAGCGTCACCGAGTCGAACGCGGTCGACAGCCGCTTCGCCGGCATCCTGTCGGCCAGCAGGTGGAAGCGCTTGTTGGTGCGGAACGCGTCGCCCTCGCCGGCGAACATGCGCGTCGGATCCTCGTTCTCGCGCTTGAACGCGAACACGCCGCCGGTGTAGGGGAAGCTGCCCGGGACGTTCTCGAGGAGCTGCCAGCGCAGGATCTCGCCCTCGTCCTCGTAGCGCGGCAGCGCCACCTTCGGCACCTTGGTGCCCGACAGCGTCGTGTAGGTCAGCGCCGTGCGGATCTCCTTGTCGCGGATCTTCACGACGTACTCGTCGCCCGAATACGCCGCCTTGGTCTTCGGCCACATGTCGAGGAGCTTCTTGGCGCGCCCGTCGAGCGCGCGCTCGCGCTCGTCGACCAGCGCGTCGATCGCGTGCTCGGCCACCTTCACCACGATGTGGAGCTGCTCGGCGGCCTCGGTGTCGGCGACGGTGCCGCTCTTCTTGAGCGGTTGCTCGTAGCGCATCGTCTCCTCGAGCATGGTGCGCGCGGCGCGGAGCTGCTGGCGCTCGCGCGCGACCTTGGCCTGCGCTTCCGCCCACTGGCGGTAGTCGCGGCAGGTCTCGGCGATCTCGGCGAGGTAGCGCGTGCGCGCCGGCGGCACGATCGCGTTCCGGCCGGTCGACTGGCGCACGGTGACCTGCGGGAGCTTCGACGGCGCGAGCTTCAGCCCCTTCTCCACCAGCCTGGCCGCGATCGCCTGCCAGAGCGCGGTGATGCCGTCGTCGTTGAACCGCGAGGCCATCGTGCCGAACACCGGCATCTTCTCGGGACCTTCCTTGAAGCGCTCGCGGTTGCGCTGGTACTGCTTGCGCACGTCGCGCAGCGCGTCGGCCGCGCCCTTGCGGTCGAACTTGTTGATCGCGACGAAGTCGGCGAAGTCGAGCATGTCGATCTTCTCGAGCTGCGAGGCGGCGCCGAACTCGGGCGTCATCACGTAGAGCGACACGTCGGCGTGCGGCACGATCGCCGCGTCGCCCTGCCCGATGCCCGAGGTCTCGACGACGACCAGGTCGAACGCGGCCGCCTTGCACGCCGCGATCACGTCGGGCAGCGCCTTGCTGATCTCGCTGCCGGCGTCGCGCGTCGCGAGCGAGCGCATGAAGATCGGGGCGTTGCCGCCGATCGCGCCGATCGCGTTCATCCGGATGCGGTCGCCGAGCAGCGCGCCGCCGGACTTGCGGCGCGACGGGTCGATCGAGATCACCGCGACCTTGACCTTGTCGCTCCTGGTCGAGGCGGAGGCGCCGGATCAGCTCGTCGGTGAGCGAGCTCTTGCCCGCGCCGCCGGTGCCGGTGATGCCGAGCACCGGCACCTTGGCTTTCGCGGCGGCGGCGAGCAGCGCGTCGCGCATCTTCGCGGGGACGGTGCCGGCCTCGAGCCCGGAGATCAGGCGCGCCAGCGTGCGCGTGCGCGCGAAGCGGTCGGACGACGGCGAGCGCGTCGAGCGACTTCGGCTGGTCCTTGGCGAGGTCGGCGTCGCACGCCACGATGATCTCGTTGATCATGCCCTGCAGGCCGAGCTTCTGGCCGTCCTCGGGCGAGAAGATGCGCGCGACGCCGTAGTCGTGCAGCTCCTCGATCTCGGCGCGGCACGATCACGCCGCCGCCGCCGCCGAACACCTTGACGTGGCCCGCGCCGCGCTCGCGCAGGAGGTCGATCATGTACTTGAAGAACTCGACGTGCCCGCCCTGGTAGGACGAGATCGCGATGCCGTGCGCGTCCTCCTGCAGCGCGCAGTCGACGATCTCCTCGACCGCGCGGTTGTGGCCGAGGTGGATCACCTCGCACCCGGACGCCTGCAGGATGCGCCGCATGATGTTGATCGACGCGTCGTGGCCGTCGAACAGGCTGGCGGCGGTGACGAACCGCACCTTGTGCGTCGGCTTGTAGACGAGCGGCTTCTGGGCGATCGACAGGTCGGTCATCGGCAACCTCGTTGCGGCTGCGCGGGCCGTCGGGCGGGCGGCACGCGCGGTACGGGAAAGCTTACCGGAGGGGTCCCGCGGGCGGGTCGCTCCCTCGGGTCAGGCGCCTCGAGGCGAAAAGTCTGTATGACGTTTACGTAAACGTCAACTAGCCGCCCTCGGAACGGGGGCGAAGCCGCGACGCCGTCGGAGCTCGGCGGCCGTTCGGTCGCCGTTCACTGCCCGAATCGCCCCGCCAGCTTCGCCACCGCCTCGTCGATCGCCGCACGCAGTGCACGGTCGGCGCCTTCCGAGTTGCGCTGCGTGGCCTGCGCGTCGGGCACGTGGTCCTGCCGGTTCCCGTAATCGCGCTTCATGCCCGGCAGCGCGCTGCCGACGATGCCCAGGCTCGTCTCGCTCGCCTTGATCGGCTTGCGCACGACGACGGCGTCGAGGATGTCGCCGTTCGCGGCGTCGACCACGCGGACGTCGATCGCGATCGAGTCGGTGGTGCTCGCTCCGCCAAGGCTCACGCCCGCGATCGTGATGCTGGCGCTCCGCTGCTGCTCGGCCACGTTCGCCTCGGACACGATGCCCTCGAAGACGTAGCGTGCGCCGCGCAGCTTTTGCTCCGCGATGTCGCCGGTGGTGAAGCCGCCGGCGTTGAGCTGCTTCTCCTTCAGCACCCCTTCGTTGAGGCGGCTGCGCTCGACGACCTGGAACCGTCCGGTTTGCACGAGCGCGGTCTTGAACATGTCGGTGGCGGCCTTTCCGCTGACGTTCGGCAGCGACGAGCGGAACTCGAAGATCGTCACGGCCACGCGCTCGGCTTGCGCGGGCGGCGGGACCGCGGCGGCCGCGCCGGGCACTGCCTGATCGGTCGCCTTCGACGGCAGCTGCGCCATCGCCGGCACGGCGAGACACAGTGCCAATACAAGCGCTGCCACGGAAGATCGTTTCATCGTCGACTCCTCACCCATCGGTACGCGCTCCGATGCCACGCCCGCGGGCGCGTCAACGTCGTTCGGCCAGCGCGCATTGCTCGACCTGGTGCGCGGCCCGCATGCGCTCGCAGCGGTCGAAGCCCGCGCGCGTCGTGCACGTGAATCGCAAGCCATCCGGCGGCGCGCTGCACGCGGCGGCCGCGAGATCGCGCCGGACGGTCGCGGCGTTCGCCGGGGGCGGCGACATCGGCGCCACCATCGCGGGGGCGACCTGCGCGCGCATCGACGGCGGTGGCGCCGATGTCGGCGGCGCAACCGTCGATGGAGCAGGCTGCGCGCGCAGCGTCGCGGGCGGCGGCATCCGTTCCGGCGATGGCGATGGCGCCTGTCCAGCCGCGTTCCAGTCGAGCGTGCGTGCGGTACCGGTTTGCGCTCGTTGCTGCTGCGGTGCCTGCACCGCCGGGACCTGCGAGCTCGCGCCCGCCGGCGTCGCCTCGCGCTGCAAGGGCGACTGCATCGGCGCGGACCGTGGCGGCGGAGGCACCGGGAACGTCCGCGCGGTCATCGGCGGCTCGACGACCGAACCCTTCTCGATCGGTGGAACGACGTTCGCAGGCTGCTTGAGCGGCGCGCCCGCACCCGCCTGCCCGATCTGGTAGGGCATCGCGTAACACGGATCGTCCGAGCCGTCCTTCGCCGGATCGTTCGCGCAATGGGCGAGCTGCAGCGCGACGTTGGCCGCCATCGACGCCTGCCACCTCGCCACGTCGCTGCACTTGATCGCGAGCTTGTCGAAGCCCGGCGTCGAGCAATGCGCCTCGCCGGGGATGACGAGGACCATGCCTTGCGTCTTGCCGTCGGGGCCGACCCGCGAGCCCGCGGGCTTGACGCCGTTGAGGAGTCCCTCGAGCTCGTGCGCCTTCGCGGCCTTGGCCTGGTAGTCGGCCAGGTTGCCCTTGCACTGGAGTTGCGATTTCACGCCCGCGGGCAAGGACATTTCGGCGCGCAAAGCCTCGCAGTCGTCGATCTTCCACGGCCGTGTGCACGTCACCGTAGTGCCGGCCGCCTGGCAGCGCTTGCCGAGCGACACGACGAAGCCCTTCGCGAGCTTGGCGTCGGCCTTCGCCACGTTCACCGCGCAATGCTGCTTTTCCGCGCCGGCCTTGAGGGCGGTCAGGCACGCGCCGTAGCCGCCGTAGCTGTCGCACTCGAGCTTGAGGCCGCTCGCGGCGGTCCAGCCTGCCGGCGGGAAGCATCCCAGCGCGACGAGGTCCTGGATCGACTTCTGTACGGCCGCCTTCTCGTCGTTGAGGATCTTCACGAACGAGGGCTCGGCCTTCTTGCACGCGAGCGTTGCCGCCGACGGCGAAGGCGCCTGCTTCGCGATGTCGCTCATGCAGTCCGCGTAGGCCTTGTCGAAGACCGACTTGAACTGCTGGTAGAACGGCGACTTCTTCACCGCCGCGCACAACGCGGGGTCGGGTTCCGGAAACGGGAATTCCTTGCGGAGCGAGATCTCGCAGTTCGACACGAACGCCTGCTTGCGCAACGCGAGCGTGTCCTTGCCGTAATCCTCGACCGCCCAGGTGCGCGCCCATGGGTGCATCAGGCCCGCGTGCGCCTCGCCCGCGCCGAGCATGGCCTTTCCCATCGACTTCGCGGCCGGCGAGAAGCGCTTGTCGCGCATGTCGGCGCAGGTCTTCTGCGCGGTGCTGTGGTACTGGTTGTGCGAGTCGAAGTAGTCGACACAGGGATTGCGGATCCGCTCGTTGAGGCTCCCGAGCCCCTTGCAGTCCTGCGCCGTGATGCAGTAGGTCGTCGCGAGATGGACCCACGGCAGCCAGTACAGCGCGTAGTACTTGTCGTAGGGCATGTGGCTGTCGCTGCCGAACAGGAAATCCTCGACCGCGTCCGCGCCCGACACCACGAGCTTCGCTCCGAACTTGGCAGCGTCGGCGGCCGCGCCGCCGATCGCGGCGAGCGCCTTGCCGAACACGCTGCAGGCCTCGTCCTTGCCCGGGAAGTCGGGCGTGAGCTTGCACGCGAGGTCGATGCTGGCGACCGCCGTGATCAGCCGCCAGATGTCCGGCGGCGAGCTGCTCACCGCGATCAGCACTTCGCGCACGACCGGCTTCGCGAGCCCGGCCACTTCCTTGAACAGCGTGCCGCAGATGAAGTTCTTCATCGGGCCGCCGCTGGCGAGGCCCGCCTTGCACGCGATCTGCACCAGCAGGTCGGTGCCGGTCAGCTCGAGGACCTCGAGCCAGTCGCCCTTGTTCGCCGCGCGGACGATCGCGACGACGGCCTGGATCGCCGGGTCGTCGGGCATGTACTTTTTCGCGGCGGCCTTCCCCTGCTGCTCGGCGACCGACTTCACGTCGACGCAGGCCGCCGGATTGCCGTTGTTCTGGATGAGGCAGGTGATCAGCGGCTTCGCGTCCTTCACGGCGGAATCGACGACGCCGGCCGTGACCAGCACGTCGAGGATCGAGTCGAGCGAGTCCGCGCGCGCCGGCGCGGCGGGCCACACGAGGGCGAACACCAGCATGAGCACGGCGGGCCACATGCGTGGCCTGAACGGAAGTGGAAGTCTCATGGCGCGCCTACTTTCCTTGTGCCGGCGGCGGCAGATTCGACGGCAGGCTGCCGCGCGTCGCGGGTGATTGGCCTTGCGTCGAGCCACTCCCGAGGGAGCCCCATGCGGGGATGGCGCCTTTGGGCATCGACGCGCCCGGCGGCGCCGGCGGCGAAGCCGCCTGCGAGACGGCGGCGCCGCCCGCGGGCACGAGCGGTCCTTCGGCGACGATCTTGAAAGGCGTGCCGGCCTTCGCCTGCGTGGGCGGGTACGCGCCCGGCGTCTGCGTCGGCGTCCAGCCCGACCCCGCTGCCGGGAGCAGGAAGAGCGAGCACTTGTACCCGGTCGCCGAGAGCGACTGCGCGTCGGTGACCGGGACCTTTACGTTCACCGTGTCGTCGAAAGCGCGATTGACGACCGGCACGTCGGCGCGGGCGAAGGCGCCCACCGGCGTGATGTAGCAGCCGACGCTGAGCTTGGCGACTTCCGGATGCAGGTTCTGCAGGTGCACCGGGACACGCAACGTCACGATCTGGTCGGCGAGCGCAGGTCCGGCGAAGACGGCGAGCAGTACGGCGACGATCGTGCGGATGAGCGTCATGGTGCCGTTTCCTTCCGCATCAATTTCCCGTGCCGGTCATCGTCATGCGCTGGGTGGCGACGAACGACGGCAACGCCTTGCGGTTCGCGCCCGGCGGCGCGATCGTGTCGCCGATGCCGGTGAAGGCCAGCCCCGTGGTGGGGGCGATCGATGGCAACGGCTTGCGGGTGGCGTCCGGCGGCGCGATCGTGTCGCCGATGCCGGTCATCGTCATCGGCGGGGTGTCCACGGTCGCCGGCAATGGAGCGGCGGACAGGTTTGCCGTCGCCAGGATCGCGAGCGCTGCGGCTGCCCGGCGCGCCATTCGCGAGCGATCCGGCATGCGCAGGGGTCCGGCCGTCGTGCCGAAGACGGGCACGCCATGGCGCAACCGCGTTCGCTCCGACGCCCGGGTGGCCATCGATCCGCGCCTCACTTGAGCTTGACCTCGTCGCGCCTGACGAGCGCGCCGGTCTTCGGGTCGAGCATCACCGACGTGATCGCGGCATCCGTCATCACGGTGACGGTCCAGAACACGCGCTTCAACGGGCCGGCGCCGAAAGTCGTGAGACCCAGGCCGATGTCGCGCGCCGGAAGCGCGAGCGTCGCCTTGCGCGCGGCGTCGAGCGTCTTGTCGCTGTCCATCCAGTCGTCCGCGAGCGGATCGATGGACGTGTTGCGGAGGACCTCGTCGACCTCGACCTTCGTGTCGCGCGCCGTGATGATCGCGCTCTTCTTCGCCTTCGGGCTGTAGGCCGTGTAGAGCCACGAGCGCGCCGTGCCGTCGGGCTGCGCCGAAAGCGTCGACACGTGGGTGAGCACGGCGTCGGCCTGCCAGGCCTTCGACGCCGCCGTCACCTCCTTCAGCGCGGCTTTGGCCGTCGCGGCGGAATGGGCTGGCGCCGAGACCGCCAAACTGAGGGCGGCGGCGAAGATCAGAGGCAGCGGATGCGATGCCATGGATGGGTCCTCGGAGGCCGCTGCCGCGCGCCGTGGCTCATGTCGCCCGGCGCGCCGCGCTAGCGCAACCCGCGCGGCGGGCGCCTCTCGTCGGCGGCGAGGCTTTGCAGGTAGCGAATCAACTCGTCCAGGCCTCCGAGTTCCTGCCGTTGCCCGGCCCGCTCCAGCACCACGCGCCAGGATCCGTCGTTGCGCAGCAGGTCGAGCTTCAACTCGTCGTCGCGCGGCACGTTCACGTCGTCCCCCCGGACATGTCGTCCTCGCGGGTTGCGCCGGGGCCGGGCCGCCTCGCCCTCCCACGCGATGACTTGGGTGCACCGTAGCGGAGCGGGCGTTACAGGATCGTCACAACGCGCGGCGTTCCCGGGTGCCTGGGGAAGCACCGCGGCAAGGGGGAGAGCGAATCAGGACGGCAGCGCGTCCCGCTCGTGCTGCCAGCGCGCGGCCGCGGCCGCGTCGCCACGCTCGCGCAGCCACGCGACCATCGCGTCGATGAAACCGCGCTGCAACGGAAGGCTGCCGATCTCGCGCGCCTCGCGCACGGCGGCCTCGAGGTCGGCGATCGCGTGCTCGGCATCACCCGCCCGCCAGGCCAGCTCCGCGCGCGTGGACAGCGTCAGCGCGTGGCCGCGCCGGTAGCCCACGCGATGCGTCGTCTCGAGCGCCGTGTCGCAATAGCTTCGCGCCATCGCGAGATCGCCGCGGTCGATGGCGCACTGGCAGAGCCAGTACGCGCTGTTGGCGAACTTGAGGGGCGCGTTCCCCTCGAATCGCTCGATCGCGACGCGCAGGTGCTCCTCCGCCTCCTCGATGCGCCCGAGCGCCTTCAGCGTGGCGCCGATCTCGAGGCGAAGGCTCGCATCGGCGAGCTCGTCGATCCGGCCGGAGAGCGCCTGCCGCGCCGCCTGCGCGATCGCCAGCCCTTCTGCGTAGCGGTCGTGCTCGAACGCATCCACGGTCCGCTTGATCGCCAGCTCCGCGGCCAGGTCGGCATCGTCCTGCGTGGTCCCGATCGCGGCCATCGCGTCGAGCGCTGCCGTGCGGCCCGCGTCGTCGTCGAGGTTGCGGAACAACTCGACGCGCGCGGAGTGCACGCGGAATGCCTGCTCGCCGAGGGCGCCGTCCGCGATCGCCGCGTCGTACTGCGCGATCGCCTCGCGGAGGGCGTGGACGCGCGCGGCGGCCTCCGCGGCGCGCACGCGGTATTCGATCGCTTCCTGTGGCCGGCCGCCGGACTCCAGGTGCCGGGCGACTTCCGCCGGGGGCGCACCCGAGCGCGCCATCGCGGCCGCGAGCCTCCGGTGCAGCAGCTTGCGGCGCTCGACGCTCAATGCGTCGTCGAGCGACCGGCGGATCAGGTCGTGCGTGAAGCGGTACCCGTGGGCTCCCGGCGCCACGACCTGCGCCTCCGTCGCGCGATCGAGCGCATCGGCCACCTCCCATTCCGAGAGGGCTGTGCAAGCGCCGATCCACTCGAGCTCGAAGCCGTCTCCGGCCAGGCTCGCCGCCTCGAGCAACCGGCGCGGGCCGGCGCCGAGCCGGTCGATCCGGCGCAACACGGCCTCGCGCACGCTCTTCGAGATCGGCAGCTCGCGGTAGTCCTCGGTGTCGTCGTCGTAGGGCGTCGACCAGGTGCCCGCTTCGCGCCAGAGCACGCCGGCGCTGAACAGGTCGCGCAACGACTCGATGATGAAGAGCGGATTGCCGTCGGTCGCCGCGTGGAGCCGGCGCGAGAACACCGTGGCGCCGGTGCTGCCCGAGAGCGCGCGCACGAGAACGAGCACGTCGGGCTCGGTCAGCGGCTCGAGCGGGATCCGCACGAGGAGGCCGTCGCGGTCGATCGATGCGAGCGCAGCCCGAACGCTCGCGTTGGCCGCGAGCTCGTCGGGCCGCGCGGCCGCGAGCAGTCGCGCGCGGTGCGCCCGGCGGACCACGTGCGCGACCAGCTCGGCGCTCGATCCGTCGAACCAGTGCAGGTCGTCGAACAGGATCGAGCCGTCGCCCGTCGCGGTCAACAGCGCGAGCGCGAGTCCCTCGAGGAAGCGGCCGCGCGCCTCGGGCGCCGGCAGGCCGCTGGCGACCTCGTCGTCGGCGAGGGCGGGGACCAGGCGCGCGACCTCGGTGCGCCAGACCGGATCGAGCAACTCGAACCAACCCGGTTCGTCCCGATACGCCTGCAGCAGCGCCTCGGCGACTGGATAGAACGGCGTGTCGCGCGAGATCTCGCGACCCTTGAGCACGAGCGCCTTGCCGTGCGCGGCGGCGAACTCGCCGATCAGCCGGCTCTTGCCGAGGCCGGCCTCGCCTTCGACGAGCGCGAGGCGCCGGCCGGCCGCCTCGAGCTGCGCCCATGCCGCGTCGCGACCGATGAGCGGCGGCTGCAGATCGACCGGCGTGGCGTCGGTCGTCGTCGTGGCCACGCCGGCGGAAGCGTGGATGCGCCGCGACAGCGCGACCGTCTCGGGCATCGGCTCGAGTCCGAGTTGCGTGGCGAGTACCTCGCGGCAACGCTCGAATTGCGCGATCGCGCCGGCGCGATCGCCGGCCAGGTGCATGAGCCGCATCGCGTCGCGATGGCTCGATTCCTGCAGCGGATCGTCGGCGATCAGCGCGCGCACGCGATCGAGCGCGCCCGACAGGTCGCCTTCCGCTTCGCACCGTGCCGCGAGGAGCGCCGTCGACGCCCGCCACGTCCGCGCGAGCGATTCGCGCTCCGCGGCGAGCCAGCTCGCGAACCCTGCCGCGCCCCTTGCATCCAGTCCGTCGAGCAGGTCGCCGCGCCAGAGCCTCGCGACCTCGGCGTGGTCGCCCGCGGCCGCGGCATGGCGGAAGCGCTCGACGTCGATGTCGGCACCCGGCCGCAACGCGAGCTCGTCGCCGTGCGAGAGGATCCACGGCCCCGCTGACGTCGCGTGCAGGCGATGCAGCTCCTGGCGCAGGTTGCGCCGAGCATCCTCGTCGCCCTGGTCGCTCCACAACAGCGAGGCGAGCCGCGATCGCGTCGCCGGACCCGCCACCGCCAGGTACGCCAGCAGCGCGAGCGCCTTGCGCGTAGGCAATTCGACATCGGCGCCTGCCGACACGCTCGGACGCCCGAGCAGCCGCAGCACCAGAGGCGTTTCCACGCCGGACTCCGAGTTCGAGGCGTCTCGCGCGCCTTTGGGGGATCGCCAACGACAACCCGTTGCCTCGCTCGAAAGTCTACGCCTGTCGGCCGGCGGACGGTCGCGTCCTCTCGCGCTCGCGTGGCGCCGGAGTACATTAGCGGCTCCGCCGCACCTGCGCGCCTGCCCATGCCTCCCCCGCCCGCCGCGTCGACCGCCGCGACGCACGAGCACCACGCCGCCGCGCAGCCACACCGGCGCGGTCGCGCTGCTGCTCAACGTCGCGCACGCGATCGACCACCTGATGCTGCTGGTGTTCGCGACCGCGGTCGGCGCGATCGCGATCGACTTCGGCGTCGCGCGCTGGGAGGACCTGATGCCGTTCGCGGCCGGCGCGTTCGTGCTGTTCGGCATCGGCTCGCTGCCGGCCGGGCGCCTCGGCGACCATTGGGGCCGCCGCGCGATGATGCTGGTGTTCTTCTTCGGCATCGGCGCGTCGTCGTTCCTCGTCGCGCTGACGCAGACGCCCTGGCAGCTCGCGATCGCGCTCACGGTCGTCGGCGCGTTCTCGTCGATCTACCACCCGGTCGGCATCCCGATGCTCGTGCAGGGCGCGGACAGGCCGGGCCGCGTGATCGGCGTGAACGGCCTCGCCGGCAACCTCGGCATCGCGGCGGCCGCGCTGTCGACCGGCTTCCTGGTCAAGTACGTCGGCTGGCGCGCCGCGTTCGTCGTGCCGGGACTCGTGTCGATCGCGTGCGGCGTCGTGTTCGCGATCGTCGCGCCGAAGGAGTCCGCGCCACCGTCGAAGCGTGCCCCGAAGCAGGTCGACCTGCCGCCGTCGGTGCTCGCGCGCGTGCTTCGGCGTGCTCGACGTCACGTCGACCTGCGGCGGGATGGTCTTCAACTTCACGACCAACGGCAACGGCGAGCTCCTGCGCGAGCGGCTCGCGGCGATCACGCGCGACCCGGCGACGCTCGGCTTGATGCTCGCGGCGGTCTACGCGGTGGCGTCGCTGGCGCAGGTGGTCGTCGGCCGGCTGATCGATCGCGTCCCGCTGAAGCGGCTGTTCCTCGGCATCGTGCTGATGCAGGTCCCGTTGTTCGCGCTCGCCGCGTGCGCCGAGGGCTGGGCGCTCTACGCGCTGGCGCTCGCGTTCATGATCGTCGTGTTCGGCGCGATCCCGTTCACCGACGCGCTGATCGTCCGCTACGTCGACGACCGGATGCGCTCGCGCGTCGCGGGCATGCGCCTCACGGTCGCGTTCGGCATCAGCGCGCTCGCGGTGTGGCTGCTCGGGCCGCTGGTCAAGGCGAACGGGTTCGGGTTCCTGCTCGGGTTGCTGGCGGTGATCGCCGCGGTCTCGGCGGTCGCCGTCACGCAGCTACCCAAACGATAGGAGTCGACTTCGCGGAGGCAACCATGCAACGCATCCAGTGGCCCGCGGTACTGCTTTCCTGCACGGCTTTGCTGTTCTCGTCGACCGCGGTGGCGCAGACCTGCAACACCGCCGACCGCTCCGTGCTGCTGCTCCTCGACGCCTCGGGCAGCATGAACGCCAAGCTGCCGAACGGCGAGACGCGCATGGCCGTCGCGCAGCGCGCGATCAAGGGCGTCGCCGGCTTCGTGCCCGCGCAGGCGCAGTTGTCGTTGCGCATGTACGGGGCGCAGTCGGCGGCGAGCCAGAAGAATTGCCAGGACACTCATCTGGCGGTGCCCTTCGGCGCCGGCGAGCGCGAACGGTGGCGCGATCACGACCACGGTCGATGGCGCGAGGGCGCAGGGCTACACGCCGATCGCCTATTCGCTGGGGCAGGCCGCGAACGATTTCGCGGCCGACGCCAAGGAGCGCGTCATCGTGCTCGTCAGCGACGGCAAGGAGACGTGCCAGGGCGATCCGGTGCTGGCGGCGAAGGCGCTCGCGGCGAAGGGCATCACCGTTCACACCGTGGGATTCGTCGTCGACACCGCGGCGCGCGGGCAGCTCCAGGCGATCGCGCGGCTGACCGGCGGCACGTATTTCGACGCGCCGGTCGGACCGGAATTGCCCGACACGCTCAAGTCCGCGCTCAACGCCTGCAAGAAGCGGGTCGTGACGCTGCCGCCGAAGCCGCAGCCGGGCAAGCTGCGCACGACGTCGGCGATCTACACCCACGACATCTTCAATGCGGAGACCGGCCAGAAGGTCGCGTACTTCGATCGCGTGCAGACGCCAGGTCGAGCTGCCGGCGGGCATCTACGAGGTCAAGTTCGGACCGGGAAGCTGGAAGGGGATCGAGGTGCGTTCCGGCGAGACCACCACGATCACGCCAGGCGAGTTGCAGGTCGAGGCCAACGTGTTCGTCAACGCGGACGTCGTCGATTCCGAAACCGGCGAGAAGCACGGAACGTTCGACAACGTGTCGACGACGGTGACGCTGATGCCCGGCGTCTACGACCTGCGTTTCCGCACGGCCCAGTGGCGCTACGTCAAGGTCGACGGCGGCAAGACCACCACGCTGCGGCCGGCGGCGGTCATCCTCGCGAGCGGCCTCAAGTGGAAGTCGGCGCGGGTCACGACGCCGGATGGAACGGAAGTCTTCCGCTTCGACGCGGTCACCTCGAAGGCGGCGCTGCCGCCGGGCGACTACATCGTCGAGGTCGACGGCAACAAGTTCCCGTTCCCGGCGACCGAAGGCGAGGAGTTCGTGGTGAAGCCGCAATAGGCCGCTATCGGCGGCACACGAGATTCATCTGCCTGGTCATCGCGCGCGTCGCCGAGGTCACGACGGCGGCGCCTTCGCCGTTCGCCTCGCCGACGAACGGGCCGCGCTTCGCTCCGCCGCCCACCTCGTTCGACTCGGCCTCGATCCGCACGCGGCCGTCGCCGCGCGTGATCCGGCCGCGCACGACGTGCTTCGCGGCCGAGGGCTCCGCCGGCGGGTTGTCGGCGGCGAGCGGAAGCGGGCACGCGGCGCGGTCGAGATAGACGGTGAACGCGGTGACGGGCTTGCCGCCGCTCGGGCCTTCCCATGATGAGATAGACGAGGCGCGGCGGCGAAACTCCACCTTTCGGCGGCGCAGGCGGCGGTCCGCCGAAGCCGTCGCCAAGTCCATCGCGGTCGGGATTGGCGGGGGGCGGCAGCGACGCCGCGCCGCCGCGCGCAGGGTCCTTCGCGGGCGGTTGGTCGGGCCCGCAGTACGGCGCGAACGTGGGGCAGGATTCCTTGAAGGACGTGAAATTGAGCGGCCGCCTGATCTTCTGGCAGAAGGCCGTCCCGCTGCTCGTGCGACAGACTCGACAGCGACACCGGGCACGCATCCTCGGCAAGGATGCCGGCACAGTCGCTGGCCGCGTCCGGCGAAATACACGTAAAGGGGGGTGCCGCAGATGAAGCAGCCGCACGCGTTCTTGCGCGTGCCGTAGTCCTTCCCCTGCGTGGATTGGGCCCATGACGCGGGGATGACGCCTACCCACAGCGCCGCCATCGCGATCGTGAGGACGAACGTCAGCGCCGACCCGTTCTTTCTCGTCATGGCACGAGGCTCCTGTCGCGGCGTCGAAAGCGATCGAGGAAGCCAGCGGTCGGCTTGCCAGCGCCGATTCTGATCCCGGCGCCGATCCGTGTCCACGCCGCCGACTCCCGCATGCGCCTCTGCGAGCGGAAGCTATACTCGGCACGCCGCGATTCACCGTTCGCGCGCGATACGACCCGCTCGCCGGATCGCGCGTCCTCGTGGAAATGCTGCAGGGGTTCATCGAGCACTACGGATACCTGGCGGTGTTCGTCGGCTGCCTGTTCGAAGGCGAGACGGTGCTCGTGCTCGCCGGCTTCGCGGCGCACCTGGGCTACATGTCGTTGCCCGTCGTGATCGGCATCGCCGCGGTGGCGGGGTTCGTCGGCGACCAGGCGCTGTTCACGCTCGGCCGGCGCAACGGCGATACGATCTTCGCGCGCTTTCCCGCGGCTCGCGCTCGGTGCGTCCTCGCGCGAAGCGGTTCCTCGACCGTCACGGGTCGTGGGCCGCGTTCGCGATCCGCTTCATGGTCGGCATGCGGCTCGCGGGCGCGATCGCGATCGGCGCGTCCGGATTTCCGCCCGCCGCTTGCTGCTCGCGAACGCCGCCGGCGCGGCCGTCTGGGCGGTCGTCGTCGGCGGCGCCGGCTACGCGTTCGGCCAGGCGTTCACGGTCTTCCTCGCGCGCGCGCGCCACCTCGAGCTGGCCGCGTTCGCGGTCGTCGCGGTGGTCGCGCTCGTCGTGGTGATCGTCCTTCGTGCGCGCGAGCGGCGCCGCGAGCGGGCGCTGGCGTAGCGGCCGGACCGCTCAGGACGGCACCGGCGGCGCGAGCGCGCCGAGGTAGGCGCGCACGTCCGCGTCGGCGACGAGCGACGCGATAGTCGTCGAACGACGCGACGCGTCCGCGCTTCACGAACAGGAACGACTCGCACGCCTCGCGCAGGATGTCGAGGTGCGAACGGCTCGTTCGGGTGCACGCACAGGAACACGAGGTTGCCCGTCGCGGCGCAGTCGCGCGAAGAAGTCGAGCATGAAGCCGATGTAGCCGTCCTGCAGCGCGAACTGCGGCTCGTCGAACAGATGGACGAGCGGCTGTCGCGGTTCGCGCGCTCCAGCATGAACGACGGCACGGTGCGGCGGAACGCGCGCACCTGGTAGGACTGGTGGTAGTGGATCGCGAGGCGGTCGCGCTCGCGGTAGCGCACCTGGTGGATGTCGCGGCCGTCGACCAGCACGCGCCCCTCGGACGGCAGGTTGCTGCCGGTCACGAGTTCGAACAGCGTGGTCTTGCCCGATCCGTTCGGGCCGAGGAGGCCGATCGTGCGCGGCGCGTCGACCTCGAAATCCGCCTCGAGCGTGAACGTGACCTGCCGCGACCATCCCGGCGCGTGGTACCGCTTGACCAGCTGTCGACCTTCAGGAGCGCGCCACCTCAGCCCCCGAGCCAGCGGGTACGTTCGGCGGCGTCCGCGCGCAATTCGGCGGCCGCAAGCGCGGTGCACGATGCGACCCCGCGCGCAGCACCGCCACGCGGTCGGCCACCTCGAGGATCGTGCGCACGTTCTGGTCGACGACGAGGACGCCCACGCCCTGCGCCTTGAGCGTCGCGATCGCGCGCATCACGTCCTGCACGACCTTCGGCGCAAGGCCCTGCGACGGCTCGTCGAGCAGCACGACGCCCGGCGCGCCGACGAGCGCGCGCGAGATCGACACCATCTGCAGCTCGCCGCCGGACATGTTCTCGCACTCGCGCGGCAGGAGGTGCGGGAGCGCCGGGAACAGCTCGCAGCAGCGCTCGACCGGCCACGCGTCGAAGCGCGTCTTGCGCTGCGGCGATCGACAGGTTGCGCGCGGCCGTCAGCGACGGGAACACGCGCCGGTCGTCCGGCACCCACGACAATCCGCGCCGCGCGATCGCGTGCGTCGGCTCGCGCGTCACGTCGTCGCCGTCGAAGCGCACGGTGCCGCGCCGTGGCCGGGTCAGTCCCAGGATCGCTCGCAGCGTCGTCGTCTTGCCGGCACCGTTCGGGCCCAGCAGCGCGACGACCTCGCCCGCGGCGACGTCGAGCGAGACGCCGAAGAGCACCTGCGTCTCGCCGTAGGCGACGTCGAGCGCCGCGACGCTCAGCACGGCTCCTCCGCGAGCGCCGAGCGCGCCACCCAGGGGTTGTCGCGCAGTTCGCGCGGCGTGCCGCCGGCGATCACCTGTCCCCAGTGGATGACGGCGATCGTGTCGGCCAGTCCGAACAGGAAGCGCATGTCGTGCTCGATGACGACGAGCGTCAGCGTGCGCTTCAGCTCGGCGACGAGCTCCGCGAGCCGCGCGGTGCCGTCGGCACCCAGTCCCGACGTCGGCTCGTCGAGGAACAGGATGCGCGGCCCGCTCGCGAGCGCCAGGGCGATCTCCAGGGCGCGGCGCTCACCGTACGCGAGGTCCTTCGCGTTCGCGCGCTCGCGGCCCGCGAGCCCGACGCGCGCGAGCACCGCGGCGGCGCGATCCTGCGCGCCGCTGTCGCGCGCGAGGTCGCGCCACGCGTCCGCCGGCGCGCTCGCGCACCTCGGGCAACGCGACGATCACGTTGTCGAGCACGGTGTCCGCGTCGAACAGGCTGATCGCCTGGAACGAGCGCGCCACGCCGCGCGCGACGATCTCGTGCGGCCGCTTGCCGCCGATGTCCTCGCCGTCGAAGACGATGCGCCCGCGGTCGGGGCGGTGGAAGCCGGTCAGGCAGTGGAAGCAGGTCGTCTTGCCCGCGCCGTTCGGCCCCATGATGCCGGTCAGCGTCCCCGCCTCGAACGCGAGGTCGATCGACTCGAGGACGACGCGGTCGCCGAAGCGCTTGTGCAATCCGCGGGCTTCGAACAGCGCCATCGCCGCTATCCCGCGTTCGCGCGGCGCGCGCGCCACCGGGCGAGCGCGTCGCGGCCGATGCCGGCGAGCCCCTCGGGCTTGAACAGCACGACCGCCATGAACACGAGCCCGTACCAGAAGAGCCAGGTCTCGGTGTAGGCGCCGAGCAGGTCGCGCGCGAGGATGAAGAACACCGCGCCGACCAGCGGCCCCCAGAAGCTCACCAGTCCGCCGCCGACCAGCACCATCATCACGACGAAGCCGGACTGGTGCAGGCTCATCACGTTCGGATAGGCCGACTGCTGCGCCATCGCGAACAGCGCGCCCGCGAGCCCCGCGATCGCCGCCGAGATCACGAAGATCGACGCCTTGCAGCGCCACACCTGGTAGCCGAGGAAGCGCGCGCGCTGCTCGTTCTGCCGGATGCACGCGAGCGCGCGGCCGTAGCGCGAGTGCGTCACCCGCCAGCAGAACAGGATCACGAGCACGAGCGCGACCAGCACGAACGCGAGCAGCGCCTCGTTGGACTTGAGGTCGAACGTCACGATGCCGAGGTCGGCCGGCAGGCGCTTGAGGTTGAGGAGCCCGTCCTCGCCGCCGGTCACCGAGTGCCACTTGATCGCGACGAACCACGCGACCTGCCCGAACGCGATCGTGAGCAGCGCGTAGTAGATGCCGCGCCGGTGCGAGATGAACGCCGCGACGATCGCGCCGGCGATCGCGGCGGCGAGCACCGCGCCCGCGAGGTCGAGCCACAGGTTCGCGACCAGGTGCTTCTGCACGAGCCCGAAGCCGTACGCGCCGATGCCGAAGAACGCGCCGTGGCCGAACGACGGCAGCCCCGAGTGGCCGAGCAGCAGGTTGTAGCCCATCGCGTAGACCATCCACACCGCGATCTCGACGCCGAGGTAGGGATACAGACCCACCTTCGGCAGCCACCAGGGCGCCGTGCCGAGGATCAGGACCAGCGCGATGAGCGGCCCCGGCACGAGCGCGGCCGGCGTCGGGCGCCAGACGGGCACGGGTCGCGACAGCGGCAGGGGCGGCGGGGGTCATCGGGTCGGCCGGGGACGGCGCGCCGGGGCCGGAAGGCCCCCTTGCACGTTCCATCGCGAAGCACGTTAGAATAAACATTCCAAAAAGTCCAGCCCCCGTTCCACGGGCCGGGGCGAGAGGACCACGATGGTCGGCGCCACCCGCTACGACGAGCTCGCGCGCGAGATCGCCGACGCCTACCCGACGCTGCCGAAGCGCCTGCAGGTCATCGCGCACTACGCGCTCGACAATCCCGACGCGATGGCGCTCTCCACGGTCGCCGAGATCGCGCGCGATGCCGGCGTCCCGCCGTCGGCGATCATCCGCTTCGCCGCCGCGCTGGGCTACGACGGCTACCTGCCGATGCAGCGCGTCTACCGCGAGCGGCTGGTCGCGCGATCGGCCACCTACCGCGAGCGCATCAAGGCGCTGCGCGTCAACGCCGAGGATCCGGGCGAGCTGGTCCGCCCGCTGATCGACTCCGCGATCGGCGAGCTCGAGCGCCTGCGCGAGCACCTCGACCGGCGCACGCTGAAGGCCGCCGCGTCGCTCGTGGTGGGGGCGCGTTCGGTCTACGTGATCGCGCAGCGCCGCGCGTTCCCGATCGCCACCTACATGGTCTACGCGCTCGCGCAGCTCGAGCTCCGCGCGCAGCTCCTCGACAACACCGGCGGCATGCTCAAGACGCACGCGGCGCTGATCGGCCGCGAGGACCTGCTGATCGCCGCGAGCTTCCGCAACTACGCGCCCGAGGTGATCGAGGTGGCCGGGGAATGCCACAAGCGCGGCGTCCCGGTGATCGCGTTCACCGACACGGCGGTGAGCCCGCTCGCGGCCGCGGCCAAGGTGCGATTCGACGTCGGCGACAACTTCGCGCTGCCGTTCCGGTCGCTGGTCGGCTCGATGACGGCCGCCCAGGCGCTGGTGATCGCGATCGGCTACGCCCAGGCCGAGCGCCGCCGGCCGCGAGGCCGGCCGGGGCCGGCTCCGCGACACCCTTGACATCCGGCGCCAGAGTGGAACAATCATTCCATTACGAGCCCGGCGTGGAATGGATGCACCGTCCATCCCGGGGCCGGACGCCGGCGGGCCGGCCGGAGCGCGGAACCCACCGCGCCGGCCGTTCCGCCGCCTGCCGGCCCCCGACCGGTCCGAATGCCCCTTAAGGAGGAGCCGAGATGAGCACCGACCGCAAGGAAACGAGCCGCCCCGTCGTCCCGACGGCCCCGACCAGCATCCGAAGCGGCGCTCGCTGATGACCGCGATCGCGGCCGGCACCGGCGCCACGTTCTTCGGCCCCTGGAAGGCCAACCACGTCTGGGCGCAGGCGGCGCAGAAGAAGCCGCTGGTGATCGGCCTCACGATGGACGCGTCCGGCCAGTACGGCGCGTCCGGCGCCGAGGAGCGCCTCGGCGCGATGATGGCGATCAAGGAGTTCAACGACAAGGGCGGCGTGCTCGGCCGGCGCATCGAGGCGCTGCACATGGACACCGAGACGACGCCGGCCACCGGCTCGCGCGTCGCCGAGCGCATGATCACGCGCAACGAGGCGGCGTTCCTGATCGGCGGCCTGCACTCGGGCGTGGCCAACGCGATCTCGCAGGTGGCGCAGAAGTACGGCTGCGTCTACTTCAACACCAACTCGAGCTCGCCGACCGAGGCCGGCAAGGACTGCCACCGCGTCAAGTTCGTGTGGGACGGCAACGGCACGAACTTCGCGCACGCGATCGTGAAGAACGCGATCAGCGCGAGCGGCAAGAACTGGGTGCTGCTGACCAACGACTACGTGTGGGGCCACGAGACGTCGAAGGCGACGCGCGCGCTGGCGGAGGCCAACGGCGCGAAGATCGTCGACGAGCTGATGATCCCGCAGAACACGCGCGACTTCTCGGCCTACCTGCTCAAGCTCCAGCAGATCAAGCCCGACGTCGTGGGCGCCGCGGTCGGCGGCGACGACATCAAGGCGCTGCGCCAGCAGGTCGTGCAGCTCGGACCTGCAGAAGCGCATGGCGTGGATCAACAACCAGCAGGACTGGCCGGACGTCTACGGCCTCGGGCCCGAGCAGATCTTCGGCGCGTTCGGCACGACCTGGTACTACCGGCTCGACCTGCCCGGCGTGAAGGAGTTCGTCGCCGCGTACCAGAAGCAGTTCCCGGGCATGGCGATCCGCGTGCCGGGCAACGTGTACCTGAACGGCTACATGTCGACGCGCGAGCTGCTGCGCTGCGTCGAGGAAGCGGGCACGACGGCCAACATCGCGGTGATCAAGAAGCTGGAGGGCCGCAAGATGAGCGCGCGCGACCGCCTGCAGCATTACGACGCGTGGATCGACCCGGTCACGCACCAGTGCCAGCAGACGATCTACATGGCGACCTACAACGACGCGCCGGCGGAGAAGGACGACATCTTCAAGATCCTCGCGCAGGTCGAGCCGAAGGACGTCGTCGACGCGGCGGCGCCGCTGGCGTGCAAGCTCGAGGCGTACGACGCGACGCCGACCTACGAGCAGTGACGCTGGCGCGTCCACGACCCCTGGTGCCAGACACGTGTCTGACACCCGAGGTCGATCGAACCCCGGTGTCAGACACGCGTCTGACACCGCGGGGAGCGGGGCGGCCGTGACGACGCTCTTCCCCACCTCGTCAACGGCCTCGCGCTCGGCCTGCTGTTCGCGCTGATCGCGCTCGGGTTCATGCTGGTCGTGAGCCTGATGGAGACGATCAACCTCGCGCACGGCTCGTTCTTCGCGCTGGGCATGTACGTCGCGCTGCTGATCGTCTCGCCGCCCGGCGACCCCGCGTGGCTGCCGCTCGACGCCTGGAAGGGCTTCCCGGTCGTCGTGCGCTACGCGATCGCGCTGGTGATCGCGCCGATCGTCGTCGGCGCGTTCGGCATGCTGCTCGAGCTCGCGCTGCGCCGCACCTACGGCACGCGATCCGCTCTACGGGTTGCTGCTGACCTTCGGCGCCGCGCTCGTGCTCGAGGAAGGCATCCGCGCGGTGTTCGGCTCGACCGAGAAGCAGCTCGCGCTGCCGCAGGCGATCTCCGGCGCGATCATGGTCGGCGACCTGATCTACTCGTCGTACCGGCTGTTCGCCTGCGTGTTCGCGGCGGTCGCGATCGGCCTGCTGTGGCTGTTCCTCGAGAAGACGCCCTACGGCGCGATCATCAAGGCCGGCGCGCACGACAGCGAGATGGTGCGCGCGCTGGGCATCGACCTCGCGCGCTGCGCCGCTACGTGTTCGCGCTCGGCGTCGCGCTCGCCGCGCTCGCCGGCATCGTGATGGCGCCGATCTGGGGCATCCGGCCGCACGTCGGCGTCGACGCGGTCGTGCCGGCGTTCCTGATCATCGTGCTGGGCGGCGTCGGCAGCTTCTGGGGCGCGGTGATCGCCGCGCTGCTGGTCGGCCTCGTCGTCGGCCTGACCGGCGCGTACGCGTCCGAGTGGTCGCTCCTGTCGATGTACCTGCTGTTCATCGCGGTCGTGACGTTCCGCGCCCGCGGCCTCGCCGGCAAGAAGAGCGCGCTCGATGCCTGACGCCGCACGATTCGCCGGACGCGTCGCGCTCGTCACCGGCGGCGCGAGCGGCCTCGGCCTGGCGACCGCGCGTCGCCTGGGCGACGAAGGCGCGCGCGTGGCGATCGTCGACCTTCCGGCTGCCCGGCCCGCCGACGCCGCGTCGCACCTCGGGTCGTCAGCATTGGGGCTGGAGGCCGACGTCACCGACGCCGCGCAGGTCGACGCGGCCGTCGCGCGCGTCGAAGTCGCGCTGGGACCGATCGACGCGCTCGTGACGAGCGCCGGCATCAGCCGCGTGGGCAGCGTGCTCGACACGACGCCGGAGGACTTCGAACGGGTGCTCGCGGTGAACCTGACCGGGACGTTCGTCGTCGTGCAGGCGGTCGCGCGGCGCATGGTCGCGCGCCGGCGCGGACGCATCGTGCTGCTCGGCTCGATCACCGGATCGCGCGTGTGGAACGACCGGGCCGCCTACGCGGCGTCGAAGGGCGGCGTCATCGCGCTCGCGAAGGCTTGCGCCGTCGACCTCGCGCCGTACGGCATCGCGGTCAACAGCGTGTCGCCGGGTCCGGTCGCGACGCCGCAGACGGCGGACCTGCACGGCCCGACGATCCGGCGCGCCGTCGAGTCGGCGGTGCCGATGGCGCGCTACGGCGAGCCCGACGAGATCGCCGCGGCGATCGCCTGGTTGCTCTGCGACGATTCGCGCTTCGTCAGCGGGCACGATCTCGTCGTCGACGGCGCGCTGACCGCCGCGGCCATCCGGTACGACCGCGTGCGCGCGGACCGCGAGCGGGGAACCCCGAATGAAGCGAGCAGCGGAGCGGGATGTCGAGGCGGAACGCGCGAAGCCCGTGCACGAATTCGCCGGCAAGGTCGCGCTCGTCGCCGGCGGCTACGGCGCACATCGGCGAGGCGATCGCGCGCGGGCTCGCGCGGCACGGCGCGCGGGTCATCGTCGCCGGCCGCGACGAGGCGAAGGCCGCCGCGGCTCGCGCGCGCGCTCGCCGCGGACGGCGCGACGCGCGCACGCGCTCGCGTTCGACGCGCGCTCGCGCCGACGTCGATCCGCGTCGCGGTCGAGCTCGCCGCCGAGCGCCACGGCGTGCCCGACCTGCTGGTCAACAGCCTCGGCGTGCAGAACGAGCAGCCGATGCTCGAGGTGACCGAAGAGGCGTTCGACGAGATCATCGACGTCAACCTCAAGGCCGCGATGTTCCTCGGCGCAGGCGGTCGCGCGCGCTGCAGGTCGCGCGCGGGCGCGGCGGCCGCCACGTGCACCAGCTGTCGGTGCGCGCGCAGCTCGGCCTGCGCGGCCGCGGCCATTCGGCCTACTGCGCGAGCAAGGGCGGGCTCGCGCTGCTGGTCAAGCAGCACGCGACCGAGCTCGCGCCGCACGGCATCACCGTGAACGGCGTCGCGCCGACGGTCGTGCGCACGCCGCTGGCGGGCCGCTGGCTCACCGATCCGGAGATCCATCGCCAGCTGATCGAGCGCATCCCGCTCGGCCGCATCGCCGAGGTCGACGACGTCGTCGGGCCGACGCTGTTCTTCCTGAGCGACGCCGCCGTCGTTCGTGACCGGGCAGATCCTCTACGTCGACGGCGGGGTCACGGCGTCGCAGTAGCGCCCGGACCCGGCCGGCTCGTTCGGGGTCCGACCCCTGCTCCGCCCCGTGCGGCGATCCCGCATCGCCGATCGGCCCCCGGAACGCCCCGTCGCGGCCGAACGATTCCGCGTTCGGGGCGGTCTATACTGCCGGCCCCTTACCGGATGCTCTCCGCCATGCTCCGATTCCCCGCCGTCCGCTTCCTTCGTCGTCGTCGCCTTCGCCCCCGCCCTCGCCTTCGCCCAGCTCCCGCCCGGGGTCAAGGCCGGGGCCCACGGTCGAGGGCGTGTCGCAGTACACGCTCGCCAACGGCCTCGAGGTGCTGCTGTTCCCCGACGACAGCAAGCCGACGACGACGGTCAACGTCACCTACAAGGTCGGCTCGCGCCACGAGAACTACGGCGAGACCGGCATGGCGCACCTGCTCGAGCACATGATGTTCCTGGGCTCGCCGACGGTCGAGAACCTGTCGGAAGGAGTTCGGGCGGCGCGGCATGGACGTGAACGCGCACGACGTTCTACGACCGCACCAACTACTTCGAGACCTTCCCGGCGTCCGACGAGAACCTCGACTTCGCGCTGAAGCTCGAGGCCGAGCGCATGACGCAGGCGTTCGTGAAGAAGTCGTCGCTCGACACCGAGATGACGGTCGTGCGCAACGAGTTCGAGAGCGGCGAGAACAGCCCGCTGCGCGTGCTGTGGCAGAAGATGCAGGCGACCGCCTACGACTGGCACGACTACGGCAAGTCGACGATCGGCGCGCGCTCCGACATCGAGAACGTCGACATCGAGCGGCTGCGCGCGTTCTACCGCACCTACTACCAGCCCGACAACGCGGTGCTCGACGTCGCCGGCAAGTTCGAGCCGGCGAAGACGCTCGCCGCGATCGCGCGCGACTTCGGCGCGCATCCCGAAGCCGGCGCGCACGCTGCCGCGCCTGTACACGATCCGAGCCGACCGGCGACGGCGAGCACACGGTCACCGTGCGCCGCGTCGGCAGCGCGCAGTACGTCGGCGCGCTGTTCCGCGTGATGCAGGGCGCGCATCCCGACTACGCGGCGATGGAGGCGCTGGGCGAGATCATGACGTCGAGCCGGCCGGACGCCTCTACCAGGCGCTGGTCGAGACGCGCAAGGCGACGTCGGTGCAGAACTGGAATTTCGCGACCTACGACCCGGGCCCGTCGATCTTCTTCGCGCAGGTCGCGGTGGGCGAGCCGGTCGACGCGGCGCGCGACGCGATGCTCGCGACGCTCTACGGCGTGCAAGCGAGCGAGCCGATCACCGCGGCCGAGCTCGACCGCGTGCGCACCAAGTTCCTGAAGGACTTCGACCAGACCGTCAACGACCCGCAGGCGTTCGGCGTCGCAGCTCTCCGAGTGGATCGCGCTCGGCGACTGGCGGTTGTTCTTCCTGCACCGCGACCGCTGGCGCAAGCTCACGCCGGCGGACGTGACGCGCGTCGCGACCGAGTGGCTCAAGCCCGCGAACCTCACGCTCGGCATCTTCGTGCCCGACGCGAAGCCCGATCGCGCGCCCGCGACGGCCGCGCGTCGACGTCGGCACGCTCGTCGCCGACTACAAGGGCGACGCCGCGGTCGCCGCAGGGCGAGGCGTTCGACCCGACGCCGGCGAACCTCGAGGCGCGCACCGAGCGCGTCAAGCTCGCCAACGGCATGACGCTCGCGATGCTGCCGAAGAAGACGCGCGGCGAGATCGTGCGCTTCTCGCTGCGGCATGCGCTTCGGCGACGAGCAGTCGCTCAAGGGCACGCGCGCCGGCCGGCTCGCTGACCGGGTCGATGCTCGTCGCTGGGCACGCGCGAGCGCTACGCGCCAGGCGTTCGACGACGCGCTCGACGCGCTGCGCTCGAAGGTCGGCTTCGGCGGCGTCGTCGACGCAGGCGTCCGCGTCCGGCGAGACGGTGCGCGCGAACATCGCGCGGCACGCTGAAGCTCGTCGCCGAGGCGATGAAGACGCCGGCGTTCGACGCCGGGGAGTTCGACAAGCTCGTGCGCGCGAGCCTGGCGGCAGGTCGAGAAATCGCGCACCGATCCGCAGGCGATCGCCGGGCGCGCGTTCAACCGGCACCTGAAGCCCTATCCGGCGGGCGACGTGCGCGAGACGCCGACGTTCGACGAGCAGGCCGCGCGGCTGCGCGCCGCCAAGGCTCGACGACCTGAAGGCGTTCCACGCGAAGTTCTACGGCGCGTCGGACGCGGAGCTCGCCGTCGTCGGCGACTTCGATCCGGCCGAGGTGCGCGCGCTCGCCGAGCAGCTCTTCGGCAGCTGGAAGAGCCCGTCGGCATACGCGCGCGTGCCGGACCCCTATGTCGCCACGAGGCCGTCGGCCGAGACGATCGAGACGCCGGACAAGGCCCAACGCCGTGCTGGTCGGCGGCATGGCGATCCCGATGTCGCGACCGCACGCGCGGACTACTCGGCGATGCTCGTCGCGGATCGCATCCTCGGCGGCGCGACCGAGTCGCGCATGTTCGAGGTCATCCGGACCAAGCTGGGATTGTCGTACGGCGTGGGGACCTGGCTCGACGACGGCCGGCTCGACGACAACTCGACGCTCGGCATGTACGCGATCTACGCGCCGCAGAATCGTCGCGAAGGTGCGGGCGGCGGTGGCCGAGCAGTTGACGCTCGCGCTGGACGGCGGCTTCACCGCGGAGGAGGTCGACAACGCGAAGCGCGCGATGCTCGAGGAGCGGCGCACGACGCGAGCGCAGGATGGCGCGGTCGCCGGTTCGCTCGTCGCGCAGGCCTACCTGGGACGAACCTGGGCGTTCTCGGCGGAGATCGACCGCGCGATCGGCGCGGTCGGCGTCGAGCAGGCGAACGCCGCGCTGCGCAAGTACCTGAAGCCGGGCGACCTGGCCACGTTCGTGGCCGGCGACTTCGCCAAGGCGAAGTAGGCGACGCTGCCCGGCAAGCGGCCGGCGTGGCCGGCCGGCCCGCGCGCCTGCGCGCGCGAGGACTCGCGTCAGCGACGCGGACGCGGCGTGGCCGACGCCCCGCGACCCTCGATGTGGCGGAACGTGATGCGTCCCTTGCTGAGGTCGTAGGGCGAGAGCTCGAGCGACACCTTGTCGCCCGCGATGATGCGGATGTGGTGCTTGCGCATCTTGCCCGCGCTGTAGGCGATCAGCTTGTGGCCGTTGTCGAGCGTGACACGGTAGCGCGAGTCGGGCAGCACCTCGGCCACGATGCCGTTCATTTCGAGGAGTTCTTCCTTGGCCATCGGTGTCCTTGGTCGAGTCAGAAAACGAAAAGCCCGGCGGATGCCGGGCTTGTCCGGAGATCGCGGCGGCATGACGGCGTGCGCCATGCCGCTCGATCGCTCATTCCGCCGAGCGGATGTTCGACGCCTGCAGCCCCTTGGGACCGGAGACGACGTCGAACGTGACGCGCTGGCCTTCCTTCAGCGTCTTGAAACCCGACTCCTGGATCGCGGAGAAATGGGCGAAGAGATCCTTGCCGCCGTCTTCCGGAGTGACGAAGCCGAAACCCTTGGCGTCGTTGAACCACTTCACGGTACCTGTTGCCATGTCTTGAATATCCTGAAAAGGTAAATAAGGGGATAGCCCCCTTACGAGGGGCGAAAGTCAAGACGGCGGGTGGGAAGGGAGGTAGACCGCAGGACTGCGGATACCGGACCAGACAACGGCACTGCTTGAGAATCGCTGCCCAGCATTATACACGCTTTCGGCCGGCGCGCGAAGGGTCAGTCGAGTCGCGCTTCCAAGGCGCCCGTGGTCGTCGTACTCACGGCCCCTCGCCCTGGCCCTCTCCCCGCGATGCGGGGAGAGGGAAATGTGCCTTGTTCGCGCTCGCCGAGTGGTTCCCTCTCCCCGCATGCGGGGAGAGGGCCAGGGTGAGGGGCGTTCGATGATCGGGAAGCGACTCCGCCCCCGACCTCAGCGCGCCAGCAGGATCACCGCGCCCGGATCGAAGTCGAGGCCGACCGCCTCGTCGCGCTGCCGCAGCGCGTGCGCGTCGTCGTCGAACACCAGCAGTTCGCCCCACGGCGTGTCGACCACGTACTCGTTGCGGCTGCCCAGGTAGGCGGCGCGCTTGCAGGTGCCGGCGATCACGCCGCGGCCGGCGTCGACCAGGCGCAGTCGGTGCGGGCGCACCGCGAGCGTCGCCGGCCCCGCGCGCCATCCCGTTCGGCGCGCACCGGCAGCGACGACGCCGCCCGCGCTGAACGTGCCGCCGCATCGCCGACGCGACGCAGTTCGCCGTCGACCAGGTTCGCGTCGCCGATGAAATCGGCCAGGAAGCGGCTCGCCGGGCGCTCGTACAGCGTCCCGCGGCGCGCCCTGCTGCGCGATCTTCCCGCCGTCCATCACGATGATCTGGTCGGACACCGCCAGCGCTTCCTCCTGGTCGTGCGTGACGTAGAGCACGGTCAGCGCGCAGCTACTGCTGCAGCTCGCGGATCTCCTGCCGCACGCGGCGGCGCAGCTTGGCGTCGAGGTTCGACAGCGGCTCGTCGAACAGCAGCACCTTCGGCTCGAGCACCAGCGAGCGCGCGACGGCGACGCGCTGCTGCTGGCCGCCGGACAGCTCGCGACGGCAGGCGCTGCTCCATGCCGGCGAGGCCGAGCATCTTCAGCTTCGCGCGCGCGATCTCGCGCGCCTTCGCCTTGTCGATCCCCATCGACATCGGGCCGTAGCAGACGTTCTCGAGCACGGTCATGTGCGGGAACAGCGCGTAGGACTGGAACACCATGCTCACGTCGCGCTCGTTCGCGGCGCGCAGCGTCACGTCCGCGCCGCCGATCAGCACGCGGCCGCTCGGACACCGGCTCCAGGCCCGCGACCATGCGCAGCGTCGTCGTCTTGCCGCAGCCCGACGGCCCGAGCAGCGTGACCAGGTCGCCCTGCTCGACGCGGAACGACACGTCGTCGACGGCCGTGACGTCGCCGTAGCGCTTGGTCACGCGCTCGAAGATGACGCCGTCGGAGGGGCTGGTCATGGCAGGTGCCTTTGCGGAGTCATCCGCCGGTGGCGAGCACGGGCGTGCGCGGCGGCCGAGCCGCGCCTCGCCGACGAGCGTCTGGACCGCCAGCAGCACGACGAGCATCAGCAGGATCAGCACCGACGAGTAGGCGATCGCGAGCGGGTACTCGCCGGCCTCGACGCGGTCGATGATGTAGACGGTCGCGAGGTTGTACTTGGCGGTGGCCAGGAAGATCACCGCGCGAGACCGCCGTCATCGCGTGCGTGAAGCTGAACACCAGCGTCGCGACGATCGCCGGCTCGCAGCAGCGGCAGCACGACCCTGGTGCAGCGTGCGCAGCGTCGACGCGCGCAGCGTCGACGACGCCTCGTCGAGCGTCTTGTCGATCTGCGCCAGCGCCGCGACGCCGGCGCGCACGCCGACCGGCATGTTGCGGAACACGAAGCACAGCACCAGGATCGCCATGCCGCCGGTCAGCTCGAGCGGCGCGACGTTGAACGCCACGATGTAGGACACGCCGATCACGGTGCCCGGGATCGCGAAGCTGACCATCGTCAGGAACTCGAACGCGGCCGGCCGACGAAGCGGTGGCGCGTGATCACGTAGGCCGACAGCAGGCCGACGACCGCGGTCAGCGGCGCGGCGATCGCCGCGACCTCGATCGTCGTGAACAGGCTGTTCCAGGCCGAGCCGACGAAGATCGTCGCGCGGCGACGCTCCAGTCGATGCCGAAGCCCTGCGACAGGTGGTGCATCGTCAGCGTCATGTCGCCGCGGCCGATGTCCTTGACGAAGCCGCCGATCAGGATGACCGCGTAGCAGACGAGCGTGAAGCCGATCCACGCGGCCGCCACGCCGAAGCAGGCCCAGCCACAGCGGCCGCGGCAGCGGCGCCGGCAGCCCGCCGTCGCCCTTGCCGGTCACCGTGACGTAGCGAGCGCTGCCGATCCAGCGCTGCTGCAGCCAGAACGCGATCAGCGTGAGCCCGAGCAGCACGACGGCCAGCGCTGCGGCGCGGCCCGGGTCGTGCTGCGCGCCGGCGATCGCGAAGAAGATCTTCGTCGACAGCACCTCGAAGTTGCCGGCGAGCACGATCGGGTTGGCGAAGTCGGCCAGGCTCTCGACGAAGCCGAGCAGGAACGCGTTGGCCAGCGCCGGCCGCAGCAGCGGCCAGGTCACGGTGCGGAACACGCGCCAGCGCGACGCGCGCAGCGTCTGCGCGGCCTCCTCGAGCGCCGGGCTGATCGCGCCGATCGCGCCGTACAGGATCATGAACGCGATCGGCGAGAACGACAGCACCTGCGCGATCGTCACGCCGGGCAGGCCGTAGATCCAGCGCGAGCGCGGGAGGCCGAACCGCGTGTCGAGCCAGCCGGTGACCAGGCCGGTGCGGCCGAACAGCACGACCAGCGCGAGCGCGATCACGAACGGCGGCGTGACGATCGGCAGGATCGACATCAGCTTCGCGACGCCGGCGTAGCGCTGGCCGCCGCGCTGCACGACCAGCGCGAGCACGAGGCCGATCAGCGTCGACAGCGTCGCCGACGATCGTCGCCAGCAGCGCCGAGTTGATCGCGACGCCGCAGCTGCGTGCCGCCGCCGAGGCAGCCCAGGCCCCAGATGTCGGCCGCGAACAGGCGCTCGACCGCGAGCCCCGGCGCGAAGGCGCCCTGGCTGTCGAACAGCGCGGCGGTCAGCACCTTGCCGACCGGGAAGAAGATGAAGATCGCCAGCAAGCGCGGCGATCACGACGACGATCGTCGCGACGGTCGTGTCGCCCTTGAACGCGCCGCGGCGCGCGATGGCGCGCGCGAAGCACGCGGTGAGCGCGAGCGAGCGCGACGAGCGCGCCGAGGCCGAACGACGGCGCCCGTCGTCCCCGCGGCGAAGCCCGCGGCGAACGCCCAGGCGACCGCGCCGCCCGACAGCCAGCGCGGTCGCGCGATCGCGCCGCGCCACGCGCGAACAGCGACCGCGCACGACCGCGGCGACCAGCGGCCAGCACGGCGCGATGTCGCCGCCGAGCGCGTGCACCAGCGCGGACGGTCGCGCCCGTCGAGCGCCCACGGGAGCGCCGACGAGCGCGGCGAGCGCCGACCGCCGCGACCCACGCCGTCGCGCGGTCGCGCGCCGCCGGCACGAAGACCGGCGACGCGGCCGTGGCGCGTCGTCACGGCGCGCCGGATTACTTCGGCAGCGTCGACGACCTCGGCGTCCCACTTCTTCAGCAGGCGCTTGCGCTCGGCCGACGAGCCGTACTTCGCGAAGTCGTAGTTGATGAGCTTGATCTCGGAGAGCTTGGGCGCCTGCGGCGGGCATCGGCGCGCTCTTGTTCGACGGCACCTGGTAGGACACCTTCGCGCTGCGAGCCGATCGCCTGCGCTTCCGGCGTCAGCGCCCAGTCGTACCACTTCTTGGCGTTGTCCATGTTCTTCGCGCCCTTGACGATGCTCATGCTGCCGATCTCGTAGCCGGTGCCTTCGCACGGCGACACGATCTTCACCGGCGCGCCGCCGACGGCCTGCACCACCGCGTCGTGCTGGAACGTGATGCCGACCAGGCTCTCGCCGGTGGCCGCCGCGCGCGCGGGCGCCGCGCCGGACTTCGTGTACTGGTTGATGTTCTTGTGCATCGCCTTCATGAACTCGAAGGCCTTGTCCTCGCCCATCAGCTGCACGAACGTCGCGAGCATCGTGTACGACGTGCCCGACGAGTTCGGGTTCGCGACCTGGATCTCGTCCTTGAACTGCGGCTTGACGAGGTCGGACCAGCACTTCGGCTCGGCGATGTTCTTCTTCTTGAGCTGGTCGGCGTTGTAGCTGTAGCCGAGCGCGCCGGCGTAGACGCCGACGGTGCGGCCCTTCGCCGCCTCCCATTGCCGGACCGCCCAGTCCTGCAGTTCGGCCATGCGCGGCGACTTGTACGGCTCGGTCAGGCCTTCCTCGGCGGCCTGCAGGTGCGGGTCGCCGGTGCCGCCCCACCAGATGTCGCCGCGCGGGTTCGCCGCCTCGGCCTTGAGCTGCGCGTAGAACTCGCCGGAGCTCTTGCGCGTCATCAGCACCTTGATGCCGGTGGCCTTCTCGAACGCGGCCACCATCGGCCGGCACCACTCTTCCTGCACCGTGCAGTAGAGCGACCAGCTCGCCTTGGGCGGCCGCGCGGTCAGCGGGGTCGCGAGCGCGAGCGCGGGGACGAGGCCCCGCAGCCATTTGCAGAATCGCATGATCTTCTCCTCGGTGTGAGTCTGGCGTCGGACTGCCGTCTTGTCACATCACTGTAACAATCGAGGGGCGGTGCGGGTCGACCGTCCCGGGGCCGCCGTCGCCACCGGATTCGGCTAAGCTCGACCGCCCGCCGCTCGACCAGCGACGTGCGCAGCGCGATGCCGATGCGCGTGGCCTCGGTCGCGTCGTGCAGCGTCGAGTGCCGGCGTGCTGGTCGTGCCGCACGCAGTCGACGAAATGGATGGTCTCGCGCAGGAACGCGTCCTCGAAGCGCTCCCAGAACGTCGGCGTGGTCTCGGTGCGGATGCCGTGCGCGTCGGCGACCTCGACCTGGTTGAGCCGGCCGTCGCGGCCGACGACGAGCCGGCCGCTCGGTGCCGATGATCTCGGTCGCCGTCTCGTGGCCGTGCGCCATCGTGCGCGACGCGTAGATCGTCGCCATCGCGCCGCCCTCGAACTCGCACGATCGCCACGCCGTTGTCGACGTCGCCGCAGTCGGCGAGCCCGGCGTGCACCGCGATGGTGCCGATCGCGAACACGCGCTTCGGCTTCGGCGCTGCCGAGCAGCCAGCGCGCGACGTCGATGTCGTGGACGCTCATGTCGATGAAGATGCCGCCGCGACTTCGGCGCGAAGCGCACGAAGAAGCCCGACGGGTCGTTCATGTCGAGGTCTGCGAGCGCACGAGGAACGGGCGGCCGATCGCGCCGGCGTCGATCTTCCTCTGCGCGTCCTGGTAGCTCGCGATCGAAGCGACGCACGTAGCCGATCATCACCTTGAGCTTCGGATGGTCGCTTCGCCTCGGCCTCCACCGCGCAGGCATTCGTCGAGCATCGAGCGACAGCGGCTTCTCGCAGAACACGTGCTTGCCGGCCTTCAGCGCCGGCGATGATCTGCTCGGGATGCAGCGTGTTCGGCGTGACGAGGAAGACCGCGTCGAGCCGCGGGTGCGCGAGCAGGTCGCGCGTAGTCGGTCGTAGCACGTGCGTCGACGCCGAGCTGTCTGCGTGCGCCCACGCCCGCTCGTCGGCGTCGGGGCTGCACGCCGGCGACGAGCTCGGCGCCGGGGACGCGGCACGCCAGGTTCTCGGCGTGGCGCTTGCCGAGGCGGCCGAGACCGACGATGCCCACTCGTTCGAGTGTCAGTGCGCGCTCATCGCGATCGCGTCCGGTCAGCAGTTCCACGATCCGCTTCTCGCGCCACGAGGTCGTCGCCGCCTCGGCGAGCTCCAGCGCCTTCACGCCGTCGTCGATCGACGTCTTGACCGGCGTGCCCGTTCGCGAGCGCGTCGAAGAAGTGCGCCATCTCCAGCGCGTAGGCCATCGCGGTAGCGCTCGAGGAAGAAGTGCTCGGGCTTGTCCGCGCTGACCGACTGGCGCCGGTCGACGACGACGACCTCGGTCGGCCGGTGGTTGCCCGCCTGCAGCATGCCCTTCGCGCCGATCACCTCGAAGCGCTGGTCGTAGCCGTAGGCGGCGCGGCGCGTCGTGTTGATCTGCGCGAGGCGGCCCTTCTTCGTGCGGATCGTCACCGCCGTACGAGTCGACGTCGCCGACGCTCGCCGACCGCCGGGTCGGTGAGGCAGCTGCCGGTCGCGTAGACCGTCGCCGCGTCGTCGTCGAGGATCCAGCGGAAGATGTCGAAGTCGTGGATCAGCATGTCCTTGAAGATGCCGCCCGAGCGCTTCAGGTACTCGACCGGCGGCGCGCCGGGATCGCGGCTCGTCACGACGAGCATCTCGGGCGTCGCCGATCTCGCCGGCGTCGATGCGCGCCGTGCAGCGCGGCGAACGTCGGGTCGTAGCGGCGCTGGAAGCCGATCAGGCAGGGCACGCCGGCGCGCTTCACCGCCTCCGCGCAGCGGCTGCGCGCGCGGCAGCGACAGGTCGACCGGCTTCTCGCAGAAGATCGCCTTCTTCGCCGGCCGCGGCGCGCTCGATCAGGTCGGCGTGCGTGTCGGTCGACGAGGCGATCACGACGGCGCGGATCGCCGGCGTCGGCGAACACGCCGTCGACCGTGCCGACCGCCGCGCCGTGCTGCGCGGCGAGCGCCTTCGCGGCGGCCGCGTCCGGGTCGACGACGTACTTGAGCTTCACGCCGGGCTGGCGCACCAGGTTGCCGGCGTGGATCTTGCCGATCCGCCCGGCGCCGAAGATCGCGACATGAGCGTCGCCGGACCGCTCCAAGACGCTCATGACGCCCTCGGGGGCTGCGAGCCCGTCGTGCGGGCGAGCAAGGGGGATGTCCTCAGTCATCGTAGTCTCCGCGGTGGATCATTTCCTCGACGTCGAGCTCGAGGCGGTAGGCGAGGGCGACGAACAGGGCCTGCGCGAGGCACAGCGCGCTCGGTGAGCGAGCGAAACGCGAAGGCGCTGCCTTCGCGCACGACCAGCAGCGCGTCGGCGCCGCGCGCGAGCGGCGCGAGCCGGCTGTCGGTCATCACGACCGACTTCGCGCCGCGCTTCTCGCGCGTAGCCGGACGCAGGCGAGCGTCTCCTTGCCGTAGGGCGTGAAGCTGATCGCGACGATCACGTCGTCGCGCGACGACCGAGCGCACCTGCTCGTGCACCATGCCGCCGACGCCGTCGATCAGCTGCACGCGCTTGTCGATGTGCTGCAGCGCGTAGGTCATGTACGCGGCGACCGCGTAGGAGCGCCGCACGCCGACGACATAGATGTGGCTCGCGCGCGCGAGCAGGCCCGACGGCCGACGCGAACGCGGCGTCGTCGAAGTCGCGCGCCAGCTCGTTGAGCCCCTCGGTGCTCGCCGCGACGAACTCGCGCGCGACCGCGCCCGGCGTCAGCGCGCGGCGCTTGCTCGGTCACCAGCCGGCGGATGCGCTGCTGGTAGCTGCCCGACGTCGCCGCCTGCTGCGTGTAGTCGTCGCGGAACAGCGACTGCAGCGCCGAGAAGCCGGCGAAGCCGAAGCGCTGCGCGAAGCGGACCACCGCCGACGGCTGCACCGCGCATTCGCGCGCGACGTCCCGATGCGGTCGACGACGACGCGCGCGCGATGCTGCTCGACGTAGCGCGCGACGCTCTTCAGCTGCCGCGGCAGCGTGTCGTACTCGGCGGCGACGCGGGCGAGCAGCCGGTCGACCTGCGGTCGCCGGCGCGGCGCGGCGCGCGGCGCCGCGGCGCGCGCTGCGCGGCCGCGTCAGCGCTTCAGCATCCACTCGTGCGCCGGGTCGTTGCGGAAGCGCCAGACGCGCTTCGGCCCGGCCATCACGTTCAGGTAGTACGAGCTCGTAGCCGTGCGGCACGACGACCGGGTGGTAGCCGCGCGGCACCATCACCACGTCGTGGTCCTCGACGGCGCAGCGACTCGTCGAGCGAGCGGTCGTCGGTGTAGACGCGCTGGAAGGCGAAGCCCTGCGGCGGGTCGAGGCGGTGGTAGTAGGTCTCCTCGAGCTGCGTCTCGGCGGGCAGCGCGTCGGTGTCGTGCTTGTGCGGCGGGTAGCGTCGACGAGTGGCCCGCCGGCGTGCGCACCTCGACCACCAGCAGGTGCTCGGCGCGGCTCGTCCTCCGGCAGGATGTCGCAGACGTAGCGCGTGTTGCTGCCCTTGCCGCGCACGCTGCGCTTCATCGTGGCCGGGTCGATCAGCGCGCGGCGGCAGCTTGCCGCCGCCGGGCGCGCGTGCCCACGCCGATCTCGGCGGCGGTGCGCGCGGTCGACCGTCGACGCTCGCGCCGTCGGGCAGGTAGACCGCCGCACGGCGGCGCGGTCGTCGAACACGCTGTCGCGGTCGCCGAGGTCGCGTCCACGCGCCGCCCGCCGCCGCGACGTCGACGCGGCCCGCCAGCACGACGATGCAGACCTCGCGGCCCGGCAGCGCGAGCGTCGACGCGCTCGCCCGCGCGCGAGGCGATGCGCGCGGAAGCCGACGTAGCGTCCAGCCGGCGCGACGCGGCGTCACGTCGACGATCGTCGCGGCCCTCGCGCGCGCGCCTTGACGAGCAGGCTCATGCTGCGCTGCCTTGCCGTGCCAGCGCGTCGACGATCCGGCGCAGGTGCCGGTAGCCCTTCTCGGCGTAGGCGTAGCTCGGCGCGACCGCCGGGTCCTGCTCGGCCTCGACGACCAGCCAGCCGTGGTAGCCGTGGTCGTGCAGCACCGACGAGCACGGCCGGCGAAGTCGATCGCGCCGTCGCCGGGCACGGTGAACGCGCCGTTGATCACCGCCTTGCAGGAAGCTCCAGTTGCGGTTGCGCGCGAGCCGCGATCACGTCGGGCCGCACGTCCTTGCAGTGCACGTGGCACGACGCGCGCGACGTGCTTCTCGAGCATCGCGCACCGCGTCGCCGCCGGCGAAGGTCATGTGGCCGGTGTCGAACAGCAGGCCGACCTCGTCGCCGGTCACGCGCCATCAGGCGGTCGACGTCGTCCGGCGTCTCGACGTACGCGCCCATGTGGTGGTGGTAGGCGAGCCGCACGCCGCGCTTCAGCAGGTGCGCGCCGAACGCGGTCAGCCGCTCGCCGTACGCGCTGCCACTGCCGCGTCGCGCGCGAAGCGCGGGCGCTGGTAGAGCGGCGCGGCTCGCGCCCTGGATCGCGTCGGCGACCTCGCCGTAGACCATCACCGTCGACGCCGTTGCTGCGCGAGCAGGTCGAGGTGCGGGCCGCACCGCCTCGATCTCCTCGTCGACCGTGCGCCGCGCGCGAGGCGCGCCCGAGTACCAGCCCGAGACGCAGGCGAGGCCGTACTGGCCGAGCATCGCGCCGCAGCGCCTTCGGCTCGCGCGGGAACTTGTTGCCGAGCTCGAAGCCTTCGTAGCCGATCGCCTTGCCTTCGGCGAGCGCGGTCTCGAGCGGCGTCTCGCCGCCGAGCGAGGGCAGGTCGTCGTTGCTCCACGAGATCGGGTTGATGCCGATCCGCACGTCCAGTCCGTGCTTCATGGCTCTCTGCGCTTCCGGCGGCCTTGCTCGTAGCGCGCGCGCGCCGCGCGCACCTCGGCGCGCGCCGACACCTCCGGCACCGCCACCTCCCACCACGCGCCGCCCTCCTCGGTCGTGCGGCGCGGGTCGGTGTCGATGCACGATCACGCTCGTGCTGCCTGGCGGCGCGCGCGCGCTGCGAGCGCGGCCTCGAGCTCGGGAATCGTCCGCACGTTCACCGCCTGCGCGCCGAGCGCGCGCGCGTGCGCGGCGAAGTCGATCGCGGGCGCGCCGTCCGGCCCTGCACGCAGTCGTCGAGCAGGTTGTTGAACGGCGCGCCGCCGCACGCCTGCTGCAGCCGGTTGATGCAGCCGTAGCCGCGGTTGTCGAGCACGACGATCGATGAGCTTCTGGCCCAGCATCACCGAGGTCGCGATCTCGGAGTTCAGCATCAGGTAGCTGCCGTCGCCGACCATCACGACGACCTCGCGCTCGGGCCGCGCCATCTTCACGCCCAGCCCGCCGGCGATCTCGTAGCCCATGCACGAGTAGCCGTACTCGACGTGGTAGCCGCCGGGCGCGCGCGTGCGCCAGAGCTTGTGCAGCTCGCCGGGCAAGCGTGCCGGCGGCGCAGACGACGATGTCGTCGCGCGCGCGAGTCCGGCGCCGAGCGCTGCACCGCGCCGATCACCTCGCCGTCGTAGGGCAGCGCGCCGTCCGCGGCGCGCCGGTGACGCAGCGCAGCGCGTCGCTGCCAGCGCTGCGCCTCGTCGCGTGCGCGCGCGCGTCCACGCGCCGTCGGCGCGCCAGCCGCGCGAGCGCGCGCGGACAGCGCGCTCGAGCCCGCGCCGCGCGTCGGCCGCGCAGCGGCGCGCCGCGCCACTTGCAGCGCATCGAAGCCGTTGACGTTGAGCGCCACCAGCTTCGCGCTGCGCGAACAGCGCGTGCGAGCCGGTGGTGAAATCCTGCAGCCGCGTGCCGACCGCGAGCACGACGTCGGCGTCGCGCGCGAGCGCGTTGGCCGCCGGCGAGCCGGTGACGCCGATCGCGCCCGCGCTGCAGCGGATGGTCCCAGGCGAGCGCGCCCTTGCCGCGCCTGCGTCTCGGCGACCGGCACGCCGTGCGGCTCGGCGAAGCGCCGCCAGCGCGTCGGCGGCGCAGCGCTGTAGAGCACGCCGCCGCCGGCGACGATCAGCGGCCGCTTGCGCGCTCGCGCAGCATCGCGACCGCGCCGGCGAGCTCGCTCGTCGTCCGGCGCGGGCGCGGCGAAGCGCACCGGCGCGCGGCGCGAAGAACGTCCTCGGGCCAGTCGAACGCCATCGTCTGCACGTCCTGCGGCAGCGCCAGCGTGACCGGCCCGCACAGCGCCGGGTCGGTCAGCACGTGCAGCGCGCGCGGCAGCGCGGTCAGCAGCTGCTCCGGGCTGCACGATGCGGTCGAAGTAGCGCGACACCGGGCGGAAGCAGTCGTTGCGCCGACACGCCGCCGTCGTCGAAGTCCTCGACCTGCTGCAGCACCGGGTCGGGCGCGCGCGAGGCGAAGACGTCGCCCGGCAGCAGCAGCACCGGCAGCCGGTTGACGTGCGCCAGCGCCGCGGCGGTGACCAGGTTGGTCGCGCCGGGCCCGATCGACGTCGTGCACGGCCATCATGCGCCGGCGCATGTGCGCCTTCGCGTAGGCGATCGCCGCGTGCGCCATCGCCTGCTCGTTGTGCGCGCGGTAGGTCGGCAGCGCGTCGCGGTGCGCGTACAGCGCCTCGCCGAGCCCGGCGACGTTGCCGTGGCCGAAGATCGCCCACACGCCGCCGAACAGGCGCTGCCGTCGCCGCCGCTCGACGCGCAGCGCCGCGCGGCCAGGTAGCGCACCAGCGCCTGCGCCATCGTCAGCCGAACGGTGGTCATTGCGCTCATGCTGCCGCTCAGCGCGCTCCGGGACGCGCCTGCTGCCAGCGCGTCGATCAGCGCCTCGAACGTCGCGCGGCGCGCGCGCCTGAACGTCGCGTCGTCGATCTCGCCGGCGAGCCAGGCGCGCGCCGGCGTCGTGGAAGATCGTGCGGCCCGACCGCGAAGCCGCGGCACGATCGTGCTGCGCGCGCGCGTCGCGGAAGCCCTGCCGCCAGCGTCTCGACCGGCTGCGTTCAGGCCGAGCAGCACGCACGCCGCGGCAGTACGGGTCGCGCTCGGCGATCAGCGCATCGACCGCGCCGCCACTCGGCGCGCGCGCCATCGGCTCGAGCTTCCACCACTCGGGCTGGATGCCGAGGTTGTAGAGGCGCTTGAGCGCGCGCAGCACGGTGTCGGGCTGCGCGCGGCAGCGCCGCGCGGCGGGATGATCTCGAGCAGCAGCTCGTGGCCGCTCGCCTGCGCGTCGCCTCGCACAGCGCGCTGGATCTGCGCCTCGTTCTCGAGCCGGCGGTCGACCGCGTCGTCGGGGTGGTAGGCGACGAGGCACTTGACGACGTGCTCGCGCGGCCAGGCGATCAGCGTCGTGCCGAGCGAGCGCGCCGCGGTCGAACACCAGCGGATCGCGAGCCCGGCAGCTCGACCGGCCGGCCGATCCACCAGCCGCGGCCGGTCGCGGCGTTGAGCGCGTCCTGGCCGTAGCGGTCGTCGCACAGGACGCCGACGTGGCCGGCGAGCCCGCGCGCGCGCTCGGTCTCGCGCGACCGCGTCGACGCAGCAGCTTCTTCAGCTGCGGCAGGCGCTCCTCGCCGGCGCCGGCCTCCTGCGCCAGCTCGAAGAACTGGTTGCGGTGGTCGAAGGCGAACACGCACGAGGTCGTCGCGCGGCGCGCGCGGCGCGGTGACGCGGTGCAGGCGCGTGAGCGTCGCGTCGCGGTCGGGCCGCGGGATCGCGCGGCGTGCGCGAGGAAATGGTCGAGCTCGACGCGCGTGGGCATCGCCGGCGCGCAGCCGTGGCGCGAGACGACGAGCGCGCCGCAGGCGTTGGCGTAGCGCGCGCAGCGCCTCGTAGTCCTCGCCGCGCACCCAGCCGGACAGGAACCCGGCCGAGAACGCGTCGCCGGCGCCGAGCACGTTCAGCACCTCGACCTCGACGCCGCGGCCGTGGAACGCATCGTCGAGCGAGCGCGGGATCGCGCCGTCGATGACGCACGCAGCCCATCGGCGCCGCGCTTGACCACCAGCGTCGCGCCGCGTCACGCTCGCGGACCGCGCTGCAGCGCCGCGATCGGTGTCGGTGCTGCCGCCGGCGATCTTGAACTCCTCCTCGGTGCCGATCACGCAGGTCGAACTGCGGCAGGATGCGCTGCAGGTGCGCGGTGACGCCGTGTCGGAGCGACGAAGCGCGTCTCGCCGTCGCCGCGCTTGGTGAGGCCCCACAGCACCGGGCGGTAGTCGATGTCGAGCACGCGTGCGCACGCCGTGCCGGCCGCGCGCGGCTCGAGCGCGAGCGTGGCTGATGCGGTGCGACGTGCGGCGTCGAGAAGTGCGTGCCGGTGATCAGCAGCGCGCGGCTCCGCGCGATGAAGTCCTCGTCGACGTCGTCGTCGCGTCGATCGCCATGTCGGCGCAGTTCTCGCGCAGGAAGATCAGCGGGAAGGTGTCGCGGTCCTTGATGCCGAGCACGCACGGCGCCGGTCAGCCGCGTCGGGTCGACGCTGACGTGGCTGACGTCGCAGCCCTCGCGCGCGAGCGTCTCGACCAGGAAGCGGCCGATGTGCGTCGTCGCCGACGCGCGAGATCATCGCCGCGCGCAGGCCCAGCCGCGCGCAGCCGAACGCGGTGTTCGCCGACGAGCCGCCGAGGTACTTGGCGAAGCTCGTCACGTCCTCGAGCCGCGCGCCGATCTGCTGCGCGTAGAAGTCGACGGCGAAGCGGCCGAGGCAGAGGACGTCGAAATCGCGGCCGGCAGCGAAGGTCGTGGCGTTGCGCATCGGGAAGTCGGGGGCCGGGCGGCAGGGGGCGCTGCGGTAGGATCGCGATTGTCCGCCGGCCGCGTTTGAAACGCAATTTCCACGGTCGGCCCGGATCGGAACGCTCGTTCCGCGCCGCCGGCGCCGCCGGCCCGCGCCGCCCTCGCGTGAAGCCGCCGCCTCTCCACGGCCGACCTGGCCCTCACGCTCGCCGTCGTCGACCGTGTGGGGCTTCGCGTTCGTGCCGATCAAGGTCGGCGCTCGCCGAGCTGCCCGCCGTTCGCGCTCGCCGCGCTGCGCTTCGCCGTTCGCCGCGCTTCCTGCGGTGCTCTTCGTCCGGCCGCCCGACATGCCGTGGCGCGGCGTGGTCGCCTACGGCCTCGCCATCGGCGTGTTCCAGTTCGGCCTGCTGTTCGTCGGCATCGCCTCGGCATGCCGGCCGGGCTGTCGTCGATCGTGATCCAGGCGCAGGTGTTCTTCACGATCGCGCTCGCCGTCGCGTTCGCGGGCGACCGCTTCCACCGCTGGAACGCGCTCGGCGCGCTGGTCGCCACGGCAGGCATCGTCGTGCTCGGCTGGCACAAGGTCGTCGCCGGCGACGCGCGACGCTGGCCGGGCTTCGTCGCGGTCATCGCCGCGGCGTTCGCGTGGGGCGTGGGCAACGTCATCGCGAAGCGCGCGGGCGCCGACCACGACGTCGATGCGTTCGCACTGGTCGTCTGGTCGAGTCTGGTGCCACCGCTGCCGCTCGCCGTGGCGTCGTACGCGTTCGAGGGCGGCAACGCGGTCGTGGACGCGGTCGCGCGGGCGTCCTGGATCGCGTGGTCGTGCGTCGCGTTCATGGCGTGGGGCGCGACGCTGTTCGCCTATGCGTCGTGGAACCGCCTCCTGCACCGCTACCCGACGCCGCTGATCTCGCCGTTCGGGCTCCTGATCCCGGTGTCGGGGCTCGCGTCGGCGGCGCTGTTCCTGGACGAGCGGCTGGTGGCCGCCCAGGCGACGGGCGTCGCGCTGGTGTTCGCAGGCCTCGCCGTGAATGTCCTGGGGCCCATGACGCAACGAAGGTCGTCGGGCTGAAGCCCGACCCACAACCCCATTGCCATGGTGGGTCGCCTTCAGCCCGACAGGCCACTGTGGGTCGGGCTTCAGCCCGACGAGGTTCGTTCGACTGTCGAGAGACGCAAGGCGATGTCGCTGAGACCGATCATCTCCCACAGGAGCGGGGCCGCGCGTCACGCTGGCGGCGTTTCCCGCGCCGCCGCGCCGTCACCGGGCGCTTCGGTTCGTTTCCACGCATCGCGGTCGATCGCGTACCACACGACCTCGCTGCGCTTCCATTGCGTCCGGCCGACCGGCGAGAGCGCGAGGCTCTGCATGACGCGCTCGGAGCGCCAGTTCGACACCAGGGCGACGCTGACGAGGCGCGGAAGCCCCAGGACGTCGAACGCGTAGTCGATGCTGGCGCGGCCGGCTTCGACGGCGAGGCCGCGTCCCCACGACGGACGCGCGAGCATCCAGCCGACCTCGACGTTCGCGGCGTCGGCCGTCCAGTCGTCGAGCACGGTGAGGCCGGCATTCCCGACGAGCTCGCCGCTTTCCCGTTCCTCCAGTGCCCACAGGCCGTAGCCGTGGCGACGCCAGTGGCGGTTCATCGAGGCGATCGCCCAGCGGGCCTCGACGTCCGAGAAGAGCGCGATCCCGTTCGCCACGGCGCGCTTGGCGCGGAAGCGGGCGCCTGTGCCCCAATGGCGCATGATCTCCGGATCGCGAAGGATGCGAGCGTACGCGCGCACGTCGCCGTCGCGCCATGGCCGCAGCACGAGGCGATCGGTTTCCAGCACCGGAGCGGTCGGGTGGTATCGTTTCCGTTCCACGCGCGCGCTCATCGCCGGTCGCGTCCTCGCGCAGGCGCCGGCGTGCGACGAAACGTTCGACGTGCGTCGCCGGGACGCCTGGCGTTCCGGCACCGCCACGACGACTCAGGAAGACGGCCACGACCATGGATGACGACGCAGTTCGCGCCGCGGCGTCGCCGTCGGCGCGCGCGACGAGCGTTCGCGACGGACGACCGGTCGTCGCGCACGTCAACCAGCTCTTCTTCCTGTCGACGCAGTCGTTCATCTACCATTACCTGGCGCACCTGCGCCGCTTCCGCGCCCTCTGCCTGACGCGCGCGCCCGAGTCGCCGGCGATTCGCTCCGCCGTTCCCGCGGCGCTCGCGGAATCGTTCCATCTCTACGGGGCGACGCGTGGCGTCGGGCAGGGCAACCGGGCGGTCTGGTCGCTCGGGCTGAAGGCGCGCCGGCACATCGCGCGCCTGCCGCCGCGCCTCGCCCAGCCGATGCTGGGCGCGATGCACCGCTGGCTCGTGCCGCGCCTGCGCACGGACACCGACCCGGAACGCTATCTCGACTGGGTGGCCACGATCCTGCGACGGGAGCATGCGGCAATCATCCATGCGTATTTTGCGCCGCTCGGCTGGCGATTGCTGGAGCTCAAGCGCAAGCTCGGGCTGCCTCTCGTCGTCACCTTCCTCGGCGACGACGTCGCTTCGACGATCGCGCCGTGGTGGTCGTGGCTGATCAGGACCGGCCCCGGCAAGCCGGACTGGCCCGGACGACTGCGCGAACTGTTCGCGGAGGGCGACCTGTTCCTGGTCGAAGGTCCGTTCCTGCGCCAGCGGCTCATCGACCTGGGCTGCCCGCCCGACAAGGTGTGCGTGCAGCGCATCGCGCTGCCGATCAGCGCGATGGTGCCGCGCGGCGCGGCCGAGAATCGCGCGGATCGGCCGCTCGTGATCCTGTTCGCCGGCCGGTTCTGCGAACAGAAGGGGCTGCTGTACGCGCTCGACGCGGTGCGCAGGCTTCATCGCGACGGGCGCCGCATCGAGTTCCGCATCATCGGCGACGAGACGCTGACCCACGGGCATGACGCGGCGCGTGTCTACGCATTCATCCGCGGGCATCGCCTGCGCGATTGCGTGCGCCTGCTCGGCTTCCTGAATCACGACGAGTACCTGCGCGAGCTGGCCGGCGCCGACGTGTTCCTGCATCCGAGCGTCGTCGATCGCGACGGCGTCGGCGAGGGTGGCGCGCCGACGACGATCCTCGAGGCCCAGGCGCTCGGCGTGCCGGTGGTGTCGACCTGGCATTGCGACATCCCGAACGTCACGCTGCCGGGCGAGAGCGCGGTGCTGGTGCCCGAGCGCGACGGCGCGGCGCTGGCCGATGCGCTGCGACGGCTTGGCGACGACGCCGGGTTGCGGACGCGCATGGGAAGGGCCGGACGCATGTTCGTCGAGCGGTGGCACGACATCGATCGCGAGGTGGTGCTGCTCGAGGACAGGTACCAGGCGCTGCTCGGCCACGGGGAGCGTGAGGGGCATCGCGGGTCGCCCGTCGACGCTACAGCGTCCCTGCCCTTCGCTCGCTGACGAGGCGCTCGCAAGCGCGGACCGTCAGCGCCATGATGGTGAGCGTGACGTTCTGGCTGCAGCCGGAGGCAAAGCACGCGCCGTCGGTCACGAAGACGTTGCGCGCATCCCAGCATCGCCCCCAGGCATCGACGACGGACGCCGCGGGATCGTCGCCCATGGCCGCGCCGCCCAGCTCGTGCATGGCGCTCCCCGGCAGGAAGGCGCCCGACGAAGCCGCGATCCGATCCTTCCACGCGCGATAGGCAAGCGTTTCGAGGAGCTTGCCGGACGGAGGCATGCGGATCGGGAGACCGGCGGCGCTCGCCATCTCGCGCAGGACTTTCGACGCGTCCTCGATCATCGCGATCTCGTTGGCCGACCAGCTGCATTCGATGCGCGCCGCAGGAATGCCCCAGGCGTCGCGCCGCTCGCGATCGACGCCGATCCGGTTCTCGTCGCGGGACAGCATCTCGCCGTGCGCCAGCAGGAACCAGGAGGGGCCCCTGCCGATGCCGCCCTGGATCGCGTAGCCGCGCCGGAACGCGGGGTGCGGACGGTCGACGTTGCGAAATCGCGGGATGTAGATGCCATTCATGGTGCCGAAATCGTAGGGATCGAGCGCCTGTGGCACGTCGCGTTCCGAACGTGCGGCCGGCAACGGTCCGCCGAGCCCAACCACCACGGGGTCGGTGATCCCGCGGCCCAGCCGCCCCGACGCATTCCCGAGGCCGGCCGGGTGCCGCGGGCACGCGGAGTTGAGCAGGATGCGCACGCTCTCGAACGCGCTGGCGCACAGGACGATCACCTCGGCGCGGGCCTCGAACGCCTGCTTCGTCAGCCGATCGACGAACGCGACGCCGGTGGCCCGGCCGCTGACCGGATCGGTGACGATGCCCCGCACCACGGCGTCGCTGCGCAATGTCATCCGTCCGGTGCGCTGCGCCGCGCGCAGCGTGGCGGGCATCCTCTCGCGCTCGGCGTTCGCCACGCGGGCGGCGATGACGCGTCGCTCCGGAAATGCCGCTTCCACGTCCGCCTTGAAGGCTGCTTCCGCCGGCGTCATGTCGAGCCGCCCGCAGTACACGCCATCCGGGAGCGCGGCGATGCCGTCGGCAGATCCGCGCACGCCCAGGAACGATTCGACCTTGTCGTAGAACGGGGCGAGATCGGCGTAGGCGAGCGGCCAGTCCGTGCCGTAGCGGTCGCGGCTCGCGCCCTTGAACTCGAGATCCGACATCCGCACCACGACGCGACCCCAGGTGTGCAGCCGCCCGCCGACCTGCCTGCCCCGGAACCAGTTGTACGGCTTGCCCGCGGGCGTCGTGTACGGATGCTCGCGGTCGTCGACGAAGAACCGCCGCGTTCGCGCATTGAACGCCGGGCAGCGCATCTGGATCGGTTGACGCGTCAACCCGTGCAGCACGCGCGCGGAGAGTCGGCCCTCGGAGGGGGCCGGCAACGGAAAATCGGCGTCCGGCCTGAGCGTCGGGCCCGCGTCGAGCACGAGCACCGTGAGGCCGCGCTCGGTCAGCTCCTTCGCGGCCCAGCCGCCCGCGGCCCCCGAGCCCACGATGATCGCATCGACCTGCGGCTGCGCCTCCATCGCGTCCGCGCGATCGTTCAGAGCAGCCTGCGGGCGACCGCGGCGATGGCGGCGCCGATGTCCTCCGCCTGCTGCGTGGAGAGGTCGGGGCTGACGTCGACGTGGACCGCCCGGCGCAACAGGTCGACCGTCGCCGGGCACATGTCGGCCGAATACGCGACCCGGCGCGGATGGCTGCGCCACGGCTCGCCGGAGCGCGACCACGAGCGCCTGCCGCAGGATCGGCAGCCACGCGGGATAGGCATGCAGGTCCACGTGATCGTGCGGCAGGTACGCGAGGTCGTGGTACAGGCGCGATGCGGGAACGTTCTCGTCGGCCGAGCGCGGTGGCCATCGGTGCGACGCGGCGCGCGTCGGGCAGGAAGAACACGAGCGCGGTCGACGTGTCGCCTTGGGCATCGTGGATCGTCCTGAGCGTCGCCCCGCGCTCCTCGAGCGGGCCGCGGACGATGTCGCGGATCCGCGCCTTGCGCTCGCGCATGTCGGCGAGCATCGCGTCCAGTCGCGGCAACTGCGCGAGCAGCACCGCCGCATGCAGCTCAGACATCCGCAGGTTCACGCCCGCCAGCCAGACGTCCATCGCGACCCCCATGTGCGGGCACACGGCGGAGTCGTGGTACATCGCGCACCGCAGGTGCGTGGCTTCGCTGGCGCTGACGACGAGGCCCCCTTCGCCCGCCGTCAAGAGCTTGCTCGCCTGGAAGCTGAATGCGCCGACGTCGCCGAAGCTTCCGAGGCTTTGTCCGCGGAAACGCCCGCCGACGGCCTGCGCGACGTCCTCGATCAACAGCAGGCGATGCTCGCGACAAAGCGCGGCGAGCACGTCGATGCGCGCCGGCGCGCCGCGCATGTGCACCGCGACGACCGCACGCGTATGGGGCGAAAGCCTGCGGCGCACGTCGTCGGGATCGAGCGTGAGCGAATCGTCGACCTCGGCGATGATCGGCACGGCGCCGACCGCGAGCACCGAGCTCGCGGTCGACACCCATGCGTAGCCCGGCACGATGACCTCGTCGCCCGGCCCGATGCCGAGCGCCGCGAGTCCGGTGACCAGCGCGCTCGTGCCGGAGTTGACCGCCAGCGCGTGAGCGACGTCGAGACGCCGCGCGAAGGCGCGCTCGAACTCGCGCACGCGCGATCGCTGCAACGGGTTGCGCGAGGTTCCGTAGTAGCGGAACAGCTGCTTCGAGCGGATGACGTCGCGGACGGCGGCGACGGCCGCCTCCTCTTCGGCTTCGCCGAGCCGCACCGCGCCGGGGAACATCGGCGGGACGACGCCGCGCACCCGCGGCGAACGCACGAGGCCGCGCAGCCGCCGTCGGACGAGGTCGGCGAGCGCGCGCACCGAGCGGCGGTGGATGCGTGTCATCGTCCGCGCGGGCCGGGCCATGCGTTCGCGGCGCCGCTCATGACAGGATCCGCCGCACCGCGCTCACCACGTCCTCGACGTCGTCGTCGCTCAGCCCCGCCGAGAGCGGCAGGCTGACGGTCGTCCTCCCGATGCGCGTCGCGGCGGGAAAGTCCTCGGGTCTCCAGCCGTAGCGTTGCCGGTAGTACGGAATGGGCGGGAATGCTGACGTAGTGGACGCCCACGCCGATATTGTGGGCCGTCATCGCGTCGAGAAAGGCGTCGCGCGTGAGCCGCGCCTGCGCTTCGTCGAGCAGCACCGTGTAGAGGTGCAGGGCGTGGCGTGTCCCGGGCGCTGGCGCCGCGGGCAGCGTCAACGGCAGGCCGCGCAGCGCGTCGTCGTACCGGCGCCAGATCTCCTGGCGGCGCCGCCAGCTCGCCTCGACGCGCTTCAGCTGGTGGATCCCGAGGGCGGCCTGCATATCGGTCATGTTGTACTTGAATCCGGCCTCCACGACGTCGTAGTGCCGGTAGCCCTCGTCGTTGAACCGCTTCCACGCGTCCTGGCTCATCCCGTGGAGCGCGAGCCGGCGGACCGCCGCGGCGTCCTCCTCGCGACGCGTCACGCAGCATGCCGCCCTCGCCGGTGACGACGTTCTTGGTGGCGTAGAAGCTGAAGCAGCCGAAATCGCCGAACGTCCCGGTCGGCCGTCCTCCGCTTTCCGCTTCGATCGCGTGCGCGCAATCTTCGATCACCTTGAGGTCGTGGCGTTGCGCGACGTCGCACAGCGCCTCCATCGCGCAGGGGCGGCCGGCGAAATGCACGGGGACGACGGCGCGGGTTCGCTCGGTGATGCTCGACGCGACCGCTGGCGCCGTCGATGTTCATCGACGCGGCATCGACGTCCACGAGCACCGGCGTGGCGCCCGCATGGATGATGGCGTTCACCGTGGCGCAGAAGGTCAGCGCCGACGTGATCGACCTCGTCGCCCGGGGCCGATGCCCGCCGCCAGCATGCTCGAGGTGCAGCGCGGCGGTGCACGAGCTCACCGCGACGGCGTGCTCCGCGCCCTTGTAGCTCCTGAAGTCGCGCTCGAACTGCGCGACGCGGGGCCCGGTCCCCAGCCATCCGCTGCGGAGCGTCGCGACGACCTCCGCGATCTCCGCCTCCTCGATGACCGGGGCGCCGAAGACGAGGAATCGATGCCTCGGCCGGACGGGACGCGCACTCATCGTTCGGCTCTCGCTCGCCTGTTCGCGCTTGGCCGGCCATTCTGACATGGGCGCGCGCGCTGTCGCGCCGGCGTCGACGCCGCGGAACGGTTGCCGGTCAGCCGGGCGGCCGGGCGGCCGTCACTCGCAGGGCTTCGCCTCGACGTGCGGATGGCCGGACGCGTCGACGATCACGCAGCGCGGCGTCACGCCGGCCGTGTTCTGCGCATCGGCGAGCTGGAAGCGCGTCGCCCCGGGGAGCGTCACTTGCCCGTCGGGCCCGTAGACGACCGAGGCCGGCGCGCTCGCCACGATCACGCGGCGGTCGAGCGCGCTCCTGCGGTCGAGCGCGTCGCCGAGCGCGGTCGCGACGACCCAGCCGCCGGTCCAGCTCTCCGCGGACGGCTTGACCGTGATGGTGCCGTTGCGCCTGATCGCTTCGCGGCGCGCGATCTCGAGCGACGACACGAGGTCGCTCCCCGCCGCGCGCAGGCGCTGCGTGACCACGAAGTTGGTGAACGACGGCACCGACACGGCCGCGAGCACCGCGACGACGAGCGTCACGAACGCGACCTCGACGAGCGCGATGCCGCGCTGCGCGATGCGCGCCCGGCGCGTCCCGGCCCTGCCGGCGGGGTCAGACCCTGCCCAACAATTGGGCAGGGTCTGACCCCGCGGAGACGGCCGGACGGGCACGCGGGGGAGCATCCGTCACCCGGAAGCAAGCGATATGCCCCGCCGACGAGCGGCGCCACGCCGGGGAAGACGCGCACGCGGTCGGACGCGCGCGCCGCGCAACGTCACTCCCCGGCCGCAGCGCGTCTAGCGGAAGACGACCGTCTTCGCGCCGTTGGGAAACACCCGTCGCTCCAGATGGAACTTGACGGCGCGCGCGAGCGCGAGGCACTCGACATCGCGCCCCAGCGCGACCAGGTCGTCGGCGCGCATGTTGTAGTCGACGCGCGCCACCTCCTGGTCGATGATCGGCCCCTCGTCGAGGTCGGCGGTCACGTAGTGCGCGGTCGCGCCGATCAGCTTGACGCCTCGATCGTAGGCCTGGTGGTAGGGCTTCGCGCCCTTGAAGCTCGGCAACAGCCCGTGGTGGATGTTGATCGCGCGCCCGGCGAGGTCGCGCGCGAGCGCGTCCGACAGCACCTGCATGTAGCGCGCGAGCACGACCAGCTCGGCGTGCGTCTTCTGGAGGATCGCGCGCAGTTTCGCCTCCTGGCGCGGCTTGGTCGCGGTGGTCACCGGCAGATGATGGAACGGGACGCCGTAGCTGGCCGCGAGCGGCGCGGCGTCGGCGTGGTTCGACACGATCGCCACGACCTCCATCGGCAGGGCGCCGATGCGCGTGCGGTAGAGGAGGTCGTTGAGGCAATGGTCCTGCTTCGACACCAGGATCACCACGCGCGGCTTCGCGGACGCGTCGTGGATCGCCCATTGCATGCCGAAGCGCTGCGCGACCGGCGCGAAAGCGTCCGCGATGCCCTCGGCCGAGTCCTGCGCCCGCGGGTTCGCGGCGACGTAGTCGCGCAGCTGCTCGGCCACGACGCGCATGAAGAAGCGCCCGCTGTCGACGTCGCCGAACTGCGCCGACTCGACGATGTTGCAGCCGGCGTTCGCGAGGAACGTGCCGACCGCGCCGACGATGCCGGGGCGGTCGGTGCACGACAGCGTCAGGATGATGCGCGGCGTCGGCATGGCAAGCCGCCGGCGCTCGGCAGCTCGAAGCGGGCGCCGCGCGAGCACGCTGCGCGGCGCCAGGGTGGCGGTGGTAGGCCGTGTAGGATTTGAACCTACGACCAACGGATTAAGAGTCCGCTGCTCTACCAGCTGAGCTAACGGCCCGCCGGGCAGGATTCTAACGCTTTCGCCCCCGCGTCCCTCCGGTCGCTCAAGTCCAACCGGCGAAGGCCTGGTAGGCCGTGCTGGATTCGAACCAGCGACCAACGGATTAAAAGTCCGCTGCTCTACCAAGCTGAGCTAACGGCCCGCGGGAAACGTGGAATTTTAGCGGAATCGCCGAGCGCGCGCCACCCGCGCCCGCGACGCGCCTCAGCCCCGTCGGCCGCGAGACAACAGCGCCGCCGCACCGAAGGCCGCGAGCACCAGCATCGCGAACGCGATCCACGGCGCCGAATCGACCGGCACCGGCGTGGCCGCCGGACGCAGGTCGCTCGTGATTCGCACGACAAAGCCCTCGCCCCCCGTGAACTCGGCCACGTCGGCGAACGTCGTGTCGCCCCCGCCCGCGACCCTGGGGAAATCCGCGCTGTCGGTGATGCCCGCGACGACCAGGTCGCCGCTGCCCGGCACGACGGCGATGCTCCAGCCGAACTCGGCGTCCGAGCCGCCGAGCAGCGTCGATTGGACGATCGACGTGAGCGCCGGCGCGAGCCGCACGACCAGTGAGTCCGTCACGCCGGAGCGCTGCGTTTGCAGGCCTCCGGCGAGGCCCGGGATCGAGGCGGCGGTTGAACGCGTCCAACCGGCGAGGTAGACATCGCCACTGCCCGGATGGATCGCCATCGTGGCGAATCCCGAGCCCTCGCCGAGGTCGCCGCCGAAGTAGGTCGACTGGACGATCGTCGTCAGCGACGGCGCGAGCCGTGTCACGAACAGCGTCAGCACGCCGGCCGCGGCCGACGTGTCCGCGCCGCCGGCGAGGCCGGGGAAGTTCGCGCCGTCGGTCGTCTGGCCCGTCGCGTAGAGGTCGCCGTTCAGCGGATGGAACGCGAGCATGGACACGCCTTCCCGCGTCGCGTCGCCACCCAGGAACGTCGACTGGTTCACGGTCGCGAGGTCCGCCGACAGGCGCGACACGAAGCCTTCGCCGCGTATCCCCCCGCCGCCCAAGCCCACCGCCGTCGTGTCGGCGCCGCCCGAGATGCCGGGAAACGTCGCCGCGCTGTTCTCGTCGGTCTGGCCGCCGACGTAGATCTCGCCGGTCGTCGGCGAGATCGCAAGGCCAGACGCGCCGTCGCCGCCGTCGCCGCCGAGGTACGTCGCCTGCGTGAGTGTCGCGAGCGACGGCGGCATCCGCGCGACGAAAGCCTCGGAGCCGCCGGCGAACGTCGTGTCGGCGCCGCCGGTGACGCCTGCGAAGTCCGCGCTGGTCGTGCCGCCCGCGGCGTAGAGATCGCCCGACACCGGATGGAAGGCCATCGCGACCACGCTTTCGCTGCCGCTCCCGCCCAGGAAGCGCGTCATCGTCGCCGACGTCAACGACGCCGGCAGGCGGGTGATGAACGCCTCGGTCGCCGACACCGTGGTGCCGGTCACCGGGCCGGGCCAGTTGGTCGCGTCGTCGGTGAATCCCGCGGCGTAGACATCACCCGTCGCAGGGTCGACTGCGAGCGCCGCGACGTCCGAGGACGTGTTGGCGTCGCCCCCGAGATAGGTGGCCTGGACGATCGTCAGGAGCGACGGAGAGATCCGCACGACGAACGCGTTGAACGCGTCGGCCACCGGCGTCGTGTCCGCGCCTCCCGCCGCCTGCGGAAGGTCCGTGCTCGTCGACGCGCCGCCGACGTACACGTCGCCGTTGAGCGGGTGCAGCAGCATCGTGTGGACCTGGTCGGCGCCGCTGCCGCCGACGAACGTCGACTGAAGCCACGGATCGATCGTCAACGGGAGCGTCGCGTCGTACGCGCCGAGCCGGAATCCGTAGCTCGTGCCGTCGAGTGCGTAGGCGACATCCACCGCCACGCGCCCGCGCGGACCGTCCTGCCACGCGACCGGCGCGCTGAACGCGATCTCGCCGGCGGACATCGCGACGACGAGGCGACCGTCGTCCGCGACATGCATGCCGCTCGCGCCGCCGGCGGCGATCCGGATCGCCGCCGTCGAGGCGCCCGGCGCCACCGTGAATATCTTTTCGACCGAGCTCGCCCTCGCGCGGAGCGACAGCGTGACGCCGGGCCACGCCTCGCCGAGCTCGACGGTGTCGTGCGTCGCCACGTGCGGAAAGCCTTGGGCGCGATCGCGGCCGCGCAGGATCGACACCTTCGCCGTCGACCGTGCGCCGCCGGCAACGACGGGCGTCGCGCCGACCAGCGTCTCCGTGAGCATCTCGCCCGCGGCGCTCGGCCGCGATGCACCCGCCAGCCTCACGGCCCGGTAGCCGTCGTCCGGCGCCGGCCGGGGCGCGTTGAGCCGATGGACGATCGCGCCGTCGTGCGTGACGAAGACGGTGCCCGCGACGGTGGTCGCGTAGTACGCCACGCGCGGCGAGACCTGGCCTTCGTTGCGCATGAACGGCATCGCGAGGGCGGGCAGCGCGCGCGCGACGCGCGCGGACGTCGCAGCCGGATTCGTCGGCAGCGTCGGCGCATCCGACGACAGGCACGTCAACGCGCCCAGGATGCCGGCGACCGCCGACACGACGCGACGCCAGGATCCGACACCCATGAAGGTCTCCTCCGGGAACGCGAGAACGGCGGCGCTATAGCGTCGCGTGAAGCGAGGCCGGTCGCGCGCGGGCGACGGCATCGTGCCACTGACCGGGGCGGGTCGCCAAGCGAAGATTCGACGCGCCGGCGAAGGCGCCGGAGCGGGGCGTCCGCCGCAGCCGGAAGGGCCTAATGCGAATCGCCGAGGATCGGCGGGATCGGCGCGAAGTCGACGCCCTCGTCGGCGAGCTCGCGCGCTTCGTCGGCGGTGGCCGTGCCGCGGATCGCGCGTTGCGGCACTTCCTCGTAGTGGATCTTGCGCGCTTCCTCGGGGAAGCGCCGCCCGACGTTCTCGGTGCTGCGCACCGCCTCGCGCAGCTTGGCGAGCAGCTCCGGCGGCAATCCGGCCACCGCTTCGGTCGCGGCGGCGCGGCGCGGCTTCGCCCTTGGGCACGCTGACGCGCGCCGACGGCACGCGCGTCACCGAGGCGGACGTCGCACGCCGGGCAGCGCACGAGGTCGGCCGCGAGCTGGCGCTCGAACGCGTCGCCCGAGTCGAACCAGCCCTCGAAGCCGTGGCCCTGCGCGCACTGGAGGTCGAAGACGATCATGGTTCGGTTAACGTGGGGACGGCGCGGCGCGTTGACAACCCGTTACCCGGCACTAGCCCATCCGGTCGAGCCGCCAGGTCTGGTAGCGCACCGCGAGCACGCAGCCCGCGATGATCGACGCGAGCGTGAGGATCGAGCCGACCGCGAGCGTCGACACGCCGGTCAGCCCCTGGCCGATCGTGCAGCCGAGCGCGGTGACGCCGCCGAAGCCCATCATCGCCGCGCCGGCGATGTGGTTCGCGACGTCCTCGACGCCGCCGAAGCCTTCCCAGCGGAACGTGCGCGACGACCAGCGCGTACGCGAGCGATCCCGCCATCATGCCGAGCACGCCGGCGATGCCGAAGGTGAGCACGCGCGACGCGTCGCTCCACAGCAGCAGGAGCTCGAGCAGGTACGCGGTCGGCGAGACGAACGAATAGGATTCCAGCGCGCCCCGAGTTGGTCGCGACGAACTTCTCCTCGAGCGTCGCCGGATCCTCGGCGAGGTAGCCCAGGTGGCCCGACACGTACCAGCCGCCGACGATCACCGCGCCGACGACGAGGCCGCCGACGATCATCTCGGCGCGTCGTGCGGAAATCGCGGTTCGCGAACACGAACGCGGCGATCGCCGCCGAGCGACGACGAGCGCGACCGCGAGGCGCGCGCCGCCGGTCGCGCCGACGATCGACGGCACGAGGTCCGACGCCTTGGCACCGACGTCGAACGCGCACCGGATCGAGACCGAACGCGCGCGCGCCGGCGAACGCGCCCTTGAGCGTCATGTACGCGGTCGACGCCGAGCACGATCAGCACGACCAGCGACTTCAGGTTGCCCGGCGCCGACGCGGATCAGCGTCTTGCTGCCGCAGCCCGACGCCGAGCGTCATGCCGAAGCCGAACAGGAGCGCCGCCGACGATGTGCGACAGCCACGGCACCTGCGCGCCGGTGTAGATCGACTTGTCGAGGTCGACCAGGCCGGCGGCCTGCAGCGCGGCCGCGCCGGCGATCGCCACGGCGATCGCGAGCAGCCACATGCGCATCCGGCGCCAGTCGCCGAAGTTCACGACGTCGGTGACCGCGCCCATCGTGCAGAAGCTCACGCGGTTGGCGACGAAGCCGAACACGAACGCGAGCGCGAACGAGAGCCCGGTGACGAGCGGGGCGAGCTGGGCGGCGTCCTTCATGGCTGTGATGCGCGGCGCGATCGCACGGGCGGGCCGGCGAGGTCGAGACGACCCTATTGCACGGGCAGGGTCGACCCCGGTAGGGCCTCCCCGACCCCAACCGGGACGCCGGTCACCCGTTAACCCCGCCCGCCGGTCCCGTCCGTTGACAGGCTCCGGGGCCGCTTCCGCCGGCCCGATGCCGGGAGACCATGCCATGGACCGACCTGCGACCGTGCTACCCGCAGCCCCACGCCGCGGCGGCGCTCGACGCCCGCGCGCTGCGCCGCTCGCGGCCGCCCTCGCGCTGCCGATCTCCGCCTGCGCGCACTTCGCCGCTGCCGGTCGTCTCGAGCCACCTCGCGACCGTCGAGGTCCTCGATCGCACGACAACACGCTGCTGCCGGTGTACGTCGCCGGCGGCGAGCGCTGGATCGTCGGCACGCCCGGCCACGAGTACGCGATCCGCATCCGCAACCACACCGGCACGCGCATCCTGGCCGTGCCGTCGGTCGACGGCGTCAACGCGATCACCGGCGAGACGGCGTCGCCCGACCAGAGCGGCTACGTGCTCGAGCCCTACGGTTCCGTCGAGATCGCCGGCTGGCGCAAGAGCCTGTCGCACACCGCGGCGTTCTACTTCACCAACGCTCGCGGACAGCTACGCGGCGCGCACCGGGCGGCCGGACGACGTCGGCGTGATCGGCGTCGCGGTGTTCCGCGAGCGCGCGCCGATCGCGTACGCGCCGCGGCCGAGGATTACGCCGGGCGCGCGCCGAGCGCGCCGACGCGCCGACGAGTCCCGCGCCCGCGACAGCCGAGCCGCAGGCGGCGGGCGGCAGCTGTCGCCAAGGAGACCGACGCGCGGAGTCGGATCCTCGGCGGAGACCGCCCGAAGTCGCTCGACTCGCAGGCTCGGCACCGGCCACGGCCGCATCGAGTCGTCGTACGCGCAACGCGTCGCGCTTCGAGCGCGCGACATCGTCGCCCGAATCGGTCGTCGCGATCCGCTACGACCGGCGCGAGACGCTGGTCGCGCGCGGCATCGTGCCGGGGCCGCGCTACGCCGACCGCTCGCCGAGCCCGTTTCCGGCGTGGCCAGGCTTCGCACTCCCCGGATCCGCGCGGCGAGTCCCGGGAACCGCGCGACTGGCGGCTGCGCGTTGCCGCGCCGCGGCAGCGCCCGCCCGCATACTGGGCGGGCCATGCGCGCATGCCCGCGCCCCGCGAACGGCGACGACACGGACGCGGCCGGCGAGAGCCGGCGACGAGGCCCTCATGCTCGCCTACGCCGCCGGCGACGCCGGGCGCGTTCGACCGCGCTGTACGCGCGCCACCGCGGCGGGCGTGTACCGCTACCTGCTGCGCCACGTCGGCAACGCCGGCATCGCCGACGAGCTGTTCCAGGACGTCTGGATGAACGCGATCCGCGCGCGCGCCACCTATGCCCCCACCGCGAAGTTCGCGACCTGGCTCTACACGCTCGCGCACCATCGCTCGTCGACCACTGGCGCTCGCGCGGCAACGTGCGCTCGATTCGCTCGACGACGACGGCGACGAGGCGACCGGCGCGCTCGTCGACGCGATCGCCGGATCGCGCGTCGACGAGCCGGAGACGCGCGTCGCGTCGCGCGCGCTCGCGCGAGCGCATCGACGCGGCGCTGCGCGAGCTGCCGGCCGCGCAGCGCGAGGCGTTCCTGTTGCACATCGAATCGGAGATGTCGCTCGCGGACATCGGCGAGCTCACCGGCGCCGGCGAGGAAACGGTGAAGAGCCGCGTGCGCTACGCCTACGCGAAGCTTCGCTCGTCGCTCGGAGACCTGCATGACCCCCGAGCGGGACGACCCCAGCGACGACGCGATCGCGCGGCTCGTGGCGCGAGCACCCGCGCGAGACGCCGCCCGCCGCCGCTCGACGACGCGATCCGCGCGGCCGCGCGTCGTGCCGTCGGCGCGAAACCGCGCGAGAAGCCGCGCGTCGCCGAAGCGCGCGAGCCGTGGCGCTGGTGGATGCCGCTCGCCGCGGCCGCGACGATCGGCGCGATCGCGATCGGCGTGCTGCAGAACCTGCCGCAGGACACCGACGAGCCGACGGTCGTCAGCGATGCGACGACGGCGCGATCGCGCCAGGCGCCCGCCCCGGCGCCCGCGAGCCCGTCGGCACCCGCGTGCGCGCGTCGGCTCGACGAGCCTGCCACGGCGGGATCGATGCGCGATGCGCCGGCGCGCCAAGGCCACCGTCGACGCGATGCGCGCTCCGTCGCCCGAGCAGCACGATCGCGTGCCCGTTGCCGCTCCCGCGCAGCCGAAGCCCCGCGCATGCAGGCGCCTGCGCCGAGCGCCAGGAGGCCGCGAAGCCCGACGCGCGTCCGCGCGCCGACGCGCCGAGCGAGGCGAAGGAGGCCATCGTCGCGCCGACGGCCGACGACAAGCTCGTGGCGAGCGCGCCGCAGCCCCCGGTCGCCGCGCTCGAGAAGCACGCCGACGAGGTCGCGCCGCTTCCGCGCAAGAACGAGCGCGACGCGACATCGGGATTCGTCGGCCTCGCCGCCGGCGAGCGAGCCGGCGGTGGTCGCAAGCGGCGAAGCAGGCGGTCGCCCGCATCGCCTCCGCCACCGCTCGGCGGCAGGCGGGCTCGGCGCTGCGCGCGAGCCAGCCGACACGATGGAAGCGACCACGCGCGCCAAGGTGCGCGCCGCGCCCGAGCGTGCCGCGACGGCGCCCGCCCCCGCGCAGCGCGAGCAAGGCCGTCCGGCGCGCCGGCCGAGCCGCGAGGCGATGGCCGTGCAAGCGCGCAGCCCGACGTCTTCATCGCGGAGATCCGTCGCCTGCTCGCGGCGAACGACCGCGAAGGCGCCGTGCGCGAGCTGCAGCGCTTCCGGCGCACGCATGCCGACGCCGATGCGCGGCTGCCGGTCGATCTGCGGGACTGCGCCGCGCCGTGGCGCGGTGAGCGTCGGCGTGCGCGAGCGTCGGGGGTCAGGTTCGCAACCCGACCCCCGACGTGGCGGCTCAGGTTGAACGTAACCTGACCGCACTGAAGCAAGCGCCGACGATCGGCGCCGGCAGCGCGGCGCCGGCCAAGCTCGGCGCGCGCCATCCACATGCACTCGGCGGTCGCGCGATCGCGCGAGCGTCGTCGCCGACGAGTCGCGACGGATGCATCGTCAGCGCGTAGTGCGTGAACGCGTGCTCGATCGGCGCGAGGCGCTCGATCAGGCGCCCGCCGATGCCGTAGCGCGCGCGCAACGCCGCGACCGGGATCCGCGCCGACGTCGATCTCCGGCAGGCTCCACAGCCGGCCCCACACGCCGGTCGGCGGGACGCCGCTCGAGCAGCACCTCGCCGGCGCGCTCGATCCAGCACGACCTGCACCTCGCGATGCGGCAGCTGCGCGCCGGCGCGCCTGCCCGGCAGTCGGCGATGCGGTCGTCGCGCCGCGCGACGCAATCGCCCGCGACCGGACAGGCGTCGCAGCGCGGCTGCGCGCGCGTGCAGACCGTCGCGCCCAGGTCCATCATGCCCTGCGTGTAGGCCTCGATGCCGTCGCGCGGCACGCAGGCGCCGCGCGATCGCCCACAGCGCCGACTCGACCGTCGGCGACGCGGATCGCCGTCGATGCCGCGGTGGCGCGCGAGCACGCGCTTGACGTTGCCGTCGAGGATCGCGCCGCGCTCGCCGGACGCGAACGCGGCGATCGCCGCCGCCGTCGAGCGGCCGATGCCCGGCAAGCGTCTCGAGCGTCGCCGCGTCGCGCGGAAACGCGCCCCCGAAGCGCTCGGCGACCTCGCGCGCCGCCGCGTGCAGGTGGCGCGCGCGGCGGTAGTAGCCGAGGCCGCTCCAGCTGCGCGAGCACGTCGTCCTCGTCGGCGCGCGCGAGCGCCCGCTACGTCGGGAAACGTCGCGAGAAAGCGCGTCGTAGTACGGGATCACCGTCGCGACCTGCGTCTGCTGCAGCATGATCTCGGACGACCCAGATCCGGTACGGCGTCGCGCGTGCGCTGCCACGGGAGGTCGTGGCGGCCGTGCGTGCGCCTGCCAGGCGACGATACGCGGGCGGCGAAGGCGGGCATCGAGGGATCAGGTGTCAGGGATCAGGCGTCAGGTCTCGCGGCGGCGGGATCAGACATCGACGGACGCCGCACTGCACGCCGCGATCGCTGCTACCTGATCCCTGACCGCGAGTCCGTGATCCGCGCTGACGCTACCGCACGCCGAGCCGCTGCCGCGCCTTCCCCGCCGCTTCGGACGTCGGGTACTTGGCGATCAGTTCCTCGAGCGTGCGGCGCGCGGCCGGCGTTGTCGTCGAGCTCGCCCTGCGCCGAGCTGATGTTGAGCATCGCGTCGGGGACCTTCGCGCTGTCCGGGTACTGGACGCAGGAGCGCGCGCTGCGCGGCGATCGCCGCGCGGAAGTCGCGGCGCGCGAACTGCGCGTTGCCGATCCAGTACTGCGCGGACGGCGCGAGCGCGCTCTTCGGATGCGCGCGCACGAACGCGCCGAAGCCGCGATCGCGCCCGGATAGTCGGCACGCTTGAACTGCTCGAGCGCCGCGTCGTAGTCGCGCTGCTCCGCGGCCGCTTCCGCCGCGGGCGAGCCGGGCACCGGCACGTCAGGCCGACGGCGGGCGGCGGGTTGGCGGCGGTGGGCGGCGGCGCGACGCCCGCCACGGGCGCAGCGGGCACGCCGCCCGTCGGCGCCGTCGCAGGTGCCGCGGCCAGCGGCGCCGGCGGCGGCGCGTCTCGAGCTTGCGCAGCGCGCGTGTCGAGGTCGACGTACAGGTCGCGCTGGCGCTTCTGCGCTTCGTCGAGCTCGAAGGTCGAGCACCTCGAGCTGCGCCGCGCAGCCGCGCGACGTCGGCCTTGATCTGCTCGACCGTCGCGAGCATCTCGACCAGCCCCTGCGCCTTCAGCTGCTGCTCGAGCGCGGCGATGCGCGCCTCGAGCTGCTCCTGCACCTGCGTGAGGCGGACGTTGGTGTCGTCGATGCGCTTGCGCGCCTCGTCGTCGTCGAACAGCGCCGCGTGCGCGGCGCCGGACGCCAGCGCGACCGCGAGCAGCGGCGGACCGCAGCGCCGCCGACGCGCCGGCCACGGCGCGTCCGCGGGACGCATCACTCGCCGGCGTAGACGATAGTCGTCGCGGCGGTTCTCGGCCCACGACGGCTTCGTCGTGGCCGCCGTTCTTCGGCTTCTCCTTGCCGAAGCTCATCGTCTCGATCTGCGACGTCCTGCGCGCCGAGCAGCGTCATCATCCGCTTGACCGCGTCGGCGCGCTTCTGGCCCAGCGCGATGTTGTATTCGCGCGAGCCGCGCTCGTCGGTGTTGCCCTGGATCGTCATGCGGGCGTTGCGGTTGCCGGCGAGGTAGCGGCCGTGCGACTCGATCAGCGGACGGAACTCGTCGCTCACGACGAAGCTGTCGAAGTCGAAGTAGACGCTGCGCTTCGACAGCGGGCTCGCCGGATCGCGCAGCGGATTGCCGCCCGCGGTCCCGGTGCCGCGCGCCGGTGCCCGACTGCGCCGTGCCGGCGACGCTGCCGGTCCCGGCGCCGCTCGTGCTCGCGCCCGGAGCGCCCGCGGCCGTGCCGCGACGCCGCGCGGTCCTCGACCGGCGCGGCGGTCTGCGTCGTCGGCGTGCGTCTGGCATCCGGCGAGGAGCAGCGGCGAATGCGACGGCGAGGATGAGCTTGTTCATGGAGTCCTCCTTCAGGTTGCGGACGGGCGGATCGTGAAATCCCGTGGGCCGGTCATCGGGGCAGCGGACCCCAGGCGGGTTCGCGCACGTCGGTGGCCGGCGCGACGATGCGCTGCTTCACGCGCCCGTCGGCGGACACCGCGTTCAAGATACCACGCCCGCCGATCTCGTTCGCGTACGAGCACGAGCTTGCCGTTGGGCGCGACGCTGGGCGATTCGTCGAGCGGCCCCGACGGTCAGCACCTGCGTCTGGCGCGTCGCGAAATCCATGATCGCGACCTGGTAGCGGTTGCCGTCGCGGCGCACGTAGACCATGCCCTTGCCGTCGGGCAGCGCGCGCGGCGACACGTTGTAGCTGCCGTCGAAGGTGATGCGCTCGACGCCGCCGCCGTCGATGCCGACGCGGTAGATCTGCGGGCTGCCGCCGCGGTCGGACGTGAACAGCAGCGAGCGGCCGTCCGGCATGAACCACGCCTCGGTGTCGATGCCCGGCGAGGTCATGACGCCGCCGCAGCCCCGCTGCCGTCGGCGTTCATCAGGAACAGCTGCGAGCCGCCGTCGCGCGTCAGCGTCACCGCGAGCTGGCGGCCGTCCGGCGACCACGCCGGCGCGCTGTTGCTGCCGCGGAACGCCGCGATCGCGGTGCGCGCGCCGGTCGCGAGGTTCTGCACGTAGACGACCGGCTTGCGCTGCTCGAGCGACACGTAGGCGAGTCGCGTGCCGTCGGGCGACCAGCGCGGCGACAGCAGCGGCTCGTCGGTGCTGACGACCGTCTGCGGGTCGGCGCCGTCGGCGTCGGCGACCACGAGCTGGTAGCGCGGGCCCTGCTTCGCGATGTAGGCGATGCGCGTCGAGAACACGCCGACGTCGCCGGTGAGCTTCGCGTAGATCTCGTCGGCGATCTTGTGGGCGGTCGCGCGGAACTGCGCCGGCGTCACGATGTAGCTGCGTCGACGCGAGCGTGCCGCCGCGCACGGCGTCGACCAGCGCGAAGCGCACCTCGACGCGGCCGTCGGCGAGCGTGCGCATCGACGCCGACGACGACGGCGTCGGCGCCGCGCGCGCGCCAGTCGTCGGCGCGCACGTCCTCGGCGCGGGACGGTCGCGGCACGACGCCGTCGGGGTCGACCGGCGCGGAACAGCCCCGAGCGCTCGAGGTCGGCGGACGACGATCGCCGGTGATGCCGAGCGGGAAGCCGGCCTCGTCCGTCGAACGGCACGATCGCGATCGGGATCGCCGTGCCCGGCGCCGCCGACGATCTCGATCGTGAGCTGCGCCTGCGCGGGGCGCGAGCGGCAGCGCGAGCGCGGCGGCGAGCGCGGCGAGGAACGAAGCGGCGGAGCGGGGATGTCATCGTTGGCGGGGATCGAGGCGAGAGACGCGCCCCGAGCGGCCACGTCCTCCCCACGCGCCCCGGAGCTCGCGATTATAACGACCGCGCGCGCGGCCCGGGGTTCAATCCGCAGGGCCGCTGACAGCCTCGTTCAATGCGGTGCGATCGCGGTCGCGACGCCGAACGCGCTCGCGAGCCGGTCCGCGGTGCGCCGCGCGTCGTCGCGCGTCGGATACGGTCCGACGTAGACGCGGAACAGGCCGCCCGCCTGCCGCACGCGCGGCTCGACCTCGGCCGACGCGAGCTGGACCTGCACGTGCGCGAGGAAATTCCGCGCGTTCGGCTCGCTCGCGAACGCGCCGAGCTGCACGACGAAGCCGCCCGCCGAGGCCTGCACCGGCGGCTCGGAGGGTTCCGGCACGCCAGCCGCCGCGGGCACCGGCGCCGCGACGACCGGCGGGGCCGACGCGAGCGGCGTGACCACGGGGCCGTTGCCGGTCGACGCGGGCGACGCCGGCACGGGTGCGGCGGACGCGTACGTCGCGCCGCCCGGCAGCACCGCCTCGACGATCACCTCGCCGCTGCCGCGCTGCGCGATGCCGAGCCGGTGCGCGGCCGCGTACGACAGGTCGACGATCCGGCCGTGCAGGAACGGCCCGCGGTCGTTGACCCGCACGACGACCGAGCGTCCGCTCGCGACGCTGGTCACGCGCGCGTACGACGGCAGCGGCAGCGTCGGGTGCGCCGCGGTCATGCGCGTACATGTCGTAGACCTCGCCGATCGACGTGCGCTGCCCGTGGAACTTGCGCCCGTACCACGACGCGATGCCGTGCTCGCGGTAGGGACCGAGCGCGGTCGCCGGCACGTACTCGCGGCCGAGCACGACGTACGGACGGTTCGCGAATCGGTGCAGCGGCTCCGCGCGCGGGACCGCGTCGGGAATGCGCGTCGAGGTCGGCGGGCGCGCTGTCGGGCGGCCCGTCGTCGGCGTAGTACTTCGCGCCACCCGGCGGGGCCGTCGTCGGACGCGTCGTCGATGACGACGACGGCGGCGGCGTGGTCGCGCACGAGGCCAGCAGCGCCGCGACGATCGCCGCGCACGCCGCGCGGGCGCGCTTCGCGATCGGATCGGGGAGGCCTCGGCGCATCGGGAGGTAGCATAACGGCCAATGGCGGCGATGGGCGATTGGCGATGGGAGAACCGGCGCTCCCGGCCGCGTCGCGAATCGCCTCTCGACTGCCATCGCCCATCGCCTATCGCCCATCGCCGCCTTGGCATGTCCACGCACCTCTTCGCCTTCAACCCCAAGCTGTGGAACTGGCCCACGCTCGCCGCGGACATCCGCACGCTCGCGCGCCGCGGCCACTTCGACACCGAGTGGTCGTGCGGGCGCTTCCGCGCGATCGAGCCCGGCAGCCGCGCGTTCCTCGTGCGCCTCGGCGTGCCGCCGAAGGGCCTCATCGGCGCCGGTACCGTGATGACCGCGCCGGCGGAACGCGAGCATTGGATCGCGGCCAAGCGCGATGCCGGCGTGCCGTCGCGCTCGGTGATGCTTCGGCTCGACCGGCTCTTCGACACGCCGCTGATCACGTTCGACGAGCTCGAGGCGCCGCCGTGGCGCCGCTTCCGCTGGGGCGTGCGCGCGTCGGGCACGCGGTTGCCCTCCGCGCTCGCGGACGCGCTGGAGCCGTGGTGGGCCGAGCGGGTCGAGCGCGCCGAGCGGGCCCGCGCGCCAGCGACAGGAGCGCGCGTCGACACGCGGCGCCGTGAACGCTGATGGCCGCGACGATCCACGCCGACCTTCGCGACGCCTACGAGGCGATCCCCTACGTCGGGCGTCCCAACCACTTCAGCGAGCCTGGGAGGCTGCAGGCGATCGCCGCGTTGCACGGCTTGCCCGTGCCGCCGCGCGCCTCGCTGTCGGTGCTGGAGATCGGCTGCGGCGACGGGTCCAACCTGCTGCCGCTCGCCGCCGCCCACCCGGGCGGCCGCTTCGTCGGCGTCGATCTGTCGACGCGCCTGGTCGCGAGCGCGCGCGAGATGGCCGGCGCGCTGGCGCTCTCCAATGTGACCATGCTCGAGGCCGACCTGCGCGCGCTCCCGGCCGACCTCGGCCGCTTCGACGTCGTCATCGCGCACGGGTTCTACTCGTGGGTGCCGCCCGACGTGCGCGACGCGATGTTCGGCGCGATGCTGCGCCACCTGGCGCCGCACGGCATCGCCTACGCGAGCTACAACCTGCTGCCCGGCGCGTGGATCCGGCGCATCGGCTGGGACGCGATGCGCTTCCACCTGCGCGCGGAGGCCGATCCCGCGCGGCGCGTCTCCCGGTCGCGCGAGCTCATCGACGTGCTGGTCGAGGCGTGGGCGGCGCAGGAGGGCCCGCCCGCGATGCTCGCCGAGGCCTTCGCGCAGGAGCACGCGCGCACCGACGGCGGCTTTGCGCACGACAACCTCTCGCTGGTGAACGATCCGGTCTACCTCTCGGCGTTCGTGCAGCATGCCGCGCGGCACGGCCTCGCCGTCGTCGCCGACGCCGATCCCGCGACGCTGTCCTTCGGGGGCGCGAGCGCAAGCTACCGCGAGCGCCTCGAGGCGAAACCGCCGCTGCTGCGCGACCAGATGCTCGATTTCGTGCACGCGCGCGCGCTGCGCCAGTCGTTGATGGTGCCGATCGGCGCGGCGGCGGGCGCGAGGCTCGACGTCGCGCGCGCTGCAGCGCTGCATTTCTCCGCAACCATGGCGCTGATGCAACAGCGCGGCAGCGGCGCGAACCCGCTTGGCGCGGCGGCCGAGCTCCTCGCCGAACGCTTCCCGGCGACGGTGCCGTTCGACGATCTCGCGCGCGCTCTCAAGCCGCGGGACCGCGTCGACGCCGCGGCACGCGTGTTCGACCTGTGCATCGCGGGCGCCGCCGACCTGCACATCGCGCCGCTCGCGATCGCGAAACGCCCGGGCGCACGTCCGCGCGCCAGCGCCGTCGCGCGCTGGCAGGCGACGCGGCGCACGTTCGTCGCCAACCTGCGCCACGTCGGCGTGCGCCTCGCCGACGACGCCGCGCGGGCGTTGCTGCCGCTGTGCGACGGCACGCGCGCGATCGCCGAGTTGGTCGCGGCGACGCGCACGTCGCTGCCGGCGGCCGAGGCCGCCCATCCGCGCGCCGCGGTCGAGCGGCGGCTCGCGCAATTCGCGTCGGCCGCATTGCTCGAGGCCTGACCCGTCGCCGGCACGCGTGACCGACCGCCTCGCCGCCGACGCGGTCGTCATGCTGCATGCGGCGTTCGTCGCGTTCGCGTGCCTCGGCGGACTGCTCGCGTGGCGCCGGCTCGCCCATGCGTTCGTGCACCTTCCGGCGTTCGCCTGGGCCGCCTGGATCGAGTTCACCGGCTCGATCTGCCCGCTGACCCCGCTCGAGAACTCGTTGCGCCGGCGTGCGGGCGACGCGGGCTATCCCGGCGGATTCGTCGAGCACTACCTGCTCCCGGTGCTCTACCCGGCCGGGCTCACGCCGGCGATCCAGTCCTGGATCGGGCTCTTCCTGGTCGCGCTGAACGTCGCGATCTACGCGGTCGCCCTCGCGCGCTGGCGAGCGCGCCGGCAGGGTTAGGGTCCGGTTCGAGGCGCCGCAGTTGTCGCAGGCGCCGGTCGGGCGCAGGATGACCCCCCGCCCACGGTTTCGAAGGGAGCTGACGATGCCCACGCTATGCCCGATCGCACTTGCCGTGGGGTGCCGTCGCTGCCCCGTGTTCAAGGTCTGCCCCGTCAAGGGCGTCATCGGCGATTACCGCGGCGCGGCCGCGGATCCGCCCACCACGCCTGCCTCGGCGAAGCGCACGGGCGAGGCGAAGCACGACCGCAAGTCCGCGCGGCCGAAGCGCAAAGGGCGCCGCTCCGGAGCCACGCGCCGCGACCGGCGCGCCGCCGCCCGCGCGACCTGAGGGTCAGACCCTGCTCAAAAATCGGGCAGGGTCAGACCCTGGCGAGCGGCCGCCCGAGCCGCACCTGGTCCTGGCGCATCCGCGACCGCAGGCGCTCGGCGATGTCGATGTTGCTCTCCAGCCCCTCGAGGTTCGGATTCACCTCGAGCGCGCGGCGCCAGTACTCGATCGCCTTGTCGTAGCGTTGCTGCTGGAAGTAGATCTGGCCGTACCCGGAAAGCGCGCCGAAGTGGCGCGGATTGCGCTTCATCACCTGGTCGCAATCGGCGAGCGAGCGCGTGAAGTCGCCGGCGAGGAAATGCACGGTGGCGCGCTTGTTCCAGCCCTCGGCGAAGCCGGGCTTGCGCCGGATGACCTCGCTGTAGGTCGCGAGGGCCGCGTCGTAGTCGTGCGACGCGACCTCCCCGAGGCCGCGCTCCATGAGCTCGTCGACGGCCGCGTCGCCCGAGCGGCTCCACAGCGCCCACAGCGCACGCTCGGCGAGGCCGCGCACGAAGCGATCGTCGTCGGCGAGCCGCGGGTACACGAGCACGTCGTCGGACGCGACACCGTTCTGCGCGAACCACGCGATCGCCTCGACCCGGCGCGGGATCCTCGCGTCGGTCAATCCGGCGAGCGCCTCCGCCCGCGCGGCGGCGGCCGCCCCGTCGCCCCCCTGCGCCAGCGCGCCGGCACAGGCGAGGAACGCCACGAACACGACCGCGATGCGCAGCATGCCTGCCTCCGTGTCCGCCCGGGCGCGTTTGCCCGCGTTCCCGGGATGCTACGATCGAACGCAGGCGCGAACAAGGCGAGCCGCCCGCGCGAGGCGGACGGTCCACGCGCCAGGGGGAAGCGATGACGAACGCCGCCATCACCGGCTGGGGCAAGTGCATGCCTCCGGCCGTGCTCAGCAACCAGGACCTCGCGACGTTCCTCGACACCGACGACGCGTGGATCACGCAGCGCACCGGCATCCGCGAGCGCCGCATCACGCACGTGCTGGGCAGCGAGCTCGCCCGCGTCGCCGCGTCGCGCGCGCTGGCCTGCGCGGGGCTCGCCGCGAGCGACCTCGACCTGATCGTCTACGGCAGCTGCTCCTCCGAGGAGGCGGTGCCGAACACCGCGTCCGGCCTGCAGTACCGCCTCGGCGCGTGGAGCGCGGCGGCGATGGACCTCAACACCGCGTGCACGAGCTTCCTGTACGGCGTCTCGTCCGCGGCCGGCATGATCCGCGCCGGCACCGTGCGCAACGCGCTCGTCGTCGGCGTCGAGACGATCTCGCCGTTCATGGACTGGGAGAACCGCAACGTCGCGGTGCTGTTCGGCGACGGCTGCGCCGCGGTCGTGCTCCAGGCGAGCGACGGCGACGCGGGCTTGCTCGCCGACAAGCTCGGCTGCTACGCCGACGCGCGCGCGATCCTGCGCGTGCGCGGCCACGGCACGACCTACGCCAACCGCGAGATCAGCTTCGGCGACACGGTGTGGGATTTCGACGGGCAGGAGATCTTCAAGCGCGCGGTGCACGGCATGTGCGAGGCGTCCGCACACGTGCTCGCGAAGGCGCACGTGGCGCCCGACGCGATCGACCTCGTGGTCCCGCACCAGGCGAACCTGCGCATCATCGAGTTCGTCGCCAAGCGCGTCGGCGTGCCGATGGAGCGCGTGTTCGTCACCGTGCAGAAGTACGGCAACATGTCCGCGGCGACCGTCCCGGTGGCGCTGGTCGACGCGATCGAGGAGGGCCGCGTGAAGCCCGGCGCGCTGATCCTCACGCCGGCGTTCGGGGCGGGCCTCACGTGGTGCTCGCATCTCATCCGCTTCGGCGAGCGCGTGACGCCGCTCGACCGCTCCGACGCGGCGCTTCCGCCCTGCGACCGCACCGCGCTCGAGATGGTCAACGCGCTGCGCGCGCGCAAGGTCCATCGCGAACGTTCGCTGGCGGGGCTGAACGGGCCGCTGTTCCCCGAGTCGGTGGCGGCGGTGGTGCCGTCCGCCGCGGACGACTGACCGGGGGTGTTCAGCTCGTGACGAGCTTCCGGTGCGCCTGCACGCTCATCAGGATGCCGATCCCGATGAACAGCGACACCATCGCGGTGCCGCCGTACGACACGAACGGCAGCGGCACGCCCACGACCGGCAGGATGCCGCTCACCATCCCCATGTTGACGAACGCGTAGGTGAACAGCATCAGCGTCACCGCGCCGGCGATGAGGCGCGCGAACAGCGTCGACGCGTTCGACGTGATGATCATCGCGCGCGCGATCAGCACCAGGTAGAGGACCACCAGCAGCAGGTTGCCGATCAGGCCGAACTCCTCGCCGAACACCGCGAAGATGAAGTCGGTGTGCTTCTCGGGCAGGAAGTCGAGGTGCGCCTGCGTGCCGTTGAGCCAGCCCTTGCCGACGACGCCGCCCGAGCCGATCGCGATCGACGCCTGCGTCGTGTGGTAGCCGGCGCCGAGCGGGTCGGTCGACGGGTCGAGGAAGGTGAGGATGCGCTGGCGCTGGTAGTCGTGCAGGTGCGTCCACAGGTACGGGCCGGCGGCCGCGCCGATCGCCGCGAGACCCGCGATGAGCTTCCACGACAGGCCGGCGAGGAACAGCACGTAGAAGCCCGAGGCCGACAGGAGCAGCGCGGTGCCGAGGTCGGGCTGGCGCTTGACCAGGTAGGCCGGCCCCGCGATCAGCGCCGCGGCGAGCACGAAATCGGCCCAGCCGATGCGCCCCTCGCGCTTCTGGAAGTACCACGCGAGCATCAGCGGCAGCGCGATCTTCATGAGCTCGGAGGGCTGGAAGCGGATCACGGCGAGGTCGAGCCAGCGCCGCGAGCCGTTGACGACGACGCCGAACAGCGCGACGCCGACGAGCATCACCACGCCGGCCGCGTAGAGCGGCAGCGCGACGCGCGCGAGCGTCTGCGGCGGGATGTTCGCGATCACCCACATCGCGAAGAGCGCCAGCACGAGGCTCACGCCCTGGCTGGCGAGGCGATTGACGCTCTGGTCGGCGGCCGAGAACAGCGTCACGAACCCGACGCCCACCAGCGCGAGCGCGATCGCGAACAGCGGCCGGTCGACGCGCCGCACGACCACTTCCCACAGCCGACCGGCGACGTCCTCGAGGCGCACCCTGTTCATCGGCCCGCGCGCTAGTCGCTCGTGTCCTCGGCGTCGGGCTGCGGGCCCTCGTACATCGGCGCCGGGCCCGCGCTCTTGAGGCCGAGCAGGTAGTAGTCGAACACCTGGCGCGCGATCGGCGCCGCGGCCTGCGCCCCGAACCCGCCGTTCTCGACCAGCACCGCGATGGCGATGGCCGGCTGGTCGGCGGGCGCGAAGGCGACGAACCACGCGTGGTCGCGCAGCCGCTCGTCGACCTTGTGCACCTTGTAGTCCTCGCCCTTGAGCGAGTAGACCTGCGCGGTGCCGGTCTTGCCGCCCGACGCGTAGGTCGCGCCGCGGAACGCGGCGGCGCTCGTGCCTTCCTTGTTCACCTGCACCAGCGCGCTGCGGATCACCGCCAGGTGCTCGGGCTTGACGCCGAGGCGGTACGCGGGCTCGCGCTCGACGACGCGGACCTCGCGCGTGTGCGCGTCCTCGATGCGCTGCACCAGGTGCGGCCGGAACGCGACACCGTCGTTGGCGATCGTCGCGATCGCGTGCGCGAGCTGCACCGGCGTGAACGCCGTGTAGCCCTGCCCGATGCCCGCCGAGATCGAGTCGCCGAGGTACCACTTGCGGTGCTCCTCGCGGTACTGCGCGCCGGCGAAGCGCTGGCGCTTCCAGTCGCGCGAGGGCAGCACGCCGGAGAGCTCGCCTTCGATGTCGATGCCGGTCGGCCGCCCGAAGCCCATCGACGACATGAAGCGGAAGGTCTCGTCGATGTCGGAGTCGTTGGCGAGCAGGTAGAAATAGGTGTCGCACGACACGACGATCGCCTTGGTCATGTCGACCACGCCGTGGCCGCCCTTCTTGTCGTCGCGGAAGCGGTGCGCGGCGCCGGCGAGCTGGAAGTAGCCGGGGTCGTTGAAGGTCTGCGTCGCGGTGCGCCTGCCCGACGTGAGCGCGCCGAGCGCGAGGAAGGGCTTGATCGTCGAGCCCGGCGGATAGGCGCCGCGCAGCGGCCGGTTGAGCAGCGGCTTGTCGGGCGACTCGTTGAGCTCCTGCCACGACGTCGGGTCGATGCCGTCGACGAAGAGGTTGGGGTCGTAGCCGGGCTTGCTGACGAACGCGAGCACGTCGCCGGTCGACGGCTCGATCGCGACCAGCGCGCCGCGGCGCTCGCCGAACGCCGCCTCCGCCGCGGCCTGCAGGTTGATGTCGATCGACAGGCGCAGGTTGTTGCCGGACACCGGCGGCGACCGCGACAGCGTGCGCACCGCGCGCCCGGCGGCATCGACTTCGACCTCCTCGACGCCGGTCGTGCCGTGCAGCTCGCGCTCGTAGGTGAGCTCGACGCCGACCTTGCCGATGTAGTCGGTGCCCTTGTAGTCGGCGCTCTCGTCCCACGAGGCGATCCGCGCGAGGTCGCGGTCGGTGATGCGGCCGATGTACCCGAGGACGTGCGAGGCGACCGCGCCGAACGGGTAGTTGCGGAACAGCCGCGCCTTGATCTCGACGCCGGGGAAGCGGAAACGGTTCGCGGCGAAGCGCGCGACCTCCTCGTCGGTCAGCTTGGTGCGGATCGGCAGGCTTTCGAAGTTCTTCGACTCCTCGAGCAGCTTGCGGAAGCGCTTGCGGTCGCGCTGCGCGATGTCGACGACGCCGGCGAGCTGGTCGATGGTCCCGTCGAGGTCGCGCACGCGCGACGGCTGGATCTCGAGCGTGTAGGCCGAGTAGCTCTGCGCCAGCACGACGCCGTTGCGGTCGGTGATGACGCCGCGGTTGGGCGTGATCGGCACGATCGCGATGCGGTTGGTCTCGGCGAGCGTGCGGAAATGGTCGTGCTGCGCGACCTGCAGGTAGACGAAGCGCGCGCAGAGCGTGGCGAACGCGGCGAGCACGACGATACCCGCGATGGCGAGGCGGCGGCGGAAGCGCGACAGCTCGCGCTCGGGATTGCGTAGCTCGCGCGAGCTGAACATCGCCCGGTCGCTCGCGCGGCGACGCGTCGAGAACAGGCGCCGGCGGATCGTCATAGCGTCGAGGTGTTGCGCGAGGGCCGCTGCGGCCACTGCAGCAGCACGGTCAGCGGCGGCCACAGGAGCGCCCCGACGATCGGCGGCACCGCATAGGTCCAGCGCGGCAGCGGCGCGCCGCCGATCATGCGCACGACCAGCACGAGCGCCGCGCACGCGGCGAGCAGGAACGCGACCTGCACCGCCTGCTGCCACAGCGGGAAGCGCAGCACGCGGCGGCGGAAGTACTCGGCGGCGTAGGCGAGCACCGCATAGGCGAGCGCATGCTGGCCGAACAGCGTCGCGTCGACGACGTCCATCACCAGTCCCACCGTCCAGGAGACGCCCACGCCGACGTAGCGCGGCGCCTGGATGCACCAGTAGAGCAGCGTCAGCGCGACGAAGTCCGGCTTGAGCGCGAGCGCGACGCCCGTGGCGGGCAGCGTGTTCACCAGCAGCGCGAGCGCGAGCGTCAGCACGACGAACCAGGGCTGCGCCGGCTTGAGGATCTCCTCGGGCCGCGCGGGCGCGAACGAGGGGACGCGCGCGGCAATCCTCATCCCGCCCGCCGCGCCTTGACGCGGCCTCCCTTGCGTGCGGCGTCCGCGTCGGACGGCTCCTCGGGCCGCGCCGGCATCGCCGCGGGCGGCGCGAGCACGAGCAGCGTCTCGCTGCGGTCGACGCCGCCGAGCGGCATGCAGTCGATGCGCGCGAACATCTGGCCGGTGTCCCGCTCGACGTGCATCACCTGCGCGACCGCGAGGCCGGCCGGGTAGGTGCCGTCGAGGCCCGAGGTGACGAGCCTGTCGCCGACCTGGATGTCGGCCGACGGCGGCGTGAAGCGCAGCTCGGGCGAGCGCCCGGTGCCGGCGCCGTACAGCACGCTGCGCACGCCGCTGCGCTCGACCTTCACCGGCACCGCGTGGTCCTTGTCGGTGACGAGCGTCACCTCGGCCATCGTCGGGTACACGCGCGTCACCTGCCCGACGACGCCGTCCTCGTCGATCACCGCGCTGCCGGGCACGAGGCCCGCGTCGCTCCCGCGGCTCACGAACACCTTCTGCGCGAACGGATCGCGGCCGGTGTAGAGCACCTGAACGATGGTCGATCCGGCCGTGTGGTGCGCCTTGATCTCGACGAGCGCGCGCAGCCTGGCGATCTCGTCGCGCGACGCGCGAAGCCCTGCACGGCCGGCGCCTGCGCGATCAGCTCGGTGCGCAGCCGGTCGTTCTCGCGCTCGAGCTCGCGCTTCGACGAGAAGTAGCCGGTCAGCTGGTCGAGCGCCTCGCCGGGCACGTGCAACGGCGCGCTGCAGCGGGAACAGGATCGCGCCCGCCGCGGCCCGCACGTCCTCGAGCGTGCGGTAGCGGGTGTCGACGAACAGGAGCACGATCGAGACGAAGCCGAAGAACGCGACGCGCGCGAGCGGCGAGGGGCCGCGATGGAAGAACGGCGGCGGCTCGGCGGGGATCGGGCGCATTCAGGGGTCAGAGTCGAGTTTCGCGGGCGCCGTCGCCGCTCGTTCGCTGTACCGTCCGGCGCGAAAATCGACTCTGACCCCCGACGTTCATTAGCGAAACCGCCATGAATGGAGTGTCGCTGAAACCGGGGTCAGACTCGATTTTCGGCGTCCGCCCTCGTATCCAGTTCACGTCGCGCCCGAAAATCGAATCTGACCCCGGTTTCAGTCGGAGGTGAAGATCGTCTGCCAGCTTTTCCATGTTCTCGAGCGCCTTGCCGCAGCCGCGCACGACGCAGGTGAGCGGGTCGTCGGCGACGATCACCGGCAGCCCGGTCTCTTCCATCAGCAGGCGGTCGACGTCGCGCAGCAGCGCGCCGCCGCCGGTGAGCACCATCCCGCGCTCGGCGATGTCGGCGCCGAGCTCGGGCGGCGTGCGCTCGAGCGCGCTCTTCACCGCCGACACGATGCTGTTGAGCGGATCGGTCAGCGCTTCGAGGATCTCGTTCGACGACACGGTGAAGCTGCGCGGAATGCCCTCGGCCAGGTTGCGGCCCTTCACTTCCATCTCCTTCACTTCGGAGCCGGGGAACGCGGAGCCGATCGTCTTCTTGATGATCTCGGCGGTGGTCTCGCCGATCAGCATCCCGTAGTTGCGGCGGATGTAGTTGACGATCGCCTCGTCGAACTTGTCGCCGCCGACGCGCACGCTGCCGGAGTAGACCATCCCGCCCAGCGAGATCACGCCGACCTCGGTGGTGCCGCCGCCGATGTCGACGACCATCGAGCCGGTCGCGTCCGAGATCGGCAGGTCGGCGCCGATCGCCGCGGCCATCGGCTCCTCGATCAGGTAGACCTTCGACGCGCCGGCGCCGAGCGCCGACTCGCGGATCGCGCGGCGCTCGACCTGCGTCGAGCCGCAGGGCACGCAGATGATGATGCGCGGGGACGGGCGAGAACAGGCGCGAGTCGAGCACCTTCTTGATGAACTGCTTCAGCATCTGCTCGGTCACGGTGAAGTCGGCGATGACGCCGTCCTTCATCGGCCGGATCGCCGTGATGTTGCCCGGCGTGCGGCCGAGCATCTGCTTCGCCGCGAGCCCGACTTCCTGGATCACGTGCTTGCCGTTGGGCCCGCCTTCCTGGCGGATCGCGACGACCGACGGCTCGTCGAGCACGATGCCCTTGCCGCGCACGTAGATCAGCGTGTTGGCGGTGCCGAGGTCGATCGCGAGGTCGCTGGAGAAATAGCCTTTGAAGAACTGGAACATGAAGCGTGTCGCGGTCTGGCGGTCGCCGAGCAGCGGATGCCCCGGGGATCGAGGCGTCGCGGCGACCGGGATCAGTCGGCTATGATACGCTAGGCATCTGGGCTACTGCACTGAAAATGTGCGGTATTCCGGCGTTTTGCGCCCCGGCCGGCTTCGCGGCCGCCGCTCCGGCCCGATGCCCGCCACCGCCTGCAGCCTCCGATGACGCTCACGCTCGACGACGTCCATCGCATCGCCCATCTCGCGCGCATCGAGATCGACGCGCAGGCAGGCCGACGACGTGCACGCCAAGCTCGAGGCGATCTTCGCGATGATCGACGAGCTGCAGGCGGTCGACACCGACCGGCGTCGAGCCGATGTCGCACGCGCAGGACGTGTCGCTGCCGCTGCGCGAGGACCGCGTCACCGAGACCGATCGCCACGCGGAGTACCAGAGGTCGCGCCGGCGGTCGAGGACGGGCTCTACCTGGTGCCGCACGTCATCGAGTAGGCCGTCGGAACCGGCGCTGCGACACGCGTCGCGGGCCTCGCCGCGCGCGCTCGCGCGAACGCGAGATGTCCGCGTCGAGCTCGCGCACGAGACTGCTCGACCGGATCGCGCGGCTCGGCCCCGACGCTCAACGCGTTCATGACCGTCGACGCCGAGGGCGCGCTCGCCGCACGCGCGCGCGGCCGACGCGCGCGATCGCGCGCGGCGACGCCGGCCCGCTCACCGGCATCCCGATCGCGCACAAGGACGTGCTGATGACCGAGGGGCTGCGGACCACCTGCGGCTCGCGCATGCTCGCGAACTTCGTCGCGCCCTACGACGCGCACGTGGTCGCGGGCCTGAAGCGCGCCGGCACCGTGCTGGTCGGCAAGACCAACATGGACGAGTTCGCGATGGGCTCGTCCAACGAGACCTCGTACTTCGGCCCGGTGCAGCAATCCCGTGGAACCTCGAGTACGTGCCCGGCGGCAGCTCGGGCGGGTCGGCGGCGGCGGTCGCCGCGCGCCTCGTGCCCGGCGCGACCGGCACCGACACCGGCGGCTCGATCCGCCAGCCCGCGGCGCTGTCCGGCATCTGCGGCTTGAAGCCGACCTACGGCATCTGCTCGCGCTACGGGCTCGATCGCGTTCGCGTCGAGCCTCGACAGGCCGGCCCGTTCGCGCGCACGGCGCAGGACTGCGCGCTGCTGCTCAACGCGATGGCCGGCCACGATGCGCGCGACTCGACGTCGCTCGACCGGCCGCCCGAGGACTACGCGCGGCTGATCCGCGAGCGCGCCGGCGCGAAGCCGCTCGCGGGATTGCGCATCGGCCTGCCGCGCGAGTATTTCGGCGACGGCAACGACGCCCGAGGTCGCCGCGGCGATCGACGCCGCGCTCGCGCGAGTTCGTGCAGCTCGGCGCGACGACCGTCGACGTCGCGCTGCCGCACGTCAAGCTGTCGGTGCCGGTCTACTACGTGATCGCGCCGGCGGAGGCCTCGTCGAACCTGTCGCGCTTCGACGGCGTGCGCTACGGCCACCGCGCGGCGCGACTACGACGACCTCGCCGACATGTACACGCAAGACGCGCGCCGAGGGCTTCGGCGCCGAGGTGAAGCGGCGCATCCTGGTCGGCACCTACGTGCTGTCGCACGGCTACTACGACGCGTACTACCTGAAGGCGCAGCAGGTGCGGCGGCTGATCGCCGACGATTTCGCGCGCGCTATGCGCGAGTGCGACGTGATCATGGGCCCGACGGCGCCGTCGGCCGCGTTCCGCTCGGCGCCAAGACCGACGATCCGGTGCAGATGTACCTGAACGACATCTTCACGATCGCCGCCAACCTGACCGGCGCGCCGGCGATGTCGATCCCCTGCGGCTTCGACCGCGGCGGCCTGCCGATCGGCCTGCAGATCCAGGGCGACTATTTCGCCGAGGCGCGCTGCTCAACGTCGCGCATCGCTACCAGCAGGCGACCGACTGGCACGCGCGCGTGCCGGCGGGCACGCCGACGTGAGGTCGCGACATGGCAGCTGGGAAGTCGTCATCGGCCTCGAGACGCACGCGCAGCTGTCGACGGCGTCGAAGATCTTTTCCGGCGCGTCGACGGCGTTCGGCGCGGCGCCGAACACGCAGGCCTCCGCGGTCGACATCGCGCTGCCGGGCGTGCTGCCGGTGCTGAACCGCGGCGCGGTCGAGCGCGCGATCCGCTTCGGCCTCGCCGTCGGCGCGACGATCAACCGCGACGCAGCGTGTTCGCGCGCAAGAACTACTTCTACCCCGACCTGCCGAAGGGCTACCAGATCTCGCCAGTACGAGATCCCCGTCGTGCAGGGCGGCGGCGTCGACATCGTGTCGCCGACGCGCGGCGCCGAAGCGCGTGCGGCTCACGCGCGCGCACCTCGAGGAGGACGCCGGCAAGTCGCTGCACGAGGACTTCCACGGGATGACCGGCATCGACCTCAACCGCGCCGGCACGCCGCTGCTCGAGATCGTGTCCGAGCCCGACATGCGCAGCGCCGACGAGGCGGTCGCCTACGCGAAGGCGCTGCACGGCGCTGGTGCGCTGGATCGGCATCTGCGACGGCAACATGCAGGAAGGCAGCTTCCGCTGCGACGCCAACGTCTCGGTGCGCCGCGCGGGCGACGGACGCTCGGCACGCGCTGCGAGATCAAGAACCTCAACAGCTTCCGCTTCATGCAGCAGGCGATCGAGTTCGAGGTGCGCCGGCAGATCGAGCTGATCGAGGACGGCGGCACCGTCGTCCAGGAGACGCGCCTCTACGACCCCGACCGCGACGAGACGCGCTCGATGCGCAGCAAGGAAGACGCGCAGGACTACCGCTACTTCCCCGACCCCGATCTGCCGCCGCTCGCGATCGACGCGGCGTGGATCGAGCGCGTGCGCGCAGCGCTGCCCGAGCTGCCGGAGCTGCGCAAGCTGCGCTTCTCGGCCACCTCGCCCGAGCATTTCATCGAGCTCGTGAAGGGCGGCGCGGGCGTCGATCTCTCCGACGTGTCCGACGAGGTGTTCGAGGAAGCCAACCCGGCGCTCCAGGCGAGCCTGCGGAAGCCCACCTACGCGCTTCCGATCGCCGATGCGACGGCGCTGGTCGCGAGCCGCGCGCTCGCCGATTACTTCGAGACGCTGGTCGACGCGGGCGTCGACGCGCGGCAGGCCGCGCACTGGCTGCTGGGCGAAGTGGCCGCGGCGCTCAACCGTGCCGAGATCGACATCGACGACGCGCCGGTCACGCCGGCCGCGCTCGCGAAGCTGATCGCGCGCGTCGCCGACGGCACGATCTCGGGCAAGATCGCCAAGGACGTCTTCGACGCGATGTGGGTCGGCGATGCCCGAGGCGACGACGCCGCCGACGCGATCATCGCGGCGCGCGGCCTGCGGCAGATCTCCGACGAAGGCGCGCTCGCGAAGCTCGTCGACGACGTGATCGCGGCGCACCCGGCGATCGTCGCCGAGCTACCGCGCCGGCAAGGACAAGGCGTTCAACGCGCTGGTCGGCAAGGCGATGGCCGCGTCGAAGGGCCAGGCGAATCCGGCGCAGCTCAACGCGCTCCTGAGGCGCAAGCTCGGCGGCTGACGCGCGTCGCCGGTCGCCGCGAGCCGACCCCATGCAGCGCCCGCCGCGCCACGAGCTCTACGCGCGGCTCGGCCGCGACCTCGAGAGCACCTGGCACGCGCGCCCGAGCGGGCAGCGCGGCAAGAGCTTCCGCTGCCGCTGCGGCCGGCCGATCTTCTTCCGCAACAGCCTGTGCCTCGGCTGCCACTCGCCGCTGGGGTTCGTGCCCGAGACCGGCGAGATGCATGCGCTCGATCCGGGGCCGCGTGAAGGCCAATGGACCTACGTGGACGCCGACGGCGCCGCAGTCGTCGCGAAGCGCTGCGACAATTTCGAGACGCCGGCGGGCTGCAACTGGCTGCTCCGCGCCGACGAGCCGGACGCGTTCTGCATCGCGTGCCGGCTCAACCGCACGATCCCGAACCTCGACGACGACGGACAACCGCCGCTACTGGAGCGCGATCGAGGCCGCGAAGCGACGCCTGGTCGCGCAGCTCGTCGCGCTCGGACCTGCCGGTCGCGTCGAAGGTCGGCGCGGATCCCGCGCGCGGCCTCGCGTTCGACTTCCTGCGGCGACCGACGGCAAGCGCGTGCTGACCGGGCACGCGAACGGCATCATCACCGTCGACGTCGACGAAGCCGACGACGCGTTGCGCGAGAAGACGCGCCTCGCGCTGCACGAGCCCTACCGGACGCTCCTCGGCCACCTGCGCCACGAGGTCGGCCACTACTACTGGGACCGGCTGGTCGCGGGACACGCGCTGGCACGAGCCGTTCCGCGAGCTGTTCGGCGACGAGCGCGCGGACTACGCGCAAGCGCTGCGCGCCAACTACGACCAGGGCCCGCCGGCCGACTGGCGCGACCGGCACATCAGCGGCTACGCGGCGAGCCACCCGTGGGAGGACTGGGCGGAGACCTGGGCGCACTACCTGCACATCGTCGACGGCCTCGACACGGCGCTCGGCTTCGGGCTCTCGGCGATCGACCTCGACACGACGGTCGAGCGCTTCGGCCACGATGACCTCTACGCGCCCGACGATCCGGTCGCCGGGCGCTTCGTGTTCTTCCTGAACGCGTGGTTCGAGCTCGCCTACGTGCTGAACGAGCTGTCACGCAGCATGGGGCAGCCCGATTTCTATCCGTTCGTCGTGTCGCGTCCGGTCGCGCGCAAGCTGCACTTCGTGCACCTGGTGATACGCGAGGCGCGGAACGGCTGACGTCAGCCGTTCCTCGCTCGCCCCTCACCCCAACCCTCTCCCCGCGATGCGGGGAGAGGGAGTGAGAGGAGATTCGCGCGCTGCGGTCGAAGGCGCGGTCCTCCCCTCGCCCCGCATCGCGGGGAGAGGGTCGGGGGTGAGGGGCGATTGCCTACTTGCCGAACCACCCCGCGTCGTAGGCCGCGACCGCGATGAAGATTCCGCCGACGGCCAGCGCGGCGATCGGGAATCCCCACATCCGCATCCCGGTGCCGACCTCCGCCGTGCTCTGCGGATCGTCCGCGAGGTAGCGCACGACGAGCTTGGTGCCGTTCGCGACCGGCTCGCGCGTGCCCATCGACGAGGTGAACTTGATCTTCTTGCCCGCGTGGTGGAACTCGATGATCGGCGCGTACATCGTGATCGCCTGGCCGCGGCGGATGCCGCCGGAGCTCGTCGACTGGCCGACGACCACGCCCTCGGCGCTCTGGCCGGAGTAGACGGTGCGCAGGCGCATCCTCGCGATCAGCGCGCCGGCGACGACGGCGAGCCCGCCCACGCTCAACAGCAGGATCTGGACTCCGGTCACGGTTCCCCTCCCGTAGCGGACGTCGCGCTCACCTCGCCCTCGGCTGCTCTCCACGATGCGGAGAGGGGAGCCGTTGTCACCCTTCTTCCGCAGGCGGGAGAAGGGCGGGACGAGGACGACGCGACCGAGCGGCAGGATGCTCCCGCGCGGAGACGCCCGCAAGGCGAAGGTTCGCCTGCGACGGCGAGCGCCCGCTCACCCGATCAGGAGCGCGCCGACGAAGAAGCCGAGCATCGCGAACACGATCGCGACCTTCGCAGCCGTGCCGATCAGCAAGCCTAGCCACGTCGCCACGCCCACCTGGCCGGCGCGGCGCAGGTCGCGCTTCGCGAGGTACTCGCCGAGCGCGGCGCCCGCGAGGGGCAGGAACAGCAGCCCGACGAATCCGGTGAAGATGCCGACGATCGTGCCGACCGCCGCGCCGAAGATCGCCCACGGGCTCGCGCCCATCCGCTTCGCGCCGGCGGCCGCGGCCGCGAGGTCGATCACCCAGGTCAGGGCGGCGAGCACGCCGACCACGACGACGACCCACACGGGGATGCGGGTGAAGCCGTCGGCCCAGGCGGCCAGCGCGATGCCGCCGAAGACCATCGTCGCGCCCGGGATGGCCGGCAGGACCGTGCCGGCGACGCCGACCGCGATCAGCACGATGGCCAGGATCCAGAGAACGATGGTCATGGAGGCGGAAAGGCGGGATTTTCGAGCGTAGGAGTGAGCGTCGGGGAGCTCGGCCGGCCAGTTAGTTGACAATGTCCACTATTTGATGGACGCTGTCCATTGATCATGCCTCGTTCCGTGCCCGCCGACCGCATCGAGGCGGTTCGACGCTTCAACCGCTGGTACACGCAGCGGGTCGGCGCGTTGCGCGGCGACCTGCTCGCGACGCCCTATCCGCTGCCGCAGGCCAGGGTGCTGTTCGAGCTGGCGCACCGCGACGGCGTCACCGCCGCGGACCTGGCCGCATCGCTCCAGCTCGACCGATCCTACCTCTCCCGCCTGCTCGCAGGTCTGGAGAAAAAAGGGCTGGTGCTGCGCGCGCGCGACAAGGCGGACGGGCGCCGCCAGTCGCTGGCGCTCACGGCCGCGGGACGCCGGGCGTTCGCGGACCTCGACCGGCGCTCGCGCGACGAGGTGGGCGCGATGCTCGCTCCGCTCAGCCCCGAGCGCGAACGACGCCTGCTCGGCGCGATGGACGCGATCGAGCGCGTGCTCGGCGACGCCGCGCACGCCGATCCGCCGTTCTCGTTGCGCGCGCACGAGCCCGGCGACCTCGGATGGGTGGTGTCGCGGCACGGCGCGTTGTACGCGCGCGAGTACGGCTGGGATGCCACGTTCGAGGCGATGGTCGCCGAGATCGCCGCGAAGTTCCTGCGCGAGTTCGACCCGGCGCGCGAGCGCGCGTGGATCGCCGAGCGCGATGGCGAGCGCGTCGGATCGGTGTTCGTCGTCGCGCAATCGGCGACCGTGGCGAAGCTGCGCATGCTGCTGGTCGAGCCCGACGCGCGCGGCCTGGGCCTCGGCCGGCGACTGGTCGCCGAATGCATCCGCTTCGCGCGATCCGTCGGCTATCGCGAGCTGGTGCTGTGGACCAACGACGTGCTGCACGCCGCGCGCCATCTCTACGTCGAGGCCGGCTTCACGCTGGTCGGCGAGCAGCGCCACACCAGCTTCGGGCACGCGCTGGTCGGGCAGACGTGGTCGCTCGACCTGGGCTGAACGTCAGCGAATCAAAAGCGGCCGGCCTGGTAGTCCTCGAACGCCTGCACGAGCTCGTCGCGCGTGTTCATCACGAACGGGCCGTGCCACGCCACCGGCTCCTTGATCGGGCGGCCGGCGATGAGCAGCACGCGTGCGGGACCCTTGGCGGCGAAGGTCACCGCATCGCCCTTGCCGAGCTCGGCGAGGCCGAGGGCGGCGACTTCGCGCCCGTCGGGAAACACGATCGCGCCTTCGTGAACGACGACGAAGCCGGCGTACGCCGCGTCGAGCGGCTCGGCGAACGTCGCGCCGTCGGCGAGCGTCAGGTCGAAGTAGAGCGCGCCGGTCGGCTCGACCGTGACCGGGCCCTTCGTGCCGCGTGAGGTCGCGCCGGCGATCACCTTCACCGCGACGCCGTCGCGCTGCTCGGTCGGCATCGACGCCGCCGGATGCTCCTGGTACGCCGGCGCCTGCATCTTGAGCTTCGACGGCAGGTTCACCCACAGCTGGAAGCCGCGCATGAGCCCCGAGGTCTGCTCCGGCATCTCCGAATGCACGATGCCGCGGCCTGCGGTCATCCACTGCACGCCGCCGGTCTCGATCACGCCCTCGTGGCCGTGGTTGTCCTGGTGGCGCATGCGGCCGTTCAGCATGTAGGTCACCGTCTCGAAGCCGCGGTGCGGATGCGGCGGGAAGCCGGCGAGGTAGTCGGCTGCGTCCGGGCTGTCGAAGTAGTCGAGCATCAGGAACGGGTCGACCGAGGGCATCCTCGGGTCGCCGCCCATCAGTCGCGTCAGGCGCACGCCGGCGCCGTCCGACGTCGGGACGCCGCGGGAGATGCGGGTGGGGAGGCGGGGGGTCGTCATCATCTCGTTGACATGGGGGGCGCGACCCGGCCGTGCAAGGGTGGACGGTGAGTGGGCCCTCACCCTCGCCCGGTTCGCCGACGAGGGACTACGCCATCAAAGGCTTGAACCGCGGCCGGTGCGGCCTCGCGCCCTCCTCGCCCAGGCGCTTGATCTTGTCGTCCTCGTAGTCGCGGTAGTTGCCCTCGACGAACACCCATTTCGAGTCGTCCTCGGCGGCGAGGATGTGCGTGGCGATGCGGTCGAGGAACCAGCGGTCGTGCGAGATCACCAGCACCGTGCCGGGAAACTCGACGAGCGAGTCTTCCAGCGCGCGCAGCGTCTCGACGTCGAGGTCGTTCGACGGCTCGTCGAGCAGGAGCACGTTCGCGCCGGTGAGCAGCGTCTTCGCGAGGTGCAGCCGCCCCCGCTCGCCTCCCGACAGCTGGCCGACGTTCTTCTGCTGGTCGGCGCCCTTGAAATTGAAGCGCCCGAGGTAGGCGCGCGACGGGATCTCGAACTTGCCGATGGTCAGGATGTCGAGACCGCCGGAGATCGCCTCCCAGGCGGTCTTGTCGTTCGGCAGCGCCTCGCGCGACTGGTCGACCACGCCGAGCTGCGCCGTGTGGCCGATCGTGATCTTGCCGCTGTCCGGCTTCTCCTTGCCGGTGATCAGCCTGAAGAGCGTCGTCTTGCCCGCGCCGTTGGGGCCGATGATGCCGACGATCGCGCCGGCCGGGATCTTGAACGACAGGTCGTCGATCAGCACGCGGTCGCCGAACGACTTGGTGACGTGGTCGAAGTCGACGACCTGGCCGCCGAGGCGCTCGCCCACCGGAATGAAGATCTCGTTGGTCTCGTTGCGCGTCTGGTGCTCGTAGGACGACAGCTCCTCGAAACGCTGGATGCGCGCCTTGTTCTTCGCCTGCCGGCCCTTCGCGCCCTTGCGCACCCACTCGAGCTCGCGCTTCATCGCCTTGGTGCGCGCCTCCTCCTGCTTCTGCTCGGTGGCGAGGCGCTGCTCCTTCTGCTCGAGCCACGAGCTGTAGTTGCCCTTCCACGGGATGCCGTAGCCGCGGTCGAGCTCGAGGATCCACTCGGCCGCGTTGTCGAGGAAGTAGCGGTCGTGCGTCACCGCGATCACGGTGCCGGGGAACTGGCCGAGGAACTGCTCGAGCCACTCGACGCTCTCGGCGTCGAGGTGGTTGGTCGGCTCGTCGAGCAGCAGCATGTCGGGCCGGGACAACAGGAGCCGGCACAGCGCGACGCGCCGCTTCTCGCCACCGGAGAGCGTCGCGATCTTCGCGTCCCACGGCGGCAGGCGCAGCGCGTCGGCGGCGATCTCCATCTGCACGTCCGTATCCGAGCCGGACGACGAAATGATCGGCCTCGAGCTTCGCCTGCTCGGCGGCCAGCGCGTCGAAATCCGCGCCGTCCTCCGCGTACGCCGCGTAGACCTCGTCGAGGCGCTTCTTGGCGCCCAGCACGGAGCTCATTCCTTCCTCGACCGCTTCGCGCACGGTCTTGGCCGGATCGAGATGCGGCTCCTGCTCGAGGAAGCCGATCTTGATGTTGGGCATCGGCACCGCCTCGCCCTCGAACTCGCGGTCGACGCCGGCCATGATCCTGAGCAGGCTCGACTTGCCCGAGCCGTTGAGGCCGAGCACGCCGATCTTCGCGCCGGGGAAGAACGAGAGCGAGATGTCCTTCAGGATCGGCCGCTTGGGCGGCACCATCTTGCTCACGCGGTTCATCGTGTACACGTACTGCGCCATCGGAATGCCTTCGCGGATCGATTGCGGGAAACCGGGGATTATCGCAGAACGCGTCGGCGCGCGACCATTCAACTCGCGCGACCGGTGAAGGAGGCCGCGGCGGGCGGGTCCGCGACGGCGTGAGGTGCTCGCGCGAGCTACTTCTTGGAGCCGGCCACCGGCGTGGGCGGACGGTTGGCCGCCTGCGCGGCGGCGTTGGCGGTCTCGATCGCCTTGAGCTCGCGCCAGCGCTGCTTGTCGGCATCGTACCTGGCGACGACCTGCGCGAGCTCGCGGCGCTTCTGCGCGACCAGGTCGCTGTTCTTCGCATGCTCGCTGTCGACGACGGCGCTCTCGCGCTCGAGCTGCGGCGGGATCGGCTTGTCGCCGAAGCGGGCCTTGCGTGCGTCGATGGCCTCCTTGCGCTTGGTGAGCTGCGCCATGTAGGCCTGCGCGGACTGGATCTGCGACTCCACCGTGGCCGAGGCGCGCGCCCGCGCGAGGTCGATCTCCGACTCCATCGTGTAGGACGCCAGGAGCGCGCGGTCGCGCCGCGACGTCGTCTCCAGCTCCTTCGCGGCGTCGCGCTGGCGCTCGGCCTCGGCGTCGCGGGCACGGATCTGCTCGGGCGTCGGCGGCGGCTCGATCGTGCGGACCGGGCGCCCCTGCTTGTCGAGCACGGTGCCGCCGCGCGTCTCGGGCGCCTTGTCGGTGTAGTGGACGGCCCCCTTCTCGTCGGTCCACTTGTAGAGGTGCTGCGCGAGCGCGGCGGGCGCGAGCGCGAGCGTCGCCGCGAGCGCCGCCAGCGCGATCGAGCGGCCCGGGTGCATCGTCTTCGCCATGTCAGTCATGCCTTGCCTGGTGCGCCCCGTAGCGGGCGCGGTAGCCTGCGACCGCTTCCTGCCAGCGCGCGAGCTCCGCGCGGCCGGCGATGAAGGCCATCACGTCGTCGAGCGTCGCGATCGCCGTGACCGGGATGCCGAAGGCCGACCTCACCTCGTCGACCGCCGACGCCTCGCCGCTGCCGCGCTCCATCCGGTCGAGCGCGATCAGCACGCCGGCCGGCGTCGCCCCGTGGGCCCGGATCGTTTCGACCGATTCCCGCACCGAAGTTCCCGCGGTGATGACGTCGTCCACGATCACGATGCGACCGGCGAGCGGCGCGCCGACGATGCTGCCGCCCTCGCCGTGGTCCTTCGCCTCCTTGCGGTTGAAGCTCCACGGGACATTGTGCCCTTTTTCGGCGAGCGCGATGGCGGTGGCGGAGGCGAGCGGAATGCCCTTGTAGGCGGGGCCGTAGAGCTGGTCGAACGGCATGCCCGACGCGAGCAGCGCGTCGGCGTAGAAGCCGCCCAGCCGCTTGAGGCTCGCGCCGTCGTTGAACAGTCCGGCGTTGAAGAAATACGGCGTGCGGCGCCCCGCCTTGGTCGTGAATTCGCCGAAGCGGAGCACGTCACGTGCCACCGAGAACGCGAGGAACGCCTGGCGGAAATCGTCCATGCGGGAACAAGGCGGGGCGCGGGAGGGCGCCAGAGTATATGCCTCGCGGGCGCGCGCGCCGACCGCTCGCGCGGTGTCGTGTACACTCGCGCGCCTTCCGGGGCCCCGCCCGCTCGCCCGATGCGCATCGTCACCCTCAACGTCAACGGCCTGCGCTCGGCCGAGCGCAAGGGCTTCGTGCGCTGGCTCGCGCGCGCGGAGCCGTGGGACGTGGTCTGCGTGCAGGAGATCAAGTGCGCGGAATGCGACATCCCGCGCGCGCTCTTGAGCCCGCGCCGCAGCGTCGGGAGCTTCCTGCCGGCGCGACGCAAGGGCTACGCCGGCGTCGCGTTGTACGCGAAGGTCCCGCACCGGGTGAGCACGGGCATCGGCCACGCCGAGTTCGACGACGAGGGGCGCTACCTGGAGGCGCATTTCGCCGAGCTGACGGTGGTCTCGATGTACCTGCCGTCGGGGTCGAGCGGGCCGCACCGGCAGGCGTCCAAGTTCCGCTTCCTCGAGGCGTTCCTGCCGCATCTCGCCGCGCTCCGCCGCTCGGGCCGCGAGATCGTGCTGTGCGGCGACTGGAACATCGCGCACCAGCCGATCGACCTCAGGAACTGGCGCGCCAACCAGAAGAACTCCGGCTTCCTGCCCGAAGAGCGCGCCTGGCTCACGCGCGTGTTCGACGAGCTGGGCTTCGTCGACGTGTTCCGCCGCATCGATCCGCGGCCGGAACGCTACACCTGGTGGTCGAACCGCGGTCAGTCGTGGAAGAAGAACGTCGGCTGGCGGATCGACTACCAGATCGCGACGCCCGGCATCGCGTCGAAGGCGCACGCCGCGTCGATCTACGTGAACCGGCGGTTCTCGGACCATGCGCCGCTGGTGATCGACTACGACTACGAGCTGCGCTGAGATACGGCGATGAGCGATGGGCGATGGGAATGACGCGTCGACGTGATCGTTGGCTCCCTCTCCCCGCATGCGGGGAGATGGGGTGAGGAGCCTATCGCCTACCGCCGATCGCCGCCATGCATGCTCCGCCTGACGAACCTCACCCTCGCCCGCGGCGCCCTGCGGCTGCTCGAGGACGCGTCGCTGACCGTGCACCCGGGTCACCGGGTCGGCATCGTCGGGCCGAACGGCTCGGGCAAGTCGAGCCTGTTCGCGCTGCTGCGCGGCGAGCTGTTGCCGGAAGCGGGCAGCGTGGACCTGCCGCCGCGCTGGACCCTCGCGCACGTCGCGCAGGAGACGCCCGCGGTCGAGCGCGCCGCGCTCGACTTCGTGCTCGACGGGGACGTCGAGCTGCGCGCGGTCGAAGCGGCGCTCGCCGCCGAGGAGCGCGCGCACGCCGCGGACGGCCACGCGCTCGCGGAGCTGCACCACCGCTACGAAGCGATCGGCGGCTACGCCGCGCGCGCGCGCGCCGCCGAGCTGCTCGCCGGCCTCGGGGTGACGGAAGCGCGGCACGCCGACCCGGTCGCGACCTTCTCCGGCGGCTGGCGCATGCGGCTCAATCTCGCGCAGGCGCTCGCCGCGCGCTCGGACCTGTTGCTGCTCGACGAGCCGACCAACCACCTCGACCTCGACGCGGTGCTGTGGCTCGAGGACTGGCTCAAGCGCTACCCTGGCACGCTGCTGCTGGTCACGCACGACCGCGACTTCCTCGACGCCGTCGCGCAGTCGATCGTCCACGTCGACGGGCGCAAGCTCAAGCACTACGGCGGCAACTACTCGGCGTTCGAGCGCGAGCGTGCCGCGCAGCTCGCGCTGCAGCAGGCCGCCTACGCGAAGCAGCAGCGCCAGATCGCGCACCTGCAGTCGTTCGTCGACCGCTTCCGCGCCAAGGCGACCAAGGCGAAGCAGGCGCAGAGCCGGCTGAAGACGCTCGAGCGCATGGAGCGCATCGCGGCGGCGCACGTCGACAGCCCGTTCGAGTTCGAATTCGCGCCCGCGGGCACCCATGCGCGCCAGCTGGTGCGGCTCGAGCACGCGACGATTCGCTACGGCGAGGCCGCGCCGGTGTTCGCGGACCTGGAGCTGTCGATCCTCGCCGGCGACCGGATCGGATTGCTCGGACCCAACGGCGCGGGCAAGTCGACGCTGGTCAAGGCGCTCGCCGGCACGCTGCCGCTCGCGCGCGGCGAGCGCCATGTCGCGCAGAACCTCGCGATCGGGTACTTCGCGCAGCACCAGCTCGAGCAGCTCGACGGCGGCGCGTCGTCGCTCCTGCACCTGCAACGCCTCGACCCCGGCGCGCGCGAGCAGGCGCTGCGCGACTTCCTCGGCGGCTTCGACTTCCGCGGCGCGATGGCGGATGCGCCGGTCGCGCAATTTTCCGGCGGCGAGAAGGCGCGGCTGGTGCTCGCGCTGATCGTGCGCCGGCGCCCGCAGCTCCTGATCCTCGACGAGCCGACCAACCACCTCGACATCGAGATGCGCGAGGCGCTCGCCGAGGCGCTGCAGGACTTCGACGGTGCGCTCATCGTCGTCGCGCACGACCGCCACCTGATCGCCGCGACGACCGACACGCTGCTCCTCGTCGACCGGGGCAAGGTGGCGCCGTTCGACGGCGACCTCGACGACTACCGCGACTGGGTGCTCGCGCTGCGGCGTCGCGGCGCGGCGGACGACGCCGGCGTGCGCGCGGGCGAGGCGCCGGACCGCAGGACGGTGAAGCGCGTCGAGGCCGAGGCGCGCCAGAAGCGCTCCGACGCGAAGAAGCCGCTCGTCGCGCAGCAGGCGAAGCTCGAGGGCGAGATGCGCGCGCTCGAGGCCGAGAAGGCGGAGCTCGAAGCGTGGCTCGCCACGCCGGACGCCTACGCCGAGGACGCGAAGGAGCGCCTGCGGCCGGCGATCGAGCGCGCCGGCGAGATCACCTGGGAGCTCGCCCGCCGCGAAGCCGCGTGGCTCGAGCTCGCCGAGGCGCTCGACAGGATCGACGCTCCCGGCTAACGTCCCGGGTCGTCGGCGGTGCGCGGGTTCTGGGGGTGTCGATGGAGGTGGTCTGGTTCGCCGTGGTGGGCATTGCCGCCGGATGGGTCGCCGGCGTCGTGATGAAGGGCGGACGCTTCGGCCTGGTCGGCGATCTCGTCGTCGGCGTCGTCGGCGCGCTGGTCGGCGGGCTGCTGTTCCCGGCGCTCGGTGTCGCGACCGACGGCGGGCTGGTCGGTTCGATCGCGGTCGCGGCGGTGGGCGCCATCCTGTTGCTCGTCTTCGTGAGACTCCTTCGGCGGGCGTGATCCCGCCGCGGGCGTCTAGCGCGATCGCGCCTTGCGCAGCTCGCGCCGCCGGCAGAGCTTGAGGCCGGACCAGGTCGCGTCGATCGCGCACACCTTCACGTCGACGAGCCCGCGCGGCAGCGCGTCGGCGCGCACCGCGTCCTCGGTCATGTCGGTCGCGACGCCGGACGCCTTCTTCGGCCACGCGATCCACAGCATGCCGGCGTCGTCGAGCTTGGGCGCGAGACGATCGAGCGTCGACGCCAGTGCGGCGCGGGAGCCGACGAACGCGAGCGCGAAATCGAACGCCGACGCCCGCGCGAGGCGCGTGGTGGCGGCGAGCGCGGAGGCCAGCGCGGCCTCGATCTCGCGCGGCGCGTCGACGACGAGCGTGCGCTGTCCGGCCCTGAGCCCGAGCTTCGCGGGAAGCGGCGTCCCCGAGTAGCCGGCGGTTGTGGGGGTCAGAGCCGTAATAGTTGCCTTGCCAACGCGTCCCGTGCCGGGGGTCAGAGCCGTAATAGTTGCCCTGCTAGCGCGCGTCCCGTGCCATTCACGACGCAACTATTACGGCTCTGACCCCCATCTAAGCTTGCCGGGACGCCAGAACAGGTAGACGCCGAAGCCCAGCGTGTCGCGGCCCCAGCGGAGGTAGGCGTCGCGCCAGCGCCGCACGCGCTCGAGCATCGCCGGCACGTCGGGATCGGCCGGCTGCTCGCCGGCGTAGCGCTCGATCGCGCGCGAGTATTTCCATTCGTACTCGTCCCACTCGTCGTCGCTCGCGGTGACCGCGTGCAGCGGCGTGAGCCCGGCCTCGATGCCCGCCTGCACGTTGCCGCGGTGGTCGAGGCACTGGGTCGCGTCGCCGCCGAGCACCGCGAGGTAGTCGTGCCCGGGCTTCTGCTTCCAGTAGCCCTCGCCGACCAGCACGTAGCCGCCCGGCTTGGTCCAGCCGCGCAGCGCGCGGCAGATGCCGGCGATGCCGCCGTCGATCCCCGAGGCGCCGAGCATCACCGTCAGGTGGAAGGTCTCGGGATCGGCGCGGAACGCGCGGATGTCGCGATCGTCGAGGTGCAGCTTCGCGAGCGCGCCGGTCCACTCGGCGCGCTCGCGCGCGGCGTCGAGCATGTAGGACGAGCGCTCGACGGCGACGACGGTCGAGCCGAAGCGCTCGATGATCCGCAGCGCGAGCTCGGCGCGGCCGCAGCCCAGGTCGAGCACGCGCGCGCCCGCGTCGAGCTCCATCAGGTCGAGGATGCGCTCGATCTTCGCCGCGGTGACCGGGTTGCAGTAGTCGTGGTCGCGATGGGCGATCGCGCTGAATTTGTCGGCGTTCATGTCCGGCGGTCCTGTCCGCTGTCGACGTTCCAGGGTGCCACTCGCAAGAGTAGTGCCATGCCCGGCGCGGCGAGGAGCGTGCAGATCAGGAAGAAATGGAACCACCCGGCCTGCGCGACGATCCAGCCGGTGCTCGCGTTGACCACGGTCCGGGGTACGGCCGACAGGCTGGTGAACAGCGCGAATTGCGTCGCGGTGAAGCGCGGGTTGGTCGTACGCGCGATGTACGCCACGTAGGCAACGGTGCCGAGCCCCACGCCCAGCGCCTCGAACCCGATCACGACGGCGAGGACGACGACGTCGGGCCGGCCCAGCCAGGCGAGCCACGCGAATCCGAGGATCGAGACCAACTGCACCCATCCGAAGAGCCACAGGCCCTTGTTGATGCCGATCCGGACCATCCACAGTCCGCCGAGCATGCCGCCGACGATGCTGGCCCACAGGCCGACGTTCTTGGCGACGATGCCGATCTCCGTCTTGGTGAACCCCATGTCGAGGTAGAACGGCGTGGCGAGCGCGGTCGCCATGCTGTCGCCGAGCTTGTAGAGGAAGATGAACGCGATCACCACGAGCGCCTGCGACCAGCCGGACCGTTCGATGAATTCGCGGAACGGCTCGACCACCGCGTCGCGGAGCGTCGCCGGCGGGGCAGCCGCGGTGGGTTCCCGGACCAGCAGCGTCATGGCGAGTCCCGGCAGCATGAACAGCGCGGTCACGAGGAACACCCACGACCACGGCATCCGGTCGGCGAGGACGAGCGCGAGCGATCCGGGCACGAGGCTCGAGATCCGGTACGCATTCACGTAGATCGAATTGCCGAGGCCCAGCTCGGCGTCGGGCAGGATCTCGCGGCGAAACGCGTCCTGCGCGATGTCGAGGCTCGCCGAGAAGAAGGCCACGACGGCGGCCAGCGCCGCGATCGTCCAGATGTCCTCTTGCGGGCGCAGGAGGCCGAGCGCCGGGATCGACGCCAGCAGCGCGAGGTGCATCGCGAACATCCAGCCCCGGCGGCGCCCCAGCCAGGGGATCGCGAAGCGGTCGAGGAACGGCGACCACAGGAACTTCCACGTGTACGGCAGTCCGATCAGTGCGAACAGGCCGATCGACGTCAGGTCCACGCCCTCCGAGCGAAGCCACGCCGGAAGCAGGTTGATCAGCAGATAGAGCGGCAGCCCCGAACTGAATCCGACGAAGACGCAGATCAGCATCCGCCGGTTGAACAGCGCCTCGCGCCAGGTTTCCCGCGCGGGTGCGGGATCGGGGAGTCGCGCGCCCTTCGCGCCGCCTGCCGTCACGCGCTGGCCCGGCGCCCGACCGGCGGGCGCGGCGCATCGTGGCGGCGGAAGCGATAGATCGCCAGCTCGCCGCGCAGGTTGGCGAGGCCGCCCACCTCGCGTCCGCCCGCGAGCACGACGCGGTCGAGCACGGTCAGGCCCCGCTCGGCCAGGAACGCATCGAAATCGGCGACCGTGCACAGGTGCACGTTGGGCGTGTCGAACCACTGGTAGGGCAGGCTCTCGGAGACCGGCATGCGGCCGCGCAGGATCTGCAGCCGGTGGCGCCAGTGGCCGAAGTTCGGGAACGACACGATCGCCTCGCGGCCGACGCGCAGCATCTCGTCGATGATCGTCTCGACGTGCCGCATCGCCTGCAGCGTCTGCGACAGGATCACGCAATCGAACGCGCCGTCGGCGAAGCCCTTGAGCCCGCCTTCGAGGTCGCGCTGGATCACGTTGACGCCCGCGCCGATCGCCGCACGCACGCCGGCCTCGCCGATCTCGACGCCGTAGCCGCGCGCGTTGCGCTCGCGCGCGAGGAACGCGAGCAGGCTGCCGTCGCCGCAGCCGAGGTCCAGCACGTTCGCGCCTTCGCCGATCCAGCCGGCCATCGTCGCGTAGTCGCTGCGCTGCGCGACCTTCGTGCGCTCCTCGACCGCCTGCGTGAACGCCTTGCCGAGCCTGAACGTCGAGTAGTCCTTGAAGTCGTGCGCGATGCGCTCGAAGAACGCGCGCACGACGGCGTGGTACTGCTCGGTGTCGAGCAGGAACGCGTCGTGGCCGTGCGGCGCCACGATCTCGGCGTACGCCACGTCGTGGCGGTTGGCGACCAGCGCCTCGACGATCTCGCGCGAGCGCGCCGGCGGGAAGCGCCAGTCGGTCGTGAACGAGACGACGAGGAAGCGGCACGCCGCCGCCGCGAGCGCGCGCGGGAGGTCGCCGCCGGTCGCGAGCGCCGGGTCGAAGTAGTCGAGCGCCTTGGTGATGCGCAGGTAGGTGTTCGCGTCGTAGTAGTCGGCGAACTTCTCGCCCTGGTGGCGCAGGTAGCTCTCGATCTGGAACTCCGGCGCGAAGCTGAACTGGAGGCCGTCGCGCAATTGGCGGCCGAACCTCGCCTCCATCTGCTCGTCGGACAGGTAGGTGATGTGGCCGATCATGCGCGCGACGCGCAGGCCCCGGCGCGGCAGCGTGCCGGCCTCGGCGAAGTGGCCGCCGTGGAAATCCGGATCGGTCATGATCGCCTGGCGCGCGACCTCGTTGAACGCGATGTTCTCCGCGGACAGGTTCGGCGCGGCCGCGATCACCAGCGCGTTGCGGATGCGGCCCGGGTAGCGCGTCGCCCAGCACAGCGCCTGCATGCCGCCCAGGCTCCCGCCCATCACCGCGGCCCAGTCCTCGATACCCAGGAAATCGGCGAGGCGCGCCTGGGCGTCGACCCAGTCTTCGACCGTGACGATCGGGAAATCCGCGCCCCAGGACTTGCCGGTCGCCGGATTGATCGACACCGGGCCGGTCGAGCCGAAGCAGCTGCCGAGGTTGTTGACGCCGACGACGAAGAACCGGTTGGTGTCGAGCGGCTTGCCCGGCCCGACCATGTTGTCCCACCAGCCCACGTTGTCGGGCTCGCCCGCCCACGTCCCGGCGACGTGGTGCGACGCGTTCAGCGCATGGCAGATGAGGACGGCGTTGTTGCGCCGCTTGTTGAGCTCGCCGTAGGTCTCGTAGGCGAGCTCGTAGGAAGGCAGCGACTTCCCGCAGGCGAGCTTGAGGGGCGTGTCGAACCGGGCGACCTGGGGCGTGACGACGCCCACCGTCCGCTGATCGGTCCCCCGCCCCTCGGCGCCCCCCGTCGTTGCCGCGAAACTCACCATCGCCCGAGGCGACCCTCCCCGCGCAGGAACCCGGCGTAAATACCCGGACGAGCGGCAAAAGTCGGAAAGTCTTCCCGTCCCGGGCCGCCCTCGGTTGCCCGCCGCGACGCGCCGAAGTCTAGCCGTTCGTCGGCCCGATGGGTATGCCCGCCCCGCAATGGTGCGTCTCCGGGGGCTAACGTTCGACGTACGGGGGCAAAGGAGCGGCCGATCCGGAAACCCCGTGACTTGTCGGCAAACATGACATTGGAATACTATGACATTGGAATAGGTCGGCGCCGGAAGGATCGCCGCTGCCGGATTGTTCGCCCTTCGACCCGACTGCCTCCCATGAACGTCCTGCGCGCCCTCGTCGTCGTCCTCCTCGCCGCCCTCGCGACGGCGCCCGACGCGCTCGCGCAGACGGGACAGCAGAAGTACACGCAGTGGTGCCAGGGCTGCCACGGCAATCCGTCCAACAACAAGGACGGCGTCCTCGGCGGCAAGGACTGGAACATCATCAAGCTGGCGATGGACACCAAGCCGGACATGACGGCCGACTTGCGTCCTGCGTACAACGCCGGGCTGCTCACCGATGACGACTTCATGCTCATCGCGGGCTACCTGCAGACGTTCGGCGGCGGCGTCACGAGCCAGCTGGCGATGCCGGCGGCCGTCAACTTCGGATCGGTGGCGGTCGGCGTCGGCAGCTCCCTGGTGACCCGCAACGTCACGAGCATCGGCAACGCGGCGGTGCAGCTGTCGTCGACCGTGTCGAGCAGCAACCCGCTCGAGTTCACCGTCGTCAGCACCACCTGCACGGCGGGCGCGTTCGTGCTGCCGCCCAACGGGACGTGCTCGGTGACGCTGCAGTTCACGCCCGCGACGAGCGGCGCTCGCAGCGGCCAGATCAACGTCGTGTCGAACGGCATCGGCAGCCCGCAATCGTTCGCCGTGTCCGGCACCGGCGGCGCCGGCGGCGGGCAGGGTTCGCTCTCGGTCCCCGCGTCGGTGAACCTGGGCTCGCAGAACGTCGGCGTGCAGAGCGGCGGCACCGGCTTCTCGCTCATCAATCCGTCCCCGACGTCGGTGACCGTGTCGAGCATCGTGTCGAGCTCGGCCTCCGAGTTCCCGATCGTCGGCAACAGCTGCAGCACCGTCCCCTCCGGCGGAAGCTGCAACGTCACCGTCGCGTTCAAGCCCGCCGCCAGCGGCTCGCGCAGCGGCAGCGTCACGGTGACCTCGAATGGCATCAGCAGCCCGCAGACGATCCCGCTCTCGGGCACCGGCACCGTCGTGACGCCGCCGCCGAGCGGGCTCTCGGTGCCGTCGAGCCTGTCGCTCGGCAGCCAGACGGTCGGCGTGCAGACCTCCGGCTCGGCGATCGTCGTGGGCAACCCGGGCAGCTCGTCGATCACGGTGTCGAGCATCACGTCGAGCTCGGCCTCCGAGTTCCCGATCGTCGGCAACACCTGCGGCACGCTGCCGGGCGGAAGCACCTGCACGATCACCGTCGCGTTCCGGCCGCTCACGATCGGCTCGCGCGTCGGCAGCGTGACGATCACGTCGAACGGCCTCGGCAGCCCGAACGTCGTGTCGTTGTCGGGCACCGGCACGTCGGTGCCGACCGCGACCAAGGTGCCGGTGGTCGAGTACTACAACGCCGGCTTCGGCCACTACTTCATGACCGCGGACGCCGACGAGATCGCCGGCCTCGACGCGGGCGCGTACAACTTCGCGTTCGTTCGCACCGGACGCCAGTTCAACGCGTACAGCTCGCCGGCCGCGGGCACGGTGCCGGTGTGCCGCTTCTTCACGCTGACTTTCGCACCGAAGAGCTCGCACTTCTACACGGCCGACCCGGTCGAGTGCGACGGCCTCAAGTTCAACCCGAACTGGCAGTACGAGAAGATCGCGTTCCACATCGCCGTGCCGAGCGGCGGCGTGTGCCCGGTCGGCACGACGCCGATCTACCGGATGTACAACAACGGCCAGACGGGCGCGCCGAACCACCGCTTCGCGAGCGACTTCACGATCTACCAGGACTTCACGACGAACAAGAACTGGGCGCCGGAAGGCACCGGTTTCTGTTCGCCGCCGTAAGCGGGTCGGACCCCGGCGATGCCGGGGTCTGACCCTGCAGGCGTGCGCGCCAGCGCACGCGCGTTTCCGCGACGACGCCGGACAGTCTCGGCGATGAATCGCGTCGCCGCCGGAAGAATCGCCGCGGCCTGCTTGTTCGCCCGAGGACGGGATGTTGTTGAATGGCCGTCCTCCGCGCCCTCCTCGTCGTCTGCGTCGCCGCCCTGGCCGCCGCGTCGGACGCTCGCGCGCAGACGGGGCAGCAGGAATACCAGCAGTGGTGCCAGGGTTGTCACAGCTTCCCCGGCAACAACCACAACAACGTCCTGCGCGGCAAGGACTGGACCGTCATCAAGCTCGCGATCCAGACCAAGCTCGAGATGAAAATCGAGCTGCTTCCCGCCTACAACGCGGGCGTGCTCACCGACGACGACCTGATGCTCATCGCGGGCTACCTGCAGGTCTTCCCGGGTGGCGACCCGCCGCCGCCTTCCGCGACCCAGGTGCCGGTGATCGAGTACTTCAACGCCGGCTTCGGCCACTATTTCATGACCGCCGACACCGATGAGATCGCCGGCCTCGACGCGGGCGCGTTCGGCGGCGCGTTCGTGCGCACCGGCCGACAGTTCAACGGCTGGAACGCGCCGACGACCGCCACGGTGCCGGTGTGCCGCTTCTTCACCGTGACGTTCGCGCCGAAGAGCTCGCATTTCTACACCGCCGACCCGGTCGAGTGCGAGGGCGTCAAGCTCAATCCGGACTGGCAGTACGAAAAGATCGCGTTCCACATCGCGGTGCCGGTGGGCGGCGCGTGCGCGATCGGCACGGTGCCGATCTATCGGATGTACAACAACGGCCAGACCGGCGCACCCAACCACCGCTTCACGACCGATCTCGCGCTCTACCAGCAGTTCACGACGACGCAGAACTGGTCGCCGGAGGGCATCGCCGGATTCTGCGCGTCGCCGGGTAGACCTGCAGGCGTGCGCGCCGCGCACGCGTCCTTCCTCCGGCGTCGCCGGGGTCAGACCCTGCAGGCGTGCGCGCCCGCGCACGCGTCCTTCCTCAGCCACGCCGGGGACTGACGCTACGCCCCAATCGCGGAACCGCGCACACGCCCTTCCGAGTCGACACCAACCCACTCGAATCCCTCGGCAGCGAGCCACGCCGGCGCCTCGTCGCCGAGCAGCATCCCGACCGTCGCGCCGCTGCCGGCGACGACGCACAGCGGCGCGGCGACGCTCATCGACTGCCAGCTGTCGACCGGCCAGCCGGTCGTGGCGTCGAGGATGTGGCAGTAGCGGCGGCCGTCGACGACGATGGCGCGCTCGTAGTCGCCGCTGACGTGGCCACCGCGCCGTCGCCGACGTCGATGCCGCCGATCGTCGCGTCGTCGACGCGCGGATGGCGGATGCCGACGCGCCAGGGCCCGCCGTCGGGCCGGCCGCCCCATACGCGCACGTCGCCCGCGAGGTTGACGAAGCCGTGCGCGATGCCCGCGTCGATGCGCGATCGTCGCGACGCGGTCGGCGGCGTATTCCTTGCCGATGCCGCCGAGGTCGATCTCCATGCCCGCGCGCGGCAGACGGATCGTCCGCTCGTCCCACTCGACCGCGCGCCAGTCGACGAGCGGCAGCAGCGCGTCGATCTCGCGCGCGTCGGGAACACGCGGCGGTCGCGCGCCTGAAGTCCCAGGCGCGGCGCAGCACGCCCGACGTGATGTCGAAGCGCCCGCGCGACGCGGCGTGGCAGGCGTCGGCGTAGCGCAGGAGCGCCGCGGTCTCCGCGTCGATCGGCGACCGGCGCACCGCCGGCGGCACGGTTGATCGCGGACACGAGGCTCGTCGTCGCGGAAGCGCGAGTACTTCGCCTCGATGCGCTCGACGTCGGCGATCGCCGCATCGGCGGCGCGCCTCGCGCGCGCGCCGTCGTCGCAGCCGAGCAGGAGCTCGTGCGACGCGGCCATCGCGCGGAACGCGAACGGTGGAGGGGCATCGGCGCCGCGCTACGCGCGCGACTTCAGAACGTCTTCGACGACGCCGCCCTGGAACCAGCGCGCCGAGAACGGCAGGAGGTCCGGGCTGCCGTCGCCGCCCAGCCGCCACGAGCCCTTCTGGCGGTAGAAGTCGACGCGCAGGTCCGCGCTCCACCCGTCGGCGAAGGCCTTCGCGACCTTCGAGCGACGGCGTGAACGCGCCGAACGCGGAGAGCCGCGTGTCGGCCGAGTACGGCTCGCCGAACACGAAGCCGGTCGGGAACGGCGGGTTGCGGTAGAAATCGGCGGCGCTCTGCGTGTAGTAGCGCAGGCCCGGCGCGACGGCGAAGCCGTGCGGCAGCCCCTGCACCCACTGCGCCTCGGTCATGAGCGAGGTCGAGCCGAACGAATCGTGCAGCACGCGGAACGCGAGCCTGAGCGTCGCGTCGTGCGCGGGGAACGACTGGTTCCAGCGCGTGAGCCACGCGACGATGCGCCGGTGGTCGGGCCGGTCGTCGAGCGACTTGTACGGGTCGTCGTAGTAGCCGTGCCCGCGCGAGTACGTCAGGTTCGACTGGACGATCGCATTCGCGTTGATCGCCTGCGTGATGCCGACCAGGAAATCGAGCGTGTGCTTCTTCTCGTTGACGGCGATCTGGTTGTTCGAGTTGATGCGGTCCGACGGTGCCCGCGAACGAGAACGCGAGCGTCGTGTTGCGATCCTCGGTCCACCAGCGCACGTCGAGCGACCGCGGCCTTCGACAGGTAGTCGCGCTCGGTCGAGCCCGCGAGGCCGACGCCGATCGCGTAGCGGTCGAAGTAGCGCGTGAGCTTCGCGTCGCCCGCGGTGCGGTAGTCCTTGACGCCTTCGCCCGACGCGCCCGACAGCGTGTTGTGGTAACGCGGCGACGCGCCCGACATGCCGTCGTAGACGACGCTCGCCCTCGGCGACCCAGCTGCCGCCGAACGGCTTCATCACGTAGAACGACGGGCTCTTGACGCGTCATCCGGTCGGCGCCGCGGCTGCCAGTCGCGGTAGTCGAGGTAGCGCACCGAGAACGACGCCCTCGTCGGGGATCGACTGCGGCGTGGGCGGAAGGCGCGACGCCGGGCAGCGCGAGCGCCGCCGCCATCAGCGCCCGGGCGCGCCCGACGGGCCGTCCCGAAGGCGCGCCGCCCCCGGGGGAGGCGGCCGCAGGCCGCCTCGGGGGGATCGCATCCTTCAGTTGCAGCCACAGCCGCCTCCGCCGACGCCGATAGCCGCCGCTCGCCGCTTCCTTGCTCTGGTAGACGTGCTCCTGGTACTTCGCCTCGAGCTGGTCGGCGTCGAACTGCATCGTCGGCTTCGCGAGCTCGCCCTTCTCCCACGGCTTCGGCGGCGCGTACGCGCAGCCGGCGAGCAGCGCGACGACCATGAGGGCGGTCAGCGCCCGTCCGGGCCACGCCAAGGTGCGCCGTGCCCCTTCGGGGGAAGGCGCGCGAAGCGCGCTCGGACGGATGTCATCTCGCGTCCAGCGCCGCCTTGATGCGCGCCTCGAGACCGGCCTTCGCGTCGTCGCGGAAGCCGCTGTCGACCGCGACGATGCGGCCGGCGCGGTCGACGAGGTAGGAGGTCGGCATGCCCTTGACGTCGTAGGACGACGCGACCGAGCCGGCGGGATCGTAGACGATCGTGAACGCGCCCGGCGTGTGCGCGAGGAACTTCGCGGCGTCCTCGCGCTTCTTGTCGACGTTGACGGCGACGACCGTCAGGCCGCCGTCGCCGTACTTCCGCTGCATCTCGCCCATCCACGGGAACGAGCGGCGGCACGGACCGCACCACGACGCCCAGAAATCGACGTAGACGACGCGTCCCCTGAGCTGGTCGATCGCGACGGTCTTGCCGTCGCCTTCGGGCAGCGTGAAGGCCGGCGCGGCGTCGCCCGGCTGCGCCGCCCGGGCGCACGTCGCGAGCAGCCATACCGCGAGCAGCCACAGGCGTGGGCGAGCGTGCATAGGCGAGCGTCAACAGCATCGGGACGCGGTTGTTCCGGGGCGGCGAGGGCGCATTATGCCATTGTCATTGCCGCCGGGGGGCCGCCGGAGGAACGCTCCCGGCCTCCGCGATCACGCGTTGAGCTTGTCGATCAGCGCGGCGAGCTTCACCGGCGAGTCGGTGCGCTTGATGCGTTCGACCAGCGGCTTGATCGCGGCGACGTCGGAGCCGAGCACGCGCTGCTTGACCGTCGGCACGTGCGCGGGATGCATCGAGAAGTCGCGCAACCCCAGCCCCAGCAGCAGCCGCGTCATCGTTATCTCGCCCGCCATCTCGCCGCACACGGCGATCGGCACCTTCGCCTTGTTCGCGCCGCCGATCGCGAGCGCGATGAGCTTGATGATCGCCGGGTGCAGCGGGTCGTAGAGGTGCGAGACCGCCTCGTCGGAGCGGTCGACCGCGAGCGTGTACTGGATCAGGTCGTTGGTGCCGATCGACAGGAAATCGAGGCGCGTGAGGAAGCCGCCCATCGCGAGCACCGCGGCCGGGATCTCGATCATGCCGCCGACCGGCACCGCGGCGTCGAACGGCTCGCCCTGCTCGCGCAGGCTTTCCTTCGCCTGGTCGATCAGCGCGAGCGTCGAGTCGATCTCGGCCACCGAGGCGAGCATCGGGATCAGGATGCGCACCTTGCCGTAGTGCGACGCGCGCAGGATCGCGCGCAGTTGCGTCAGGAACAGCTTCGGCTCGGCGAGGCAGAAGCGCACGGCGCGCAGGCCGAGCGCCGGGTTCGGCGCCACGCGCGTGAGGCCCTCGAGGTCCGCCTTCTGCTTGTCGGCGCCCAGGTCGAAGGTGCGGATCGTGAGCGGCTTGCCCGACAGGCCCGCGGCCACCGCGCGGTAGGCCTCGAACTGCTCGTCCTCGCTCGGCAGCCCGTCGCGATTCAGGAACAGGAACTCGGAGCGGAACAGCCCGACGCCGTTGGCGCCGCTGTCGAGCACCTGCGCGAGGTCGCCCGGCAGCTCGATGTTCGCGTTGAGCATGACGCGCTGGCCGTCGAGCGTCTCGGCCGGCTTGCCGCGCAGGCGCTTGAGCTTCTGCTTCTCGAGCTCGAACTCGCTCTGCTTCAGCCGGTACTCGGCGAGCACCGCGCGGTCCGGGTTGACGATGACGACGTGGTTGCTGCCGTCGACGATCAGCATCTCGCCGTCGCGGATCATCTGGCGCGCGTTGTGCGTGGCGACCACCGCGGGCACCGCGAGGCTCCGCGCGACGATCGCCGTGTGCGACGTCACGCCGCCGAGGTCGGTCAGGAACGCGGCGAAATGGTGCTGCTTGAACTGGATCACGTCGGCCGGCGACAGGTCGTGCGCGACCAGGATCGTGCGCTCCTCGGCGAGCGAGCTCGGCAGCGAGCCGGGCTTGCCCATCAGGCGCTTGAGCACGCGCTCGACCACCTGGACCACGTCGGCCTTGCGCTCGCGCAGGTAGGGGTCCTCGATCTGGTCGAACTGGTCGATCAGGACGTTCATCTGCTGCGTGAGCGCCCACTCGGCGTTGCAGCGCTGCTCGGCGATGATCCGCTTGGGCGCCTCGGCGAGCGTCGGGTCGTTCAGGATCATCCAGTGGACGTCGAGGAACGCCCCGAACTCGCCGGGCACGTCGCCCGACCGCATCATCGTGTTGTGCAGCGCGGTCAGCTCCTTCTGCACCTCGTCGATCGCGAACTCGAGGCGCGCGATCTCCTGGTCGACGCGCGCGGCCGGCACCGTGTAGTGCGCGACCTCGAGCGTCGCGTGCGAGACGAGCTGCGCGCGGCCGATCGCGATGCCGCCGGAGACGCCGATCCCGTGGAGCGCGAAGGTGATCACGGGGTGTGATCCCCCCGAAGCGCGCTGCGCGCGCCTCCCCCGAGGGGGCTGGCGACCTCGGGGCGGCCCTTCGGTCGCCGTGATCCCCCCGAAGCGCGCTGCGGACGCCTCGCCCGTCCGGCGCAGGGCCCGCCCGACGCTCACCTCCGCTCGCCGGGCGCGGCCAGCACCGCGGAGATGGCCTCCATCGCCGCCTGCTCGTCCGGGCCCTCGGTCTCGAGACGCACCGTCGCGCCGAAGGCGGCGGCGAGCATCAGCACGGCCATGATGCTGCGCGCGCTCGCGCGCCGCTCGCCGACGCAGAGCACGATCCTGCTGCGGAACCTCCCGGAGACCTTGACGATCCGGGCCGCGACGCGCGCGTGCAACCCGTTGGCATGGCGCATCCTGATCTCGCGAACCAGCATCGGGAACCTCCTCGCTCGATGGACAGGGCGACGCGGCCCGCCACGGACCGCGCCTTCCGTATTGATCCATCGTAGCCGCCAAGGGTTCCATCACGATGACAGGATGTCGCCGACCGCCCTGCCCGCGGGACGTCGCCCGCCGACGACACCCGACGCCGCCGCGGCGGCGGCGTGAGCGTTCACTGTCCTTCGCCGAAGCAGTCGGCGACGAGCGCGCACAACGCGGTCATCGCCTCCTCCTCGTCGGGACCCGACGTCTCGAGCGTCACCTTCGACCCCTTGCCGGCCGCCAGCATCATGACGCCCATGATGCTCTTCGCGTTCACGCGCCTGCCGTTCCGCGCGATGTGGACGTCGCTGGCGAAGCGCGACGCCACCTGCGTCAGCTTGGCGGAAGCGCGCGCATGCAGACCGAGCTTGTTGACGATCTCAAGTTCGCGTTGCGGCATAGACCGGATCGATCGCGATGTGCACGACGCCCTCGCACCCGCCGGAGATCGCCTTGCGGATCATCGTGTCCATGCCCTTGCCGCGGTAGGTGAACGCGCGCACGAGCATCGGAAGGTTGACGCCGGCCACGCCTTCGATGCGGCCGGGGACGAGCAGCTTGTTCGCGAGGTTCGCCGGCGTCGCGCCGAAGATGTCGGTGAACACGAGCACGCCCTCGCCGGTGTCGAGCCGCGCCAGCGCGGCGCGCGCCGCGGGCACCAGCTCGAACGGATCGTCGGTCGACTTGACCGACAGCGTCTCGAACTGCCCCGGACGCGTGCCGAGCACGTGCGTGACGGCGCGCGCGAGGCTGTCGGGAAGCGTGTCGTGGGCGACGATCAGGATGCCGATCATGGAGGCGTCTCGCGCGCTCCTCCGCACGCGACGGCGCTCGCCGATGGTAGCACGCGACGTACCAGGCGGCGGCCCGCGCCGGGTGGGGTGCGGGGCGGCGAGGGTGCGGACGTGCGCGAGGGCCGGCATCCGCCGGCCCTTGCACGCAACGTGACGCTCGTCTCGGCGCGCCTGATCCTCGTCGCGCGGGCCACGGGATGGCGCGGACCGCTCCTGCACCGCAGCAGACGACTGCGGCGTCGCAGCAGCCGCGCGGGGTTCGTCGGCCGGGCCGCCGGGATGCACGTCCGCCGCCGGTGTTGCGCGATCCGGCGGGGACGGCATCGCTTGCGGCGGCGCCGCGCGGGCGCGGTTCGGCTCCGCGGCGGCCGCGTCGTGGCGGCCGAGACCGCGATCGTCCGACGGGACGCTGCGCGCCCTTGGGCTAGCGGCGGACGGCGCGCTCGAGCGCGTCGGCGAACATCGCGGCGACGTCGAAGCCGGTCTGCTGCGTGATCTCGACGAAGCAGGTGGGGCTGGTCACGTTGACCTCGGTCAGGTGCTCGCCGATCACGTCGAGGCCGACGACCAGGAGCCCTTCCGCCCACAGGGCGGGTCCGAGCGCGTGCGCGATCTCGCGGTCGCGCTCGGTGAGCGGACGCGCGACGCCGCGACCGCCGGCCGCGAGGTTGCCGCGCGTCTCGCCCGGCTTGGGGATGCGCGCGAGCGCGAACGGAACCGGCTCCCCGGCGATCAGCAGCACGCGCTTGTCGCCATCGCTGATCTCGCGCAGGTAGCGTTGCGCCATCACCGTCCGCTCGCCTTCGCGGCTCACCGTCTCGACGATCGAGTTGCGGTTGGGATCGTCGGCGCGCACGCGGAACACCCCGGTGCCGCCCATGCCGTCGAGCGGCTTGACGATCGTGTCGCGGTGCTCGTCGATGAACGCGCCGACCAGCGCCATGTCGCGCGTGACCAGCGTCGGCGCGACGAACGCGCCGAACTTCGCGATCGCCAGCTTCTCGTTGTGGTCGCGGATCGCGCGCGGCCGGTTGTACACGCGCGCGCCCTCGGCCTCCGCGCGCTCGAGCAGGTAGGTCGAGTAGACGTACTCGAGGTCGAACGGCGGGTCCTTGCGCATGATCACCGCGTCGAGGTCGGCGAGGCGGCGGCGGCGCGGCTCCTCCGCGCGGTACCAGTCGTGGTCGTCGTCGCGGAGCGCGAGCTCCGCGCTCAGCGCGTCGGTGGTGCCGTCGCGCCACGCGAGGTCGGGCTGCAGCACGGCGTGCACGCGGTGGCCCCGGCGCGCGAGCGCCCGCATCATCGCGACGCTCGAATCCTTGTACGCCTTCAGCTCGTCGAGCGGGTCGACGACGAAGGCGACGTCCAGGGGAGCGGGGGAGGCCATGCCGTCGCGCATTCTACGCGGCGCGCCCGACGCCGCCCGCCGGCGGCTCACTCGCCCGCGAGCGCGAACAGCCGGCGCTGCAGCGCGAGCACGTCGTCGGCGCTCGCCGCGCGCGCGGCGTACCAATGCGGCGCGCCGCGCTCGCCGCCCAGCGCCGGGTACTTGGCGCGGAAGCGCTCCGCGTAGCGTTCCCAGTCCCGGTCGAAGCGGCCCTTCGACGCATGCACGACGCCGAGGTCGCAGGCGACGCCCAGCGTGTGCCCGGCGCGGTGCGCGCGGTAGCTGAAATCGAGGTCGTAGAGATGGAAGCCGTCGAAGGTCGCCGCGTCGAAGCCGACCGCGAGCGCCACCTCGCGGCGGCACGCCATCAGCACGCCGTCGACCGCCTGCATGCCGCCGACCGCGGGCGCCGCGAGGCTCGAGAACGACAGCTCGTAGTCGGCCTCACCCGGCAGCCGATGGGTCATCCAGCCGTGGATGTGCGGATGCCCCGACCAGAACACCGCGGGACCGGTGACGCGCGTCGTGCCCGCGACGCCGACGAGGTCGTGGCGCGTCAGGTGATGCGCGAGCCGCTGCGCCGTGTCGGGGGCGAGGAGATCGATGTCGTCGTGGCAGAACACCACCGCCTCGCCGCTCGCGCGTGCGAGGCCGCGCGCGTACCCCTCGCACAGCGAACGCGCGTCGTCGATGCGGATCACCTCGACGTCCGTCGCGGCGAAGCGCTGCGCGAGCGTGCGCGACACCGCCGCGAACCTGGCGGCGTCGATGCTGCAGATGACGAACGAAAACGAGCGCGGCAGCGGATGCGTGCCGACGGGCGCCAGCGGAAGCGGCGGCGCGGCCTCGATCGAACGTGGCCGCCGCCAGGTCGACGAGCGCCTGCATCGCGTCGAACGCCTGCGGATCGCCGCGCACGACCGCATGCCAGGTGCGCGCCGCGAGCGCGACGTCGCCGGCCGCCGCGAGCGCCCTGGCGAGCGCAGGCGCGTGCGCGCCGAGCGACGCGGCGCTTGCGGAAGCACGCCGCCACGCGGCGAGCGCGAGTTCGCGTTCGCCGGCCGCCTGCCAGGCATTGCCGGCGTTGAAGGCGCACACCGCGCCGCCGCCCAGGCGCTCGGCCGTCTCGTAGCTGCGCGCGGCGCCGGCGGCGTCGCCCAGGCGCGCGGCGGCCTGGCCGTCCAGCTGGTGAGCCTCGCTCGAGCGCGGCTCCAGCGCGGCCCACTCGCGCGCGGCGGCGACGCGCGTCGGCGTAGCGCCGCTCGCGCCACGCCGCGAGCCCGCGCTCGCGCGGAGACGTCCCGGGGCTCACGCGCGTCGTGCGCGCGTCACGGACCGGCGAGCCATTCGGCCGCGGCGTCGCATTCGGCGTAGCCGAAGTGGCGCACCTCCGCGTGCACGAACACCTTGGCGATCTGCGGCGCGATCGTCAGGAACGCGCTGTCCGACGCGATCGCCAGGCGGCGGACCTTCTGCACGTGCGTTCGCGGACGAACCCGAGATGGCCGAGGAACGCCGCGAAGTCCTGCCAGCCCGGGAACTGCTTGGCGTGGATCAGCAGGCCGCGCAGCTCGCCGTGCTCGGCGATCCACGGGTCGACCTCGGCCGCCACCGCCGCGAAGTCGTCCGCCGACAGGGGTCCGGACGGCGCGAGCGTCAGGACACCCGTGGCGCGTGAGAGTTGGTGGGCGAGCATGGATGGGGTCGGATTCGACTCTCGGGCAGACCGGTCGGCGCGAACGGGCGGCGGACGAAAGTCGAGTCTGACCCTACTATAGCGCTCCCCTGCGTCGGTGCCAGCCCCTCGGCCGCGGTGCCGAGCGGTCGCCGCGCACGGGGCGTCTACAATCCCCGCGTGGATCTCCGCTACACCGTCGACACCGACATCGCGCGCGCGTCGACGCTTCCCGCCTCGTTCTACCGTGACGACGCCGCCTGGGAGGCGACGCGCGAGCGCGTCTTCGCGCGAAGCTGGCAGTGGCTCGGCGACCTCGCCGAGGTCGCCGCCCCCGAGTCGCTGTCGCCGCGCGAGCTCCTGCCGGGCATGCTCGACGAGCCGCTGCTCCTCTCGCGCGACGGCGCGGGAACGCTTCGCTGCCTCTCCAACGTGTGCACGCACCGCGGCAACGTGCTGGTCCGCGAGGCCTGCCGCGCCGCGCAGATCCGCTGCGGCTACCACTCGCGTCGCTTCGATCTCGCCGGGCACATGACCTTCATGCCGGACTTCGGCGCGGCGCGCGACTTCCCGTCGCCCGCCGACGACCTCCCGGCCGTGCCGTTCGCGACCTGGGGCGGCTTCGCGTTCGCCGTCGCTCGCGCCGGCCGCGCCGTTCGAGGGCTTCCTCGGCGACGCGGCGGCGGACCTCGACGCGCTGCCGCTCGGCGACCTGCGACACGACGCGACGCGCGATCGCGACTACGAGGTGCGTGCCCACTGGGCGCTCTACGTCGAGAACTACCTCGAGGGCTTCCACCTCCCGTTCGTGCATCCGGCGCTCCACGACGCGGTCGACGACGCGCAGCTACGCAACGACGCTGCACCGACTGTCCATCGTGCAGGTGGCGCTCGCCCGGGAGCCGGTCGCCGCCTCCCCGGACGACGCCCGCGCGAGCGTCGCCGCCCGCTACTGGTGGGTGTTCCCCAACCTGATGATCAACGCCTACCCGTGGGGGCTGTCGATCAACCTCGTGCAGCCGCTCGCACCGGACCGCACGCGCGTCGCGTTCCGCAGCTACGTGGCCGAGCCGGCGCTCGTCGACCAGGGCGCCGGCGGCGCGCTCGACACGGTCGAGCGCGAGGACGAGGCGATCGTCGAGGCGGTGCAGCGCGGCGTGCGCTCGCGCCTGTACCGCGGCGGGCGCTACTCGCCCACGCACGAGCCCGGCGTCCACCATTTCCACCGGCTGCTCTGCGCGTTCCTCGCCTTGCCGCCCGACGCCGGGCTCCCGTGACGGGCGCCGCGGCCGACCTCGCGGCGCGCGCCCGCGAGACGCTCGCCCGCGTGTTCGGGCACGCGCGCTTCCGCGACGCGCAGGAGGCGATCGTCACGCACGTCGCGGCCGGCGGCGACGCGCTGGTGCTGATGCCGACCGGCGCCGGCAAGAGCCTCTGCTACCAGGTGCCGGCGCTGCTGCGCGACGGGTGCGCGGTGGTCGTCTCGCCGCTGATCGCGCTGATGCACGACCAGGTCGCCGCGCTCGAGCAGCTCGGCGTGCGCGCCGCGTTCCTCAATTCGACGCTCGACGCGCGCGCCGCCGCCGCGGTCGAGCGCGCGTTCGCGGCCGGCGAGCTCGACCTCCTCTACGTCGCGCCCGAGCGGTTGCTGACGGCACGCTGCCTCGAGCTCGTCGACCGCGCGCGCGTCGCGCTGTTCGCGATCGACGAGGCGCACTGCGTGTCGCAGTGGGGCCACGATTTCCGTCCGGAGTACCTCGGCCTGTCGGTGCTGCACGAGCGCTGGCCGGCCGTGCCCCGCGATCGCGCTGACCGCGACCGCCGATCCCGCTCACCCGCGCCGAGATCGTCGAGCGCCTCGCGCTCGCCGACGCGCGCGTGTTCGTGTCGAGCTTCGACCGCCCGAACATCCGCTACACGATCGTCGACACGCGAGGACGCCGCGCAGGCAGCTCCTCGCCTTCCTGCGCGACGAGCACGCCGGCGACGCCGGCATCGTCTATTGCCTCACGCGGCGCAAGGTCGACGAGACCGCCGCGTGGCTCGCGGCGCGAGGGCGTCGACGCGCTGCCCTACCACGCCGGCATGGACACGGCCGACCGCACGCGCGACGCAGACGCGTTTCCAGCGCGACGACGGCGTGGTCGTGGTCGCGACGATCGCCTTCGGCATGGGCATCGACAAGCCGGACGTGCGCTTCGTCGCGCACCTCGACCTGCCGAAGAGCATCGAGGGCTACTACCAGGAGACCGGCCGCGCCGGTCGCGACGGCCTGCCCGCCGACGCCTGGATGGTCTACGGCCTCGCCGACGTCGTGCAGCAGCGGCGGCTCATCGAGCAGTCGGAGGCGAGCGACGCGCTTCAAGCGCGTGTCGAGCGCGAAGCTCGACGCGCTGCTCGGGCTCGCGGAGACGGCCGGATGCCGGCGCGTGCGGTTGCTCGGCTACTTCGGCGAGGCGAGCGGTCCCTGCGGCAACTGCGACAACTGCCTCGCGCCGCCGGTGACCTGGGATGCGACCGACGCCGCGCGCAAGGCGCTGTCCGTGATCTACCGCACCGGCCAGCGCTTCGGCGCCGCGCACCTGATCGACGTGCTGCGCGGCGAGACCAGCGAGCGCATCGCGAAGTGGGGCCACGACCGCCTCGCCGTGCACGGTCTGGGCAAGGATCTCGACGAGGCGACGTGGCGCAGCGTGTTCCGGCAGCTGGTCGCGCAAGGGCTGGTGAGCGTCGACCACGAGGCGCACGGGGCGCTCAAGCTCGCGGAAGCGAGCCGCGCGGTGCTCCGCGGCGAGGCGAGCGTCGCGATGCGCAGGACGGTCGCGCGCGCGGCGAAGGCGCCGAAGGTGCGGGGCGAAGCGGCCGCGCTCACGCCCGACGCGCGGGACCTCTTCGAGGCGCTGCGCACCTGGCGTCTCGAGCAGGCGCGCACGCAGGGCGTGCCCGCCTACGTCATCCTGCACGACCGCACGCTCGCGGCGATCGCCCAGTCGCGGCCGACGTCGCTCGCCGCGCTCGCGCGCATCGACGGCATCGGCGCGGCGAAGCTCGAGCGCTACGGCGAGGCGATCGCCGCGCTCACGCGCGCCGCGACGGCGACGGCGGGATAGCGTGCGCCGCGACGCGTGCGTCGCAGTGCCAGCGCCTGCCTAGCGCGACGTGCGCCGGCGACCGTTCGGCGAACCGGTACGGGCGCCCGCGTTGGCTTGAGCGGGCGGGCGGCCAGCGCTCGACGACCGTTGGCCGTGCGCAGGTGCCGACCCGCGCGCTTCCGCGTGCCGGTGGCGTTGGCCTTGCGTATCGGGGCGGCCGTGACCCCGCGGGGCGCCGGGCGTGCGCGGATGCCCGTGGGGCGTGCCAGTTCCGTGCGCATGCGTGCGCCCGCGCGGCTGCTTGAACACGGGCTGCGCGCGCTCGTTGCGATCGGGCTCGAAGCCTTCCACCGTCTCGCGGGGCAGCGTGCGCCGGATCAGGCGCTCGATGTCGCGCAGGAAGCCGTGCTCGTCGACGCACACCAGCGAGATGGCCTCGCCGTCGGCGCCGGCCCGGCCGGTGCGGCCGATGCGGTGCACGTAGTCCTCGGGGACGTTGGGCAGGTCGTAGTTCACGACGCGCGGCAGCTGGTCGATGTCGATGCCGCGCGCGGCGATGTCGGTCGCGACCAGCACGTGCACCCCGCCGTCCTTGAAGTCGGCGAGCGCCTTGGTGCGCGCGCCCTGGCTCTTGTTGCCGTGGATCGCCTGGGCGCGGATGCCGTCGCGCTCGAGCGCCTGCGCGAGCTTGTCGGCGCCGTGCTTGGTGCGCGTGAACACCAGCACCTGGTTCCAGCGGTGGCGTCCGATCATCCACGACAGGAGCTCGCGCTTGCGGTCGCGGCCGACGGCGAGGACGCGCTGCTTGATCATCTCGACCGTCGAATTGGGCGGCGTCACTTCGATCGTGCGCGGACGGTCGAGCAGGCGCTCGGCGAGCGCGCGTATCTCCTGCGGGAAGGTCGCCGAGAACAGCAGGTTCTGACGCTTGGCGGGCAGCAGCGCCAGGATGCGTCGGATGTCCGGCAGGAAGCCCATGTCGAGCATCCGGTCGGCCTCGTCGAGCACCAGGATCTCGACCGTCGACAGGTCGAGGTTCCGCTGGCCCGTGTGATCGAGCAGGCGGCCCGGCGTGGCCACGACGATGTCGACGCCGCGCTTGAGCTGCGCGGCCTGCGGGCCGAAGCCCACGCCGCCGAACAGCGTCATCGACTTGAAGCGCAGGTGCTTGCCGTAGGTGCGGATCGACGCCTCGACCTGCGCCGCGAGCTCGCGCGTGGGCGCGACGATCAGCGCGCGCACCGGCGTACGTGCGCCGCGCGTGTGCGATGGCGCATGCGCGGCGGGCCCGGCGGACAGGCGCTGCAGCATCGGCAGCACGAAGCCGGCGGTCTTGCCGGTGCCGGTCTGGGCGCCGGCAAGGAGATCGCCACCCGCGAGGACGGCGGGAATGGCCTGAAGCTGGATCGGCGTGGGCTTGGTATAGCCCTGTTCGGCGACCGCGCGCACGAGGGCGTCGGACAGCCCGAGGGATTGGAACGACATGTGAAGCTTTCGAAAAACGCTCGGCCAGTCGCCCGCATCGGGGCGGCCAGTCATAGCCAAACGGAGGGGACCGCGAAGGGTCGGAATCGACTGCGGCAGGGGACTGGAACAATGGCCGCAACGCGCATCATACCACGGCCCGCCCCCGGGCGCGCGTCGCTAGGCGGTCGCGGGCTCCGGCGGCGCGCGCCACGCGTCGAGCGCCTCGCGCGCGCTGCGGTAGCCGACGTCGATGATCGGCGCGAACTGGTCGAACGCGAGGATCGGGTAGCCGCCGAGGCCCGGCTCGACCAGCAGGTCGGCGAGCGCGCGGAACGCGGGAAGGCGCATGCGGTTCGCGCTGTTGATCTCGGTGGCGCGCATCACGCTGCCGAGGATCGACGGCGCGTGCGTCGTCGAGCCGAACCACCGGAGGCGGCCCTGAGCGCCTCCCAGCCGGTGAGGCTCGGCCCGAAGCGGTAGCGCTTGAGCTTGTCGTCGGTCGGCATCGGGTTGACGCCGATGACGGTGCCGCCTTCGCACCAGTCGCGCATCACGTCGAGGGGCATGTTGTTCATCACGCCGCCGTCGACCAGCACGTCGCCGTCGTCGGCGAGCAGCGGCGGGAAGATCGCCGGGATCGCGGTGCTCGCGCGCACCGTGTGCCAGATCGGACCCGCGCGGTGCACGACGGCGCGCGCGCGCGACAGGCTGCTCGACACGGCGAAGAACGGCATCCACAGGTCCTCGACGCGCGCGTCGCCGAACAGGTGCTGGTAGAGACGCGGTGACCTTGCGCGCCGCCATCAGCGACGTCAGCGGCAGCGTGCGGTCGAGGAGCTTGCGGGGCGACGCAAAGCTCCGCGCGAGCTCCATCATCTCGTCGACGGAGAGCCCGTGCGCGTGCGCCGCCGCGATCAGCGCGCCGATGCTCGTGCCGCCGACGAGGTCGACGTCGATGCCGGTCCTCGGCGAGCGCGCGCAGCATGCCGATGTGCGCGAAGCCGCGCGCGCCACCGCCGCCCAGCACCAGCCCGGTCGCCCGGCCGCCGACGCGCCGTGCGAACCGCGCGAGGTCGCGCTCGTCGCCGAGCCGCACGTGGTGGTGCGTCGCACACGGCGCGCGCAGCGAGCCAGCGCGCGGTCCCGGCGGGACGCGCCGTCGCGTCGTCGTGCACGAGCACCAGCTCGACGCGGGCCGTGCCCGCGGCGGCGCGCATCGCGGCCTCGGTCTCGCCGGGCGCGGGATCGTCGCGCGCGCGTGCGACGAGGAGCACGCGGTCGGCCTGGCGCAGGCACCGTCGCGTCCACGGCGTCCACGCCGCGTCCGCCTCGAGCACGACGTGGCGGTGCCCGCGCTCCTGCGTCGACGAGCCACGCGACGACGACTCGTGCCCCGCATCGCCGTCGCCGGCCTGCGCGATGCCGGACCGTCCGAGCGATGCGGTCGACGTCACCGGCCGTCACGTGCGCGACCGAGCCCGCTTCACCGCGCAACGCCGCGAGCCGCCGCGCCAACTTCGCGAGCGGTGCCGCCGGGCCCGCCGGCACCAGGGCGATCTTGACCGGCGCGCTGCCGCTGCGTCGCGGGCTGTTGCGACGCGCGCCGCAGGCGCATCGCGGCGGCGCGCGCGATGCGCATCATCGCGTGCGGATGGCGCTCGAGCAGCGCGTCGAACGCGGTCTTGGACAGGCGCACGAGATCGGTGTCGCGCACCGCGACCACGGTGGCCGCGCGCGTCTCGCCGGTCAGCAGCGCGAGCTCGCCGACGGCCGCGCCGCGCCCGACTTCCTCGAGCACGCGCGAGCCGTTCTCGGGATCGTCGATGACCGTGCGCAGCCGGCCGTTGACGACGACGAAGACGTCGTCGCCGCGGTCGCCCTGGCGGAACAGCGTCGCGCCGCCGGGCAGCGAGGTCCAGTGGAGCTTCGCGGCGACGGCCGCGAGCGCCGGGGCGTCGAGGTCGCCGAACACGCCGGCGAGCACCGCGTCGAGTTCTGCGCGCCGCGCAGCGTCGAGCGTTTCGTGGGGCATCGCCCGATACTAGCAGCCGGCGCCGCGCAGCCGACGCGGCGCGGTCACTTGCCGAGCATGTGGAGCTGCCACAGGTCCTGGTGGCCCATGTGCAGCATCGGCTTCAGCGCGAGCACGCCGGTCTTGCCGATGCTCTTCTCGAGGTAGTCCAGCTCGGCGAACTTGTCGCGCGTCGCCTCGTCGACCGGCACGTCGAAGCCGTTCTCGCGCATCATCAGCACGCCCTTCGCGCGGAGCGCGAGCTCGGTGTGCAGGCGCAGGTAGCACAGGAGGTCGGCGACCACCGGCCCGTGGAAGCGCTGCCGCAGCGTGCCGAGGTAGCGGCCGGTCGGCGAGTCCGCGAAACCGGCCCGAGTTGATCGACTCGAGCATCGCGGTGTCGGCGTCGAAGCCGCGGCCGAGCCAGTCGCCGACCGCGCGCTCGCTGCGCTGGAACACGAGGTATCATCAGCGCCGGCAGCACGACCAGCACCACGAGCGTCGAGACCAGCGGCGAGCCGAACAGGTGGTTGAACGCGGAGTGCAGCGCGACGGCGAGCGCGAAGCCCGGCACGAACGCGGCCACGCGAGCGCGCCGGTGCGCTCGAGCATGGTGAGGCCCATCATCGCGAAGACGTCGCGGTCACGCCGCCGTGCATGATCGCGGTGCCGAAGCCGCGCACGATCCAGGTCGCGATGCCCGCGTCGGGCACGAGCCGCAGGTACTGGAGGTTCTCGACGATCGCGAAGCCCGTGCCGACGGCGAATCCCGAGGATCGCCGCGTCGACCAGGAAGCCGATGCGGTGCGTGCGGATCAGCGCGACGACGACGAGCCCCTTCGCGGCCTCCTCGACCACCGGCGCGACGTAGCGCGAGTAGGTCGCGAAGTCGATCGGCGAGGCGGCCGAGCAGGCAGCCGTTCAGCGAAGTAGCAGGCCACCGCCGCCGCGACGCCGCACGCGACGATCGCGACCACGAGGCGCATCGACACGAGCTTGTAGCTGTCGAGCCACAGGAGCGCGAGCGAGGAAGCCCACCACCGGCAGGAGCCCGACGAACGCGTCGGAGAGGAAGTCGAGCGACATCGGCCGTTTCGCCGGGCTACATGATCTTGAGCGAGACCATCCACTCGTCGCTCTTGCGCCGGCCTTCGACGAAGCCGACGGCGTAGCCGAGCGACAGCGTCATCTCGTACCAGTGCAGCACCGAGAAGCGCAGGTCGACCTGCGCGCCGGCGTTCTGGTAGTCCTTGCGGAACGGCCGGCCGCCCCGGGTCGGTCCACAGCCCGGACGCGAACAGCGCCGGCCGCAGCCACGTGAGGTGGAAGCGCGGGCTTGCCGACGCCCTCGAACGACACCGGCGGCAGGTTCCACTCGACCATGCGGGCGCACGAACGAGAGGCCCGAGATCTCGTTGATCTCGAAGCCGGGGAAGCTGTCGTACTCGCGGTAGCGCTTGATCGAGCGGCTGTCGACGTAGTTGTTGCCGAAGCCACCGAAGTAGAAGTTCGCGACCGGGTTGTCGCGCTCGTTGCTCGCTAGCCGGCCGCGGTGCGCAGCCAGAGCGACGAGTTGGCCAGCGGCAGGTCCCAGCCGTAGTCGAGGTTGCCGCGCGCACCTGCGAGATCGTCTCGTCGTCGACGCGGTTGGCCGTGGCCGACCAGCGTACCAGTCGATGCCCTTCTCGTCGTCGACGGCGCCGATCGAGCGGCGCACGTCGCTGTAGTAGAGGCCGACCTCGCCGGTCACCAGCCGGTCGAACGTCGTCTCGACGTTCTGCGCGTTGGGCAGCGTGTCGATCTTGTCGTAGTACTTGAGGTCGAACTTGACGTCGAGGCGCCGCGGCGGGTCGTAGATCAGCGACGTAGTCGTAGCCGCCCTTGAGCGCGAGGCCCTTGCGGCTGCGCTTGGTCGGGCCGAACAGGTCGTAGAAGTCCGACTTGTTCCACGACACCTCGCCGCGCCAGCCGAGGTAGTTGCCATGGACGTCGACGTGGGCGCGCTCGTCCTTCGGGAGGTCGCTGTCCGGGCGTGTACGCCGCGATGACGCCGACGTTCGCGAAGCCGAGCGGATCGGCGAAGTTGACGCGGTAGCCGAGCGCCGACCGAGTCCTTGTAGCCCTGCAGCACCGGGTAACGCGTTCTCGAGCCGCACCTGCCGCAGCGGCTCGTACGACGTCCTGCCGCGGTCACCAGCGTCGTCGTAGTCGACGGTCGACGGCGGCGGCACCTGCCACTCCTTCACCACCGGGTGCTTCTCGGCCACCACGGTGCCGAGGAACGTGATCGCGCTCACGTCCTCGAGCGGCTTCGGCTCGATGATCGCCGGGAACGAATCCCGCGGCCGTGTAGGTCGAGCACGACCAGCCGGCCGTCGGCCAGCGGGCATCGGCCGGAAGAAGCCGGTCTCGGCGTTGGACACCGCCTCGACCTTCCCGGTCGCGACCTCGTAGCGGAAGATGTTCGACACGCCGGTGTAGTAGCTGCTGCCGTACAGGTAGCGTCCGTCCTTCGAGAACACGAAGCTCTCGGGCACCGACTGGCCGAAGCGGAACTCGGAGAGCGGCGTCGAGGTCGCCCGCCAGCACCTTGCTCGAGCTACCAGACGCGCAGGAACTGGTCGGCGTTCACCTCGCTCATCGAGGCCGAGATGAAGCTTGCCGTCCGGCGAGACGTCGAGGTCGTAGGGGACGTACTCGTAGGGGAACGTGTGGACGCGGTACCAGTCGTCGTACGGGAGGCGGGATGCGCACGAGGTGCGCGAGCCCGTCGCTGTGCTCGATCCCCCACAGCGAGCGGTCGACCGGATTGAACGCGAGCTCGCCGATGCGCGCGTCCTCGAGCAGCATCCGCACGTCTCGCCGGTCTTGACGTCGACCGCCATCAGGTCGCGCAGCGCGAGGTTGTCGTTGGTGAAGAAGGCCGTGCCGCGTCGCGGCGTCGAAGGCGAACGACGGCGACCTTGTAGAGGATCGCGCGCTTGATGTCGGCGAGCCGCCGCACGGTGCCGTCCTGCGTGTTCAGCGCGGCGACGTGCTCGACCACGCCCGGGTAGCGGAAGGCGCCGTAGAGCATGCCGCTCGCCTCGTCGAAATGGACGCGCGAGACCGAGCCGATCGCCGCCCGCCGACCAGCGGCGGTACGGCGTGATCGGGTGCTTGCGGACCTCGGCGAGGTTGCGGCGCTGGAAGTCGTGCTCGAACGCGATCCAGTCGGCCCACGCGCCGTCGAGCGGACGGCCGAAGACGTAGCTCGAAGTTGTCGGCGTAGTAGCGCTTGCTGCCGTCGTCGCGGCGCAGCCACGCGACCACCTTCTCGGGCCCGTAGGCGTAGGCGAGCCAGGTCATGAAGCGCGTGCCGTAGAGGTAGGCGTTCACGCCGACCTGGAAGTCGGTCCGCGATGCCGACGCGACTCGAGGCCGAGCGGGTCGAAGAAGTGCGCGTCGTCGCGCACCATCGCGCGGAACACCATCTCGTCGTAGCCGCCCTGCGCGCGGCCGAGGCCGCCGCCCATCCAGGTCTCGATGAACACCGCGCTGCCCTCGAGGTACCAGCGCGGCGCGGTGAAGCGCGGGATCGTGAGGTAGCTGTAGAGCAGCGTCTCGGGATGCTGCGGCATCGCGGCGGATCTTGCCCAGGAAGAAGCGCGCCAGCGCCGGTCGTCGTCGTTGGCGATGTCGCCCTGCGACGATGTGCGACCAGCTCGTGGTTCATCAGCGAGTAGAAGCGCTCGCTCGCCGGAAAGGTCTCGAACGCATGCGACAGCGGCGCGACATCGTAGCTCAGCTGTTGCTGCGCGGCGACGACCCCGGCGGTCGCGCCGCCGTAGTCGGAGAAGTCCTTGAGCAGGATCGTCGTCGACTCCGACGGCACCCAGCCGAACATGCGCCGCTGCCAGGCGAGCGAGTTGGTGAACGTGCGCACGGCGTGCGGCGCGAGGTAGTCGAGCGGCTCGAAGTAGATGAGCTTCAGGTCCTTCGTCTCGACGTAGCGACATCGCGAGCGGGTTGTCGTCCTCGGCGACGGCGACGCCGGGCAGCCAGGCGCACAGCAACGCGATCCCCCACGCACGCACGCGCATCGACCGTCCCTCCCCCAGATCCGCGGACCGCCGCAGCATAGCGGACGCCGCCCGGCGCCCAAAAGCAAACCGCCGGCTCGAGGCCGGCGGTTGCGTGAATCGAAAGGGGTGTCGGTTACTGCGTGCGGCCTGCCTGCTGGCCGGCCTGGCTGCCGGCTTGCGAACCGGCCTGCGAGCCCGCTTGCGAACCGGCTTGCTTGCCTGCCTGCGCGCCGGCTTGCGAACCGGCTTGCTGACCGGCCTGCGATCCGGCCTGGCTGCCCGCCTGCGAGCCGGCTTGCTTGCCCGCTTGCGACCCGGCCTGGCTGCCCGCCTGCGAGCCGGCTTGCTTGCCCGCTTGCGATCCGGCCTGGCTGCCCGCCTGCGATCCGGCTTGCGTCCCCGCCTGGCTACCCGCTTGCTTGCCTGCTTGCGCGCCGGCTTGGGCGCCGGCTTGCGACCCGGCCTGGCTGCCCGCCTGCGATCCGGCTTGCGAACCGGCCTGGCTACCCGCTTGCTTGCCGGCTTGCGCGCCGGCTTGCGCGCCGGCTTGCGGACCCGGCTTGGCTGCCCGCCTGCGAACCGCGCTTGCGACCCGGCCTGGCCACCCGCTTGCGAGCCAGCTTGCTTGCCCGCTTGCGCGCCGGCTTGCGACCCGGCTTGGCTGCCCGCCTGCGAACCCGCTTGCGACCCGGCCTGGCTGCCCGCCTGCGAACCCGCTTGCGACCCGGCCTGGTTGCCTGCCTGCGAACCCGCTTGCGAACCCGCCTGGTTGCCCGCCTGCGAACCCGCTTGCGAACCCGCCTGGTTGCCCGCCTGCGAACCCGCTTGCGACCCGGCCTGGTTGCCTGCCTGCGAACCCGCTTGCGAACCCGCCTGGTTGCCTCGCCTGCGAACCCGCTTGCGAACCCGCCTGGTTGCCCGCCTGCGAACCCGCTTGCGACCCGGCCTGGCTACCGGCTTGCGAACCCGCTTGTGAGCCGGCCTGGCTACCGGCTTGCGAACCCGCTTGTGAGCCGGCCTGGCTGCCGGCTTGCGACCCGGCCTGGCTACCCGCCTGCAGGCCCGCCTGGGCGCCGGCCTGCGCTCCGGCCTGCTGTCCCGCTGCCAGGCCAACCGAGCCGCCTTGCAGCGTGGGGTCGATCGGCGAGGTCTGCGTCCCGGTCGGCTGGCCGACCTGGATGTCCGCCGCCTTGGGTTGTGCCGACTGGTAGCGCTGCGCGGGGACAATCGTCCCGGCCGTGTCCTTCGACGTCGGGGGGACGTCCAGCGCGTAGCCACCGACGACGATGATCGCGACCGCGGCCGCGCCGGCGCCGATCCAGAACTTGCGCTTGTTGAAGGAACCGATGCTTTGCTCGCTCATGTTGCCCCCCAGGGAAGCCATCGGCCGGGCTGACCGGCGGATGGGTGAATCCGTATTCGAACCTACGCCAAGTACACGCGACGCTGCCGGGAGTTTGCTCCCGGGCGGGGCGCCGCCATGCGGAATATTCGCCATCACGTGGGCGACCAATCCCTCCGGCGGATGGACCGGGGGCAGGCGCCGCATCGTCTCGAACAGCCAGGACCAGGCGGCGTAGCGCTCGCGCAGCGCCGGGTCCGCGGCGAGCTGCCGCTCGAGCAGCGCCGCCTCGTCGGGCGTCGCCTCGCCGTCGAGCATCAGGGTCATCAGCCGATCGGGGTCGTGGGCAGGCATCGTCATGTCCGTTTCAGGTCCGCGAGAACGCTCCGAAGTCGCTGGCGCGCCTCGAACAGGCGCGATTTCACCGTCTTCTCGTCCACGTCCAGGATGCTCGCGATCTCCTGGTAGCTCAGGTCCGAGAAGTGCCTCAGCATCAATACCGTGCGGTCGTGGGTCGACATCCTCATCACCGCCCCGCGCACCCGTCCGTTCCGCTCCGCCTCGCTCGCCTGCGACTCCGGGTCGTCGCTCTCCGGGCCCGGCCGCTCGATCTCGTCGTCGAGGGGCTCCTCCCGCCCGTTGCGGCGCAGCAGGTTGAGCGACTCGTTGACCGCGATGCGGTAGATCCAGCTGAAGAACCGGTACTGCGGGTCGAACTCGTCGAGGCGCTCCGCCACCTTCATGAACACGATCTGCGCGACGTCGTTCGCGTCGTCGGCATTGCGGAGCACCCACCACGCGGCGTTGTAGACCGGTCGCTGGTACCGGATCACCAGCGTCGCGAAGGCGTCGCGGTCGCCGTGCCGGAAGCGCTCGACCAGGATCTCGTCGGCCTCGTCCTGCACAATTACACCGGCGCGGCGGAAAGGTTGGGACCGCCCGCCCGCGTCGTGAGGACGAAGCGCGGGAGGGCGGGCTGGCCGACCGAAGGGCCGCCCGCTGGGGGAGGCGATCGGCGCTCGCCGGGATGTGGATGGGGTAGGCGCAGCGCCCCGGGGCGAGCGACGGACGCATCGGCGGGATCACCCTATCTCGAAGAGCTGGTCGAAGCCCGAGTAGGTGAAGATGTCCTTGAGGTGGGGCCCGACGCCGGTGAGCCGCAGCTTGCCCGACGCCGCGAGCAGCCGCTTGTGCGTCTTCAGCAGCACGCCCAGGCCTGCGCTCGAGATGTACTCGAGCCCGCGGCAGTCGAGCGTGACCACGCCCTGGGTCTTGTCGAGGAACGCCTGCGCCGCGGCCGCCTGCGCCGCGTCGAGCCGGCCGTTCATCACGACGGCGCCGTCCGGCCCGTAGTCGATCGACAGCATCGCCCTCCCCCAGTCGCCAGTCATGGCCCGCCGCGCGAGATGCTCACGCGGCAGTCTTGCGAAACGTCGTCCGGCTCTCGCGCGTCGCCCCGTCGTAACGGTAGTCGATCGCGTCGACCATGCGCCGGATCAGGTGCAGCCCGAGCCCGCCGGGCCGCCGCGCATCGATCGGCGCGCCGGTGTCGACATCGGGCGCCTGCGTCACGTCGAACGGCGGAACGTCGTAGTCGGTGAGCGTCACCTCGACGCCCCCGTCGATCGCCGCCACGTCCAGCCGGACGTCGCGCGTGCTCCCGGTGGCGTATTTGACCATGTTCGTGAACAGCTCTTCCACCACGAAATCGACGGTGGCGAGGAGCGAAGGGTCGATGGCGAGCCGCTCGAACGCCTCGGCGGTGAACGCGACCATCGCGTCGATCGACGCGAAGCTGCGCCCGAAGGTGCGCACCAGGCCCGCGCCGGCATCTGCGCGCTTCAACAGCACCGCGGTCATGTCGTCCGCCTGCGGCGTCCCGTTCGCGTGCGCCGCGACGGCCCGCACGATCGCGTCGCGCAGCGCCAGCACGCTGCCGGTGCGGTGCTCGCGCACCAGCGCCTCGACGCGCGCCTCGCCGAACTTCTCGCCGGCGGGGTCGAGCTGCTCGTAGAACCCGTCCGACAGCAGCGCCAGGATGTCCCCCGGCGCGAAGTCCAGCGTGCGCGGCGGACGCGCGCGGACGAGCGCCATCGCCCCGAGCGGGAAGCAGGTCGGCCGGTGGCGATCGAACGCGCCCGCGGCGGCGCGGAAATGGAGGATCGGTCCCTGGCCGCCGCTGTGGAACGTGAGGTGGTGCCTGGCCGGGTCGAGGAGCCCGATGAAGGCGGTGACGAAGCGGTCCTCGGCGAGCGTCTCGGCGAGCCGGTTGTTGACCTGCAGGAAGGCGCTGTCGAGGTCGGCGCCGAGGCGGAACGCCATGCGCAGCATCGCCTGCATCTGCGTCACCGACAGCGCCGGCGCGATGCCGTGGCCGGTCGCGTCGCCGAGCACCAGCAGGAGCCCCTGGTCGATCATCGCGACGTCGTAGGTGTCGCCGCCGGTGAGGTCGGCGGGCGTGAACGACGCCGCACACCTCGTAGCCGGGCACCTCGGGCATCGACGCCGGCAGCGTGCTCATCTGCACGACGCGCGCCATCTCGAGCGCCTGGCGCATCTTCTCGCCTTCGATCACCGCCTCGGTCATGCGCACGCGCTGCAGCGCGACCGCGCACTGCGCCGCGAGCGCCGTCGCGAGCACCTCGTCGTCGGCGTCGAACACGCCGCCGGCCTTGTTCAGCACCTGCATCACGCCGACCAGCACGTCCTTGTGATCGACGAGCGGCAGCGTGAGCATGCAGCGCGTGCGGTAGCCGGTCGCGCGGTCGACGCCGGGATCGAAGCGCGGATCGGCGTAGCAGTCGGGAACGTTGATGATGCGCCGATCGTGCGCGCACGCGCCGACCAGGCCGGCGCCCGACGGCACGCGGATCGGCGCGATGCCTGTCGCGATCAATAGCACCAGCTCGTCGCTGGCCGGCTCGAACAACCATACCGAGCCGCGGTCGGCGTGCAGCACCTGCTTCGCCGCCGCGACCACCTCGCCCAGCATCGTCATCAGGTCGAACGGCGCGGCGAGCGAGCGCGTGACGCCGAGGATCGTCTCGAGGTCGCGTGCCGAGAGCCGGTGGTGCGGATCGAGGCTCCCCATGGCGCGCGACTCTACCGCATCGCCCCGCGCCGCAGGCACTTGCGCTATGCTCCGCGTCCCGCCCCGCCGGCCGGGCGGCCGCCGCGTGCGCCGCCCCGCGACGCCGCACCACGACCGTCGCCCACGCCGGCCTCGCCCACGACGCAACCCGGCCTCGACGCGTGCTCTCGCTGTTCGAACGACTGGTCGATCCGTTTCCCGACGCGCCGCCGGCGCGGCCGCCGCACGCCTTCTTCCCGTTCCTGTGGGCGGCCACGAAGGGCCTGCGCCGCTGGCTGGTCGCGCTCACCGTCCTGTCCGCGGGCATCGGCGTCTTCGAGGCCTACCTGTTCGGGATGCTGGGCGACATCGTCGACTGGCTCGGCAAGGTCGAGCCGGCCAAGCTCTGGGACACGGAGCGCGCGCGCCTCCTCGCGCTCGCCGGGGTGCTCGCCGGCAGCCTCGTGCTGATCGCGCTCCAGTCGGCCGTCAAGCAGCAGGCGATCGCCGGCAACTTCCCGATGCTCCTGCGCTGGAACTTCCACCGGCTGATGCTCGCGCAGAGCATGACCTTCTACCAGGACGAGTTCGCCGGCCGCATCGCGACCAAGGTGATGCAGACCGCGCTCGCGGTGCGCGACACCTGGATCATCGTCACCGAGCTCATCGTTTTCGTCGTGATCTATTTCGCGACGATGCTGGCCGTGCTCGGCCGCTTCGACGCGATCCTGGTCGTGCCGTTCGTGGGCTGGCTCCTGCTCTACGTCGCCGCGCTCCGGTATTTCGTGCCGCGGCTCGGCCGCATCGCGCGCGAGCAGGCCGACGCGCGCTCGCTGATGACCGGCCGCATCACCGACGCGTACACCAACATCGCGACGGTCAAGCTGTTCTCGCACGCGCGCCGCGAGGCCGGCTTCGCGAAGGGCGCGATGGGCGAGTTCCTCGGCACGGTGCAGCGCCAGATGCGCCTGGTCACCGGCTTCGAGATCGCCAATCACGCGCTGTCGATGGCGCTGATCGGCGCCACCGCGGGCGTGACGCTGTGGCTGTGGACCCGGGGCCAGGTCGGCGTGGGCGCGGTCGCGGCGGCGACCGCGATGGCGCTGCGCCTGAATGGAATATCGCACTGGGTGATGTGGGAGATGGCGGCGCTGTTCGAGAACATCGGCACCGTGCAGGACGGCATCAACACGATCGCGCGGCCGCACACGGTGGTCGACCGCCCCGACGCGACGCCGCTGGTCGTGAAGCAGGGCGACATCCGCTTCGAGCACGTGAGCTTCGCCTACGGCGGCAAGGGCCACGTCATCGACGACCTGACGCTGCACATCCGGCCCGGCGAGAAGATCGGGCTGGTCGGCCGCTCGGGCGCGGGCAAGTCGACGATCGTCAACCTGCTGCTGCGCTTCTACGACACCGAGCGCGGCCGCATCCTGATCGACGGGCAGGACATCGCGCTCGCGACGCAGGACAGCCTGCGCGCGCAGATCGGCATGGTGACGCAGGACACGTCGCTGCTGCACCGCTCGGTGCGCGAGAACATCGTCTACGGCCGGCCCGACGCCGACGACGACGCGATGATCGCCGCGGCGCGGCGCGCCGAGGCGCACGAGTTCGTCGTCGGCCTGGCCGACCCGAAGGGCCGGCAGGCGTACGACGCGCACGTCGGCGAGCGCGGCGTCAAGCTGTCGGGCGGCCAGCGCCAGCGCGTCGCGATCGCGCGCGTGATGCTCAAGGACGCGCCGATCCTGCTGCTCGACGAGGCGACCTCGGCGCTCGATTCGGAGGTGGAGGCGGCCATCCAGCAAAGCCTCTACCGGCTGATGGAAGGCAAGACCGTCGTCGCGATCGCGCATCGCCTGTCGACGATCGCCGCGATGGACCGCCTGATCGTGCTCGAGCGCGGCCGTGTCGTCGAGGAAGGCGACCACCGCACGCTGCTCGCGCGCGACGGCCTCTACGCGCGGCTGTGGGCGCACCAGAGCGGGGGATTCCTGGGGGACGAGGCCGACGATGACGCCGCGGCGATCGCGCCGGTCGAGGCGGGCGGTGACGGGGAGGTCGCGCTCGACGCGCAGCTGCGGCCGGAGCCCGCGCACAGCGGGCACGACCGGCTCACCGGCGCGGAATCCGCGAATTCGTAGCGGGCGGCGCTTCGCGCCACGTGCGCGAGCGGCTCGTCCCGCGCGGATGCCGGGCCGCTAGGCGCCGGAGACGATGCGCCGGGCGGCGAAGCCGTAGGTGCTGCCGATCGGGATGCCGAGCTGCGTGCAGGTCGTGCTGGGCAGCGGATTCGCGCACCCGGTCATGTTGAGCGCGAGCCGCGTCAAGGTGACGTCGTCGTGCCGCTCGAGCGCGGCGAGGAAGCCGTCGCGGACCGCGGGGCTGGCGTAGGTGCCGTCGATGCCGTTCACCCGCACGGCCCCCAACGCGTTCCCGGGCGCCGCGCGATGCGCCACGCGGAGGCGGTCACCGAGGCCAGGCCATCCGCGGTCGCGAGCGACGGGCGCAGGCGGCGCGCCGCCGGCGAATCGATCGGGTCGGCGATGCGAACGCCGGTCAGGTGGCCGGGCGTCGGCATCACGCAAGCCAGTACGAAAGCGGTGAAGGGGGAAGACATCGGGGGCCTTTCCGGCCGGGGCGCGAGGAGATTCGGGCGCCGTCCCCGCGACAATGCAGGGGCGGGACGAGTATGCGCGCTATGGGGCCGCGTGCCGGGACGCCCCGAAATATAGTTGCCGCGGCGCGGCCGGCCGGGGCGCGGCGCGGGCGCCTAGGCGTGGCGGGCGGCGACCAGGCGCGCCGCGCAGAGGTCCTCGAGCGCGGTCCCCACCGACTTGAACAGCGTCACCGCGTCGCGGCCGGCGCGGCCGCGACGCGTGCCGGCACAGAGCTCCGCGAGCTCGGCCCGCACGTGCTCGCGCGCGATCGCACCCGACTCGATCGGCTGCACGAGGTCGCCCGCCTCCTTGAGCGCGCCGGCGTAGGTGTCGACGAACACCTCGGCGCGCGCCACCAGGTCGTCGTCGCTTTCCCGCATGTCGCGCGTGAACGCGCCGACCAGGTCGACGTGCGTCCCGGCGCGGACCTGCGCGCCGCGCACCAGCGGCTCGCGCGCGGTGGTCGCGCAGGTCACGATGTCGGCTTCCGCGAGCGCGCGATCGAGCGCGGCCACCGGGGATCGCGGGCACGCCCCGCGAGACGAGTCCGGACGCGGTGCGCTCGGCGCGATCGGGATGCCGTCCCCACACCAGCACGCGGTCGATGCGGTGGACCGCACAGTGCGCTTCGGCCATGAACGGCGCCAGCGCGCCGGTGCCCACGACCAGCAGCGTCCGCGCCTCCGCGCGCGCGAGGTAGGTGGACGCCAGCGCCGAGGTCGCCGCCGTGCGCCGCAGCGTCAGCGCCTCGCCGTCGATCAGCGCGACCGGGTGCCCGGTCGTGCCGTCCATCAGCACGTAGAGCGCGCCGACGCTCGCGATCCCGCGCTCGCGGTTGCGTGGAAACACGGTCACGATCTTGACACCCAGCCCCGCGCCGTCCCAGGCCGGCATCAGCAGCAGCCGATCGCCCTGCGGCGTCACCGCGTGGCTCGAGCGCACCGGCGCGGTCGCCCCGGCGACGAACGCGGCGCGCAGCGCATCGACGAGGGAGCGCCAGTCGAGCGCCGCGTGGACGGCGTCGGCGGGGATCATGGGAATCGCTGCGTGCATGCGTGGCTCGCTTATGATCGGCGGCGGAACGAATCGTAACCCTCCTCGAAGCCGATGCGCCCGCGCATGGATCGCCACATCGTCATCGTCGGCGGCGGCGTCATCGGCAGCGCGATCGCGTCGTTCACGCTCGCCGACGCGGGCTTTCGCGGCCGCGTGACCGTCGTCGAGCGCGACCCGACCTACGCGCGCGCATCGTCCGCGCTGTCGGCGAGCTCGATCCGCCAGCAGTTCTCGACCGCGATCAACGTCGAGATCGGCCGCTTCGGCATCGATTTCCTGCGCCGGGCCGAGGACACGCTGGCGGTCGACGGCGTGCGTCCGGGGCTCGGCCTCACCGAGCCGGGCTACCTGTTCCTCGCCCGCGCGGCTGGCGTGCCGATCCTCGAACGCAACCACGCGCTGCAGCGCGCGCGCGGCGTCGACGTCGCCCTTTACGACAGCGCGGGCCTGCGCGCGCGCTTTCCATGGCTCGCGACGCACGACGTCGCGCAAGGCTCGCTCGGACTCTCCGGCGAAGGCTGGTTCGACGGCTGGAGCCTGATGCAGGCGTTCCGCCGCCACGCGCGCTCGCGCGGCGCCCGCTACGTCGCTGCGGAGGGGGTCGGCTTCGACGCCGACGGCTCGCGGCTCACCGCGCTCCGCCTGGTCGACGGCTCGCGCATCGCCGCCGACCTGTTCGTCAATGCGGCGGGGCCGTGGGCCGCGAGCGTCGCGCGCTGGGCCGGCATCGAGCTGCCGGTGCGCGCGCGCCGCCGCTGCGTCTTCGTGTTCGCCTGCGCGACGCCGCTGCCGCGCTGCCCGCTGGTCATCGATCCGACCGGCCTGTGGTTTCGTCCCGAAGGCGAAGGGCAGTTCATCTGCGGCATCTCGCCTGCCGGCGACGACGATCCCGACGACGCGCCGCTCGACGTCGACCACGCGCTGTTCGACGCCGTGCTGTGGCCGGCGCTGGCCGCGCGCGTGCCGGCGTTCGAGGCGATCCGCCAGACGCGCGCCTGGGCCGGCTACTACGAGATGAACACCGTCGACCACAACGGCATCGTCGGCGCCGCGCCGGGGATCGCGAACCTGGTGTTCGCCAACGGCTTCTCGGGCCACGGCATGCAGCAGGCGCCTGCCGTCGGGCGCGGGGTCGCCGAGCTCGTCGTGCACGGCGGCTACCGGACGCTCGACCTCGCGCCGCTCGCGTTCGACCGCTTCGCGCGCAACGCGCCGATCGTCGAGCTCAACGTCGTGTGAGCGCCCGCCCGGCGCAGGCGTCGCGACGGGACCGCCGCGGGGCATGCGCATTCCTCCGCGCTGCGCGGCATGAAAAATCGCCGCGCGAGCCTGCGATTCGCGATCACAATGTCCCCGATCACACGCGCGCCGCGCGACCCTCGGGAGCTTCGGCCATGACACGCCTCGTCACGCTCATCGCGGCATTCGTCGTGAATGCCGCCTCGATCACCACGGCGCCGGCGCAGCAGCCGATCCCGCCGGTCGACTTCCGCCCGTTCTCGGACGGAATGCACTGGATCGTGCGCGAGCCGCTGACCTACACGATCGGCGTCTCGGCGGACAGCATCACCGTCCCGGTCGGGTTCGTCACCGATTTCGCCAGCATTCCGCAGGCGCTGCAGTCGATCATCCGCCAGAACGGCCCGTACATCCTGCCCGCGGTGGTGCACGACTACCTGTACTGGAAGCAGGCCTGCACCCGGAAGCAGGCCGACCAGATCCTGCTGCTCGGCATGATCGAGAACCAGGTGCTCGAGGTCCACCGGGCCGCCATCCACGACGCCGTCCGGATCGCGGGCGGATTCGCGTGGAGCGACAACGCGCGCGAGCGCGAGGCCGGCCTCGTGCGGATCCTGCCGCCCGACCGCATGCGCGTCCCGGTCAACACGTCGTGGCCGGACTACCGCGCCACGCTCAAGGCCGAAGGCGCGACCGAGGGTCCCGATACGCCGGTCGCGCCGGGGTTCTGCGCGCGCGCCGACCTGTCGATCGGCGACGCGCTCAACACGCGCTGACCCGGGGGCGGCGGCGCACTCCCTGGCGCGAGGGCGCCGCCGAGCCGGACGCCCTCAGGCTTTCGGCTTGTGCCGTTCCAGCGCGTCGAGCGCCTGCTTCAGCAGGCCTCGCGCCCGCTCGGACGTCCGCTCGTCGATCATCGTGGGGTCGAGGTAGAGGTCGAGGCCGGACGAGTGCTCGTTGATGATGGTGGTCCGCGTGCCCGCCGCGTCCAGAATTCCCATGACCACGTACGGGACCACCTCGCGGCTGATCCCCTTCATCGTGATCGGCGCGAGCGCATCCGCCTCGAGCATGCCGCGCACCAGCGCGTAGGTCTCGTAGCTGATGACGATGCGGCCCGCCTCCGCGATCGACTGCAGCCGGGCCGCCAGGTTGGCCTCCGCGCCGATGATCGTGTAGTCCATCCGGTCCGTGCTGCCGAAGTTGCCGACGTTGCAGTAGCCGGTGTTGATGCCCATGCGCACGCGGAACGGATGCTTGATGCCTTCGTTGCGCCACTTGACGCTCAGCTCGGCGATGCGTTGCTGCATCTCGAGCGCCATGCGCAGGCAGGCTCTCGCGTCCTCCGCCTCGCCCTTGCTCTCCGGGTCGCCGAAGAAGATCAGCATCGCGTCGCCGACGAACTTGTCGATCGTGCCGCCGTGTTTGAGCGCGATCGCCGACATCTCGGTGAAATACTCGTTCAGCAGGCGCGTTTCCCCCATCGACGGCACGGGTCGGAGAGCCGGACAGCCTAGCAGCGGATCGGACGGGTTGCATGCGGCCTACCGGCCGCGTTTCGCGGGAACCCTGCCTTCGCTCGAGCGCTCTTCCTCCGGGGGCCGGATCTTCCGGAACATGGCATACAGGATCGCGTCGTAGGCGATCTTCACGGCGCCTGCGATCAGGAGCGGCCACCCGAAGGGCGACACGCCGAGCAGCCAGCCCGCCAGGAAAGGGCTCACCGCCGAGGCCAGGCTGCGTGGCACCGACGTGATGCTCGCCGCCGCCGGGCGCTCCGCGGGCGTCACGATCGCCATGACGTAGGAGCTGCGCGTCGGCACGTCCATCTGCGACAGCGCGCTGCGGACGAAGAGGAGCGCGATCACCGTGCCGAGGTCGGGCATGAACGGGATCGCGATGAGGCACAGGCTCGATGGCACGTGGGTAAAGACCATCGTGTTCACCAGCCCGAACCGGCCGGCGATCCGGACGGCCACCAGGTAGGACGCCGCAGTCAGCACGCCGGTCCAGAAGAACAGCGTTCCTGCGCTGGCCATGGAGAGCGAGAATCGCTGGTAGAGCCACAGCGCCAGCATCGACTGCACGACGAATCCGCCGCCGAAGGCGTCGAGGCTGAAGAGCGCGGCGAGCGCATAGACCCTCCGCTTCGATCCGGTCAACGGCGCGTTCGCGCGATGCGCGTCGGCGGCCAGGGCCCGCGGCAAGCCGCGGTAGACCGCGGCGGCGAGGCAGGCCAGCAGCGCATAGAGCACGAACATGCCCTGCATCGCGGGGCGGCTCGGCACGCCCCAGGCCTCGGCGGCCAGGGCGGGAACCGCCGCGGCGAGCGCGCCGAGCGCGGCGACCAGCGATCCGACGAGGCTGTAGCGCGCGAAGACCGCGGTCCGCTCCCGGTCGCCGACGACGCGCGAGAGCACCGCGTGCTCGAGCGGCAGGAACACGCTCACGTCGCCGCTCGACGGATTCAGCGTTCCGACCAGCGCGATCAGGAGCAACGGCCAGAAATCGGTGACGACGGCGAACCCCAGGCCGGTGCCGGCCATCATGACGGTGGCCGCCAGGAGCAGCGTGCGGTAGTGGACGCGATAGGCATGCAGGCCGACCAGCAGCGTCATGAGGCCCGAGCCGACCAGCGTCGTGGTCGCGACGATCCCGACCTCGATCGGCCCAAGGCCGAGGTCGAGCAGGTAGACCGGCAACAGCAGGCTCACGTAGCCGTCGCCGAAGGCGCGCAGCGCCTTGGTGGCCAGGATGCGCCGGACGTGCGGCGGGCTGCGCGTCATGCCGCCGCTGGCACGTCGAACGAGAGGAGGATCCGTGATGCGCCCAACGCACGCTCCCGCAGGGGCTTCGGGCCCCGCGAACTGGAGCAGAACTTGGACGCCGGCGGCGTCTCGAAGCGGGGAGTCTGCTTGCGGTCCCCGGTGCGTCGCCAGCCTAGTCCGGCCGCAAGCGCCTCGTCAAGGCGCGCGAGCGCCGTGCGCCCGCTTGGTCAGGAACACGGTTCCGGTGAACGCCGACACGACGGCGCCATCGCCGCGCGTCACGTCGACCCGGTACACCGCGAGCTTGGCGTTGCGGCTGACCTCGATGGCGCGGGCGGTGAGCAGGTCGCCTTCGTCCACCGCCACCTGGAACGTCGTGTGCGTGTCGATCCCGACCGCCACGACGCCGTGCGAATTCGACGCGATCCCGAACGCGCTGTCGGCGAGCGCAGAAGATCGCGCCGCCGTGGCACTTGCCGTTGAAGTTGAGGTGCGGCTTGCCGACGCGCATCGACAGCGTCGCGAAGCCGGGCCCGGCGTCGACGAACGTCGATCGCGTTGTGGCGCTGGTAGGGGTCGCCCTCGGCGAAGCCGCGCAGCGTCGCGGTGAGATCGTCCTCCGCGGGCTTGGGCAGGCCTCGTCGCCGTCCGACGCCCACCTCGGCCGCATGCGCGGCGAGCGCATCGGCGAACGCCGCGATGCCGTCGCCGGTGGCAGCGCTGGTGCGCAGCACGCGCACGTGCCACCCCGGGCGGCGCGCGCGCAGGTGCAGCATCTCCTTGAGATCGCGCTCGGTGCGATCGGCGTTCGGCTGGTCGGCCTTGCTGACGACCAGCACGTCGGCGATTTCGAGGATGCCCGCCTTGATCGCCTGGACGTCGTCGCCGAGGCCGGGCGGACACACGACGACGCTGGTGTCGGCGAGCGTCGCGATGTCGACGTCGGATTGGCCCGCGCCGACCGTCTCGACGATGATCGACGTCGAAGCCCGCGGCGTCGAGGAGGTCGACGATGCGCCGCATCGGCCGCGCGAGCCCGCCGCGGATGTCCGCGCGACGCGAGCGAGCGGATGAACACGCACTCGGCCGCGCCGGCCTCGCCCATGCGGATGCGGTCGCCGAGCACCGCGCCGCCGGTGATCGGGCTCGACGGATCGACCGCGACGACGGCGATCCGCCGGCCGCGCGACGCGTGCTCGCGCACCAGCGCATCGATCAGCGTCGACTTGCCGGCGCCCGGCGAGCCGGTGATGCCGACGACGTGCGCGCGGCCGGCGAAAGGCGCGAGCGACGCGGACAGCGCGTCCGCGCCGCCGGCAGGCCGTTCTCGATCTCGGTGATCGCGCGTGCGATGGCGGCCCGATCGCCGGCGCGGATCCTGGCGACCCGGTCGGTCGAGGCGAGCGGGCCGGCGGCGCCGTCCCCGGACGCTGGGCGCTTCATCGGCGGCCGGTCAGACGACGACGAGCGGACGCCCGAAGCCCAGCTCGCGCCGCAGCGTCCCGCAGATCTCGCCGTGCGTGCAGCCGGCTTCCGCCGCCGCGACCACCTGCGCGAACACGTTGGCCTCGCCGATCCTGCGCGCTGCGCGCAAGCGCCGCGAGCGACCGTGCGACGTCGTCAGCCGAGCGTTGCGCCTTCCAGGCGGCGAAGGCCGCGAGATGCGCGTCGCATTCCGGCGGGATCGGGCTTCGCGAGCGCGGGTCGGGCGCTCGTCGGACTCGTCGACCTGGTAGGCGTTGACGCCGACCACCGTCTGCTCGCCTCGGTCGACGCGGTCCTGGAAGCGGCGCGCCGATTCGCCGATGCGCCGCTGCACCAGCCCCGACTCGACGGCGCGGTACATGCCGCCCGCCGCCTCGACCTCGGCCATGATCGCGAGCACCTTCCGCTCCATCTCGTCGGTCAGCGCCTCGACGTAGTACGACCCGCCGAGCGGATCGATGACGTCGGTGAGGTGCGCTTCCTCGCGCAGGATGTTCTGCGTCGCCACCGCGATGCGCGCGCCGAACTGCGTCGGGCAGGACAGCGCCTCGTCGTAGGCGTCGGTGTGCAGCGACTGCAGGCCGCCGAAGATGCCGGCGATCGCCTGCGCGGTGACGCGCGCGATGTTGTTGAGCGGCTGCTGGCGCGTGAGGTCGACGCCCGAGGTCTGGCCGTGGAACTTGAACCGCCACGAGCGCGGATCGCGGCGCGCCGTAGCGCTCGCGCGCGAGGCGCGCCCAGATGCGCCGCCCGGCGCGGAACTTGGCGATCTCCTCGAAGAACGAGATCGAGATGTCGAAGAAGAACGTGAAGCGCGGCAGGAAAGCATCGGGCGACATGCCGGCGCGCCACGCAGTCGTCCGCGTACTGCATCGCCGAGGCCAGCGTGAACGCCATCGCCTCGGCCGGCGTCGCGCCGGCCTGCTGCATGTGCTGGCCGACCACCGACAGCGGGTTCCAGCGCGGCACGTGCTCGTTGCACCAGGCGATGTGGTCGATGAGGACGCGCCGCGCGCCGGGCAGCGCGAGCCGGAAGAACATGTGGTTGGCGACGAAGTGCGACAGGTAGTCGCTCTGGTTCGACGTGCCGCTGATCGCGCGCCAGTCGACGCCGCGCCGCTTCGCCGTCGCGAGCATGAACGCGAGCAGCGTGAACGGCGAGGGATCGTTCATCGCGCACGATGTCGTCGCGAGGTCGACGCCGTCGAGGCAGGTCGCCATGTGGTCGGCGCTGTTGGCCACGACGCCGCAGGTGCCGAGCAGCTCGGCGTCGACCTCGTCCATGTCGTAGCCGCGGAACACCGAGTTGCACGGGATCAGCGACACCGCGGTCGCGCCCTGGTCGAGCATGTCGCGCAGCCGCGCGTTGTAGGTCGGCGGCGTGCCGAGGCCGATCAGCTGCCGCTGCGTCCAGGTGCGGCCGCGATGCATCGTCGCGTAGATGCCGCGCGTGTACGGCGGCTGGCCCGGGAAGCCGACGTCGGCACCGAAGCGCGCCGGGTCGACGTCGAGCGGCGTGTACAGCGGCTTCACCTCGATGCCGGAGCGGTTGCGCACCGGCGCGTCGGCGCCGATCTGCGCCGCGTACTCGGCGGCCAGCGCACCTGCGCCTCGTCGGTCGAGGCCGGGATCGGATCGGGCAGCGGCTTGTTCATCGCTCGTCTTCCGGTCAGGCGGGGAAGCGCGCGGCGCGCACGCGCGCGGTGGCGTCGATCGACGTAGCGCGACGATCTCGTCGAGCGGCGCGCCGGGTGGAACACGCGCGCCACGCCGGCGTCGAGCAGCATCCGCTCGTCCTCGTCGGGAACGATGCCGCCGACGATCACCGCGATGTCGTCGAGGCCCGCCTCGCGCAGCGCGTCCATCAGCTTGGGCACGATCAGGTGGTCGGTCGCGAGCGACGACACGCCGATCACGTCGACGTCCTCCTCGAGCGCGAGCTTGACGACGGTCGCGATCTCCTGCCACGGCGGCGTGTAGACGACCTCCATGCCGGCGTCGCGCAGGTGCGCCGCGACGATGCGGCTGCCGCGGTCGTGGCCGTCGAGGCCGATCTTGGTGATGAGTACCTTGGGAGGTGCTTGCATGACGGGCGGCGATGTGCGATAGGCGATGGGCGATGGGATCACGTGCTCGAGCGGCTCGCGCAGCAGGCGGACGAAGCGGCGCGCGAGCACCTGCGGCGAATCCTTGCCCGAGCGGTACCAGGTCTGCGACCAGTTGAGCGCGCCCGAGCAGCATCAGCCGCAGCGCGCGGCGGTCGGTGCGCGGCGGCAGCGGCAGGCCGGCGATCGCCTGCGCGAAGGTCTGCTCGTACTCGTCGCGCAGCGCGACCAGGCGCCCGGCGACCTCGGGCACGTCGTCGGGCCGCACGCGGATCACCACCTGGCCGTAGTCGCTGTCCTCGAGCAGCCCGTCCAGGTGCGCCGCGCACACGTTGCTCGAGGCGTTGCCACGGGTCGCTGTCGAGCGCGAGCGCAGGGGCGACCGCCTCCTTGATGCGGCGCACGCCCTCCGCGTACACCGCGACCAGCAGCTCTTCCTTGGACGCGAAGTGGTAGTAGAGCGACCCGGGCAGCATGCCGGCGGCGCCGGCGATGTCGCGCATCGACGTGTAGCCGTAGCCCTTCTCGGCGAAGAACCGCGCCGCCGCGTCGAGGATCAGCGGCAGCCGGTTGTCGGCGCGCGGCGTGGCGGCAGACGCGGCAGGGCGGACGGCAGGCATCGCGGGGGAACGCCCTTCCCAAACAAACAGTTGTTTGGTAGAATGCCCGAACGGCCGCCCGCTGTCAATCCGACGCGCGCCGGCGGCCGCCGCGGCGCATGACGGCCGGCGAACGAAAGCGATACGCTCGTCGCCGCGCGGCCCCGCAGCCGCGCGCGAGGCGACGGAGGAGGAAGGCCATGCACGCCAGCCCGTGCCGCATCCACCGCGCATTTCTCCGAGCTGCGCCACCGCGCGAGCACCGCGCCGGCGCTGCCCGCCGCGCTGCTCGACGAGCTCGCGCGCGCTGCTCGGCGAGCGCGTCGGCGACCGCGCGCCCGGTCCGCGAGCATCACGGCACCGACATCTCGTCGTATCCGGTCACGCCGCCCGACGCGGTGGTGTTTCCCGACGAGCACGGACGAAGTCGTCGCGATCGTCAACGCCTGCGCGCGCCACCGCGTGCCGATGATCCCGTTCGGCGTCGGCACCTCGGTCGAGGGCCACGTGCTCGCGACCAGCGGCGGCGTGTGCATCGACCTGTCGCGGATGAACCGCATCGTCGAGGTCAACGCCAGCGACCTCGACGTGCGCGTCGAGCCCGGCGTCACGCGCAAGCAGCTCAACGCGTACCTGCACGACACCGGCCTCTTCTTCCCGATCGATCCGGGCGCCGACGCGACGCTCGGCGGCATGGCGTCGACGCGCGCGTCGGGCACCAACGCCGTGCGCTACGGCACGATGCGCGAGAACGTGCTCGGCGTCACCGTCGTGCTGGCCGACGGCCGCGTCATCCGCACCGGCGGACGCGCGCGCAAGTCGGCCGCCGGCTACGACCTCACGCGCCTGTTCGTCGGCGCCGAAGGCACGCTCGGCATCATCACCGAGCTGACGCTGCGGCTGTACGCGATCCCCGATGGCATGTCGGCGGCGGTGTGCGCGTTTCCGACGCGTGACCGCGGCCGTCGATTCGGTGATCGAGGCGATCCAGTGCGGCATCCCGATCGCGCGCGTCGAGCTGCTCGACACGCTCACCGTCGACGGCGGTCAATCGCTACAGCAAGCTCGGGCTGCGCGAGGCGCCGACGCTCTGGTACGAGTTCCACGGCACGCCGCGCGGCGTCGAGGAGCAGGCGACGCAGATGCAGGAGATCGCGCGCGCGCACGGCGGCCTCGATTTCGAGTGGGCGACGCGGCCCGAGGAGCGCTCGCGGCTGTGGCAGGCGCGGCACGACGCCTACTTCGCGTGCCTGCAGCTGCGCAAGGGCAGCCGGATGATCGCCACCGACGTGTGCGTGCCGATTTCGCGGCTCGCCGAATGCATCGCCGACACGCGAAGAGGACATCGCGCGCGCGACGATGCCGATCCCGCTGTTCGGCCACGTCGGCGACGGCAATTTCCACCTGATGATCCTGGTCGACCCGGACAGCGACGCCGACATCGCAGGAAGCGTGGGACCTCAACACGCGGCTCGTGCGCCGCGCGCTCGCGATGGGCGGCACCTGCACCGGCGAGCACGGCATCGGCCTCGGCAAGCGCGAGTTCCTGGTCGAGGAGTTCGGCGCGGGCGGTCGACGTGATGCGGCAGCTGAAGGCGACGCTCGATCCGCGCAATCTCCTGAATCCGGGCAAGGTCGTGTAGGACGGATCGCCATGCAGCTCGCCGACGTCACGCTCGACGACAAGTACACGCTGGAGAGCGGCCGCGTCTACCTGAACGGCATCCAGGCGCTCACGCGGCTGCTCATCATGCAGCGCGTGCGCGACGCCGCGCGCGGGGCTCAACACCGCGGGCTTCGTGTCCGGCTTCCAGGGCTCGCCGCTCAACAACATGGACAAGACGCTGTGGGAGGCGCACGACCTCCTCGCAGCGGCATCACATCCACTTCCAGCCGGGCCAGAACGAGGAGCTCGCGGCGATGGGCGTGTGGGGCTCGCAGCAGGTGACGCTCGACCCGCACGCGCGCTACCAGGGCGTGTTCGGCATGTGGTACGGCAAGTGGGCGGGCCTCGCGCGCTGCGGCGACGCGCTGCTGCACGGCAACTCGGCCGGCGCGTCGCCGCACGGCGGCGTGCTGCTGGTCTGCGGCGACGACCACATGGCGCGCTCGTCGACGGTGGCGACGCAGAGCGAGACGATGCTGATGTCGCCGATGATCCCGGTGCTCGTGCCCACCGGCGTGCAGGAGTACCTCGACCTCGGCGTGCACGGCTTCGCGATGTCGCGCTACTCGGGCTCGTGGCTCGCGTTCAAGGCGCTCGACGACACGATCGAGTGCTCGGCGTCGGTGAGCGTCGATCCCGGCGCGCATCAGCGTGCGCCTGCCCGAGGACTTCACGCTGCCGCCGGGCGGCCTCGGCCTGCGCCTGCCCGACCAGCCGCTGACGATGGAGCGGCGCATCCACGAGCAGCGGCTGCCCGCGGTGCTCGCCTACGCGCGCGCGAACCGGCTCAACTACGTCGCGCTACGACAGCCCGCGCGCGCGCCTCGGCATCGTCGCCGCCGGCAAGTCGTACCTCGACGTGCGGCAGGCGCTCGAGCACCTCGGCATCGACGAGCGGGCAGCCGCGCGCATCGGCATCCGCGTGCTACAAGCTCGGCCTCACCTGGCCGCTCGAGCCGCAGGGCCTGCACGCGTTCGCGCTCGGGCTGGAGGAGATCCTCGTCGTCGAGGAGAAGCGGCCGGTCATCGAGGACCAGATCCGCGCGCTGCTCTATCACTGGCCGCGATGCGCGGCGCCCGCGCGTCGCTCGGCAAGCGCGACGAGCGACAGCGGTCCCAACGAATGGCTGCTGCCGCCCAACGGCGAGCTCAGCGCCGAGCAGGTCGCGCTGGTGATCGCCGCGCGCCTCGCGCGCTTCCACACCGATGCCGCGCATCGCCGAGCGCGCGGCGTGGCTGCGCGCCAAGGAGGAGGCGCTCGCCAAGCCGTCGCTGTCGCCGCAGTTGCGCGGCTACCTGAGCGACGCCGGGCCGCGTGCCCTACTTCTGCTCCGGCTGCCCGCACAACAGCTCGACCCGCGTGCCCGAAGGCAGCGAGGCGATCGCCGGCGTCGGCTGCCACTTCATGGCGACCTACATCTTCTCCGGCACGCAAGATCTTCTCGCCGATGGGCTCGGAGGGCGCCGCGTGGGTCGGCCATGCGCCGTTCACCGACACGCACGCACATCTTCGCCAACATGGGCGACGGCACGTACTACCACTCGGGACTGCTCGCGATCCGCGCGGCGGTCGCCGCCAACGTCGCGCATCACGTTCAAGATCCTCTACAACGACGCGACCGCGGCGACCGGCGGCCAGCCGCTGCCGCAGCCCGCTCAACGTGCCCGGCGCTCACGCGCCAGCTCGAAGCGGAAGGCGTGCGCGCAGCATCGTCGTCGTCACCGACCAGCCGGAGAAGTACGGCAGCGGCGCGCGCGTTCGCGCAAGGGCGTGACCGTGCGCCATCGCGACCACCTCGACGCCGTGCAGCGCGAGCTGCGCGAGGTCGCCGGCGTCACGGCGCTCGTCTACGACCAGACCTGCGCCGCGGAGAAGCGCCGGCGCCGCAAGCGCGGCACGTTCCCCGATCCGGCGCGCCGCTCGTTCATCAACACGCGCGTGTGCGAAGGCTGCGGCGACTGCAGCACCAAGTCGAACTGCGTGTCGGTGACGCCGGTCGAGACCGAGTTCGGGCGCAAGCGCGCGATCGACCAGTCGTCGTGCAACAAGGACTTCTCCTGCCAGAACGGCTTCTGCCCGAGCTTCGTCAGCGTCGAGGGCGGACGCCCGCGTCGCGGCAAGGCGCGCGGCGCGGCGGACGATCTGTTCGCCGCGCTTGCCCGAGCCCGCGCTGCCGGCGCTCGAGCGTCCGTACTCGATCGTCGTCGCCGGCGTCGGCGGCACCGGCATCATCACGGTCGGCGCGCTGCTCGGCATGGCCGCGCATCTCGAAGGCAAGGGCGTGTCGGTGCTCGACATGACCGGCGTCGCGCAGAAGGGCGGCGCGGTGACGACCTTCGTGCAGCATCGCGCGCGCGCCCGCAGGACCTGACGACGATCCGCATCGCCGCCGGCGAGGCCAACGCGGTGATCGGCAGCGACCTCCTGGTCACCGCCGAGAACTCGATCATGACGCGGATGCAGCGCGGCGTGACGCGCGCGGTGATCAACACCAACCGGATGGCGACCGTCGCGTTCATCAAGAATCCGGACCTGCAGACGCCGTGGGTCGCGATGGAGGAAGGCGTGCGCGACGCCATCGGCGCCGACGCCGCGCGCTTCCTCGACGCGACGCGCCTCGCGACCGCGCTGCTCGGCGATTCGCTGGCCACCAACATCTTCCTGCTCGGCTACGCGTACCAGATGGGGCTCGTGCCGGTGTCGCGCGAGGCGCTGTTCCGCGCCATCGAGCTCAACGGCGCCGCGGTCGACGCCAACCGGCGCGCGTTCGAGTGGGGCCGGCTCGCGTGCCACGACCCGGCGAGCGTCGAGCGGCAGGCGCGCCCGGCCGAGACCGATGTCGGCAGCGACCGCGTGCATCGCCGCTCGACCTCGACGCCGCCATCGCGCGCCGCGTCGACTTCCTCACCGCCTACCAGGACGCCGCGCTGGCGCAGCGCTACCGGGCGCTGGTCGATCGCGTACGCGCGGCCGGAGGCGCGCGCGGCCGGCGGCACGCGTCCTGACCGACGCCGTCGCCCGCAACTACTTCAAGCTGCTCGCGATCAAGGACGAGTACGAAGTCGCGCGCCTGTACACCGACGGCGAGTTCGAGCGCCAGGTCGCGGCGCGCGTTCGAGGGCGACTACAAGCTGCGCTATCACTTCGCGCCGCCGCTGTGGGTGAAGCCCGACAAGGTGACCGGCGCGCCGGTCAAGCGCACGCTACGGCGCGTGGATGCGGCCGGTGCTCAAGGTCGCTCGCGCGCTTCAAGGGCCTGCGCGGCACGCTGGCTCGATCCGTTCGGCCACACCGAGGAGCGCCGGCTCGAGCGGCAGCTCGATCGCGCGACTACGAGCGCACGGTGGCGGAGCTCGAGCGCGGCCTGCGGCGCGGACAACCTTGCGCTGGCGGCGGAGATCGCCGCGCTCCCCGCGACGATCCGCGGCTACGGCCACGTGAAGCGGAAGAACATCGATGCCGCGAAGGCGCGCGAGGCGGCGCTGCTCGCGCAGTTCCGCGCCCCGGCTCGGCGCGAGATGCCGCTCGCGGCCTGAAAGTCGGTCAGATTCGACTTTCGTCAGCCTTCGCCTGGCGCACCATGCTCGACGAAAGCGAGTCTGCCCACTGGCTGCGCCCGGCCTCGCGTTCTACAATGCACGATTCACTCTCGCGTTCCGCTTTCCCATGCAACTGCAAGGCATCCGCGTCGTCGACCTGTCGCGCATCCTGTCCGGCCCGTTCTGCTCGATGTTCCTCGCGGACATGGGCGCCGAGGTGATCAAGATCGAGGACGTCGACGACGGCGACCCGGTGCGCCAGCAGGGCATCGTGCGCAACGGCTTCAGCCTCTACTTCGCGTCGTTCAACCGCAACAAGCGCTCGCTGACGCTCGACCTGCGCAGCGCCGAAGGCAAGGAGGTGCTGCGCAAGCTGATCGCGACCGCCGACGTCGTGCTCGACAACTTCCGGCCCGGCGTCATGGAGAAGATCGGGCTCTCGCGCGACGGAGCTCCAGCGCATCAAGCCCGACATCGTCAGCTGCCACATCACCGGCTTCGGCCTCGACGGCCCGTACCGCGACCGGCCGTCGTTCGACTTCATCGCGCAGGCGATGAGCGGCTTCATGAGCGTCAACGGCGCCGAGGGCGAGGCGCCGGCGCGCGCGGCGCCGCCGCTGTCGGACCTCATCGCCGGCGCCTACGCGGCGATGGGCATCTGCGCCGCGCTCGTCCGGCGCGAGCGCACCGGCCACGGCGAGGAAGTGTCGACCGCGCTCACCGACAGCATGATCGCCAACCTCGCGTTCCTCGCGACGCACTACTTCGAGACCGGCGAGCAGCCGCTGCGCACGGGCAACGACCACGCGCTGGTCGCGCCCTACGGCCTGTTCGAGGCCGCCGACGGCGAGGTCGCGATCGCGCCGTCGAACGACCAGATCTATTTCAAGCTGCTCGACGTCGCTCGGGCCTCGCGCATCTGCGCGACGCATCCGGAGTTCCTGACCAACGCGCGACCGCTTCGAGCGCCGCGCCGCGATCAACGCGCTGATCGACGCCGAGATCCGCAAGCAGCCGATCGCGCACTGGCTCGACGTGCTGAACGCGGCCGGCGTGCCGTGCGGCCGCGTGATGAGCCTGCCGGAAGTGTTCGACGACCCGCAGGTCCGCCACCAGCAGATGAAGATCACGATCGACCACCCGCGCCACGGGCCGCTCGACGTGCTCGGCTTCCCGATCAAGTTCACCGACGATCCGTGCCGCGTCCATCGCGCCGCCGCCGGATCTCGGCGCCGACACCGACGCGATCCTGGGCGAGCTGGGCTACGGCGCCGAGGAGATCGCGGCGCTGCACGCGAAGCGCGCTCGCCTGAGCCGTCCGGTAGCTGCAGCGCTTCGCGCCGGAGAATGCACGCCGATGAACTCACGCCGCCCCTCGACCACGCGAACGACCGCCACGTCGCGCGTCACCGAGGTCGGCACCCGCGACGGCTTCCAGTCCGAGCCCGAGTTCATCCCGACCGAGGTCAAGGCCGAGGTCATCGACGCGCTGATCGCCGCCGGCCTCCGCCACATCGAGGCGACGTCGTTCGTGAGCCCGCGCGCGGTGCCGCAGCTCGCCGACGCGCACGACATGCTGGCGCGCGTGCGAGCGCCGCGCCGACGCGCACCTCGCCGCGCTCGCGCCCAACGCGCGCGGCGCCGAGCGCGCGCTCGGCGCCGGCGTCGACGAGATCGTGTGCTTCGTCTCGGCGAGCGAGACGCACAACCAGGCCAACCTCAACGCGTCGATCGCGGGGTCGCTCGCGAACGTCGCGGAGGTCGCGGCGATCGCGCGCGGCACGCACGCCGCTGCGCGGCGCGGTCGCGTGCGCGTTCGGCTGCCCGTTCGAGGGCGAGGTGCCGGTCGACGCGGCGCTGCGCATCGTCGACGCGTACGCGAAGCTCGGCATCGAGCGCCTGACGCTCGGCGACACGACCGGCATGGCGACGCCGCCGACGGTCGCGCGCCTGGTGCGAGGCGATCGCGCGAGCGCTTTCCCGGCGATGCCGATCGCGCTGCACTTCCACAACACGCGCGGCGTCGGCCTCGCCAACGTCATGGTCGGCCTCGACCTCGGCATCCGCGAGTACGAGTCGTCGATCGCGGGCCTGGGCGGCTGCCCGTTCGCGCCGGGCGCGACCGGCAACATCTGCACCGAGGACCTCGTCTACCTGCTCGAGGAATCGGGCTTCGACACCGGCGTCGATCTCGAGGCGCTGATCGCCGTCGCGCGGCGCGTCGAGGACGCTGATCGGGCGCCCGCTGCCCGGCCAGGTGATGAAGGCCGGTCCGCGGCTGCGCAAGTATTCGCTCGAGGGCGCGCGTCGCGCCGTCGGATGATCACGACACTCACCACCGCAAGGAGGAGTCGTCCATGATTCGCTTCGTCTGTCGCCGCTGCTGGCGCTCGTCGGCGTTCGTCGCGCCGGTCCACGCGCAGACCTATCCGACCAAGCCGATCCGCCTGATCGTGCCGTTCCCGCCGGGCGGCGGCACCGACATCGTCGTCGCGCCTGGTCGCGACCGAGCTCGCGAAGTCGACCGGCTGGACGGTCGTCGTCGAGAACAAGGCCGGCGCGCGGCGGCATGATCGGCCTCGCCGAGGCGGCGCGCGCGTCGCAACGACGGCTACGACATCGTGATGGGCCAGGCCGACAACATGATCATCGCGCGCGCCGACGATGAAGACGCCGCCGCTCGATCCGCTCAAGGACCTGACGCCGGTGATCCAGGTCGCGAGCTCGCCGTTCCTGCTCATGACGCGCGCCGACTCGCAAGTTCAAGACGCTCGCCGACGTCGATCGCCGCGGCGAAGGCCGAGCCCGACGCCGATCACCTACGGCACCGCGGGCCACGGCACGTTCCCGCAGCTCGCCGTCGAGCTCCTGATGCAGAACGGCAACTTCAAGTGGGTCGAGGTGCCCTACAAGGGCGCGGCGCCGGCGATCACCGACCTGCTCGGCGGCCACGTGCAGCTCGCGGCGCTGTCGGTCGCGTCCGGCATGCCGCACATCAAGGGCGGCAAGGTGCGCGGCCTCGCGGTGACCTCGCCCACGCGCAGCCCGGCGCTGCCCGACGTGCCGACGGTGGCCGAGTCGGGCTTCCCCGGCTTCGACGCGACCGGCTGGCTCGGCATCTTCGTGCCGAACGGCACGCCGCCGGCGGTGATCGCGCGGCTCAACGCCGAGATCGCCAAGGTGATGCAGAAGCCCGAGGTGCAGCAGCAGCTGGTCGCGCAACGGCGTCGAGGCGCGCTGGACCCGGCGCCGCAGGAGTTCGGCGCGATGGTCCAGCGCGAGGCCGTCGAAGTGGCACAAGATCATGCGCGACGCGGGCATCAAGCCGGAGTGACGGCTGCCCTCGGGAAGGACGGAACGGAAAACCAGGAGCAGTCGGCCGCCGGCGTCGACGATGCCGTCGACCCGGCGGGAACGGTTTCGCCTCAGCGGATGATCTTGTCCGCCCGCTGCAGCAGTGCGTCGGGTAGGGTCACGCCGATCGCCTGGGCCGTCTTGAGATTGACCGCGAGCTCGAACCGCGACGGCTGCTCGACCGGAAGATCGCCGGGATGGGCGCCCCTGAAGATGCGATCGACGTACCGCGCCGTGAGCAGCGCGTACTGGTCGGTCGTCGGCCCGTAGCTCATCAGCGCGCCCGCTGACAGATAGAGGCTGCTGCCCGTGATGGCCAGCGGCAGCCCATGGGCCTGGGCGAATGTCGAGATAGCAACGCGGTTCCCGCGGATCAGCGCTTCCGGGGGAAGCAGGATCGACTCGGTCCCCTCGCGGCGAATGGCCGCGAACGCGGCCTCGAAATCGCCCGGACCCGTCACCTCGATGACCTGCACCCGCATTCCGTGTGTCCCGACCTCGGCCCGAAATCGCCTGACCAGAGGGGCCGCGGCGTCGTTGCTGGGATTGACGAAGAGGGCGACGCTCCGCAATCGGGGGACGGCTTCCTTGAGGAGTTGCAGCAGCTTGAGGATCGACTCGTCCGCGAGATAGCTCGAGCCCGTGACATTGCCGCCCGGCTTGACCAAATTCGCGACGAGTCCGGACTCGACGGGGTTCCCCGCCGCGACCATCACGATGGGGATCGTCCTGGTCGCCTGCATGGCCGCGCGAGTGGCGGGCACGCTCTGGACAAGAACGACCTCGGGACCTTGTGCGACGAGCTCGGCCGCCATCGACGGCAGGCGCTCGTTCCGGCCTTCCGCTGTTCGCAGCTCCAGGAACACGATGTTGCGGCCCTCCGTCCAACCGAGCTTGTCGAGCTCGGTTCGCAGCAGCCCCATGAAGATCTCGACGTCGGCGCGCGCAAACCCGGTGAGAATTCCGATGCGACGGACCGTTCTCTCGCCCTGGGCCCGAAGGTCGGAGGACAGCGGCAGCAGCGCGCCGCCGGCCAGCGCAACGAATGTCCTTCGGTCCATGGGTGGAACTCCCGCGCGACGAGCTGCCGCGTGGCCATGCTAGCACCGCGCGATCGCGCCACCCGCTCGATGTCCCGACTCGCCTGCAGGAAAGTCTTTCCTCGTCCGGACGCTCGGCGTCCCGCTCCGCGAAATCGCTGCCGAGCCGCAGTTCCCTACCCGTTGCGCGAACGGGCCTCCGTGTAGAGCGCGCGAAGGTCACGCAGTCGCTCGCGGGGGAGCCGCGCCATGGCCGCCGCGCGATGCGCCTTCGTGTGCTCGGCGCCCAGGCCTTCGAGCCACCGCGCAACGGCACGCATGGCCGCACGCATCCGGACGGCATGCCCCGCCGTCGCCATTGGCGAACGGCGCGTCGACGTATCCATCGTTGCTCCTTCCGCGGTTGCGGCGCGACGCTCAGCGGGCCACGTCGTGACCGGCGCCGACCGGGTCGAGCGCGACATGCGCCGCCGTGGCCTCGTCGTTGCCTGCGTTCGCGACGTCGGGCGAAGCAACGTCCGCCTCGCGTGGCGATGGAGAAGGGGCGACAGGCGCCGTCGCGTGCGCGGCGCTCACCGCCAGCGTCGGCGCGCTGTCGTGGGGTGTGCGCAGGGCGAGGAATCCGACGACGACGATCAACGCGACGATCGGGATCCACAGCATGCCGAGCGCGACGCTGCCGATCTCCGGGTGATGCTGAAAGGAATGGTGCCGACCCATGACGCCCTCCGGTTCGCAGGGGAGGGACGCCGACCCATTCGGTGCCCTCCTGCTCGTACATACGGAGTGCTCGAGCGGATCCGGCCATGCCGCAGCGCAATCGGCTCCGGCCGCGGCTCAGGCCACGAAGACCTTGCGGAGCGGGCCGATGCCCGCACCCCGAGCAGCGTGAGCGCGACCTGCCGGAAGTCGTGGGAAAACAGCGGAAGGCATGGCGGACCTCCGGCGCGGAGCGTGAGCGCCTCTCGCCCGGACGTCCGCCATGCCGGCGGCAAGTCAGGCCATGCCGGTCGCGGGAATAATCAGATGGCCGCCTCGGCCGCTCGCAGCGCCTTCTCCAGCGCGGCCGCAAGATGCGGTGCCACGCGTTCGTGCTGCGCGTGAATCGCCTGCGCCTCGCCGAGCAGCGCGCGACTCTCGTCACGCCGTCCCTGCAGCGCAAAACACTCCGCGAGCGCGATCTGTGCTTCGGCCAACCACAGGCTCGCTGCGTCGTCATGCCGGCGACGCAGCGCGACGGCCTGGCTCAGGTGCTTTTCGGCATCGTCAAGCTCACGGAGCCGGAGCGCAGCCTGACCCAGAACGAGCCAGCAAGCGCGCTTCGGGGTACGGTGCCCTGCCCGCGCCGAACTGTCGGTGCAATTCGTCGAGGCCGGCCTGCGCGGCGTCGCGCGCGGCGGCCAACTCGCCGACAGCGAGTGCGGCCTGCGCCGGCTCGACCACCCAGCCGTCACGCGCAGGATCGAAGCGGCCCTCCAGCCGCGGGAGCGGACGTGGCGAGCCCGGCCAACCGGGTGCGCGCGTCGTGAGGCCGGCCGGCCGCCAGGAGCGCGCGCGCGCTGACGAGCGTGTAGAAATCGTCCCGCGCCGGCGCGGCAGCGCCTCCCGCGTATCGCTCCCAATGCCGTGTCGCATCGTCGGCCAGCGCCAGGGCCTCGTCGTACTGCCCGCGCGCGGACAGGATGTCCGCCATATCGCACTCGCGCGCCGCCAGGCTGGCCGAGAGCGGAAAGTGTCGCCGCAGGTCTTCGAGGTCCTCCCGCAGGAGCGCCTCCGCAAGGTCGGGGCGGCCTCGTTCGCAGAGCGTCCTGGCGAGGTAGCCGCCCATGTCGGCGCGGAATTGCGCGTCGTACTCCGGTCGATCCTGCGCCAGTGCGCGGGTGACCTCCCCACGCAGCCGCAACGACTCATCGACTCCGCCGTCGCGCATGAGCATGTTGGCAAGCCGGATGGTCACGATCAGCGTCCACCGATGGCCGGGACCGTGCGCCCGCGTCGAATGCTCGACCGATTCGCGGCCCAGGGTTTCCGCCTCGTCGATGCGGCCGAGCTTGTGGACGACCTCGCTCAACTCGGCCTTGGCCAGCGACATCGCGGAGTCGCGCGCGTCGTCGAACCGCGCCGCCAGGCGCACGGCTTCCCGGTAGTGGGGTTCGGCACGGTCGAGGTACCCGGCTTCGACCTGCGCCCGCCCGGCGTGCCGTCGACTGTCGATCACCATCTGCGGCGCCTTGTCGGCCATCGTCCGGGCGACCAGCCGCGCCGCTTCCTCCGCCGTGCGCAACAACGAGGGCAGGGACTGGTACCGATAATGCAGCGCGAGCCGGAACAGCAGTTCGGCGCGTTCCGCCGAATTCGCCTGCCCGGAGGCCACGAGCGCCGCGTCGGCGGCCTCCAGCAGCGCCGGAATCTCGCCTCGTTCGGCGGTCTCTTCCAGCTTCTCGGCGGCGTTGAGCGCGATCCTCGCGAAGCGCGCGTCTCCCGGGCCGAATACCCGACGTGCGAGCTCGGTGGCGTCTCGCGTGAGCCGGGCGGCGTCGCCGCGCAGCCCCAGCTCGTAATACATGTCCGAGAGCGTGACGAGCACCTCGAGACGGCTTTCGGGCGCGTCGCGCAACGCCTCGGTGATGCGCTCCGTGCCGATGTCGAGCAGTTCGCGCGCGGTGGTCTTCTGCGCCTGAAGGGGATCCTTCTGGCGCACCTTGTTGGCCCTGAAGATGTCGAGCACGAAGGCCTGCACGGCCGCGGCGGTTTTCGCTTCCTTGCGCGCGATGCGCGCCTGCTCGCGTGCGCGGTGTGCCTGCCAGAGCGCGGCCCCGAGCCCGAGCAGCAGCACGAAGATCACGAGCGCCGTCGCGCCGACACCGAGCGCCAGACCGAAAGCCACCACCGCGACGGCGACGGCGGTCACCGGCACCCGGTAGCGCACGCAGCAGGCGATTGAGCCCGGTAGGCGAGCGTGTCCGGGCGCGCCGACACCGCGTGCCCGTCGAGGTGGCGGCGCCAGTCCTGGGCGAGCGCGTCGACCGTCGCGTAGCGCTCGGCCGCCGTACTTCTTCAGCGCCTTGTTCAGGATCGCGTCGAGGTCGCCCTGAGGCGCTTCCTGCAGCGCCGCATCGTCGGCCACGGCGCTCGCCAGCGGCGCATCCACCGAGGCGATCGCTTCCTCCAGTGCCGCCGCGCTCTGCCGCTTGAGCTTGTACGGTCGCTGCGCCCGCCAGCAGCTCGAAGGCCACGACACCGAGCGAGTAGACGTCGCTCGCCGTGCCGATCGGCTCGCCGCGGATCTGCTCCGGGCTCGCGTAGTCGGGCGTCAGCGCGCGGCCGGCGAGCGCTGCGTCAGCGCGCGTCTCGCTGCGCTCGGTCGCCCTCCATCAGCTTGGCGATGCCGAAGTCGAGCAGTCGCACCTGGCCGTCGTCGGTGACCAGGATGTTGCCGGGCTTCAGGTCGCGGTGGACCACGAGCCGGCTGTGCGCGAACGCCACCGCGTCCGCGACCTGCAGCAACAGGCGCAAGCCGCGCTTCCACCGGCAGCGCGCGCTGCGTGCAGAACTCGTCGATCGGCACGCCCTCGACGTATTCGAGCGCCAGGTACGGCCGGCCGCTGCGGGTCGACTCCGGCGTCGTACAGCCGCGCGATGTTCGGATGCTCGAGGCTGGCCAGGATCTCGCGCTCGCGGGCGAAGCGCTCGGCCGAGTCCCGGCGCCCAGCGTGACGTGCGGCAGCTTCAGCGCGACCTTGCGCTTCAGCGTGCCGTCGGCGCGCTCGGCCAGCCACACCTCGCCCATGCCGCCGTGGCCGAGCGCGCGCAACAGGCGATACGGGCCGACGATGTCGCCGGGCTGGAACGTTGCCGGCGAGGTGTCCGCGCCGGCCGCCAGCGTGAAGCGCGGCGGCCGTTCGAGCAGATCGTGGGTCTCCTTCACCGCCTGCCGGGCCAGCAGCCTGCGCAAGGTCGGCGCGAGCGCCTCCGCGTCGCTCGGCAGCGCGGCGAGCCAGGCCTCGCGTGCCGCTTCGTCGAGGTCGAGCGCCTCGTCCAGCAGCGTCGACAGGCGGGCCAGGGCTTCGGGCGTCATGACAACGATCGTACGTGGCCGGGCTCAGAATCCGGCCATCGTCGTCATTCGAGCGCCGCGAACAGGAGCAGCCGCGCCTTCTCCCAGTCGCGCCGCACGGTGCGCTCGGAGGTGCCGAGCGCCTCGGCGATCTCGGGCTCCGTCATGCCGCCGAAGTAGCGCAGCTCGACGACCTGGGCCAGGCGCGGTTCCGCGGCCGCAAGCGCCTCGAGCGCCTCGTGCACCCGGAGCACGTCGTTCTCGGGCGTCGCGACCTCCGCGGCGATGGCCGTGTCGAGGACCACGCGGTCGGCATCGCCGCCGCGCCGTTCGGCCAGGCGCGCGCGCGCGAAGTCGACGATCACCGAACGCATCACGCGCGCCGCGTAGGTGAAGAAGTGATGCCGGTCGGACACCGGCAGCGCCTGCGCGCCCACGAGCCGCAGGTAGGACTCGTGCAGCAGCGACGTGGTGTCGAGCAGCGTCATCGACTGGTGCTGCCGCAGCTTGGAGCGGGCGAGCCGGTGCAGCTCCGCATAGAGCAGGCTGAACGCCTCGCCGGCGGCTGGCGGTCGCCCTGCCGGGCGGCGGAGAGGAGCTCGGTGAGTTGCGGCATGGGCCTTCCGCCGGGACGGGATGAAAAAATACAGTCCCCCGCGGTCCCTGCCAAGGAAATCCGCGACCGCCGACGCCGCAGGGGCGGCCAGTGGTGTCGCGCGACAACGCGAGCCGGCGCCCGCCGGCTACTCGACCGTGACGCTCTTCGCGAGGTTGCGCGGCTTGTCGACGTCGGTGCCGCGGATCACCGCGGCATGGTAGGCGAGGAGCTGCAGCGGCACGACGTGCACGATCGGCGAAAGCGCCCCGGCGTGCTCGGGCAGGCGGATCACGTGGATGCCGTCGCTCCGCCTTGATCGCGCTGTCGCGGTCGGCGACGACGTAGAGCTCGCCGCCGCGCGCGCGCACTTCCTGCAGGTTGCTCTTGAGCTTCTCGAGCAGCGCGTCGTTGGGCGCGATCGCGACGACCGGCATCTCCGCGTCGACCAGCGCGAGCGGGCCGTGCTTGAGCTCGCCCGCGGGATAGGCCTCGGCGTGGATGTAGCTGATCTCCTTCAGCTTCAGCGCGCCTTCGAGCGCGATCGGGTAGTGCAGGCCGCGGCCCAGGAACAGCGCGTGCTGCCGTGACGGCGAAGCGCTCGGCCCACGCGATGACCTGCGGCTCCAGCGCCAGCGCCGCCTGCAGCGCGACCGGCAGGTGGCGCATCGCCTTGAGGTAGCTGCTCGTCGTCGCCGTCGGTCGAGCCTGCCGCGCACCTGCGCGAGCGCGAGCGTCAGCAGGAACAGCGCCGCGAGCTGCGTCGTGAACGCCTTGGTCGACGCGACGCCGATCTCGACGCCGGCGCGCGTGACATAGGCGAGCTTGCATTCGCGCACCATCGCGCTGGTCGCCACGTTGCAGATCGTGAGCGTGTGCTCCATGCCGAGCGAGCGGGCGTGCTTGAGCGCCGCCAGCGTGTCCGCGGTCTCGCCGCTCTGCGTGATCGTCACGACCAGCGACTTCGGGTTCGGCACGCTGTCGCGGTAGCGGTACTCGCTCGCGATCTCGACCTGCGTCGGGATGCGCGCGATCGCCTCGAGCCACACCTTCGCCGTCAGCCCCGCGTAGTAGCTCGTGCCGCAGGCGAGGATCAGCACCGAGTCGACGTCGCTGAACACGCGATGCGCCTGGTCGCCGAAGAGATCCGGCGTGACGCCTTCGACGCCTTCGAGCGTGTCGGCGATCGCGCGCGGCTGCTCGAAGATCTCCTTCTGCATGTAGTGGCGGTAGGGGCCGAGCTGCGCGGCGCCGGTCCACGCGGCGACGCGGCGCACGTCGCGGTCGACGCGCTGGTAGCGGTCGCTGCCGTCGATCGCGGTGCTCGATCCAGTGGCGGCCGAGCTGCAGGTCGGCGACGTCGCCTTCCTCGAGGTAGACGATGCGTTCGGTGACGCCGGCGAGCGCCATCGCGTCGGACGCGAGGAACGTCTCGCCGTCGCCGATCCCCGAGCACCAGCGGCGAGCCCAGCCGCGCGCCGACGACGCGATGCGGCTCGTCGCGGCAGAACACCGCGATCGCGTACGCGCCGTGCAGCTCGAGCGCCGCACGCTTGACCGCCTCGAACAGGTCGCCGTCGTAGTGGAGGTCGACCAGGTGCGCGATCACCTCGGTGTCGGTCTGGCTCGCGAACGCGTAGCCGCGCGCCTCGAGCTTCGCGCGCAGCGCCTCGTGGTTCTCGACGATGCCGTTGTGCACGAGCGCGATGCGCCCGGGCCGCGTGCGGCTCGCGTCCGCGCCGGTGCCGTGCGAGAAGTGCGGATGCGCGTTGTGGACGGCGGGCGCGCCGTGCGTCGCCCAGCGCGTGTGCGCGATGCCGGTGCCGCCTTCGACGCCGTCGCGCTTCACGAGCGCGTCGAGCTCGGCGACGCGCTCGGTGCTGCGCGAGCGGCGCAGGCCCCCGTCGGATAGACCGCGACGCCGCAGCAGTCGTAGCCGCGGTATTCGAGGCGTTTCAGCCCCTCGACGAGGATCGGGACGATGTTGCGCGGGCTGACCGCGCCGACGATGCCGCACATCAGGGATCAGGAATCAGAGGACAGGGATCAGTACGTTACTGCCCAGCGATATGAAATATTCCTTTGATAATGACACATGATTGGCATATTTGTCCATCGACGGTTATTTGATGCAATAATATTGCCATGAGTCGCCGATTGTGCTTGAATATAGTCTCATGGAACTCGATGCCATCGACCTCCGTCATGCTCGACCAGCTCCAGCGGGACGCGTCGCTGACCAACCTGGAGCTCGCCGAGCGCGTGCACGTGTCGCCCGGCGACGGCCTGCGCCGGACGCGGCGCCTGGTCGACGGAGGGGTGATCGAGCGGACGGTGGCGCTGCTGTCGGCCGACAAGCTGGCGCCGGGGCTGCGCGCGGTGGTCGAGGTCACGCTCGAGCCGCAGACCGCGCAGACGCTCGACGCCTTCGAGGCGCGCGCCACGGCGGACGAGGCGGTGCAGCAGTGCTACCGGACCGCGAGCGGCCCGGATTTCGTGCTGTTCGCCACGGTCGTCGACATGCCGGCGTGGCACGCGTTCCTGCAGCGCGTGATGACCGACGACGCGCACGTGCGCAACGTCAGGAGCTTCTTCGTCGCGAAGCGCGCGAAGTTCGCGCCGGCGATTCCGCTGCCGCGCGCGACGCTCGCTCAGAGCTGCCGTCGATCGGGCTACCCTGACGCGAGCCGCGCGCGGCGATGCACGCCGCGCAGCAGGCACGCGACGCCCTTCGCGTCGGCAGGCAAGGCGTCGAGGAGCGCCGCGGGAACGCTCGACGCGCGTGCACCAGCAGGGCTCCGCCGCGACGCCGATCGCGTTCGCCGGCGGCGTCGCCATGGCGCAGTCGTTGGGCCTCGCCGCAGCGTGGGCAGCGCGACGGATCGACGACGCGACGAGTCATCGATCCCTGCGGCTTCTTCGCCGGGCGCTTCCACCCGCGCACGGTCGACCTGCCTCGCGCGCGCGACGGTGAGCTCGCCGGCCGGCGCACCCTTGCTGATCGGTGCTGCCGCCGCCGCGATCGTCGCGCCCTCGCCCACCTCGATCGGCGCGACCAGCACGACGTTGCTGCCGATCGACGCGTCGTCGCCGATGACCGTGCGGTGCTTGTTCGCGCCGTCGTAGTTCGCGGTGATCGCGCCGGCGCCGAAGTTCACGCGGTCGCCGATCGTCGCGTCGCCGACGTAGGCCAGGTGGTTCGCCTTCGAGCCGCGGCCGAGTCGTGCTCGCCTTCACCTCGACGAAGTTGCCGACGTGCACGCTCGTCGGCGAGCATCGGTGCCCGGGCGCAGGCGCGCGTACGGTCCGACCCACGCGTTCGCGCCGATCGTCGTCGCCGTCGACCATCGAGAACGCGCGCATCTCGCTGCCCGCGACCGACCATCGCAGTCGCGCAGCACGCAATGGGGCCGACGCGCACGCCGTCGCGCAGCACGACGCGCCCCTCGAAGACGCAGCCGACGTCGATCGCGACGTCGCTGCCGCAGGTCGAGCGTGCCGCGCAGGTCGAAGCGCGCCGGATCGGCGATCGTCGGTGCCGGCGCGCATCAGCGTCTCGGCGAGTCGCCGCTGCACGATGCGCTCGACGCTCGGCGAGCTGCGCGCGGTCGTTGATGCCGCGCGTGTCGCGCTCGTCGGGCGCGATCACCGCGTCGACGGCGACGCCGTCGGCGACCGCGGCCGCCACGACGTCGGTCAGGTAGTACTCGTTCTGCGCGTTGTGCGGCACGAGCTTCGCGACCCACGCCGCGAGCAGCGCGGTCGGCGCCGCGAGCACGCCGGTGTAGATCTCGTCGATCGCGCGCTCGGACGCGCGAGGCGTCGCGATCTTCGACGATGCGCCGGACGCCGCCTGCGCCGTCGCGCACGATGCGGCCGAGTCCCGCGGGGTCGGGAGTGTGCGCGGTCAGCAGCGCGAGATGCCCGCGCGCCGCGCGCTCGGCGAGCGCATGCAGCAGCGGTCCGGGGATCAGCGGCGTGTCGCCGTTGATGACGACCGTGACGCCGTCGCGCGGCAGCGCGGCGAGCGCGACGCGCACCGCGTCGCCGGTGCCGCGCGGCGGATCCTGGCGCACGAACGCGAGGCCTGGCGCGCCGAGCGCGCGGTCGACCTCGTCGCCGCCGTGGCCGACGACGACCGCGATCGCCACCGGCGCGATCGCGCGCGCGGCGTCGAGCACGTGCGCGAGCATCGGACGGCCGGCGATCGGGTGCAGCACCTTCGGGCGGGCGGAGCGCATGCGCTTCCCCTGGCCGGCGGCCATCACGATCGACGTGGACGGGCGAGGCGGACAAGGGCGGGCGCGGACGCGGAACCCGCGCATTCTACGCGGCATGCGGGCTCCCCGCCGGGGCTGCGCGCCCTGGCTCCGCGTGTAAGATGGTCGCCGGTCGACGACGACCCCGCGCGACAGACGCGGACGCGCCCCGACTGGCCCCGCAGGCCGGCCCGCACAACGAGGAGATTCCATGTCCCGCCCCCTGGTTTCGATCCTGGCCGCGCTCGCGCTCGCCGCGTCCGCGGCATCCCCATCCGTGCTCGCCGCCGACGCGTGCAAGGACCGGGGCGAGCTCGACACGATGTACTGCGACGCGAACGGCGACCTCGTCGCGGACGCGCCGACCGACCCGAAGAAGTGGAAGAACCCGTCGACGATCGTCTTCACGTACACGCCGGTCGAGGATCCTGCCGTGTACGAGAACATCTTCAAGCCGTTCACGACGCACCTCGCCGCAGTGCCTCGACAAGAAGGTCGTGTTCTACCAGGTGCAGTCGAACGCGGCCGAGATCGAGGCGATGCGCTCGGGCCGCCTGCACGTCGGCGGCTTCTCGACCGGCCCGACGGCGTTCGCGGTCAACCTCGCCGGCGCGGTGCCGTTCGCGGTGCAAGGGCTACGAGAAGGAATTCCAGGGCTACAACCTGATCGTGATCGTCAAGGCGAACACGCCCGTACCAGAAGCTCTCGGACCTCAAGGGCAGGAAGGTCGCGCACACGTCGCCGTCGTCGAACTCGGGCAACCTCGCGCCGCGCGCGCTGTTCCCGGCCGAGGGCCTCGTCCCCGACAAGGACTACAAGGTCGCTGTTCTCGGGCAAGCACGACCAGTCGGTGCTCGGGCGTCAACTCCGGCGACTACGACGCGGCGCCGGTCGCCTCCGACGTGTTCATCCGGATGGCGCAGCGCGCGGACAGATCAAGGAGGAGCGACTTCCGCGTGATCTACCGCAGCCAGAAGTTCCCGACCTCGTCGTTCGCGTACGCGCACGACCTCGATCCGAAGCTCGTCGACAAGATGCTCGAGCTGCTTCTACGACTACCGCTTCCCGTCCGAGATGCAGAAGGCGTTCGAGGGCGCCGACCGGTTCTTCCCGATCAACTACAAGAACGACTGGGAGGTCGTGCGGCAGGGTCGCCGAGGGCTCGGGCGAGAGCGTTCGACCGCGCGGCCTACGAGAAGGAGAGCAAGCGCGAGGCCGAGGCCGCCGCAGCAGCCGCGAAGAAGAAGTGACGCTTCCGCCGCGAACTGGGCGCGCTCGCGCCCCGTGCATCGCGCCCAAGGATGCTGAGCCTCAAGCGCCTGTCGAAGTCCTACGTGCCGGGCAAGCCGGTGCTGCGTCGACATCGACCTCGAGATCGCCGGCACGCGGCATCACCGCGATCATCGGGCCGTCGGGCACCGGCAAGTCGACGCTGATCCGCTGCATCAACCGGCTGGTCGAGCCGACCGCCGGCGAGATCCTGTTCGACGGCGTCGGACCTCGCGCGGCTCGCCGGCACGCGCGCTGCGCCAGGCCCGCCGGCAGATCGGCATGGTGTTCCAGGAGTACAACCTGGTCGAGCGCCTCACCGTGATGGAGAACCTGCTCTCCGGGCGCCTCGGCTACGTGTCGCCGCTGGCGACGCGCTCGCTGCGCACGCTTCCCGCAGGCCGACATCGACGACGGCGTTCGAGCTGCTCGACGCCGTCGGCCTCGCCGGATTCGCGAACCACGCGCGCCGACGCGCTGTCGGGCGGCCAGCGCCAGCGCGTCGGCATCGCGCGCGCGCGTGATGCAGCAGCCGCGCGCTGCTGCTCGCCGACGAGCCGACCTCCTCGCTCGATCCCGAAGACGTCGGTCGAGATCATGCAGCTTGATGCGCGATCTGGGCCGCGCCAGCGCGACATCCCGGTGCATCGTCAACATGCACGACGTCGAGCTCGCCCGGCGCTTCGCCGACCGCATCGTCGGCATGTCGGACGGGCCGCGTCGTCTACGACGGCGCCGCCGGCCGCGCTCGGCGACGAGCATGCTGAAGTCGATCTACGGCGGCGAGGAATGGCTGCGCTGAGCGCGGCGCCCGCAGGCGCCGTCCGCGCGCGACCCGTTCCGCACTGGCTGGGACGCGCGTCGCGCTGGCTCGCGCTCGCCGCCTACGTCGTCTACGCGTGCGCCGCAGCTCGATTTCACCTGGGCGCGCTTCATGATCGGCCTGGACAACGGCGCGCGGTTCATCGACCGCATGTTTCCGCCGAATTTCTCGCGCTGGGAGCTCCTGCTCAAGGGCCTCACCGAGAGCCTGCGAGATCGCGGTGCTCGCCTCGACTCTCGGCATCGTGCTCGTCGCTGCCGATCGGGCTCGCTCGCCGCGCGCAACCTGATGCCGGCGTGGGCGACGTGGCCGGCGCGCGTGCTGATCGCGCTGTGCCGCTCGTTCCATCCGGTGATCGTCGCCATCGTGTTCGTCAAGGCGGTCGGCTTCGGCGCGCTGGCGGGGATCGCTCGCGCTGACCGTCGCGTCGATCGGCTTCATCGGCAAGCTGTTCGCCGAGGCGATCGAGGAGATCTCGCTCGAAGCAGGTCGAGGCGGTGCGCGCGACCGGCGCGCCGTTCATGAATCGTGATCGCCTACGGCGTGCTGCCGCAGGTGTTCGTCGCGCTTCATCGGCTTTGCGACCTACCAGCTCGACTTCGAACCTGCGCAACTCGACGATGGTCGGCATCGTCGGCGCGGGCGGCATCGGCGGCACGCTGTTCGCCGCGTTCCAGCGCTTCGACTACGACTTCGTCTGCGCGATCCTGCTCGTCGATCATCGTCGCTGATCATGGTCGGCGAGGTGCTGGCGAGTGGGTGCGCGGCGTATTCTTCGACGCGCGGCGAGACGCTGGGCGGCGCTTCACGTCGATGCGCGGCGTCGGTGCGCGCAAGCGCGCGCGAGTGACGACGATAGCGGAGGCCGGCGCCGCTCCGGACGCGACTGGCGCCGCTTCACGCCGGCGCAGCGGCTGGCGCGCTTCGCGGTCTACCTCGCGATCGTCGCCGCGATCGTGCTGTCGATCCGCACCGTCGAGGTGATCCCGGAGTTCCTGCTCGACGCGCCGGAGCAGATGGCGGACCTGCTCGCGCGCATGTGGCCGATCGCATTGGCGCTACTATCCGAAAGGCGTGCACGACGCGCTGATCGAGACGCTGCACATCGCCACGCTCGGCACGCATCCTCGCGGTGGTGATGGCGTTGCCGATCGGCGTGCTGGCGGCGCAGCAACATCGTGCCGACGCCGCACGCTGAACTACCTGGCGCCAAGCTCCTGCTGGTGTCAGTCGCGCTCGGTCAACTCGCTCGTGTGGGCGCTGCTGTTCGTCGCGATCTTCGGGCCGGGCGCGCTCGCCGGCACGCTGGCGATCGCGTTCCGCTCGATCGGCTTCGTCGGCAAGCTGTTCGGCGAGGCCGCTCGAGGAGGCGCAACCGCGGCGCCGATCGAGGCGCTGCACGGCGGCCGGCGCGCCGTGGCTCTCGGTGCTGAGCCAAGGGCTACTGGCCGCAGGTCAAGCCCGCGTTCTGGTCGATCGTGCTGTTCCGCTGGGACATCAACGTGCGCGAGTCGGCGGTGCTGGGCCTGGTCGGCGCCGGCGGCATCGGCATGGCGCTCGACACGGCGATGAACCTGTTCCAGTGGGACCGCGTCGCCGATGATCCTGTTCGCCATCTTCGCCGTCGTGGTGCTCGCCGAAATCGTCGTCACGCAGGTGCGGAGGCGCGTGATTTGAGTCGCGGCCGCGCGTCGCCCGGGAAAGCCGTACGCCGGCGGAGGCCCGCGTTCACGGTATCCTCGCCCCAATGGCCATCATCGCGGTCTTCAACCAGAAGGGCGGCGTCGGCAAGACCACGACGACGCTCAACCTGCTCGCCGCCGTGGCGCAGGGCGGCCAGCGACCGATCGGCATCGACCTCGATCCGCAGGGACACCTGTCGCACGTGTTCGGCGTGCAGCCGCGCGCCGCCGACGACACCATGTACGGCTTCTTCGCGCGCCAGCGGCCGATCGCCGACGTCGCGCGCGTCGAGCGCGAAGCGGCGTCATCGTGCTGTCCGGCGCACATGGAGCTCGCGAAGCTCGACGCGGTGCTCGGCAAGGGGTTCAACGTGGTCACGCGGCTGCGCCACGCGCTGCGCGCGAAGGACGCGATCCGCGGGCCGGTGCGTGATCGATTGCTGCCCGCTGCTCAACGTGCTGTCGCTGAACGCGGTGTTCGCGTGCGACCTGCTGCTGGTGCCGGTGTCGGCGGACTACCTCGCGGTCCAGGGCGCCAAGGAGGTCGAGCACTCGCTGAATGCGCTCGAGCCGGTGTTCAAGCAGCGCCTTCCGCGGCGCTACGTGATCACGCGGTTCGACATGCGGCGGAAGATGAGCGCGGAGGTCGTGGCCGCGATGGCGCGCGCGTTCCGGCCCGAGGAGGTGTGCGTCACGCGCATCCGCGAGAACGTGAAGCTCGCGGAGAGCCCCGCGGCGGGGCTCGACGTGTTCCGGCACGCGCCGGACAGCCGTGGCGCGCGCGACTACCAGGAATTGCTGGACGAGCTAGTGGGTGCCGGCTTTCTGGGCTGACGGCGGCGGCTGCGCTGATCATGCCGATCACGCCTTCGACATCGAGCACGTCGACGCGACGCGGGACGGCTTCGCCGCGGCACTCGAGGATTTCGCAGTGGTGATACATCTGCCGCAGGCGGCGCTCGGCGTCGTCCTGCGTGCCGGCCATGATGTGGATGTTGTCGACGCGCTGGCCGTAGCGCGTCTTGATCGAGAACCCGTAGCGGATCATTGCTCCTCCCTGCCCCCATCCGGCTTTCCGCCGCATCAACGACTTGGCGGCGGTCGCTCCCGTGCCGGTTCCGGACCCGAATGCAAATATCGTTCCGCGCACTCGTTTTTCGCATCATGAGCGGTGACGCCCCCGCCGATGCCATGCCGGAAGGGGAGGCAGTGTACCGCGAAATCCGCGGTGCGTTGCTGAGAATGGCGATAGTGAGCGCTAACCAATCGTTCCGGCTCGGTTCCGCTGGCGGGCGGCGTGTCCTCGGACATCTGGCGGGTCGAATCGCCGGGGACGACGTTCTGCGTCAAGCGTGCCCTCTCGCGGCTCAAGGTCAGCGGCCGACTGGCAGGTGCCGGTCGGGCGCAATCGGCACGAGGTCGCGTGGTTCCGGGCCGTGGCGCGGCATCGTCCCCTCGGCCGTCCCGGCGATCCTCGGCGACGACGAGGAGGCCGGCGCCTTCGCGATGAGCTGGCTCCCGCCGGAGCGCTATCCGGTCTGGAAGTCGCTGCTGCGCGACGGCACGATCGACATCCCGGCCGCCCGCGCCGTCGGCGACGTCCTCGGCCGCATCCACGCCGCCACCGCCGATCGTGCCGACCTGGCGCGTGCGTTCGCCAACGATGCGCTGTTCCACGCGATCCGCCTCGAGCCCTACCTGGAGGCGACCGCCCGGGCGCATCCCCGACCTCGCGGACCCGCTGGGACGGCTGGTCGCGACGACCGCGACGACGCGACGGGTGCTCGTCCACGGCGACTTCAGTCCCAAGAACCTCCTGATCGGCCCCGAGGGGCCGGTGATCCTCGACGCCGAATGCGCCTGGTTCGGCGATCCCGCGTTCGACCTCGCGTTCGTCCTGAACCACCTGCTGCTGAAGGGCGCGTGGAGGCCCGCGAACCGCGGACGCTGCCTCGACGCGTACGCCGCGCTGGTCGAGGGCTACCGGCCCCACGTCGCATGGGAACCGTGGCGCGACGCTCGAGCGGCGCACCGCTGCGCTGCTGCCCGCGCTGTTGCTCGCGCGGATCGACGGCAAGTCGCCGGTCGAGTACCTGACCGACGAGCGCGATCGCGAAGCGGTGCGTGCCTTCGCGCGGCCCCGGATCGCGAGCGCCCCCGCGGCGCTGGACGCCATCGCGGCCGCCTGGCGGATGCGTATGGACGACAATGCGCGTCGAGCCTGCGCGCACTCCAGCCCATGACCCGCTCCGATAGCCCGCCCGGACGCGTCGGCGCGTTCCTTCGGGACCGTCCGGTGTCCCTCCGATGAGCGCGACGTCGATCGCCGCGGTCCGCGCGCGGCGCGTCTGGGACTCGCGCGGACGCCCGACCGTCGAGGCCGACGTCGTGCTCGCGGGCGGCGCGCGCGGCCGCGCGATCGCTCCGGCCGGCGCGTCGCGCGGCACGCGGAGGCGGTCGACCTGCGCGACGGCGGCACGCGCTTCGGCGGCATCGACGTCCTCGAGGCCTGCGAGAACGTGCGCTCGACGATCGCCGCCGCGCTGCGCGGCCGCGACGCGCTCGACCAGGCCGCCATCGACGCGGCGATCGTCGCGCTCGACGGCACGCCGAACAAGGCGAGGCTCGGCGGCAACGCGACGGTCGCGGTCTCGATGGCCGTCGCGCACGCCGCGGCGATGGCGTGCGGCGTGCCGCTGTGGAAGTATCTCGCGGGCAACGCGGCCGGTCACGGCTTCCGCTGCCCGAGGTTCAGATCTTCGGCGGCGGCGCCCACGCCGGCCGTCGCGTCGACGTGCAGGACTTCATGGTGATGCCGGTCGGCGCGTGGACCTTCGGCGACGCGATCGCGATCGTCGCCGAGGTGTACCGCGCGGCCGGGGCGCTCATGGCAGGAGGCGGGCAAGCTCGCGCGGCGTCGCCGACGAAGGCGGCTGGTGGCCCGCGTTCGCGTCGAACGAGGAGGCGCTGACAGCTGCTGGTGCGCGCGATCGAGCGCGCGGGACTGCAGCCCGGCGCCGACGTCGCGATCTCGCTCGACATCGCCGCCTCCGAATTCGGCCGTCGACGGGCGCTACCGGCTCGCGCTCGACGGACACGACCTCGACCGCGACGCGCTGGTCGGCGATCCTGCTCGACTGGATCGCGCGCTACCCGATCGCGTCGATCGAGGACCCGTTCGGCCGAGGACGACCGCGTCGCGTGGATCCGCTTCGGCGAGGCGGCGGCGCGCGCGTCCAGATCGTCGGCGACGACTACCTCGACGACCAACGCCGCCGCGAGTCGACCGCGCGGCGCTACGACCAGGCGTGCAACGCGGTGCTCGTCAAGCCGAACCAGGCGGGCACGCTCACCGAGGCGCGCGCCGCGCTCGACGCCGGCCGCGCGCACGGCTTCGGCACGATCGTCTCGGCGCGCTCGGGCGAGACCGAGGACGTGACGATCGCGCATCTCGCGGTCGGCTGGAACGCGGGCCAGCTCAAGGTCGGCTCGTTCGCGCGCAGCGAGCGCATGGCGAAGTGGAACGAGGTGCTGCGCATCGAGGAGGCGCTCGGCAGCGACGCGCGATGTTCGCCGGGGTGGGCGCGTTGCCGATCCGGCGGTCCGGTATCGGGCACGGGCAAGCCGCCCGAGTGAGCCCTCGGGACAGGCGCGAACGCCTGTCGCACCGCTACCGGTACGTGGCCAGGCCTGGCGCTTTCCGCTAGTTCAACTCGGCTTGCGTCCCCGGCGCCGGCGTGAACCCGAGATCGCCGCGCGCGAGCGCGGCCTCGCGCCCGCCGAGGCTCGCGAGCAACTCGTCCTGGCGCCGCTTGGCGCGCGCATCGACCGGTCGGGATCGAGGATCGCGCGCAGGCGCCGCTCGCCTTCGGCGAGCGTCGGCGCGGTAGCGCGGATCGCCGGCGAGGTCGATCGTCTCCTCGGGGTCGGCGTCCAGGTCGAAGAGCTGCGGCGGGTAGGCGACGTAGTGGCAGTACTTCCAGCGACCGATAGCGCGAGCATGAACGCTCCGGCGACCGACGCCGATCGCGTGGTATTCGGAGATCACCGGCCGCGTCGGGCTGCGCGCCTGCGGCGACGGCGAACAGCGACGCGCCGGGCAGCGCGTCGTCCGCCGCGCGGCAGCGGCACGCCGGCCGCCTCGAGGATCGTCGGCGCGCAGTCGATGTGCGACACGGGCGTGTCGACGACGCGGCCGGCCGGAATGTCCGGCCCGGCCATCACGAGCGGCACGCCCGCGGATTCCTCGTAGAGCGTCGACTTGCCCCACAGGCCGCGCGCGCCGACGTTGTCGCCATGGTCGCTCGTGTAGATCACGCGCGTGCTGCCGCGCGAGGCCCGCCGCGTCGAGCGCCGCGAGCACGAGGCCCACGTTCTCGTCCATCGCGCTCACGAGCCCCGCGTACCCGGCGATCGCGCGCTTCACGTCGGCCTCGCGAGCGGAAATGCGTGTCGTAGTCGACCGTGTGCGCGTAGTCGTCGAGGTAGGGATGGCGTCGGCCGCAGCTCGCTCGCGTAGAGCTTGGGCATCGGCAGGTCCTGCTGCCAGTAGCGGTAGAACCACGCGGCGGCGCGGTCAGCGGGAAGTGCGGCGCGACGAACGACACGAACAGCACCCAGGGGCGGTCGCGCCACTTCGGCGCCTCCTCGTGCAGCCACACCTGCGCGCGCGCCGCGATGTCGCGGTCGTACACCGTGTACGACGACTCGCCGGGGCCCGCGCGCTTCGCCATCTTGTCGCCGCCCTTGCGCTTCGGGATGTTCTCGCGCACGAGGCCCTTCACGTCGCCGATGCCCTCGACGATGTGCATCGGCACGATCTCCTCGGAGAAGCCGTGGTCGTCGCCGGGCCGGCCGCGGAAGTGCAGCTTGCCGATCGACACGACGCGGTGGCCGGCCTCGCGCAGCCGGTGGTGCCAGCTCGGGATCGCGCCGTCGTAGCCGTCGGCGTTGTCCCAGTAGCCGATCTCGTGCACGTAGCGGCCGACCGCGAAGCCGGCGCGCGCCGGGACGCAGATCGGGCAGGTCGTGTAGGCGGACGTGAAGCGCGTGCCGCGCGCGGCGAGCGCGTCGAGGTTCGGCGTCGCGACGAACGGATGGCCGGCGGCGCCGAGGAACTTCGGGTTGTGCTCGTCGGACATCAGGACGAGCAGGTTGGTCGGCGTCATCGTGGGGGTGGCGGGAGGAGGGTCGAGGCATGCCCCTAGGAACATGCCGCTGGTTGGGCTATTCTGCCATGGAATAGCCCATCGCCCCATGGAGCTCGAGCCGCTCAGGCTGTTCCTGCAGGTCGCCGCCACGGGAAGCTTCTCGCGGGCGGCGGCGCTCGCGTCGTCGACGCAGTCGGCGGTGAGCAAGCGGATCGGCGCACTCGAGCGCGAGCTCGCGGCGCGACTGTTCGACCGCACCGGCCGCGGCGCGCGCCTGACGCCTGCGGGCCGGCGGCTCCTGCCCGCGCGCCGAGGCGCTCACCGCGGAAGTCGACCGTCTCGCCGAGCTCGTCGCCGACGACGCGCTCGCGCTGCGCGGCGTCGTCCGGATCGCGGTGCAGCCCTCGGTGAGCTGGCCGCTGTGCGGCGACCTGGTCGCGCTCGCGCGCCGCCGCCATCCGAACGTCCGCCTGCAAATCGCCGAAGGCCCGACCCGCCAGATCGAGGAGAGCCTGGCCGACGGGCGCGTCGACCTCGGCATCGTGTCGCTGGCGCCGCCGCCCGCGCTGGGCGAGTTCCACACGCTTTTCGAGGTGCCGCTGGGGCTCGTCGCCAGGGCCGACGATCCCGAGGTGCGACGCAGGACGATCCCGTTCTCGCGCTTCGCCCGGTTGCCGCTCGCGATCGCGACGATGCCCAACGGCGGGCGCGTGCTCGTCGAGGAGGAGGCGCGCCGTGCGGGTCTCACGCTCAACATCGCGGTCGAGGTGAACTCGATCCACGTGATGAAGAAGCTGGTCGCGCGCGGCGGCCTGTACTCGCTGGCGTCGCCGAACGCGATCGCGGTCGAGGTAGCCGCGAAGGAGCTCGCGGGGGCGCGCATCGTCGAGCCGGAGATCTGGCAGACGTTCTTCCTGGTCGTCAGCGCGCGTCGCCACGCGAGCGCGGCGGTGCAGGCGGTCGCGCAGATGATTCGCGAGCTCGCCGGCAAGGCGCGGGGCGGCGGAACCGCGCATCGATGAACACCTTCGCAACGGAGGAGGCCGCATGACGATGCTCCATCGCAGTGGGCTCGTGGTGCTGGCGCTCTCGGCGCTCGCGATCAGCGCAGGCGCGCATCGCGCAGGCGTATCCCGAACCGGCCGATCCGCCTCGTCGTCGCCGATTCCGCCCGGCGGCGCGCCCGACCAGCTCGGCCGTCTCGTCGCGCAGAAGCTCGTCCGAGTCGCTCGGACAGCAGGTGATCGTCGACAACCGCGCCGGCGCGGGCGGCGTGCTGGGCGCGGAAATCGTCGCCAAGTCGCCGCCCGACGGCTACACGCTGCTGATGACGACGACCGCGATCTACGCGATCCTGCCGAACCTGCGCAAGGACCTGCCTTACGATCCGGTGACGCGACTTCGTGCCGGTCGCGCGCATCGCGACCGCGTCGAACGTCCTGGTCGTCAACAACGCGGTGCCGGCGATCAGCGTCGCCGAGCTCGTGAAGTACGCGAAGGAGCGGCCCGGCGCGCTCAACTACGCGTCGGCCGGCATCGGCACGCCCGCGCACCTCGCCGGCGAGATGCTCAACCTGCTCGCGGACATCAAGGTCGCGCACATCCCGTACAAGGGCGCGGCGCCCGCGCTGCTCGACGTGATCGCCGGCAACGCGCAGTACATCATCACCTCGCCGCTCGCCGCCGGCGCGCACATGAACGCGGGCCGCGTGCGCGCGCTCGCGACCACGGGCAGCGAGCGCAACCCGTCGCTGCCCGAGCTGCCGACGTCGCCGACACGGTGCCCGGCTACGAGATCACGCAGTCGTGGGGCGTCGTCGCGCCGGTGGGCACGCCGCCCGACGTCGTCAGGCGCCTGGGCGACGAGATCGTCAAGGCGATGACCAACGCCGAGGTCCGGGACAAGGTGCTGAAGACCGGAGCGGTGCCCGCGGGCGACGCGCCCGTCGGCGTTCGAGTCGTTCATGGCGCAACGAGCGCCGGCGACTGGGCGACGTCATCACGCGCTCGCGCATCGAGCTCAAGGAGTGACACGGGTCGGGGTGCTCGCCCGCCCCGCGGAGCGCGCGTCTCAGAGGGAGCGAATCCCCTCGATGCCTTTCCGCAGCGAGCTCTGCAGCAGCTGCGAATCGAGCCCGTACGCCAGCACGCGAAACCCCTTCGCGTGGTAGCGCCGCGCCCAGTCGTCGTCGAGCGCGAGGAAGCCCGCCGGCTTGCCGTGGCGACGCGCGGCCGCGACGATGCGATCGACGGCCGCCAGGTAGTCCGGGTGGTCGAACTGGCCCGCGATGCCCATGAAGTTGGTGAGATCGAAGTGGCCGAGCCACAGCATGTCGACGCCGGGCAGCGCGGCGATCGCGTCCGCCGCCGCTACGCCGCCGGGCGTCTCGATCAGCGCAATCAATGCGGTCTTCGCGCGCGCCGCCGCGATCTTGTCGACCGGCGCCCCGGGCAGGTAGTCGTCGTGCGCCATGCCGAACGCCGAGCCGCGTCGGCCGATCGGCGGGTACTGCATCGAGCGCACCGCGCGCGCTGCGTCGTCGACCGAGTCGACCATCGGGACCATCACGCCGTGCGCGCCGGCGTCGAGCACGCGTGCGATGTAGGTGTACTCGTTCACCGGCACGCGCACCAGCGGCGCGAGCGGCAGCCCGCGGCAATGCGCGAATTGCGCCTTCATCGTCTCGACGTCGGCGCCGCTGTGCTCCATGTCGTAGAGGATGAAGTCGGCGCCCGCCGCCCGCACGATCTGCGCGATGCCCGGCGTGAAGAACTCGAACACCATCGTGCCGCAGAGGAGCTCGTGGCGCTGCAGTCGATCCTTGAACGTGGCGATCATGGCGCTCCCCTGGGTTCGCGTGCGTGGCGCGTCACGCCGCGAGCAGCGCGTCGGCGAGCTCGACGAAGCCTTCGCCCGCCTCGGCCCGCGTGATCCACGCCGGCGGCGTGTCGATCCGGTCGAGGAACGCGCGCACGTTCGCCACGCCCACCGCATGCGGGAAGTACGCGAACATCGGCGCGTCGTTGGGCGAGTCGCCGACGAACACGAAGCGCTCGCGCTCGGCGTCGAGGTCGATCGCGAGCGCGTCGGCGAGGAAGGTGCGCGTCATGCCGAGCTTGTCGTAGCGGCCGATCCAGCCGTTCACGTGGATCGACGACACCCTGGCGGTCAGGCCCTCGGCCTCCATGATCGCCACGATGCGGTCGACCGCGTCGCGTGGCAGCGGCGGCACGTCCTCGCGGAAGTCGATCGCGATGTCGGCCTCGCGGTAGGGCTGGTCGGAAGCGAGCGCCGTGCCGGGCACCTCGCGCAGCACGCGCTGCGCGGCTGCGTCGAGGCGCCCCCGGTTCGCGCGGCGTTGCGCCGCGTCGACGGCGTAGGCGCGGACGAGCCTGCCGCGCGCATCGTCGTGGCGCATCCACAGCGCGCCGTTCTCGCCGACGACGCCGTCGACCGGCCACATGCGCGCGATGTGGTCGCACCACCCGGCGGGGCGTCCGGTGATCGGCACGACGAGCTTGCCGGCCCGCCGCAGGCGTTCCATCGCGGCATAGGCGGCCGACGTCAGCCGGCCATGCGTCGTCAGCGTGTCGTCGATGTCGGTGAGGACGCCGCGGATCGCGCGCCGCGCCTCGTGCGGCATGTCGGCGAGGGGCCGCGGCCTCGCCGCCAGGGTGGTCGCGCTCATGCCCGCGCCGCGCGCGCCGTCACGTACGCGGACGAACGCGCACGCTCGGCGGCCGTCATCGGCAGCCCGCACTTGGTGCGGCGCCACAGCACGTCGTCGGGCTCGCGCGCCCATTCGTGCTCGACCAGGTAGTCGACCTCGCGCGCGAACAGGCCGCCGCCGAACGACTCGCCCAGGTCGCCGATCCGCCTGGCGTCGCCGAGCACGCGCGGCGTATTGCTGCCGTGGCGGCGCGCGAACGGGCGCAGCACGTCGGCCGGGATCGCCGGATAGCGCGCGACGAGCGAGTTCAGGTACGCGCCGCGATGGCCGCCCGGCAGGTCGCCGCCGGGAAGCGGCTCTCCCGACGTCCACGCACGCCGCATCGCGGGGAAATGCGGCGCCAGCTCGGCGAGCGCGGACTCCGCGAGCTTGCGGTAGGTCGTGATCTTGCCTCCATAGATCGACAGCACCGGCGCGCGGCCCGGTCCGGGCGGGCCGTCGGTCGCATCGACCTTGAGCACATAGTCGCGCGTCACCGCCGAGGGGTCCGACGACCCGTCGTCGTAGAGCGGCCGCACGCCGCTGTAGGTCCACACGACGTCGGCGCGCGTGAGCGGCTTGGCGAGATAGGCGTTGGCCAGCTCGATCAGGTAGTCGATCTCTTCGTCCGAGATGTGCGGCGCGTCGTAGTCGTCGACCGGCACGTCGGTGGTGCCGATCAGCGAATAGCGCTCGAGATACGGGATCACGAAGACGATGCGGTTGTCCGAGTTCTGCAGGATGTACGCGTGCTCCTCGGGGTGGACGCGCGGCACCACGATGTGGCTGCCCTTGACGTGGCGCACGCGTGCGCCCGACGGCGTCGCGTCGGTGGCGGCCAGCACGTCGGCGACCCACGGTCCCCCTGCGTTGACGATCGCGCGCGCGGCGACTTCGTCGCGTCCGCGCGGTCCCTCGAGCGTGGCGTGCCACAGGCCCGCGTCGCGTCGCGCCGCAAGGAAGCGCGTGCCGACACGGATGTCGGCGCCGTGGTCGCGCGCCGACATCGCGTTGGCGACGACCAGCCGCGCGTCGTCGACGCGCGCGTCCGCGTACATGAAACCCTTGCGGAAGCGACGCTGCAGACCGGCCCCGTAGACGCTGTCGTCGAGGCGGACCGAGGTCGAGTGCGGCAGCGACATCCGGCCGCCCGCTCGGATTCCGCGCTCACCTGCGAGTCAAGCGTCGAGCCACCGGAAGCCAGCCTCCAGTGTCGATCACGGTGAAGTTGCGTCCCTGCCAGTCGACCTCGAACGCCTTGCGGTCACGGGTGACGCCCGGCAGCTCCTCGACGATCGCCTCGCGCCGCCCGACGAGCCGGTTCACGAGCGTCGACTTGCCGACGTTCGGACGCCCCACGATCGCGACGACGGGAGTGCTCACGAGCGCACTCCGGCCAATGCGACCTCGAGACCCAGCACGGCATCGCAACGCGACTCCGTCTGTCGCCACGATCTCGACGGGCCGCGGAAGATCGGCGGGCGTGAGCCCGTCGAGGAACCGCCCCTCCGAGAGGCACACATCGGGAAGCAGGTACCGGTGGCCGCTCGGCTGCTGTACCGAGCACGCGGGCGAGGTCCTCACCGACCAGCAGGCCGGCGACACCGATGTTCCCGCCGAAGAATTCGTTGGGCACCGGCAGGATGCGCACGTCGTCACGGCCGAGCTCGTCGACGAGCGGCCCGAGCACGCGCGCGCCGTACTCCCCCGTGAGGATCGCGACAGGGGCATCCCGCCGCGGCATGAGCGTCACCGTTCCGGCCGGCCGCGCGCGGCGCGCGGTAGCCCTCAGCCGGAGCGCCGTCGACCCACGCGAAGAACCCGGGGGCGATGCCGGTGGGCTCGTCGACGACACCGTGCATCTCGAGCTCGAACGTGCGGGCCATGCCGACGCCGTCCTCGTGCATCGGAAACCCCTCGTATGCCTCGGCGTCGGGGAAGGGACGATCGGCGAGCAGGTAGTACTCGTCGGCGAGGAACGCGACGCGCCGTCCGAGCACACGCAAGAACGTCTCTTGCCACTCCTCGACGGTGTCGACGACGCGCTCGGCCTCCTCGACGGTGTGGGGTCGAAGCGACGTCTCCGAGGACCAGCGGCTCACTCCGAGGGGAACGACGCAGACCGATGCGAGCTCGGGATAGCGGTCGAGGACTCCCGCGAGCGTGCGGTCGAGCTCGTCGCCGTCGTTGACGCCGGGGCACACGACGACTTGACCGTGGATCGTGATGCCGGCGTCGAGCAGCGCGCGCAGCCACCGCAAGCTGGTCGCGCCACGCCGGTTGCGCAGCATGCGCGTCCGCAGGTCCGGGTCGGTCGTGTGGATGCTCACATTGAGCGGGCTGAGACGCTCGGTGATCACCCGCTCGAGGTCGGCCTCGGTGAACCGCGTCAGCGTCGTGTAGTTGCCGTAGAGGAACGAGAGCCGGTAGTCGTCGTCCTTCGCGTAGAGGCTGCGGCGCAGGCCCGGCGGCAGCTGGTAGATGAAGCAGAACTCGCAGTGGTTGTCGCACGTGCGCAGCTGGTCGAACAGCGCCGAGTGCACCTCGACACCGAGCGGCTCGCCGGGTCGCTTGGCGATCTCGACCGTGAGCTGGAGGCCGCCGCGCAACACCTCGAGCTCGAGCTCGGGCTCGTCGGTCAGCAGCTGCCACTGGATGACGTCACGCGGTGCCTGCCCGTTGATCGCCTCGACGCGATCGCCGACGTGGAGCCCGGCACCCTCCGCCGGCGAGCCGGGCGCGACAGCGACGACTCGAGGCGAGGACATCCACCAAGGATACGGGGTGGCGGCGGTTCCACCGCCCGCGAGCACAGTGGTTCGACCCCCGGCGCGCCCCGATACCGTGACTTCCGATGGCTGTCGATCGCGTGCTTCTCGCCTCGCCTCGAGGCTTCTGCGCGGGGGTCGAGATGGCGATCAAGGCGTTGGCGTGGATGGTGCGGGCCTTCGAGCCGCCCGTGTACTGCTACCACGAGATCGTTCACAACAAGCTCGTCGTGGATCGCTTCACCGCGCTCGGCGTTCGCTTCGTCGACGACGTCGCATCGGTGCCCGCAGGCTCGCCGCTCATGCTCTCGGCGCACGGGTCGGCTCCCGAGGTCGTCGCCGCAGCGCGCGCGCCACCGGCGGCTATGTCGTCGACTCCGTGTGCCCGCTCGTGACGAAAGTGCACCACGAGGTGCGGGTGCGCGCCGGCAAGGGCTACCAGATCGTCTACGTCGGCCATCAAGGGCATGAGGAGGCCATCGGCACGATGGCGGTCGCGCCGGACGCGATGCACCGCGTCGAGTCCGCCGAGGACGTACGTGCGCTCCCCGACATCGACGGTCCGGTCGCCGTGCTCGCGCAGACCACGCTCTCCCATCGTGACTGGGCCGGGGCGCTCGACGCGTCACGCGAGCGGTGGCCCGACGTCTGGGTGCCGGGGCGCAGCGATCTCTGCTTCGCCACGACGAACCGCCAGTCCGCCCTCATGGAGATGGCGCCGCGGTGCGACGCGATCGTCGTCATCGGGTCCGCGAACTCCTCGAACACGCGCGCCCTCGAAAAGCTGGCGCACGAAGCGGGGTGTTCCGCGGTCTACCGCGTCAACTCGGTCGACGAGCTTCCCGCCGAGCTGCACGGCGTCGTCGGTGTCACCGCGGGTGCGTCGGCGCCCGAAGAGCTCGTCGAAGCGGTCATCCGCCGCCTCGATCCCCGAGACGGTGTCGAAGAGGTGCGCATCACCGACGAGGACGAGTACTTCCCCCCGCCCCGCAACATCCGAGATCTGCAGGCGGCCATCGAGGTCGCGGCGACGGTCGTTGCCGGCGGATCGCTTACCGCGCGACCGGCGGTCGACGATCGGGGCATCGCCGCGAGCGACGTCCTCGAGGCGCTCCGAGCCTGACCGCGTTTTCCGTCGCGAAGCGCCACCTGGGCAGTGGAATCGATCCTGAATGCGCGATCAGCACCCGTGTAGCGTCGCGGCGCGATGAGGGGGCAGGGGCGCGACGACGTCGCGTTGGAGAGCGTCACGAAGCGCTTCGGCGACGTCGTTGCCGTTGACGACGTCTCGCTCGTGGTCGACTCGGGGGAGTTCTTCACGTTCCTCGGCCCGTCCGGATCGGGCAAGACGACTTGTTTGCGGATGATCGCCGGGTTCGAGCAGCCCACCTCGGGGCAGGTGCTGCTCCACGGCCAGGACGTCTCCAAGGTCGCCCCGTACGACCGCGACGTGAACACCGTCTTTCAGGACTACGCCCTGTTCCCCCACATGACGGTGGGCGAGAACGTCGAGTTCGGCCTGAAGGTCCGCCGGGTCGCGAAGGCCGAGCGCCGGCCTCGGGCCGAGGAAGCACTCGAGCTGGTCCGGCTGGCCGGCTACGGCACGCGACGAGTGACGCAGCTGTCCGGCGGCCAACGTCAGCGGGTCGCGCTCGCGCGTGCGCTCGTGAATCGACCGCGTGTCCTGCTCCTCGATGAGCCGCTCGGCGCCCTCGACCTCAAGCTCCGTCAGGAGATGCAGATCGAGCTCAAGCGGATCCAGACCGAGGTCGGCATCACGTTCATCTACGTCACGCACGATCAGGACGAGGCGTTGGCGATGAGCGATCGCATCGCGGTGTTCAACGGCGGCCACGTCGCGCAGGTGGGCACTCCCGCCGAGATCTACCAGCATCCGAGTTCGGAGTTCGTGGCCGGGTTCGTCGGCACGTCGAACGTCTTGTCGGGCGACGTGGCGGAACGGCTGCGGGGCGAGCCGAACCCATTCACCGTCCGCCCCGAACGGGTGCGCCTGTTGTCCGGGGCGACAGCCGTCCGCGACGAAGATCGGCAGGCGCATGGGCGTCGTGGTCGACTCGCTCTACCTCGGCGACCGAACCCGTTTCACGATCGGTCTCGACGTCGGTGGACAGCTCACGGTCATCGAGCAGAACCAGGACACCGCCTCCGCCGGCGCGTGGGCCGTCCCGGGGCGCGCCGTCACGCTCTGTTGGGAGCGCGACGCCGAGCAGCTGTTGCCCCGGGCGCCCGAGGCAGAAGACGCCAGCACATCGACTGAATCGACAGAACAACTCACAAAGGGGAACCCATGAAGACACGAAGGAAGCTGGCCGCCGTCGCGGCCGCGGCGGCGCTGCTCCTCGCGGCGTGTGGCGACGATGGAGGAGGCGGTGGCGGCGAGGCGCTGGATGAGCTCGGAGAGGGCGAAGGTGAGCTGAACATCATCGCGTGGGGCGGCTACGCAGAGGACGGGTCGACCGACCCGGCCGCGGACTGGGTCACTCCGTTCGAGGAGGCGACGCGGCTGCCAGACCAACGTCAAGGTCGGCAACACGAGCGACGAGATGGTTCAGCTGATGAGCACCGGCGAGTACGACGGCGTGTCCGCATCGGGTGACGCGACCCTCCGCCTCATCGCCGCCGACCAGGTGTCGCCGGTCAACACCGACCTGATCCCGAACTATGCCGATGTCTTCGACTTCCTCAAGGATCAGCCCTGGAACTCCGTGGACGGCCAGATGTACGGCGTGCCGCACGGTTGGGGCGCCAACCTCCTGATGTGGAACGCCGACGAGGTCACCGACGACCTCACCTCCTGGGGTGCGGTGTTCGATCCTGACTCGCCCCATGCCGGGAAGATCACCGCCTACGACAGCCCGATCTATATCGCCGACGCGGCGCTGTACCTCTCGGCGACCCAGCCCGATCTCGGCATCACGAACCCCTACGCGCTCGACGCTGATCAGCTCGCGGCGGCCGTCGACCTGCTGAAGACACAGAAAGGCCTGCTGTCGGAGTACTGGTCCATCTACACGGACGAGCAGGCCGCGTTCAACGACGGCACGAGCGTCATCGGCACCACCTGGCAGGTGATCACCAATCTGATCACGGCCGACGGCACGAACGTCAAGGCGATCGTTCCCGAAGAGGGCTCCACGGGATGGTCCGACACGTGGATGGTCTCGTCATCGGCTGCACACCCCAACTGCATGTACATGTGGATGGACTGGATCATCTCGCCCGAGGTGAACGCTCAGGTGGCGGAGTGGTACGGCGAGGCGCCGTCGAACTCGAAGGCCTGCGAGCTGACCGCGGACGAAGGCCACTGCGACACCTACCACGCCGGCGACGAGGCGTACGCCGCGCAGATCCGGTACTGGACGACGCCGACCGCGGAGTGCCTCGACGGCCGCGACGTCGAATGCACGACCTACCAGGACTGGACGCAGGCCTGGGACGAGGTGAAGGCATAACCACCACGACCGGGGTCGGTGAGGCACCCGCTTCACCGACCCCGCCATCGCCGGCCCTTGGCCGTCGGGCGTCACGAGCCCTCGACGCGCGGCCTCGCGCCCAGCTCATCGCGCTGCTCGCGCTCCCGCTGACGTGGCTCGCCTTCGCCTACGTCGGGTCGTTGGTCTCGCTGCTGATCACCGCGTTCTACACAGACCGATCCGTTCACGACCCAGATCGTGAAGGAGTTCACGCTCGACAACTTCGCCAAGCTGTTCGACCCCACTTACCGCACCGTGGCGCTCCGCACGGTCTTCGTCGCCGCGACGGTGACGGTCATCGACTTCCTGATCGCGATGCCGATGGCGTTCACGCTCGCCAAAGTCGTGTCTGATCGCTCGCGCCGCATCCTCATCGTCCTCGTCTTGATGCCGTTGTGGGCGAGCTACCTCGTCAAGGCGTACGCGTGGCGGGCGATGCTCGCCCCCGAGGGCATCGTCCGGCAGGTGTTCGGGCACACGCCCGGCTACGGGCTCACGGCCACCATCATCACGCTCAGCTACTTGTGGCTCCCGTACATGCTCATCCCGATCTACGCCGGCCTCGAGCGCCTGCCGAACTCGATGCTCGAAGCCGCGAGCGACCTCGGCGCGAAGTCGGGGCGCACCTTCGTGGCCGTTGTCGTGCCCTTGCTCAAGCCCGCGATCATCGCCGGCAGCATCTTCACGTTCTCGCTCAGCCTCGGCGACTACATCAGCGTCGACATCGTCGGCGGCACCACCCAGATGATCGGAAACGTCGTGTTCCGAAACTTCGGCGCGAACAACATCCCGTTCGCCGCGGCGTTGAGCACGATCCCCGTCTTCGTCATGGTCGTCTACCTCTTCGCGGTTCGTCGCACGGGCGCGCTGGACAACCTCTGATGGTGCTCTCCCCCGTCGCCCGCATCGTCTTGCGAGTCATCACCGCGCTCGGCCTCGCGTTTCTCTACGTACCGATCGGGCTGATCGCGATCCTCTCCTTCAACGAGGCGGGCAACCTCTCGTGGCCGCCCGACGGGCTCACATTGCACTGGTGGAGCCTGGCTCGTCACAACCCGGGCGTGCGCGACGCGCTGTGGACGTCCGTGAAGGTCGGTCTCGCGGCCACGCTCCTGGCCCTCGTGCTCGGCACCATGGCCAGCCTCGCCGTGCACCGATTCAAATTCTTCGGCCGTAACTCGATCTCGTTCCTCATCGTGCTGCCGATCGCGCTCCCCGGCATCGTCAGCGGCATCGCGCTCAACCGCGGCTTCAACCAGGCCGGCATCACCCTCAGCTACTTCACGCTGATCGTCGCCCACGCGACGTTCTGCGTCGTCGTCGTCTACAACAACGTGCTCGCAAGGCTGCGGCGCCTCTCACCAAACCTCGAGGAGGCCGCAGCGGACCTCGGTGCCGACAAGTTCCAGTCGTACCGGTATGTGACATTTCCGCTGATTCGGTCGGCACTGCTCGCGGGCGGGCTGCTGGCCTTCGCGCTCAGCTTCGACGAGATCGTCGTCACCACGTTCACCGCGGGCGTCGGCATCGAGACATTGCCTCAGTGGATCTTCAACAACATCGTCCGGCCGAACCAAGTGCCGATCGTCAACGTCGTCGCCGTCGTCGTGATCGTGTTGTCGGTGATCCCGGTCTGGCTCGCTCAGCGGCTGACAGATGCAACGGCAGGAATCGCCGGCCGCTGAGCCCGCGGCTAACGCACCCCGGCGGCGATCTGCGCCGCGTCGAAGAGCGTCTGCAGGTTGTCCTTCAGCTCGGCCGTCACCTTGGCCAATGCGTCGCGGTCGACGCGACGGCCGACCATCGGCGGCGCCGGGATCGGGTCGCCGACCACGACGTGGATCTTGTACGGGTAGATGAACTTGCTGCCCTTCGGCATGCAGCGTTCTGAGCCCCCGACACCCACCGGCACGATCGGCACGCCCGCCTTCGCGGCGACATAGACGGCTCCGTCGAACAGGGGTTGCACGAGCGGACCGCTCTGGCGCGCGCCCTCCGGAAACAGCACCACGGGTTCGCCCGACGCGAGGATGCCGAGCGCCGTCTTGATGGCCTCGACATCGGCGGTGCCGCGGTGCACGGGGAACGCCCCGACCGTCTCGACGAACTTCCCGAGCGGCTTCACCTTCCAAAGCGAGTCCTTCGCCATGAAGCGGACTCGTCGGCGGGTCACGCAGCCGGCCACGAACGTGTCGATGTTCGAGCGATGGATCGGCGCGATCACGTAGGCGCCCGTCGGCGGGAGGCGGTGCGTGCCCTCGTACGACACACGGAACCAGATCTTGCAGAACGTGATCACGACCATCCGCGCGAGGCGGTAGAACCACATCGGCGGCTGCTTCACGGCAACAGCCCGACGATCTCGCCGACGACCTCGTCGATGGATCGACCCGTGGTGTCGACCGTGACCGCGCCGTCCGGCTCCCGGAGCGGGCCGTGGGCCCGGCCTTCGTCGCGCGCATCACGCTCGGCGATCGATGCCGCGACCTCCTCGTAGCGCAGGTCCGCGACCTCCTTGTGCCGCCGCTGTGCCCGAACTTCGGGATCCGCGGTCAGGTACACCTTCAGCTCGGCGTCGGGGAACACCACTGACCCGATGTCGCGGCCCTCGATGACGCCTCCCCCGCGCAGCTCAGCCCATTCCCGCTGGCGGCGTCGCATCTCCGCGCGGACATCGGGATTCGCGGCAACGACGCTGACCGCGCGGGTGACCTCTGGCCCGCGGATCTCGATGGTCGCGTCGACGCCGTCGACGAACACGCCCTTCTCGCTCACGTCGAGCTCGAGGTCGTGCGCGACCCGAGCGACATCGTCGTTCTCCGACGGGTCGATCCCGCGGCGCAGCGCCGCGAACGCCACCCCGCGGTACATCGCGCCCGTGTCGAGGTACTCGAGGTCGAGACGCTCCGCGAGGGCTCGGGCCACAGTCGACTTGCCCGCCCCGGCTGGCCCGTCGATGGCGATCACGCGCATCGGAGCGTGACCCTACCCGGCGTCGGAACGAAGCTGTTCCAGAGACTCGAAGTAGCCCGGGAACGTCTTGCTCACGCAGTCGGGGTCGGCGATCGAGATGCCGGGCACCGCCAGGCCGAGCACCGCGAAGCTCATCGCCATGCGGTGGTCGCCGTAGGTCTCGATCTCCGCGCCATGGGCGGAACCGGGCTGCACGACGAAGCCGTCATCACGATCCGACGCATCGATGCCGCATCGCCGCAGCTCGGCGACGACCGCGGCGATGCGGTCGGACTCCTTCGGCCCGGATGAAGCCGATTCCGGTCACCTCGGTCGCCGAGGACGCGAACGGAGCGACGACCGCGAGGGTGGGCGCGGTGTCGGAGAGGTCGGAGAGGTCCGCGGCGACGCCTCGAAGCGATCCGCCGCTGACGGTCGTGCTCGTCGCCCCGTGCTGTACGGCTGCTCCCATCCGCGCCAACACGTCAACGAAGGCGAGGTCGCCCTGCATCGAGCGCGTGCCGAGGCCATCGACCGTCACGCGACCACCCGTGATGGCGGCAGCCGCGAAGAAGTACGACGCGGCGCTGGCGTCGGGCTCGACCTTGTGGATCGCGCCGCGGTACCCGCTCGGACCGACACGCACCCGGCCCGCGTTGATCTCCGCTGAGGCACCGAACGCCCTCATCGTGGCCGCGGTCATCGCGACGTACGGCTGCGACACCTGGACTCCCTCGATCTCGACATTGACCGCGCCGTCCGCACACGGCGCGGAAAGCATGAGCCCGGAGAGGAACTGGCTCGACACGTCACCGGGCAACCGCACCGATCCGCCGTGCAGCCCGTCGGCGTCGATCGTGACGGGTAGGTGACCCGGCTGGTCGTCCTCGGTGATGCGCACGCCGAGGCTGCGGAGCGCGTCGATCGAAGGTCCCATCGGACGCGCCCGCATCTGCGGCGTCCGCGTCGACTCGGTAGCGACCGCGGCCCAGTGCGAGCATCGGCAGCAGGAAGCGCGCCGTCGTGCCCGACTGGCGGACGTCGAGCGTCGCCTCCGCGACCGGGATCGCGCCGCCACCGCCGTGCACGACAACGGTCTCTCGCTCGCGATCGATGTCGAGCGCAAAGCCGAGCCGTTCGAGCGCAACCGAGCATCGCCTCGGTGTCGTCGGCGAAGAGCACGCCCTCGAGCCGGCTCGTCGCCGCGAGCGAGCGCGGCGGCGACCAGCGCCCGGTTCGTGATGCTCTTCGACCCCGGCACCCGAACAGTGACGTCGGGCGGTTCGGTCAGGGGCTCGATCGGGCGGGGGTCGCTCATCCCAGCCGCTGGACGGACGGCCGGTAGCCGCGTGCCATGAGCCCGCCCCGGAACAGGTCGGCGTTCGCCGCCTCGACCAGCATGATCACCACGCCCCGGTTGCCTTCCGCGGAGTGCGCGATCTCGATGTCCGCGGTGTTCACGCCCAGCTCGGCGGCCAGCGTCGTGACCTCGGCGAGCACGCCAGGTCGGTCGGGCACGGGGATGCGGACCTCCGCGAGATCTGACGGCCGAGCGACGCGGCTCGGCAGGTTCGCGCGCGCGCCGCGCGCGGACTCCAGCTCGCGCCAACAAGGTGGCCCCGTCCCCGTTCGCCACGACATCGCGCATGTCGCCCAGCCCACCGATGAGGCGCGTCGAGCACCTCGACGATCGCGCCTCGGTTCTCGTGGCAGATGTCCGGCCAGATCGCCGGATGGCCCGACGCGATGCGGGTCATGTCGCGGAAGCCGCCGGCCGCGAGTCGCAGCAAGGCTTGGTGCTCCTCGGCGCGTGTCTCGGCGACGCCCATGAGCGTGGCGGCGGTGAGGTGAGGCACGTGCGAGACGACGGCGACGAGCGCGTCGTGGCGCTCGGGAGGCAGGGCGACCACTTCGGCCCCGAACGACGAGACCACTGCGGCGACCTGCGTGTAGACGCTGTCGGCGGTGTCGCTGGTGGGCGTGAGGACCCAGACCGCGCCCTCGAAGAGCTCGGGGTCGGCGCCCTCGACGCCTTCCTGCTCCGAACCGGCCATCGGATGACCGCCCACGAACCGGGCGTCGGCGACGGCCTCGACGATCGGGCCCTTCACGCTGCCCGACGTCGGTGACGACGCGACAGCCGGCGGCGAGCGCTTGCTGTACCGCGGCAGCGATCGACCGCACCGGCGTCGCCACGAACGTGATGGCCGCCGTCGGCGTCGAGCCCGATGGCGTCGAGCGCCCCGAGCTCGAGCGCCTTGCGTCACCATCGTCTCGTCGGCGTCGCTGCCGAAGACCTTCCAGCCGCGAGCGCGCAACGCCATGCCGATCGATCCGCCGATCAGCCCCATTCCGATGACGTTGGCGGTCGAGCCCGGCTCAGTCGGCGAGGTCATCGCGAAGGACCTTCGCGCCCTCGAGGTAGACGTGGCGCATCTCGGCCTTGCTGCGCTCGGAGTGCACGTGCGCGAGAAGCCGGACGCAGCGCGGCAGTCCGCCGGGCTTGTCGATCTCCAGCGCCCCGATCAGCGGGACGTCGGGCAGGCCCCACGACCGAGCGGCCGTCGGCCGGGTACTCGGAGTGGATGTCGCGACGTCGCCGTGATGAGGATGCTGATGACGTCGTCGTTCGTGAGGTCGTTGCGCGCGAAGAGCTCGTCGAGCAGCGCGTGCACACGTTCCCGGAGATGATCGGCATCGTCGAGGTCGAGCGTGGTCGCGCCGCGCAGGGCTCGCACTGCGGGGGACACGGCGGGGCAGGCTAGCCGTCGCCCACATCAGCCACGGATCGTTCCAAGGCTCGGACCTCCTCCATGCTGAGCTCTCGCCAGGTTCCGGGCTTGAGCCGGCGATCCGAGATCGGGCCGACGCGGACGCGGACCAACCGCGCGCACGGGATGACCGACCGCGTCGCACATCCGCCGCACCTGGCGGTTGCGGCCCTCGTGGATCGTGATGCGCAGCAGGTTCGGAGGCGACAACGCGACCTTGGCCGGAGCCGTGATGCCGTCGTCGAGCTCGACGCCCTCGCGCAGCATGCGCACCGCCGCGGCCGAAGGCCGTCCCGCGACCTCGGCCAAGTACTCCTTCTCGACCCCGAAGCACGGATGGGTCAGTCGGTGCGAAAGGTCGCCGTCGTTGGTGAGCATCAGCAGCCCTTCGGTGTCGGCGTCGAGCCGACCGACCGGGAACACCCGCGGCTCGGCGGGCACGAAGTCGGTGACGATCGGCCGGCCGTTGCGGGTCGGCGAGCGGTGGTGACCACTCCTCGCGGCTTGTTCAGCAGGTAGTACACGAAGGCCGGGCCGGACTGCGAGCGGCGCGCCGTCGACCTCGATGCGGTCGACTTCGATGTCGACACGGCGACCGAGCACGGCGACGTCGCCGTTGACGGTGACTCGGCCGTCGGCGATCAGCTCCTCGCAGGCGCGCCGGCTGCCCAAGCCTCGCTGCGCGAGCACCTTCTGGAGGCGGTCGCCGCTCCGCTCGGCATCGGCGGACTCGGCAGCCGGGACCGGTTCAGGGGGAGGTGACGGGCTCATCGGGCCCTGCGGGCCGCAACGTGGTCTCCAGTGCCTCGACCACATCGGCACCGGGGACGAAGTCGCCGAGCGGCGGCAGGTCGTCGAGCGAGTCGAGGCCGAGCTTCTCGAGGAACAGTGGCGTCGTCCCCCACAGCACGGCCTGGCCCGGCCCGGGGTCGCGTCCGAGCGCGGCGATGTAGCCCCGCGACTGCAGCGTGCGCACGACGGCTTCGACGTCGACGCCTCGGATCGATGCGGCCTGCGCGCGCGAGATCGGCTGCTTGTAGGCGACGATCGCCAACGTCTCGAGCGCCGCGTTCGACAGCCGCGAGCGACTGACCTTCGAGCACGAAGCGCTCGACGTAGGGCGACAGGTCCGGGTGGCTCTGGTAGCGGTAGCCGCCCGCGACCTTGACGAGGATGAAGCCGCGTCCCTGCGCCTCGTAGCCGTCGGCGAGCTGTTGGCACGCCTGCTCGACTTCGGTCACCGGCATCTCCAAGAGCTGCGCGAGCAGGTTCGGCGGCACCGGTTCCTCGGCCACCATGACGATCGCTTCGATCGCGCGTGGAGATGTCTTCGGTCCACTTCTCAGCCCTCGTACACGTCGATGGCGGCCAGATCCTCCGCGGCCAGATGGTCGGGACCGAGCCAGGTGATCACGATGTCGCCGAACGTGATGGTCTGCTCGAGCTCGACCAGGCCCTGCTTGCAGAGCTCGAGGATGGCGAGGAACCGGACGATGACGCTCGAGGCGCTCCTCGACGACTTCGGTCAGCTCGCGAAACGTCACCCTCCGCTTGAGCGGCAGCTCCTCGACCAGCACGGCCACCGCGTCGGCGACGCTCGCCCTGATCGGCGCGACGTGCTCGAGGTCGACATGAGGGAGCGGCTTGGGGGTTGCCGCCCGGATCCAGGCGTCGCGCAGCTGTTCCGCGGTCAATCCCGCGAGCAGGTCAGGGGCGAGGCCGAGGAAGCGCTCCTCGATGCCCGCCGTGCGGGGATAGGACCGACTCGCCTCCGTGCTCAGACGGTTGAAGACCGTCGCCACGTCCTTGAACGTCTTGCACTCGAGGAGTCGTGCGAGCAGCAGGTCGCGCTCCTCCCACAGCGCCAGCTCCTCGTCGAGATCGACGTCGTCGCGCCCGGGGAGCAGACGACGTGCCTTCAGCTCGACGAGCGTCGCGGCGATGAGGAGGAACTCGGTGGCGATGTCGAGGTCGAGCTGCTCGGCGTCGGCGGTGATGCGATCGAGCTCGGTGAGGTAGGCGTCGACGATGCGGCTGAGCGACACCTCGTACAGGTCGACCTGCTCGCGGAGGATGAGGTGCAGGAGGAGGTCGAACGGGCCCTCGAAGACCGGGGTCTGCACCTCGTAGGGCACCTCGGCAGGCTAGCAGCGGGAGTTACACCAACGTGATTTGGCGCCCCGGCCTCTAACCTGCCCGCCCATGACGGTCGTGTTCTCGGGCATCCAGCCGAGCGGAGAGACCCACATCGGCAACTACCTGGGCGCGATTCGGCACTGGGCGGTCGACCAGCACGAGCACCAGTCGTACTACTGCGTCGTCGACTTGCACTCGCTGACGTCGCCGCACGACCCCGCCGAGCTGCGATCCAAGTCGCTCGCGATGGCGACGATGCTCGTCGCCGTGCGGCCTCGATCCCGACGTCTGCACGATCTTCGTGCAGAGCCACGTGGCTGAGCACACCCGCCTCGCGTGGCTGCTCGAGTGCACCGCGAGCATCGGCGAGCTGCAGCGGATGACCCAGTTCAAGGACAAGGCTGCCCGGGCCACGGGCGAGTTCGTGTCAGCCGGGTTGCTCACCTATCCCACGCTGATGGCGGCCGACATCGTGCTCTACGACACGAATCGTGTGCCGGTGGGCGACGACCAGCGCCAGCACATCGAGCTCGCGCGCGACGTGGCGATCCGCTTCAACTCGCGCTACGGCGAGACGTTCGTCGTGCCTCAGGCCGCGATCCCCCGCGCCGGCGCCCGGGTGATGGACCTCCAGGAGCCCACGAACAAGATGTCGAAGTCGGTCGACTCACCTCAGGGCACGGTCCTGGTGCTCGACCCGCCCGAGGTGATCGAGCGCAAGCTGAGCGGGCGGTCACGGACAGCGACGGCGAGGTCAGGTTCGACGTCGCGGCAAAGCCCGGCGTGTCGAACCTCCTGTCGATCCTGGCGGCGAGCACCGGCGAGAGCGTCGGAGGCGCTCGCCGATCGGTACACCCAGTACGGACCCCTGAAGAAGGACACCGCGGCCGCGTTGATCGAGGCGCTCCGTCCGGTGCGCGAGCGGTACGAGTCGTTGGCCGCCGATCCCGCAGCGATGACCGAGGTGCTGCGCAAAGGCGCGAGCAAGGCCCGCGAGGTCGCCAGCACCACCTACGAACGCGCCCGCACCGCCATCGGCCTCCTTGAGCGTAACGCCTCGTCGCCGCGCCTCCGCTCCGCTTCGATCGGCTCCTGCTCGCTGCGCTCGACGAACGGTGCTGCGCGCAGCCGAGCGGCGCACTGCGCCGCCACCTCGATGCTCAGTCGTCGTCGGCTTCTTTGAGGGCGGTGGCGATGTGGTGGGGCAGGCTCCACGAGGTCTCGGGCCAGTGGTGCTCGCGGGTCCAGGTGACCGTGAGCTCGTCGCTTCCCGCGAGGGCGAGACGCTCGGCGCCGATCTCCGGGTGGCGGAGGTACAGGCCGACCTTGCGGGTGAAGCCTCGGGTCTCGGTCCACTGCGCGGCGGTCGGCACTCCCGCGATCGAACCGGAGATCGTCGCCACGACTCGGCCGTAGGTGCCGAGTCCGGAGTCGATCTTGCCGGCGTCATGGAGCAGCGCCGCCGCGAGGATGGGCCGGCTCGCTTCGTTCCCGAGCGCGCGCTCGACGCGCCGCGCCACACCCACTGCATGGCGTCGGTCCTGGTTGCTCATGAGGTCCCAGACCTCACGCTCACCCGGCCGCAGGTGCGAGCGCGCCCACGCGTCGTCCTCCGGCGAAGGACCGCCGGAACGCAACGATCCGAAGAATCGGCGGCTGAGGTGGCCGAACCGCACGCAGAAACCTCCGAGACCTAAAGCAGATGGGCCCAAAGATCGATCGCCCGGATGAAGATCGAGTTGAGCACCCGGGGCAGCGCCAGCACGATGATGATCAGCACACCCATCGTGTACTGGCGGATCTTCAGCCACTGCGGGTACCAGCTGCGAGGCATGAACCGCTCGACCACCGCAGATCCGTCCAAGGGCGGGAACGGGAGCAGGTTGAAGGCGGCGAGCACTACGTTCACGACGCCCAGGTCCACGACGATGCGCACCGCGGTGCCCTCGAGGGTGAACGTCCGCAGCACGAACGCGGCGAGCAGGGCGATCAGGATGTTCGTGGCCGGACCCGCGAGGGAGACGAGCACGGCTTGATTGCGGGGGCGCGGAGTCTGCCGACGTTGACGGGTACGGGCTTGGCGTAGCCGAACACGCCGAACGAGGTCAGCGACAGCAGCACCGGAAGGATGATCGAGCCGAACGGGTCGATGTGGGGCACCGGGTTCAGCGTGAGGCGCCCCGCCCGCTTCGCGGTGTCGTCGCCGCACCAGTACGCGACGAGGCCGTGGGAGACCTCGTGGAGGATGATCGAGGGAATCAGGACCCCGATGAAGATCAGGGTTGATTCGAGGTCGATGGACACCTGGGGTCAGGCGCGCCCCGCTGCACAGTTGATGCACCAGCGGGTCTCGGGCATGGCCTCCAGCCGGGCTTCGCCGATCGGCTGGCCACAGTTCTGGCACTGCCCGTAGGTGCCACCCTCGAGCCGGTCGAGGGCCTCCTGCACGGCGGCGAGCTGGTCCTCGAGCGAGCCGGCGAGCGAGCGGGCCTCCCCCACCTCGGCGGCGACCTGACCCGAGTCGGCGAAGTTGTGGTCGAGGTCGGAGCCGTTCGTGCCCACGCCGAGCGCGGCGAGCTGACGGCTCAGCCGTTCCTTCTCCGCCTCGAGCGCGGCGCGGTTCGCTGCGAGCAGCTCAGCGGGGGGCACCCGATCAAGGCTAACGGCTCCGGAGCGCTCGGGGGTGGGCGGTGTCGTAAACCGTGCGGAGTCGCTCGGCGCTGACCAGCGTGTACACCTGCGTCGTCGCGACCGAAGCGTGACCGAGGAGCTCCTGCACCACCCGGATGTCGGCCCCGTGGTCGAGCATGTGCGTCGCGCACGAGTGGCGAAGCACGTGTGGGCTGAGTCGATCTCCCAGTCCGACGCGATCTGCGTAGGTGCGGACGATCCCCCACGCTCCCTGGCGGGACAACCGCCCCCCGCGCGCGTTCAGGAACACCGCCTCCGCGTCGCCGCGTCGCGCCCAACGGTCGGGGATGACGGCACCGCGTCCGCTGGTCGCCAGCCAATCGCGCATCGCGTCCGCCGCCATCCGACCGACCGGGACGATGCGCTCGTGGCTTCCCTTCCCGAAGACGCGCATCACGCGCTCGTCGAGGTCGAGATCGCCGAGGGACAGCCCGACCAGCTCGGAGATGCGGATGCCGGTGCCGTAGAGCACCTCGAGGATCGCCCGGTCGCGCCGCTCGAGCGCCCCGTTGCCCACCACCGACGCGAGGAGTGACTCCACCTCCGCTTCGGTCAACGGGTGCGGAAGGCCTTGGGGCACCTTGGGCGCCTCGACGTCAGCGGCCGGGTTGTGCTCGATGCGGCCCTCGTCGGCCAGGAACCTATGAAGCGACCGCACCGCGACAAGAGCTCGTGCGATCGACGTCGCGGCCTTACCTTCCGCGCGTTGGCGCTCGACGTAGCGCTCGATGTCGGTCTCGCTCACCGCGTGGAGCGGGCGCTTCTGCGCGTCCAGGTAGGCGCAGTACGCGTTGAGGTCGCGTCGATAGGCGGCGACCGTGTTCACGGCGCGACCTCGTTCCACCGTCAACCAGACGAGGTACTCCTCCGCGTCGAGCGGCAAAGGCTTGGTGGGACTCATCTCCCGTCGAGGCGATCCCGAGCCAGAAGGAGACCGATGATCGTCTTCGCGTCGATGATCGCCTGGCTGGCGATCAGCTCGTGGGTGTCGCTCAGGGAGATGCGCTCCAGGGTCATGTGAGCCTCCTCCTCGCTGTGCGACTGCGATGCGACGGGAACGAGCTCGAGCCCGAGGAAGATGTCGAGCCGAGCGTCCGAGAACCCGGCCGAGCCGTGGTAGGTGCACAGGTGCTCGATCGCGCCGGCGCGATACCCCGCTTCCTCACCGAGCTCGCGCTGAGCCGTTTCGACGAGCGACTCGCCCTCGACGTCACACATGCCCGCAGGGATCTCCAACAGGTCATGACCGAGCGCCGGTCGGAACTGCCTCACACAGATGACGTCGCCGTTGTCCAGAACCGGCACCACCGCGACCGCAGCCGGCACGTGCACGACATCTCGATCGAACGTCTCTCCGGTCGGGCTCTCGAACGTCTCGTTCGTCACCCGGATGATGAAGCCCTGGTAGATCAGCTCCTCGTCGAGGCGGCGGAACTGGCTCACGCCTCGATGGAGAGCAGGTGCGGGTTGCGTCCTTCGGCCCGCGCGACTGCCGCCCCGATGAAGTCGCGGAACAGCGGACCCGGTCGATCGGGGCGGCTCTTGAACTCGGGATGGGCCTGCGTGCCGACCCACCACGGGTGATCGGCGAGCTCGACGAACTCCACGAGACGGCCGTCGGGTGAGGTGCCCGAGCACACGAGCCCGGCCTCCTCCATCCGGGTGCGGTACGCCGGGTTGAACTCGTAGCGATGCCGGTGGCGCTCGGACACGATCGGCTCGCCGTACGCGGCCGCGGCCTTCGAGCCCGGCTGCAGCACGGCGAAGTACGCACCGAGCCGCATGGTGCCGCCCATGTCGACGACCTCGCGTTGAGAATCCATCAGGTCGATGACGGGATGCGGTGAGGTGGCGTCGAACTCGCTCGAGTTCGCTCCCTCGAGACCCACGACGTTGCGCGCGAACTCGATGCACATCACCTGCATGCCGAGGCAGATGCCGAGGCACGGCATGAGGTTCACCCGCGCGTAGTGCGCGGCGGCGATCTTCCCCTCGATGCCGCGCACGCCGAAGCCGGCCGGGATCACGATGCCGTCGAGGTCGCGCAGCCGGCCCTCGGCCAGCAGCCCCTCGACGTCCTCGGCCTGGATCCAGTCGATCTGCACGTCGGCGCCGTGGTGGAACCCGCCGTGCTTCAGGGCCTCGACCACCGACAGGTAGGCGTCGGGCAAGTCGACGTACTTGCCGATGAGGCCGATCCGCACGGGCCGGACCGACGTCTCGATCCGCTCGACGAGCGCCTCCCAGGTGGCGAGGTCGACCTCACGGTCTTCGAAGCCGAGCATGAGGCAGAGATAGCGGTCGAGCCCCTCGCTGTGCAGCACGAGCGGGATCTCGTACAGGTTGCGGGCGTCGGCGGCGTTCACCACGGCTTCGATGGGCACGTCGCACAGGTTCGAGATCTTGCGCTTGAGCGCGTCGGACACGGCCCGCTCGCTGCGGCACACGATGACATCGGGCTGGATGCCGCGGCTGCGCAGCTCGGTCACCGAGTGCTGCGTGGGCTTGGTCTTCTGCTCGCCCGACGGTCCGATGAACGGCACGAGGGTGACATGCACGTAGGCCACGTTGTCGCGGCCGGCGTCTTTGCGGAACTGCCGGATCGCCTCGAGGAAGGGAAGGATCTCGATGTCACCGACGGTGCCGCCGACTTCGGTGATCACGACATCGACATCGTCGGTGGCGAGCCGGCGGATGCGCCGCTTGATCTCATCGGTGATGTGCGGGATCACCTGCACCGTGCGGCCGAGGTAGTCGCCTCGCCGCTCCGCGGCCAGCACCGCCTGGTAGATCGAGCCCGTGGTGGCGTTGGAGTTCCGCGAGAGCGATTCGTCGATGAACCGCTCGTAGTGGCCGAGGTCGAGGTCGGTCTCGCCGCCGTCGTCGGTGACGAACACCTCGCCGTGCTCGAAGGGGTTCATCGTGCCGGGGTCGACGTTGATGTACGGATCGAGCTTCTGCATCGTGACCCTCAGGCCCCGGGCCTTCAGCAACCGCCCGATCGAGGAGGCGGTGAGGCCCTTGCCGAGGGAGCTGGCCACGCCACCGGTCACGAAGATGTGCTTCGTCACGACGTTTCGACGCTCCGTTCTTGATTGGGGCTCGATCGGGCATGACCGCCCGCAGACAACCCGGTCGAGGGTAGCGCGGGAAATTCGGCGCTCGGTGGAGCCTAGTTGCCAGAATCACCCGATGAAGATCGACGTACGCGCCGCCCGAGAAGACGAGCATGACGACTTCTCTCGCACCTTCCTCGCGGCGATCCTGGAGAACCCACCGACACCTGCACTTCTCGAGAAGCGCCTCCCGGGCTACCTGGCCATGCGGCCGTTCGGCGCCTTCGACAGTGGAGAGATGATCGGCACCGCCGGTGCCTGGCCCTTCGACATGGCGGTGCCCGGCGGTGCCCGCATCGCGGTCGCGGCGGTCACCGCGGTCGGCGTGCTCCCGACGCACACTCGCCGCGGTGCGCTCACGAAGATGATGCGCGCGCAGCTCACCGATGCTGCCGAGCGAGGCGATCCCGTCGCGATCCTGGGCGCGTCCGAAAGCGTCATCTACGGCCGGTTCGGCTACGGCCTTGCCACCACCGCCGCGAACCTGAAGATCCACAAGCGCCATACAAAGTTCACGACCCCGGTCGACGACTCGGGGCGTACCCGGCTCGTCGAGCGCGAGAAGGCGCTCGAGATGCTCCCCGCGCTGTACGACCGGTACGGGCGTGATCGGCCGGGCTCGCTCAACCGCCCCTCCTACCGATGGGAGCGGTGGTACGGCCCGCCCGTCGAGGGGGAGGACGAACCGCCGCCCATCTTCGTCATTCACGAGGACGCGAAGGGGAAGCCCGACGGCTTCCTCGTGTACACGCTGAACCGTCGACAGCAGTGGGAGGACGCAAAGGTCGAGGTCCACGATCTGTGGGGCGCGCCGTCCGTGTACCGGCCCCTCTGGCGCTTTGCGCTCGAGATCGACCTCGTCGACGAGGTCGAGGCGTGGATGCGCATGCCCGACGAGCCGCTGCGGTGGATGCTCGCGGACCCGCGCCGGCTCGAGATCAAGCTGGAGGACCACATCTGGCTGCGGGTGCTCGACGTGCCGTTCGCGCTGACGGCCCGCACGTACGCAGGCCCCGGTCGAGTGGTCCTCGAGATCGCCGACCCGTTCCTCGATCGTGGCGGTCGCTTCGAGCTCGACGTCGACGAGACCGGCGCGGCGACCTGCAAGCCGTCGCGACGCGTCCGCTGACCTCGAGCTCTCGATCGCCGACCTCGGCGCGCTGTACCTCGGCGGTCACAGCTTCAGCGTGCTCGCCGCAGCCGGACGCGTGCACGAACGCAAAGCCGGCGCGCTCGCCCGCGCCGACCGCCTCTTCGCGCATCACCCCGCCCCCTGGTGCGGCACGTTCTTCTGACCCGCTCCCTCCTCCCCACCGAGCGCTGCGTCAGCCAGAGGCGCATGGTCCGGCTGGCGCGAACGGCGGTCAGGGGTCAGCGGTCGCGGTCGCGGGCGGCGGCGGCGAGCAGCTCCTCGGCGTGCTCGCGCGCCGTCGTGCTCGACGGCATGCCCGAGAGCATCCGTGACAGCTCGATCGCGCGCGCCTCGCCGTCGACGCTCGCGGCAGTGACGAGCGTGCGGCCCTGCTCTTCCCGTTTGTCGACGGCGACCTGCGCGTCGGCGTAGGCCGCGACCTGAGCGAGGTGGGTGACCACGAGAACTTGATGCGGCGCGCCGAGACGAGCGAGCGCGCGACCCACCGCCAGCGCCGCCTCGCCTCCGATGCCGGCATCGACCTCGTCGAACACGAGCGTCGGAGGAGCCTCCGTGATCACGAGACGCAGCGCCAGCATCGTCCGGGCGAGCTCGCCACCAGACGCAACGCGGGCGAGCGGAGCGAGCTCCTCACCGGGGTTGGCCGCGAACCCGAACGTCACCGCGTCGCCGGGATCCTCGCCGTCGACGTCGACGCTCAACCGGCGCGCGGCAGCGCGAGCTCTCGGAGGTGGCGCTGCACGGCGTCAGCGAGCTTCGGCGCGGCGCGGCGGCGCGCGCTCGCAACCTGGGCCGCCGCGGTGTCGCACTCGGCCAAGGCGGCGCGGCGAGCCTGATCCAACGCGAGGGCACGCTCATCGTGGGACGCCAGCTCGTCGAGCCGAGCGCGCGCCTCGTCCCGATAGGCCACGACCTCGGCGAGCGTCTCTCCGTACTTCCTCGTCAGCTCGCGCAGCAGATGCCGGCGCCCTCGCACCGCCGCGAGTCGCTCCGGATCATCGGCGATCGCCTCGGCCGACTGGCGCAGCTCCGACCCGATGTCGGCCAGCTCGGCCTCGACCGGCTCGGAGACGCTGTTCGAGCTCACCGAACGGGGAACGGCCCGCCAGCGCCGCGCGAGCCACACCGATCGCGTCGAGCGCCCCAGCGTCGCCCGCGAGCGCCTCGACCGCGACCGCGGCCGCCTCGCGGTGGGCGGTGGCATCCGCCAGCCGATCCTCCTCCGCTTCGAGCGCTCCGTCCTCGTCGGGGTCGTCGAGCGCCGCAGCGTCGAGCTCATCGACTTGGTACCGGAGCAGATCCATCTCGCGCGCCCGCGCTCGTGCATCACCGCCGAACGTTGCGAGCTCGGCGTCGAGCTCAGCGACGCGCGCGCGGGCGGCTCGCAACGGCGCCATGTCGACCGCGCCGAAGGCATCGAGCGCGCGCCGCTGCTCCGCCGCCGCCAACAGCGATTGATGGCTGTGCTGACCGTGGAGGTCGACGAGCGCGCGGCCTTCCTCGGCGAGCTGCGCGACGGTGGCCAGCCTCCCATTTCGGTACGCACGCGACCGTCCGTCACGCGGGATCACACGTCCGAGCACGAGCTCGGTCGTCGTCGACGACGAACCGTCCCTCGATCGTGCACTCCGACGCGCCGTGCCGGACGACCCCCGCTTCGGCCCGTCCGCCCACGAGCAGCTCGATCGCGTCCACGAGCAAGGTCTTGCCCGCACCTGTCTCACCAGTGAGCGCGGTCATGCCCGGGCCGAGGACGAGCACGAGCTCATCGATGACGCCGAGATTGCGGACCGCCAGCTCGATCAGCACCGGTCAGCGATCGTTCAGGCCGAACTTGACCTTCAGGATGTGGTGGAAGTTGCGCCGGCCGAATGTCACGAGCCGCGCCGTGCGATCGGCGGTGGCGCACTCGACGCGGTCGCCCTCGTGGAGCTCGCCGACGCTCGTGCCGTCGACCGACAGTGTCGCGGGCCGGTGGCCGATCACCTCGAGGCTCAGCGTCTCGCTCGGGTCGAGGATCAGCGCGCGGTCGAAGAGCATGTGGGGCGAGACCGGCGTGAGCACCAGCGCGCGGTGGCGCGGCGACACGATCGGACCGCGAGCCGACAGGGAGTACGCGGTCGACCCGGTCGGCGTCGCGACGATGAGCCCGTCGGCCGCGTACGAGGTGAACACCTCGCCGCCGATGCGCACGAGCATGCGGACGGTGTGACCCGACTGGGTCTTCTCCACGACGGCCTCGTTCAGCGCCCGAAAGCAGACGTCCGCGAGCGGAGACGACGCCGACCGAACGGTGACCGAGAGCATCATGCGATCGTCGATCTCGTAGTCGCCGGCGAAGAACCGCTCGAACGCGGACGTCATCGCGTGGGGTTCGACCTCGGTGAGGTAGCCGAGCAGCCCGACGTTGACGCCGAGCACCGGCACCTCGGCGCGCTCGACGAGATCCACGGTGCGGAGCATGGTGCCGTCGCCCCCGAGGCTGACGGCGAGGCCGACGCCTTCGGTCAGCTTCTCTCTGGGTGCACCGAGCGCGGGCAGCCCGACCGCCTCGCGCGTCGAGCTCGGGCATGCGCACCTCATGACCGTGCTCGAGCAACCAGGTCGACGCGACCTTCGCGAGGTCGGCGGCGTTCTCACGCTGGTTGTGGACCACGAGCGTCACGATGGTCATGGATCGACCGCCTCCGCCAGCACGTCCTCGATGCTCGCATCCGGAGGGCGTGCGCCTGCGCGCCACCCGGCCTACAGGCGTGGACGAAGAACTCGACGTTGCCCTGAGCGCCGCGGAGGGGAGACACCATCCAGCCCATGATGACCGCTCCGCGCCCCGTGAGCGCGTCCCCCACGTCCTCCAACGCGCGGCGCCACACCGCCGGATCCGAGATCACCCCTCGACCGCGGCTGGCCTCGACCCTCCCGGCCTCGAACTGTGGCTTCACGAGCAGCACGAGATCCGCGCCGGGCCGGCTCACCTCGAGCAGCGCATCGAGGACGGTGCGCAGCGAGATGAACGACAGGTCGGCGACGACGAGCGAGAACGTGCCAAGGGTCGCCGCGTCGATCGAGCGGACGTTCAGACGCTCGTGCACCTCGACGCGCGGATCGTCACGGATCCGTGGATGCAGCTGCCCATGGCCGACGTCGACCGCTACCACTCGGGCGGCGCCGGCCTGCAACAAGCAGTCGCTGAAGCCCCCGGTCGACGCGCCCGCGTCGAGAGCGGTGGCCCCGCGGACGTCGACGCCGAACCGTCCGAGCGCGGCGGCGAGCTTCTCGCCTCCGCGGCTGACGAACCGAGGGGGCGGCGCGAGCACGACGATCGGCTCGTCCGCGGCGACCAACCGCGACGACTTGTCGGCGGGTGCGCCGCCGACGGTCACCTGGCCGGAGACAACGAGCTGCTGCGCGGCCTCGCGCGTCTCGGCCAACCCCCGTCGCAAGAGCTCGGCGTCGAGACGCCGGCGGGCCTTCGTCACGCCTTGGACGCGGCCGCCTTCTTGGTGGCCGACTTCTTGGCGGCGCTCTTCTTGGCGGCGCTCTTCTTCGCGGGCGCCTTCTTCGCCGCCGTCTTCTTCGCGGGCGACTTCTTCGCCGCCGCCGGCTTCGAGGCCCTCATCGCGGCGTCGACCTTGCGCTCGAGCTTCGCCAGATCGGCCTTTGTCGCGAAGCCGAGCGAGCCGAGCTGGCCGACAACTTCCTTACGCACCGCATTCACCAGGCGCTCCGTGTTCTCACGGCTGCGGTCGACGAGATCCTGCACTTGCTGCTGGGTCTGCTCCGTCTGCAGCTCGCCCGAGCGGACGAGGTTGCCGACGATCTCCTCGGCTCGGGCCCGCGTCGTCTGCGTGAAGGCCATGCCGGCTTCCAAGTACTTCCTCAGCGCATCAAGTTGGGCCATCCGGACACGCTACCGACTATGGGCATCGGTAGGGTCCCCGTGAGTGATCCCGCTGCGGGACGACACCCCGACTCTGCGTCGCCCCATCGTCACGATCGTGTTGATCGTTCTGAATGTCGCGGTGTTCCTCCTCGTGCAATCACCGCTTCGCGGCACCGATGTCGTCGAGATCGACGGCGGCACGGTGCGCATCGACAGCGAGCTGCGATTCAACCTCGAGTTCGCCGCGATCCCGTGCGAGCTCGTGCAGGGTCATCCCCTCACGATCAACGAGGTGGACCGCACGTTCAACCAAGGCGACCGATCAGCCTGCGACAAGAACGACGACAGCCCGCCGTTGTTCCCGGGAAAGAACGTCTACCTCGCGGTGGTCACGTCGATGTTCCTGCACGGCGGATGGCTGCACCTCGGGTTCAACATGCTGTTCCTGTGGGTGTTCGGCAACAACATCGAGGACCGGCTCGGCAGAGTGATGTTCCTCGCCTTCTATCTCATGGCCGGCATCGTCGCGACGGCGGGGCAGGTCGCGATCGATCCGGCGAGCACGGTGCCGGTCGTCGGGGCGTCCGGCGCCATCGCCGGCGTGATGGGCGCGTACCTGATCTGGTACCCGCGCGCGCGGATCTTCACGCTGTTCTTCATGATCCTCGTGTGGTTCCGCGAGATCGAAGCGCGGGTGGTGCTGCTCGTGTGGTTCGTGCTCCAGTTCATCTTCAATCGGGGCGGCGACGTCGCCTGGATGGCGCACGTCGCCGGCTTCGCGTTCGGCGTGGCGGTCGCATGGTTCATGCGACCCCGGCCGACCCCGGCCGCCCTTCCTCCCGACGATTCGTGGCAGCCGCCCAGCCAGTAGGGCTAGCCGGTACCGCTGAGGATCTTGTCGGCGAGGTCGGCCAGATCGGCCGCGACGACGTCGGGGCGCGGCTCGATCGTCGACAGATCGGCGTCGGGTGCGACGATGCCCGAGAGCACGAGGCCAAACGGGCAACGCAGACGCACCGCGAACAACCCGTCGGTGTCCGGTCGGTCGCCGACCATCAACAGCGGCACGTCGCCCACTTCTGCACGCACGAGATCGGCCATCGGCTGGTAGGGCTTCCCCGCGACGACGGGCACCGTCGCGGCCCCGGTCGAGACCGCCGCGAGGATGGCTCCCCCGCCGGGAATCGGCCCGTCGGGCGTCGGGTAGGTCGCGTCGTCGTTCGTCCCTATCAGCACGGCGCCGCCCCGGATCGCCGCCGCTGCGACGCGCATCCGCTCGTAGTCGAAGTCGCGATGAAAGCCGACGACCACCGCGTCGGCGGGGCCCTCTCGGAGGGCGATTGCGCCCCGCGCCTCAAGCGCCTCCACGATCCCCGGTCCGCCGAGCACGACCGCGCGCTTCCCGGGTTCCACGAGCCGCGCCGCCGCCATCGCGGAAGTGAGGACGTCACCGCGAGCGGAGATGCCGAACGACTCGAGCTTGGCCTCGACCGCGCCGACGGGAACCGACGAGTTGTTCGTCACGAACAGCACTCGACGGCCGCTGGCCCGCAGCCGTGCGATCGCGTCGGCCGAGCCCGCGATGCGGTGGTCGGCGAGCCAGATGACGCCGTCGAGGTCGCAGACGACGGTGTGGGCCGTGACTTCCGGATGTACGGAGCCCCGACGCGGGCTGCCCGGATGCGACCCCGCTCACGCGAGAGCTCACCCGATGGCGTGCGAGGCGTGGCTCGTGATCGCATCGACGATCACCGGCCACAGAGGCTCGGGCAGGTCGTGACCCATGTCGTTGAGCACGAGCAGATTCGCGGCCGGAACCAGCTCGGCGGTACGGAGCCCGCCGCTCACGTCGATCAACGTGTCGGCCCGCCCGTGGATCACGAGCATCGGGAGGCGCACGTCGCGCAACCCCTCGGCGCGACTGCCGCTGGCTCCGATGGCCGCCATCTGGCGCATCGCTCCCTCGGGATAGAACGCCCGGTCGTATGACGCTGCTGCCCGCGCCCGTGCCTTGTCTTCATCGAAGTACCGAGGGCTGCTGAAGAGCTTGGACGCCGCGACCGAGCCGGCGATCGCCTCCTCGCGCGCGGTGGCCGGCGGTCGCATCAACGCGGCCATCGCCTCGGGCGCTGCCTGCCCGACGTCGGGTTCGCCGGTCGTGGACATGATCGACGTCACGGTGCGCAATCGGTGGGGGAACTCGATGGCGAGCGTCTGCACGATCATCCCGCCCATCGACGCACCCACGACGTGCGCCCGCTCGATGCCCAGCGCGTCGAGCACGGCGATGCCATCGCTCGCCATCTCCGAGAGCTTGTACGGGACCGGAGGCAGGCCACCCAGGCCATTGCGCGCGTTGAGCAGAGCCGCGACATCGACGAGGACACCGTCGAGGTGCGACGACAGCCCGCAGTCGCGGTTGTCGTAGCGAATGACGCAGAAGCCCTCGTCGGCGATCGCTCGGCAGAACTTCTCGTCCCAGGCGATGAGCTGTGCGGTGAACCCCATGACGAGCAACAGCGGCTCGTCCTTCGGGTCTCCGACGGTGTCGTACTCGATCTCGATCCCGTTGTTGTTGGCTCGCGGCATGGGGCGCATTGTGGCATGTGGCGTCATCCGCGCCATCTGCTAGTCATGCCTCGTGCCCCGCTTCGAGCCCTTCACGGGCGTCCTCTACGACACCGAGCGGCTCGACCTCGTCGAGGTGACCGCACCGCCCTATGACGTGATCGACGACGACGAACGGGCGGTGCTCGGCGCACGTTCTCCGTGGAACGTGGTGCACATCGATCTCCCCGCCGAGGAGGGCGGCCGCGACCGGTACGAGAACGCGTGCTACCTGCTGCACCAGTGGCTCGACGAGGGGGTCCTCGTCACCGACGACGAGCCCGCGTTCTACGTGTACCGGATGGGGTACCACGACGAGGCCGGCATGGCCCACCAGACGTCGGGAGTGATCGGCGCCCTCGAGCTGCTCGCCCCTGGCGCCGGCGACATCTACCCGCACGAGCAGACGACACCGAAGGCGCACAGCGACCGGCTGCAGATGCTGCGCTCGTGCCGGGCCAACCTCTCCGCGGTCTGGGGACTGTCGCTCACTCCGGGCCTCGGCGCGCTCTGCGAGCTGCCCGGGCCACCCATCGCTCGCTGGACTGACGACGACGGCGTCCACCATCGGCTCTACCGCGTCGGCGAACCCGGCGTGATCGACGCGATCCGCTCGGCCGTCGCCGCGTCCCCGGTCGTCATCGCCGACGGCCACCACCGCTACTCGACATCCCTCGCGTATCGCGACGAGCGCAACGAGTCGGGCGGCCCGCCCGAGATGGTCATGGCCTTCCTCGTCGAGCTCGCGCCTGAGCAGCTCAGCGTGTTACCGATCCACCGCCTCTTCTCCGACCTCGACCCCGAGCTCGATGTGCTCACCGCTTTCGACCCGTGGTTCGAGGAGTTCGACGCCGGCCCGCTCGACGGGGCCGCGACGATCAGCAGCCGAATGGCCGACGCCGGCGCGCTCGCGCTGGTGAGACCGGCAGGGTTCATGCTGCTTCGCCCGCGGCCGGAGATGTTCGACGGCGGTCGACGACCTCGACTCGAGTCGCCTCGACGCCGCCCGGTCCGCGCTCGGCGCGCACGAGATCGCGTATCAGCACGGCGTGGGCAACGTCGTCGCGCGGGTGCAGTCGGGCGACGCCGACGTTGGCGTGCTGCTCCGTCCCGCGACGGTCGATCAGATCGCCGCGACCGCGCACCAAGGCAAGCTCATGCCTCCGAAGACGACGTTCTTCGCCCCGAAGCCGAGGACCGGCACCGTGTTCCGGATGCTCGACTGATGGGCCGCGACCGATGGCCGAAGAGCTGGTCCCCATCTTCCGGGTCGCGGACGGCCGTGCCGCGGCAGCCTGGTACGAGCGACTCGGGTTCGAGGTCGTCGGCGAGCACCGGTTCACTCCGGATCTCCCGCTTTATCTCTTCCTGCGACGCGGCGAGGTGCACCTCCACCTCTCCGAGCACGCCGGCGACGCGCCGATCGGGCTCGCTGGCGTACTTCTACGTCGACGATGTCGACGCGGTCGCCGAGGAGTTCGGCGTGCCCGTGCGGCGCCAGCCGTGGGGCCGCGAGGTCGACCTCATCGACCCGGACGGCAATCGCATCCGGGTCGGTACGGCTCTGGGCTCGGCTCAGTTGACTTCCCAGGTGCCACCGGACGCGAGCAGCGCGCCCAGGTCGCCGGGGCCCTTCTCGCTCGCGACCATCAGCTGACGCGAGGTCTCCGACGCGAACTCGGCGCGATCGACGTCACGGAACACGCCGACCGGAGTGGGCGTGGTCGGGCTGTGACTGAGCCGTGACAGCGCGAACGCCAGGCCCGGGTCGTCGGCGTGCTCGTCGTGGACGAGCAGGGCGTCTTCGCCGACCTCGGCGACGTCGACGATCCGCAGCCGACCATCGGAGCCCATGATGACGCCGCGCTCGCCCTCGGCCCCGAACCGGATCGGCTGGCCGTGCTCGAGCGTGATCAGCATCGCTGAGCGGGACTCACGCGACAGGATCGTGTCGAACGCGCCGTCGTTGAAGACGTTGCAGTTCTGGTAGATCTCGACGAACGCAGCGCCCTTGTGGTCGTGCGCGCGGCGGAAGATCTCCATCATGTGCTTGCGGTCCATGTCGTGGGTGCGGGCCACGAACCCCGCCTCGGCGCCGAGCGCGAGGCTCACGGGGCTGAACGGGTAGTCGAGCGAGCCGAACGGCGTCGACTTCGTGACCTTGCCGACCTCGCTGGTCGGTGAGTACTGCCCCTTCGTCAGGCCGTAGATCTGGTTGTTGAAGAGCAGGATCGTGAGGTTCACGTTGCGGCGCAGCGCGTGGATGAGGTGGTTGCCACCGATCGACAGGCCGTCGCCGTCGCCGGTGATGACCCACACGTCGAGGTCGGGCCGCGCCATCGCGACGCCCGTGGCGATCGCGGGCGCCCGCCCGTGGATGCCGTGCACGCCGTAGGTGTTCATGTAGTAGGGGAAGCGGCTCGAGCACCCGATGCCCGACACGAACACCGTGTTCTCGCGGCTTCACGTTCAACTCGGGCATGAGCATCTGCACGGCCGTCAGGATCGAGTAGTCGCCACAACCTGGGCACCAGCGCACCTCTTGGTCGCTGGTCCAGTCCTTCTTGGTGGTGGCCGGAGCGGTGTCAGTCACTGAGTGCCTCCAGGATCGCTGGTCTCGAGCTCGCCGGCGGTGAACGGGGTGCCCTCGACCTTGTTCACGCCGCGGGCGTCGACGAGGAATTCGGCGCGCACCATGCGCGACAGATGGCCGGAGTTCATCTCGGGGATGAGCACCCGCCGATGCCTGCGCAAGACGTCGCCCAGGTTCGACGGGAAGGGGTTCAGATGCATGAGGTGCGCGTGCGCCACTCGTCGGCCACCGTCGCGCACCCGCCCGACCGCGGCGTCGATCGTGCCCCACGTCGAGCCCCACCCGAGCACGAGCAGGTCGGCGTCGTCGTCGCCGTGGACCTCGACGGGAGGAATGTCCTTCGCAATGCCGGCGACCTTCGCGGCCCGCAAGTACACCATGCGCCCGTGGTTCTCGGGCGTGTAGGAGATGTCGCCGGAGCCGTCTTCCTTCTCGAGGCCACCGACGCGATGCATGAGCCCCGGGGTGCCGGGCACCGCCCAGGGACGCGCGAGGGTCTCGGGATCGCGTAGGTACGGCCAGAACACCTCGGTGCCGTCTTCGCGCACGTGGTTGGGCTTGTCGGCGAACGGAACCGCGATGTCGGGGAGCGTCGACAGATCGGGGAGCAGCCACGGCTCGGCGCCGTTCGCGAGGTATCCGTCGGACAGCAGGATCACGGGCGTGCGGTACTTGATCGCGATGCGGGCCGCTTCGATCGCGGCGAAGAAGCAGTGCGAGGGACTCATCGCGGCCACGATGGGCAGCGGCGCTTCGCCGTGACGGCCGTACATCGCCATCAGGAGGTCGGCGGCCTCGGTCTTGGTGGGAAGGCCGGTCGACGGGCCACCGCGCTGGATGTCGATGACGAGCAGCGGGAGCTCGAGGCTGATGCCGAGGCTGATGGTCTCGGACTTCAGCGCGACGCCGGGACCGCTCGTCGTCGTCACGCCGAGATGGCCGGCGAACGCGGCGCCGAGCGCCGAGCCCGCGGCCGCGATCTCGTCCTCGGCCTGGAACGTGCGGATGCCGAAGTTCTTGTGCTTCGAGAGCTCGTGGAGGATGTCGGACGCCGGCGTGATCGGATACGAACCGAGGAACACGGGCAGCTTCGCGAGCTGACCGGCGGCGACGACGCCCCATGCGAGCGCCACGTTGCCGGTGATGTTCGTGTAGGTGCCAGGCGTGAGCTTGGCCGGCTTCACCTGGTAGGCGTGACCGAACAGCTCGGCCGTCTCGCCGAAGTGGTAGCCGGCCTTGAACGCCGCGGTGTTCGACGCGAGGACCTGCGGCGCCTTCGCGAAGCGCTGCTCGATCCACGTCGAGCGTGGTGTCGATCGGTCGGGTGTACATCCACGAGACGAGGCCGAGCGCGAAGAAGTTCTTCGACCGGTCGGCGTCGCGCGGCTTGACGCCCAGCGGCGCGGTGGCCTCCTTCGTGAGCGAGGTCATCGGCACCTCGTACACCGTGTAGCCCTTGAGGCTGCCGTCGTCGAGCGGGTTCGCCGCGTAGCCCGCCTTCGCGAGGTTGCGCTCGTCGAACGTGTCGACGTTCACGATGAGCGTGCCACCGGGCTCGAGGCGGTCGAGGTCGGCTTTGAGGGCCGCCGGGTTCATCGCGATGAGCACACTGGGAGCGTCGCCCGGCGTCGTGATCTCGTGGTCGGAGATGTGCACCTGGAACGACGAGACGCCAGCCAAGGTGCCGGCGGGAGCACGGATCTCGGCGGGGAACTCGGGGAGCGTCGACAGGTCGTTGCCGAACAGCGCGCTCGCGCTCGTGAACCGGTCTCCCGTGAGCTGCATGCCGTCGCCCGAGTCGCCGGCGAATCGGATGACAACCCGATGCAGCTCCTCGGGTAGCGCCTCTTTTGCGGTGTCGGTCACGGATCCCCCCTGGGACGCGCGGTGGATTACATCAATGTGAAGTCGAGACTACAGGCGCCTCATCGGCGCTCAACGCATGGGTTCTGAAGCCCGGCGCTCGCGAATCAGGCGATCGAGATCGATGAGTCCAGGTAGACGTCTTGGATCGAGTTGAGCAGCTCGACGCCGTCGACCAGCGGCCGCTGGAAGGCCTTGCGGCCGCTGATGAGGCCCATGCCACCAGCCCGCTTGTTGATGACCGCCGTGCGCACCGCCTGGGCCATGTCGGCCGCGCCCTTCGACTCGCCGCCCGAGTTGATGAGGCCGATGCGGCCCATGTAGCAGTTCGCCACTTGCCACCGGCAGAGGTCGATGGGGTGGTCAGTCGTGAGCTCGCTGTAGACGAGCGGTGAGGTCTTGCCGAAGCCGAGCGCGTCGAAGCCGCCGTTGTTCTCCGCCATCTTCTGCTTGATGATGTCGGCCTCGATCGTGACGCCGAGATGGTTGGCCTGACCGGTGAGGTCGGCGGCGACGGAGTAGTCGGTGCCGTCCTTCTTGAACGTGTTGTTGCGGAGGTAGCACCACAGCACCGTGAACATGCCGAGCTGATGGGCCTCGGCGAACGCCTCACTGACTTCCTGAAGCTGCCGCGTCGACTCCTCGGACCCGAAGTAGATCGTGGCTCCGACGCCCGCCGCGCCGAGATCCCACGCTTGCTGCACGTTGCCGAACATCACCTGGTCGAACTGGTTCGGGTAGGTGAGCAGCTCGTTGTGGTTGAGCTTCACGATGAAGGGGATCTTGTGGGCGTACCGACGCGACGCCATCCCGAGGACTCCGAACGTGGTGGCGACCGCGTTGCAGCCGCCTTCGATCGCGAGCTTGATGATGTTGATCGGGTCGAAGTACGCCGGGTTCGGCGCGAACGACGCCGCTGCGGAGTGCTCGATGCCCTGGTCGACGGGGAGGATCGACACGTAGCCCGTGCCGCCGAGCCGGCCGTGATCGAGCAGCGCCGCGAGGTTGCGGATCACGGCGGGATTGCGGTCGGTGTCGACGAAGACGCGGTCGATGTAGTCGGCGCCGGGGAGCGAGAGGTCTTCCTTCGGGATGGCCTTGGCTGTGTGGCCGAGCAACGACTCCGCCTCCTCGCCGAGCAGAGCTGAGATGTCGGCCATGACGTGCCTCCCTGTAGTGCAGACCTGTGATGCAGATGGTGCCCCGCGAGCGTACCGCCGCCACTCACTCCGCCAGCCACTCCGCGGCGGCCTCGAGCGCGCCGTCGACCGCCTGTTGGGCCTTGCGCGCCTGGCGCGCCGGGACAACAACGGTGGCCTGCACCTCCGTGCGGCTCTGCGTCGCTCCCCCAGCGCGGAACCAGCGGCGTCGGACTCGACCAGTGACCACGACGTCGGCGCCGGCTGCGAGCTTGTCGAGCGCGGTCGCGGACGCCCCCAGCCAGGAGACAGGCACGACGTCGGTGTCGAGGCCTTCGTCGCGGACGGTGACGTCGAACGTCGCGACGTGATCGCCGGACGGGAGCTCGCGCACCTCGGGCTCGCGGGACAGCACGCCGTGCAGGATGACGATGTTCATCGGGTTTCCCTTCATGGATGCACCTGAAGGGGGAAGTCAGAAGGACGCTACGACGGGGGTGGGAGATTCAGCCGATGGTGCGCAGTCGTTGCGAGACGTCGGCGAACGTCGGATCCACCTGCCGCACCCGCAGGAACAACGCGCGGGCGCGGGGGACGTCGCCGGCCCGCTCATAGAGGTCGGCGAGGGCGTACCACTGCTTGAGGTGGTAGGGCTGGGCCTTCCGGGATCGCCCCATGCCCTGCTCGAGCGTGGCGATCGCCTCGTCGAGCTTGCCGCGATCGGCCAGCGCGCCCGCCATCACCATGCGCCCGTCCGCCATCACGACGGGATCGGGTGAGGCGGCCTTCAGCTCGGTCCACAGCTCCTCGACCGCTGTCCATCGATGAAGCGCTCGGTAGCAGTCGGCGAGGACCGCGTTCATGTCGGTCGAACGCGACAGCAGCCGGAACGTCTCGAGCTCACCCGCTGCCTTTCGGTACTCCCCGAGCCGGTACAGCGTGAGGCCGTACAGCTCGCGTACGCCCGCGGACCCGGGCGCATCGCGTGCGAGACCCTCGAGGGCGCGGCGCGCCTCGCCGTACCGCTCGCGCTCATAGGCGCGACGAGCGTTCGCGAATCGCTGCTGCAGCTTCGGCGCGTCGCGAGGACCGACCGCGGCCTCGAAGTCCGCGACGACGTCGCCGGGAAGGTTCGTGATCGGGGCCCCGCCCTCGACGTCACGCGCCACCGTCTTGGTGCGCGGCGGCTTCGCGCCGCGTGCGACCGCCCCCTGGGCCTCGTTGCGGACGTCGCCCTCGTCGATCCAGTCGTCGCGCTCCCACGCCGACGGCGGCGGCCGCTCGGGCGCGCGCGTCTGTGTGGGCGCGACGACCTGGCTCGCACCCTTCCGTGCGACGCCACCGAGTCCGGCTCGTCGGGCTGCGTTGGAGGCGTCGATCGCAGCCTGTGACACACCCGGTCTCGGGCGAGCCGCGGGCTTCGCGCCGTCCTTGGACGAGCCTCTTCGATGCGCCCTTCGATGCGCGCCTTGGGTGAGGCCTTGGACGAGCCCCTCGGTGCGTCCTTGTACGAGCCGCCCTTGCCTGCCGATGCGCTTCGGGTGCTCGACGCGCTCTTCCCCGATCCGCCCGCGCCCTTCGACGGCTTGCCCTTGCCCTTGGGCGCGCCGCGCGGAGGGGGACGCTGGCCGGGCATGGGCGCAGCCTACGAGAGCCGCTGGGTGATGTGCCTCACGCGGTACGCGACCGCGGGCTCCTCGCGTGTCCGGGTGAGCGCGCCGCGGCTGAGCTGAGTCGAGAGCAGCGAGATCATGAGGCCACACACGACCATCAACCACCAGACACGGCGGAAGTCGTCGAGCTGCCCGCCGCTCACCCCGCTCACGAACGCGATGACGACAGCGACGCCGACCGTGCCCACCCAGGTTCCGGATGGCCTGCGTGGTCGCCGAGCCCAAGCCGTATCGATCCGGCGGGAGGCCCTGCACGGCTGCGGAGGACAGCTGAGGAAGGCACAGCGCGACACCGAGCGCCGTGAAGAGCATCGCGGGCAAGAACTCGGTGGCGTAGCTCGGCGTCGAGGACACTCGGCTCAGCAGCATCGCTCCGCCTGTGGCGAACACGAGACCGCCGGGGATGAGCAGCGCTCGCTGTCCGATGCGGCCGGCGAGCTTGCCGAACCACGGCGCCGTGAGCGCCACGATGAGAGGGCCCACGCCGATGGCCAAGCCGGACTCGAGGATCGAGAAGTGCCACACCATCGTGAAGAAGAGGACGTTGCCGAGGAACATCGCGTTGAACCCGATCGCGAACACGAAGGTCGCACCGTTGGCCCACCGGAAGTTCCGCACGCGGAACAGCGAGAGCTCGAGGAGCGGGTTCGACACGACCCGGCAGCGGTGGATGAACACGGCGAGCAGTGCGGTAGCGACCAGCGTGCAGCCGACGAACTCGACGCTCGTCCATCCCCAGTCCGCGGTCTTCACGATCGCGAAGGCGAGGAGGGCGAGGCCGCTCGCGAGCAACACGACACCCAATGGGTCGGGAAGCCGTCCCGGGTTGGCCTCGCGGCCCTCGGGCAGGACGCGGCGCGCCATCACGAAGCTCACGATGCCGACGGGCACGTTGACGAAGAACGCCCACCGCCAGCCGAAGTTCTCGACCACGAGCGCGCCGATCGTGGGACCCGCGGCGCCGGCAACCGCACCAATCGCTCCCCAGATCGCCACTGCCATCGGCACCTTCTCGCGCGGGAACGTCTGCAGCACCAACGCGAGCGAGGCGGGCACGAGCGCGGCCGCGCCCACCGCCTGCAGGATGCGGCCGAGGATGAGCAAGCCGACCGTCGGCGCCAAGCCACACAGCACCGAAGCGACGGTGAAGATGACAACGGCGGTCAGGAAGGTCTTGCGCCTCCCGACGCGGTCGGCGAGCCGTCCCGCGGGGATGAGCAGCGCTGCGAACACGATCGTGTAGGCGTTGAGCACCCACGACATGGTCGTGGTGCTGACGTCAGGGAAGCTCGCGCTGATCGACGGGAACGCCACGAACAAGATCGACGTGTCGAGGAACACGGCGACGACCGCCAGGCTCGTCGAGGTGAGCACCGTCCACTCGCTGAACGTGCGGGGAACGCGCGTGCTCATGCGGGCATGACCATGCACGTGCTGGTGCCGTGGGCGAGCAGCTTGCCGCCGGGATCGACGAGGCGTCCCTCCGCGGTCGCCAGGCGGCTCCCCCGGTGCACGACCTCGCCTGTCGCGACGATCCTGCCGAGGTCGACGGCGATCGCACGCGTGTAGTGCACATGCAAATCAACCGTCGTGTACTGCTCCCCCGGCTTCAGGGTCGAGTGGACGGCACACCCGAGCGCGCTGTCGAGGAGCGTCGCGGCGATCCCGCCGTGGACCACGCCGATGGCGTTCGTCATGTCCTCACGGGTGTCCAGCGAGAAGGAGACCCGCCCCTCCTCGAGGATCTCGAGCCTCATGCCGAGCAGACGGGAAATGCCGACGCCGGGGCCGCCCTCGCCCATCAGGCGCCGGAGCTGCTCTACGCCGCTGGTCGTGGTGTCCACGGACTGCCCTCCCCCGCTCGACCGGTGAGTTCAAGTAACGAACCTACTGCCCTGGTCGCGCGCTCGGGGCCACGACATCGGTCACACGTCGCCTTTCGGTGACCTCCACATGGCCCACAGCTCGGGGCCGCCGGGCTCGAGCCGCAGCTCGTGCGACACCTCGAAGCCGAGCGATCGGTAGAACGGCAAGTTCTTCGCGTTCGTCGTCTCGAGGTGGACGCCCACGCCGGCGGCCTCGGCGGCGGCCATGCCCGGCATGATCAGCCGGTGTCCCATCCCGTGGCCTTGGTGCTCCGGGCGCACGGCCAGGAACTGCAGATACGAGTGCCGGCGGGTCGGGCGGACCGACGCGATCGCGCGCAGCGCATCCCCCAGCTCCGCCGTGCGCGCCGGCCCGAGGAGCGCACCGAGCAAGCCGCCGATCGTCGGCGGCCCCGATGCGACCGGCAACGCCGACTCCCCCGGCAGCTGCCAGACCGCGACCGCCGCGACGTCGTCGCCGACGATCGCGTGGATCGGTCCGCGACTGAGGTACCGCTCGGCGAACAAGCCGAGCCAGGCGGCGGTCGCGTCGAGGCGGGTGGCGTCATCGGGGAACAGCCACACGAACAACGGGTCGGAGGCGAATGCCTCGCCGAGCACGCGGCGGATGGCTCGCACATCCGAGCTCGTCGTCAGCCGCACCTGCGGAATGTAAGGCGAGCGGGCGTTTGCTGCACTCGGACCGTTATCGTCGGCGCCCAAAGGAGGCAATCGTGATTGAAGCAGGAGACGCACTGCCCGATGTCGAGGTGCGCACCCCCGGCCCCGAGGGGCCGCAGCCGGTGAAGACGGGCGAGCTGTTCGGCAAGGGGCGCACGGTGCTGTTCGGAGTGCCCGGGGCGTTCACGCCGGGATGCGATCGCATCCACCTCCCGGGATTCGTCGAACAGGCCGAGGAGCTGAAGGCGAAGGGCGTCGACCGGATCGCGTGCATCGCGGTCAACGACGCATTCGTGATGGAGGCCTGGGGCAAGGCCCACGACGTGGGCGACAAGATCTTGATGGTGGCCGACGGCAACGGCGACTTCACGAAGGCGATGGGCCTCGAGCTCGACGGCACCGGCTTCGGCCTGGGCAGCCGTTCGAAGCGGTACGCGGCGATCATCGACGACGGCAAGCTCACTCGGATCGACATCGACGAGAAGGGCATCGACCTGAGCTCGTGCGGCGCGGTCCTCGGACGCCTCTGAGCCCGACCGGATGACGCCGATCCTGGCGCTCGACGTCGACGGCGTCCTCCTCGATCCACAACGAGGCGGCCAGGGCCACTGGACGGAGGCGCTCGCTGTTCGTCACGGGATCACGCGCGCACAGCTCCGCGAGACGTTCTTCGCGCCGCACTGGCCCGAGGTCATCGTCGGTCGGCGCGCCATCGAGCCCACCCTCGCCGCCAGCCTCGCCGAGCTCGGCGCGCGGGCGTCGGTCGAGGAAGTCCTCGCCTGTTGGTTCGAGGCCGACTTCGTGCCGGTTCCCGACGTGGTGGCCTCGGTGCGGTCGTGGACGGATGCCGGCGTCACCGTCGTGCTGGCCACGAACCAGGAGCATCGCCGCATCGCGTACCTGCGGAAACGGCTCGCGAGCGCTCCTGCCCGTGAGCGACATCTTGTACTCGGCCGATCTCGGGGTCGAGAAGCACGATGAGCGGTTCTTCGCCCTCGCGAGCGCCCGTCTCGGGCTCGGCGACGGCGACTCCCGCGCCCGTCTTGCTCGACGACGACCTCCGCAACGTCGAGACGGCGCAGCGCTGCGGGTGGTCGGCGGTGCACTTCACCGGACAAGCCGGGCTGGCAGGCCGACGTGGCGCGCGCCCTTCGTGTCGCGGGGCAGACTGCGGGACCTTTACCGAGAGGATGAGCTCACGATGATCCGCCTCAGCGTCCTGTACCCGAAGACCGATGGTGCGTCGTTCGACCATGACTACTACCGGGACAAGCACGTCCCGCTCGCGTGCAAGACCTTCGGACTGTCGAGCGCCGAGATCGACAAGGGCCTCGACGGGCCATATGTGGCCGCGGTCCACTTCAAGTTCGACTCGATGGAGGCCCTCGGCGCCGCGATGGGCAACGCCGGCGTCGGCGATGTCTTGGCCGACGTCGCGAACTACACGACGATCCAGCCGGTGATGCAGACGAGCGAGACCGTCGACTGACGCCACTCGGACCAACGCACAAAACGACGAAGAGCCCCCCGAGCGGGGGGCTCCTTCGCGTGAGAAATCCGGCGGCGACCTACTCTCCCAGGGGGTCTCCCCCCAAGTACCATCGGCGCTGGCGGGCTTAACTTCCGTGTTCGGAATGGGAACGGGTGTGACCCCACCGCCATGGCCACCGAAATCTGTTGTCAATGGAGCGCAGCCGTACAGGCGGCCGGCAGCCCCTTGAGAACTCCATAGCGAGCACGAACATCATTGTCGATCCAAGCCCTCGGCCGATTAGTACCGGTCGGCTGAACACGTTGCCGTGCGTACACCTCCGGCCTATCAACGTGGTGGTCTGCCACGGGCCTTACCTGGTTGACCCAGTGGGAGACCTCATCTTGGAACGGGCTTCGCACTTAGATGCTTTCAGCGCTTATCCCTTCCGCAGGTCGCTAACCAGCCGTGCCCTTGGCAGGACAACTGGCACACGAGAGCTGCGTCCGTCCCGGTCCTCTCGTACTAGGGACAGCCTTCCTCAAATCTCCTACGGCTGCAGAGGATAGGGACCGAACTGTCTCACGACGTTCTAAACCCAGCTCGCGTACCGCTTTAATGGGCGAACAGCCCAACCCTTGGGACCTGCTTCAGCCCCAGGATGCGATGAGCCGACATCGAGGTGCCAAACCTTCCCGTCGATATGGACTCTTGGGGAAGATGAGCCTGTTATCCCCGGGGTACCTTTTATCCGTTGAGCGACGGCGCTTCCACACGCAACCGCCGGATCACTATGCCCTGCTTTCGCACCTGCTTGACTTGTAGGTCTCGCAGTCAAGCTCCCTTGTGCCATTGCACTCGACGCCTGATTGCCAACCAGGCTGAGGGAACCTTTGGGCGCCTCCGTTACTCTTTAGGAGGCGACCGCCCCAGTCAAACTACCCACCTGACGCTGTTCCCCGATCCGGATAACGGGCCTAGGTTAGAGTCCCGGCATGACGCAGGGTGGTATTTCAAGGTTGACTCCACACTGGCTGGCGCCAATGCTTCCAAGTCTCCCACCTATCCTACACAACGCATACCAAAACCCAACATCAAGTTGTAGTAAAGGTCCACGGGGTCTTTCCGTCCTTCTGCAGCTAACGAGCATCTTTACTCGTACTTCAATTTCGCCGGGTCTGTGGTTGAGACAGTAGGAAAGTCGTTACGCCATTCGTGCAGGTCGGAACTTACCCGACAAGGAATTTCGCTACCTTAGGACCGTTATAGTTACGGCCGCCGTTTACCGGGGCTTAGGTTCAGAGCTTCGCCTTACGGCTAACCCTTCCCCGTAACCTTCCAGCACCGGGCAGGCGTCACAGCGTATACATCGTCTTACGACTTCGCACGCTGCTGTGTTTTTAGTAAACAGTCGCTTTCCCCTGGTCTGTGCCACCCCTTCGAGCTCAGGACGCGAAGTCCGTCACCCTAACGGGGTCCTCCTTCTCCCGAAGTTACGGAGGTATTTTGCCGAGTTCCTTAACCACAGTTCTCCCGATCGCCTTGGTATTCTCTACCTGCCCACCTGTGTCGGTTTGGGGTACGGGCACCGTGCCAGCTCGCTAGAGGCTTTTCTCGGCAGCATGGGATCAGTGACTTCGCCTGAATCGGCTCGGCATCACGTCTCAGGCTTCATGAGGCCCGGATTTACCTGGTCCTCGCCCTACACGCTTACCCCAGGACAACCATCGCCTGGGTTCACCTACCCTCCTGCGTCCCCTCATTGCTTACCGTCCTCCGCGTGGGTCGGTTCGTCCCGAAGAACAGCCCCTTAGCAACTCGAGGCTCGGCATGG
>CAVVET010000007.1:207500-417655 GCA_963747215.1 uncultured Acidimicrobiales bacterium
GGTCGGCGAGCAGGTCCACGGTCGTCAATGGTGGCAGAAGGCTCAACGAGCCTGAGAGTCATTCAGCTCAACGAGCCCGAGACATTCAGCTCACCGAGCCCGAGAGACATTCGGGTCGCCGCGCACGAACCATCGCCACTCGTGCTCGACCGCGACGGAGATGCCGACACGGGAGGAGCGCCCTGGGTCGGCCGGCGGCGGAGTGCCGTCGTCACCGATCCATGGCCTCGCGCGGGAGATGACGGTGAGGTCGGTGCCGTCGAACGTGCGGTCGATGCCGAACGCCTGACAGAGCTTCGCCGGACCGCTGCAGAGCGCGGTCACGCGGTCGATGCCACCGCGGGCCGTCCGCATCTGCGGGATCCCCGCGATCGGGGCGAGCGCCCGCAGCAGCACCGCGGTGCCCTCGCCCTCGTCGCCGCAGACCGCGTTCGCGCACCAGTGCATGCCGTAGGTGAAGTACACGTACAGGTGACCGCCCGGACCGAACATCGTGGCGTTGCGAGCGGTGGGGCCGCGATAGGCGTGGCTGGCGGGGTCGTCGAGCACCCAGGTACGCCTCGACCTCGACGATGCGGCCCCGACGGGCGCCTCGCACCAGCACCTTGTTGAGGAGGTCCGCCGCGACGACCCTGGCGTCCCGTCGGTAGAAGCCGCGCCCGAGTGGCTTCAGCGCGACAGCGCCTCGCGCACCGCCGCCGGCACCGGGGTCGGCGTGTTCTTCTTGGGCACCACGCTCACGTAGACGACCGTGGCGGTGAACACCGGACGCCCGCCGGCGGTGCCCTCGACGCCGACATCGAAGCTCGAGGTCCCCCACCGATCGACCGCGAGGTCGAGGTCGATCGAGTCGCCGAAGGTGGCCGGGCCCTGCCACTCGAACGTCGCCTTCTTCAGCATGAAGTCGAAGCCGAAGTCCTCGAAGTGGCCGAGGCGCTCGCGGACCCAGGTGTCGACGGCGTCGTCGACGTACGCGAGGTAGTTCGCGTTGAAGACGACGCCCTGCATGTCGCACTCGCCGTAGCGGATGCGCAGCGAGTGCCGGTAGCGGTCAGCCATGCGGCGGCGAGGCTACGGCAACGACGATGAGCTCCCGCGCACTCGGGCCGACCGGACCACGATCCCAATGGCCGTACATCTGCTCGACCTCGAAGCCGGCCTGGGCGAGCGTGGCGGTGAGCTCCGCCTTGGATCGGAACCGGAGGTGCACCGTCGACAAGAGCAGCTCGTCCGTGTCGAGGAACCGGTAGTGGTTCGTGCACGAGGCGACGCCGTCGCGGAAGCCGTCGACTGTGGTCCAGGTTTCGACGAGGCCGACAGTCGCGACGTCGGTCGCGGTCCATGACTCCCACTCCCGGGCGTCCGGGTTGCGGCTCTCGAACGCGAGGTAGCCACCGGGACGCAGCGCGCGGTGGAGCGCGACCAGCGCGTCATGCCAGTCCTCGTCGGTCAGGAAGAACTGGGCGACGTGGCCGGACATGATCGCCAGGTCCGCACTCTCAGGACCGAGCCGGGTCGCGTCGCCGTGGATCCAGCGCACTCGGTCGCCGTGGGGCTGTCGCCGAGCCACATCGAGCATCTCGGCGCTCGGGTCGACACCGACCACGTCGTAACCGAGCCGGGCCAGCTCACGGGTGATGAGGCCGGTGCCACATCCGAGGTCGACGATCGACCGCGCTCCGAGCTCGGAAGCCAGGGAGGCATAGAAGTCAGGCTGCGTTCCCGGCTCGTACGCGTTGACCGTCTCGTAGATCGCGACGAGCCGCGGGTCGGTGAACTCCGCCAACGACCGCTCGCCCGACGCCACGACCAGCGACGCTACGAGCCCCACTCGACCGGGGGCGCGCCCATTCGGGCGCGCTGGCCGTCAGGTCGCCGGGGGAGGGGTCGGTCAGGGTCGAGGAGGCGGGCGCGGTCGGCGGCCAGCCGGGCACGGAAGCGGTCGAGCTGGCGGGCAACGGCTTCGGGGCCGCCGCCCCCAGGCGTCGTCCGCCGCGTCACTGCGACGCCGGGCTCGAGCAACGCGGCCGCGTCGGGACCGAGCAGTGGGTCGGCGCGCACGAGGTCAGCGAGCGGCAGCTTGTCGTCGACCGAGCGCCGCACGAGCGAGCCCACGAGCGCGTGCGCTTCCCGGAAGGGCGTTCCCTTTGCGACGAGGAACTCGGCGAGGTCGGTCGCGCTGAGGTCGGGGGCGTCGGCGGCGGCCGCCATCCGTGCAGTGTCGAACGTCGCGCCCGATGCCATCGCGGTGAGAGCGCCGAGCGCGAGGACGATCTGGTCCACCGCGTCGAACAGCGGCTCCTTGTCCTCCTGCAGGTCACGGTTGTACGAGAGCGGCAAGCCCTTCAGCGTGGCCAGGAAGCCGCTCACGTGTCCGATCAATCGGCCGGCCTTGCCTCGTGCCAGCTCGGCGATGTCGGCATTCTTCTTCTGCGGCATCATCGAGCTGCCGGTCGCGTGCGCGTCGTCGAGGACGGCGAACCCGAACTCCGCAGACGTCCACAGCACCCACTCCTCGCCCATGCGCGAAAGGTGGACTCCGAGCAGCGCGAGGTCGAACAGCGACTCGGCGACGAAGTCGCGGTCGCTCACCGCATCGAGCGAGTTTTCGAACGTCGCGGCAAAGCCGAGGTCGGCGGCGTTGCCGTGGGGGTCGAGAGGGAGCGACGAGCCCGCGAGCGCGCCGGCGCCGAGCGGCGAGACGTCCAGGCGTTCGACGGTGGCGAGCAAGCGGTCGACATCGCGACTGAGCGCCCAGCCGTGCGCGAGCAGGTGGTGGGCCAAGAGCACCGGTTGGGCCCGCTGCAAATGGGTGTAACCGGGTAGGTAGGCGTCGCCGGCAGCGACCGCTCGGTCGAGCAGCGCCTGTTCGAGCGCGAGCACCCGTTCCGTGACGACGCGCAGCTCTCGCTTGCACCAAAGCCGCAACGCCGTCGCCACCTGGTCGTTGCGGCTGCGGCCGGTGTGGAGCTTGCCCCCGGTGGTGCCAGCGACCTCGGTGACGCGGCGCTCGATCGCGGTGTGGATGTCTTCGTCCGTCGGCTCGAACACGAACGTCCCGCCGCCGAGCTCGTCAGCGACGGTGTCGAGCGCCGCGAGGATCTCGGCGGCCTCGTCGCCGTCGAGCAATCCCGCTCGTACGAGCCCGCGCACGTGCGCACGAGAGCCGACGATGTCGTCGGCCGCCAAGCGCACGTCGAACGGCAGGGATGCCGTGAACGCGAGCAGCTCGTCGGCCGGCCCCGAACCGAACCGTCCGTGCCAGAGGGTCACAGGTCGGTCGTGCCTCCCTGACGGGTCGCCCACGTCTGCACGCCGAGGCCCCAGATGCGGACGAAGCCCTCCGAGTCGGTGTGGCGAAACGTGTCCGCGGCGTCGTACGTGGCGAGTCCGTAGTCGTAGAGCGAATGAGGGCTGCGCCGGCCGTTGACGAAGCACTTGCCCGGCTCGAGGCGCAGGCGCACCTCTCCGCTCACGAAGCGTTGGGTCTCGTCGATGAACGCATCGAGCGCACGCTTCAGCGGCGAGTACCACAGACCGTCGTAGATCAGCTCGGCGTAGCGGGGCTCGAGGCGCGCCTTCTCGTGGTGCACATCGCGCTCCAACGTGATGTCTTCGAGATCGGAGTGGGCGAGCAGCAGCGCGAGCGCGGCGGGGCACTCGTAGGTCTCGCGGCTCTTGATGCCGACACGGCGATTCTCGACCATGTCGAGGCGTCCCCAGCCGTACGCGCCGACGATGCCGTTCATCTGCTCGATCAGCTCATGGAACGCAAGCGTGGCGCCGTCGAGAGCGACCGGCTTTCCCTCCTCGAACGTGACGACGACCTCACGCGGCTCCGTCGCGGTCGGGACGGTCATCGCCCACACCCCCGGAGGAGGCGCCGCCCACGGGTCCTCCATCTCGCCGCACTCGATCGCGCGGCCCCAGACGTTGTCGTCGATCGAGTACAGCTTCTCCTTCGTCGCGGTGATCGGAATGTTGTGGCGGTACGCGTAGAGGATGGAGTCCTCGCGGGTGAAGCCCCAGTGCCGCACCGGCGCGAGCACCTCGAGATCGGGAGCGAGCGTGCGCGCGGCTCACCTCGAACCGCACCTGGTCGTTGCCCTTGCCGGTGCAGCCGTGGGCGACCGCGTCCGCGCCCCACTGCCGCGCGGCGAGCACCAGGTGCTTGGCGATGATCGGCCGCGAGAGCGCCGAGACCAACGGGTACTTGCCCTCGTACTTCGCGTTCGCCTTCAACGTGGGAGTCAGGATCTCGTCGGCGAACTCGGCCCGCAGATCGCGCACTTCGATGTCGGCGGCGCCGGCCGCGAACGCGCGCTCCTTGACGGCCTCCCAGTCGCCGGTCGTCGCCTGTCCGACGTCGGCGCACAAGCAGAAGACCTCCTCGACGCCCATCTCCTCCTGCATCCAACGGACGAGCACCGAGGTGTCGAGACCTCCGCTGTACGCGAGCACCACACGCTTGGCCACCGTTTGCTCCCTTGTCGTTCGACTGCGTCAGTCGTTCGCGAGGCCGGCAAGGCCCCGCAAGATCTTTGCCATCTTCTCTCCGCCGGTCTTCTCGGCCGCGACGCAGAGCAGCGTGTCGTCGCCGGCGACGGTGCCCAGGAGCCCGTCGAGCCCGCTGCGATCGAGAGCGGACGCGACGACGTGTGCGCATCCCGGCGGCGTGCGCAGCACGACGAGGTTCGCGGAGTGACCGGCCTCGACGACCCACTCGGAGAGCACGCGGCGTAGGTGGTCGTGCGGCGCCAGGCGATCGGGCTCGTACTCCGGGATCGCGTACACGGTCTCGCCTCCGGGTACGCGCACCTTCACCGCGCCGAGATCCTCCAAGTCGCGAGACACGGTCGTCTGGGTCGCCATGATCCCTTCCTCCGCGAGCAGCTCCACGAGCTGGGGTTGGTTCGTGACGGACCGCTTGCCGAGCAGCTGGGCGATGCGGTGCTGCCGTTGCGCCTTGGTCGGCTTGCCGTTGCTCGAGCTCATGAGCCGCTCAGCAGGAACGCGAGCAACCCCCGGGTGCTGTGCATCCGGTTCTCCGCCTGCTGCCAGACGCGGGATTGGGACCCGTCGATCACGCTCGTCGCGACCTCCTGCTCGCGATGCGCGGGGAGGCAGTGCAGGAAGATCGCGTCGGGCGCGGCGTGGTCCATCAGCGCGTCGTCGACGATGTAGCCGGCGAACGCACGGCTGCGAACCGCGGCCTCGTCCTCCTGACCCATCGACGTCCACACGTCGGTGTAGACGACATCGGCACCCGCGACGGCAGCGACGGGATCAGTGACGAGCTCGGCATCGGTGCCGCGGAGCTCGTAGCCGGTCGGCGAGGCGATTCGCATCTTCATGCCGACGATCGGTGCCGCGTGGGCGAGCGCGCGCGCCATGTTGTTGCCGTCGCCCACGTACGCGAGTGTGCGCCCGGACAACCCGCCGAAGGCCTGCCGAATGGTCAGGAGATCGGCGAGGGCTTGGATCGGGTGCGTCTGGTCGGACAGCAGGTTGACGATCGGCACCGAAGACACCGCCGCCATGCGTTCGAGCTTGGAGTGCTCGAACACCCGAGCCGCGATGGCGGAGTGGTACCCGGCGAGGGTGCGGGTGACGTCCTCGGTGCTCTCCCGCACGTCGAGCGACACCTCCTCGCCGCGGATCGTCACGGGATGTCCGCCGAGCTGCACGACGGCCATCTCGACGGAATTGCGGGTGCGGGCGGACGGCTTTTCGAACAGCACCGCCACGCCCTTGCCGGCGAGCACTTTCGGCAGCCGATCGATCGGCTGCTCGGAGAGGTCGAGCACCTCGCCGAGCTCATCCGCGGTGAGGTCGTCGATCTCGAGGAAGTGACGGATCATGAGCGCCCCTCGCCCGCCATGACGGCCGCGAGGATCGCCGACGGCCTCGTCGATTTCGTCGTCGCTGACGTTCAGCGGCGGCGCGAGCCGGAGTGCGTTGGCGGTGACGGCGTTCACCACGAGCCCGGCGTCGAGCGCGGCGTCGGCGACCGCCTTCGCGTCACGCGGCTCTCCGTCGGACGCCTCGAGCTCCACCGCGATCAGCAGCCCGAGACCTCGCACCTCTTTCACGCCGCTGACCGCGCTCAGCCGCTCCGTCAACCGCGCTCCGGCGGCCCGCGCCAGTCGGGGTGCATCGATGCGCTGCATCTCGGCGAGGACAGCCCTCGCCGCAGCGGTCGCGAGCGGCGTGCCGCCGAATGTCGTCGCGTGGTCGCCGGGCACGAACGCCGCGGCCACGTCGCGGCGCGCCCAGCAGGCGCCGATCGGCACGCCGTTGCCGAGCGCCTTGGCCATCGTCACCACATCGGGTTGGACGCCGAAGTGCTGGAAGCCGAACCACTCGCCCGTTCGTCCGAATCCGGTCTGCACTTCGTCGACGATGAACAGGAGGCCCCGCTCGTCGCAGATCCGACGCACCGCGGCGAAGTACTCCGTGGTCGCGGGATTGACGCCGCCCTCGCCCTGCACGGGCTCGAGCAACACCGCCGACACCGACGGGTCGAGCGAAGCTTCGAGCGCGTCCGCGTCACACCACGCCACGTGCCGGAACCCCTCGGGCAGCGGCCAGAAGACCTCGTGCTTGGCCGGTTGGCCCGTGGCGTGCAGTGTCGCGAGCGTGCGACCGTGGAACGACCCGTACGCGCTGACGACGACATGACGGCCCCGTCCGCCCCATTTGCGGGCGAGCTTGATGGCGCACTCGTTCGCCTCGGCACCCGAGTTGCAGAAGAACACCTGACCGCTTGTCGGCTCCGCCGCGGCGCCCGAGATCAACGCGTCGATCGTGGTGGCGACTTCGGGCCCGACGGTCGTGCCGAACAGGTTCGAGGTGTGCAGCAACGTCCTCGCCTGCGCATCGAGCGCGTCCGCGACCGCCGGGTGGCTGTGGCCGAGCGAGGTCACGGCGAGGCCCGAGAGGAAGTCGAGGTAGCGCTTGCCGTCGATGTCCCACAGCTGCGTGCCATCGCCGCGCACGAACGTCACAGGGGGAGGCGCGTACGTCGGCATGAGCGGGGAGGATCCTGCGGCGGCGGTCACGTGCGGTTCTCCGGAAGCACCATGGTGCCGATCCCTTCGTCAGTGAAGATCTCGAGCAGGAGGACATGGGGGATGCGCCCGTCGAGGATGTGGGCCCGACCGACGCCGTTGCGCACCGCGTGCACGCAGGACGCGACCTTCGGGATCATTCCGCCCGTGAGCGTGCCGTCGGCCATCGAGCGCGTCGAGCTCGGCCGCCGTGACCTGGCGGATGAGCGTGCCCGGGTCGGACGCGTCGCGGCGCAGGCCCTCGATGTCGGTCAGGTAGACGAGCTTCTCGGCGCACAACGACTCTGCGATTGCTCCGGCGACGGTGTCGGCGTTGATGTTGTACGCCTGTCCTCCCGCATCCGAGCCGATCGTCGCGACCACGGGGATGAGGTCCTGTGCGAGGAGGCGCTCGAGGATCGCCGGGTTGACGTTCGCCACCTCGCCCACGAACCCCAGGGATGGGTCGCGGGGGCTCGCTTCGATCAATCCGGCCGACTCGCCGCTCACTCCGACTGCGAGCGCGCCGTGCACGTTGATCGCGGACACGATGCCGGGGTTCACCTTCCCGACGAGCACCATGCGCGCGATGTCGACGGTCTCAGCATCGGTGACGCGCAACCCGTCGCGAAACTCGGAGACCTTCCCCAACCGGCTCATGAGGTCAGTGATCTGCGGCCCGCCACCATGCACCACGACGGGACGCATGCCGACGGAACGCATCAGCACGATGTCCTCCGCGAACAGCTCGAGCGCAGCGGCCTCGCCGGCATCACCGTCGGTTGCGCCGGCGAGCGCGTTGCCGCCGTACTTCACGACCACCGTCTTGCCCCAGAAGCGACGGATGTACGGGATGGCTTCGACGAGCGTGGACGCCTTCTCGCCCGCGGTCGCGCTCACGGGTTGAGCCCGACGGTCGGCAATCCCGTTGCCTCCGGGAAGCCGAGCACGAGGTTCGCGCATTGCACCGCGTTCCCCGAGCCACCCTTCACGAGGTTGTCGATTGCCGCGAGCACGACGACCCAACCCGTGCGACTGTCGAAACGGGCGGTGAGATGGGCGCAGTTGCTGCCGAGCGTCGCCTTGGTCGACGGCGAGTCCGGGCGCACCACGACGAATGGCTCGTCGGCATAGACGTGACCGAGCGTCGCGAGCAACGACTCGGTGGTCAGCTGCTGGCCCGCCGCCGGACGTGCGTAACAGGTCGCGAGGATGCCGCGGTTCATCGGCGCGAGATGCGGCGTGAACAGCACACTGGCACCGATCGCCTGCTCGATCTCGGGGGTGTGACGGTGATCGAGCAGCCCGTAGGCGGAGAAGCTCTCGTCCACGGTGCAGAACAACGAGCTCTCCTTCAACGCGACGCCGGCACCGGAGACCCCGCTTGCCGCATCGACGATGATCCCTGACGGCTCGATGAGGCCGGCCTCCACGAGGGGCGCGAGAGCGAGCGCCGCCGCCGTCGGATAGCAGCCCGCGACCGCGACGGCGGTCGACCCGACGATCTCGTCCCGGTAGAGCTCGGGAATGCCGTACACGAACTCCTCGAGCAGCTCGGGACTCTGGTGGGGCTCGTGGTACCACTGCGGATAGAGGCGCGAGTCCTTCAGACGGAAGTCCGCCGACAGGTCGACGACTGCTCCCACCCGCTTACGGAGGTCGGGCACGATGCCTTGCGCCGCACCGTGCGGCATGGCGAGAAACACCAGATCGAGCCCCTCACAGGCGCTCGGGTCGAACTCGGTGAAGACCAGCTTCGGATAGGCCGCCGCCAAATTCGGGTAGCGGGACGCCGCGAGCTTGCCCGCCTGCGTGTCGCCGGTCGCCAGCACGACCTCGAGCTGGGGATGGAGCGCGCTCAGGCGCAACAGCTCCGCCCCGAGGTACCCCGAGGCGCCGATGATCCCGATCTGTCGAGACTTGACGCTGCCCATGAGCGCATGATCATACGTTCTCTCGCATGATCATGCAAGGCGCTATGTGACCGTGAAGTCCTTGATCATCCCGAGCGTGAAGTGCGGCTGGGCGCTCGCGGCGTCGGGGACGAAGCAGATCATCACGTAGTTGCCCGGAGCGAGCTCGAGCGGCACGAAGGTTGTCGTGCCCGGGGCCTGCGCCGCGCTGCCCCCTGCGGGGCTGATCGGCGGCGGACCGGGTGGGGCCTCGGGACCGAAGAAGGTCAGCACGTCGGCGGACGTGGCGCCGTCAGCGAGCTGATAGAGCGTCATCTCGTGCAGCTGGTCGGCCTCGTTGACGACCTCGACCGTCCCCTGACCGTTGAAGTCGGCGGGGAAGGTGAAGCTGTAGTCGTCGAGCACGACCTGCGTGTCGGCCTCGGGAGCGGCCGCGGCCTCGCCCGTGGGCGCGGTGACGGTGAACTCCTTGAGCATCCCCTTCGCGACGTGCGGCACACCATCGCTCGGCGACGGGATGAAGCACACGAAGAAGTAGTTGCCCTCGGCGAGCTCCTGCGTAGTGGTCTGGCCGGCGCCCGGTGCAACGCCGTTCGGGCCGGCATGCGTTGTCACGAGCTTGAAGCCCTCGAGCTCGTCCTGGGCAAACGTGCCGAGCGCCTCGTCGAGCGTGACGCCGTCGTTCAGACGGATGATCGTCGCCTGGTGCTCTTCGGCGGTGCTGGTGTTCGTGCCGTTGATCGTCACGAGGCCCGCGGGGATCGTGTCCGGAGCCTCGTAGGAGAAGTCGGCCATGGTCACGTCGACGACAGTGGCCTCGGCCTCCGGCGCCGCGGTCGTCTCGGGCGCGGCTGCAGTCGTGCCGGCCGCCGCGGTCGTCGCCGCCCCACCGGTCGTCGCGGCGCTGCCGTCGTCCGAGTCGTCGCCGCACGACGCGGCCACGAGCACCAGCACTGTGACAGCACAAACCGAAGCAATCCGACGCACGACGCCTCCCCGAGCACACCCAATGCGGAAACGGCAGTGCTATTCGCCCGTGGGCGCGAAGTCAAACGAAGTCACGCTCGACGCGGCGTCAGCCTCGGAGCTTTGCGTCGAACGCCGACTCGACGGCGTCGATGCACCGCTGACGGACCTCGCCGACCTCGCGGTCGGTCAGGGTCTTGTCCGGAGCCTGGAGTCGTAAGGAGTACGCCAGGCTGCGGGCGCCCGCCCCGATCGATTCGCCTCGGTAGACGTCGAACAGGCGAAGGTCCACGAGAAGGTCGCCCGCGGCTTCTCGCACCGTGCGCTCGACGGCCGCGGCCGGGATCGCATCGTCGACCACGAACGCGAGGTCGATGTCCGACGACGGGAAGCGGCTCACCGGCCGGTACTTGCGTTCCCGCCGCGGCATCGTGAGCAGCCGGTCGAGGTCGAGCTCGACCCAGGCCACGCGGCCCTCGATGCCGTGAGCTTCCAGGACACCCGGATCGACCTCGCCGATCGCGCCGAGTGCTCCGTCTGTGCCGACCAGCAAGGTGCGAGTCGGATGCATGCCCGCTCGCTCCCCTGCCGCGAGCTCGATCTCGGGCCAGGCCAACGCCGCTGCGAGCTCATCCCACACCGCTCGGGCCGCGGTCGCGTCGCGCCCGGCGAGCGTGACCCCGAGCATCTCGCGTTCGTCGGGCAGCGCCTCGCCCGGGCTCGGCACGCCGTAGACGTGCCCGATCTCGAAGAGCGACACGCCCGCGTTGCGGTGCGACTCGTTGTACGCAACAGCCTTCAGGAGTCCGGGCAGAAGCGACGTCCGCAACACCGACTCCTCGCTCGCCAGCGGGTTCGCGATCGTGATGCCACGGGGATCGAGGCCGGCCCGTCCGAGATCGCCGGGTGCGAGGAAGGGGTTGGGCATCGCCTCGGAGGCACCCACACCGACAAGCACCTGCCGAACCAACCGTCGATCCTGCTGCAGTGGGGTGAGCCCACCGGGATGGGGAGACTTCGGCACGGTCTTGGCGACTCGCGAGTAACCGTGGATGCGGGCGACCTCCTCGATCAGGTCCACCTCGACTGTGCAGTCGTAACGCCACGTCGGCACCGTGACGAGCAACCCCTCTGGACCCTGCGAGTCGTCGACACCGAACCCGATCGACGCGAGCAGCGACTCCGATCTCCCCCGCCGAGAGGTCGGTGCCGAGCAGCGCGTTCGTGCGCGACGTGCGCAGACGCACCGGGCTGCGGTCAGGGAGCGATCCACGCGCGTCGACCTCGCCGTGCAACGCCGCGTCCGGGCAGGTGAGGCGGAGCAGCTCGACGAAGCGCCGGGCGGCGCGGTCAATTCCCTCCGGGTCGGCGCCGCGCTCGAACCGAGTCGATGCCTCGGACCGCAGCGCGAGTCGACCCGCGGACGCCGCAATCGTCGGGGGATCGAACCACGCCATCTCGAGCGCAACGGCAGTGGTGTGCTCGTCGATCTCGGTCGACGCCCCGCCCATGATGCCGCCGATGCCGATCGGCGCGTCGTTGCCGTCGCAGATCAGCACCTCGCGTGCAGTGCACACCCGCTCGACGCCGTCGAGCGTCAGGACCATCTCGCCCTCGCGCGCTTTGCGGATGATGAATCCGCCACCCTCGAGCTTGGCGAGGTCGTAGGTGTGGTTGGGCTGTCCGAGCTCGAGCATCACGTAGTTCGACACGTCGACGACGTTGTTGATCGGCCGCATGCCCGCACGCGTCAGCCGCTCGGCCATCCACGCCGGCGAGCCGGCGATCCGCACACCGGTGATGACCCGCGCGGTGAAGCGTCCGCATCCTTCGGGGTCGAGGATCGTCACCGCGACCCCCTCCGACGGTCCGACCACCTCGACGGGTGGATCGGGCAGAGTCAATGGCGCCGTGAGACGAGCAGCGAGGTCGCGCGCCACCCCCGCGTGCGAGTAGGCGTCCGGGCGATTACGAGTCAGATCGAGGTCGAACACGACGTCGGGACCGATGGTGAACGCGTCCCACAACGGCGCCCCGACGGGCAGGTCGGGTGGAAGGATCAAGATGCCGCCGGCCTCGGTGCCGAAGCCGACCTCGACCGGCGAGCAGAGCATGCCGTTCGACGGCTCTCCGAGGATCTTGCGCCGGCCGATCTTCATGCCACTCGGCATCGTCGTACCGACGGTCGCCAAAGGCACCAGATCACCGACCTGCATGTTGAACGCGCCGCACCACACCTGGAGCGGCTGCCCGTCTCCCGCGTCCACGTCGACGCGCTGCACGTGGTTGGCGTCGGGATGAGGACGCAACGCCAGCACGCGCGCCACCACCACGCCGTCGACGGGCTGGCCGACGCGGTCGACATCGTCGACGGCGAGGCCGAGGTCGTTCATCAGCTCGGCGAGCGCGTCGGCATCGTCGCCGACGGGCGCGAGCTCGTTGAGCCACGACAGCAGCACCTTCATGACCGGAGCCGCCGCATCAGAACTGCTCCAAGAAGCGGATGTCGTTCGTGAACATCTCACGCATGTCGTCGATGCCGTGACGAGCGCGAGCGGCAGGCGGTCGGTGCCGAATCCGAACGCGAAGCCGCTCCACTCCTCGGGGTCGAGCCCGCAGTTGCGCAGCACGTTGGGGTGCACGACACCACAACCGCCGAGCTCGAGCCACGATCCGTCGGGTCGTTGGATGTCGTACTCCGCCGACGGCTCGGTGAACGGGAAGTACGAGGGGCGAAGGCGCGCGTTGAAGTCGCGGCCGAAGTACGCACGGGTGAACTGCTCGATGGTGCCGGACAGGTCGCCGAACGTGATGCCGCGATCGATCACGAGTCCCTCGATCTGATGGAACACCGGCATGTGCGTCGCGTCGGCCGTGTCCAGCCGGAAGACCCGCCCCGGCATGATCGTGTAGATCGGCGGAGGCTGCGATTGCATCACGCGGATCTGCACCGGCGAGGTGTGCGTGCGCAGCACGGTGCTGCCGGGCTCGCCGAGGTCCACGAACATCGTGTCCCACATGCTGCGAGCGGGATGTTCGGGCGGCATGTTCAGCGCGGTGAAGTTGTTCCAGTCCGTCTCCACCTCGGGGCCCTCGCTCACGGTGAACCCGAGGCCTACGAACACGTCCTCGAGATGCATGTGCGTCTGAGTGACGAGATGCAGGTGTCCTCGCTGCGGACGGGTGAGCACCTCGGTGAGGTCGAGCCGTTCGGCGGCGATGCGCTCCGCACGGGCCCGAGCCGCGACTTCGGCACGTCGCTCCTGGATCGCGGCGGTCACTCGGGCGGTTGCCTGGTTCAGGGCCTGGCCCGCCGCCCGCCGGCCCTCTTCGTCGAGGCCACCCAGGCGGCTCTTGAGCGTGCCGAGCTCGGACCGCTTGCCGACGAGGTCGTTCTCGATGCTGGCGAGATCGTCGACGGCATCCACGGCGGCGAGCCGCGCGACCGCGGCGCGCTCCGCCTGCTGGATCTCGTCGATCATGAGGGGCAAGTAAAGCAAAGGGGCGGAGCCGATCGAGGCCGATTCGCACGGCCCGTCCGATTCACGAGCCCCTGCGCTGGCGCGCCACCTCGAAGCACAGCACCGCGGCGGCGGCCGCGACGTTGAGCGACTCCGCCTGGCCCGCCATCGGGATGGACACCATGTCGTCGACGCTCGCCGCCACATCGTCATCGATCCCGTGCGATTCGCTTCCGAGCACCATGGCGACTGCCCCGCGCATGTCGATCTCGTCATAGCGCCGGTCCGCGTCGGCACCAGTGCCGATGCGACGCATCCCCCAGGACCCGAGCTCGCCCAGCGCGGCCACCCCGTCGTCGACAAGGGCCAGGGGCACGAAGAAGATCGTGCCCGCGGAGGCACGCACCGACTTCGGGTTGAACGGATCGACGCCGCCTGCGACGACCACCCCGTCCACTCCCGCCGCCTCTGCGGTGCGGATGATCGTCCCGAGGTTGCCGGGGTCGGCGAGCGCCGCGAGCACCACGACGAACGACGAGTCGCGCAGCGCACCGAGCGACGCCACCTGGCGCCGTGCGACCGCGAGCACCGGACGTGGAGTGACGGTCGTCGCGACCCGCTCGAGCACGCCCCGTGCGACCGGAGTGGCGTCGGGGAGGCCCTCGCCCGACGCTCCCTCCTCGACGTAGATCGCCTCGAGGGGCCAGCCCGCCCGCACCGCTTCGGCGACGAGCGTCGGCCCTTCGATCAGGAACGCTTGCTCGTCCTCACGACTCGCACGGTCGCGCGCGAGTCGACGAAGGCGCTGGACCTCCGGATGGCGCGGGCCGAGCGCGGTCAGGACGCTTGCTTGGTCTGAGACGTCGCGGTCTCAGACGCCTGTGTTTCTGACGGCGCCGACTGTGACGCCTTCTGCTCGACCGCGGCGCGGGCCTTCTCGACCAGCGTGGCGAACGCCGCCGGGTCGGTCACGGCCAGGTCGGCAAGCACCTTGCGGTCGACCTCGATGCCGGCAGTGTGCAGCCCGTCGATGAACCGGTTGTAGCTGAGGCCGTGCTGGCGGCATCCGGCGTTGATGCGCTGGATCCAGAGGCGGCGGAAGTCACCCTTGCGAGCGCGACGGTCGCGGTAGGCGTACTGGAGGCTGTGCATCACCTGTTCGTTCGCGGCGCGGTACGAACGGCTCTTGTTGCCGTAGTACCCCTTCGCGCGCTCGAGAACGGTGCGACGGTGCTTCTTGCTGGCGACGGCGCGCTTCACCCTGGCCATTGGAGGCTCCTTTCAGCGGGGAACGAGTGACGATGCGGGGCGGATGCCTGGGCGGATGCCTGGGCTGATGCAGCTAGCGGTCGCCGAGGAGCCGCTTGATGCGCGGCGCGTCGGCCGGCGAGACCTCGATCTCGCCCTTCAGGCGCCGGGTGCGCGTCGAGGGCTTCGCCTCGAACAGGTGCTGGCGGTTGGCGCGCAGCCGCAGCAGCTTCCCGCTGCCCGACTTCTTGAAGCGCTTGGCCGCGCCTCGGTGGGTCTTCATCTTCGGCATCGTCGTGTCTCCTGGTTTCGGCGGCTACGCCGGGGTCTCTTGCGCAGCCGTCTCGTCGGCCGGGGGTGCCGGCGCGTTGTTCCTGCGGTTGTTCGGGCGTCTGCTCGAGTGCTTCCTCGGGCGGATGATCCCTCTGAGATTCCTTCTTGCCGGCCTGGGCCTTGCGGTCAGGTGCAAGCACCATCGTCATGTTGCGGCCGTCGAGCTTCGGGGAAGCCTCGATCTTGGCCACGGGGGCCACCTGCTCAGCGACCTGTTCCAGGATCTTCATGCCGAGCTCCGGGTGATACACCTCCCGGCCTCGGAACATGATCGTCACCTTGACCTTGTGACCCTCGCGCGAAGAACTCCTCGATCTTGCGGGTCTTCGTGTCGAAGTCGCCGTGCCCGATCTTCGGTCGGTACTTCATCTCCTTGATCGAGATGCTGCTGCTCTTGCGCCGTGACTCCTTGGCTCGCTGCGCTTCCTCGTACTTGAACTTGCCGTAGTCGAGGACCTTGCAGACAGGCGGGTTGGCGTCGGGCGCGACTTCGACGAGGTCGAGGTCGAGCTCGCGGGCGATGTGGAGTGCCTCGGGCAGCGGCTTGATGCCGAGCTGGGCGCCGTCGGGTCCGATGAGACGGACCTCGCGGGCACGGATGCGGTCGTTGATCCGAGGCTCGTTGGTCGCGGGCGTGACTATTGGTGCTCACTCCGTGGCAAGGGGGTTTCCTTCCGGTTGCGGATGGGGCATGAAGAAAGCCGACACCCACGAACCGGAGTGACCCCCGCCCTAACGGGGAGACTCCGGAGCACTTCGGTCGACCACGGCGCGTCGTGTCCCGAGGGATGCGGCGGCCGGGTGGGGCACCGCAATCCGCGCGGCGGCCCGCTTTCCGATCTCGGTTGTGCCGTTAGGGTAACGCACGTGAGCAGCCTTTGGACACCCGGGGGCGAGCACCGGGTCGATCCACACGGCGATCCCGAAGGGCGCGCGGCGCCTGGGGCCGAGGCGGCTCCCGCGCCCGGAGCGCCAGCGCCAGGAGAAGCAGCGCCGTCAGAGGTCTCCGAAGAGGAGGCCGCCGTCCGGGCCGAGCTCGACGAGGTCCGCCGCCAGCTCGCCCAGGTCCCGGCCGAGGTTGTCGTGGCCAATCACGCCATGGGCTTGTACGAGCTCGCCGCCATCCACCTGAGCGAGCAGCCACCGAACGCCGAAGCGGCGAAGCTGGCGATCGACGCCATGGGCGCCCTCGTCGACGGGCTCCAAGGGCGCCTCGGCGAGCCGGAGCACACGCTCCGCGACGCCCTGGCCCAGCTTCGGCTCGCGTTCGTGCAGGTCACCTCCGGCTCCGCCTGAAAGCCACCTTTCCGTCCATCACCTCGACACCTTCGGCCCGAAGACGGCGGGCGTGCTCGACCTCGTGGCCTGGCACGAGACGGCCCTGCACGGTGACGACGCGCCACCAGGGGAAGTCGCCGTCCGAGGTCGCCAGCAGTCGCCCGACCGCACGGGCCGCGCCGGGATAGCCGGCTTCCTGCGCCACCTCGCCGTAGGTGACCACCTCACCCGGCTGAAGCCGGCCGAGCACCTCCGCGACCCGCGCGTCGAAGGTGTCCGTCACCACCCGTGTTCGGCGGGCGAGCCTCGGCGGGCGAGGAGTCGGCGGACGAGTCGCCGCCGGAAACCTCGGCGTCGGGGCGCAGCGCCAGGATCTGCTGAAGGTGGGCGAGGTTGTGGTTCGCGAACCACGTGCCGAGCTCGATGATCGTCGCCCGGCCCATGAGCACCTTCACCTTGTCGCCCCACGCTGACGTGTCCTCCAGCGTGCCGAGCAGCTCGAGTGCCCGGTCGACCTCACCCCGGAACAGCTTCACGACGTCGCCGATGGGCTGCTCGCGCCACGCTCGCTCGCGCGTGAGGAGCCACGGGATCTTGTCGGCCACCGCGGGATCCGCTGGTCCGAGGCTGAGGTGCACCCGCAGACGATCGTTGAAGATCGTCGCGACGTCGACCATGTGCCCCGCCACCTCGACCATGCACCACTCGCCCGGACCGGGCGCGCTCAGCACGACGCTGTCGTCGACGTCTCGCACCGCGTCCTCGAGCCGGTCGGGGTCACCCCGCAACATCTCGATGATCTCGGTGGGGCGCCGGCGTCCGAGGTTCTCGTCGGACTTCATGAAGAACGGGAAGTAGCCCGCGAACTCAGGAGGGAGCGCGCCGCACAGCGGGCACGCCTCTCCCGTCGAGGCCTCGGCGATGCGCCCGCAGCCCGTGCACACGAACAGGTACTGGGCGACATCTGACTCGGAGATGTCGCGGTTGTTCATGAGGCTCGTGGCCGCGGCGTCGAGCACGCGCGCGGTCTCGTGGGTGGCGTGCAGAAGTCGCGTGAGTCGTTCCGCCAAGGGTCGGTCACCCGCGGCCTCGGCCTGGTGCACGAGCTCACCCAGGGCGGCCGCCGCCTGATGCTGGTGCTCGCGCTCGGCTCGCAGTCGGTCGGTGGAGGGCATGCCGGCGGCCGCGAGCCGCTCGAGCTCGAGGGCGCGGACGCGACTCGAGTGTGCGGCCGCCCGGAGGACCTTGGCGACGTTGAACCGGCCTTCCTCGATGGCGCGCTCTGCCGCGGCGAGGCTCGCGACGGCGGACCGTTGGTCGAGCGCCGCCTGGTCTCCCAGCGCCGCCGACAACATGATCTCGAAGACGGGTTCGCTCTCCCACTCGCTCATCGCAGCGCCACCGCCTCCCACTCACCCCGGCGGCCAGCGACGATGTCGAACTCGAACTCCGTGCCGGGTGAGGTCGTGCGCGTGCCATCCGCGATCTGGGTGCAGTGGAAGAAGTACTGCGCACCCGTGCTCGCGTCACTCACGATTCCGTAGCCCTTGGCGTCGTCGAACTCGATCACGACTCCTCTCGGCACCAGCGTCACCGTCTCAGTGAACGATCTTCGATAGGGGCAGCTCGATCAGGTCGGTGGCGCCTGCATCTTTGAGCATCGGGATGAGGACGTTGATGGTCTCCTTGGGAACGACCGTCTCGACCGCGTAGCCGCCCTCTCCGAACAGCTGGGCGACCGTGGGCGCCTTCATCGACGGCAGGATCTCGATGACGCGGGCGAGGTCGGCCTCACCGACGTTGAGCTTCAGCAGGACCTTCCCGCGGGCTTCGAGCGCACCGGCGAGCAGCGTCTGGAGCTGACCCATGGCGTGTCGCTTCGCGGGGTCGTCGTAGGCGGCGGGGTTCGCGATGAGCTCGGTCGCCGACGTCAGGATCGTGTCGACGATCTTCAACCCGGCCGCGCGCAACGCTCGGCCGGTTTCGGTCAGGTCGACGATGCAGTCCGCGATCTCGGGCACCTTGGCTTCGGTGGCGCCGTAGGAGAGCCGGATGTCGGCGTCGATGCCCTTCTTCTCGAAGAAGCGGCGGGTGAGACCGGGATACTCGGTGGACACTCGGACGCCCTGCGGAAGGTCTTCGACTCGGTCGATGGGCGAGTCGAGCGGCACGGCGACGACGATCTGCACCGGGCGGGCGCTGGCCTTCGAGTAGCTCAGCTCCCCGAGCGACACGACCTCGGCGGCCGTCTCCTCGATCCAGTCGCGGCCCGTGACGCCCAGGTCGAACATTCCTTCGGCCACATAGACGGGAATCTCCTGCGGGCGCAGGATGCGCACCTCGGTGACACGGGGATCATCGATCGTGCCCCGATAATCGACGTCAGACGCCCGCACCACGGACAGGTCGGCCGCGTCGAACAGCTCGAGCGTGGCTCGCTCGAGTGACCCCTTCGGGAGGACGATCCGCAGCACGGCCGGCTCAGTCCGCCTTCGGGAGCTGGCGCATGAGATCGGCGAGCTCGATCGCGGTGGACGCCGACTCGAAGCCCTTGTTTCCGGCCTTCGTCCCGGCGCGCTCGATGGCCTGCTCGATGGTGTCGGTGGTCAGGACGCCGAAGACGACGGGCACGCCGGTGTCGAGCGCCGCGCGAGCGAGGCCGGCCGCCGCTTGCCCGGCCACGTGGTCGTAGTGCCCGGTGGCACCGCGGATGACCGCCCCGAGCGCGATGACCGCGTCGTACTCCCCCGACCCGGCCAGCCGCTTCGCGACGAGGGGCAGCTCGAACGCGCCCGGCACCCACACGACGGTGATCGACGCCTCATCGACGCCGTGACGAAGCAGCCCGTCTCGGGCCCCGGCGAGCAAACGGTCAGTGATGAAGTCGTTGAACCGGGCACAGGCGAGCGCCACGCGAAGGCCATCGCCTCGCAGCTTGCCTTCGTAGGTGGTCATCGGTTGCCCTCCGAGCTTGTGCCTGATCGAGGCTGTGCTGATCGAGGCTGTGCTGATCGAGCCGTCGGCGACGGGCTCGGACTCCTGAGCGCCGTCCTCGAGGTCGTCGAGGAAATGGCCGAGGCGCTCACGCTTCGTTCGCAGGTAGTGGATGTTCTCGGGGTTGGGACGCACGGCGAGCGGCACGCGATCGACGATCTCGAGCCCGAACCCTTCGAGACCACCGTACTTTGCGGGGTTGTTCGTCATCAGTCGCATTGCGGAGATCCCCAGGTCAACGAGGATGTGCGCGCCGATGCCGTACTCCCGGCTGTCGACAGGGAGCCCGAGCTCGGTGTTGGCGTCGACCGTGTCGCGTCCCCGGTCCTGCAGGCTGTAGGCCCGTAGCTTGTGCCCCAGACCGATGCCCCGTCCTTCGTGACCGCGGAGGTACACGACGACACCGCTGTCCTCCGCCGCGATCATCGCCATGGCCGCGTCGAGCTGCGGACCGCAGTCGCATTTCAGCGAACCGAAGACGTCGCCGGTCAGGCACTCACTGTGCACCCGCACCAGCACGTCGTCGTGCCCTTGCACATTGCCCCGGACGAACGCGAGATGGGTCTCTCCGTCGAGGATGGACTCGAACGCGACGCAGGTGAAGTCGCCCCAGTCGGTGGGGATGCGGGCCTCGGCGACGCGTCGCACCAGCTTCTCGGTGCGGCGCCGGTAACGGATGAGGTCCGCGATCGAGATCATGAGCAGGTCGTGCTCCGCGCAGAACCGCTCGAGATCGGGGACTCGGGCCATCGTGCCGTCGTCGTTCACGATCTCGCACAGCACCCCGGCCGGATACAGGCCGGCGAGCCGCGCGAGGTCCACCGCGGCCTCGGTGTGACCCGCTCGCTTGAGCACGCCACCGGGCCGGTAGCGCAACGGGAAGATGTGACCAGGGCGAGCCAGGTCGCCGGGGCGGGTGCCGGGGTCGATCAACGCGCCGATCGTCACCGCCCGGTCGGAGGCGGAGATGCCGGTGGTCGTGCCGTGCCGGTAGTCGACCGTGTCGGTGAACGCGGTGCGATGCGACTCGGTGTTGTGCTCGACCATCAGCGGCAGGCCGAGCTCGTCGCAACGTTCGCCTGTGAGCGGCACGCAGATCACGCCCGACGTGTGACGGACGAAGAACGCGATGCGCTCTCGGGTCGCGAACTCGGCCGCCATGATGAGGTCGCCCTCGTTCTCACGATCCTCGTCGTCGACGACGACGATCGCGTCGCCACGACCGATCGCCGCGACGGCGTCCTCGACCGATGCGAACAAGTCGCTGCGCTGGGTCATGACTCCCCACCTCCGGGGGCATGGGCGCCGAGCAGGCGCTCGACGTACTTCGCGATGACGTCGACCTCGAGGTTCACGCGGGCGCCGACGCCCTTCTGTCCGAGCGTCGTGACGTCCGACGTGTGGGGGATGACCGCGACGGTGAAACCGTCCGCTGTTGGTTCGACCACGGTGAGGCTGATGCCGTCGACGGTGATCGATCCCTTCTCGACGATGTAACGCAGCAAGGACGGCGGAGCGGTGACTCGCAGGTCGGGCGCGGCCGCCGCGATCGTGCCGACACCGTCGACGTGGCCTTGGACGAGATGCCCACCGAGGCGGTCCTCGAGCCGGACGGGCCGCTCGAGGTTGACGGGCTCACCGGGTGCAAGGTCGGCGAGGTTCGTGCGCTCGAGGGTCTCCTCCGTGACTTCGGCGTCGAACCAGCCATCGCCCACCGCGATGACCGTGAGACAACATCCGTTCACGGCCGTCGAATCGCCGATGCGTGCTCCGTCGAGCACGGCTCGGGCGCCGATCCGGAAGCGGTCGTCGTGTCGCGAGATCAGATGACCGAGCTCTTCCACGATGCCGGTGAACATCAGACAGGCTCCATTTCCAGTCGAAGGTCGGGTCCGACGCGGTCGACGGCGACAAGGCGGCCTCGCCACAGGTCGTCGATGGTGGCGGCGCCGGGGCCGGTGAACAGCCCTCGTGCGTCGTCGCCGCCGAAGAGCGCAGGTGCGACGTACACGACGTAGCGATCGACGAGACCGGCGCGGTGGAACGCGGCAGCGACGGTGGCTCCGCCTTCGACCATCGCCTGCACGACGCCCTGCCGCCCGAGCTCGTCGAGCACCGACGGCAGATCGCCCTCCATCTCGAGCGCGGGGTGCACTCGCGCGCTCTCGGGCGCACGGCCGAGGACGACGCGGAACGGGTCACGACCCTCGACGTGGCGCACGGTCAGCGCCGGATCGTCGGCGCGTACGGTGCCGGCACCCACGATCACCGCATCGCTCTCGGCCCGCAGGCGGTGTGCATCGCGACGAGCCGACTCGCCTGTGATCCACTGGCTCGTGCCGTCAGGTGCCGCCGTCCGACCGTCGAGCGTTGCCGCGAGTTTGAGCACGACGTAGGGGCGGCCGGTGGTGCGGTGCTTGAGATACGGCGCGAGCTGTGCGCGCACTTGCTCCGCGCCCACGCCGACCTCGACCTCGATGCCGGCGTCGCGCAGCGCCCGTACGCCCGCACCGTTGACGTTGGGGTCGGGGTCTTCAAGGGCGATGACGACACGCGCGACCTGGGCCGCGACGATCGCATCGACGCATGGGGGTGTGCGGCCGTGGTGCGAGCAGGGTTCGAGCGTGCACACGAGCGTCGAACCCGCGGCCGCGTCACCGGCCGCGCGCAGGGCGACTACTTCCGCGTGGGGACCGCCAGGAGGCTCGGTCGCGCCTTCGAAGGTCGACCCGTCGGCGGCGAGGACCACGCAGCCGACCCAGGGGTTCGGAGAGGTCCGGGTGCGCGCGGACCCCGCAACAGCGACGGCTCGTTGCATCAGCCTCTCGTCGCTTCCTGATGCGCTCAAGCGTCCGCGCTCCTGTGTTCGATCGCGGGGACGCGAGCGCGACGGCCGGCGTGGCGCGCCGGTCGACGTGACCGCTCCCCTCGCTCCCATCCGGACTCACCGTTCGCCTGCGCCGTCAGGCGCCTGCGCTCGGAACACCGTCGGCCCTGGGATTCCACCAGGTCGGCCTCCGGCCACTGGGCCGAAGGTTCGCGGGCTCTCACCGCCGGTCGGGACTCTCACCCAAACCCCGCGAGGGGTTGTGTTCGTTCAGTTGTGACGCGAGTGTACGCACGCACCGGTCGCGCTGGCAACGCTCGGGTTCAAAACGACCAGTTCGGGCCGGCGCCTCAGGGCTCGGGGACCCAAGTGCCGTGGAAGCCGGCGGGCACACGCACGGGCAGGTGGATCTCGGCGCTCACCGCCATGGCGGTCGCGTCGAGGATGAGGAGGGAGCTGGTGGCGGCGGCGCGGTCGTGTGCGAACGTCACCAGGTAGCCGTCGTCCTCCGCTCGCGGGCTGGCGCTCGGCACGAAGACGGGCTCGCCGCACGTGTGGCCGTAGGGCAGGCGGTGGGTCGTGCGCGCGCTGCCGTCGTACTTGTGGATCTCGCCGTGATCGGGCTCCGCCTCGAAGAAGAAGCCACTGACGTAGGTGAATCGGGCCCGCTCGCCTACGAGCGCGTCGGGCACGCGTGGATACTCAGTCGAGGCGTCGTCGAGGGGGCGCTCCGCGACGACGCCCGTCGCGAGATCGACGCGCCACTCGTACATCACCGGCAACCCGCCGCTCGCGCCGCCGGGCGGGATCCGAGTGCCAGTCAGCAGCACGCCGTTGCCGTCGTCGAACGTGTTCGCCGCGTGCGAGAGGTGACTGGGCTCGACGTCGATCCATCGGACCGGGCCGAGCGGATCGACTCGGTCGAGCACACCGATGCGCGCCGGCCGCTCGTGATCCCACCGCCACGGTGACCCTGTCTCGCTCATCGAGGCGAAATCGAAGACGAGACACGAATCGAAGAACAGCACCTTCGTGGAAGTGATGGCGAAGTCGTGCATCAACGAGCACGCGGGGAGCTCGATCTCGACCGACCGCAGGACACCTCCATCGCCGGGCGCACAGTGGAACGTCAAGAACGGCGGCCGTACGGCATACCCGAAGAAGAGCAGGTCGCCCGTCGTCGGACACCGCTTCGGATGCGCGGTCATCGAGCCCACGAGATGGCCGTCGAAGGTGAACGGCCCGACGGTGTCGAGGTCCGCGGTCATCTCGTACGGGAAGCCACCCTCCTCCAGCGCGAGAAGCCGACCCTCGTGCGGCACGACGTGCGTGTTGGCGGTCGTGACGCGGTGATCGACGCGCCCCGTCACCGGATCGAACGCGAGCGCGACCCGATCGACGCCGGGCTGTTCGTAGAGCGGCGTGCGGACGTAGCGGTTTCGGTACCGACGCGACGTGACGTCGACCATGTGGACCATGCCGTCACCGGCGTACAGGTGCGGCGACCAGCCTGCGCGCGGGTTCGGACCATTGCGGTAGAAGCGACCACGCAGGTCGCCTGGCACCTCCCCGACGACGCGCGTGGCCAGAACGTCGCATTCGTCGGCGACCGGAGCGTTGTTACCGTCGAGATGGATGGGCACCGTCGCACTCCACACCATCGCGGTGTGGGCGCGCGGCCCCGGCTCACAGAAAGTTCGTTGTCAAGAAGGTCTTTTTGTCGGGCGACTTCTCAGTGGCTCGTCGGCTCCTCGAGGAGCAGTCGCAACGCATGGGGCAGCACGTCGATCACGGCCTCGAGGCACTCGACTGCTCCGGTCGGCGAGCCGGGCGTGTTGAGCACGAGGGCGTGGCCGCGCACCCCGGCGACCGCACGGGAGAGACGGCCGAGCGGGCTCACGAGCCGCATCGCCTCCGCCAAACCGGGCGCATCGCGTTCGAGCACCTCCTTGGTGCCTTCGGGTGTTTGGTCTCGTGGCGTGAACCCGGTTCCTCCCGTGGTGACCACGAGGCCCCGGAAGCGCTCGGTGAGCACCCACAGCTCGGCCGCGACCGTGTCGGCGCCGTCCGCACAGACCCGATGGTCGACGACGGCGTAACCCTCCGCGGTCAGGCGTGCGACGAGTGCCGCCCCGGAGCGGTCCTCCCGCGTCCCGGCGACCACGCCGTCCGACACGGTGAGCACCTTCGCCTGGAGGCCGTTTCCTGCTGTTGTGTCTGTCGCTGTGTCTGTCGCTGTCCCTGTCTCGGTCACGTCCCGAGTGTGTCAGGGCTGTCGATGTCAGGGCCGTCGATGTCAGGGCCGCGCAGGCGCAGGACGAACATGCCGTCGGTGTCGGCGTCCTGCGGGAGCAGCAGCCCGCCGCGGCCATGCCGTCGCCACGGCGCGGGTGGCGGATCGAGTGGCACGAGCGACGGGTGGCGCTCGGCCACGTGCTCGTCGATCGCGATGGTCTCGGACTTCGTGAGCGTGCACACGCCGTAGACGAGCCAGCCTCCGGGCGCGACGAGCTCGACCGCGGCGTCGACGAGCGCCCTCTGGAGCGCGGCGAGCCGCGGCTCGTCGTCGGCGGCGATGCGCCACCGAGCGTCGGGGCGGCGCCGCAGCACTCCGAGGCCGGAGCAAGGCGCGTCGACCAACACGCGCTCGAACGCACCAGGTCGGTACGGCGGCCTGCGGCCGTCGGCGACGAGGGCAACGGCACGGCCGCGCGCTCTCATGGCTGCCGCGCTCATTCCCCGCGAGCGTGTCGATGTTTCCGGCCATCGTCCGCACCCGGGCTTCGCGAACGTCTGAGGCGAGCACCGTGGCGCCGGTCGCCGCCATCGCCGTCGCCTTGCCTCCGGGCGCCGCGCACACGTCGGCGATCCGCATGCCCGGGGCGGCGTCGACGAGCCCGGCCATCCACTCCGACGCCTGATCCTGGATGTAGCCGTCGCTGCGCATCCGCACGCGCGGCGCGAGATCCATGTGGGCGAGGGCGGCGAGGGCGTCGGCTTCACCGAGATCCTCAGCAAGGCGCCCCACGATCCAGTCGGGATAGCTCAGCCTGGTCGCGTCGTCGGGGAACTCCACGGGCGCCTTCGCGACGCGACGCAGGACCGCGTTCACGAACGGTCGAGTGTGCTCGGGCGCGACGGCGACCGTCGCGCCCACGGCCGCGTGCGCAGGCGTCCCGAGGAACGCGAGCTGATACGCGCCGAGACGCAGCGCCGTGCGCGTCGGGAGGTCGGGCGGGTGCCGGACGAAGCGGTCGGTCAGCCAATCGCAGGCTCGTCGCATGCGCAGGGTGCCGTAGACGAGCTCGGTCGCGAACGCGCGATCGCGGTCGGAGAGATCGGTACGCGTGAGCGCGGCGGGAAGAGCCAGGTTCGCGTACGCCCCGTCGCGTTCGATGCGCACCAATGCTTCGAGCGCCACGGCCCGCGCGTCGGGCGCGACGGGTGACTCGTCGGCACTTTCGTCGGTCGTCATCCGAGCCGCTCGCCATCCTCGACGCGGGCGCCGTTGATCCACGCCGTTGCGAGCATCGGCCTGCGTCCTTCGGGCTGCACCTCGGTGAGCTCGAGGATGCCGGACCCGGTGCCGACGATCGCGCCGCGGAGCACTCCCGCGCCGGGCGAGGCCTCCTGGGGGTGCGGCATCGCGCCGAGCACGAGCAACCGCGTGCCTCGAAACGTCGTCCACGCACGACCGACTCTGACGACGCGATCGAGCTCGCCCGCCGTGCGCGTCCAGTCGAGCCCGAGCTCGCCGGGGTCGAGCTTCGCCGCGTAGGTGGGCTCGCCCGCCTGGGGGGTGGGTACCGTCAATCCCGCGCTGAGCTGGTCGACGAGCAGCTCGGTCCCGGCCGCCGCGAGCTCCGCTCGCAACGAGTCGGCCGTCGCCGTCGCTTTGATCGGCATGCGCACGCACGCGTACACGGGTCCGGTGTCGAGGCCTTCCTCGAGCTGCATGAGACACACACCGGTCTCGCGATCACCGGCGAGGATCGCTCGCTCGACAGGGGCCGCGCCGCGCCACCGTGGCAGCAGCGAGAAGTGGAGGTTCACCATCGGCACCGCGGCCAGCACGTGGGGCTTCACGATCTGACCGAACGCCACGACGACACCGAGATCCACGTCGACATCGAGCACGTCGTCGACCCGGCTGGTGACCGGAAGACCGAGCTCCAACGCTGCGGACTTCACCGGGCTCGGCTCGGGCGCGCCGCCCCGCGATCGCCGTTTGTCGGCCCGTGTGATGACCAACGCGACCTCGAACCCAGCCGCGACGAGCGCTCGCAGCGGCCCCACGGCGACGTCCGGCGTGCCCAGGAACGCGAGTCGCCTCGGATGCGCGGGCGGATCGACCGTCACGATTCGCCCCTCCCGCTAGAGCAGGCGGAGCCCTTTGGATGGGCCCTCGGCACCGTCGTCGAGCACCACTCGATGCCGAAGCTCTTTCATCGCCGCCTTGCGCTGGTCGTCGTCGAGATGCTCGAGCAAGAGGACTCCGTCGAGGTGGTCGAGCTCGTGCTGGAACAGGCGGGCCAGCAGCTCGTCGGCCTCGATCGACACCTCGTTCCCGTCGAGGTCATATCCCGTGAGGTGGATCTCCTTCGGCCGAATGATCTCGAACGACATCCCCGGCACGGAGAGGCAGCCCTCGTCGTAGCTCCACTCGCCACGCGCCTCGCTGATCACGGGGTTGACGAGGGTGCGGGGCCCTTCGCCGATGTCGTAGACGAAGAGGCGCTTCTGGACGCCGACCTGCGGCGCCGCGAGTCCGAGGCCAGGCGCGTCGTACATGGTGGCGAGCATGTCCTCGGCCAGGCGCGCGAGCCGGCCGTCGATGTCGGCGACGTCAGCGGCACGCTGCTTCAGCACCGGGTCGCCGAAGATCCGGATCGCGTACGGAGCCATGCCCTGCAGGCTAACGGCCCCGCTGGTTCTGTCGGGCGAGCACGCGCGTCAGATACGGAGCGGATCCACTTCGATCCGGACCCGTTCGGAGGATCGCGGCACGCGCGACACCGCGTCGGACAGCGCCTCGTGCGTCTCGGCGCGGACCAACCACATGCCCTTGGCGGGGCCGAGCACCTCGACGTCGCCAGTCGACAACGCGTCGATCAGGGCCGCCGCCCCCGCGCCGGAGACCGCCGCCATCGCCGAGAACGGCGGGAAGCGCAGGTCGGTGCGCCGGGCCCGCTCCGCGTCGGAGACTCGACTCGGATCGCCGTGCAGCGCGGCATCGATCACCTCGTGGTCGGGCACCCGAGTCTGGACCAGGACGCGGGCGCCGGTGCGGCGACCGCCGACGAGTCGGGCGGCGCGCGCAAGGAGAGCGAACGCCTCCTCTGACGCGCGGTAGCGGGGCGCCAGCAGCTCTTGGTCGAAGTCGAGAAACGCGACCGCGTCGGTCTCGGTGACTCGATGGAGCGCGGCCTCGGTGCCGACGATCACGCGCGCCGAAGGCTCCGCGGCGTCGAGAGCGGGTGACCCAGTCACGTCGACGACGGTCTCGCCGGCAAGGGCCTCGAGCTCCTCGCGCACACGCGTCACGCCCGCACGCAGGTTCTTGAACCGGGTGGCATGACAGCTCAGGCACACCGGGGGGCGCGACGTCGCGCAGCGCCCGCAGACGAGGGCGTCCTCGGGCTGCGCGACGGCAGCATCGCATCGTTCGCATGTCGCCAGGGCGCCGCACGAGGTACATGCGAGCAGTCGCGCCCGCCCGGTGCGGTTCAGCACACACACCACACGGGCCTGCGACTTCAGCAATCGGACGAGCGCGTCGGAGTAGAGACCGGTTCGAACCGGGTCTGGGGCGCGCCGCATGTCCACGACTTCGACGGCGGGCCAGCCCTTGCGCTCCGCGTTCCGGCTGGGAGTGACCAGCGGCCCCCACGCAAGAGCCTCGAGGCTCGGGCAGGGCGAGACGAGCAGGACCGGGATGCCCGCACGGCGACCGCGCTCGATCGCGACCTCCCGCGCGTTCCAGGCGGGAACCCGCTCCTCCTTCAGGGCCTCGTCGTGCTCGTCGATCACGACGATCACGGCCGGCTCGGCGACGGGCGCCCATGCCGCCGCTCGGGCGCCGATCGTGACGCCCGCGCCTGCCGCGGCTTGGGCCCAGTCGCGGGGCATGACCGCGACGCCGATCCCCGCCCGCCGGACGCGACCGGCGAGGCTCCGGGCCATGTCGACGGAAGGAGTCACGACGAGCGCGGGCCCGAGGCGCGCGGCGGCCAGCACGATCGGCAGATGATCGACGGGCGGCGGCACCCGCACGACCGCACCGGGCGGATCGAACACGCCCGGGGGGAGATCGGCATCTTGCCCCCACGCCGGGACGGTGCCCATGAGCGAAGGCGGCAACCGGGACACGAGCGTCGGCGCCGATGCCGTGACGAGGAGGGACGCCATCCTGCCGAGCCACCGCCGCGCCGCCCAGCCCGCCAGCGTCACGACGTCAGGCAGGCGGACCGAGACCGCGGACGCCGAGCAGCTCGGCGAGGATCGACACCAGCAGGCGGCTCGACGTCGACCTCGACCACCCAGCCCGTGACCCGGCGCCCGTGCAGCGGCACGCGTACCGGTGACCCGATCGCGACGAGGCCCTCGACGCGCGCGGGCACCAAGTAGTCGAACGTCTTGTCGATCGGTCCGTCGGGGAGGACCCGAACGGTCCGGGTCACTGGGCTGAGCTGTCGATTACACGCCGAGCGCGCTGCGCAGGTCGTCCAGCCGGGTGGTGTGCTCCCAGGTGAACTCCTTCTCGGCGCGACCGAAGTGCCCGTAGGCCGCGGTGCGCCGGTAGATCGGTCGGCGCAGATCGAGGTCACGGATGATCGCCGCGGGGCGAAGGTCGAAGACCTCGTGCACGGCGGCGGCGATCTTGGCCGGGTCGACCTGCTCGGTGCCGAACGTCTCGACCATGATCGACACGGGGCGGGCGACGCCGATCGCGTACGCGACCTGGATCTCACACCGCTTCGCCGCACCCGCAGCGACGATGTGCTTCGCGACCCAGCGGGCCGCGTACGCCGCGGAGCGGTCGACCTTCGACGGGTCCTTGCCCGAGAACGCGCCGCCGCCGTGCCGGGCCATGCCGCCATACGTGTCGACGATGATCTTGCGCCCGGTGAGGCCTGTGTCCGCATGCGGTCCACCGAGCTCGAACGTGCCGGTCGGGTTCACGAGCACGTCGAACCCGTCCTCGGTGAACTCGGGCGGGAGCAGCGGGTGGATCACGTGTTCCTTGAGGTCGGGCTTGATGAGCGTCTCGGGGTCGAGGCTCGGTGCGTGCTGCGTCGAGATCAGGACGGTCTTCAGGCGGACGGGCCGCCCGTCCTCGTACTCGAACGTGACCTGCGTCTTCCCGTCGGGCCGCAGGTACGGGAGGATGCCCGCCTTGCGCACCTCCGAGAGTCGATGTGCGAGCCGGTGGGCGAGCCAGATCGGCAGCGGCATGAGATCCTCGGTCTCGTCGCACGCGTAGCCGAACATCATCCCCTGGTCGCCGGCGCCCTGACTGTTGAGGATGTCCTCGCCGCTCTTTCCCGAGCGCGTCTCCGCTGACGCGTCGACGCCCTGCGCGATGTTCGGCGATTGCGGGTCGATCGACACCATCACGCCGCAGGTGTTGCCGTCGAAACCGAACGACTCGCGGTCGTATCCGATGCCACGAATCGTGTCGCGCACGAGGTTCGGGATGTCGACGTAGGCCTCGGTCGTGATCTCCCCTGCGACGATGCACAGACCGGTGGTCAGCAGGGTCTCGCACGCGACGCGCCCCGCCGGATCCTTCGCGAGGATCGAGTCGAGCACCGCGTCAGAGATCTGATCGGCCATCTTGTCGGGGTGGCCCTCGGTGACGGACTCCGAGGTGAAGGTCCAGCGGCTCACTGCTGTGCTCCTGGGATCGTTGGGCTAAAGACGTGGTTTCGTGGCTCGCAAGGCGACGACGGCATCCAGCACCGCCGCGGCGATCGCACGTTTGTCAGTCAGGCTGACATTCTGCTCCATCCCCTCGCCGAGGATCAGCACCTCGTTCGTGTCGTGCTCGAACCCGGCACCGGGGGCGGACACGTCGTTCGCGACGATGAGATCGAGGTGCTTGCGGCGCAGCTTGTCGGCCGCGTGCTGACGGAGGGACTCCGTCTCGGCCGCGAAGCCGACGAGGATCTGTCCGGGCCGCTTCACCGCGCCGAGCCCGGCGAGGATGTCGGGCGTCGGCTCGAGCACGAGCTCGGGCGGCCCTCCGTCCTTCTTGATCTTCTGGTCGGCGACGACCTTGGGCCGGAAGTCCGCGACGGCCGCAGCCATGACGACGACATCCGCCGTCGCCGCTCGGGCGAGCACCTCGACTTCCATCTCGGCGGCCGTGTCGACGCGCACAACCACGGCGCCGGGGGGCACATCACGCGGCACCGTGGTGACGACGGTGACCGAAGCGCCCCGCGCCGCGGCCTCGAACGCGAGGGCGTGACCCTGCTTCCCTGACGAGCGGTTGGCGATCACCCGCACCGCGTCGATCGGCTCGCGCGTTCCCCCGCGGTGACGAGCACATTGAGCCCCGCGAGATCCTGCGCGCTGAGCAGCTGCTCGGCCCGATCGACGATGGATTGCGGGCTGGCGAGCCGGCCCGATCCGATGTCGCCCCCAGCGAGACGTCCCGACTCGGGTTCGACGACGTGGACGCCTCGACGCCGCAGCGTCGCGAGGTTCTCCTGCACCGACGCGTGCTCCCACATCTCGGTGTGCATCGCCGGGCACACCAGCACCGGCGCGCGGGTCGCGATGACGGTTGCCGTCAGCAGATCGCCCGACAGTCCCGCCGCGTACGCGGCGAGAAATCTCGCGGTCGCGGGAGCGATCACGACGAGATCGGCCTGCTGTCCGAGACGGGTGTGCGGGATCGGGTCACGGTCGTCCCAGAGCGAGGTGCGCACTGGCTCCGAGGCAAGCGCCGAAAACGTGGTCGCACCGACGAAACGCTGTGCATCGCGGGTCATGACCGGAACGACGTGGGCGCCGAGGTCGACGAGACGTCGGCAGACCTCTACCGCCTTGTAGGCGGCGATCCCGCCCGTGACGCCCAGGACGATGCGGCGCCCGGCAAGGCCCGCCACGCGCTACTCCGCCGGCGCTTCTTCGGCGCTCTCGACCTCGGCCTCGACGTCAAGCTCGTCCTGGCCGGGCTCGGTGCGCTCGTAGGTGATCTTGTCCGCCGAGATCTCTTCGAAGGCGATGGACAGCGGCTTGCGCGACACCGAGGCCACCTGAGGCGGGACGATCGCGCCGAGGCCGTCGCCCAGCTGGTTGAAGTACGAGTTGATCTGCCGGGCCCGCTTGGCCGCGAGCGTCACGAGGGTGAACTTGGAGTCCGACCGATCGAGCAAAGACTCGATCGGGGGGTTCATCATCGTGTCGTGTGGACGCGCCATCTCGAGCTCCTGAACTGCCGATTCGACAACCGAGGCTAGCAGCAGAGGGTCCGGATCCCTAGCCGCTGGGCGTCGGGACGTCGGCGCTGAGCAGGCCGGCGTCACGAAACGCCGACCACAGCGCGGCGGGGATCGGCCGTGACGCGAGGTCGAGGTCGAGCCCGACCTCGTCCGCGTCGCGCGCGCCGATCAGCACCGTCGTCACCGCGGGATGAGCCGCGACGAGCTGCAGCGCGGCCGCCGGAAGCGCGGTCTCGTGCTCTGCGCAGAGCGCACCCAGCTGTCGGGCCCTCGCGAGGCGCTCCTCGTCGACGGGTCGATAGTCGAACGGCGCACCGACCTGCGGCGCCGCGAGCACACCGCTGTTGAACACGCCCCCGGCCATGACGGCAACCTGGTGTTCGGCGCATTCGTCGAGAAGGCCCGACGTCAACGCCGACTGATCGAGCAGCGTGTAGCGACCGGCGACGAGCACGACATCGATGTCGCACTCGGCGACGGCGCGCCGGAGCGGCTCGACGTGGTTCATGCCGAAGCCGATGGCCGAGACGACGCCCTCATCTCTGAGCGCGACGAGCGCGGGCACTGTCTCGCGCATCGCCTCCGTGAGATGGTCGTCGGGATCGTGGATGAGGACGACGTCGACCCGGTCGAGGCCGAGCCGGTCCAGGCTCGTGTCGAGCGAGCGGCGCACACCGTCGCCCGAGAAGTCGAAGTGGGGGACCTCGTTCGGCACGTCGCGAAACATGCTGGCCGGATCGGGGGGGCCCGGCGTGAGCAGCCGGCCCACTTTGGTGGACACGAGGATCTCGTCCCGAGGGCGCGACGCGAGTGCTCGGCCGAGTCGCCGTTCGGCGAGCCCATGGCCGTAGAGCGGTGCAGTGTCGAAGACGCGGACGCCGCGGTCGAATGCCGCGTCGACGGTCGCTCGCGCGTCTGCCTCGCTGACCGCCTCGTACAGGTTGCCGAGTGGGGCGGTGCCGAGACCGAACCGGCTGGGAGCGCGGAATCTCATCGCCCGCGGTGCGCGGCGACGATCGCCTGCAGCTCGCCCACCGCACGATCCAGATCGTCGTTCACGACGACATGATCCGCGAGCGCGAGGCCGATCGGTTCCTCCTCCTCGGCCTTCTCCAACCGACGCGCCACCTTGGCGGGGTCATCGCCGCGTCCCCGCAACCGCCGTTCCTGCTCCTCGCGAGACGGTGGCATCACGAAGATCACGATCGCGTCGGGATGGATGACGCGCACCTGCTGCGCGCCATGCAGCTCGATCTCGAGCACGACGTCGGTGTCGGGAGGCGGCTCGGGCGTCGGCGTGCCGTAGTAGCTGTCGAGGAACTCGGTCCACTCGAGGAAGCCCCCGGCGCGAATGCGCTCCTCGAACGCGGCGCGGTCCACGAACACGTACGCGTCGTCGGCCTCGCCCGGCCGCTGCGGCCTCGTTGTCCACGAGCGGCTGAGCCACAGCGTCGGCTCGCGCCGCGTCAGCTCTGCAACCAGCGTCCCCTTGCCGACGCCACCGGGGCCGGAGACGACGAAGATCAGATCAGGACTCGACCGTCTGAATCAGGTTCAAGCTCGATCAAGTCAAGATGCAGGATCAGGCTGACCAATCAAGATTCAGCAGCCTGCAGCTTGGGGTGCGCGAGCAGCGCCTCGCGCTGTTGGGCGCCGAGACCGGCCACGCGACGGGACTCGCTGATCCCGATCTCTTCCATGATCCGACGGGCTTGCACCTTGCCGACGCCCGGGAGGGACTCGAGCAGCGCCAGCACCTTCAGCTTGCCCACGACGTCGTCGCTCTTGGCCTGAGCCAGCACTTCGGGAAGGGTGACCGAGCCCATCTTGAGCTTCTCCTTGAGCTCGGCCCGCAGGGTGCGAACCTCGGCTGCCTTCTTCAGGGCGGCGGCTCGCTGATCAGCAGTGAGGGGGGGAGGATTCGGCATGTGGGGCACCCTAGCGCGGGCCTTTCTGGGGTCGGACTCCCCCCACCCGCCGCACCGCTTTCGCGTGGTAACTCCTGGTCAGCAAGCTGAACGAGCTGTTTTCTCGAGCTGCTCGACAGCTGCTCGGTGGACGTTCGCCGCACCTATGCGGTCGGCTCACCGATCGACGCGACGAGCGCCTCCGCGGCTCGGCTCGGGTCGCTCGATTCGGTGACCACACGGCCCACGACGAGCAGATCGGCGCCCGCGTCGAGCGCCGCGCGGGGCGTCGCGACCCGCGCCTGATCGTGATGCGGCGCCCCCTCGGGACGGGTGCCGGGCACGACGATGGTCAGCCGCGGAGCAAAGAGCGCGGCATCGCGCACATCCGCAGCCGCACACACGATGCCGCCGCAGCCACTCTCGACCGCCGCGCCGACCCGCTTCGGCAAGATGTGCTCGGGCGCGTCGTCATCGCTCGTCAGGATCGTGACGGCGAGCGCGGTCGGGGGCCGCAAGCCCGCCCGCTCCGCGCCTTCACCGAGCCCATCGACGCCGGCGCGGAACATCGACACCCCGCCCTGCGCGTGGAGGGTGAGGTAGTCGACCCCCAATGCGCCGAGCACGCGGGCCGCGCGGTGGACGGTCGTCGGGATGTCGTGGAGCTTGAGATCGAGGAACACCCGGTAGCCGAGGTCGGCGAACGCACCAATCGCTTCGGGCCCGGCCGCGCTGAACAGCTCGAGACCGACCTTGGCGGTGCCGAACCAGGGGCGAAGCAGGCGGCCGAGCCTGATCGCCTCGACGAGATCGTCGACGTCGAGCGCGAGGGCCAGCCGGTCACGGGTGGCGACCCCTTCCGTGGTGGCCTCTTGCGTGCTCACTGCCCAGCCCTCGTCCCAGCCCTCATCCTCGTTCTCCTGTGCCATCTCGCCGTGTGTGCGCGGCACCGATCAGCTCCGTGACCGCTCTCACGTCGTGTCCGCGGCACCAGTCTCGCAGCCCCTCGAGCACATGTCGCGGAGCCTTGGGATCAGCGAACGTCGCGGTGCCGACCTGGACCGCGGATGCGCCCGCCATCATCAGCTCGACCGCGTCGGCCCCGGTCGCGACTCCCCCGACACCGACGATCGGCAGGTTCGGGAGGGCCGCATGCACCTCGAACACGGCGCGCACCGCGACGGGGTGGATCGCCCGCCCCGACAACCCGCCGCCTCCGCCGCCGAGCGCGGGACGGCGCTCTTCGAGGTCGATCACCATGCCCATCACCGTGTTCACGAGCGTGACGGCCGACGCGCCAGCGTCGTGCGCGGCCGCGGCGACGGCGACCAGCTGGTCGGTGTTGGGGCTGAGCTTGGCCCACACCGGCCGCGCACACACCCGCGACGCTGCGATCGCTTCCGCGGTGGCCGTGGTCGAGTGCGCGAACAGATGCGACCCGCCGTCGAGGTTCGGACAGCTCAGGTTCACCTCGACCGCCACAACGGAAGCGGGCGCGGCCGCGAGCATCGCTGCGGCACGCGCGTAGTCGTCGACCGAGCGCCCCCACGTGCTCACGACGATGCGCGCCCCCGTGCGCTCGAGACGGGGCAGCTCGTCGGCGAGCCATGCTTCGACGCCGGGGCCTTGGAGCCCGACACTGTTGATCATGCCGGCGGTCACCGGATGGAGCCGTGGCGGCGCGTTACCGGCCCACGCATAGGGAGCGAGCGACTTCACGACGACGGCGCCGAGCTCGCGCAGTTCGACATAGCGACGGAGCTCGTCTCCGTGGCCCGAGGTGCCCGACGCCGTCATGATCGGATTGGGCAACTCGACCTCGCCGACGCGTGTCGAGAGGTCCGGTAGCTCCATCACCGGCGCGTCATCAGATGGGCAGCGCCAGCTGGTCGCCGCCGCCCTCGTGGTGCTCCTGCAGCGACGTGACGCGCAGGTCGGTGGCCACCCACTCCGTCATGCCGTTCGCCGCGGCCAGCGCCGCGGCCACCGTCGTGAGGCACGGGACGCGGTGCACGTTCGCGGCGGCCCGGATGTGCGATCCGTCGGCCCGGGCCCCTCGCCGCGTGGTGAGTTGACGACGAGATCGACCTTCCCCGACGAGATCAGATCGACCGCGTCCTGTCCGGTGCCCTCCCCGACCTTCGCGACGATCGCGGCGACCGGCACACGGTGGGCCTCGAGATGCGCAGCGGTGCCCGAAGTCGCGACGATGGCAAAGCCGAGATCGACGAACCGACGAGCAGCCTCGACGCCCGCGGCCTTGTCGCGATCTGCGAGCGACATGAAGATCGTGCCCGACGATGGGCAGCGGGTTGCCGGCCGCGATCTGGCTCTTCGCGAACGCAAGCCCGAACGATCGATCGATGCCCATCACCTCGCCGGTCGACCGCATCTCGGGTCCGAGGACGGTGTCGACACCGGGGAAGCGATTGAACGGCAGCACCGCCTCTTTCACGCTCGTGTGACCCGACGAGGTCGGTGGCCGCAGCAGCCCTTCCTCACGCAGCTCGGCGAGCGTCGCGCCCACCATCACCCGGGCCGCGACCTTCACGAGCGGCACGCCGGTCGCCTTGGCGACGAACGGCACGGTGCGGCTGGCCCGCGGGTTCGCTTCGAGCACGAAGACCTGCCCGGCCTTCACCGCGTACTGCACGTTCAGCAAGCCGCGGACGTCGAGCGCCGCGGCGATCGAGCGGGTGTAGGTCTCGATCACCTCGATGACCGCCGCGGTGAGCGACGGCGGCGGCAACGCGGACGCCGAGTCGCCGGAGTGCACGCCCGCCTCCTCGACGTGCTCCATCACGCCGCCGATGAGCACCTCCCCGGTCGCGTCGCGGATCGCGTCGACGTCGACCTCCACTGCGTCTTCGAGGAAGCGATCGATGAGCACGGGGCGCTCGGCCGAGAGGCCCCCTTCACGGCCGAGGCTGCCGGCGCCCGCGAGCTCGGCCATCGCGCTGTTCAGCTCGTCATCGTCGTAGACGATCTGCATCGCTCGTCCGCCGAGCACGTAGGACGGCCGAACCAATGCCGGATAGCCCACCCGCGCCGCGACCGCACGAGCGGCCTCGGCGGACGTTGCCGTCCCCCCGGCGGGCTGCGGGATCTCGAGGCGCGCGGACAGCGCGTTCCACTGCTCGCGGTCCTCGGCGCGGTCGATCGACTCGGCGCTCGTGCCCATCACGAGCCCGGGCGGCAACGCGCCCGCCAGCTTGAGCGGAGTCTGGCCGCCCAGCGCGACGACGACGCCGATGGGCTGCTCGGCCTCGATGACGTTGAGCACGTCCTCCGTCGTGAGGGGCTCGAAGTAGAGCCGGTCGCTCGTGTCGTAGTCCGTCGAGACGGTTTCGGGGTTGCAGTTGACCATCACGGTCTCGTAGCCGGCCTCGCGGAGCACGAACGACGCGTGCACACAGCAGTAGTCGAACTCGATGCCCTGACCGATGCGGTTCGGTCCTGACCCGAGGATGAGGATCCGCGGCTTGGTCGCGGGTCGCACCTCGTCCTCGTCCTCGTAAGTCGCCGTAGTGATACGGCGTGTCCGCGGCGAACTCGGCGCCACAGGTGTCGACGGTCTTGAACGTGACCTTGACCCCCGCCTCGAGCCGTCTGCGGCGGATCTCGGCCTCGTCGGCGCCGAAGAGATAGGCGAGCTGACCGTCGGAGAAGCCGAAGCGCTTGGCCCGGCGCCACGATCGGCGATCCATCGCGTCGAGTCCTACCGACTCGAGCCGGGCGCGCTCGTCGGTGATGCGTCGGATCTGATCGAGGAACCACGGATCGATCCCCGTCGACTCGGCGACTTGCTCCACCGACGCGCCGCGACGCAGCGCCGCCTCGACCAAGAAGGGGCGTTCCGGCGTGGGAATCGCCGACTGCACGACGAGCTCGTCGAGCGACAGCGCGTCGTACGTGGCCTCGACGGGGTCGGCATTCAGTCCGAGGCGACCGGTCTCGAGCGAACGGAAGCCCTTCTGCAGTGACTCGGTGAACGTGCGGCCGATGGCCATCGCCTCACCCACCGACTGCATCTGCGTTCCGAGCACGCCCGACGTGCCCGGCAGCTTCTCGAACGCCCACCTCGGAATCTTCGTGACCACGTAGTCGATCGTCGGCTCGAAGCTCGCGGGGGTCATGCGGGTGATGTCGTTCGGGATCTCGTCGAGCGTGTAGCCCACCGCGAGGCGCGCGGCGATCTTCGCGATCGGAAAGCCCGTCGCCTTCGACGCGAGCGCCGACGACCGGCTCACACGCGGGTTCATCTCGATGACGACCATCTCCCCGGTGGTCGGGCGCACCGCGAACTGGATGTTGCTGCCCCCGGTCTCGACCCCCACCCGTCGGATGCAGGCGAACGCGGCGTCTCGCATCAGCTGGTACTCGACGTCGGAGAGCGTCTGCGCCGGTGCGACCGTGATCGAGTCGCCGGTGTGCACGCCCATCGGATCGAAGTTCTCGATCGAGCAGACGACGACGCAGTTGTCGGCCCGGTCGCGCATGACCTCGAGCTCGAACTCCTTCCAGCCGGCGATCGACCTCTCGATGAGGATCTCGCTGATCGGGCTCGCGTCGAGACCGGCCGCGGCGATGGCGGAGAACTCCTCGGAGGTCGCGGCGATGCCGGTGCCGCGTCCGCCGAGGATGTAGGCCGGACGCACGATCACGGGGAGGCCGATGCGCTCGACGACCGCCATCGCTTCGTCGAGCGATCTCGCCGTCCCCGACGCCGGCACCGCGAGGCCGATCTCGATCATCGCCTGCTTGAAGCGCTCGCGGTCCTCGGCAGTCTCGATCGCCTCAGCGTTCGCTCCGATCAGCTCGACGTGCCGTCCGACCCTCCGTTGCCGACCACACCCCGCTCCGCGAGCGCCATCGCCAGGTTCAGCGCGGTCTGACCGCCGAGCGTTGGCAGCACCGCGTCGGGGCGCTCCCGCTCGATGATCTTCGTGAGCACCTCGGCGTCAGCGGCTCGATGTAGGTGCGGTCGGCGAACTCCGGGTCGGTCATGATCGTCGCCGGGTTCGAGTTGGCGAGCACGACGCGGTAGCCCTCGTCACGCAGCACTCGGCACGCCTGGGTCCCCGAGTAGTCGAACTCGCACGCCTGCCCGATGACGATCGGCCCGCTGCCGATGATCAGGATCGTCTCGAGGTCGTCGCGGCGCGGCATCAGCGCGTTCCGCTCGTCGGCGAGCTGCCGGCCATCAGCCGCTCGAACTCGGCGAAGAGGTAGCGCGCGTCGTGCGGCCCGGGGCCGGCCTCCGGGTGGTACTGCACGCTGAACGCGGGCACGTCGCGACAGCGGAGTCCCTCGACGACCTCGTCGTTCAGGTTCACGTGCGTGACATCGGCCGCGGGAAGCCCTTCGGCATCGACGGCGAAGTTGTGGTTCTGGCTCGTGATCTCGACTTGGCCCGTCGCGAGGTGCCGCACGGGATGGTTGCCACCGTGATGTCCGAACGGCAGCTTGAACGCGCGGGCGCCGAGGGTCATGCCCAGCAGCTGATGCCCGAGGCAGATGCCGAACACCGGCACCTCGCCGAGCAGCTGTCCGATGTTCTCGATCGCGTGCCGGCAACCGCCGTGGGGTCGCCGGGGCCGTTCGAAAGGAACACGCCGTCGGGCTTCCGCGCGAGCATCTCGCTCGCGGGTGTCGACGCCGGTACGACCTCGACGGTCGCGAGCTCACCCAGGTGGCGCAGGATCGTCGCCTTGATGCCGTAGTCGTACGCGACGACCCGATAGCGGCCCGAGCCGACCACGTACGGCTCCGCACAGGTGACCGTTGCGACGAGATCGATGCCGTCAGTGCCGGGCTCGGCCTTCGCCGCCGCGAGAAGCTCGGCCTCCGACGCGGTGCCGAACGCACCGGGCATCGCGCCCGCCTCGCGGATGTGGCGCGTGAGACGGCGGGTGTCGACGCCAGCTGATGCCCGCGACACCGTGGCGGACGAGGAAGGCGTCGAGGCTCTCGTTCGAGCGCCAGCTGCTCGGCCGGTCGTTGAAGTCGCGCACGATCACGCCGCGACAGAACGGCCGAGCGACTCTCGTCGTCGAGAGGCGTCGCGCCGTAGTTGCCGATGTGCGGATAGGTGAACGTGATGATCTGCCCGGCATAGGACGGGTCGGTGATCACTTCCTGGTAGCCGGACAGCACCGTGTTGAACACGACTTCGCCGGTCGAGATCGACCTGGGCGCGCCGATCATCTCGCCTTCGAACATGGTGCCGTCCGCGAGCACCAAGAGCGCCTCGAGCCGGGTCGCCTCGCATCGTCGCGCTCATCGCTGCGCCTCGCCGTCGATCACGACCGCTTCGCCGAACAGCATCGTGTGACGCACCCGACCCGTGAGCGTGCGTCCCTCGAAGGGGGTGTTGCGGCTGCGGCTGGCGAGCAACGACGGCTCGACCGTCCACGTCGCGGTGGGATCGATGACGCAGAGGTTCGCGGGCGTAACCGGCGACGACCGGCCCGCCGTGGCGGTCGCGCGAGCCCGGCGATCGCCGCGGGCTGCCACGACATGAGCGCAAGAACTTCGTCGATGGAGAGCCCGAGCTCGGTGAGCGCCAACGCCAAAGCGGTCTCGAGGCCGAGCATGCCCGGGCGGCGCCTGATCGAACGGCAGCTCCTTGGCCTCCTGCGGCGTGCGGAGCGTGGTCGGTCGCGATGGCGTCGATGGTGCCGTCGGCCAATCCCGCCTTGATCGCCGCGACGTCGGTCTCGGTGCGCAGCGGCGGGTTCACCTTGAACACCGGGTCGTAGCCGGCGCACGCCGCGTGCGGTGAGCGTGAAGTGATGGGGCGTGGCCTCGGCGGTGACCGCGCAGGCCGTTCGCTCGCGCGGCGCGCACCATCGCCACCGAACCGGCATCGTCGAGAGGTGCTGGAAGTGCACCGAGGCGCCCGTGAGCCGTGCGAGCGCGATGTCACGCATCACCATGAGCTCTTCGGCCTCGGCCGGCTGCCCGGGGATGCCGAGACGGCTCGACCACTCCCCCTCGTGCATGTGGCCGCCCTCGGCGAGGGTCTCGTCCTCGCAGTGCTGGGCGAGCGTGACGCCGAGCCCACCCGCGTACTCGAGGGCTCGCCGCATCAGCGATGCGTCCTGCACCCCACGCACCGTCGTCGGTGAACAGGCGCACGCCGAGCGCCGCCATCTCGGCCATCGGCGCGAGGCGCTCACCGGCCCGGCCGACCGTGATCGCGCCGGCAACGTGCACGTCGCACAAGCCCGCCTGCTTCCCGAGGTCGAGCACCTCGCGCACCGCCCCGGCGCAATCGATCGCGGGCTCGGTGTTCGGCATCGCGACGACCGCGGTGAACCCGCCGAGCGCGGCCGCCCGCGAGCCGCTCTCGACGGTCTCCGCCTCTTCGCGGCCGGGTTGGCGCAGGTGTGTGTGGAGATCGACGAGCCCCGGCGCGACGACACACCCCGACGCGTCGAGCGTGATGCGCGCCGAGCGGTCGTCGGCGAGGCTGTCACCCACATCGGGGCCGATCGCCGCGATGCGGCCGTCCTCCCCGACGAGGACATCGGCGCGTCGAGTGCCCGTCTCGTCGACGACGCGGCCGCCTCTGATGACGAGAGACACCCCGAGCTCAGCCAAGGCTGGCTCCCGAGCCGAGCAGCTGATACAGCACCGCCATGCGCACGGCCACGCCGTTGCGCACCTGCTCGAGTGATCACCGCGTCGCGGCAAGTCGGCGACATCGGCCGCGATCTCCACGCCCCGATTCATCGGGCCCGGATGCATCACGAGCGCGTGCTCCGGAAGCCGCTCGAACCGCGCCCGGTCGAGGCCGAAACGCGAGCTGTACTCCCGCAACGACGGGACGCAGCGCTTCGTGCTGACGCTCGCGCTGCATGCGCAAGAGGTACACGACGTCGCATCTTCGGCAGCACATCGTCGAGGTCATCGCTGACGTCGACCCGCCATCCTTCGAGGCTCGGGGGCAGCAACGTCTCGGGGCCGACGAGCGTGACCCGGCGCCGAGCGCGGTCAACGCCAGGACGTTCGACTGCGCGACCACGCGACTGTGCTTGATGTCTCCGACGATCGCGACGTGCAGATCCGAGATCGGCCGCGCCAGCTCCGAGCGGATCGTGTAGCAGTCGAGCAGCGCCTGGGTCGGGTGCTCGTGCCATCCGTCGCCGCCGTTGATGATCGACGCATCGATCCACCTCGCGATCTGCCAGGGCACGCCGGCCGACTCGTGTCGCACCACGACCGCGTCGACACCCATCGCTTCGATCGTCTCGACGGTGTCGCGCAGCGACTCGCCCTTGTTCACCGACGACGATCCGACGCTGAACGTACATCGTGTCGGCCGAGAGGCGCTTGGCCGCGGTCTCGAACGAGAGCCGGGTGCGGGTGGAGTCTTCGTAGAAGAGCGACACGACCGTGCTTGCCCACGCAGCGCGGGCACCTTCGGGATCGAGCGCTCGCTCACCTCGACGAACGAGTCGGTGAGCCGCAGCAGCTCGTCGATGCCGTCGCCGCCGAGATCGGCGATCGAGAGGAGGTGCTTCACTTGCGCATCTCCCCGAGGTCGACGCCGTCGTCGGTGACGTCGACCATCTCGTCGCGGCGAGTCGGCAGGTTCTTGCCGACGTAGTCGGGGCGGATCGGCAGCTCGCGGTGGCCGCGGTCGACCATGACGGCCAGCTGCACTGCACCGCGGCCGGCCGTAGTCGTTCAGCGCGTCGAGCGCGGCCCGGATGGTGCGGCCGGTGAACAGCACGTCGTCGACGAGCACCACGATGGCCCCGTCGATCGCGAACTCGGGATGTCGGTCACCGCTTCGGGCAGCACCGGCCGGATGCCGATGTCGTCGCGGTAGAAGCGCGACGTCGAGCGTGCCGACGGGCACCCGATGCCTTCTCGATCTGCGCGATCGCGTCGACGAGCCGGGCCGCGAGCGGCACGCCGCCGGTCTGCAATCCGATGACGACGACGCCGTCGAGGCCGTGGTTGCGCTCGATGATCTCGTGGGCCATGCGCACCGTGGCCCGCTGCGACGTCGTCGGCGTCCATGACCTGCTTGCGGGCAACGAAAACGCCCCCGTAAGGGGGCGTCGTACGACGTTCTCTTTCTGCCACTCGCTACCTCCTGCCGTACGGGCCTCACTGGACCCGCTTCACGGTCGGGACGCGACGATACCAGGGGCGCCCGGCCGCCCCGCACGTCATCCGCGTACGTCCTTCGGGGCCCCTCGGTGTCGCTGCCTACCGCCCTCATGCGGCCGCCCGACGCGGTGGCCCGGTGGTCATCACGCGGCCGTCGGGCAGTGTCACCACGAGGGTGCGGTCGGTGGCGAGTTCGATCGTCCAGCCTTCGTGATGGATCGCCCGATGGTGCCGAAAGCACACCGGCAAGAGGTTGTCGAGGTCGGTGCGGCCACCGTGCCGCCACCAGACCACGTGGTGGATCTTGCAGTGGTCGAAACGAACCGGGCAGTCGGGAATCGCACACCGCGGATACAGAGCACGCAAGACCCGTCGTTGCGCTGCGTTGGCGAGACGCGTCGTGCGACCCAAGGTCCATCCGGCCGGGAGCGTGGACCACCGCCCCGTTGCGCACGATCACCGCGGCGACATCGGACTGCCCGAAGAGATCGACCAGCACCTCGTGGGGCAGGTCGACCGGCAGGCCCCAGTCGACGACCGGTGCGCCGTGCTCGTCGGCGACCCGAGTGTCGATCACGACCGTCATCTCCGGCCGGCCCGACCCGCGACCGGTCGCACCCTGCCCCGTCGCGCCGCGCTCGACCAGGCCATGCAGCGCGAGCGCCGGCGAAACGCGTTGCTTCTCGACAGGGTCACTCGGCGCGCCCTCGGGCACGGCCTCGGCGAAGCGGGCTGCGACCTCGGCCGCGAGCCAGTTCGAGAACTTGAGGCCGCTGAGCGGATCGAGCTGGCCCCAGAACTTGTACATGCCGGTCACCGGGTCGACCCGGGACCGGAACCGGCTGTCGCGGCGCTGTCGCTCGAGACGGTCGACGCCCGACTCGTCGTCGAGCTTGCGACGCTCGGCCCGAAGCCGTCCGCGTCCTCGACCAGTTCTCCGGCTCGTCGTGCCAACTCGAGCGCCGCGTGCCCTCGATGCCGGCGAGCGCGTCGGTGACAGCATCGACGTGCTCGCCACCGACGTCACCGTTCGCGAGCGCATCACCCAGCTGCGGCACCTTCTCGACCGTCTCCTTGCGGGACATGTCGCTTCGCCTTGCGGCGCGATGACCTGCTCGACCGGCGATGTCGTTCTCAGGAATCGGCGACAGCGCCGCGATCAGCCCGGCGATCTTCACGTCGGCGGCGTCACACCACGCCCGCACCTTCGCCACCCGCGATGCCGCGGCCTTCACATCAGTGAGCGCAGATCGATCGTCAAGTGCGCGCACGCACTCGAACGCCACAACAAGATCTTCCGCCCGCACTTCACACCTCCCGACGCGATCAACACCACTCTCAGCATCAAGGGAAGTTCGTCGAACTCTAGTTCGACCTGTCGAAGAAGACAACCTCGACGAATTTTTCCACGTTGCGAAACTAACTCAGGATCACGCGACACGTCAGACGATGAACGCGTCCGAACCTCGCGGACCGCTTCCTGAGTTGATCGCGCCAACTACTTTTGTCCTGCAGGGTGGTGGGCATGAGGCGAATCCTGGTCGGGGCGTCGCCGCACTCGCTGGGGTCGGCGCAGTGCTGCTCGCCGTCTTGCCGTTCAGCTTCGTACCTCGCGGACGGTGACTTCACCATCATCATTCACTGCAAGCCGCCGATCGTGAGCGCATGGTCCCGGGGCGAGAAGCGCCTCGTGCTGTGGGCAACCACCTTCGAAGACGGTTCGAACGGCGCCACTGTGCGAAGCGGCGAGGAGCCGTTCTGCGGCGAGAAGGCCCGACCCCGTCTCGGGATCGCGCTGGCCCTGGTCGTGTCGGGCGGCGCCGCAATCGCGTCGCGGAGGGCGTCGACCGGCGAAGCCTGAAGGGGGTGCCCACGGCCCACCGTCGCAACCGGGGAGCGGCTTCTCGCGACGCTTGTTGTGCGCTCGGCGATCAGCGCGGCCAGCCCCTCAGTCGGTGCGCAGATCCGATGCGAGCTTCGACAGCACCCCGTTCACGAAGCGGCCGGAGTCGTCGGTGGAGAAACGGCTCGCGAGCTCGACGGCCTCGTTGATGACCACCGCCGTCGGCGTGTCGGGACTGTGGAGCAGCTCGTAGCAGCCGATCCGCAGCAGCGCGCGGTCGATCGCCGGCATCCGCGCGACCGTCCAACCCTTGGCCACGTCGCCGATGTAGTCGTCGAGCTGCTCCATGGTGTCGCCGACCCCCGTGACGAGCTCGACCGCGAACGGGTCGGGCGCCACCGGCAGGCTCGCCAACAGCTCGGCGGGCGCGACGCCCTTGGTCTCGGCCTCGTAGAGCAGCCCGAGGGCCCGCTCGCGAGCCTCCCGACGCCGTTCGACGGACTGAGGAGGCTCGGGCGTGCTCACGCGCGGGTGAGGTATTCGCCGCTGCGGGTGTCGACCTTGACGCGATCGCCGGGGTTCACGAACAGCGGCACCTGCACCATGAGCCCGTCTCGAGCGTGGCCGGCTTGCGGGCGCCCGACACGCGGTCGCCCTGCATGCCGGGCTCGGTCTCGGTCGACGTTGAGCTCGACCGACGCCGGCAGGTCGACGCCGACGATCTCGTCGTCGTACATCGCAGGATCGCCGTCGACGACTCGACGAGGTAGTTCGCCGCGTCGCCGAGGGCGGCGGGGGCGCACGTGCAGCTGGTCGTAGGTCTCGTTGTCCATGAACACGTAGTCGTCGCCGTCGCGGTAGAGGAACTGCATCTCGCGCTTGTCGATGATCGCCCGCTCGACCTTCTCCGCCGCCCGGAACGTGCGGTCGACGACCGCGCCGGTGCGCACGTTCTTCAGCGTCGTGCGCACGAACGCGCCGCCCTTGCCCGGCTTGACGTGCTGGAACTCGACGACCTGGAACAGGCCGTCGTCGAGGTCGAGGGTCATGCCGTTCTTGAGGTCGTTGGTGGTGATCGCGGGCATGGCGAGCTTCGGTCCTCAGAGGTTCGGTCTCAGGTCGACGTGTTCTTTGGCGCGTGCGTGAGGGGCCGGCACCCGGATCGGCGGTCACGAGCACCGTGTCCTCGATGCGCACCCCGCCGTGCTCGGGGAGGTACACACCCGGCTCGACGGTGACGACGTGGCCGGCCGCGAGCGTAGCATCGCCGGTCGAGGCGCACCCGCGGCTGCCTCGTGGATGTCGAGGCCGACGCCGTGGCCGGTGCCGTGCACGAACGCGTCGCCCCAGCCCGCGTCGGCGATGACGTCGCGACAGGCCCGCGTCGACGTCGCGGCCGCCGACGCCGGCGGCGCACCGCGGCGACGCCGGCGCGCTGTGCGGCCCCGACGACCTCGAGCATCGCGCTGCTGCGTCGGCGTCGGCTCACCGACGACGATCGTGCGGGTCATGTCGGAGCGGTAGCCGTCGACGAGCGCGCCGAAGTCGATGACGACGAGGTCGCCGTCGGCGATGCGCCGGGCGCGCCGGGCGGGCGGTGGGGCTTGGCGCCGTTCGGCCCGGAGGCGACGATCGTCTCGAACGACGGTGCCGTCCGCGCCGAGCCGGCGCATCTCGGTGTCGAGCTCGAGCGCGAACTCGCGCCTCGGTCGGGCCGTCGCTCGAGCAGCGGGCGGACCGCGGCGAGCGCGTCGTCGGCGATCGCCGCGGCGGCCTCGATGCGGGCGACCTCCCCGTCGTCCTTCACCTGAGGCGCAGCGCCTCGACGAGGCCCTCGGTGGCGACGAGCTCGGCATCGGGGAACCACTCGCCCGCGTAACGCTCGCTGCTGCGCCCAGGTGACGCGATCGGCCTCGAGCCCGAGCCGCGCGACGCCCTGGCTCGCCGCGAGCGCATCGCGTTGCGCCGCCGCGGCGACCGATCGCGATCTCGGCGTCGACGCCCGCGGCGCCGAGCTGTTCGCCTCGCCTGCTCGCCGTAGCGACCGTCGGTGACGAAGAGCGATGTCGTCGGGCAGCACGAGCAGCATCGCGGCCGACCCGGTGAAGCCGGTGAGGTAGCGGATGTTGGCGAGGTGGGTGACGAGGAGCGCGTCGCACCCGTCGGCGGCGACGGCGCTGCGCACCCGGTCGGCCCGCGCGCGCCGATCCATCCTGGGCAGTGAGGTCACGCAGGAGGCCTTCTCGAGGAGCGAGCGCCGCGATCGGCCTGTGCCGCGAGCAGGTAGCCGTCGCCCCCGAACCCGACGATCGACCCCGTGGCGACCGGCGCGATCACCGACGTGTGCCGCCACGACTCGCGGGCGTACGGGTTCGAGAGGTGCAGCTCGACGATCGGTCCGTCGAACGCCGCCAGCGCGTCGTGGATCGCCCACGAGTAGTGGGTGAACGCACCGGCGTTGATGATGATCGCCGCCGCTCGGCCCCGCGCCCCGTGCACCGCGTCGACGAGCTCACCCTCGTGGTTCGACTGGAGGTGCTCGAGGGCGAGCCCGTGCGTTCGGCCTCGCTGCGACACGTCGCGACGTGATCGTCGAGCGTGTCGGTGCCGTAGATCTCCGGCTCACGCTGCCCGAGCAGGTTCAGGTTCGGCCCCGAGAGGAGCAGGACGATGGGCGACGTCATGTGATGGCCTCCGTCATGTGATGGCCTGCAGGGCGGCAACCAGATCCTGGTGGTCGATCCCCCGGACGACCTCGACGCCGGCGGGCCGTCGAGCACGAACGTCACGCCGTCGAGCGCCTTCTTGTCGCGGCCGATGAGCGCGAGCAGCTCGTCGCCGTCGGCCTCGGCGGGCAGCCGGTCGGGCAGGTCGTAGCCGCCGACCACCGCGCGGTGCTCGGCAACGCGTCGGCGTCGATGCGACCGAGGCGGTGCGCGAGCTCGGCGGCGTAGACGAGGCCGATGCCGACCGCCTCGCCGTGGCGCAGGTCGTACCGTCCGGCGGTCTCGAGCGCGTGGGCGAGCGTGTGGCCGTAGTTCAGGAGCGCCCGGCCCTCGGCTTCGCGCTCGTCGTCGCGACGACCTCGGCCTTGATCTCGACACACCGCGCGACGCGCTCGTCGATCGGGAGCGCGTCGAGGTCGTCGCCGCCGAGGAAGTGGTACTTCGCCATCTCGCCCACGCCGCTGCGCCACTCCCGGGCGGGAGCGTGGCGAGCAGCTCGGTGTCGCACAGCACGGCGCGCGGCTGCCAGAAGGCGCCGACGAGGTTCTTGCCCTCGGGCAGGTTCACGCCGGTCTTGCCGCCGATCGCGGCGTCGATCATCGCGAGCAGGGTCGTCGCCACGTGCACGACCGGCACCCCGCGGTGGTAGATGGCCGCCGCGAACCCCGCGACGTCGGTCACCAGCCCGCCGCCGACGGCGACCACGCAGTCGGCGCGGTTGAGACCCCACTGGGCGAAGGCGCGACACAGCTCCTCGACGGTCGCGATCGACTTGGCGCCCTCTCCCGCGCCGATCGGGAACACGCGGTGCTCCACGCCGGGGTCGACGTCGATGCCGATGTCCGGCTGCGTCACGATGGCGACCTTCTTCACACCGGAAGGAAGGACAGCCGCGAGCTCGCGGCTGGCGCCAGCGCCGACCAACACGTCGTACGCGCGCTCCTCGAGCGCGACCCGGACCGTCAGCATTGGCCGACGACCTCGAGCACCGCGTCAGTGACTTCCTCGACCGACCGGCCATCGACATCGACGACGTGATCGGCGACTTCCCGGTACAGCGGCTCCCGCTCCACCGCCATCCGGGCGAGGACTCCGGCGGGATCGTCGGCGAGCAGCGGCCGGTGCACGCCCTCGACGGCACGAGCGGTGACCGTGGCCGGGTCGGCGCGCAACCACACGACCTCAACCCTCGCGTCCTTCAAGCGGCGACGGTTCTCTTCGGCGAGCACCACTCCCCCCGCCGCGGCGATGATCGACGGACCGGGCGCGTCGAGCACCTCGGCGAGCGCGCGGGCTTCGAACGCGCGAAACGCCGCCTCGCCGTCGCGCTCGAAGATCTCGCGCACGGTGCGGCCGGTCGCCGCCTCGACTTGCTCGTCGCTGTCCACGAGCGGCCACTCGAGGACGGCGGAGAGACGCGCTCCGACCGTCGACTTGCCGACTCCCATCAGGCCGACGAGCACCACGTGCTCACAGGCCGGCGACATACCCGTCGCGGTTGCGCAGGACCTCGGCCATCGAGTCACCACCGAACTTGCGCAGTGCCTCGTTCGCGAGCACGAGTGCGGTCATCGTCTCGGCGACGACCCCCATCGCGGGCACCGCGGTGACGTCGGTGCGCTCCTTGAACGACACCGTCTCTTCCTTGGTGACGACGTCGACGGTCTTGAGCACGGGCCGGTTGAGCGTGGCGAGCGGCTTCATGAACGCGCGGGCGACGATCAGCTCTCCGGTGGACATGCCGCCTTCGATGCCACCCGCTTGCGTCGACTCTCGGCGGTACGCGCCGGTGTCGGCATCCCAGCTGATGGGATCGTGCGCCACCGATCCTCGGCGTGACGCGACCTCGAACCCGTCGCCGATCACGACTCCCTTCACCGCCTGGATGCTCATGATCGCCTGGGCGAGGAGGGAGTCGAGCTTGCGGTCCCAGTGCACGTGGCTGCCGAGCCCGACGGGGACGCCGTAGGCGAGCACCTCGACGACGCCGCCGAGGGAGTCGCCCTCCTTCGCCGCGGCTTCGATCTCCGCGATCATCGCCTCCTCGGCTACCGCGTCGAAGCAGCGCACCGACGACGCGTCGACGCGGTCGAGATCGGCGGGGCGCGGGCGCTCGGTCGCCTTCGATTCCGCGGGCCCTATCTGCACCACATGCGACAGCACGTCGACGCCGAGCTCCGCGAGCACACGCTTCGCGAGCGCGCCGGCGGCGGAGCGGGCCGCGGTCTCGCGCGCCGAGGCCCGCTCGAGCACGTCGCGCGCGTCGGTGAACCCGTACTTCTGCATGCCGGCGAGGTCGGCGTGGCCCGGCCGCGGCTGGGTGAGCGGCTTCGCCGTGGTGCCGGGCGCCGGCGACATCTCGTCCACCCACTTCGGCCATTCGGTGTTCCCGATCTCGACGGCGACCGGCGAGCCGAGTGTGCGTCCGTGCCGAACGCCGGCCAGCAGGCGCACCTCGTCCTGTTCGAACCGCATGCGGGGACCGCGGCCGTAGCCGAGCCGGCGGCGGGCGAGCTCGGTGCCGATGTCCTCGACCGTGACGCGCAGGCCCGCCGGCAGCCCCTCGACGATCACGACGAGGGCCTGGCCGTGTGACTCACCGGCGGTCAGGAAGCGCAGCACCGATCAACTGTACCGGCGGACCCTCGCGCCTTCGGGTGTGTTCTGCGGAGGTCAGCTGATGATGCTGTCGGAGAACAGCACCACGAGGCACGCACCCGCACAAAGCGCGGGGCCGAACGGAAACGCCGCCTTCCGTCCGCGTGACAGTGCGACCACGAGGCCCACGACGACACCGATGATCGCGCCGAAGAACAGGCCGATGATCGCGAGGTAAGGCGCCTCGACGAGGTCGAGGGCGAGCCACCCGGTGTAGAGGCCGAGCACGAGCCCGAGCTTCACGTCGCCGAAGCCCATGCCGCGCGGCGAGATCAGATGGAAGATGAGGAGGACTCCGAAGAACGTGACCGAGCCGAGCAGCGCTCTCGAGATCGCCTCAGGCACGTCTTTGGCGAACGAGATCGCGATGATCGCCGGCACCGAGATGGCGAGCATCGGGAACACGATGCGGTCGGGGATGCGGTAGTGCTCCAGGTCGATCGCGGAGACCGCGACGATGAACGCACTGAACAAGAGGTAGGCCAGGAGGACGAGTGGATCGTGGATCTGCACCGACATCGCGACGAACAGCCCCGCGGTGACGATCTCGACGACGAGCTCACGACGGCGGGGCTTCTCACCACACGACGGGCACGGCCGGACTGCTCCGACCAGAGGGATGAGCGCGCCCATCCCCCGATTCGCGTCACACCACGAGCACTCGGGAGGCGTACTCAGCGGCACCCTGGCCGCGGGATCTTTGATCGGGATGCGATCGATGAGGACGTTCAGCAATGTGCCGACGATCAGCCCTGCGAGCGCGCAGATGACGGCGGCAGTCACGGGGCGAGGCTACTGACGGCGAATCAGGGCGCTGGGGGATGGCCTGCTGGACGGACGCAGCGAGTCAGCGCTTGACCGACGACAGGAAACGCAGCAGCAGGTCGCGGTCGAGCGGCTCTTCGTCCGGGCCGGTCGCCATGTCCAGCGCGGCGTCGCGCTCCGCATCGGTGTGCGCTTGCGCGGCCGCGGCGATCGCGCGCGCCGCCTGCGGCGTGAGGTTTGGCAGCTCGAGGAACGGGTCCGCCTCGTCGTTCATCGAGAACGGCTCGCCCTGCCCTGCGTCCTCGGCGCGCACCCGCGCGGCCCACGCTGCGTTGCGCTTGGGCGTCGCTTGCTGCACCACCGGCTCGGGCTCGCGCTCGATCGTGACCGACGCCGACAGGGTCGAGAACCCGGGGATGTCGATGCCGAGGGCGCCATTCGCGGCCGGCACCGGCACCTCGTTGCTCGGCTCCTGTGTCGGCGCGGGGACCTCGTCCACGGGTTCGGGCACGAGATGGATCACGACCTCGCGCTCGGGCTCGGGCTCGGCTTGGGGCTCGTAGGCGGCGACCGGCTCCGGCTCGACGAACGTCGGTGCCGGCTCCTCGATCACCTGGGGCTCGAAGACATGAGTTTCGAACACTGGGGCGTCGATGACCGGGGTCTCGATCGGCGCAGACTCGACGACCGGTGCCGTTGCACGCGGCATCGTCGACTCGCTGATCGTGAGGAGGCCGATGTCGACCACTTCCTTCACGGCCTTGCTGATGGCGATCTCTCCGAGTCCCAGGCGGTCGCCGACTTCGGCGACGGTCGCGCCGGCTCCGGTGGCGACGATGACCTTCCAGCGCGCCTCGTCGACGACGACCTCGGGCCGGGGCAGCTCAGCCGAGAGCGAGACCCACACGTCGATCGACGGCACCACGGCCTCGATCTCTTGCCACTCGATCAGCAGGTGCTCGGCTTCGCGGATCAGCGAATCGACATCGGTGGGAGCGCCGGCTTCGGGCGTGGTGTCGTCGGCCTCGAAGACGAAGCTGCCTTCGCGCTGGCGGAGGAGCTCGAAGATGACCGTGACCGGCGGGTCGGTCGGCTTGGTGTTGTGGGCCGACGCGAGGACGACACCCCCGCCGTCGAACCAGACGTTGCCATTGCCGCGATTGCCGGTGACGCGCAGCCGGCCGGTCTTGTTCGTCGACGCGAGCAAGCGAAAGACGTCGACCAGCGCAAACGTGTCGAGCGTGCCCTGAAGGGCCACAGCAGCCTCCGAACGAGTGTTTCTGCCCTGCTGTCGTATCGGCACTGCGGGGGCGGATCTGAACCCTTCCTGGGGAATTCGGCCCATTGCACACCGTCGTGGCGGCCGCTACGCGGTCCGCTCGCGTTCCCCAGCGCGGCCCAGGCGGCGGCGTTCATCACCCCTATCGGCGGCTCGGCACCGGTCCAGAGCGTGAAGGCGAGGGCACCCTGGTGGACGAGCATCCCGACTCCGTCGATCGCTCGGGCTCCCCGGGCGCGTGCGGCCGTCAGCAGCGGCGTCTCGATCGGGTGGTACACGAGATCAACGACGACCTGACCAGGCGCGATCAGGTCAGCGGGCACCACGAGCCCCTCGCCACCCATCCCCACCGACGTGGCGTTGACCACGATCGCGGCCGAAGCGACGTCCCCCTGCTCGCCGACGCGGCCGCGCTCCCCCGCCAGGGCCGCCGCCGCACGGGCCCGGTCGACCGAGCGGTTGACCACGGTCACCTCCGCTCCCGAGCGAGCGAGCGCGGCGATCACACTGCGGGCCGCTCCGCCCGCGCCGAGGACGACACAACACTCGCCTTCGACTGACACTCCCTCAGCCCCGAGCGCGGCGACGAGGCCCGCGCCGTCGGTGTTGTGGCCGATGAGGTGACCGTCGCGATTCACGACGCAGTTCACCGCGCCGAGCACACGCGCTTCAGGCGTGACCTCGTCGACGGCGGCAAACACCGCGTCCTTGTGCGGCATCGTCACGGACAGCCCGGCGATGCCCATGGCCCGAACGCCGTCGAGGGCCCGAGCCGTCTCGCCCGCAGGCACTTGGTGGGCGACGAACACCCAATCAAGGCCCGCGGCCTCGAACGCGGCGTTGAAGATGGCCGGCGAAAGCGAATGGGCGATGGGGTCGCCGATGACCGCCGCGACGCGCGTCGTGCCGGTCGGCGCCGGCACGCTCAGCGAACGCCGTTCTGCTCAGCGAGAGCGATGTTGCGCTCGTGCTGGCGGAATGTCTCCGCGAACGCGTGGCGTCCCTCGGCGTCGACCACGACGTAGAAGAGCCAAGGACCGTCAGCGGGATTCATCGCCGCCATGATCGACGCCCGACCTGGCATCGCGATCGGGGTCGGTGGAAGCCCCGGGTACTTGTAGGTGTTGTAGGGCGACTCGGTGTTCGCGATGTCGTCGAACGTGAGGCGCTCCACGTTGCCGCCCATCGCGTAGATCACCGTGGCGTCGATCTCGAGGTTCATGCCCTGCTCGAGTCGGTTGTAGATGACCCGGGCGATCTTGGCCCGATCCTCGTCGAGGCGAGCTTCCTTCTCGATCATCGACGCGACAGTGAGCACCTGATAGCCGGAGAGGTTCCGGGAGAACGGCGCGAGGTCGACGCCGGACTCCTCGGCGACCTTCTCCATCTGCGCGATCAGGCGAGCGATGACCTTCGCCTCGTCCTCGTTGGACGCCACCTGGTAGGTGTCGGGGAAGAGCATGCCTTCGAGCGAGTTCACCTCGGGCGGCTGGTACTTCGAACGCAGCTGGCCTGAGTTCGCAGCGGCGAGGAACTTCTCCTCGGTGAAGCGCGGAACGGTCTCGTGGAGCCGGGCGGCGAAGCGCTCCAGCGTGAGACCCTCGGGGAATGTGACGTTCTCGAACGTGATCGGCGGAGGCGTCTCGAGCACGTCGATGACATCCCCCATCGACGAGCGCTCCCTGAGCTCGTAGTACCCCGGCGAGAACGGACCTGCCTTCTTGTAGCTGACGTACCAGCGGAAGACGGTGGCGTTCGTGATGATGTCGCGCGACTCGAGAAGATCGGCGATCTCGGACGTCGTCGCGCCCTTGTCGATCGTCACGGTGCGCTTCGGGCCGGGGTCTCCCGGCGGGTTGATCTGGCGGACGACCCAGAGCGTGAGGCCGCCGGCGACCAGGATGCCGACGAGCACGAGACCGAACAGTGCCGCGAGCGCGACCTTGAGACGGGACCGGCCCTGGCGGACGTACTCGTACTCGCCGTCCCACTCGGCCCATCCCTCGTCGACCTGATCGACCCATGCCTGACCGCCGGGGACGTCGTCGGTGGACCACCCGTCAGTGGGCGGATCGACCCTGGTGTCAGCCATGCGTCTCAGCCATGCGTGTCAGCCATCGCTCGTCATTCCGGTCTCGGTGCTCTCTCGCCGGCGGCGGGAGGCTCGCTCGTCGAGCCACGACTGCAGGAGGACCGCAGCCGCCACCTTGTCGACGACTCGACGCCGTGCGTCAGCTGTCATCTTTGCCTCTTGGAGGGTGCGCGATGCAGTCACCGTGGTCAAACGCTCGTCGTGGAGCTCCACCGGCACCGTGAGCGCGACGGCCAGCTGGGCCGCTTCCTCCCTGGTGGCACGGGCCGCGGGCCCGTCGGCGCCGCTGAGTGACAGGGGCAGGCCGACCACGACGAGCTCGGCCTCCCACTCGGCGACGAGCTCGCCGATGGCCTTGTGATCGCGGGCTCGGGAGCCCGTGCGCTCGAGCACTCGGTCGGGCGAGGCGATCGTCTCGCCCGGATCGGAGACCGCGACGCCGATGCGCTTCGACCCCAGGTCGAGCGCCAGCACCCTCACGCCAGACCGGCCGCCGCCCGTACCTGCTGGAGGGCCTCGTCGAGCTTGCTCGGGTCCTTGCCGCCGGCGACGGCGACGTCGGCGCTCTTGCCCGCGCCGCCTTGCACGGTCTTCGCCGCGTCGGCGATCAGCTCGCTCGCGTGAAGACCACTGCCGTTCGCCACTGCCGACACGAGCGCCGCGCCGCCGCCCTCGGGCGCGCCCACGAGCACGACCGCGCGGATGCCGGGCTGTTGGCGCACGGCGAGCGCGAGCTCGCGCAGCTCGTCACGCGAGGTGCCGTCGCGCCGCGCGATGACGATGCCGTCGACGGCTTCGGTCGCGAGCTCGGTCGCGTCGCCACCCGCTTGCTGCTGGCGGAGCGCCTTGATCTCGTCGCGGAGCGCCTTCACCTCGTCGAGCCGGCGCGTGACGCCTTCGACGAGCTGGTCGGGTTTGACGCCGAGCATCGAGGCGGCCTCGCCGAGCACGTGCTCGTCGTGGCGGAGCCGCTCGATCGTCGCGGTGCCCGTGATGGCCTCGATGCGGCGGAGGTTGGAGCCGATCGAGCCCTCGGATACGACCTTGATCGGCCCGATGTCGCCGAGCGCCTTCACGTGGGTGCCGCCGCACAGCTCGAGCGAGTGCTTGCCCGCCTCGAGGACACGTACGACGTCGCCGTACTTGTCGCCGAAGAACGCGATGGCGCCCGCCGCCTCCGCCTCGCCCTTCGTGGTCTCGTACGCACGGACGCGATCGTTCGCGAGCACCTCACGATTCGCGAGGTCTTCGATCTGCTCGATCTCCTCGGGTGTGACGGCCGAGTAGTGGCTGAAGTCGAACCTCAGCCGGTCGGGCGCGACGAGCGAGCCCGCCTGCTTCACGTGCGGGCCGAGCACTTCGCGCAACGCCCAGTGCAGAAGGTGCGTGCCGGTGTGGTTGCGGCGGATCGCATCCCGGCGCTCGACGTCGATCGCGGCGACAGCCTCTTGACCGGGATTGATCTCGCCCTCCACGACGCGGGCGATGTGCCGGCGGAGACCCGGGAGCGCGAACGTGGTGTCGAGCACCTCCGCGAGGCCGGTGTCGGTGCGGATCGATCCGGTGTCACCGATCTGGCCGCCCGACTCCGCGTAGAACGGGCTGCGGTCGAGGAAGATCTCGACGCTGCCGTCGTCGCCCGCGGGGACGACCGCGAGGACGCGGCCCTTCGACTCGCCTTCGATGTACCCGGTGAACTCGGTCTGCCCGAACTGGTCGAGCAGCTCGCGGTAGACGCCCGCCTCCTCGTCGGTCTGGCCGCCAACCTTGCGCGCGTCCTTGCCGCGACGACGCTGCTCGTCCATCGCGACGTCGAACCCGGCGGTGTCGACCTCGATGCCGCGCTCCGACGCGATCTCGGTCGTGAGCTCGAGCGGGAAGCCGAACGTGTCGTGCAACCTGAACGCGACCGCGCCCGGAAGCACCTTCGGCGCGGTCAGCCGGTCGACCTCCTCGTCGAAGATGGCCAGGCCGTTGCGCATCGTCTGGCGGAACTGCTCCTCCTCGCGGACGATCACGCCCGTGACGAAGTCGCGGTTGCGCTCGAGATCCGGGTACGCCTCGCCCATGACGTCGATCGCGCGCTCGACCATCTCGGGCATGACGAGCTTCTCGCTGCCGAGCAGGTACGCGTGACGCACCGCGCGGCGGATGATGCGCCGCAGCACGTAACCGCGGTCCTCGTTCGACGGGAACACGCCGTCGTTCACGAGGATCGCGCTCGACCGCGCGTGCTCCGCCATGATGCGCAGGCTCACGTCGGTGTTCTCGCCTGCGCCGAGCCGCGCTCCGGTCGTGCGCTGCGCCTCGTCGAGCAGGGGAACCATGAGATCGGTCTCCCAGACCGAGTCGACGCCTTGCAGCACGACGAGGTTGCGCTCGAGCCCCGCGCCCGTGTCGATGCTCGGCTTCGGGAGCGGCACCATCTCCCCGCTCGGCAGCTGGTTGTACTGCATGAACACGAGGTTCCAGATCTCGGGATAGCGCTCGCCACCCACGACCGGGCCGCCCGGCGCACCGAAGCGGTCACCGAGGTCGTAGAAGATCTCGGAGCACGGGCCGCAGGGGCCGGTCTCGCCCATCCGCCAGAAGTTGTCCTCGTCGAGCCGCTGGATGCGATCCATCGGGACACCGACCGCGTCGTGCCAGATCTGCTCCGCCTCGTCGTCGGAGACGTGGACCGTGACCCAGAGCCGGTCGGCGTCGAAACCGAGCACCTCGGTGTAGAACTCCCACGCGTACGGGATCGCGAGCTCTTTGAAGTAGTCGCCGAAGCTGAAGTTGCCCAGCATCTCGAAGAAGACGAGGTGGCGGGCAGTGCGCCCGACGTCGTCGAGGTCGTTGTGCTTGCCGCCCGCCCGGATGCACTTCTGCGAGGAGGTCGCCCGCTTGAACGGAGGCACCTCGTCGCCGGTGAAGTACGGCTTGAACGGCACCATGCCCGCGACCGTGAACAGCACAGTGGGGTCGTGCGGGATGACGCTCGCCGACGGCACGATCGTGTGGTCGCGCTCCGCGAAGAAGCCGGTGAAGGCGCGGCGCAGCTCGTTCGCGGTCATCTGCTTCGGCATGGTCTGACCAGCCTACCGGCGAGCGTTTCGTCACCAGAGGGCGTATATGGACCTCTGGCGCTCAAGCGGTCCCGGAAGGAGGCCGGACGTGCGAGCGGTTCGCGCGCCGGGATGCGGACTCTCATCACGCGGCGGGTGCGGCGTGTCGGCGATGTCTGCACCTCGACCACTTCGACGACCTCGGGCGGCGGATCGAGCTCCGCGCGCAGCTCGGCCTCCTTCTGGCGCATCGCGAGCCGGCCTTCACGAACAGCGTCTCGCACCCTCTCGGCGGCCTTCGTCGCGACCGCGCGCGGCTTCGCGGCCGCGGCGACGTGCTTCACCTTGCGCTGTGTCCAGGCCGTGCCGGCGACCCCCGCCGCCGCACCGGCCGTGAACCACACCACTCGCTTCATCGTTGCCTCCGCAACCGCCGCGCCGCTCGCGACGTGCCCGACGCGATCGCCACCGTCTTGATCACAGGCGCCGAGAGGGCGACCCGCGCCACCCGCGACGCGCCTTCGACCGATGTCGAGATCGCCTCCGCGGAACCGAGCACCTTGTCGAATCGATCGAGATCGCCGCGGGCCTCGTCGACCGAGCTGCGCAGCTCGGCAAGCAGCGGCTGCGTCTCCGCCGTCGAGCTGCTCGACCGCGGCCCGAAGCTCACCGAGCGACCGGATCACGAACACCAGCGCCACGACGAGCCCCGTGAAGCCGAGCACGCACAACACCGTCGCGATGACCAATGCCAGCTCGCCCGCTGTCATGCCCCCTCCTCCCGGTCCCGCATCCGGCGCGCCACCTCTTGCTCGAACCCGTGATCCGACGGCTCGTAGTACACACGACCGCCGAGGTCATCGGGGCCGTACTGCTGGTCGACCCATCCCCTCGGGTCGTCGTGAGGGTACACGTAGCCCTCGCCGTGGCCGAGGGTCGCCGCGCCCCGGTATCCGGTGCCGCGCAGGTGCGGCGGCACCTCGCCGCCGACTCCGTTGCGCACGTCCTCGCGCGCGTTCCAGATGCCGAGCGCGCTTCGGTTCGACTTCGGTGCCGTCGCGAGGTGCACGCAGGCCTGCGCGAGGTTGAGCTGCGCCTCCGGCAACCCGACGTACTCCACCGCGTGCGCGGCCGCGTTGGCGACGAGCAACGCCATCGGATCGGCCATCCCGACGTCCTCGGAGGCGAAGATCACCATGCGGCGGGCGATGAAGCGCGCGTCCTCCCCCGCTTCGAGCATGCGGGCCATCCAGTGCAGCGCGGCATCGGGATCCGAGCCGCGCAGTGACTTGATGAACGCGCTGATCACGTCGTAGTGGTCGTCGGTGCCGTAGCGGATCGCCTTGGTGCCGAGGGCCGCCACGACGTCGTCCTCGGTGACGTGCACACCGCCCTTCTTCTTCGTGCGCGCGCCGGCCAGCGCCACCGCGACCTCCAGGGCGGTGAGCACCTGCCTTCCGTCGCCACCACCTCGGGAGACGAGGTGCTCGATCGCTGCCTCGTCTGCGGTCGCGTCCTCGGCCTCGAGACCGCGCCGCACGAGCGTGGTCAAAGCCTCCGGCGAGAGCGGCTCGAGCCGGAACAACGTCGAGCGCGAGAGCAACGGCGGGTTCACCTCGAAGTACGGGTTCTCGGTCGTCGCTCCGATGAGCACGATCAACCCGTCCTCGACCGACGGCAGCAGCGCGTCTTGTTGCGCCTTGTTGAACCGATGGATCTCGTCGAGGAACAGGATCGTGCGCTGATCGCGCTGACCGAGCCGATCCCGTGCCTCGGCGATGACCTCGCGTACGTCCTTCACCGTCGCGTTCACCGCTGACAGCGGCACGAACGCGCTCGTCGTCGCGTCGGCGACGAGTCGAGCGAGTGTCGTCTTGCCGGTGCCCGGCGGTCCCCAGAAGATGACCGACGACAGCCGGTCGGCCTCGATCAACCGGCGCAGCGGCCGTCCGTCGCCGAGCAAGTGCTCCTGACCCACGACCTCGTCGAGCCGCGCCGGCCGCAGGCGCGCGGCGAGAGGTGCCTGTCGAGCCAGCCGCTCCGCGGCCGCCGCGGCGAAGAGGTCACTTGACGAGTGGAAGCACCTCTTCGGCCAAACGCGTCATCTGCTCGTCGGTCTTCTCGTAGCTGTCGCCCGCGAAGTTCGGGAACAGCACGAGGTCTTGCAACGCGAGCGTGTCCTTGTACCACTGGATGCCCTCGGCGACTTGCTCGGGCGAGCCGACGACCCACGTCTTCTGCCCGATCGAGTTCTCGAGGGTCGGGATGAGCCCGGGCTCGACGGGCTTGCCGTCGTCGCCCATGTACCCGCGGCTCCAGCCGTACGGCCCGAGGAACTTCCAGAACTCGTCGTGACCCGGACGGGCGGAGTCGAGCGCGTCCTCATAGGTGTCCTCGACTCGCACGTTGAGCACGAGCAGCCGCTTCTCCCCCGGGCCGAGCTCGACGCCGTCGTGCGACGCCGCCCACACCTCGGCGTACCGGTCGAAGAAGCGCTTGATGAAGCTGTGGTTCTGGTTCCAGAAGACGCCGCCGTGACCGAGCACGGGCGCATGCTCGAGCGTGGGCGGCGACGTGATCGCCTGCCAGATCTCGTAGGGATACTTCGGTCTGGGAATCAACGTCAGCGTCTCGACGAACCCGCCGCGGTCGGGGATGCCACCCGGTGGCAGCTCGAAGTACTTCCCCTTGTAGGAGAAGGTCTCGTTCTCGAACGCGAGCTTGATGATCTCGAGTGCCTCGTCGGTGATCTCTCGGTTCACACGATCGGCATCGGCCATGTCGGGGTTGTCGAACGAACCGATCGAGACGCGGTTGCCCGACAACGACTGGATCTCGCGGGGCACCGTGCCCCGGCCGACGCCGAGGATCGCCCGCCCACCTGAGAGGTTGTGCAACGTCGCGAAGTCCTCGGCCAGTCGCAGCGGATGCCACTGGGCGATGATGTTGAACATCGTCCCGATGCGGATGCGGCTCGTGCGCTCGGCAAGGAACGCGCCGAACAAGATGCCGTTCGGAACGACCTCGTAGCCCTCGTGCTGGAAGTGGTGCTCGGTCAGCCAGTAGCTGTCGTAACCCAGCTCCTCGGCGCGCACGCCCATGTCGAGCAGGCGCTCTTGTGCGTGCCAGAAGTCCTTCTGCTCGTAACGCCGGCTCATCGGCGCCGGGGGTCCGGCCCCGGCATCGTCGATCTCGACGCCACCGAAGAAGAAGACCCCTACACGCATGGCTCCATCATGACGCAGCGACTCCCCCGACTGGATTTCTTGGCGCCAGCGGGTGCCAGAGCCCCGCCTACGCCAAGAGAAACGGCCACAGGCCCGCCATCATGGCTGCCTCATCAGGTTCGGGCGAACCAGTCCACGATGACCTGGGCGAGCTCCTCGCCCTTGTCCTCCTGCAGGAAGTGGCCGCCGCCCTCGATCGTGGTGTGCGGCTGACCCTTCGTGCCCGGTACCACGCGACTGGAAGGCGCGGTCGCCGCCCCGGGTGATCGGGTCCTGGTCACTGAACGCGGTCAGCGGCGGGCTTCTCCCACTTCTCGAGCACCTTCCACGCCGCCTTGTTCGGGCCCGCGGCGGGATCGTCCGGCGAGATCGGCACGAGGACGGGGAACTGGCGCGCCCCCGCCTTGTACGAGTCGTCGGGGAACGGCGCGTTGTAGGCCGCGATGACCTCCTCCGAGAGCGGCGTGCGGCAACCGCCCTTGATGATGCCGCCGACGTGGAAGTCGGGCGTCGTCTGCGAGTACTCCCTGCCAATTGAGGAAGGCCTCGCCGGCAGGCGCGTCGCCGGTCGGCAGGAAGGTGTTCGCGACGACGATGCGGTCGAAGCGGTCGGGGTTCTCGGCGACGAGGCGCAGGCCGATGAGCCCGCCCCAGTCCTGGCAGACGAGCGTCGCACCCTTGCAGATCGACGGCGTTCGAGCCACGAGGTCATCCAGTCGACGTGGCGCTGGTAGGTGTAGTCGTCGCGCTCGGTGGGCTTGTCGCTGCGGCCGAACCCGACGAGGTCGGGCGCGACGCACGCGATGGCCCGCGGCGGTGAGCACCGGGATCATCTTGCGGTAGAGGTACGCCCAGGACGGCTCGCCGTGCAGGCAGAGGATCGGCGGCGCGTCCGCAGGACCCTCGTCGACGTAGTGCACGCGCAGCGTGCCGCCATCGCCGTCGGGGATCTCGACGTACCGAGGCTCGTAGGTCCACCCAGGGAGGTTCTCGAAGCGTTCGTCAGGAGTCCGAAGGGTGCGCATGCGCGCGCCGACCCTACGACGAAGGTGGGAGCAGACGCAGACCGAGCGTGGCCAGCTGCGCCGGATCGACGGGAGTCGGGGCGCCCGTCATCGGGTCGGACCCCGATTGCGTCTTCGGAAACGCGATCACCTCACGGATGTTCTCCTCGCCCGCGAGGATCGCGACGAGCCGGTCGAGGCCGATCGCAAACCCGCCGTGCGGCGGCGCGCCGTACCGGAACGGCGTGAGGAAGAAGCCGAAGCGCGCGGCGGCCTCCTCCGCGCCGATGCCGAGCAAATCGAAGATCCGCTGCTGCAGCTCGGGCTCGTGGATCCGGATCGAGCCGCTGCCGAGCTCCCATCCGTTGAGCACGAGGTCGTACGCCCGGCTGCGTACTGACATCGGATCGCTCTCGAGTCGATCGATGTCGTCGGGATGCGGTCGCGTGAACGGATGGTGCGCGGGTTTCGGGTGTCCGTCTTCGCTGACACCCACGAACATCGGGAAGTCGACGATCCACACGTACCGGTACGGGCCTTCGTACACGGGCGGCCGGCCGAGGTCGTTGCGCAACGTGCCGAGCACCTCGCACGTCGTCATCCACTCGTCCGCGACGATGAGGATGAGGTCGCCGGGCTCGACCTCGAGCGCAGCGACCAGCGCCTGCTGCTCCGACTCGGACACGAACTTCGCAACAGGCGACTCGAGCACGAGCCCGTCGCCGACCCGCATCCACACGAGACCCTTCGCGCCGAGTGACTTGGCCTTGTCGGTGAGCGCGTCGAGCTGGTTGCGGGTCGTTGCGCCCCCGCCCGGGACCCGGATCCCCTTGATCGACGCGGCACCGGCGAAGGCCTTGAACTCGGTGCCCGCGAAGACCTCTGTGAGCTCGACGAGCTCCATCCCGAACCGGAGGTCGGGCTTGTCGACGCCATAGCGATCGAGGGCGTCGTGCCACGTCATCTCGTCGATGACCGGTGGCCGCTCGCCGAGGATCGCCTCGGCCGCGTCGAGCACCGCCTCGTTGATGAACGCCATGACCTCTTCTTGGTCGACGAAGCTCGCCTCGGCGTCGAACTGCATGAACTCGTACTGGCGATCGGCCCGCAAGTCCTCGTCGCGCAGGCAACGAGCGATCTGGTAGTAGCGATCGATGCCGCCGACCATCAGCAGCTGTTTGAAGAGCTGCGGGCTCTGCGGGAGCGCGTAGAACGAACCGGGGCTCGGGCGCGACGGCACCAGGAACTCGCGGGCGCCCTCCGGGGTCGACGCCATGAGCATCGGTGTCTCTACCTCGACGAAGCCCTGACGCTCCATCGCGGCGCGGACCGCGCTGTTGACCTTCGCCCGGACGCGCAGGTTCCGCTGCATCCGCTCGCGGCGCACATCGAGATAGCGGTACCGGAGGCGCACGTTCTCGTCGACCTGATCGGCACGCTCGTCGATGGGGAACGGCGGCGGCTCGGCGACCGACAGCACCTCGACGGTGCACTCACCGATCTCGATGTCGCCCGTGGGCAGGTTCGGGTTCGCGGTGCCGTCTGGCCGCGGACGCACCGTGCCGCTGACCCGCACGACATACTCCGAACGAAGGTCCGCTGCGCCATCCACGACGCACTGCACCAGCCCGGTGTGATCGCGCACGTCGACGAACGCAAGATGCTCGCCGTGCTCGCGTCGACGCGCCACCCATCCGCAGACCGCGACCTGCCGCCCGGCGTCGGATGCGCGGAGCTCGCCGCAAAAGTCGGTCCGTTGCGTCACTGGTGCTTCCTCAGGTCGTTGACGAACTCAGACGCAGGCACCGTGACATCGGTGAGCTCGCTCCGCTCGCTCACTGGTGCTTCCTCATGAAGTCGACGAGCTCGCGGCGGGGAATGGACTGTTGTCCGGGTTCGCTTTCCGGCCCGGCGTGGCGAAGATCGCGCACGGCGACGGTGTCAGACGCCGCTTCCTCTGATCCGACGATCACGGCGAAGCGCGCGCCGGACCGGTCGGCCGACTTCATCTGCGACTTCATCGACCGGTTGTCGAACGACCGGTCCGCGCTGATGCCGGCCGCCCGCAGCTCGTGCGTGATGGCGAGCGCGGCCTCACCGCCCGTGGTGTCGATGATCCACACGTCGACGGTCGCGTCCGGCCCTCCGAAGACCCCCTCGGCATCGCAGGCCAGCAGGATGCGTTCGATGCCGGCGCCGAAGCCGATGCCGGCAGTCGCCGGCCCGCCGAGCTGTTCCGCGAGCCCGTCGTATCTCCCACCGCCGCCGATCGCGTTCTGGGCGGAGTCGAGCGCGTCCGACGCGAACTCGAACGTGGTGCGGGTGTAGTAGTCGAGACCGCGGACGAGCCGCGGGTCGATCACGAAATCGACCTCGAGTGACTGCAAGCCCCGCTGGACACACGCGAAATGCGCCGCGGAATCCTCCGAGAGGTGGTCGATCATGATGGGCGCGGTCGCGATCACCTCGGCGTCCTCGGGTCGCTTCGAGTCGAGCACTCGCAACGGGTTGACGTCCATCGTGGCCCGACTCTGTTCGGACAGCGTGGACGCGTGCGCTTCGAGATGGCCCCGGAGCGCGGCGTAGTACGCCGGCCGCGACGCGGCGTCGCCGAGAGAGTTCAGGTGCAACGTGCGTTGCTGGAGGCCGACCCCGCGATACAGCGTGTCGAGCAGCGCGATCACCTCGACGTCGACGTCGGGATCGTCCGTGCCGAGCACCTCGACGCCCAGCTGGTGGTGCTGGCGGTACCGCCCGGCCTGAGGACGCTCGTAGCGAAAGCTCGGCGCGACATACCAGCACTTCCACGGAGTGGGCGGGCGCTGCTCGAGGTAGGCGCGCACCACTGACGCGGTGCCCTCGGGCCGCAGGGCGAGGTGCCGATCGCTCTTGTCGCGGAAGTCGTACATCTCCTTGCGCACCACGTCGGTCGACGCGCCGAGCCGCTCGAACACGCCGACGTCCTCGAACATCGGCGACACCACGAGCCCGTAGCCCGCGCGCCCAGCGAGGTCCGCGAACGCCGCCACGAGCTGCACCCAGCGAGCCGACTCCGGAGGCACCACATCGCGCGTTCCGACGGGGGCGCGGAACTCGGGCACCGAGTCAGGCTAGCGAAGGGTGCTCAACCCTTTGGCCCTATTGGCCTTGGCCGGATTGCGTGTGACCCATCTCCTAACCTGCCCCGATGCCGAGACGGTTGGGGGCCCTTCTTTGCGTCGTCGCGCTCGGGTTGGCGGCTTGCACATCCGACGACTCCGGATCCTCATCCGCTTCCACGGCCGCGACAGACACGAGCGCGGGAGCAGTGACGAGCGACGCGGCGCCACTCGAGGTCACTCCCATCACCATCGTGCCCAACCCCGAGAACGTCCTGAGCGCCACGCTGATCTTCACGACGACCGCACCGACCACCGCGACACTCCACATCTTCGGGCCTGGTTCGGATCGTCTCGAACCCGCCGCCACTTGAGCCGGCCACCAAGCACGAGATCGCCGCGGTCGGCATGCGCGCCGACTCGACGTACGAGCTGACGATCGCGGTCACCGACGAGGCCGGTCGGACCGCGAGCCCCCCGCGCGTGACGTTCACCACCGGTGCGCTGCCAGCGGACATCCCCCCGCTGATCGTGACGAGCGATCCCGAGGAGATGGCGCCTGGGCTCACGTTGTTCCCGCTCACCCACCGCGTCGACCCGCCCGCGGTCGAAGGGCAGCTACCTCCGATGCTCGGCCTGCTGGTCGCGGTCGACGCCGAGGGGAACGTCGTCTGGTATCACCGGGCATCGAGCCCGATCGGCGACGCCCGCCTGCTGGACAACGGCAACATCCTCTACGAGTACAACGACATGGGCACGCGCGAGATCGACCTCTCGGGACAAGTCGTTCGCGAGTGGGCGGGCATCCTCGAGCGCGGCCGTCTCGCCACTGACCAGTTCGGCCGCACGATCGCCGGCCCCGACGCCATCCCCGTCGAGACCGACTCGATGCACCACGAGGTCAACCAGCTGCCCAACGGCAACATCCTCACTCTCAGCACCGAGCTGCGCGATGTCGGCGGCTTCACGACCCCTCAGTGCGGCGAGCCTCCCGAGCAGTTCACCGGCACCTATCAGCTCATCAGCGACATCGTCGTCGAGTTCGAGCCCGACACGGGCACCATCGTCAACGAGTGGCATCTCAGCGATTACTTCGACCCGCACACCAATCCGGCCGACGCCAACATCTGCCCGTTCGCGCCCGCTTTCGCGGTGCCGGTGTTCATGTACACCGCGATGGGCGACGTGAAGGACTGGACTCACGCCAACTCCGCCGTCCTCGACGAAGAGCGCAATGTGATCCTCGTCTCGGTGCGCCACCTCAACGCCGTGCTCGCGATCAAGTACGAGGACGACGCCGATGGCGAGTCTGGTGATCTCGTGTGGCGCCTCGGCCCGGGTGGCGACTTCGAGGTCGAGGGCGCCGGCGAGCTCCAGTACCACCAGCACGCACCCGAAGTGCAGCCCGACGGCTCGATCCTCCTCTACGACAACGGAAACGACCGCCCCGGCACCGATCCGGCCGCGCCGGACCCAGCCGGCCGGCCCTACAGCCGAGCAGTGCGCTACTCGCTCGACGAGGAAGCCGGCAAAGTCACGCAGGAGTGGGAGTACCGCTCGACCGTGAACGGTGCGCCCCTGTACGCCCTGTTCGTCGGTGACGCCGACACGCTCGCGAACGGCAACGTGCTCATCACCAACGGCGGGATCATCGATCCGGCCACGACCAACGTGCAGCTCGTCGAGGTCGAACCGACAGGCACCGAGGGCGGCACTGTCGTCTTCGAGCTGCGGGTCGACGAGGGCGGATGGTTCACCTACCGCGCCCGTCGAGTGCCGTCGCTGTACGTCGGTCGACCGGAGGCTGGGTAGCCTGCCCGCCGTGGGCGTCGTGACGATCTACCACAACCCCCAATGCTCGACGTCGTCGAAGGTGTTGGCGATGGCGGATGAGGTCGGAGCCGATGCCGAGGTCGTGCAGTACCTCAAACAGCCTCCGACGCGCGAGCGACTCACGTGGTTGGTCAAGCACCTCGAGGACCCGCCGGGTGATCTCGTCCGCAAGGATCCGTACTTCAACTCCCTCGGACTGGACGCCGACGACTACACGACGCCAAAGGCAGTCATCGATCTGTTGCTCGCACATCCTCGGCTGATGCAACGGCCGTTGTTGGTGAAGGGCGACCGGGTCGTGATCGGACGGCCGATCGACCGCGCTCGCGAGCTGCTCGAGAGCTAGCAGCGACCCAGTCATGAACGAGGCAGGCTTCTTCGAACCGGACGGCGACGCGCTCATCCCCGATCCGAGCGCACGGGGGCCGTGGGCCGAGGACATGATGCACGGCCGTCTCCTCGGTGGCCTCGCCGCATGGGCGATCGATCGCGATCACGGCGACGATGCGTTCATCCCCGCCCGTCTCACAGTCGACATGTTCAAGTCGCCGGGCATGAAGGAGACGCGCGTGTCGACCGCTCTCGTGCGGGCGGGCGGACGGGTGCGTGTCGTCGACGCCTTCATCCAGGTCGGGGGGGTCGACGTTGCCCGCGGAACCGCCCTGTATCTGCGCAAGGGCGCGGCACCGGTCGACGACGTGCCGGTGACGCAGCCGTGGGACCTGCCCACCCCGACCTCACCCGCCGACGACCTCTACGACATGCCGTTCGAGGTGCGGTGGATCGAAGGACACGAGTTCGGTGCTCCCGGTGTTCGCCAGACGTGGATGCGCGAGAGGCGCCCACTCGTGACTGGGCAGCCGCTCACGCCCTTCATGCGTGCCGCCGTCGCGTCCGACTTCGCGAGCCCACTCGCGAACTCGGGCAGCGAAGGACTCGAGTACATCAACGCGGACCTCGCGCTCTACATCGCGCGGCTGCCGCAAGGTGAGTGGATCGGCGTCGAGTCGGCGGATCGCGTCGCGGCCGACGGTGTCTCCGTCGCGCACTGCCGGATGTACGACGAGATTGGACCGATCGGCTCGAGCGAGGTCTGCGCGGTGCTCAACCCCAGGATGGCCCGCCCCGACACTCCTTAGCTCAGGTCAGAGCCAGAGGGGTGGCCTCCGGGGACCGTGCCGGTGGAGGATTCGATGCTCTCGCCGCGGCGCCGTCCGATCAGCCACGCGAGCAGGGCGGCGCGCACACCCACGAGCGTCACCGCGTCACCCTCGGCGCCGATGCTCCACTGCTGCGCGGCATCGGTTGCGTCGAGGATCACTGCGGGGCATCCGTCACGAGCGCTGACGAAGCCAGTGACCTCGTCGAGCAGATCGACCGCCACCTGCGACGGGAAGTCGGCAACGGATCCGCCCGCGTCGAGGTCGACGGCGTGCACCCAGGTCTCACGGATGCGCATCCACGGGACCTCGTCACCGGTCGTCTCGCGACCCAACGCGGTGCGGATCGCGCCGTCCCACGCGTCCTCGGGCATCGCGGCCGCCGCCGCCTGCAGACGCTCGGACGCCGCTGCGGCTTCGCGGCGCAGGGCAGCAGCGGATTGGCGCGCGCCCTCCTCGATGCCCTCGGACCGGGCCTCGACTGAGGGATACATCGGCGTCGCGACACCAGTGCGGGCCCAATCGAGCAAGTTGATGAGCGCCAGCGCGTTGCGGGCGAAGTGCGAAACCACGTGCGCCCGACTCCAGCCCGGTAGGCCCGACGGCCCGAACAGGTCCTCGTCACTCGCGCTGGCGAGCCGGTCGAGGAAGTACGCCTCGCCCTGCCTCATGAGTTCGAGGCGCGCCTTGGGGACCGCCATCAAGCAGTCTCGCGACGGCACACGTTGCGCAGCTCACCGACGCCGGCGATGCGGGTGACCATGACGCTGCCGTCCTTGAGGAACTCCTTCGGGTTGCGCGCGAAGCCCACACCACCGGGCGTGCCGGTCGCGATCACGTCACCAGGCTCGAGGGTGATGATGTCGGAGATGTACGACACCAGCGTGAACGGGTCGAACACGAGGTCGGCGGTGTCTGACTTCTGCTTCACCTCACCGTCGACTTCACATGAGATCTCGCGCGACGGTCCCGGTGTCTCGTCGGCGGTGACGAGGTACGGGCCGAGGGGTGTCGACGACTCGAACGTCTTTCCCTGCAGCCATTGCAGCGTGCGGTTCTGGTAGTCGCGGATCGAGACGTCATTGAGCACCGAGTAGCCCGCGATCGCCTCGCCGGCGTTCTCGACCGAGACGTGCCGCACCCGCGTGCCGATGATCACCGCGAGCTCGGCCTCCCAGTCGCAGTCGTTCGACACCGACGGCAGGATCACGTCGTCGTTCGCGCCGATGAGCGCGGGGATGAATTTCGCGAAGAGCGTCGGGTACTCGGGCACGTCGCGTCCGGTCTCGAGGATGTGGTTCCGGTAGTTGAGACCGACGCAGATGATCTTCTCCGGCCGCGGGATGAGCGGAGCGAAGTCCAGATCGGCTGCCGATCGGCTCGCGCCCGTGGCGCTCGCGGCCCGGTCTCGCCATCCTGGCGACCTCAGCAGCTCCCCGACATCGGACACGCCGAGGTCGATCGCGCTGTCACCGTCCACTCGCACTGCACGCGTGGCACCACCGTCTCGAATCGTCGCAAGCCTCATGCCCGGGAGTATGTCACCCGGAACCAGACCGCTCCGGAGGCTGTCAGCCGCCTTGGAAGTTCGGTGTCTCCCAGACGCGCTGGTTCAGCCAGCCCTTGACCGCGGTGATGTAGGTCTCCGCGGCGGGCACGTGCCACCGACCGGAGAACCAGACACCGACGCAGCCCCACAGATCTCCGGCGGCGTAGTTCGCGCCGCGCTCGACCGTGTTCAGCCACGTGTCGCGACCCTCGTAGCAGTTACGCCAGACCGAGTACGTGTAGTCGAGGTTGAACGCCGATGACAGCAGGGCGTAGCCGTTGGTGAAGGCGAGCGAGTGGTACTGGTAGCGCACCTGACCCAGGCCGACCGACTCCGGGCACTGGCCGGAGCTGGTGCGGACCGTGGGATAGCAAGAGTTCTGGTTGCTCGTGAAGTCGCCCCTCGCGTCCTGATGCCACCACGATTCCTGGGCGATCTGGGCCCGCACGATGTCCTCGTCGATGCCCCACTTGCACGCAACCCACTGGATGATCTCGTCGGTCGTGCCCACGTAGTTCCCGGTCACCCGGGCGAGCCCGCTGACGGCCGCTCCCCTGGTCTGGTTCGGGACGTTGTTGATCTGACGGCGCTCGGCCATCGGTCGCACCTGCGCCGCGCACGTCGCGTCGGACGGCAGGGCGGCGCCAGGGGGCAGCGTCGAGAAGCGACCCGTCGGCGGCACCGTGGGCGCTGGTGTGGTCGGCACCGTCGGCGCTGGTGTGGTCGGCGTCATGGTGGTGGTCGTCGTCGGCTGCGTCGTCGGTGTCGTCGGCGTCGCGGCCGCCGCCACCACCGTGACCCGTGCCGCGTCGTTGTTCCAGTGGACGAGGCCGTTCCAGCCCGCGCCGAAGACGCCGATCTTGACGACGTGCGCGGTCATCGGCTCATTCGCCGGCACGGTCCACGTCGCCGTGAACTGCCGCGGGACGTTCGGCGTGAACGCTTGACCATCCCAGACTCGTTGGAACGCCTTCGTCGACCCGTTGTAGATCTCCAAGTCGACGAGTGCGTTCGTCGCCGTCCCGGATGTCACGTTGACGGTCAGGGTGACCACACCCCCGCGGGCCACCTGCGGGCCGTTCACAGCTCCCGTGGTGGTCCATCCGATTGTCGTGACCGGCTTCGCCGTCGTGGTCGTCGGCTGCGCCGTCGTCGTTGTCGCGATGGTGGTAGGTCGTCGTTGTCGGCTTCGCAGTCGTGGTCGTCGCAATGGTGGTTGTCGTCGTCGGCTGCGTCGTCGGGGTCGTCGGCGTCGCGGCCGCCGCCACCACCGTGACCCGTGCCGCGTCGTCGTTCCAGTGCGCGAGGCCGTTCCAGCCCGCGCCGAAGACGCCGATCTTGACGACGTGCGCGGTCATCGGCTCATTCGCCGGCACGGTCCACGACGCCGTGAACTGACGCGGGAACGTTCGGCGTGAACGCTTGCCCGTCCCAGAACTGCTGAAACGCCTTCGTGGACCCGTTGTAGATCTCCAGGTCGACGAGTGCGTTCGTCGCTGCGCTCGCCGTCACGCTGACCGTCACCGTGACCACGCCACCGCGGGCGACCTGCGGGCCGTTCACGATTGCGGTCGTCGTCCATCCGTTCGAGGTAGCCGCGTTGGTTCCTTCGTCCTGGGCCGCCCACATGACGGTGATACCAAGGGCGAGCACGGCGATGATCGCCAGGAGCCGATTCTTGAGCGACATCTACGAGTCCTCCGCTATCGGTCGTCGGTTGCGATTCCGGCCGCGCACGTATGTGGAGACGCGACGCTCTGGACTGCGATCCCTGTACATCGACACCGACGACGAAAATCTTGATACCGCTGGCCTGCGCCGCGATCGTGAGGCTCGATACGGGGCGGGCCGAATCGAATGCGTCGCGCGGGTCATTCCGATGTGCCTCGGGGCACTTCGTCGCGTTCTACTCAGACCGAGGCGATCTGCTCTCCGGAGATGTGGCGCGGAAGTCCGTACACGAGGTTCGCCCTGAACGCCGGGCGCACACGCGCCAACACCGCGGCACGCCACACGGCCGCCGTGTCCTCGTCGACTCCGGGCCAGAACCGACGACACTCGCCGAGGAAAGCTGCGACGTCATCCCAACGTTCCCGCGCAATGAGGCGAGCCGCCAAGGTCATGTTCGGCCCGGCGGAACTCAACGTCGGTGCACCTGTCGACTGGACGGCCGCATCTATGAGTGCGCGTGCGGCTCCCTCGACGTCGCCGCGAGACAGCAACACGTGCCCATGGAGGAGCCGGCCCATGAACACCTCCTCGCCGTCGTCGCCTTGCACTCCGTGGTCGACGAGCTCGCCAGCGTGGACCGCCCGGCGTTCGATCCCGCGGTCGACCGGCGTCACACTGGTGACGGCGGCGGCACGGAGCCGCTCGCTCGATCCCGCGGTGACTCGGCGTCACACGATGCGTGGCGGCACGGAGCCATCGACGGGCCTACAATTCCCATCAGTGGCGTGTCCCAGATGTGGCGGAACATCTCGGGTGTCTCTGGCTCCCGGCTATTGGCGGTGCTCGAGCGAGGTAGTCGACGTCGCCCCAAGCTCCGAGAACGGCCGCGGGGCGCATACGCGTCGCACGAGGCCCGACCCGACTGCGGATGCACGTATCAAGACCGCGCCGAGCCCCAGTCGTCACCGTCCTGCTATTGCGGCACCTTCGCTGTCGGCACTTGCACCGACTGCGGGATGCTGGTGTGTGGCGACCACAGTGCACTCCTCGGGGATCGACGGCTGTGCACCGAGCACTGGCGCGCCCACTCGCACCGGATCGCAACCGAACGGCTGGGGAACGAGCGACTCGGCCGCGATGCGGCCCAGCGCGCGTGGCAGGAGCGGGTGGAGGCGCAGCTGCGGGGTGCCACCGCGGAGGAACGCCTCGTGCGTGCTGTCGCGTCGTACACGCCGGACCTGCATCGGCTGTCGACTCACCGCAGCGAAGACGAAACGAGTTGGGCGGCGGTGTGCCTGGCGCTCGACACCGACTCGATCCCGACCTGGGAGTCGACACACATGTACGACTGGTTCCGAAGCCGGGCGGCGTTGGCCGCCTCCCAGTCGCGTCCGGTCCGAGTGCAGGACCATCATCGGGCCGCGGTGCGTGAACCGGGACGCCTGGGTGTTCACGTCGTCGACGGTGAGGCGACGGAAGGACTCAGGGTGGGCGCACGACTCCATCGGGCTGCTCAGTGATGGGACGTTGCTCCTGCTGAGAGGGGACTCCGCAGGACCATGGGTTGACATGCCGCAACCCGCCTCGCCGCTCGGACCCCATGGCCTCAAGCAGATGGCGGGCTTCCTCGATCTCCCTGTGCTCGAGCCCGTGCCCCGCTCAGCTCACCCGCTCCCCGTGCCGCGACGGGACTGAGCTCGAGCCGCTGCTACCGACCCTTGCCCGGCAGGATGCGATAGGCGTCGTCTAGCCGGGAACGAGCGCTGTGGTTAGTCCTGTTCACGCAGCACAGCAGCGAGCGTTGTGGGCGGATCTATTGCATCTATCCACCTAGAGAACCGCTAGCGCCGGAGTCGGTTCTTCGCTGGGTGGCGAGTCTCGGTTCAACTCGACGCGGGGCCGCTCGCGGCGATCCACGCGAGATTCCAAACGACGAGCGCAAGGTGGCGCTCGCGGTGGAGTACGCGCTTCATCGTCAGGGACTTCGGAGAGGGCTTCAAGGAGCGCGTCGACCGACTCCGGGCTGAGTGGCCGCACCGCGGTCCGCGATCTGCTGAGCAGGGCCGCGCGAGGCACGACATCACGAGCGAAAGGAGCGAGCCCGGGTCCGACGGGGCGGCCTCTTCGACATCGCTGGCCCGCGACGCCTTCGTCGTTCCCTCCTCGTCATGGAGTATGAGCTCCACGCCTGTGGCGAGCATCGAGCTCGTGATGCGCAAGTACCGGTCGACGGACACGAAAGCCGGATCCCTCGCCTGAGCCGCGATCCACTCGATCAGCCCCCGGTACCTGTCATCCCCACCTCGGAGGTAGCCATCCATCAGGTGGACGCATGGCTGAATCCACGCGAGGAACTCGGGCAACAGGTCGTCGAGACGGACCTCTGCGCTCTCGGCCACGATCACCTCGCCGCGGACGAACTGAGTCGGGTCCCACCCCGCTCCCGCGGCCGCACACCTAAACCGCTCAGCGACCCTTGCCCGGCAGGATGCGGTACGCGTCGTCTAGCCCCGACTGTGCGCTGTGCTCACCCACGTTCCCCCTGATGGCCCGCGAGCATACGACCCACAGTTATCGCGTTGACAAGTCCGGTCGGAGCCGGGTTCGAACCTCCGAGCGAGCGGATTAGAAGGCCGACAGCACTGAGCGCTGTGCTCAACAGGAACTTCCCACGTCACCCGAGAGCGACACGACGCTAGTTATCCGTATCTCGAAGACGCCGAGGGCCTTGACAGCGGCCACGTGCGCGCTTCCTCCGCAGAGTGCGATCACTACTTGCTCGCTGATGGCGCACGTCGACCGCACCTACCCGCCCATCATGTGGCTGTCGAACATCCCGCCGTTCCAGGCGCTCGTTCTGCGTCATCGACCCGACCGTATCGCGTTGGACCACGCCGAGGCGTTCGTTGAGGAGCCGGACGCCTCGGGAGCGGTCGCCATCCACCGCTGGCAGGTGTAGGCGCCGTCGGTACGGGTCGCCCCACATCATCGCTCCCGTCATGTGCCCCCCGGTCATCTTGGCAACGTCGGCGAACTGCAGCATGCCTCCGGGTCGTAGCAGTCGGCGTATCTCCTCGAACACGGCCCGCTTGTCGGCACAGAGGTTGATGACGCCTGGTCGATGACGGTGTCGGCCCAGCCGTCGTCGACGGGAACGGACTCAGCGAGTCCCTCGCGGAACTCGACGTGGCGAACGCCCATGGTGCGCGCCGTCTCGCGTGACTTCGCCAGCATCTCGGGCGTCATGTCGATGCCGCTGACGAACCTCGGGCTCGTGCAACGCCCGGACGTGCCCACCGGCAAGCAGCTCACGTACTTCTACCGCCCCCACCGTGAGTGGGACGTACATGTACCACTGCCACTTCGAGGACGTGGCATGTGTAGATCAGGAGGCAACCATGGAGCGACGACATGCGTTTGCGACCGCCGTCGCCGTGACTCTGGTCGCGGCGAGCTCGACAGTGGCGGTCAGCCGCCGTCATCGGCGCCGGGAGCCTCGGTTTCGGTGCCGGCGCCGCCGCGGATCCTTCGGAGCCGACGACCACGATCGAAGGGTCGTCGATGGTTTCGTCGACGGACGCGCTCCCCACGACGCTTCCCCGTGGTGGAGGTGAGGACGCGCACCGTCGACGACGTCGTGCACGTCCCCGCCCCCACCGCGCCGACATCGGCGGCGCCTGCGCCGCAACCTGCCTCGGTCACCTCGGCGGTCCCTCCCGATGACGAGGCGGATCATGTCGGAGAGGCCGACGAAGAGACGACTTCGGAGCGCCCGGCCACATCTGCGGCCCCGACCACGATGGCGACGACATCGTCGTCGGTGGGACCGGTGACCGCGCAGTCCACGACGTTGCACGAACACGGCGACGACGAGCACGAGGGAGCCTCGACGACCGCTCAGGCGACGGGCGCGACGACGAGCGCACCCGACGGAAGCCACAGCGGGGGCGAACACAACGGTGGCACCGGCGACTGATGACGGACGCGAACGAATCGACAGCCACGAGCCAGGCCGAACGGCTCGCGCGCCTGGCTGAGCGTCGCTCGGGACAGGCCCGCACCGGCGCTACCGACGCGAAGTCGCCGACTCCGACGGCCTCGGCTGTCGACACCCCACCGCCGCGGCTGTCGCCGTCGCGGTCGACCCAACGGAAGCGGACGCACAAAGCTGGCGCGACTCGCATACTCAGCGTCGGCCTCAGCACCGCGATGTGCCTGTCCATCGTCGCTGTGCTTGCCGCGAACCCACCGAAGTGGTCGTCCCCGACGAAGGTCGCCGCAGTCGGCCCGACTCCCGCCGAGCCCGTTTCCACGAGTCCGCCGAGCGCTCCGGCCGCCGCTCCGGCCGCCGCGCCGACGGCGGCCGCCGCACCGCCCCCGCCCCAGACCGTCGTCGTGTACAAGACGGTGCATCGAACGGTCTACGTGTACGACCCTCCGCCCGCCCCCGGCGCGCCGCCGGCCCCCGGAGCGCCCGCTCGGCCAACCTCCCGCCGCTCCTGCGCCTACTGCGGTCGCCGCGGCGACGCCGCCCCCGCTCCCCGTCAGTCCTCGTCGCCCCCGCCCCCTCCACCAACAGCGGCGCCTCCCCGCCGCCTCCGCCCGTCACCGCGGCTCCTGCGCCACCTCCGCCTCCCCCTCCTCCCCCGCCACCGTCGTGCTCGGGGTCGAAGTGCTGACCCCCGTCGTTGCCGTGGACTCCTACGACCCCGGCTATTGGGTCGCTCACGCGAGGAGGGCGATGGGCAGCGTCGTCCAGCTCGTGGTCGGCGACGCTCCGACCGGGTTGGTCGACTGGGCGTTCGACGAGATCGAGCGCCTCGAGCAGTCGTGGAGTCGGTTCCGGGACACGAGCGATCTGTCAATCCTCAACGCGTCGCCCGACCGTGACGTCGATGCCAGCCCACGGCTCTGGGGTGCGCTCACACGTTGTGACGAGCTCTGGCGCGCGAGTTGCGGCGCGTTCGACCCGACGATCCTCGAAGCGCTCGAGGAGTGGGGATACGACCGCTGGTTCGAGGCGGTTCGCGCCGACGACGCTGGCCGATCCGCGCCGTCCCGCGCTCGACGTCCCCGGTTGGTCGCTGTGCGGCTCGACGCTGACAGGCGCACGGTCCGATTGACGAGCGGCGTCCGCATCGACCTCGGTGGGATCGGCAAGGGCCTCGCCGCCGATCTCGTCGCGACGGGACTGGTCGACCGGGGCGCGGTGTCGGCGTGCGTCGCCCTCGGCGGCGACGTCCGAGTGGCCGGTCAGTCGCCGACGGACTCTGGTTGGTCGGTCCCGGTCGAGGACGCCGCGCTCGGAGTGCAGTCGTTCACGACCGACGTCAAAGAAGGCGCCCTTGCGATGAGCACGACACTCATCCGCCGTTGGCGCCGAGGCGGCGTCGAGGTCCACCACATCATCGATCCGGCCGAGGGTCGCCCGGCTCGACTCGGGACTCGTGGCCGCCGTCGTGTCGGCACCGCAGGCTTGGTGGGCGGAGGGGCTCGCCAAAGCCGCGATCGTCGAGGGTCCGCTACGCGGGCAAAGCCCTCCTTCGGCGCTGCGGCGTCGAAGGGTGGCTCACCTCCGAAGACGGCACGACGACACGTGTCGGGAAAGACGCCGAGGGATCGTCGTGATCGCAGAGGTGACCCCACAGCTGTGGTGGTACGTCGCCCGGGCGAGCGGGCTGACCGCGTACGCGCTGGCCACGTTGTCCGTGCTGTTGGGACTGGCGTTCTCAGCGCGCGCCGTGAGACGACGAGGCGCTCCCGCGTGGATGAACGACCTCCACCGGTTCCTCGGCCTTCCTCACCGTCGTGTTCACTGCTCTCCATCTGCTCGGGCTCTGGGCTGACAGCTACGTGCACTTCGGGCCGAGCGAGCTCTTCGTGCCAATGGCTTCGACCTGGAGTCCCGGTGCCGTCGCGTGGGGAGTCGTCGCTGCGTATCTGCTCGTCGCGATCGAGCTCACGTCGTGGGCGCGACGGCTGTTGCCTCGGCGCTTCTGGCACACCGTGCACCTCTCGAGCATCGGGCTCTTCGCGCTGGCGACAGTCCACGCGGTGCAAGCAGGTACCGACACGGACATGGTTGCGCTCGTGTGGACGTTCGTTGGCTGCGTGCTGACCGTCGGCTTCCTGGTGACGTATCGGTTGCTGACGCGGCGGTCCACATTGGTGCGGCCGGCCGAACCAGCGGTCGAGCTCGTCGACGCCGCCTGATCCCGCTTCGGGCTGAGCCGCCTACTCGTCGAAAGCCACCTGCTGGGGGACGCCGTCCACGAGACGGAGGTGGATCCCCGCGCCGTCCTCACCGTCTCGCTTGAACTCCTGACAACGCTGCGCTCGGTGGCAGCGTGCAGCTATGGGAGGTGGATCGGCGGCGACGGCGCCACCACCTTCAGCTACTGAACCTGCAAGCACAGGGGAGTGTTATCCTGCTCTCTCGAGCGCTGTGCTGAACGCGCCGTCGTCACTTCTCGGCGGGTCGTGCCCCTGGGAGGACTACAGCGACCCTTGCCCGGGAGGATCCGGTACGCGTCGTCTAGCCCCGACTGTCCGCGTGCGCTGAACCGCGTTCCCGCTGATGGCCCGCGAGCGTAAGACGCACAGTTATCGCGTGGAACGAAAGTGCAGATCGAGCCAGATTCGAACCGAGAGCGACGGGGCGCGAGATCCCGTTTGTGCTCGGCGAAGACGCCCACATCGGGTCGTCGTACCGGGCGGGGGCTCCCGCCCTGCCTCTGCCTGCCTGAGCGAACACGCTGGGCGGACACGCCGAGGTCCCGGAGCTGGAGTTGCTCCGGCGCCTGCCGCCCTCCGAGCCTCAACCCGGCTGATAGGCCGCGTACGTCTCAGATCCGGCGGCGACGCCCAGGCGTGACGGCCGCCGCGACAACCGCGGTCTTCGCCACCGGTGAAGGCCCGGGAGTGACCGCCTTGGCAACCACGGCAGTCTTGGCCACCGGCGCTCCGATGACGCCGACTCTTCCGACACGAGTTGGTCTCACTGGCATCTCAGGCTCCTACCGTCACGGCAGCTTGATCGGCCTCGATCGAGGCGATGATCGCTTGAATGGGAATTCGTCCGTTGGCGATCAGCTGGCCACCCGAACGCCGAGTTGCAGCCGCGAACGGCGCCGCCCACAGGTTCTCCCAGATGAGCACTCCCGGTCGTGCCCGGATCCATCACCGCGGCGAGATGTGCGACGTCGTCACCGGCCAACAACTCGGCGAGCTGCGCCTCGAGCGCGACCAGTTCGCCGAGCTCGCCGACGTCGGAGAGCTCCGTCGCATCGATGCTGCCGTCGTCGTCTTTGGTGAGGATCAGCGCATCGATCACACGGATGGTCCCCGCATTGCCCAACGCGACAGCTCGGCCGCCATCTCGCCCGTGAAGTTGCTGGCCCCGGCGGGAAACTCGACGACCACATAGTCGACGGGCCCGAGCTCATCGAGAGATACATCGGTCATGTTCACTCCGTTTCGTTGAAATGAGACCTTCCGTGAAGGCAGGATCGCCCGGGCCGTCAGGCGACGATCGCCTTGGCCTTGGCCTGCTCGAACTCGGCGTCGGAGATCACGCCCTGGGTCTTGAGGTCGGCGAGTCGAGCCAACTCCCCGGCCGTGCTCGGCGCGCACCGGCGACGCTCTGGACATAGGCGCGCTGCGCGGCGTCTTGCGCCTGGGCGGCTTCCATCGCGTGCTCGCTCATCTTGTGCCCGCGCGCGATCAGGTAGACGAAGACGCCGAGGTACGGCACGACGATCACGAAGATCACCCACAGCGCCTTGGCGACCCCGCCGAGGTCGTGGCTGCGGAAGATGTCGGAGAACACGACGATCAGCAACCAGATCCAGATGAAGAACAGGAAGAAGTACATCATGGACAGGAAGACCTGTCCGGTTCCGAAGTCCGCGAGCATCATTGACGTTCCTCTCGATCGGTGTTCGTCGAGTCGACCATGCGCGAGGCAAGCGAGCGCAGGGCCAAAGGTCGCGGGTTGGACACTCAGACGCCCTCGAGTGCGTGCAACCTGCCGGAGCGGATCGCGTCCGCGAACGCCTCGTAGTCCCGTCTGGTTCTGGTCGGCGTAGCGTTCGGAGAAGTCGGCGATCGACTGATCGAAACGATCCTTCTTCCCGAGGTAGGCGGCGAGCGCGATCGGGATCGCCCGATCGGGCGTGCGCCCGGGCCAGCGTCCGGCCGCAGATGCCTGCGTAGAACGTGAGCGCGGGCGGCGCCATGCGTCTCGACGACGGCCGAGCCCTTCATGTCGCGGAGTTGACGCCAGTACAGGTAGCGGTTGGCCTGGTAGCCCTTCGTCCAACCCAAGAAGATGTCGCTTGCCGCCTGCATCATCCGCTGGCCCTGCACGACTCGTTCGCCGGGCTGCGCGTAGCGGCTCTTCGGCAGATGGTCCTCCAACACCGAAGCGGTCGCCTCCTTGACCTGCAAGAAGAGCGGGTCGTGTTGATCACGACCCTGGAGCAGGACGATGAAGGCTCGCGTGCCGACGCTCCCGACGCCCACGACCTTGCGCGCCATGTCGACGATCTCGAAGCGCTCGAGCAGCCGGCGCCGATCATCCTGCAGCGTCGTCCCGGTAGCGCGCGGAACTGCTCGTGGATGGCGTGCTCGATCTCCTCGATCGAGAGACCGACGCTCGGCGCCAGATCCCGCAACGGCACGACGATCGGCGGCTGGCTGACGATCCGGTACCGGCCGTCGACCTTCTCGGCGAGCTTCGAAAGCGCCTGCAGGCTGTCTCGGGTGTGTGCCTTCCGGGCGGCCTTCTCGGCCCCCTTCTCGGCTGCCTTGCTCACCGCCCTGTTCCGCGACCCCTTCTCGCGCGCGCGCCGCCTGCTTGATCGCACGCAGCAGCTCGTCTTCGGACAGGTGCGCGTACCAGGTGTCGAGCGTCCCCATTTCGGCGAACTGGGCCATCGTCGCCCGATAGGCCGTCACAGACGCGAGGGTTGCGGCACGCGCATCGGACTTGGCGAAGCCGTTGTTCGCGCGGCGATCGTGAAGCTCGCCGCCAGGCGCTTCACGTCGTACTCGAACGGCCCTGGGAGCGTCTCGTCGAAGTCGTTCAGATCGAAGAGCAGCGTCCGCTCGGGTGAGGCGAAGACACCGAAGTTCGACAGATGCGCGTCGCCGCAGAGCTGCACGTCGAGGCCCGCCGTCGGAGTGTCCTTCAGGTCGGCCGCCATGATCTTCGCCGCGCCTCGATAGAAGGTGAACGGCGAGACCATCATCCGCCCGTGGCGCACGGGAACGAGGTCCGGTTCCCGGGTGACGTTCTGCTCCTCGAGCAGTGCGACGGGGTCCGGCCGGCCCGGGGCGGGCGTCCATCCCACGTGGGCAGTCGGAGCAACCTTCTCGCGCGCCGCCTTGCCTCGCGCCTTTCGCTCGTCGACGTCCGGATGCATGACAACGGTCATGAGGTCGCTCCCCGCCGAACTCGTCGGCGCGTTCGGCGACCGGTCGTACGCACTAGGCGGAACGCCACAGCGATGACGCGCCAGCACACTTCTCTCGACGAGGATCGGCACGAACCGCGTGACGCGCGCCGTCGAATAGGCGGCGAGCTCCGCTTGGACCTCGGCCGCGATCACCGTGATGTCGACCTCTGCCGCGAGCCGCGTCCGTCAGGGATTGCACGATCGAGTCGAGCTGCTGTGTCTCGATTCCGGGGTCGATCGGTGTCAGCACGTGACGCTCTCAGGCGGTTCTTGGTTTCGGCTTGGGTTCGCTGAGAGAGATCGTCGCCCCCACTCCCTTCGCTGGCTATCCGGATTCGGCACTCTTCGCGCCACGAGCAAGAGGCCGCCGATTCTGGCTAGTCGAGGAAAGCCGACGGTCTCACGATGGTGGCGCCTCGACGAGCCGACTCAGCGGAGACCGAACGATGACCAGCACGCGCGCCGGCGTGCCGGCCAAGAAGAAGCGACTCCCGGTCTTCGAGGGCTTCACTCCGATCGACCGCTCCCGCCTGACGGGCGACCTGATCGCCGGTATCACGCTGGCGGCACTCGGCATCCCCGAAGTCATGGGGTATGCGACGATCGCCGGCATGCCGGTGATCACCGGCCTGTACACGATCCTGATCCCGATCGCGATCTTCGCGCTCCTCGGGTCGTCTCGGCACCTTGTCGTCGGCGCCGACTCCGCGACCGCGGCGATCCTCGCGGCCGGACTCGCGGGGATCGCGCCGATCGCGTCGCCGCAGTACGTCGCGTACGCGGGCGCGCTCGCGATCTTCACGGGTGTGCTGTTGATCATTGCCGCGGTTGGTGCAGCCTCGGGTTCCTGGCCGACTTCCTCTCGCGAAGCGTGCTGATCGGCTTCCTCACCGGCGTGGGCATTCAGGTCGCGATGGGCCAGGTCGCGGGAATGCTCGGTGTGCCGAGCGGGACCGGCGGCACGATCAGCAAGTTCTTCGGCACGCTCGAGAACATCGGCGACACGAGCATGACGACGCTCGCGGTGTCGTTGGGCGTCATCGTCGTGATCGTCGGTTCGCGGATGATCAACCCGAAGATCCCCGGCGCGCTCATCGCCGTCCTCGGATGCGATGTTCGTGAGCTGGTGGTGGGACCTCGCGGCGCACGGCGTCGCGGTGCTCGGTCCGGTCCCGGGCGGTCTGCCGGGCGTCGGCGTGCCCGACGTGACCTGGAGCCAGGTGTGGCCGTTGACCAGCACCGCGGCTGCCATGTTCGTCGTGATCCTCGCCCAGAGCGCGGCGACCTCGCGCGCGTACGCCGCGAAGTACCAGGATCAGTTCGACGAGAACGTCGACCTCGTCGGGCTCGGTCTCGCGAACGTGTCGGCCGGGTTCACGGGCACGTTCGTCGTCAACGGCAGCCCGACGAAGACGCAGATGGTCGACAGCGCCGGCGGCCGGAGTCAGCTCGCGATGCTGTCGACCGCGGGGATCATCCTCGTCGTGTTGCTGTTCCTCACGAAGCCGCTGCAGTACATGCCCGAAGCCGTTCTCGCGTCGGTGGTGTTCATCATCGGCATCGAGCTCGTCGACATCGCCGGCATGCGCAGGATCTTCGGCGTGCGCACGAACGAGTTCATCGTCGCAGCCGATCACCGCAACGACCGTCGTGGTCGTCGGCGTCGAGCAGGCGGTGATCCTCGCGATGGTGTTCTCGGTGATCGACCACCTGCGGCGCAGCTACGCACCGAACGACTCGGTGCTCGTGCCGACGACCGGCGCGCACCTCCGACGCGACACCGGTGGAGCCGGGTGCGCGAACGCTCGACGGGCTCGTCGTCTACCACTTCGCGGCCAGCCTCTACTACGCCAACGCGAACCACTTCTCCGAGGAGATCCTCGGCCTCACGGCCGAGGTGAACCGAAGGTTCGCTGGTTGGGCATCGACGCCTCCGCGATCGCGGACGTCGACTTCAGCGGGGCGCAGACCCTTCGAGAGGTGGCCGGGTCGCTCCACGACCGCGGCACTCGGCTCGTCCTCGCGGAGGTCACACCCGACGTGCGGGCCGAGCTCGACCGCTACGGCATCACCGATGAGCTCGGCGACCGATGCCTTCTTCGAAACGGTGTCGGCGATGATCGACGCCTATCGCAGCAGAGCGTGCCGAATCCGGATAGCCCGGTGCGAGCCGGTGGTGGACGATGTGGTCAATCCGATTCGAGGAGGCTTCGTGCTCGCTTATGAGTATCCGCTCATCAGTCTGTTCTTGCTGATCGCCTGGTGGTTCTTCGTATTCCCGATCTTCTTCGGTGTGATCTGGGCGTTCATCGACAACTTCCGCCGTCACGACCACCGCGGTTGGGCCAAGGCCGGATGGGCGTTCTTCATCCTGATCGTCCCGCTGTTCGGCATGCTGATCTACCTCATCGCGCGACCCGCGCAGGTAGAGGCGATCGCCTGAATCGATTGCCATGTCTCACATTCCTCGATTGCCTGTTCCGCTCCCTGGGGCGCAGAAGCTCGTCGTCGACGCGACCACGAAGGGCGACCTCGAGGGCGCCTACGACGACGCAGTCAAGAAGGCCGGCGCCTGACACCCGATGCACTCAGCTGACGGCACGTGCTTGATCTGTGGGCGAGCGTCGTGCTCGGCGACTCGCCGAAGAGTGCTCGGTATTGGCCCGCGAAGCGGCTGAGATGCCAGAACCCAAAGTCGGAGGCGGCCCGGGTGACGGCGTCGCGCCTCGGCGGTCCCTCGACGAGCTGCGCGGCGCACCTCGTTGAGCGCCGCGATGCGTAGGTACGCAGTCGGAGACATGCCGAAACAGTCGTAGAACGCTTGCCGTAGCCGTCGCTCCGACACTCCTGCCGCGCTGCAAAGCGCGGCAAGGGTCACGCTCTGGTAGTGCATCGTGGCCGCGAATTCCTCGCAGGCTCTGACGACGCGCACACAGTCGAGATGGACGTGCTGATGTTCGCAAGTCGCCACCACGATCAGCGGCCAAGCTACGAACGGCAATCTCGACCAAGGCGTCCGCGATTTCCTCGGCTTCCTCGACGCTCGACGCCGACTTGCCTGTCTCGCGGACGGACGTCCGGAGGTCGCGCACGACGCGGCGCAGGCGTACCTCGTCGACAACAGCCCTCGAGTCGGACTTGCCGCGGCTCGGAAGATCGATTTCGACGCCGAGTTCTTGCGCCGTCCGCTCCAACTCTGCGGGGCGAAAGGAGATGGTGACGAACTGGAGCGGCCCGCCGGCGGCGGCAACTTCGGCGGCGGCGCCGAAGACGCGGGCGACTCCAGGAATCGATCGGTTCACCGTTCATCTGCACGGAAGACATCCGAGGTGACACCACGGCGAACCCGACGCGCTCGTCGAGCGATTCACCGCGCGTCGCAAGCGGAAATGAATAGTCGCCCATGCTGGTCGATCACGCCGCCGACCCGAGCCGAGATGAGCTCGGCCCGAATAGCGCCCGCGTGCAAGACCATCGGAGACATGTGCGCGGTGGCAACCGGATCTACGAACTCGTCGATCGACGTGATCAGCCGACGGCTCGTCGCGGCCAGCGGGTCACGTTCGGCGGCGGTCGTTGGAGTGGGCACACGCCATTGAACCGCGAAGGCGCTGGTCTCCAGTAGAGGACCCCGACGCCTCCCGACGGGTCTTTGGTCCCTCGCGGTAGCGTCGTCGGGACATCACCGACCGTGCTCGCGGTCGCGTCAGTCCTCCGTTTCGACAGACCGAAGAGGCAAGGGGATGATGTCGGCAAGCGTGGCGTCGGCGTGCGCCCGCGCGCGGGCGAGCAATCGCGGCGGGACGAGCCCCTCGGCGGCGAGCACGCCGACGGCGTCGTCGACCTCGCACTCGTCGAGGAGGCGCGCGTCGAGCAACGCGGCGATCACTTGCGCCGCGACGGGCGACGCGGCGTTGCGCGGTCGCGAGCACATCGAGCATCGCGACACCGCGCCGCGCGCGGAACGGTTCGGCCGCGCGCGCGGCGGCCGAAGTGGCGGCGAGGTCGGGTCCGACGACAAGCATCGTTTCCCGCTCGAGGCAGCCGAACGCGATGGGAAACCCGCCTGACCGGAGCACGGCGTCGAGGAGGTCGGTCGCCCACTTCGCTTGTACCAACATGAGCAACGCGGATGTGCCCGGCTCGATGAGCAGCCCGAGACGCTCGATCCAGTCGAGATCGATGCCGACCTCCCACGACCTGAGTTGCCCGAGCAGCCCGTCCGTGACGAAGCCCGACTCGGGGTTACCGTCGACGAGAAGCTGCCAGAGCGTCGAGCGCGGGGACCGCCGCGACCGCGCCGAGATCCGTGTCTTCCGCGATGGGCTCGGAACGTGCCGTGCGAATCCTTCGACACGAAGAGCACGTCGAGAATCCGGAGGATGCCGCGCCCACGGAGCCCGTCGAGATGTTGTGCGAGCTCGGGCGGCAACGATTCCTGCGTGTCGAACCCGAAGGCGAGCATGTCTACCGAGCCGGCGACGTCCATGCGGGAGCTCGCTCAACCCGCGAGCGGCGGGCACCACGTCACGAAGAAGAGCTCACCCATCATCTCTCCTCTCGTCGGCTGCGACCTCGATCATGCAGCGACGACTGGTGCCACCGCTATCCCGATTCGGCATCTTCGACTCGCACGGAGGAACGCAACGGCGTCGCTCGGCCGGCGGCGCGCGCCGAATCCGGATAGCCGAACCGCGTCGTTGACGGTCGAGGCTCTACGCGATGGACACAACGAAGTCCGGCGTCGCGCGATGGATCCCGATCCTCGACTGGCTGCCGGGATATCGCCCCGCGTGGTTGACAGCCGACGTCGTCGCCGGACTCACGGTGTGGGCTCTGATCGTGCCGGAGTCGATGGCGTACGCGGGCGTCGCCGGCGTACCCGTGCAATACGGTCTCTACTCGGTCCCACTTGCCGTGGTGGCCTACGCGATCTTCGGGACCTCTCGCCAGCTGTTCGTCGGTCCGAGCTCCACGGTTGCCGCGCTGTCCGCCGCAACGGTCGCGCCGCTCGTTGCGTCATCAGGCGCCAATCCAGTGGCTCTCACCGCGGCGCTCGCGCTCGTCGTCGGCGTGTTGTACGTCGCGCTCGGGTTCCTGCGCATGGGTTGGGTCGCGCGCGTTCTTCGCCAAGCCGGTGCTCGACGGCTTCATCGTGGGACTGGGCCTCTTCATCGCGGTCGGCCAGCTCCCGAAGCTCGTCGGTGTCTCCGAAGGCCGAGTGGGAACACGCTGCACCAGCTGCTCTCGGTGATCGGCGACATCGGCTCGTGGAGCTGGGTCACGGTGGCCGTCGGTGCGGGTGGCCTCGCCGTGCTCTTCGTCCTCGGTCGGTTCGTGCCCCGTGCGCCGGCCGCGTTGATCGTCGCCGCCGTCTCGATCATCGTCGCGAAGGCATTCGATCTGCCCGACCACGGCGTCGCGATCGTCGGGCCCGGTACCGACCGGCTTCCACTTCGTTCCGTGGACCGGTGTCACCGGTTCGACGCTGGTCGACATGGTGCCGGGCGCGTTGGGAATCGTGATCGTGGGCTTCGCGCAATCCGTCGCGATCGCCAAGGCGTACGCGTCGAAGTACCAGTACAAGATCGACGCCAATCAGGAGTTGCTCGCCTACGGCGCCGCCTCGATCGGCGCGGGCGCTCTGCAGGGTTACACCGTCACCGGGAGCCTGTCGAAGTCGGCAGCAGCCGACGACGCGGGAGCGAAGACTCCGTTGCTTCTCGGAGTCGTGTCACTCATGGTGCTGCTCACCATCCTGTTCATCGCGGGCGTCTTCGAGTATCTGCCCGAGGCCACCCTCGCCGCGATCGTCATCTACGCCGTGTCGGGATGATCGACTTCTCCAAGCTGAAGCGGCTCTGGGACGACGACGTCGTCGACTTCTGGCTCGCGATCGCCGCGCTCGCGGGCGTTGTCCTCATCAACATTCTTCCCGGCATCGTCATCGGCGTCGGCCTCAGTCTGGTGTTGTTCATCCATCGCCTCGACCATCCGCACACTGCGACCGCTCGGTCGCAACGCCGACGGAAGCGAATACGCCGACCTCGCGGAACATCCCGAGTTCGCCGCCGTGCCGGGACTCATCATGTTCCGGTTCGACGCGCCCGCTGATCTTCGCCAACGCCGACGAGTTCGCCGACGGTATCGAGGACGTCGTCACCGCGCCGAGCACCCTCCCACGGCCGTCGTCCTCGACCTCGAGTCGACGTACGAGATCGACACCACCGGAGCCGACGCACTGCTGCAGGTCAAGCAGACGCTCGACGACCGAGGGATCCGCTTGCTCGTCGCGCGGCCACGGGCATCAGTGCGGGACTTCCTCGACCGTACCGGAGCCGCCGAGAAGATCGGACCCGAAAACGTGTACGCCACCGTCGCTGCGGCGGTCGCGGCGGCAACTCTCGCGCTGCCGATAGCGGATAGCCGCGTCCCGGCGACGTCGCGGATACTGACGCTGAGCGCTTCGCTCTTGGCCGAACGAACGGAAAGGAGTTCTCCATGGGATTCAGACGACGGACAAGGCGCCGGGCGCTCGTTGCCGGAGCGGCGATTGCTCACCACGAGGGACAGGTGTACGCGAGGCGCAGGCAGCCCGCGGAGCAGCCGCAGAGCGCCCGCGCAGCAGGCGACCTGACGCCCAGGACCAGGCGCAATATGCGCCGCCTCCGGCGGATCCGGCCGACGAGATCGAACACCTCGCGCAGTTGCACACCTCGGGCGCGCTCTCAGACGAAGAATTCGCGGCGGCCAAGGCGAAGGCCCTCGGGTCTGAACCGATCGACTCCGACAACGAGGAGCTGCAATGAGTGACTCGCGCAAAGACGTGCTGTTGAAGGCGCTCGAGACCGAGGTCGGTAGCGCCTCGGTTGATCCGAGGACGCTGTTCACCGACGATGTCGTCGGTTGGTCGCCGTACGCCTCCGTGTCAGGGCTGCCGGCACTCGCCGACCTCTCCGCCCTCCGTGAAACAGCGTTCTCCAACGTCGTCATCATGGTCCGAGGACTCGACGAAGTCGGGCAACAAGGCGTTCGCCGAATGGCTCATCGAAGCCGACCACACGGGACCACTCGTCCTCGGCGAGGACGTCGTGTTGGAAGCAACGGGACGGCACGTCCAGTTGCCCGGCGTCACCGTGGCCGACTTCCGCGACGGGAAGATCCGGTCGTTCCGGACCTACTTCGACGACGTCTCGCTGATCGAGCAGATCGTCGGCGTCTGACGCGAGTCGGTCGCGGTGGAGTTCCACGTCGAGGACCATCCGGATCCGCTCGACATCGAATTCCTCGAAACACAGATCCGTCGTGAGGCGTCCGCCGCCATGGGACTCGGCGACGAACGTCGACCTGGCGATCTTCGTGCGCGACGCGCGGCACGATCGTGGCCGGCATCAGCGGATGGACCTGGGGCGACTGCTGCGAGCTGCAGAGCCTCTGGGTGGAACCGAGTCTCCGGGGTCGCGGCCTCGCGACTCGGCTGCTCGCCGCCGCCGAAGCCGAGGCGGCGGCGCGCGGGTGCTCACAGACCGTCCACTTCACCTACGACTTTCAGGCTCGCGCGCTCTATGAGCGGAACGGCTACGAACTGGTGGGTCGAGTCGAGGACTTCCCGTCAGGAACCGACGTCCTCTGGTACCGCAAGCGCCTGAAGGGTCGCGCGAAGACGCGCTGAAGGACGTGCGGACGCCGATCAGGAACCCGCCCGACCCGATGTACGCGGAGTTCGAGGTACACCGGACGATGATCTGCGACCGCGTTCGCACCGAGGCCTTCCGGCGTGCGATCGACGCGGTGGTGCGCCCCGGCGACATCGTTCTCGACGTCGGGGCGGGAAGCGGCATCCTGAGCGTGTTCGCGGCGCGGGCGGGTGCTGCGCGCGTCTACGCGGTGGAGCGGACGACGGTCGCCGTCCTCGCACAGGAGTTGGCCGCCGCGAACGGCGTCGCGGACATCGTCCAGGTGATCCACGGCGACGTCGATGGACGTCGAGCTGCCCGGAACGTGTCGATGTGATCGTCTCGGAGTGGCTCGGCGGGTTCGGGATCGACGAAGGGATGCTCGTTCCGGTCATCGCCGCCCGCGACCGCTGGCTCAAGCCGGGCGGAGTCATGATCCCCCGCTCGGTCACGGCGTGGACCGCGCTGGTGCACGACCGCTACCTCGCGGAGATGGTGGAGTTCCTGCGGGACAACCCGTACGACCTCAGTCTCGACGACCTGGTCGAGAAGACGCGTCAACGAGATCATCTATTCCGGCACCTTCCGTCATCTTGCGGCGCGCGACCGGCGCTCCGAGCCGGCGCAGTTGTGGACGACGGACGCGGACCTGATCCCGCTCGAGCAGGCGCGAGGCGCCTCACGAAGCCGAAGTCGCGGCTGCCCGTCCACGACCACGGAACGGCCAACGCGCTCGCACTCTGGTTCAGCGCCGAGCTCGCGCCCGGCATCTCGCTCTCCATCGGACCCGGCGATCCACCGACGCACTGGGGGATGACGACGGCCCCGCTGCGCGCGCCCGTGGAGCTCACGCCCGGCATGGTCGTCCACGCGAGAGTGAGGACCGCACCAGCTCTGCCCGTCGGGACATGGACGAGCTGGGCCATCGCCCTGCCAGGCGCCGACTGGGAAGAGCACGACGAGCAGGCGGTCTGGGAGGAGATCGACGACTGAGAAACGGTTGCGGCGTCGGTTACGCGCTTCCTTGGGCCATCTTCTTCTGCGCGTCGGCGAGCGCGCCCTTGAGGGCTTCCACGTGGTGACCCTCGGCTTCGCCGACCACCTTCTGGATCGCTCGCGTCACTGCGGGCTCGACCTTCTCGGCCGCCGAGTGCGGGTACGCAACGATCAGGCCGGCGCCACCGATCGGGATCGTCTCACCGGCCATCTCCTCGATCTTGCTGCCGGTCTTCTTGTGCAACGCCTTGCCCGCGACCGCGCCGACTGCGGCCCCGATCGCGGTGGCGGCGAGCAGCGGCGGCGCGAACAGTCCCACCGCGAAGCCGACCGCGCCGAGACCGGCCGCGCCTTCGCGGACCATGTGATCGGTCTGCTCGACCGCGAGGTTGCCTTCGAGGTCCTTGGTCACGACGACGGCCCCGTGCAGGTAGCCGCCACTGTGCAGGACCGCTTCGTAGTCCTCGTGCGCGGCGTCGGCCGACAGGTAGCCGCCGATCAGGACGTCTGTCGTCTCGTCATCGAATGGCATCGGGTTCTCTCCTGGCGTCGGCGGTCACGCCGACAGTGCGTGCGCGGCTTCTCCGTGCTGCGCGGCGGTGTGAAGGTCGATGGCGTCCTGGTCCGAGAGGTGCGGCTTGATGTCGAACGTCACCTTCTTCACCGTGCCGGTGAACGCGAAGGGCTTCTTGTCCTCGTAGCTGAGGTCCACGACCCCACCGTTGTCGCGGCCGATGTCCATCCCGGCGTAGCCGGAGAACCGGATCGGCACGGTGTGGTCCATCCGCCCCTTGCCGACAGGTCGGTCATCGATGAACAGCGTCACTTCGCCGCCGGTTGCCGGCGTCGCCCCGTCGGCCGCGAACTCCATGCGCACGGTCACGTCGCCGGTCGGGAGGTCTTCCTCCGCGACCTGCTTGAAGACGAACACGCCCATCATCGAATACGTGTGAGTGAGCTTGCCGTCCTTGACGTACAGCGTGAACCCACCGAGGTGGTCGGCCTCGGCGACGATCACGCCTTCGGCGCCGCCGTCGGGCACGACCAGATCGGCCGTGATCGCGTACGAGCGGTTGTAGATCCTCGGGATCATGCCGGACATCACGTTCTGGACGTCACCCCGGAACTCGAACGTCGTCTCCTCCGGGATCGGAGGCAGCATGCCGAAGAACGTCGAGAGCGTCGCGAGCAGCGGCAAGCACCTTGTACCGCTCCGCCTCCTCCCAGAAGAGCTCCTTGAGCTCCTGCGACCTTCTCGGGGTGTTCAGCCGCCAGGTCGTTCGCCTGCGTGAAGTCGTCGGGGAGGTAGTACAGCTCGGCCGGACCCGCATCGGGATCCCACACGCCTGGCGCATAGGGCTTGAGCGCGTCCGGTGTGAGCACCCACGGGATGCGGTCGGTCTTCATCGCGAGCCACCAGCCGTCCTTGTACATCGCCCGGTTGCCGATCGTCTCGAAGTACTGCTGGGTGCGGTGCTCGGCGCGCAGCTGCGTCGGTGAGCGACGCCGCGAATGTGGAACCGTGCATCGGCTCCTGTTCGATCCCGTCGACGGTCTGGGGCACCGGGATCCCGGCGACATCGAGGATCATCGGGGCCACATCGATGACATGGGTGAACTGCGAACGCAGCCCGCCGACGTCGTGGATGCGCTCGGGCCAATGCACGACCAAGCGGGTTGCGCGTCCCGCCGAGGTGTGAGCCGACCTGCTTGCCCCACTTGAACGGCGTGTTCCCCGCCCACGCCCACGCGGCGCCGTAGTGCGGATCCATGATCGGGGCGCCCCACTGCTCCAGCCCGCCGTAGCGCTCCGAGAGCTGGAGCTGCATCTCGTCGGTCAGCGGGATGCCGTTCTGCATCGTCATCTCGTTGAAGGAACCGGTGATCGTCCCCTCCATGCTGGCGCCGTTGTCGCCCCAGATCCAAAGGATCAGGGTGTTGTCGAGCTCGCCGAGCTCCTCGATCGCGTCGATCACACGGCCGACGTTGTAGTCAGCGTTCTCCGAGTACCCCGCGTACACCTCCATCTGGCGCGCGTAGAACGGCTTCAGCTTGTCGGGTACGTCGTCCCACGCCGGGAAGGCCGCGTCGCGCGGCGTGAGCTCGGCATCGGCGGGGATGACGCCGAGCTCCTTCTGACGCGCGAACGTCTGCTCGCGCAGCCTGTCCCACCCCTGGTCGAACTTTCCCTTGTACTTGTCGGCCCATGCGGCGCGACGTGGTGCGGAGCGTGGCTGCAGCCGGTCGAGAAATAGGCGAAGAAGGGCTTGTGGGCGTCCTGGGCGCGCACGCCGTGCAACCACTCGATCGTGCGGTCGGCCATCGCATCGGGGAAGTAGTACGGATCGTCTTCGTCGTAGAACTCCTCGGGAGTGCCGATGATCTTCTGGTTCTCCGTCAGGCACGGATCCCACTGACTCGCGCCGCCGCCGAGGAACCCGTAGAAGTAGTCGAACCCCCAGCCATTGGGCCACCGGTCGAATGGACCGGCGGGACCTTGCTGGCTGTCCGGCGTCAGGTGCCACTTGCCGAACGCGGCCGTGCTGTAGCCGTTGTCCCGCAGGATCCGAGGCAGCGGAGCGCAATCCCGTGGCAGCGTCGCGGAGTAGCCCGGGAAGCCGCCCGCGAACTCGCCGACCGATCCGAATCCGACGGCGTGGTTGTTCCGCCCGGTCAGCAGCGCCGCTCGAGTAGGAGAACAGAGCGCGGTGACGTGGAACCGGTTGTAGCGCAGCCCACTCTCGGCGAGACGGGTGTAGTTCGGCGTCTGGATCGGGCCGCCGAACGTGCTCGGGTTCCCGAATCCGGCATCGTCGATGAGCACCAGTAGGACGTTCGGCGCGCCGTCCGGCGGCGTCGGGTGGCCGATGAGGTTCCAGTCGGGCTGCGATCCGTCGAGGGTCCGATTGACGACTCCGTCGAACGGCTTCCGCCGGATCGGGAGCTCACTGCGGTCGACCTCGTTCACTGTGACGTCCTTCCTCGCTTCGCCCACGGAATCCTCGGCGCGCCTGCTCGCGGGGCGCCACGCCCAGTCGACTCTCTTCGAGGCTCGTGCGCTATCCCGAATCGGCACGGCCGGCAGCCCGCGGCCCGACCTAGTTGCTGAGCGGCGGGATCCCCTTCGCGATCAAGTCGACGCCAAAGACCAAGAAGAGCACTGTCATCACCGCGGCGTTGTGCATCGCGAGCCAGTCCTTGAGCGAATCGAGTGCGGCCGTCGCGTGCTCGCCACCGACGAAGTAGTAGACGACCGGGCCGGCGATCGCGAGGCTCCCGACGGCGACGAACACGATCAGCGCGACGACTGCGTCGCTCGTCGACAATCCGAGCTGCGCAAGTCCCGCCGCCGCGGCGACGGTCAGAAGCAGGTTCTTCGGGTTCACGCCGGCCATGACAACACCCAGACCGAACGCCTTCCCCGGCGAAAGGGAGTCGACACGCGTCATCCACTTCGGCATCTCGGGCTCGACGCCCGGCGCCGGGCGGTTCCGCCAGTTCGCGCGCCGCCAGGAGGAGCAACAGTGCACCGAAGATGACCTTCCCCCACGAGATCGTGTCGGAGGCCGTGGTGCTCGTCGCGGCGTCGCCGTTGTACGACACGACATAGACGACAGTGCTCACGACACTGAGCGCGACGACCCAGCCAGCCAAGTAGCACGGGCCGTTCACCTTCGCCCGTGACGAGAACAGCATGAGGATCACCGCGACGATCGCGAGGAAGCTGAGATCGACTGCGATCGCGTATGTCAGCACCTCGCCGATGCCTTGCCCCATGAATTGCCTCCCCAGCCGGCAATGCTCGGTCGAGCGCGTGCCCTCGCGAGCCGATATCTGTTACCGCCAAGGCTGAGCTGGCGCGGACGTGCCCATGCTCACGTCCCCCGGCGCGTGGGACTATCCCAATTCGGCGTGACCCCGACGATCATCTCTGGACAGGCGCGCAGCGCCTGCGAGATCAGGACTTTCGGCCGTGGGCACCAAATGGGGGTAACGTCCCCGCCAGCGCACCACAGGCGGGTTGTTCACCGACCTCTCGTCGACAGAACTGGCCGCTCAAGACCCCGGCGACCGAAGCCACTCCGGCGGTGTTGTACCGCCAAGGCTCTTGCCGGGAGACGTAGCCCTGCCTCAATCACTGAAAAGTCGGCCTTCTCGCTCGGAAGAGTCGGGCACGCGCGAAGTTCGCGCCGCTCGAGAGCGTGCGCATCGTGTCCGCGTGCAGGACGTACGCCGCGACCATGCGCTATCAGCACGTTTCGCTCGCCGAGCTGAGCACGGTCGCGGGAGTAGCCGAGCGGCGTGTGCGTGCAGCCTTCTACGACTGCGACGCCATGTCGCCAACCGCTGCTCTCCGCACCGCGGCACTCGAGGCCGTACGACAGACGCTGCTCGAACACCCCGTGTTCCAGCGATGCCGTGAGTCGCGTGGCTAGCGACTTCGGGTTCTGGCATCTGAGCCGATTCGCCGGACAGTATCGAGCGTTGTTCGGCGAGACTCCGCACGAGACGCTCAGGCGGTCGCCAGCAACCACGCGCTAGGTCGAACGAGCTCAGGCGCACGTTGAGCGCGCGCCTGTCGAGTGCAACGCCTTGCCGAATCCGGATAGCGAACCCCGGGCTCCGCGCTCACGATCGAGCCACTCAGGTGACGCGCACGTCGAGTGCACATGGCACTCGGGTCGGCAATCTCATTTCAGGAGGACACCATGTGGTTCGGCGTAGGGATCATCGGTCTCATCATCTGGATCGCAATCGCGTTCTGGCCCGCCCGCGTGGCGGCGCGAAAGGGGCACAGCTTCATCGGGTACTTCTTGTTGAGCCTCCTGTTCTTCCCGCTCGCGCTGATCATGGCGTACGTGGTCAAGGACCGTCGCGGGGCTTACGCCCTCGCGTGACCACCCGTTTGACGACACTCGTCGTGCGGCGGTCGTAGGGACGGGTGCCCGGCCGCTTCTCAAGTCGCGCCCTCCTGACCCAATCCCCATGTCGACCCTCCATCCTGGAACCAAGGAGCACCCTTCCATGAAGTCAAGAGCGATCGTCCTTTGCTTGGTATTGGGCGCAGTATCCGCACTCTCGGCTTGCAGCAACGACGACTCGTCGAGCGTGTCGGATACCAAAGCCACGTTCTGCCAGTCTCTGGTCGATGTGAAGCAGAGCGAGACGGCGATCGCGGATCTCAACGCAGACTCGACCGTAGATGACGCGCAGAGTGCCGTTGCCGACCTCGGGTCCACGGTCACCGCGGCGAAGACCGCGGCCGACGCTGTCGGGCAGGCCGAGGCCGACGCGCTGCAGTCGGCGTACAGCGATCTGAAGGGCTCTCTCGACTCGATCTCGGGCTCGGACACACTCGCCGACGCTGCTCCCGACGTGGTCAAGGCGGCGGCAACCTTCCAGGTCCAACTGAAAGCGCTCAGGTCGAAGAACTGCGGAGGAGCGGTCGCCTCGAGTGTCGCCGTTCCTTCAACCTGATCAAACGGCGGATGATGACGACCGCTCAGCGACCCTTGCCCGGGAGGATCCGGTACGCGTCGTAGACGCTGTCGATCTGCCGGATCGTGCTCATCACCGATTCGAGATGTTGCGGGTCGGCGAGCTCGAACTCGAAGCGCATCCGCGAGATGCGGTCGGAGCCGGTCTGCGTCGAGCAGGCGATGATGTTCACGTGCTGGTCGGAGAGTGCGTTCGACACATCCCGCAGCAGTCGTGAACGATCGAGCGCCTTCACCTCGATCGCGGCGATGAACACCGTGTCGGCCTCGCCGTCCCAGTCGACGTCGATGAGCCGGTCGCTCTGCCCGGTGGAGAGCGACACCGCGTTCGCGCAGTCGGCGCGGTGCACCGACACTCCCCTGCCCCGGGTGACGAACCCGAGGATCTCGTCGCCAGGCACCGGGGTGCAGCAGCGCGAGAGCCGCACCATGACGTCGTCGAGCCCTTCGACGTGGATGCCGGCGCCGTCGCTGCGCTTGTTGGCCCGACGAGGCGCCCGGGCAGTGAGCGGCATGCGGTCCTCGGTGTCCTCCTCGCCCTCGCGCAGCATGCCGGGTGACGCGCTGGGCGATCGCTGAACCCGACACGCGGTTCTCACCGATCGCGACGTAGAGGCCCTCGAGGTTCGGGTAGCTCATCGTCTCGGCGGTCTTCTCGAGCACATCGCCGCCGAGCAGCTTCTGCACCGGGAGCCCTTCGCGACGCATCGCCTTCACGAGCTCTTCCCGCCCGGTCTCGATCGCGTCCTCACGACGCTCACGCGAGAACCACTGGCGGATCTTGTTGCGCGCCCTCGGCGAGACCACGATCTTGAGCCAGTCGCGCGACGGGCCGGCTCCCTCGACCTTCGACGTGAAGATCTCGCAGGTGTCGCCGGACAGCAGCGACGAGTCGAGCGGCACGAGGCGGCCGTTGACGCGAGCGCCGATGCACGAGTGCCCGACTTCGGTGTGCACGGAGTACGCGAAGTCGATCGGCGTCGCGAGCCTTGGCAGCGTGACCACCCGGCCCTTGGGCGTGAAGACGAACACCTCGTCCTGCTCGAGGTCGGTCTTCAGGTTCTCCATGAACTGCGCGGGATCGCTCGTCTCCTGCTGCCAGTCGACGATGCGGTTCAGCCACGCGATGTCGGAGGCCGACGTGTTCTCCTTGTAGCTCCAGTGCGCAGCCACGCCGTACTCGGAGCGCTGATGCATCTCACGAGTGCGGATCTGCACCTCGAGCGGCTTGCCCCCCGGCCCGACCACAGTCGTGTGCAACGACTGGTACAGGTTGAACTTGGGCATCGCGATGTAGTCCTTGAACCGGCCTTGCACCGGCTTCCACGTCGCGTGGATCGACCCGAGGGCGGCGTAGCAGTCCTTCACCGTGTCGACGATGACCCGGATGCCGACGAGGTCGAAGATCTCGTCGAACTCCCGGCCCTTCACGACCATCTTCTCGTAGATGCTCCACAGGTGCTTCGGCCGGCCGGTGACCTCCGCCGCGATACGCAGCTCAGACAGGCGCCGGCGCACCTGGTCGAGCACGTCGTCGAGGTACTCGTCTCGCTCGGGGCTGCGCGTCGACACCATGTGGTCGATCTCGGCGTAGCGCTTGGGATGCAACGACGAGAACGCGAGATCCTCGAGCTGCTGCTTCATCTCCTGCATGCCGAGGCGATGCGCCAGCGGTGCGTAGATGTCGAGCGTCTCCTGGGCGGTGCGGCGCTGCTTGTGCTCGGGGAACGCGGCGATCGTGCGCATGTTGTGGAGCCGGTCGGAGAGCTTGATGATCAGGACCCGCAGGTCCTTGGCCATCGCGACGAGCATCTTGCGCATCGTGGCGGCCTGCTGCTCCTCCTTGGAGTCGAAGCGAATGCGTTCGAGCTTCGTCACGCCGTCGACGATCGCCGCGATCTCCTCGCCGAACTCGCGCTGCACGTCGTCGAGCGTGACCGTCGTGTCCTCCACCGCGTCATGGAGGAGTGCGGCCGAGACCGTCGTCTCGTCGAGCCCGAGCTCGGCGACGATGCGGGCGACCGCAACCGGGTGATTGATGTAGCGCTCTCCCGACTTACGGAACTGCTCGGCGTGCGCGGTCAGCCGCGACCTCGTAGGCGCGCGTGATCGTGGTCGTGCTCGCCTTCGGATGGCGGGATCGGTAGGCGGCGACGACCGGGGCGACCTCGTCAGCCGGCGCGGCAGCCTGCCGTCGCCAGGGAAGGACCCGATCGACCGTTGCCACGCCTACTCCGCTCCCCTCATGCCCTGTTCATCCGTCCTATTCATAGGTGATCAACGACACCTGCTCATAGCCGGCCAGCTTCTCGCGGCCGTTGAGGAACGCGAGCTCGATCAGGAAGCCGAGCCCGACCACAACGCCCCCGAGACCCTCGACGAGGCGCACGCACGCCGCTGCGGTGCCGCCCGTCGCGAGCACGTCATCCACGATGAGCACCCGCTGACCGGCGACGACCCCATCGCGGTGGACCTCGAGCTGGTCCGTGCCGTACTCGAGCTCATAGGGCTGGCTCACGGACTCACCCGGCAGCTTGCCGGGCTTGCGCACCGGGACGAAGCCGGCGCCGAATCGGTAGGCGACCGGCGCGGCGACCACGAATCCGCGTGCCTCGATGCCGACTACGCGGTCGATGTCGACTCCGGCGAAGTGGTCGACGATCGCGTCGATCGAGAAGCGGAAGGCGCTCACGTCGGCCCAGAGGGGCGTCACGTCCTTGAACACCACACCCGGCTTGGGAAAGTCCGGGACGTCGCGCACGAGGCTTTCGAGCCACGTCGCGTCGACCGTCATCCTCCGAGGCTACCGCCGCGCCTCGCCGTCCCCATACGATGCGCCGCCGTGCCCACCACGCTTCCTCCGCCCATGCATCGCGCGATCGAGCTTGCGTGGGAGTCGTTTCGCGCCGGGAGTCTCGGCATCGGCGCAGTCATCACTCGCGATGGCGGGACGGTCGCGACCGGACGCAATCGCCTCGCCGAATCCGACCCCGGCGAAGACGTCCTCGCCGGCAGCTCGCTCGCGCACGCCGAGCTCAACGCCCTCGCGAAGCTGCGATGGGGATCGCCGTCCGACGGCCTCGAGCTCTGGACGACACTCCAACCGTGCCTGCAATGCCTCGGCGCGGTCCGGCTGAGCCCGGTGCGCAAGGTGCACGCGCTCGCGCCCGACCCGCTGTTTCGCGGCGTCGAAGGCGCCCGCCACTTGAACGAGTTCATCGGGCGGCAGTGGCCCGAGATCGTCGAGCTGCCCGTCGATGAGTGGGCGGCACTTTCGCTGCTCTTCCAGACTCACGTCACCACGTTCTGGCAGGTGAGCATCGACGGATGGAACGAGGCGCTGCCCTCTGTCGCGGCGCTTGCCGTCGATCTGGTCGCCTCGAGCGAGCTGCTCGAGCTCGCCTCGGCGGACACCTCCGTCGACGATGTCGCCGACGCGCTGTGGCCGCGGCTCAGCGACTGCGTGGCCGACGTCGCCGCCCTCACCTGACTCCAACTGGTTCTTTTGGCGCGATCGGGTCCAGGAGACCCGGACAGCGCCAAGAAAACCGGCGGGGGCTAGCGCTTCTTCTTCTTGCGGGGGCGCGGGGGATGACCGAGGGCGGCGCCGGTGCTCGCGGTCGACGCCGAGCCCGGTGCGGCCGAAGAGGCCGAAGAGGCCGAAGAGGCCGCCCGGACGGGCGAGGCGGCCGTGCCGACCGTCGCCACGGCAGTCGCCGCCGGCAGCGTCGACAAGACCGTCGTGCTACCGAACCGCTCCTTCAACGCGCGGTACCGAGGTTCGCGCTCCTTGAGGACCGCGAGAATCGGCGTGGCGATGAAGATCGACGAGTAGGCGCCGGTGATCAGGCCGACGAGCAACGCCAACGAGAAGCCCTGCAGCGCTGTCGCACCCATGAAGATCGACCCCACGATGAGCAACGACAGCACCGGCAACACCGCGCAGATCGAGGTGTTGAGCGAGCGGGCCATCACCTGGTTCATGCTCAGGTTCACGACATCGCCGTAGGTGGCGCGGCCGGTGGCGAGGATGCGACGACTGTTCTCGTGCACCTTGTCGAACACCACGATCGTGTCGTAGAGCGAGAACCCCAGAATCGTGAGGAACGCGATCACTGTCGCGGGGCTCACCTCGAAGCCGAAGATCGAATAGACGCCGACGCTGATCAGCACGTCGTGGACGACAGCGGCGAGCGCGGCGACAGCCATGCGCCACTCGAACCGGATTGTGATGTACAGCGTGATCGCGATGAAGAAGAAGACGAGCGCCCGGAGCGCCTTGCGGGTGATCTCGTCGCCCCACGTGGGGCCGATCGACGTGAAGCTCACCTCACCTATGTCGACCTGCGCGTTCTCGGCGAGAGCCTGACGCACCCCGCTCGATGTCGCGCCCGTCTGCGGCCCGGCCTGGGCGCGGATGCGCTCACCGCCGCTGCCCCGAAGCGTCTGGATCTTGGCGTCGCTGACGCCGAAGCGCTCGAGCGTGCTCCGAGTCTCGTCGACCGAAGTGTTGGCAGCCGCGACCTCCCACGCGACACCTCCGTCGAACTCGATGCCGAGGTTGAGGCCGCGTGTGAACAGCGAGAGCAGGCTAATGAGGATCAGAACGCCCGAGATGATGAAGCCGATGCGGCGCTTCCCGACGAAGTCGAAGTGGGTCTCGCCGTGGTAAAGGCGGTGGAGCAACGACGCCTTGCGGGGCTCGATCGGCTCGGGCTGGTCGGGACGCACGTCGAGGTCGGTCATCGCGACGCTCCGACCAACGCCTCGTCAGCGCCCGCGCCCATGGCCTCGCCCTGGTGCACGCCGAGCACGTCGGCCCCTGCGAAGGCCTTCCTGCGGCTGAGCAGGATGACCGCCGGTCGGGTGAAGAAGAACGACACGAACATGTCGAGCAGCGTCGAGAGTGCGAGGAAGAACGCGAAGCCGCGCACCGATCCGACGGTGAGCCAGTAGAGCAGCAGCGCACCGATGAGCGAGGCGCCGTCGGCTGCGAGGATCGTGCGGTACGCACCCGTGAAGCTCCTCTCGGCCGACGAGCGCAGGCTGCGCCCGAGGCGGACATCGTCCTTCAGCCGCTCGAAGTAGACGACGTAGGAGTCCACCGTGACGCCGATGGACACGATGATTCCGGTGATGCCGGCAAGGGTCAGCGCAAGCCCGCGCGTCTCCCCGAGCCACGAGACGATCGACCACATGAGCGCGCCCGAGACGCAGAGTCCGGCGGGCACCACCAGACCGATGCGGCGGTAGTACACGAGCATGAAGATGACGACGAGCAACAAGCCGATGATCCCCGAGACGACACCGGCCTTCAGTGAGTCCTGGCCGAGGCTCGCCGACACGGTCTGCACGGCCTGGGGCTCGAGCTGCACGGGCAGGGCGCCGTAGTCGAGCACGAGCGCAAGGTTCTTCGCCTCCCGCTCGGTGAACGAGCCGGTGATGCTCACGTCGTCGGCCTCGAACTCGGCCTGCTGCACCGTGGGGGCCGACTTGACGACGCTGTCGAGCGTGATCGCAAGCATGCCGCGGCCGTTGATCTGGGCAGGGCACGTCGCGTCGGCGTTGTAGCAGCGGGTCGCGAGCTGGTTGAAGCCACCGATGCCGACTTCACCTTCCTTGAAGGTGACCGCGACGCTCCAGGTCCCCGAGTTCGGGTTGAGCTGTGCGTCGCCCCCTTCCACCCCGGCGCCGGTCAAGGCGGTCGGACCGAGGCGATACCGGGCGATCACGTTTCCGTCGCCGTCCTTCTCCTCGAGCACGACTTCGGCGTCGAGGTCGTCCTCCGCCGGCGGAGTGGTCGGCACGACCTCAGTCGGGACGGTGACCGTCGTGTCTGACGACGCGTCGGTGGTCGACGCTCCCGAGGTCGACGCGGCGGACGTGTCGTCCGCGCCGGCCACCGTCGTCGTCGTCGCCGAAGGAACAGGCTGTGACGCGTCGGGTGGCAGCACCTCGAGGACGGGGCGGAACCGCAGCTCCGCGGTCTGGCCGACGATCTCGAGCGCGCGCTCCTGGTCCTTCACGCCGGGCAGCTCGACGAGGATCGCGTTGCCCTGACGGGTGATCTCGGGCTCGGCGACGCCGAGCGCGTCGACCCGGTTGCGGATGATGCCGATGGTCTGGTCGAGCACGCCGGAGTCGACCGACTCCTTGGGCTGCAACACGACGGACGCGCCGCCCTGCAGATCGAGGCCGAGCTCGGGGCTGCTCCCCGACACGATCGTCAGCCCGAGCGCAAGGGCCGCGACGGCGACCGTGATGACGAGAGAGAGGACGAGGTTGCGGCGCATCGTCAGCTGTTGTCGTGCGCGTCGTCTGCGTCGGACGGCTCATCGTCCTCCGCATCGGGGGGCGCAGCCGCCGGCGCCGCCGCCCCCTTGGTCTCGATCTTGGCGACCGCCCCGCGGGCCATGCGCATCTCGATGCCTTCCGCGACCTCGATGAGGAACGTCTCGTCTTCGAGCTCGGTCACGATGCCGTAGATGCCCGACGACGTCATGACCTCGTCACCGACAGAAAGGGCACGGACGAGCGATTGCTGCTCGCGCAGCCGCTTCTGTTGGGGGCGGATGATCAGGGCGTACATGAGCCCGAACGTCGCAGCGAGAAGGAGAAGAAAGCCCACAGGAGGGTCCCGAGATCGGCAATGAAAGCGTTGAGCAGGCTAGTCGGGGGTGGCGGGTGGGTCACGCCACCGTCAGGCGTCTTTCGTTCCCCATGTCTCGTGGACGCGCGCGCCGGAAAGCCTCGAACCGCTGGTCCTCGATCGACCGGCGCATGCGCTCCACGAACCTCAGCAGCCATCCCACGTTGTGCAGGGTGAGCAGGCGTCTTCCGGTCGGCTCGTCCGTCGCCAGGAGATGGCGCACGTAGCCCCGTGAGTACCGACCACTCACCGGGCTGGGCGCGCTGGCGTCGATCGGCTCGTCGTCGCGGGCGAAGCGGGCGTTGCGGAGGTTGATGCGCCCATCGTCGGTGAGGACGGTGCCATGGCGGCCGAGCCGGCTCGGAAGCACGCAGTCGAACAGGTCCACACCGAGCGCCACCGCGTCGACGAGAGATTGCGGATCACCGACGCCCATGAGGTAGCGCGGACGGTCAGCCGGCAGCTCGTTCGTGGCCGCCTCGAGCGCGGGAAGCATCTCCTCTCGGGTCTCCCCCACCGACAGTCCGCCGATGCCGTATCCCGAGAAGCCGATCTCGACCGTGCGGCGTGCGCTCTCCGCGCGCATCGCGACATCGGCGCCGCCCTGCACGATCCCGAACAACGCCTGGCCCTCGCGGCGATGCGCGGCTGCTGCACGCTCGGCCCACATCGCCGTGCGCTCGACCGCGAGCCGCACGACCTCGAGCGGTGAGGGCAGGGGCGGGCACACGTCGAGGACCATCTGGATGTCCGCGCCGAGCGCCTCCTGCGTGGCTATCGCCGTCTCGGGCGTCAGCCGATGCTCGCTGCCGTCGTACACCGAGCGGAACGTGACACCGTCGTCATCGACCTTCGGCGAGAGCGAGAACACCTGGAACCCGCCGGAATCGGTCAGTACGTGGCCGTCGAAGCCCATGAAGCGGTGCAAGCCGCCCAGCGCGGCCACGACATCGGACCCTGGTCGCAGCATCAGGTGGTAGGTGTTCGCGAGCACGACTTGCACGCCGAGATCGCGCAGGTCATCGGCCGTGAGGTGCTTCACCGCGCCGCGAGTGCCCACTGGCATGAAGCACGGCGTGCGAATCTCGCCCCTGGCCGTACGGGCGAGGCCCGCTCGGGCGCCGCCGTCGGTCGCGGCGACGTCGAGGACGATCGGGGCCGGCGTCACCGCGGCGCGTGCCGGTCGAGCAGCATCGCGTCGCCGAACGACAGGAACCGGTACTGCTCGCGCAACGCGACCTCGTAGAGGCTTCGCCAGCGCGGCCCGATGAACGCGTCCACGAGGAGGAGCAGCGACGACCGCGGCAGGTGGAAGTTCGTGAGAAGGAGGTCGACGACCTGCCAGTCGAAGCCGCCGTGGATGAACAACGCGGTGTCGCCGGAGAGCGGCCCGCGTGCGGCGGACTCGAGTGCACGCACCGTCGTGGTGCCGACCGCGACCACCCGCTTCGCCGCCGCGCACGCGTCGAGGGTCGCGGGCGGCACGCGGTACTCCTCGCGATGGATGATGTGGTCCTCCGGACGATCGGCGACGACGGGACGGAACGTGTCGAGGCCGACGACCAGCTCGACGGTGCACACGCGGATGCCACTCGCTCGACATCGCTGCAGCAGCCCGGGTGTGAGGTGCAGTCCGGCTGTCGGCGCCGCCACCGAGCCCGGGCGGTCGGCGTAGACGGTCTGGTAGCGCTCCGGATCGTGCAACGGCGTGTGGATGTAGGGAGGCAACGGCATCGTCCCGTGCCGATCGAGCGCAGCCACCGGGTCATCGGCGAGCAGTCGCACGCGGCGGCCACCCGTGTCGTCGAGAGGCTCGCCGATCTCGACCGCGAACTCGTCGCCCGCAGGATGCACCGAACGCAACACCTCGCCGACACCCAGCCGGCGCGCCGGCCGCACGAGCGCATGCCACCCTCCGCCCTCGAGCGGACGCACCAGGAACACCTCGACGTTTCCCCCGTCTCGCGCCGCACGCGCAGCCGCGCCGGGATGACGCGAGTGTCGTTGACGACGAGGAGGTCTCCCTCCTGGAGCAGGATCGGAAGGTCGCAGACCCTCCGATGTTCCGGTGGAATCGACACGCCCCGATCGATGAGCAGTCGCGCCGAGTCACGCGGCTCCGCGGGAACCTGCGCGATCGCGGAAGGGAGCAGCTCGTACTCGAATGCCTGCATCGGCACTGCGGTCGAACCGTCCATTCCCACCGCGGCGGATCGTAGTTCCGCGGTCTATGGTCGCCGTCATGGCCATCACCACACGGACGGATCGGATCGCCGCGGATGATGGCGGCCAGTTCGACGGGCACGTCTGGCTGCCCGATCGCGGTTCGGGACCAGGGATGCTCCTGCTCCAGGAGATCTTCGGCGTCGGGCCGTACATCCGCTCCGTCGCCGAGCGGCTCGCCTCCGCGGGCTACGTCGTGGTCGCACCCGACGTGTTCTGGCGCATCAATCCGAACTGGGAGGCCGACCACGACGAGCAGGGCCTCAACGACTCGATCTCGATGATGGGCAAGTTCGACTTCGTCCAGGGAGTCGACGATTGCGTCGCCGCGTTCGAACATCTCGAAGGGATGAGCGAGGTGCGCGAACGGCAGCGGCGTCATCGGCTTCTGCATGGGCGGCCTGCTCACCTATCACGTCGCGGCACGCGCCGAGCCCCGCGTGGCGATCTCGTACTACGGGTCGAACATCGCGGCGTCACTCGACCTCGTCGAGCACGATCACGTGTCCGATCATCTTCCACTTCGGCGAGCGCGACGCGTACATCCCGCTCGAGCAGGTGGAGCAGATCAGGGTCACGTTCGCCGGTCGCAACGACGCTCCTGTCCACGTCCACGACGCCGGGCACGCGTTCGACAACCACGAGGCCCCGATGTTCTTCGACGCCGACGCCGCGACGGCCGCGTGGGCGATCACCTCTGAGTTCCTCGCGACGCACCTACCGGCCTGAGCGCGCCCTAGGACCGGCCCTCAGCTGTCGAACAGCCCCGCGGCGCGTTCCGCGACGGGCGCGTCGAGCCCGAGATGGAGGTACGCGGCCGATGAGCGCGACGCGCCCGCGAGGCGTCCGTTGGAGCAGGCCCTGCTGCATGAGGAACGGCTCGTACACGTCCTCGACGGTCTCGGGCTGCTCCCCCACGCTGATCGCGAGAGTCGACAGGCCGACCGGCCCGCCTCCGAATCGTTCGCAGATCGTGCGCAGGATCGCCCGGTCGACCTTGTCGAGACCGAGGTCGTCGACGCCGAACAACGCCAAGCCGTCGGAGGCCGTCGTTCTGTCGATGGCGCCGTTGCCGCGCACCTCGGCGAAGTCGCGCACCCGGCGGAGCAAGCGATTCGCGATGCGCGGCGTGCCGCGGGCTCGGCCCGCGATCTCGATCGCTCCCTCGGCATCGATCGGGACACCGAGGATCGTCGCCGCGCGCATGACGATCGCTTCGAGCTCGGCGCTCGTGTAGTAGTCGAGCCGCGCCACGAACCCGAACCGGTCGCGGAGCGGTCCCGTGATCATGCCCGTGCGGGTGGTCGCACCGACCATCGTGAAGCGAGGGAGGGGAAGGCGGATCGAGCTCGCCGCCGGGCCTTTCCCGACGACGATGTCGAGCTGGAAGTCCTCCATCGCGGGATAGAGGATCTCCTCGACCGGACGTCCGAGACGGTGGATCTCGTCGATGAACAGCACGTCGCCCTCATCGAGCTTCGTGAGGATCGCCGCGAGGTCGCCGGCCCGCTCGAGCGCGGGACCCGATGTGATGTGCAGGTGGACACCGAGCTCGTTCGCCACCACCCCGGCCATCGTGGTCTTGCCCAAGCCGGGCGGACCCGCGAAGAGCAAGTGGTCCGCGGCCTGACCCCGACGGCGGGCGGCCTCGAGGATGATGCCGAGGTGGTCCTTCAGCTCGCTCTGCCCGACGAACTCGTCGAGCGAGCGGGGCCGGAGGCTCACCTCGAGGGCGAGCTCGCCGGGGTCGGTGGGATCGGTGGCGGCGTCGAGCAGCTCCTCACGCATCGCGCCGCTCCGTGGACTTCTGCGAGGTCATCGGACCGTCGCCAATCTGCGCAGCGCCTCGCGCAGCATGGGCGCCGGATCTTCGTCACCGTCGAGATCGCGCACCGCGTCGCGCACCTCGTCGGGGCCGTACCCGAGACCGGTGAGCGCGTCGCGCACATCGGCGAGTGCGCCGCGGTCGATCGGTTGCGTTGCCGTGCTGCCATTCGGCGCGGTGAGGTCGATCTCGGGAACATCGAGGCGCGCCTTCAGGTCGATGAGGAGGCGCGCGGCGGTCTTCTTCCCGACTCCGGGCACGAGGCACAGTGCGTCGACGTCGTCGGCGGCGACGGCGCGTCGGAGATCGGACGGCGCGTGCACCGCGACGATCGCCAGCGCGAGGGCGGGCCCGACACCGTGCGCGCCGAGCAATGCTTCGAAGCACGCCCGTTCGTCGCGCCCCACAAAGCCGTACAGCGTGCGGGCGTCTTCGCGGACGTGGTCGTGAATGTAGAGGAAGACATCGGCCCCGGGCTCGCCCGCGTCGACGAGGGTGCGCGGCGTGACGGTGACGCGGTATCCGATGCCCGCGATCTCGACGAGCAGCTCACCGCTCGGTGATCGCTCGAGCAAGGTGCCTCGCAGCGACCCGATCACGGCAGCGACCCGATCACGCAGCGCCCCGATCACGCTCGCTCCAAGCGTGCGCGCCACGGCGCCCACGCCAGGTGGCAGAGGGCGAGCGCGGCGGCATCCGCCGCATCGGGAGGGCTCGGCGGCGCGGCCAGCCCGAGCCGGGCCTGCACCATGTGCTGCACCTGGGCCTTGGTGGCTGCGCCGTACCCGACGACGGCCTCTTTCACCTGGTTCGGGGTGTACTGCACGACCTCGCATCCCGCCGCGGCGGCCTCGGCGAGCGCAAGCCCGCTCGCCTGGCCGACCGACATCGCCGTGCGCACGTTCACCTGGAAGAAGACGTGCTCGACGACGACGACGTCGGGCTCGACCTCCTCGATCAGCCGGACGAGCTCGCGGCGCAGCTCGGCCAAGCGGGTCGGCAGCGGGTCGGACGGCCGGGTCGTCAGGACGCCGAGCGCGGTGCACTTCGGATCGGTGCCCGTCGCGTCGAGCGACGCGTACCCGCACCGCGACAAGCCCGGGTCGATGCCCAGCACGAACATAGGTTCGAACCTATCGCTCCGGATCCCCCCGATCGGGGATGCCCGCGAGCGATGCGGTGAGGCGGTCACGGACACCGGGCCACTCTGTGGCGAGGATGCTGTAGAAGGCAGAGTCGCGGGGTTCGGCGACGTCGTAGGCCGGCATGTGCGCCCGCAGCACACCGTCGAATCGGGCGCCGAGGCGCAAGATCGCGTCACGCGACCGAACGTTGCGGGCGTCGGTCTTGAGCGTGACGCGCAGGACCTCCCACACCTCGAACGCGTGCGTGAGCATCAACAGCTTGGCTTCGGTGTTCACCGGCGTTCGTTGTGCACTGGCCGTCAGCCACGTCGACCCGATCTCGACTGCGTCAGGCTGCGCACCGGCGCGAGCCCACTCCCATCGCTCCACGTTCATGAACCTCGTCGATCCGATCACCGCACCGTCGCTGGCTCGGGTCGTCGCGAACGGCAGCGCCGTACCCGCGGCCTGGTCGGCGAGCGCCTTCGCGAGGTAGCGGCGCACGTCCGCTTCCCCGTCGGGAACCCATGTGTAGGTGAACGTGCGGCGATCTCCCGAGGCCGCGGCCAGGAGATCCGCGGCATGCTCGGAGGTGAGAGGGACGAGCCGAACGTGCTCGTCCGACCAGCGTGACCGGCTCCACGGCTCCAGCCTGCCCTGAACTCTCGTCGGCGTCGTGCCGATAGGCGAGGATGGCCCTCGTGACCACCGACCCGTCGACGGGCGGCCCGCCTTCGCCCTCTGCTCCCGACATCGCCGTGCATCTCGAGCACGTGCGTCGGGGCTTCGGCGACAAGCCCGCGCTCGTCGACCTCTCGCTCGTCGCGCCGGCGGGCACGATCACCGTCCTGCTCGGGCCGAACGGCGCGGGCAAGACCACGGCGGTGCGCATGATCACGGGCGCGCTCAGTCCCGAGAGCGGAACGGTGCGAGTGCACGGGCTCGACCCGGGCGTCGACGGACAGGAGGTCCGGCGCCGGTGCGGTGTGGTGGCCGCGAAGCCGGCGCTCTACGACCGGCTGTCGGGGCGCGACAACCTCGCGTACTCCGCCGATCTCTACGGAGCGAGTCGAAGCAGCATTCCCGCGGCGGCCGAGCGGTTCGGCATCGCGCGACGCGCTCGACCAGCAGGTCGGTGGCTACTCCACCGGGATGAAGACGCGGCTCGCGCTCGCACGCTCCGTGCTCCACGATCCTGACTTGCTGCTCTACGACGAGCCGACGTCGGGCCTCGACCCGGAGTCGTCGCTCGCGGTGCTCGATCTCATCCACGAGATGGCCGGTGAAGGCCGCACGATCGTGATGTGCACCCATCTTCTGCTCGAAGCGGAGGGCCTCGCCGACCAGGTGGTCGTGCTCGAGGGTGGTCGTGACGTGATCTCCGGTCCGCCGGCCGAGCTGACTCGCCGCTACTGGCCCGACACCGTCGTCCGCGCTCGCGACAACCGACCCGTCGGCGTTGATGGCGCTCACCGGCCACGACGGCGTGCTCGGCGTCGACCTCGACGGCGAAGGACCGCGCTCGTTCGCCTCGACCACCTGGCCGCGGGTACCCGATGTCGTCGAGGCGCTCGTGGCGGCGGGCGCGCGCGTGACCCGCGTCGAGCCGTTCACGACCCACGCTCGAGGATCTCTACTTCGCCGTCCGGGGCCTGAGACGCCGACACCGACCATCACGAGGCGGGCGAATGAACTGGTTCCGCGCGTGAAGACGATCGCGCGCACCGATCTGCGACAGCTCGCCCAGGCGCGCGACTTCTGGGGCCCGATGGTCATCCTCGGCAGCGTCTTCTTCGTGTTCGTCCCTCTCGTCCTGCTGCTCGCGATCACCCGAGTCGGCGACATCCAGGCGGTGCAGCAGGTGAGCCAAGCGCTCGACCTTCTGCCGCAACAAGCGCAGGAAGCGATCCGGGGCACCTCCGACTCGGCCCGCACCTCTTACGCGCTCGCCGTGTACCTGTTCGCCCCCGTCGCCGTCGTCGTTCCGCTCACGATCGCCACCGCCGTCGGCGCAACGACGATCGTGGGCGAGCGCGAGCGAGGCACGGGTGAGTTCCTGGCCCACTCCCCCGCCGCACTCGAGGAGATCTACGTCGGCAAGCTCATCGCGAGCCTCATCCCCGGGTACCTCACGACCGTCGTCGGCTTCGGGCTGTACTCGCTGATCGTGAACCTCGTCGTCGGCCCGAAGGTCGGCGGATGGTTCTTCCCGACCTCGTCGTGGTGGGTGCTGATGATCTGGGTCGTGCCGCCGTTCCTCGCGCTGACGCTCGCGATCGTGCTGCGCTTCTCGGCGCGAGTGAAGTCGAGCGCCGCCGCGCAGCAGGCGGCGGGGCTGGTGAGCCTGCCGATGATCATCATCGCCTACAGCCAGTCGACCGGCGCCCTGTTCGGCGCCAGCCGAGTCGGGCTACATCGTCGGGTTGCTCGCGTGGATCGCGGCCCTGATCGGTCTCAGTCGCGGCATGCGATCGATGACCCGAGCCCGCCTCCTCGGCGTCGCCGACGAAGCCTGACCTCCCCTTCGCGTTACTCGTCGCGAGAACGCGTCATCGGTGACGCGAAACTCGAACGAGAAGCGGGGGCGTCAGGTCTAGGCGGATTTCACGGCGTTGACCAGCTCGGCCGTGCGGCCGGAACGTCAGGCCGGCGACGGCGCGGTGCGCGTACTGGACGACGCCCTCGCCGTCGATCACGAACACCGAGCGGCGGTAGAAGCCGAGCGGGCCGAGGATGCCGTACGCCTCGCCCACCTTCTTGTCGGTGTCGGCGAGCAGCGGGAACGCGAAGCCGCCATGCTTGGCACGAGAAGCCTTCGTGGCTCTCGACGCCCTGCGGGCTGATCGCGAGCATCTGCGCACCGACGTCGTTGAACTCGCCGATGTCGTCCGTGTACGCGTTGAGCTGCTTCGTGCACACCGGGGTGTTGTCGCCGGGATAGAAGACGAGCACGACGACCTGCCCGCGGTAGTCCGCGAGCGAGTGCGTCCTTCGCCGCTGCGTGCCCGGCAGCGTGAAGTCGGGCGCCGCTCGCCGACCGCAGACGGTCATGTCAGGCCTCCACCGATTCGAGGATCGCGTCGCGGGATGTCGAAGTTCGCGTACACGTTCTGCACGTCGTCGTGATCCTCGAGCGCGTCGATCACCCGCAGCACCTTCTTGGCCTCCTCGGCGGTCGAGAGCGGCACCGCCGTCGACGAGATCATCGTCGCCTCGGCTGATTCCACGTCGATGTTGCCCGCCTCGAGCGCAGCGCGCACGGCTTCCACGTCGTGGGGTTCGCACGTGATCCGCCACGAGTCGCCGTCGTCGACGATGTCCTCCGCACCCGCGTCGAGCGCTGCCGCCATGACGTCGTCCTCAGAGGCGGACCTTGCCGCCACCACGACGCCCTTCCGGGAGAACTGCCACGACACCGCTCCGGGTTCAGCGAGCGACCCGCCGTTCTTCGTGAAGATGTTGCGCACGTCTGATGCCGTGCGATTGCGGTTGTCGGTGAGCACCTCGACGAGCACCGCCACGCCCGCCGGGGCGTAGCCCTCGTAGCTCACGGACTCGTAGACGACACCCTCGAGCTCGCCCGTGCCCCGCTTGATGGCGCGCTCGATCGTGTCCATCGGCACCGACGACGCTCGTGCCTTCGTGTACATCGTGCGCAGCGTGGGGTTCGCGTCGAGGTCGCCGCCGCCTTCGCGGGCCGCCACTTCGAGCTGCCGGATGAGCTTCGCGAACAGCTTGCCTCGGGCCTTGTCCTTGGCACCCTTCTGGTGCTTGATGGTCGCCCACTTGGAATGGCCGGACATGCGCTCAGACCTCCTGCAGAAAGCGCTGGTGGATGCGACGGTCGCCCGAGAGCTCCGGATGGAATGCGGTCACGGTGATGGCGCCCTGGCGGCAGAGCACCGGGTGGCCCTCGACGGTAGCCCCCACGACGACACCGGGTCCCGTGCGCTCGACGACGGGCGCGCGGATGAACACCGCGTGGAACGGTCCGCCGTCGAGCCCGTCGACGTCGAGGTCGGTCTCGAACGAGTCGCGCTGCCGCCCGTAGCCGTTCCGCCGCACCGTCAGGTCGATCGCCCCGAACGTGCGCTGGTCGGTGCGGCCGTCGAGCGCTTCGGTGGCGAGCAGGATCATCCCCGCACACGTCCCGAGCACCGGCAGGCCGTCGGCGAGGCGCGCCGCGAGGGGATCGAACAGACCGGACGACTCGAGCAGCAGCGACATCGTCGTCGATTCGCCGCCCGGCATCACGAGCGCGTCGACAGCGGCCAGATCCGCCGGCTCGCGTACCTCGACGGGTTGCGCGCCGAGCTCAGCCAGGACGTGACTGTGGGCGGCGAACGCGCCTTGCAGCGCCAGCACTCCCACCTTCACCTGGTGGCCTCCAGCTCATCGCGGCGACCTACCAACCCCGCTCGGCGAGCTTGACCTCGAGCGACGCGATCTCCTGACCGGGCATCGCCTCGCCGAGCCCGCGGCTCACCTTGGCGAGGATGTCGGCATCGCGGAAGTGCGTCGTCGCCTCGACGATCGCCTTCGCCCGCACCGGCGGATTCGAGCTCTTGAAGATGCCCGAGCCGACGAACACCGCTTGCGCGCCCAGCTGCATCACGAGCGACGCGTCGGCCGGCGTCGCGATGCCGCCGGCGCAGAACAGCGGTACGGGCAGCTCGCCGGTGTCGGCCAGCTCCTGCACGAGACCGATCGGAGCTCGAAGCTGCTTCGCCCAGTCGTAGAGCTCGGCCGAGTCGGCCTGCGTGATCTTGCGGATGTCACCGAGGATCGAACGCAGGTGGCGCACGGCCTCGACGATGTTGCCGGTGCCTGCTTCGCCCTTCGAGCGGATCATGGCCGCGCCCTCGGAGATGCGCCGGAGGGCCTCGCCGAGGTTGGTCGCGCCGCACACGAACGGCACGGTGAACGCCCACTTGTCGATGTGGTGCGCTTCGTCGGCGGGGGTGAGCACTTCGCTTTCGTCGACGTAGTCGACGCCGAGCGACTCGAGGATCTGCGCCTCGGCGAAGTGGCCGATGCGCGCCTTCGCCATGACCGGGACCGTGACGGCCGCCTTGATGCCTTCGATCATCTCCGGGTCGCTCATGCGGGCGACCCCACCGTCGCGGCGGATGTCGGCCGGCACCCGCTCGAGTGCCATCACCGCGCACGCCCCGGCGTCCTCGGCGATCTTCGCCTGGTCGGCGTCGACGACGTCCATGATGACGCCGCCCTTCAACATCTCGGCCAGCCCGCGCTTCACCGCGAACGTGCCCGTCGATCGAGTCATGGCCTCATTCTAGGGGTCGGCCCTGCTCGCTCCCCCGGCGTTTGCGCGCCAGACGGATGCAGAGTCCGGCTGGCGCGCACACGGTCGAGCCGTGGCGGCGTGCGGAGGCCGCGGTCAGCCGGCGACGTCTTGGCCGGGCGGGACGGGCACCGCGCTGCCGCTCTTCGGCAACGCGACCCATGTGCGTCCGGGCGTCAGCAGGATCGGTGCACCGTTGCCGTCGGTCAGCGTGGCCGGCTTCGTCGGGTCGGGACGATCCCAACGGCCGGGGATGATCGATCCGTCGGTGAAGACCCACACCTCACCGCTGCCCACGGTCTGAGCCTCGGGCGAGATCGGATCGGCCGGGCTGCGGGTGTACTCGGTGAACATCACGACGACGTTCGCGGCGCGATCTGAAAGCCCGCATTGTCGACGTGGGCGGTGCCGCTCTGGAAACGCGCCCAGCCCTTCAGTGTGTCGTTCCACTCGTAGTCGACCTTCAGGCCGCCGGTGTAGACGATCTTCACCCCTGCGGAGGGCTGCGCAGTCGGCGGTAGCGGATCACCCTCGGCGCGGTACTGGAACAGCGGCGCCGGCACCGGTGTCGCGTCGGTGGCGAGCGAGAACAGCGTCGAGGTGTTCGAGTAGTAGTTGTGCGGACGCCGGCGCTCCGAGAGGCGGAAGTACGCCGACTCGTAGCGATCAGGCGTCAGGTTGTCGACGTTCGCGTTGTTGATCGCGCGCGTGACGCCGGGATTGCCGCCCGACCACGCCAAGAGCGGCCGTCCGAGCTGCGCCATGATGTTCACGTCACTCGTCCGCGCCGACCGGATGGGGCCGACGGGATCGGAGTTCTCGCTCTGGAAGACCACGGCGAACCTCGTGATCCCCTCGACGAGCTCCTCGAACACCACGTCTGCCTGGTTGAGGCCTGATTGCGGACGAGCCTCCGTCGGGAAGTTGTCGATCTTGACGACCAGCGCGGGACGCGCCGCAGTGGCCTCGTCCGTGGGCAGCCCGGTGAGCGGTGCGTACACGGGCGGCAGCGTCGTGGTCGTGGGCTTCACCGTCGTCGACGTCGTCGAGGACGGTGAGGTGCCGGCAGCGGTGGTGCCGGGCGACGCCTCCGCGCCTCCGCTGCATGCCGAGGCGGCAAGCGCCGCCGCCGCGACGAGAAGGACTAGGGGGCGCCGGGTGTTGGCGCGCACGTCGATCAGAGCTCCTTGAGCGCAGCGATGCGCTCCTCGAGGGGGGGATGGGTGTCGAACAGTCGGTTGATCCGGGACATGCGGCCCTCTTCTCGGGTGCGAGCGGTCGGCTGCTCGATCCAGAGGTGAGCAGTCGCTTTCGATGCGGATCCCACGACCGTCTGGTCGTCGTGGAGCTTCTCGAGCGCCGAGATGAGGCCAGGCGGATACCGAGTGATCGCGACTCCGCTCACGTCTGCGAGCGACTCACGTTGGCGGCTCACCGCGAACTGCATGAGGCGAGCGATCAGTGGAGCGAGGATCAAGAGAGCGAAACCGACGACCGCGAGGATGGCGCCCGCCGGGTTGTTGCCGTCTCGATTGTCGTCGCGCCGACCACCGGTGAACCACAGCATGCGGATGGCCATGTCTGCGATCAGAGCGATCGCACCCACCATGGTCACCGCCAGAGTCGAGACGAGGATGTCGTAATTCTTGATGTGGCTCAGCTCATGAGCAAGCACCCCCTCGAGCTCGACTCGATTCATCTTCTCCAGCAGGCCTGTCGTTACAGCGATCGCGGCGTGCTTTGGGTTCCTGCCGGTGGCGAAAGCATTCGGGGCGTGGTCCTCGACGATGTAGATCCGCGGCATCGGCAAGCCCGCCGCGATCGTGAGCCCCTCGATCAGGTTGTAGAGACGCCGATACTCCAGCGGATCGGCCGGTTTGGCCCGGCTGACCTTCAACGCGACGGCGTCGGACTTCCAGTACGAGCCGATCGTCAGCGCGGCCGTGATCGCGAGCGCGATGACGGCACCGACCACGCCGAAGCCGAGCAGGGCGTTGAACGCCCAACCGACTGCGACGAGCAGGATGATGAAACCGATGATCAGCGCCGCGGATCTGCGCTTGTTAGAGGTGATCTGCTCGTACAGGGGACAGGTACCAGGGATGCGCGCCGGCTGAGCTCAGCGGCGCAGGAGATGGATGGGGCTTAGAACTCGACCTTGGGGACCTCGCGGTCCGCGTCGTCGGCCTCGAAGTACTCGCGCTCCGTGAAGCGGAGCATTCCGGCGAAGATCATGGTCGGGAAGGTTGCGATCTTCGTGTTGTACTTCTGAACGATGTCGTTGTAGAACTGCCACGCGTACGCCACACGGCCTTCGGTGGCGGTGAGCTCTTCCTGCAGGGCGAGGAAGTTCTGGTTGGCCTTCAGGTCCGGATACGCCTCCTGCAGCGCGAACAGCTTGTTGAGCGCTCCGGTGATCATGTTGTCGGCCGCGGCCTGATCGGCCACCGTGCTCGCGCTCATCGCCTTGTTGCGGGCGTTGATGACGCCCTCGAGGGTCTCCTTCTCGTGGGCCGCGTAGCCCTTGACGGTCTCGACGAGGTTCGGGATGAGGTCGATGCGCCGCTTGAGCTGCACATCGATCTGGGCCCAGGAGCTCTCGACCTGGTTCTTCAGCTTGACGAGGCCGTTGTACATGCTGATCACCCACACGATCAGCAGCACGACGATCACGATGACGACGATCAGCCAGATCATCCCGCTCCTTCTTCCACAGGATGCGCTGCGGCAGCGCAGCGATGCTCCGAGATCATAGGGTCTCGGCCTCCTCGGACCGGGTCACAGGGCTGACCTGCTCACGGACCGCTCGGGATCGAGCGCGTCCTCGTAGATCTCGAGGTAGCGGTCGGCGAGCGACTCCATCGAGAAGCCTGCGGCGCGTGCGTCGCCCGCGTCGGCGAGCCGTGCGCCGAGCGACGCGTCGTCGAGCACCCGCCGGAGCGCCTCCGCCAGCGCCGACGAGTCGCCCGGCGGCACGAGGAGCGCATCGCGGTCGCCCACCGCCACATTTCGATAGCCGGGCAGATCGCTGGCGACGACCGGCGTGTGTGCCGCCATTGCCTCGAGCAGCACGACGCCGAACGACTCTCCCCGAAGCGACGGTGCGCAGAACACATCGGCGCCGCGCATGCGGGCGGCCTTCTCCGCGTCGCTGAGGCGCCCGAGCCACTCGATGCGAGGATCGCCGGCCACCCGCGCCTTGAGCTCCGCAGTGTCGGGACCGTCGCTGCCCACCCACAGCTTCACGTCCGTGGGCAGCAGCGCCATCGCGTCGAGCAGCACATCGAGACCCTTTCGAGGCTCGTGCCGTCCGATGAAGAAGATCGTGGGACCGGTCGTCGGCGTGGGAGCTGCCTTTGCGTACAGCTCGATCTCGATCCCGTTGAAGAGCAGGAGATACTCGCCGCCGAGGGCTCGCTGCGCCATCGCTCGCGCGTCCTCCGACACGGCGCATCTCACGGTGAGCTTGTTCGCGACCCAACGCGTGAGCGGCACCAGGTACTTGTAGGCGGCACTGTCTCCCGCGGCGTGGAACGTGCCGACCATGGGACAGCTCGCGAACAACGCCGTGAAGACCGTCGGGCCCGGCGCGAGTGGCTCGTGCAGGTGCAGCACGTCGAAGTCCTCGTCGCGGAGCGCCCGGATCGTTCGCAGTGCAGCCGCGGGGTCCGGCGCGAGTGGTGCGATCGACCCGTTGGCCGACGTACCGATGCTGTTGCCGAGCGGCGTCACGCCGGCGTCGGGCGGCGGGCCGTCGCACGGTGCGAGCAGCCGTGCCTCATGGCCGAGCGTGCGGAGCGCGCGGGCCAGACCGAGCACCTGCGTCTGCACGCCACCCGGCACGCTCAGGCTGTAGGGGCACACGATGCCGATGCGCACTACTTCAAGGTACTGGCCGACGGTGCGTGGCCAGGATGGTCCGCTCAGGCGAACTGGGGACCGCTGTGGTGCGCGCCCACGATGAAGACCGCCAGCCGCGCGGTTTCGGTGCCGTGGTTGCGCCATGCATGCCGCGTGCCGTTCTGCACCACACAATCGCCCGGCTTCAGGTGCACCTCGACGCCGTTGTCGAGCTCGAGCCACACCTCCCCTTCGAGCACGACCTCGAAGTCGATGGTCGCGGTCGTGTGCATGCCCGGCGCGTCCGGCTCCATGTGGCCGGCAAGGCCGGGCAGCTTCTCTTCCATCTCGGCGAACGCTGCGGGCAGATCGATGTCTCCGATCGGGTTGCCAGCGGGAGGCACGGCGAAGAGGCCGAAGCGGAAGCCCCCCACGGTCGGGAAGTAGGCGGCCTGCGACGGCTGCTCGCCCGCGTCGGGGAACGAGGGTGCGGCATCGCCGCCCCACAGGCGATGGAACTCGGAGCCGGGAGCCAAGGCGACTGTGGTCGCGTCGACTTCCTCGTCGCTCGCCACCACCGCCTTGCCGTTCGAGTCGTGACCAGTGACCACACGTCGCACGCGCATGCCGCACCATACGGCGCTGGGTCGTCGTGTTCGCCTTGCTCCCCGTTTGCGGTCGTCGCCCCGTGGGTATCGTCGGGCGACGTCCCGCGCCCGGAGGCCACCGTGCAGAGCCAAGAACCACGCCCCACCCGAGAGTCACGCGCGGTTGATGGTCCGATCGTGCTCACTCTGCCCGCCGACAGCCGCATGGCCCGCATCGCCCGCCTCACCGCAACGGCACTCGGGAGCATGGCGGGATTCTCGGTCGATGACTCCGACGACCTTCGGATCGGTGTGGACGAGCTCGTCGTGATGATGGTCGAGGGCGGCGACGGCGCCGACCTCACCATGCGCTTCGAGGTCACCGACTCGGAAGTGCGGGTGTCGGCGCAGACGCCGGCGACCACGCAAGGCGACCCAGAGCGCTTCGTGCTGTCCGAGCAGATCCTCGGCGTCGTCGCCGACACCTATTCCGTCGCGACTGAGGCCGGCGTGCTTGTCGCATCGCTCACCAAGCGAGCCAGCTGAGGCCGACCCGTGAGCCAAGAGCGTCGACCCGAACGTCAACCTGATCCGCGCTTCGCGCGCCTATCGGGACACCGGTGATCCCCGCTTCCGCGACGAGATCATCGAGGACCACCTCTGGATCGCGAGTCACATCGCGCGGCGGTTCATGGATCGCGGCGAACCTCTGGATGACCTCATCCAGGTCGCCCGCCTCGGCCTCGTGAAGGCGATCGACCGGTTCGATCCTGATCACGGCTCGACGTTTCCCGCCTACACGATGCCGAGCGTGCTCGGAGAGGTACGGCGCCACTTCCGTGACGCCACATGGTCGTTGAAGGTGACTCGGCGAGCGAAAGAGCTCAGCCTCGAGGTCACGAAGGTGACAAACGAGCTCAGTCACGAGCTCGGACGCTCACCGCGCATCGAGGAGATCGCGCTCCGGCTCGAGGTCTCGGAGGACCTGGTCCTCGACGCCCTCGACGCGTCGGCGGCCTACCGCGCACTGCCGTTGGCCGCGTCGGGAGGTGGCGATCCCGACGACGACGGGCCGTCGGCCGAGGACGGCCCCGTTCTCGGCTTCGAGGACCTGCAGCTGACCTCGACACCGGAACGCGTCGCATTGCACGCGGCGCTCGCGAAGCTTCCTCCGCGAGAGCGCAAGATCGTCGAGCTTCGCTTCTACGAAGGACTCACCCAGAGCGAGATCGCCGCGCAGGTGGGCACGAGCCAAGTGCACGTCTCGCGCCTGCTGCGCTCGAGCCTCGCGCGCCTGCAGTCCGCACTCTCCTGAGGGTCCCCTTCAGCGCCGGCCGTGAATGAGCCGGCCCGGCACCGGGTACGGGGCGATTGGTTCCATCCCCGAAGGAGGAAACACCCATGTCCGACCAACGAACGCTCCCCGATCAACCGATCGTCGCGTCCGAGCACCCTCTGCCGCCTCCGGTCGTCGACGACCGTGTGCCTCCGCCTGTGTATCGCGAGCTTCCGTACGACGATCGCGATCACGGGTACACGGTCAAGCAGACGCGCTCGACGTTCTCGTTCGCGCAGCTCGTCCATGCGGTGTGCGGCATCGGTCTTGCCGCGTTCGGTGCAGTCACCATGGCCAAGGCTGGTTTCGACAGCCCGCTCGACGAACAGACCACCGAGGTCCTCGGCATCACCCAGTCGACCGTTCTCGGAATCGCCGAGCTGGCGGCTGGTCTCGTCCTGATCGCCGCGTCGCTCACGCCGCTCGGTCGTAAGTTCGGTGGGTTCGTCGGCGCGCTCGTCGCCATCGGCGGGCTTGTCGTGGTCGCCGCTTCCGACGAGCTGCTCGCGGACCTCCACACCGAGCAGGCGCTCGGTTGGGTGCTGATGGGCGTCGGCGGTGTGGCCCTGCTCGCGGGCTTCCTCCCGACCCGTTCGGTCCGGCATTCCGAGGTGCGGGAACGCTCCGAGGTGCCGCGTGTGAGCGTCCCGGACCCTTCGCACCCCGACGTCCAACCGCCGCCGGCGGAGCCGGAGCCCGTTCCGGCTCCGCCGCCGCCCGAGCCGCTCCCCGCGCCGGGAGATGTCCCGCCACCCGTCCCTGCTCCTCCGCTGCCCGAGCCCGACGGGCCAAAGGCCTGAACCGCGCGTCGGAAGCCCGATGCGCCCGGCGAGCCTCACCGGCTCCCGGGCGCATCGACGCGTCGGGGTACCAACGAGAGCGGAGCTCGGCACATGCAAAACAGTGACGAGCCCGAGGCAGTGCCTCGGGCTCGTCACCTTGGGGGAGGTCGTAGGACTGCAGTGAGGGCGGTGACGCCCTACTCGGTTACTTGGTGAGCTTGTCCTTCACGGCGTCGACCGCGTCGTCGACCTTTTCCTTGGCCTTCTCAGCGGTCTTCTTCACGGAGGCGCCGGCCTGGTCGACCTTGCCTTCGCGCTCGAGATCCTCGTCGCCGACGAGGACTCCTGCTGCTTCCTTGACTCGACCCTTGATGTCGTCGCTCTTTGCATCGCTCATGGATGGCTCCTGTTCAGTTGGGGAGACTCGGAGCGACATGTACCCCCCGGAACTCGGTTCAAACGTGACGGGCACGGGTACGGGTGCGTCATGGCAAAGAACACCACTCAGTCCACGCGGGGTCAGTCCACGCGGGGCAACGGCCGCGACCCGAAGGCGTCGTTCGCAGTTCCGGGTCTCGACGTCAAGGTGTCCGGGAAGGTCGCCGCGCTGTTGCAGGAGCGGCTCGTCACGCTGATCGACCTGGCGCTCACCCTGAAGCACGTCCACTGGAACGTGGTCGGCCCGAATTTCATCGCCGTCCACGAGATGCTGGATCCTCAGGTCGCCGGCGTGCAGGCCATGGTCGATGCGACTGCTGAGCGCATCGCGACGCTCGGCGTTCCACCGAACGGCCTCATCGGATACCTCGGCAAGGCCCGCACCTGGGACGACTACGCCCTCGGGCGAGCGATGTCGATCGAGCACCTCGGCGCCCTCGATCTCGTGTACGTCGGTGTGATCGAGGCGCACCGCAAGACGGCCGCCGCGGTCGAAGATCTCGACCTCGTGACGCAGGACATGCTCATCGGTCAGCTCGGCGATCTCGAGCAGTACCACTGGTTCGTCAGGGCCCACCTGGAGTCCGACGGCGGGACGCTTTCCACGGCCGGCTCACACACCGAGACCGAGGCAGCACGCTCGGCGCTGAAGGCCTCCACCCGCTAGCCGATACAGCTAGCCCCTTCGTCCGTCCCGAGTCCCAGCGGTAGTCCCACGGCGCCCGCCGATATCGTCGGGCGCCGTGACCTTGCGTTGGCGGCTCACGCTCATTGCTGCTGCGTACGTCCTCGTCACGGTGCTCGGCGGCCTCGCGACGCTCGCCGCGGCGCAGGATTGGTCCACGGCACTCGACGACCGCCGTGAATGGCTCGTCGCCAACGAGCAGGCGGCGCGCCTCCGGGCTGCTTACCTCGACCAGGAGGGCGGGCAGCGGGGCTACGTCATCACCGGGAACGAGACGTTCCTCGAGCCTTACGACCGGGGGCAGGCGCAAGCCGAGGTGCTGACTGCTCAGCTCCGCGCGATCGAAGGCTCGGCGCTCCTGCCACTCGACGACGTCGAGCGGGCGGTCGTGATCTGGCGGACGGACGCCGCCGAACCCGAGATCGCGGCACGTCGGGAAGGAAACGAGGCACTCGCGGACGCGCTCGTGAGCAGCGGCTCCGGCAGAGCCCGATTCGAGGACCTGCGGGGCGAGCTCGACCGTGTCGATGCTGCAATCGAGACTCGCCTCGGCGTCCTCGAGCAGAACGTGGACTCGGGGCGAGTGCGCACGGCCCGCGCCTTCGTGCTCACTGTGTTCGGCGCGCTCATCGTGACGGCGGCTGCCGCCTATTTCGTGAGGCGCTGGCTGACCCGGCCGCTCTCCCAGATCACCGCGGCGATCCGGAGCGCCGGGGCGGGCTCGGAGTCGATCGTCGGCCCTGTCGGCCCCCCGGAGCTTCGGCAGGTCGCGCTTGCGGTCGACGACATGCAGCGCACGATCAGCCACCAGCGTGATGACGCGATCCGGGCGCGGGAAGCAATCGAGCAGAGCGCGATGTTGGCGGTGCAGGTGCGATCGGAGCTCACGAGCGACCTCGGCGACTATCCCGCCGGCTGGACGATGGCCGCCGGTCTCCGCGCCGCTGAGGGCATCGTCGCGGGGGATTGTTATGACGTCGCCCTCGTCTCGCCGACGACGATCGGCATCGTCGTGCTGGACATCGCGGGGCACGGCGCCCAGAGCGCCATCGCGGCGCTGAAGTGCAAGGAGCTGCTGAAGGCCGCGGTGCGATCGGGTCTCGAGCCGGGCGCATCAGTCGATTGGCTCAGCGAGCAGGAACACGGTCTGGGCGACCTGTTCCTCACTGCCTTCGTCGCCGTGATCGACACGGACAGCGGCCGCGGCACCTACGCGAACGCCGGGCATCCCCACGCCTTGCTCGCAGGCGGCGGCAACGTGGTCGAGCGGCTCGGGCCGACCGGCCCGATCTTCGGGCCAATAAAGGGCGGCTGGGAGTCCGGTTCGATGGTGATCAATCCGGGCGGGCGGCTGATCATCTACACGGACGGGCTGATCGAGGCACGCGACAGGACCAGGGAGTTCTATGGCGAGGAACGCCTCGAGCGCCTGCTGGCCAGGCTTGACTGCTCGGACGCCCAGCCCGTCGTCGACGAGATCCTCGCCGACCTCGACCTGTTCCACCCTGGCCGGCTGTCTGATGACGTGACCTTGGTCGTGGCCTGCCGGACCTCCCCAACCCCAGAGATCCAGGGCGACCCTGAAACAACTTCAGGCGCGAGGTCTGAGGAAGGTGACACCGAGGGTATGGGGGTGCCAGCGGGATCCCCCGTTGACAAGGCGCGGATGGATGACGATGTGCGTGTGACCGGGCAACCAGTGCCGTGAGTGAGAACGAGGTCGAGACGACGAGCTCTCACACCGCGCACGCGAACATCCGCCTCCCCCACAGCGATCGCGCCCCCCGCTTGGCCCGAGCGTTCGTGGCTGATCGGTTGCAGGGGTGGAATCTCGAAGCGCTGATCGAGGTCGCGTCGCTCGTGGTCAGCGAGGTCGTGACGAACGCCGTGGTCCACGCGCGCTCCGATGCCGAGCTGTCCCTCGAGCGCACTCCCACGGCGCTGAGGATCTCGGTGACCGATCAGGGCACCGGCTCACCCACACCTCGTCAGCTGGGTCCGGGCACCGACGGAGGCCGTGGATTGATGATCGTGCAGAAGCTCTCGACGAGCTGGGGCGCCGAGCCCACCGACGCGGGAAACCGTGTGTGGGCCGAGCTCCCCATCGAGTCGCATTGACCCGTAGGTGACTGGAGGCCCCCTTTGGACGCGAACCCCGACGAGCTTGCGATCAGTCACCACGTCAGTGACGGCGCTCTCATCATCGAAGTCGCGGGCGAGATCGATCTTCACACGGCAACCGAGCTCCAGCGCTCGGTCGACCGGCTCAGCCCGTTCTCACATCCGGTGACACTCGATCTCGGCGGCGTCGGGTTCATCGACTCCACGGGGATCCGCGCCCTGCTCGCCATCAACAACCGTGCGACCGAGACCACCGGCGAGGCGTTGACGATCGTGAATCCGACGGACAGCACCCGCCGGCTTCTCGAGCTCACCGGCATCGACAAGATCCTCAATTTCGGAAAGCGCGGGCGAAGCCTGAGCGGCACGATGTCTCGATGAGACACCTCACGACGGCCGAGCTCGAGAGTGGCGTGGCACGCGTCCGGGAGGCGCCGCTCGACACCGGAACCCTGGAGCTGATCGTGCGCCGTCCCGGGGTCGATGAGCGTGAAGTGCTCGAGGTGGCTGCGCTCGACAAGGTGACCGGGCTCGTGGGCGATTCGTGGCTCGATCGGCCGTCGTCGCGTTCGATCGACGGGGGGCCTCATCCCGACATGCAGCTCAACGTCATGAGCGCGCGTGCCGCCGCGCTCGTCGCCGGCGAGAGGGATCGATGGCCGCTCGCCGGCGATCAGCTGTACGTCGACCTCGCGCTCGGACCGGACAACCTTCCCCCGGGAACTCGCCTGCAGATGGGTACCGCGATCATCGAAGTCACGGATCAGCCTCATCGGGGATGCGCGAAGTTCGCCGCCCGCTTCGGTCGTGACGCGTTGCGCTTCGTGAACTCACCTACGGGCATCGAGCTGTCCCTCCGCGGCATCAACGCCCGCGTCGTGGTGGAAGGAACGGTCTCGCGTGGTGACGCCATCACGGTGCTGCGTCAACCGGTGGACGGCGCGTAGGTCCAGTCTGGCTGCTTGCGGACGTGCCGCTCGTCGTAGAGCACCGTGCCGTCCTCGTAGATCTCCTTGACCAGCGGCACAAGGGCAGGACGAAGGGGCCCGGCGGTGCCGTCGATCCGCGCGGCGAAGGCCTCTGGAAAGGCCCGCAGCAGGCTCGACACGATGTTGCGCTCCTCTGTGCCGAGGTAGCAGCGGTTCGCGTCCGTCACTGTGCGCAGCCGCGCGTTGATCACTGCGAGGTCGTCGTCGGTGCCGGTGCCCTGTTCGATGGCGAGCAGCCGATCCGTGATCTCCATGCTGCCCGTCTTGCACGGCGGGCACTGCCCGCATGACTCGACCGCCAGGAAGCGACTGAGCTCGCGAGCGACGCTCGCCATGTCTGCCTCATCGTCGAACACGGCGAACCCCGCCGCCCCGAGCCCCGTGCCGCGCGCCTCCATGTCCTCGTAGGTCAAGGGAACATCGAACTGCTCTGCGGTGAGGATCGGATTCGACACGCCCGAGATCGCAGCGACGAACCGCCGCCCCGCCCTCGGACCACCGCACTGGTCGAGCACGACGGACAACGGCGTGCCGAGCTCGACCTCGAGCACTCTGGCGCGGGCGACGTCACCGACGATCGTCACGATCAGCGTGCCTGGAGAATCGACCGTGCCCATCGAACGAAACCACGTGGCACCGCGGGCGAGGATGTGCGCCGCGCTCGCGAGCGTCTCGACGTTGTTCACGAGCGTCGGGTTGCTCTGACCACTCGGCCCGCGAGAGCTCACGTCGGCTTCCCATCCGAGCTGCACGGTGGCGAACAGACCGCGTTGCCACGGCGGCAGCAGAGTCGGCAACGGGTCTCTGCCCTCGATGACCTCGAGCAGGGCCTTCTCCTCGCCGAAGAGGTACTCCTCGGGACCTTCCACGATCGAGAGGTTGAGCTCGCCGAGCATTCCGGCCGCACCCATCTCGAGCGCCGCGCGGCGCAGCGCGGCGAGCTCGGGAACGAAGCTGCGTTTCGTCGCGAGGTACGCGTCGGTGGCACCTACTGCGAGCGCGGCGATCGCCAACCCTTCGATGACGCGGTACGGGTCGCGCCGCATGAGCGTGCGGTCCTTGAAGGTCGCGGGTTCGCCCTCCGCGCCGTTCGCCACCGCGTAGTGACGACCACCGCCGGCCGCGACGCTGCGCCACTTCACGCCGGTCGGGAACCCTGCGCCTCCCCGGCCTCGCAGGCCAGAAGCGACGATTTCGTCGACGACGGCTTGGGGTCCGAGCTGACGGGCCGCGGCGATCCCGTCTCCGCCGCCGGCCGCGAGGAACTCGTCAAGGCTCTCGACGGGCCGCTCCGGGAGCAGGTACGTGATGCCCGAGGGCGCGGCCTCGGCCATGGATCAAGCGGTCATGCTTCGTCGGGCGCTGCCGCGGCAGGGGCATTGCCGTCACTGCGGTGATCCTGCGCGTGATGCAACAAGGCGATCTGCCCCTCGGTCATCTCCGGACCGTAGTTCAGCGTGACCACTCCACCCGAGCCGCAGTGCGGGCAGGTCACGGCGACGACTGCGAGCATGTCGTCAGGATCCGACGCTCCCTCGAGCCTGCGAAGTGAGTGCACCGTGACCGCTGCGGCAGCGACTGTCCTGTCGCACGAACCGCAACGAAGCGACCCGTCGTCGAAGAGCTCGAACGTCGTGGTCCACCCGTCCGCTTCGTAGCCGTGCAGAACGTCGACCAGAGTGGTGTTGTCACTCGGCGAACCGGGGTTGGGCGCCGCAGCGGTCACGCTGACCTGCGTTCGATGGCCCGCTCGAGCTGCGCCTTGTTCATGCGCGAACGACCGTCGATGCCGCGGCGGCGAGCTTCCTCGTACAGCTGACGGTACGTGCGACCCCCCGGGCCGCGATGCGACCGGAGCCCTCCGCGCCGCCCCGAGGAGATGTCCTTCGTGGAGGAGCGGCTCGCGGTGAGCGACTCCCCCTTGCGCGCCCGCTCCTTGTTGACGGTGCGCGCCGCGATCTCCTCGGCGGTGTCCTCGGACTTCCCGCTCTCGAGGAGGCCGTCCTTGATGTGCTCGTACTGACGTTCGCGCTTCTGGGACCAGCGGGCGGATTTCCTGGGCATGGCGGCACCTCCGTGAGACAGGTGTCGCGTTCCCCGTCCGCCCGCCGGTCAGACCAGATCGATCACGTGATCGGCTTGAGCTCGTCTCCGTGAACCGTCAGCGTGTAGATCACCATCACGTTGATGAAGATGATGATCATGCTCCAGATCGGATACGGCCGGATCGTGGAGATCTGCGCGATCGCGCTCAACCCCGCTGCGAGCACACCGATGATGCGGCCGTACAGCGAGCCCTTCAGGATGCTGAACCCGGCGAGCACGAGCAGCGCGCCGATGATCAGGATGGTGAAACCCCAGCCGGTCGGATCGAAGACAAACATCCCGCCGGCGGTGTTGATCAAGTAGTTGTCGTCGAACAGCGCAATGAAGCCCGTGATGATGTTCATCGCGCCGACGAGGATCAAGACGACTGCGGCGAAGAAGGACCAGCCCACCCAACCCGTCATCTCTTTCTCTGCCCGTTCTTGCACGCTTGCTCCTCCTGAGTCTGCTGCGAGTTCGCGCGCAGCGTGCTCAGGGTATGACGAGCTCAGGGGCGAAGTCGGGGATGATCAGCGCGAGCTGGCTGCCGCTTTGCGTCGCTGGGCCTGCCAGATGGCGGTGATGATCAACGCGCCGATGAACGATCCGATCACCCCGCTCGGCTGGAGAGACAGGCCATCACCCGCGATCAGGCTCGCCAGGAGACCGCCGACGAACGAACCGACGAGGCCGGCGACGAGCGCCATCGCCCAGTCGGTCTGGCGGCCTCCCTTGCCCAGGACCAGCTGTGCGAACCAGCCGATGCCCATGCCGAAGCCGAGGATGGCGAGGATCAACATGAGCCGAGGACGGCGTTGAGGAACATGGCGCGCACGCTACCGGCAGCGCCCGCCCGAAGGTCGCGTCAGTGCCCCGCGGGTGCTTTCACACCCTCCGGCAATGGCGCCTGGACACTGACGGGCCGCCCGTCAGGGTCGAGCACGGTCGCTTCGACGACTCCCCAATGTTCCGGCGTGAACGGCTTCACGTACTCGGCCGCGCGCTCCGGCGCGAACGACGTGGAATCGGCGACCCACAGGATCGGGTGAGTCTCGAGCTCGGGACCCGGGCGCTCGGCGATGAAGAGGTAGGGACCGCCGTTCGGGTGGGTGAACTGTCCCGAGGAGTGATCGGTCTCGAACTCCTTCTTGTATCCGAGCGAGGTCCAGAACGCTGCTGTCGCTCCGAAGTTCGTCGTCTCCATGTAGAAGCCCACGATGCCGTCAGTTGCCACCGGCTTTCCTCCTGTTCTTCGGCCCCGGAACCAGCCCGGGCTCGTGTCGGGCCAGATGCTCCGTGAGCGCCTCGGTCACGATCGCCGACAGCGACTGCTCGGTGTCGACCGCGAGATGTTTGAGGGCTCGAATGAGGTCGACGGGTAAGTACACGTTGAACTGCTTGACCGTCCGGTCGACCATGAAAGGATACTAGATTGCTAGCATCTCTGACGCAAGCCGCGCACGACGAGCTCTCCGAGCGGCACCCGATCGACGAGGTCGCCGACACGTTGCTCGACAAGATCGGTCGCTCGCTGGCCGAAGGCCCCCTCGGTGACCTCCTCAAGGGCGCATGGCTCGGGCATCCCCTGCATCCGATGCTCACCGACCTGCCGATCGGCTTCTGGACCTCGGCGGTCACGCTCGACTTCCTCGCGCCCCGCTCGGGCAAGCGCGCCGCGCAGCTGCTCATGGGGCTCGGTTCCCTGAGCGCGGTGCCGACCGCACTTGCCGGGTTGACCGACGCATCGACGATCAAGGACCCTCAGACTCGACGGACTGCCGCGATCCACGCGATAGGAAACGCGACCGCGTTCGGGCTCTTCACCCTCTCGTGGCGCGCGCGTCGTCAGGGGCACGGCGGCCGCGGTGTCGTTTGGGGGCTGCTCGGCACCGGTGTCGCGACGGGCGCTGGCTATCTCGGCGGACAGCTGGCATTCGGCGAGCAGAGGTCCTGAGCTCCGAGATCCGTCACTGGTTTCGCCTGGAAGAGGGCGAAATGCGACGGGGTGCCCTGTGGAGCGCTCGATCATCCACATCGGCGGTTGCGCAGATCGTCTCGACCGCCCACGATGGTGCTTCCTTCGTGTGAGCAGGTGTGCAAGGGGGCCGATCGATGCTGGCATTCGAGGTGACGATCCCAGGCGTGCTGTGGGCACTGTTCCTCGCCTGGTGCGTGTGGATGTGTGTCGTGATCGTGCGGTTCGCGCTCAGCGGGGGAAGCAAGACCTGGCGCTAGTCGGTGAAATCGGCGCCCTGAAGGTTGGTGGGCCGAGCCAGGGGGAATACTCACGGAGATGCCACGCGTGCTCCTGGTCGGAGCCGGGCTTTTGGCCGCGGCTGTCGCACTGGTGCTGGGCATCTCCTCGCTGAGCGGAAAGTCCGGCCCTCCGGTCGCGCTGCGCTTCGACACGCCGTCGACCACTTCGACGTCGACAACCACGCTCGGGGAGCTCTTCCCCGAGCTCACCGATGATCCCGTGACGTCGTCGACCCCACCGCTCGCGACCACGGTTCCATCGACCGTGGCGGCACCCCCGCCGAGCCCGCCGACCACGCTGCGAACGACCGTCCGCGCCACCTCCGTGCGGCGTCCCGCGCGCACCACCGCTCCGCCGGCACCGGCCCGAAGCGCAGCCACCGGAACTGTCGCAGCCGCGCCGACGACAGCGAAGGCAGCGCCGACGACCGCGGCCGACCACGACAGCGGGCGACGACGACTACCGCATTCAGCACGACGCAACCGACGGCACCGACGACCGGAGCCACGTTCCCGACCGTGCCCACGACCGCATCCACGACCACGGCGCCGACGACCACCGCACCGACCACGACGGCGACCACCAGCACCACGACGAGTACCACCGCACCCACCACCACCGACACGGTGCCTGACACGAGCGTGCCCGACACGACCGTGCCCGACACGACCGTGCCCGACACGAGTGCTCCGTGACCGTGCCCAGTTCGCCGCGCCGTCACTTCAAGCGCTGCGCCACGCACCCCTCGGTCGAGCACTTCGCCCGCGCGACTTCCCTCTCGACGCGGTTGCCTCGTCGTCGAGGCTGGCCTCGTAGGTCACGTTCACGCTGTGGCGCAGGCAGTACGGGCATTCGACGGTTCGGATGATCGGCTCGGTCATCGAACAAGTGTACGATGCCCCTGGTTCGAAGCCGACGGGAAGCGCACGACCTCTCGGGTGCGCCCGCGCCCACGACTGACGTGTGGTCGCAGGCGGAATGGTGGCGTTCGGGGCTCACAAGATGACTGAGAGCCAGGCGAAGCAGATCGAAGAACACACCGGCGTGCCGCCCGAAGAGCTCGAAGACGAAGACCTGCAAGCCGCGATGTCCGAGCTCAACATCCCCGCCCAGGAGCTCACCGACGAAGACCGAGCTGCAGGCGCTGGCGAATAGCCATCGAGCAGCGTCAGTCCCACCGCCCTGAACCGCTGGACGTCCTCTTCGCTGGATCTGCGCGGTGTCGGCTGTTGCGGTTGGATACTCCGGGTGCCGGCATACGCCACGATGAAGCCCCATGGCGAGTCCTGAGTTCAGCGATCGGCCGAGTGGATCGGCAGCTTTCTACGCGTCGCTGCCCGGTAAGCACGTGTCGGCAGGTTGTCTCCTTCGCGACGAGCAGGGCCAGGTCCTCATCGTCAAGCCGACGTACAAGGAGTCGTGGGAGATCCCCGGTGGGAGCGTCGAGTTGAACGAGTCACCATTCGACGCGTGCCGACGGGAGGTGCGCGAGGAGCTCGGGTTGGAACGCGAGCCGGGACGGCTCCTCGCCGTCGACTACCGGCGGGCAGTCGGCGGTGTGAGAGGTGACGCCCTGCGCATCATCTTCGACGGCGGCGTCCTGAACGCGACAGATCTGGCGTCGATCACACTGCCTCCGGACGAGCTCAGCGAGTGGCGGCTTGTCGCCGCCGATGACCTCGGGCAGTACGTCATCCCGGCTATCGCTCGACGACTTCGAGCATGCCTCACCGACAGCGGAGTCTTTCTCGAGGAGGGAGCTCCACCGTGACCAGCGACGGCCTCCGGCGGGTTGGCTTGTCTTCCCGCAGGTCAGCCCGAGTAGCCGGGGTCGCTCGGCCAGTTCGGTTGGAACAGATGCCACTGCTCGGGCGCGGCGCGGATCAGCTCTTCCAGTCGATACGCGAGCGCCTGCGTCAACGCCGCGATGTCCTCGCCCGGCGATCCCCGTCGCTCGATCTCGATCGGCGCGCCGACACTCCCGACGTGGAGTCCGCCGGCTTCGTAGTACACCGCGGTCGGGAAGGATCGGCGCGCCCGTGCGCAGCGCGAGCGTCGCGGGGCCGGCGGGGAGCTTGGTGCGCTCGCCGAAGAACTCGACCTCGACCCCGCCCGTGCCGATGTCGCGGTCGCAGAGCAGACAGAGCACTCCGTTGCTCCGCAGCGCCTTGATCGACGCCATCGCGGCGCCGAGGCCGACCGGCACGACCTGCATCCCGAGCGACCGCCGGTAGCCCACGAACCACTCGAAGAGCTCCGGCGGATCGAGGGGCTCGACGACAACGGTGATCGGGATGCCCTGGTCGGCGACCCACCGCCCCGCCCACTCCCATCCGCCGAGGTGAGGAAGCGCGAGGATCGCTCCCCTGCCGTCGGCGAGCGCATCGAGCATGTGGTGGATGCCTTCGGTCGTGAATCGAGCCGCGATGTCGGCCTTCGAGGTCGTCGGGACGCGAAACGACTCCACCCAGTAGCGCGTATAGGAGAGGAACGACGCGTCGACGGCGCGATCGAGGGCTTCGCCTTCCAACGACGGTCCGCGCACGCGACGGAGGTGTCGCGCGACCGTCTCGCGGCGCCCGCGCATCGCGAGCTTGAACGCCCGGGCGGAGACGCGCGACGCAGGTTCGACGCATGCATCGGGGAGCGCCTGCGCCAGCCTGGCGCCGACCTTGTACGCGGCCGTGACCGCCGACCCGTCCGACAAGTCGGATCAGGCGTTGGGGTTCTGGCGGCGCTCAGCCCTCGTGCGCGCACGCGCCGTCGGCCGTGCGACCCGGCGTGAGCTCCAACGGAACGGCTCCCGCTTCGGGCGCTCGGCGCTGGCCTGCCGCCACACCTTGACGAAGCGCTGCACGGCAGTGAACGCGGTGAGCACGAGCATCAGCCACAGGATCGGCACGAGCAGCGAGTCGAACAGCAGGCCGAGGCACAGCAGGATGATGCGCTCGGCCCGCTCCATGACGCCGCCGCGGGCATCGAAGCCGAGCGATTCGGCCTTCGCACGCTCGTAGGAGATCAGTGAGGACAGCGCGAGCACGGCGAGCGGGAGGATCGCGGCCCGGCCTCCGTCGACCGTGGCCAGATACCACGCGACGCCACCGAAGAGCAGCGCATCGGTGACACGGTCGGCAACGGAGTCGAAGAAGGCGCCGCGTCGCGACGCCGTGCCCGAAGCCTTGGCGACTGCGCCGTCGAGAAGGTCGGGCACCGCCGCGAGGATCACGAGCAGCAGCCCGCCGCGCAGAGCGCCCGCACCGATGGCGATCGCGGCGGCCACTGCAGTGAGCAGCCCGAACGCCGTGAGATGATCGGCCGTGATGCCGGTGCGGCGGATGTTGGCGCCGACTGGCTGCAGGCCCCGCTCGATGCTCGTCCGCCACCGTCCGTCGAACATGTGCGCTCCAGGGAAGGGGTCCGGCCAGGGTACCAGTGGGTTCCCCGGATCGGGCGGACGCAATCCGCAACTACGCTGCGCCGATCGGCTCGGGTGGGGCTCGGGTCGCCAGCGCGAGGGGGTTCGTTGAAGACCTATCCGACGCCCAAGATCCGCAACGTGGCGCTTGTCGGGCACCGCGGAGCGGGCAAGACCACGCTCGCCGAGGCCCTCCTGTTCAGGGCGGGAGCGATCACCCGTGCGGGTCGCGTCGAGGACGGCACCACGGTCTGCGATTTCGAGCCCGAGGAGCAAAAGCGCCACCTCAGCCTGTCGCTCGCGCTCGCCCCGTTCGAGTGGGAAGGCCACAAGGTCAACCTCATCGACACTCCGGGCTACGCCGACTTCATCGGCGACGTCCACGCCGCGCTCCGGGTCGCCGACCTCGCGGTGTTCGTGGTCAGCGCGGTCGACGGCGTCGAGGTGCAGACCGAGGCGATCTGGAGAATCGCGGCGGAGCTTGAACCTGCCGCGGATGATCTTCATCAACAAGCTCGACCGTGAGCGGGCCAACTTCCAGCGCACCCTCGACGACCTCCGCGCGAGGTTCGGCGCCGGCGTCGCGCCGCTCGAGCTGCCGATCGGCGAGGAAGCGAGCTTCCGCGGCGTCGCCGACCTGCTCACCGACAAGGGCTTCCTCTACGAGGGGGGCTCGCACACGGAGGGCGAGATCCCCGACGAGCTCGCGGCGCTCGAGCACGAGGTGCACGACAACCTCGTCGAGGGCATCGTCGTGGCTGACGACGAGCTGCTCGAACGCTACCTCGAAGGCGATGTGCCTTCGCCCGCGGAGCTCGAGCACACGCTTGCGCTTGGCGTCGCGGCTGCGAGCGTCTTCCCGGTCGTGTGCGGATCTGCAGCCACCCAAGTGGCGATCGACCGTCTCGCCGACTTCATCTGTGAGATCGGCCCGTCGCCCGCCGACCGTCCCGGCATCGAGGTCACGGCGGGCGCGACGACACAGGAGATCGCGCCCGACCCCAACGGCCAGCCGCTCGCGTTCGTCTTCAAGACGATCGCCGACCCGTACGTCGGTCAGCTCTCGCTGTTCAAGGTGCTGTCGGGAACCGTGAAGCCCGACGACCATCTCGTGAACCCGCGCACCGGCTCCGACGAGCGGCTGCACGCGCTCTTCGCGCTGCGCGGCAAGGACCAAGATCCCGTCTCGAGCGTCCCGGCCGGCGACCTGGCGGCAGTCGCAAAGCTCTCCGCGACCGCGACGGGCGACACGCTCGCGCCGAAGGGCACGCCGGTCCGCGTCGCGACAATCGAGCCGCCGCCTCCGGTGCTGTCGGTCGCGATCAAGGCGCGTACGCAGGCCGACGACGACAAGCTCGGTTCAGCGCTGCAGCGCCTGCAGGAAGAAGACCAGGCGCTCGTCCTCGAGCGCAGCGACGAGACGAAGCAGACGTTGCTCCGAGGCACCGGCGAGACCCACCTCACGATCACGCTCGAACGGCTGCATCGGAAGTTCGGCGTCGACGTCGACACCGACGAGGTGCGGGTGCCCTACCGCGAGACCATCACGGCCAACGCCGAAGCCGAAGGCAAGTACAAGAAGCAGTCAGGCGGTCACGGGCAGTTCGGCGTCGCCTGGTTGCGCGTCGAGCCCCTCCCACGCGGCGAGGGCTTCCAGTTCGTCGACACGATCGTCGGCGGCGCGATCCCCCGGCAGTTCATCCCCGCGGTGCAGAAGGGCATCGAGGAAACGATGTCAAACGGAGGTCTGTACGGCTTCCCCGTCGTCGACGTCAAGGTCACCTGTTACGACGGCAAGTACCACTCCGTCGACTCGTCCGAGATGAGCTTCAAGATGGCCGGCTCGCTCGGCTTCAAGGATGCGATGGCCAAGGCGAGTGCGGTGGTGCTCGAGCCGGTCTCGGTGCTGAAGGTCACCGTCCCCGCGGAGTACCAGGGCGACGTGATGGGAGACATCAACGCCCGCCGGGGACGCGTGCAGGGCACCGATGCGGTGGGGGGCGGCGAGCAAGAGGTGACCGCGCTCGTGCCCACGTCGGAGATCATGAGGTACGCCATCGATCTGCGGTCGATGACCGGTGGGCGCGGGCGATTCACCGCGACGCACAGTCACTACGACCCGATGCCGTCCCACCTCGTCGACAAGCTCGCGAAGCCCAAAGCCGAGGCACACTGAGCGACCTCTCACCCTCCGACGGAGTCGTCGCGGCGCGCTCTTTCGCGCGCCGGTTGCGCGAGGCGTTGGCGGCGACAGCGCCGACCCAGGCGAACGCGCCGTCGACCATCGGGAGCCTCGCATCCCGCGTGAAGCAGGTGCTCGACGACGTGACGCGACGACTCGGCGGTGCACCGCCCTCGAGCCCCGCGGCCGACGCGATCGATGGCGTGGCCGCGTCCGCGAACGCGCTCGTCAGCTGCGATCGCCACCTACAGCCCGGACAACTGGGCGGAGGATCGGGGCGGGAGCCGCGCGATCGATGTGCTGCGCGCCGGCATCGCCGAAGCGGGAGGGCTCGTGCGCCAAGCCGAAGCGCTCGCGGGCGACTAGCTCCCCGAGGTCAAGTTCTCGTACATCCTGGCGAGCGAGCGCTTGACTGCCGCCACCTCTCGAGCCGACATGCCGACGGTGGCTCTGTCCTCCCAGCCGAGCGCACTCGGGATGAGTCGTCGAACGGTGGCGGCACCTTTCGACGTCAGCGCCACCCCCACCTCGCGGTTGCTCGTGACGGATCGGGTGCGCGTGACGAGCTTCATGCCGGCGAGCCGGGTCACGAGCCGCGAAACCGTTGGTGGGTCGATCGACGTCATCTCCGAGAGGTCCACCTGGCGTCGCTCCTCCCCGTCTGCCAACACGGCGAGCACCCGCCACATGTAGATCGTGAGCCCCTGCCGCTTGAGCTGCTCCGAGCCGAAGCCCTCGACGATGGCCACCCCGACGCGGTTCACGAGGTAGGGCAAGTAGTTCGCCAAGTCGAGTCGCACTGGGTCGCTCAATGTTCCCCCTTCTTGCCTGTCGGATTAACTCTTGCATTTTCAACAGTTGTGATTACAACATACTGCAAGGGGAAGAAGGGGGATGAAATGGAATTCGGATACTTCACGCTCAGCGACAACCACTACGACAACAACACGCGCGGTGCGAACCAGCTCGTCCGTGACATCACGGCCGAAGCTCTGTACGCCGACGAGCTCGGGATGAACTCGGTCTGGATCGGCGAGCACCACTTCAACTCGCTCGGGGTGCTTTCGTGTCCCGATCTCGTGCTCGCGTCGATCGCCGCGCGGACCTCACGGGTGAGGCTCGCACCGGCCGTCACCGTCTCGCCGCTCCACAACCCCATTCGCATCGCCGAGCAGTGGGCGACACTCGACCTCCTCTCGGATGGCCGCGTCGACTTTGCCGCGGGCCGGGGGTACGACAGCCGCGAGTACTTGCCGTTCCACGTCGACTTCGCCGACAACCAGAGCATCTTCGAGGAAGGGATCGAGGTCGTGCAGAAGCTGTGGGGCGCGGAGGAACCGATCTCCCACCACGGCAAGCACTACGACTTCGACGATGTGCGCATCACGCCGCGGCCGATCCAGAGCCCAGTACCGACCTACATTGCTTCATTCTCGAAGCCGTCGATCGAGCTGGCGGCCCGGCTCGACTGCGGGCTCGTGGTTGCGCCGTTCGCCGCGTCGATGAACCACGGCGGACTGTCGCAGGTCGCCGACCTCTACACCGAAGCGTGTGCGAGGCACGGTCGCAGACCTCGGCGGCTCATGTGCAGCTACTTCATCCACTTCTACGACAACCCGCAGCAGGAGGCAGCCCAAAGAGCACGGCAGATCCGCTACTACAAGGAATGCGTCATTCCCGCGTTTCCCGGTGATCCGGCGACTGCCCCGCCCAGCTACCGGTACTTCGTCGACATGGTGACGCGGCTCCAGAACGTGACGGCGGAGCAGCTCACCGAGAACTCGGTGTTGCTCGGCACTCCGGAATCGATCACCGACACTCTGAAGAAGGTCGAGGCCGCCGGCTTCTCGGAAGTCATCCTCTACTTCAACGTGGGACTCAAGCCTCACAACCAGGTCATGGAAGAGATGGATCGGTTCATGCGCGAGGTCGCTCCGAACTTCGACGGCGCGCACACCCGGCGCCCAGCCGCCTGACCGCGGAAGAATCCTCCTCGAACTGTCGAAACTCGCGGTCCGAACGCCGTCGTACGGTTCGAGTCGCCGCCCGGTGACGCACAGGAGGACAGCCCGATGAAGTACATGCTGTTGATCTACACAGCCGAAGACGCGGGGCCGGCCGTCGGAACCCCCGAGGCCGAGCTCGAGATGAAGCGCTACTTCGAGTTCAGCGAAGAGGTGGCCAAGAAGGGTCTGGTCGTCGGCGGCGATCCGCTCGAGCCCAGCGAGCACCGCCACCACGGTGCGAGTCCGCGACGGAAAGCGGCTCACGACTGACGGGCCGTTCGCCGAGACCAAGGAAGTGCTCGGTGGTTACTACATCCTCGACTGCGAGAATCTCGACCAGGCGCTCGAGTACGCGGCCAAGATCCCTGGGGCCGAGTACGGCTCGTCGAGGTGCGGCCGGTCATGGCGATCCCAGGGATGTGACGCCGTCGCCGGCTGAGGTGAGCGAGGCGGTCGAGGCCGTCTTCCGCAACGAGTGGAGCCGCATCATCGGCGGCCTCGTTCGCCTCACTGGCAGCCTCGACGTCGCCGAGGAGTCCGTGCAGGAGGCATTCGCCATCGCGGTGCGCACCTGGCCCGCGACCGGGGTGCCTCGGCGGCCGGCGGCGTGGATCACGACAGCGGCGCGGCGGAGGGCCATCGACCGGCTCCGCGCCGCGAGCACCGCGCAACGGACCGCTGCCGCGGGCGGCGGCGCTGCAGGCACTCCAGGCGCTGCAGGACACCGACGCCGAGGTCGACGTCGACAGCGACCCCGTGTCCGACGATCAGCTCCGGCTCGTCTTCCTGTGCTGTCACCCCGCGCTGGCCCTCGACGCGCAGGTCGCACTGACCTTGCGCGTCGTCAACGGCCTGTCGACCGCATCGATCGCACGGGCGTTTCTCGTGCCCGAGACGACGATGGCGCAGCGGCTCGTACGAGCCAAGCGCAAGGTCGAAGCCGCGCACATCCCCTTCTCCCTGCCCCCGCCCGCGGCGCTCCCTGATCGTCTCGATGCCGCGTTGGCGGTCGTGTACCTCGTGTTCAACGAGGGATACAGCGCGACCGAGGGCGACGCACTGGTGCGCAGAACGCTGTGCGACGAAGCGATCCGGTTGGGGCGCCTGCTGGTCGATCTCCTGCCCGACGAGCCTGAGGCACGAGGCCTGTTGGCGCTGATGCTCTTGCACCACTCCCGACGCGACACGCGCATCGACGCGAACGGCGCACAGGCACCACTCGAGGAGCAGGACCGGAGTCGTTGGGACCACGACGCGATCACCGAAGGGCTCGCACTCGTGGAGCAGGCCCTTGTCCAAGGGCAGCCGGGTCCGCTGCAGGTCCAGGCATCCATTGCGGCGTTGCACGCCGAAGCCCCGGACATGGGAGCGACGGACTGGTGTCAGATCGCCGCGCTGTACGACGTGCTCGCCCATCGGTGGCCGTCGCCGGTCGTCGCGTTGAACCGCGCGGTCGCCATTGGGATGAGCGAGGGCGCCGATGTGGGAATCGCCGCGCTCGACGCGCTGGGTCCCGAGCTCGACGGATACCACCTTCGGCATGCGGCGCGCGCCGACCTGCTGCGTCGGGCTGGGCGTCTCCGCGAGGCGATCTCCGAGTACGACCAGGCGATCTCGTGCGCCGGCACCGGGCCCGAGCGGTCGTACCTCGAACGGCGTCGCCGAGAGGCACGAGGCGTCAGCTGACGCCGGGCCACTCCTCAGGGTTGTCCTCGGTGAAATGGTCGACGATGCGCCCGTCCACGGCATCGACGAGCACGAACCCGCGCTGCTTGGGCGGCTCCTCCGCCGAGTACAGCAGGATGCGCCAGGTCGGCCGGCTCCTCACCCCTCGCCAGCCGAGCTGTGCCGACGCATGACCCACGGGGAAGCCCACGGCTTTCGATGCCGCGACCAACGCGCCCTTCTCGTCGATGCCGAGACGCCAGCCCGACGTGATGCAGTAGACGCCGACCAACGCGAGGAAGATCGCCACGTAGAGGAAGCCGTCGTTGACGAGCACGCCGCCGTCCGCGTAGCCGAGCCACAACAGGAAGCACACCAGCGCGACACCGAGGTAGAGGAAGCCCGGGATGCGCCGACGGCTGTTGTCGGGGAACTGGTAGGGCCCGACGAACGACGAGACGTCGAGCTCGCCGGGCAGCTCGTCACGGTGCTCGGCACCGACCTCGGCACCTACCTCGGCACGGTGCTCGTCGGCCATCACGGGGACGCTACCGGCCATGCCGCGCGCACCTTCTGCCAGCTCACGTCGAGGCTCTCCGGCAGCACCCGGGTCTCGGCGACCGACGTCATGAAGTTCGTGTCGCCCGTCCAGCGGGGCAGGCAGTGCACGTGCAGGTGACCCGGCACGCCGGCCCCGGCGGCCTGACCGAGGTTCATGCCGACGTTCACACCATCCGGCGCATACGCGGCCTTCAGCGCGACCACGGCATCACGAACGCCGCTCCAGAGCTCGGCGTGCTCCGCGCTGGTGAGGTCCTCGAGCGCGCCGACCTCGCGATAAGGCATCACCATCAAGTGGCCGCTTCCGTAGGGGTAGGCGTTGAGGATCGCGAAACATTCGGCTCCTCGCCACACGATGTGTGTCTCGTCGTCGGGGCTACCCGAGTCCAGGATCTGCGCGAAGACCGACTGCGCTGACGACGCGCTGGCCGCAACCCCCGACACGTACGTCGAACGCCACTCGGCCCACAGCCGATCGAGCGTCACAACAGATGCGCGACGAGCTCGACCTGCAGGCGCTCGACAAACGCGTCGACGTGCACGCCTCGCTCGACCTCACCGCCACGAGGATTCACCCCGACAGTGCCGTCGCGCACGTCATCGTCACCGACGACCAACACGTAGGGGATCTTCTCGAGCTTCGCCTTGCGGATGCGGGCGCCGAGCGGCTCGTCCGCGCCCACCCAGTCGGCCCGAAAGCCCTCCGCGCGAAGACGGTCGGCGAGCCGACCGGCGTACGCGTCGTGATCGGCGCGCACGCCGAGCAACCGCACCTGGACTGGCGACAGCCACAGCGGCAACGCGCCCGTGTAGTGCTCGATGAGGATGCCGAAGAACCGCTCGACCGACCCGAACAGCGCGCGATGGATCACGCGGGGACGATGACGTTGGTTGTCAGGACCGATGTACTCGAGGTCGAATCGGGTGGGGAGCTGGAAGTCGACCTGCAGAGTCGACATCTGCCAGCGTCGTCCGATCGCGTCGCGGACGTGCACATCGATCTTCGGCGCGTAGAACGCGCCCTCACCCTCGGCGACGACATACGGGAGGCCGGCGGTCTCCAGCGCCTCTCGCAGCGCCTCGGTCGCCTCGTCCCACTCCTCGGGCTCACCGACGTACTTCTCCGGCCGGGTCGCGAGCTCGGCCTCGAACTCGGTGAGGCCAAATGTGCGCAGAAGGCGCAGCACGAACGCGAGCAGCGACGCGAGCTCATCGGCGAGCTGTTCGGACGTGCAGAAGATGTGTGAGTCGTCCTGGGTGATGCCGCGCACCCGCGTGAGGCCGTGCAGCACACCGCTGCGCTCGAACCGGTACACGGTGCCGAACTCGAAGAGCCGCAGCGGCAGCTCACGGTACGAGCGTTGCTGAGACCGGAAGATGAGCATGTGCCCCGGACAGTTCATGGGCTTCGGGTAGTAGGTGGCGCCCTCCATCTCCATCGGCGGGTACATGCCGTCGGCGTACCAGCTGAGGTGCCCGGAGATCTCGAACAGCGTCGACTTCGCGATGTGCGGGGTCCACACGAAGGAGTAGCCCGCACGCTCGTGCTCGGCGCGCGAGTAGTCCTCCATGAGCTTGCGGATCAGGCCGCCCTTGGGATGGAACACCGGAAGTCCGCCGCCGATCTCGGGCGGGAAGTGGAACAGGTCGAGCTCGAGGCCGAGGCGGCGGTGATCGCGCTTCTCGGCCTCCTCCAACCGGTGAAGGTGGTCCTTCAGCGCGTCGGCCGACTCCCATGCGGTGCCATAGATCCGCTGCAACATCGGGTTGCGCTCGTCGCCTCGCCAGTACGCACCGGCGACGCGGGTCAGCTTGAAGTGGCCGAGTCGGCCGGTGTGGGGCACATGCGGACCCCGGCACACGTCGCAAAAGGCGGGCGGGTTGTCGTACACCCGCACGAGCCCGGCGTCGGTGCCCGATGTCGGATCGTCGGCCTTGCCACTGATGATCTCGAGCTTGTACTTGTGCGCGGCGAACCGCTTGGCCGCCTCTGCTTCGCTGATCTCGTCGCGGATGAACGGCTGCTTCTCGGCGATGATCTCGCGCATCCGCGCCTCGATCCGGACGAGGTCATCGGGTGCGAACGTGCGCCCCTCGGGCAGATCGAAGTCGTAGTAGAAGCCGTCCTCGATCGGCGGCCCGATGCCGAACGTGGCGCCGGGGAACAGATCGAGCACCGCCTGGGCGAGCACGTGGGCCGTGGAGTGCCGCAGGGTGTAGCGGCCGCGATCGGACGCCGGGACGACGATCTCGACCTTGTTTCCCGCGGACAACACCCAATCGAGGTCGCGCTCGACCCCGTCGACGACGGCGATCACTGCGTCACGAGCGAGTCTCGGCCCGATGGCTTCGGCCAGACCTCCGGCCGTCGTGCCCGGCGGCGACCTCGCGGGTCGATCCGTCGGGGAGCACGATGTCGATGAGGTCGCTCATAGGAAAAGCGAGCCTACCGGTGCGGGTTCGCCGCTCCCGTGGGATTGCTCAACCGGCGCTCAACCCGCGCGGGCGAGCTCCGCGTTCGCGCTCGGCGGGCTCGGACAGCCGCACCTTGGCGACATCGGTGGGCAGCGTCTCGGCTTTCTTCGTCGCGTACCGGTCGATGTAGTGCTGACCGGTGAGCTCGCGGATCTCGTACATCAGCTCGTCGGTGAGCTCGCGGTACAGGAGATGGTCGCCATCGCGGCCCTTGTAGCGAACCGCGTCGATCGGCTGTCCGATGCGGATCCGCGCGGACCCGCCCACCTTGGGCATCTTCGCGTCGCAGGGCTGGATGTCGGCTGTGCCCACGACGCCGACCGGGAAGATGGGGCAACCCGTCGTGAGGGCGAGCCGCGCCGCGCCGGTGTGCCCCTTGTGCAGGTGACCGTCGCGAGACCGGGTGCCTTCGGGAAAGATGCCGAAGAGGTGACCGCGCGCCAACGCCGATGAAGCTGCTTGGAGCGCCGCGTCACTCGAGCGGCCGCCCGACCGATCGATCGGGATCATTCCCATCGCGGGGAACAGGAACTTCGTCTTCCACGAGTCCATGTACTCGGCCTTGCCGACGAAGCTGATGCGGCGCGGCACCGCGAGCATCAGGAATGCGGAGTCGAGGAACGAGATGTGATTCGGGCACAGGATCGCCCCTCCGCTCGGAGGCAGGCGGTGCAAGCCCTCGACGTCGATCTTCCAGAGCGCGCGGTGGATCGGCCCCCCGACCGCGCGCACTACGTCCTGCAGCCTTCCGGCGCCGGGCTCGGCCATCGTCCTCCTTGGATTGTCGGGCGGATCCGTGATTCGCGGATCAAGGAGTCGCGCGCAGCCTAAGCCATCACTCCCGCGATATCGCCCCGTTCATTGGCTCTTCACAGGGCCTTCATCGCCGAGCGACAGATCCACCCCCAGCAGCTCCGCAGCATCGCTCACAGGCTGGCCATTCGCGGCGGCGGCGTCGATTGCCGCCAGTGCCGAGGGGGTGTCGAGGTCGTCATCAAGCGCGGACCGCACCGCTTCGAGGGCTCCGTCGCCCGGTTCGCCGGCATCGACCCGGCATCGGACCCGGCATCCGACCAGGCCCGCAAGCGTGCCGCGGCGCGAGGCATGAGCTCTTCGTCCCACTCCCAGGAGTCGCGGTAGTGGTGCTCGATGATCGCGAGCCGGATCGCCCTCGGATCCCACGTCTTCAACAGGTCGCTCACGAAGACGAGGTTGCCGAGTGACTTCGACATCTTCTCGCCGTCCATCCGGACCATCCCGACGTGCATCCAGTGCCGCACGAACGGCTCGCCCGTCGCCGCCTCACTCTGCGCGCGCTCGCACTCGTGGTGCGGGAAGATCAGGTCGGTGCCACCGCCGTGCAGATCGATCGTCGTGCCGAGCTCACGGAGAGCGAGCGCCGAGCACTCGATGTGCCAGCCCGGTCGCCCGGGCCCCCACATCGTCTCCCATGTCGGCTCGCCCTCGGCCGACGGCTGCCACAGGACGAAGTCGAGCGGATGGCGCTTGTGCGGATCGTCGACGTTGCCGCCCCGTTCGCGGGCGAGCTCGATCATGGTGTCGACGGAGTAGCCGCTCACCTCGCCGAAACCCGAGAAGGACGACACGTCGAAGTAGACCGCGCCGCCCGCCTGATACGCGTGTCCCTGGTCGAGCACCATGCCGATGAAGCCTCTGATGTCAGGGATCGCCGAGGTCGCGCGCGGCTCGCTGAAGCACGGAAGCACGTTGAGTGCCTTCATGTCGCTGTCGAACCGTGCGACTTCACCGGCCGCGAGATCGAGGTAGTGCACACCGAGCTGCCGAGCCTTCGCGAGCAAGGGATCGTCGACGTCGGTGATGTTGCGGACGCACCTGGTGTCGTGGCCGAGGTCGCGGAGCCGACGCTGCAACACGTCGTAGACGACGTAGACCGTTGCGTGACCCAGGTGTGTCGCGTCGTACGGCGTGATGCCGCACGTGTACATCGTGACGACCGGTCCGGGCTCGAACGGCACGACCTTCTGTCGTGCCGTGTCGTACAAGCGCATCGACACGGTCAGAGCTTGATGCCAGTGAGTCGCGGGGCGACTCGCGTCTTGTAACGCACGTTCAGCTGCAGCAGCACAGCAGTGAACATCTCGATCGCGGTTGCGTTCGAGAGCTCGCCCGCATCGAGGGGCCGGCAGCCGGGAATCCGCGAGGTGATCTCGCACACCGTGGTCACGGCGTCGGGATAGTCGGAGCAGATGAGCACGTCGCTCTCGATCGGCTGCCCCAGGTGGCCGAGCTCTGTCGCAGGGAGGTGGTGGAACGCCGCCGCGACACGACAGCCGGGCACGGCCGCCTGCACGCTGGCCGCGACCGAGCCGCGCGGGGGCACGAGAGGCTGGAACTCGTGGCCCATCTTTATGAGGGCGTTCGCCATCGACACGACGATCTTGCCCGTGAGCTGCTTCTCGAGTGAGTGCGCAGTGGTGGCCGCGCTGTCCCACGGGGTCGCGAGGATCACGAGGTCAGCGCCCGCTGCGCCCTCGTTGTCGTTCGCCGAAAGGTTGAGGTCGTAGTCGGTCCAGCGAGCGAGGAGCCCATCGAGCACCTCCATCGCCCGGTACTTCGACCGCGAGCCCAACGTCACTTCGTATCCGACCGACGCCAGGCGCGCGCCGAGCGCGGTGCCAGCAGGTCCGGTTCCGCCGAGGATGCCGATGCGCATCGACGCAGCCTTGCACACCAGCCTTGGGCGCCCCGACCCGGCAGTAACGTCGCCAACGCATCGACGGTCGGAGGCACCATGGGTCTTCTCGAGGGCAAGCGCATCGTCATCACCGGCGTGCTCACCGACGCGTCGCTCGCGTTCGGTGTGGCCGATCTCGCACAGAGGGAGGGCGCAGAGATCGTGCTCACCGGCGCCGGTCGGGGGCTCTCACTGACTGAGCGCACCGCGCGCAAGCTGTCCGCACCCGCCGCGGTCCTCGAGCTCGACGTGACGGTCGAGGAGCACCTCGACACCGTGCGCGCTGACCTTCAGGAGCGGTGGGGAAGAGTCGACGGCGTTCTGCACGCGATCGGCTTCGCGCCCCCGAACTGCCTCGGCGGACACTTCATGGACGCGACGTGGGCGGACGTCTCGGTCGCGATGCAGATCTCGGCGTACTCGTTCAAAGCACTTGCCGACTGCTTCGCGCCGTTGATGACGGGCGGCGGCTCGTTCGTCGGCCTCGACTTCGACGCCACCGTCGCCTGGCCGGCCTACGACTGGATGGGAGTCGCGAAGGCCGCGCTCGAGTCGACGTCGCGGTACATGGCGCGCGAGCTCGGCCCGCGCGGCATCCGCGTGAACCTCGTCGCCGCCGGCCCTATCCGCACGCTGGCGGCAAAGTCGATCCCCGGATTCGAGAAGTTCGAGGACGTGTGGACCGACCGTGCCCCGCTCGGGTGGAGCATCACCGACTCGAGCGCCGTCGCGAAGGCGTGCGTCGCACTGCTCTCGGACTGGTTTCCCGCGACGACGGGCGAGATGCTCCACGTCGACGGTGGCTACCACGCAATAGGTGCCTGACCTAGGTTGCCCGCCATGCAACTGCACCTCCACCGCACGGCTCTCGTCCTTGCTGTCACTGTCGCCGGGTTTGGCTTCGCCGCGTGCGGTGGAGACGACTCGTCATCATCAGCCGACACGACCGAAGCGTCGTCGGACGACAGACTCCGCCGAGACGTCAGAAGCGTCGACCGACTCCACCGCAGGCCAGTGGCTCAGGCAACGATCAGGTAGACGCGTGGGCCGGCGAGGTGTGCGGCGCGGTCGGCTCGTGGCTGACCGGCATCAACGACCTGGGAACGCAGCTCAGCACCGACGTGCAGGGCATCGCCGACCTCGAGGAGGGCCGCGACCTGCTCGTCACGTTCATGCAGGACGTGGTGGGGCTCACCGACGACATGCTCGGCTCGGTCGAAGGCGCGGGAGCGCCCGACGTCGAGCGAGGCGACGAGCTCGCCGCCGACCTGCTCGCGGCGCTCCAGCCGGTGAAGACGACGTTCGAGGACGCGGTGGTGGAAGCGCAGAACCTCCCGACCGACGACCCCGAGACGTTCTCGGCCGCGGCGACCGAGCTCGGCAACGCGATCACGGGCTCGCAGGGCGAGTTCCAGGCGGAGTTCGATGCGCTGCAACAGGAGTACGACAGCCCGGAGATCAACGAGGCGTTCGAGACGGTCCCGGCCTGCGCCGAGGTCGGCTGAGCGCCGATCGCGTCGCCGTCAGCAGGCGTTGGACAGCGTCGCGTAGGGGTTGATCGAGCCGCCTCCGCCGGGGTGGATCTCGAAGTGCAGGTGGGGAGTGCCGCGCGCGTTGCCGTCGTCGCCGACGTACGCGATCACCTCACCGGCGCTCACGTTTCGGGCCCCGCCCGCGTATCCCGCAAGGTGGGTGCCGAAGTACTCGTTGCCGTCGACGCCGTTGAGGAAGAACGAACGACCTCCGATCGACACGCTGCGGAACGTCACGTAGCCCGCCACGGGAGCGACGACGGGCGTGCCTCTGGCCGCGAGCATGTCGTTGCCCTTGTGGCTGCGGCCACTGCCACGTCGGTCTCCGTAGTCGTTGCCGAACGCCGTCCCGCCGGCCACGGGACACACCCATCCACCGGAGGACGAGATCACGACGGAGCGCGACGAGCCGCTCGTGCTGCCGCGCCGCGAGGCGGCAGCAGCCAGGCGCGCTCGACGGGCCGCCTCGGCCTGCTCCCGCTTGCGCTTGAGCTCTTGCAGCCGGGCCAGCTCCTTCAACGCGGCCGCCTTCTTGGCTTGCAGCTGTTCGACCGCGGCAGCCTGCGCGTCCTTGCGCTGGGCCAGGAGCGCAGCGCCGGTCTCGAGATCGGCGGTCATCGAGCGGTAGCGATCGATGTCGTCCATCGATCCCATGGTGACGAACTGCGCCAGTGCGTTCGCCCGCACCTCGACGTTGAGATCGCCACCGAGGAGGAAAGGCACGTCGGCGCCGCCCGCGTGCACGTAGCTGCGAACGGCCGTCTCGTTGACCACGACGCGAAGCCCCGCCAGCTCGGCCTCGGCGGCGGCGCGCTCGGCCTCGATCCGCGCGACGTCCTCGTCGAGCGCGGCAAGCTCGGTGTACGCCTGCGAGAGCTCGTTCGCGGCCACGTTGGCGCGACGCTGGGCCGTCGACACGTCGTCGGCCGACGCGGCGGGAAGACCGAACCCGGCGGAGGAAGCCACCACGGCGCAGGCAACAAGAAGGAGCCCCGGGGCTCGTCTCCGCACGATGGGCCGAAAGGGTAGCCAAGGAACCGTCGCGGGCGCCCCCCGCCGGGAGAGGCAGCACAGGGTTCGCTTCGGTAACCTAATCATGTGACCATCGAACAGCCCACGGAACGGCCGACGGACGTACCGGCGACCCGCAGTGGCAGGCCGCGGCCCATGCAGCCGCCCGGCTGGCCAAGCAGGTCGAGCTGGCTCTCGACGCCGCCGATCTGAGCCTTCCGCAGTACCGGGTCATGGTCTTCCTGGCGGAAGGGTCCGCCGGGGCATCGGCCCTGGCCGGCACGCTCGCGGTGAGCCGGCCGACGATCACGGTCGTCGTCGACGGGCTCGTGGCCAAGGGGTTCGTCGAGCGCCAGGGCGACGACGTCGACCGCCGGAAAGTCCACCATCGCCTCACGCCCGCCGGTCGCCGGGCACTCGAACGGGCCGACGGGCTGGTCTCCGCTCGCCTGGCCGAGCTGACCGAACATCTCGACGCGGCCGACGCCCCCAGGGCCGTGGAGGGGCTGACCCTCTGGGGCCAGGCGATGGCTGCTGCCCGCAAAGCCGCTGCGAGCCGCGCGTGACGGCCAGCGACACCTGGTCTTCGTACGAGCCGTTGGGGGTGACTCCCCGCTCCGGCCCACCGAGCGCGCATCCCGATCCGGATCAGAGCAAGTCGTGGTGGAGGCGCATGCTGCCGCTGCTGCTGTCGAGCAAGCCGAGGTTCTTCGGTTCGCTCGCGGCTGCGTTCGTCGCACTCGTCGCCGCTGTGCTCATCCCCCGCGTGACGATGAACGCGATCGACGACGCGTTGATCGATCGCACGTCGTCGCTGGCGCCCTACATCTGGGCGCTGCTCGGTCTCGCCGTGTTCCGGTCGATCCTCACGTTCGGATACCGGTCGTCGCTCTACGGCATCGCCTACCGACTCGAGTACGACCTGCGCGTCGATCGTGTTCGAGCACCTCACGCGCATGTCGTTCTCGTTCTACGACCGGGTGCAGTCAGGTCAGCTCATCTCGCGGGCGAACTCCGACATCCGGTCGGTGCAGATGTTCCTCACGTTCGCGCCGCTCGTCTCGCTCAGTCTCCTCAGCTTCGTCGTCGCACTCGTCTTCATGTTCTCGATCCACGTCGGCCTCACGATGGTCGCCCTCTCGACGATCCCGTTCGTGTACTTCGCTGGAGTCAAGCTGCGGAACCAGACGTTCCCGCTGTCCTGGATCGTGCAGGCGCGCATGGCCGACGTCGCGACGATCGTCGACGAGAACGTGAACGGCGTCCGGGTCGTCAAATCCTTCGCGGCGGAGCAGGCACAAGTCGACGAGCTCGCCGGTGCCGCACAGCGTCTGCAGTGGGCCTCCGTGCGCACCGCGATGACCCGCGCCCGATACGCCCCGCTCATGGAGAACCTTCCCCGGCTCGGACTCGCGGCCGTGCTTCTGTACGGCGGCTGGCTGGCCATCGAGGGCGAGATCACGGTCGGCGCGATCGTCGCGTTCAACGCCTACGTGATCATGCTCCAGGCTCCGTTCCGCCTTCTTGGGATGATCACGATGCTGGGCCAGCGGGCCGCCGCTTCCGCCGCTCGCATCTACGAGATCCTCGACGAGGCGCCCGAGATCGTCGATCGGCCGGGCGCGGTCGATCTCATCGCCCCCCGCGGCGAGCTCGAGTTCGACGACGTGACGTTCGCGTACCGCCGCCCGGGGCCGATCAGGACGAGCCGGTCCTCGAGCACTTCTCATTGCACCTCACGCCGGGTGAGACGGTCGCGATCGTCGGCCGCACGGGCAGCGGAAAGTCCACGATCGCGCGGCTGTTGCCCCGCTTCTACGACGTCGACGGCGGGGCGGTGCGCGTCGACGGACTCGACGTCCGCGACCTCACGCTCGGAAGCCTTCGGGCGAACGTCGCGGTCGTGCTCGACGAGCCATTCCTCTTCTCGACGACGATCCGCGAGAACATCGCCTACTCCCGGCCCGACGCCTCGACGGAGGACGTCGAGGCCGCCGCACGCGGCGCATGCCGACGAGTTCATCGACGAGCTTGCCGATGGGCTACGAGACCGTCATCGGCGAACGCGGCTACGACCTCTCGGGGGGACAACGCCAGCGCATCGCGATCGCGCGCACGCTGCTCGCGAATCCGCCCATCCTCGTGCTCGACGACGCCACGAGCGCCGTCGACGTGCAGGTCGAGGAGCACATCCACGGAGCGTTGAGCAACCTCCTCGAGGGACGCACGACGCTCGTGATCGCCCACCGGCTGTCCACGATCAACCTGGCCGACCGTGTCGTGCTCGTGGAGGGCGGCCGCGTGGTCGCCGACGGCACCCACGCCGAGCTCATGGCCTCCGAGCCGCGCTACGTCGAGGTGCTGGCCCGCTCCGCGCACGACGTCGACCGTGACGACGGGCACCGGGACGATGCGGCCGAGCTGGCCGCGACGGGGACCGACTGATGGCGTGGGGCGGACCTCCCGCCGGCTCGCCGTTCGGCGGGCAGACCGCGACCGCGTCGAGCGCCGCGGCCGGACTTCCGTTCGCCGGGGTGCCGACGGAGCTCGTCGACCGAGTCGAGGACATCCTGGCGATCGAGCCCGACCACCCGGCGCCGGACATCCACTTCACCCAGATCGAGCACGACGAGGCACCGTTCACGCTTCGGCGGTTCCTCAACACACGTCGGGCCGCGTTGCTGGGGGCCTTTGGCCTGGTCGGCATCGAGACGCTCGCGACACAGGCGGGCCCGCTCTTGACCCAGCAGCGCGATCGACAAGGGCATCATGGCGGGCTCGACTGCGGTGCTCGTCGCCACGTCGCTCTTCTACGCCGTCACCGTCGTGATCAGCATGATCGCGGGCAGCCTGCGCGTCGCCTGGACGGGCAGGGTCGGCGAGAGCCTGCTCTACGACCTTCGCGTGCGTGTCTTCTCCCACCTCCAGCGACTGTCGATCGACTTCTTCACCGGTGAGAAGGCGGGCCGCGTCATGACGCGCATGACGAGCGACATCGAGGCGCTCAGCCAGCTCTTCCAAGACGGCATCGTCAACCTCGCGGTACAGGCCCTGACGATGATCGTCGTGACGGTCGTGCTGTTCGTGCTGAACCCGATGCTCGCCGCGATCACCGTGCTCATCGTCGTGCCGGCGATGACCGATCGCGACGATCTGGTACCGCAGCGCCTCCGACCGGGGCTACGGGCGTGTCCGCGAACGCATCGCCGAAGTGCTGGCCGACCTCCAAGAGAGCCTCTCGGGCATGCGCATCATCTCGGCGCACAACCGGCGCAGGCACAACGTCCACCAGCACCGCAACATCGTCGGCGACTACCAGAGCGCCAACCAGTACACGGCTCGCGTCGGGGCCGTCTACGGGCCCGTGACGGACCTCATCGGTGCGGCGGGGCAAGCGGTCGTGCTCCTCATCGGCGGAAACATGGTGCTGAACGACACGTTGACGATCGGCGAGCTGACGGCGTTCGTGCTCTACCTCGCCGCGTTCTTCGCGCCGATCCAACAGCTCGTGCAGCTCTACACGACCTACCAGTCGGGGCAGGCGGCGGTCGACAAGCTCCGCGACCTGCTCGCGACTCCTCCGAGCGTCCCCGAGCGTCCCGACGCGGTCGACCTCCCGCCGATCGCCGGTCACGTGGTGCTCGATCACGTGACGTTCGGATACACCCCGGGCCAGTCGGTGCTCGAAGACGTCACGCTCGACATCGCTCCCGGCGAGACGTTCGCGCTCGTCGGCGCGACAGGAGCGGGGAAGTCCACCATCGCGAAGCTCGTGACCCGCTTCTACGACCCCACCCAGGGAGTCGTACGAATCGACGGCCACGACTTGCGCGACGTCACGCTCGCGTCGCTTCGGCGACAGCTCGGCGTCGTGCCGCAGGAGGCCTTCCTGTTCGCGGGCTCGGTGCGCTCGAACATCACGTTCGCCCGTCCCGACGCCTCAGACGAGGAAGTCGCCGAGGCGTGTCGCGCCGTGGGCCTCGACGACCTCGTCGCCCGGCTCCCCCACGGCCTCGACACGCTCGTGCACGAGCGGGGGGCGACGCTCTCCTCGGGCGAGCGACAGCTCCTCGCGCTCGCTCGCGCGTTTCTCGCCCGGCCGCGCGTGCTGGTCCTCGACGAGGCGACGGCCAACCTCGACCTGCGGTCCGAAGCCCAGGTCGAGCATGGTCTCGATGTGCTCCTCGAAGGTCGCACCGCGATCCTCATCGCGCATCGCCTGGCCACCGCGATGCGTGCACACCGGATCGCCGTCGTCGACGGAGGTCGCATCGTCGAGCTGGGCTCGCATGCGGAGCTTCTCGCCGAGCGCGGCAGGTACGCAGCGATGTTCGACACGTGGCAACGCCACATGACGGGTCGTCCCGACGGCGAGGAAGAACTGGCGCACTGACCGACCGATACGGTGGGCGCCGTGACGGTTCGGGCGCGTGATGGTCGAGAAGTCCTCCTCGAAGTGCTGCGCACCGAAGGGGTGCGCCACCTGTTCGGCAACCCCGGTAGCACCGAGCTGCCGCTGATCGACGCGCTGGCCGGTCCGGCGGGCGACGACCTCGACTACGTGCTCGCCCTCCAGGAGGCGACCGCCGTCGCGATGGCCGACGGGTACGCGCAGGCGACCGGCCGCCCGGCCTTCCTCAACCTGCACACGTCCGCCGGCCTGGGCAACGCGATCGGCAACCTCACGAACGCCGACGCGAACGGCACACCGCTCGTGGTGACCGCCGGCCAGCAGGACTAGCGCCACATCGTCAACGACCCGCTGCTCTCGGGCGACCTCGTCGGGCTCGCCCGCCCGGTGTCGAAGTGGGTGCACGAGGTGCGCACCCTCGACGAGCTCGGCACGGTCATGCGGCGGGCCTTCCACGACGCCGCGTCGCCGCCGGTGGGTCCGGTGTTCGTGTCGCTGCCGATGTCGACGCTCGATGCGGAGGGCGACGTCGCGGTGCCACCTGCGTCGACGATCGACCGGCGCACGGTCGCCGCCTCGCTCGACGACCTCGCCACGCTGCTGACCGAGCCGCCGATCGGCTCGGCTCGCGATCGTCGCGGGCGACGAGGTGTCGGCCTCCGGCGCCGTCGGCGAGCTGGTCGCGCTGGCCGAGGCCCTCGGCGCGCCGGTCTACGGAGCGGCCCTCCACTCGACCGGGATCTTCCCGCCCGCGCATCCGCTCTACGCGGGGATGCTCCCACCGGCGGCGGGCGCCATCCACGCTTCGCTCGCGCCGTATCGAACGAGTCTTCGCGATCGGCGCGCACCCGTTCATGGTGTATCCGTACACGCCAGGGCCGGTCCTGCCGGAGGCGGTCGAGCTCATCCATCTGTGCCCCGATCCCGCCCGACTCGCTCGGTTCTTCCCGACGAAGCTGGGCCTCGTCGGCGACCCCAAGGCGACACTCGCCGCGCTGCTCCCGCTCGTGTCAGACCGGGTCGACGCCACCGCGGTCGCCGACGCCGTGCACGCGGCCCGGGCGCGCCGAGACGCGGAGATCGCGCAGCTCGAAGAGACCGCGCTCGGCCGCTACAGCTCGTCACCGATGGATCCGATGGCCGCCGCCCACGCGCTCGTGCGAGGCGTACCTCCCGACACGCGTCGTCGTCGACGAGGCCATCACGACCGGCGTCTACGTCCGCGGCTTCCACCACTGGACCGAGCCCGGCCGGTACTTCTTCTGCAAGGGCGGTGGTCTCGGCTGGGGCATGCCGGCCGCGCTCGGCGTCTCTCTCGGCCGCGACCGCGAACCCGTGCTGTGCGTCGTCGGCGACGGCTCGGCGATGTACTCGCCCCAGGCGCTCTGGACCGCGGCGCACGAGCAGCTGCCGGTGGTCTTCGCCGTCGTCAACAACCGGCAGTACCTGATCCTCAAGAAATATCTCCGGGGCATGGCCCGAGACAGCGCCAAGTCGGACCGGTTCATCGCCATGGACATCGACGACCCACCGGTCGACTACGTCGGGCTGGCGCGCTCGATGGGCGTCGACGCGACCCTCGTGGAGAACGCGGGCGACATCGGCGACGCGGTCGCCGCCGCGCTCGAGCAGCGGGCGCCCGCACTTGCTCGAGCTCCCCATCGCCGCCCCGTGACGGAGGAGCCGTCCGCCCCGACGCTCGAGCTGCGCGGCGTGTCGCTCGTCTACGACGGGCGGTGCATGCTCGACGGCATCGACTGGCGCGTCTGCACCGGCGAGCGCTGGGTGGTGCTCGGACCGAACGGCTCGGGCAAGACGTCACTGCTGCGCATCGCGTCGCTGTACCTGCACCCGTCCCGTGGCACCGTGACGGTGCTCGGCGGCGAGCTCGGACGGGTCGACGTCCGCCGGCTCCGGCCGCGGATCGGCCTGGCGAGCGCGTCGCTGGCCGCGATGCTGCGCCGCGAGGTCGAGGTCGTCGACGTCGTGATGACGGCCCGAAACGCCGCGCTCGAGCCGTGGTGGCACACCTACACCGATGCCGACCGCTCGCGCGCGATCGAGCTGCTCGACCGCTTCGGCGTCGCGAGCTTCGCCGAGCGGATGTTCGGCACGCTCTCGACCGGCGAGCAACAGCGCGTGCTGCTCGCCCGCACGCTCATGACCGATCCCGAGCTGGTGCTGCTCGACGAGCCCACGGCCGGACTCGACCTGGGCGCGCGCGAAGACCTCGTCACGCGGCTCGGCGCGCTCGCGCTCGACGCCGCCAGTCCCCCACTGGTGCTCGTCACCCACCACGTCGACGAGATCCCCCGAGGCTTCACGCATGCGCTGCTGTTGCGCGACGGCCATGCCGTCGCTTCGGGCCCGATCCAGGAATCACTCACCGCCGCCGCCTTGTCGCAGTGCTTCGGGCTCGAGCTCGCGCTCGACCAGCGCGACGGCCGCTGGACCGCCCGCGCCACCCCCAGCTGAATCTCTTGGCGCGTGCGGGGCTCTGGCACCCAGGAACGCCAAGAAAACCAGCCGGGGTCAGCGGGAGAGGCAGGCGAGGAGGCGGGGGCGGCTGTTCTCGATCTCGTCGCCGAGCATCCGCTCGAGCACGGGACCCCAGAGCGCTCCCCCGTAGTGCAGGTGCATCACCAGATGGCTGCCATCTTCAGTAGGTGCGACGGTCGCCTCGAGCACCCACGGCGCGTGCGAGCGACCGTCGGCCTCACGGCGCTCGAAGATTGCACGGTCGTCAGCCAGCGAGGTCCGCACCATGCGCAGTCGCTTCGAGCGAGCGAGCGGACCGAGACGGCCGCGCAGATCCACGAGCCAGGCGGGCCCTTCGTCATCGGGCGACGCACCGGTGGGCGTGGCCTTCGTGACGATCGACAACCAGTCGGGATAGCGCCCGAGATCGGACACCCAAGCCAGAAGGTCGGCGGGCCCGCAGGGCGCGGCGAGATCGGCGGTCACGTCCACTCCCCCAGCATCGCAGCGTGACGGTGGCGCGACCCACCGGCGCGCGTCACAATTGGTGTGGCGGTGGCGATCAGGGCGAGCCAGCACCCCGACGTCAGGAGTTCCTCATGATTCGCAAGCTCGTGGCCTGCTTGGCTCTGGTCGGCATGGCCCTCCTGGGCATGCTCGTCCTCGGCGGCGCCGACCTCGCGTCCGCGCGGGATGGCACCGGCGCGGCTGCGTCCACCGGGGCGGGTCGGGCGGAGGGGCCAGCACCGGGCTGCGAGTGGGCAGGCCGGTTGCTCAGTCACCTCGACAAGGTGCAAGAGCGCGGCACCGCGTTGCTGGCGTGGCTCGAAGCGAAGCAACCCGAGCTCGCGCAAGGAAACCCAGAACTGGGGGCACGCATCGGCACGGCAATCACGGCGATCCGAACGCGACTCGCTGAACTCAACGAACAGGTCCCCGCACTCCGGGCTCGCATCACGGAGCGCTGTCCGACCGCGTCTTAGCTGGCTGCCAGACGAGCGCTGAGCTCGGCAGCGGACATCGATGCGAGCTCGCCACCGGAGAGCGTCGTTTCCGCGCCGGCCCACGGCGGCGGGATGAACGCCTCGGCTTCCTCGCGGCCGTCGAAGCCGACCTCCAGGACGACCAAGCCCTCGAGCGCTCCGGAGAACACATCGACGATCGTGTCATGGTCGCCAAGAGGAACCCGTGAGCCGCGTCTTGCGCAGCTCGTGCGACGGAAGGCTGCGAAGGAGCGCGTACTCGGATTCGGTGAGGTAGATCGTGGTGTGGAACACGACGATGCCGTCGTCGGGATCGGGCCGCTGCTTGTGGCCGAGCTTGTACACAGTGGGCACGCCCCGCTCCTCGACCTTGCGGAGCCGAAGCTGGGTGCCGTCGAGGTAGTGGTCCGTGATCTCGCGCGACTCGACGGCGTCGACCGGCACCCCATCGAGCAGGAAGCGCCGCTCCACCTCGGTCCGCGCGTACTTCATCGGGGACTCGCGTTCGCTTGGCCGGTCAGCGCCTCGAGTCGGGCGATGCGATCGCGAAGGATCTTCCGTGATCCGAAGAAGAGGCGCGACGCCCGCGTGTGCGGGTACTGGAGCCAGAGATGCGCGGCGTCGAGGTCGGCCGCTCGCACGGTCCGGGGATCGGCGTCGATCTTCCGCAGCGCGGACAGCAGTGCTGCGGGATTGCGGCAGTACCGCACCGCGAGCCCGTCCGAGAGGCGAGCACGCGACCGCAGGACATACCGACGAAGCAGCGCGCCGCCGAGCGCGACCGGCGTCGTGAGCAAGGTGATGGGCAGGAAGATCACATTGTCGAGATCGAAGTCACCGTCGGCGAACGGCAACGCCCACAGCTCGAACACGCGAGCGGTGCAGGCGTACACGGCGGTGTCGAGCGAGACCTCGTAGGCCGCGACCCGACCGATCTCGTAGGCCAGGACAGCCTCGAGCTCGTCTCGACTCAGCGAGTCGACGAGGCCGGTGGTGACGACGATCCAGGCGGTCTCCTTGCCGCGACCGATCGTGAGGCAGTTGGGCGCCGGATCGAGGATCACCGCGGACGACGGCGGAGGAAAGACGCCCGATGCGATGCTCAGCCCGTCGAGCAGATTGCGGACCTGCCGATGCTCGCCCACTGGATCTCGCGGCACGATCGCCGCACTCCCTGCCGAAAACGGACGCGGGAACAGCTGCATCGGGGTCAGCACGGCGCGCTCAGCGCGTCGAAAGACCCACACGAACCCGACCGCCGACACCGCCAGTGCGATGGCGAACGCCGACCCGAAGCTGATGCCGATGAGGCTCCATCCGTAGCTGCCGGAGCCTCGAAGAAGCGTTCCGAGCGCGCCGACCGCATAGGCGATCGGGAAGATGACGAACGTCATCGCGAGCGCGAGCAGGAGGATGCCGAGGATCGACACGACGTAGAGCCGGCGCCGGCCGGAGTCGATCAGGTCGTCGTGCACCGCCTGATTCTCCGTCATCGCGGGCCCGGCTCGTAGCGTGACGCCATGACGCTCCGCTGGTACACCGTCGTTGTCGACTGCCACGACCCGGCCGCCCTCGCCGAATGGTGGCGAGTCACCCTCGGCTGGACGAAGGTCTACGAAGCCGACGACGAGGTCGTCATCGTCCCCCCGCATCTGCTCGACGCGGCGAACGCCTCAACGCCCTGGACGCAGCAGAACCCGGGGCTGGTCTTCGGTCGGGTCAGCGAGCCGAAGACGATCAAGAACCGGTTGCACATCGACCTCGCGCCGCACACCTCCGACGACCGCGACGCCGAGATCGCCGCGCTGCTGGAGCGGGGCGCGACGCCAGTGGACGTCGGGCAGGTCGACGTTCCGTGGCTCGTTCTGGCTGACCCGGAAGGCAACGAGTTCTGCGTGTTGACCTCGCGGGACCAGTAGCGGGTCAGATGACCGGTTGGTGGTACGCGACCGACGGTGGTTGCAACAGAAGCCGTTGCCGTTCGCTGAGCTGATCGAGCAGCGCCGCCGGCCACCGCTGGTCCTCCGCCCACGTCGAGCTCCCGGGCGAATACTTGTAGAGCAGCGTGCGCCGGATCTCCGGGCCCCGCCAGACCAGCGTGCCGTGGGTGAGCGCCTCCGTGAACATCACGAGGTCGCCGGCGGCCAGCGGGACCTCCACCGCGAGCCGGCCGTCAGGCCGCTCGGGCCTGGCGAAGCCCGCCTTGTGGCTCCCGGGCACGGCGCAGAAGCCGCCGCCGCCGGCCGGATGGTCGACGAGCGCCCACTGGACGGCGACCAGGCCGCAGCGGATCTTCCCGTCTCGCACCAGGTAGTACTGCGCGGGATCGAACGGGGTGGCGCCGCCGTGCAATCCCAGGCCGCTGGTGCCCGGCGCCATCACGATGCCGTAGGCGTGGTCGAGGCGGACGTGCACACCGCACAGCTCGACCACCATGTCGAACACCGCTGGATGATCGATGAGGTGCTGAAATGCCACGGCTCGCGGCAGGTGGCCGCTGAACCGCTGGCTCTGGATCGTGTCCCCCGGTGGCGCCAGCCCGAGGCCGTCGATCGCCTCGCGGAGGGCGGCCAGCTCGGCCGGGGCCAGCACCCCGCGACGCACGAGGAAGCCCTGCAGGTCGAAGGCGTAGCGCTCCTCGTCGGTCAACGGACCCACCACCGGCACCCTAAGGGGAGCGTGCATCCGGCGTTGTGCCGAGCAGCTCATTCCGTCCAGTGCTCGGTCGCGCTCAGCCGATCACTCCAGAGCGCGATCACGTCAGGCGACCCCGTCTCCTCCGAGATCCGCTTCAGCTCCGCACACCTCGTGACCATCGCCCGATGACGCGTCGACCACGCGATGTCCAGCCCGGCGGCCTCGTGCAGCACGGACAGGTCGTCCACCGCGTTCGGATGGTGCATGCGAACGATCCACTCCGCCCACGCGAGGTCCTCGACCGGCTGTCCGATGTGCGCAAACTCCCAATCCAGGAGTGCGGTGATCTCGTTCCCCTCGATGAGCACGTTCTGTGGTCCGAAGTCTCCGTGGACGATGACGGGGCCGGTTCCCGTCAGCCCGATCACGGCCGAGGGAGGAACCTGCTGGACGGCCCGGAGAACCGCACCGAGCAGGCGCAAAACCTCCGGCGCGCGACCTGCGTCGATCAGTTCCTGGCCGTGCGCGCCCGGTAGATCCCGAATGACGAGCAGCGGTACTGCAGGGTCTTGCTCCACCGCGTCGGGGACGGGAAGCAGATGGGCCAGTCCCGCCAGACACGCGTACTCGCGATCGGCTCGCGCGAAGCGGTCCCGCCCGAGGTAGCGCTTCTCGACCCTGCCGTAGGGGAGCCGGCGTGTGAGGTTCGTGTATCCGTGGGGCAGGCGACTCACGCCGCCATGGTGCCCGCGCGGGTGACTCAGCCGAAGGCCATTCCTTCCGTCGCCGCTGACGGCGTGGGATCCGGAAGGCGCATCATGCGGAACGACAGGAGCAACCCGAGGAGCGCGGCGACGAGGGGAACGACCAGCGCCACCTGAAGTGCCTTCGGCCTCGCGTCGGTGTTGATCCGGATGATCTCGTCCTGGATCTCCTGAGGCTGGCCCGCCAGCTGCTCCTCGAGTGCGGTGTTCGTCATCACCTCCGCATCCGACTCGAGCACCTCCGCGACGGTCTGCTTGTCATCCGGAGGCAGGACGGTGCTGTCGTTCGCCATGTTCGTGAAGAAGAACGACAGCGAGGCGAGCATGATCGCGCCCGAGAACGCCAAGCCGAACGACAGCCCGAACGACCCGCCGGCCGAGTTCACGCCCGCCGCCTCGCTGACGCGCTCCTCCGTGATCGGCGACAGCGTGTAGTTGTTCAGCTGCGACACCAGGAGGCCGAGGCCTGACCCTGCGACCATCAACGGGATGACGAGGTACCAGCCGGAGTCGACCCGAGGGACGAGCGGGATCAGGGCCACCATCGCGATCGCCAACAGCGCGAAGCCGAAACGAATGATGCTGCTCGGACGCCGACGAGCCGATCTCTTGGCCGCGAGCAGCGCGACGCCGAACATGCTGAGCGAGAGCGGCGCGAGCGACAAGCCGGCCTCCATGGCGTTGTACTCGAGCACCATCTGCAGGTAGATCGGCAGGGCGATCATCATGCCGCCGAGCGCGATCTGTTGAAGCGTCTGCCCGGAGATGCCGAACCTGAACAAGCGGGGCCTTGAACAGGTCGGGGTCGATGAGCGTCGGCTTGCTCTCACGCTTTCGACGCACGAGCCAGTAGGCGAACGAGCCGAGCGCGACCGCGCCGACAACGAGCAGCAGCGCGACCGCCTCGCCCCCCTCCTGCCACACGAGGATGCCCAAGACGATGCCGCCCATGCCCAAGATCGAGAGCACCGCGCCGACAACGTCGACGCGTCGCTCACCGGTGTAGGGCACGTCACGGACCAGCTTGATGCCACAGAGGACGATGACGATGATCAGGTCCTCGAGGAGGAATGCGATCCGCCACGAGAGGTACGTGGTGATGAAGCCGCCGATCAGCGGACCGACCGCCGCGGCGATCGCCGCAGCAGCACCGACGAGCGCGTACGCCTGCTTCTGCGCGGCACCCTCGAAGTTGCCATGGATCAGAGACTGCATGGCGGGCAACAACATCGACGCGCCGAGCCCGCCGATGATCGCCCAGAAGATGATGACTGCCGTGAGCCCCTGAGCGAGAGCCATCGCCAAGGCGCCCATCGCGTAGGCGCACAGACCGATGACGTAGGCGCGCTTGCGTCCGATCAGGTCGCCGACCTTGCTGCCGATGAGGATGAACGCCGCCGACACGAGCGCCTCGAGCGCGATCGCCGACTGGACGCCGCTCACGGTCGTGTCGAGATCCTTGACCACTTCCGCGATCGAGACGTTCATCAGCGAGGTGTCGACGACGAGCACGAACATGGCCATCGAGAGCAGGATCGCCAAGCGACGATCGCCTCGGGCCTCGACGCTCATGTCAGGCCCGCCTCTTCATCAAAATGCCGTGGGAATCTGACGCGACGAGAGATCGGGCTCGACGTAGTCGTCGGGCGGCTGGCGATCGGGGAACTTGACCTTCCTCGGCTTCAACGGCTCGTACGGGATCTGGCTGAGCAGGTGCGTGATGATGTTGAGCCGTCCCCGCTTCTTGTCGTCGGTCCTGGCGACGTGCCACGGCGCCCACTTGCTGTCCGTCGCCTCGAACATCGCGTCACGCGCCCGCGCGTAGTCGTACCACCGGTTGTACGACTTGAGGTCCATCTCCGACAGCTTCCAGATCTTGCGAGGGTCATCGACACGGCTCTGCAGCCGGCGGGTCTGCTCGTCCGAGCTGACCTCGAGCCAGTACTTCAGAAGGATGATCCCCGAGTCGACCATCGCCTTCTCGACGCCGGGCGCCAGCTCGAGGAATCGCTCCGTCTCCTCGGGCGTGCAGAAGCCCAGCACCGGCTCGACCCCGGCCCGGTTGTACCAGCTGCGGTCGAAGATCACGACCTCGCCGCCGGCGGGTAGGTGAGGCACGTACCGCTGCACGTACATCTGCGACTTCTCGCGGTCGGTCGGGCTCGGGAGAGCGACGACGCGGAACACCCGCGGGCTCACCCGCTCGGTGATCACCTTGATCGTGCCGCCCTTGCCCGCGCTGTCTCGGCCCTCGAACACGATGCAGACCTTGGCGCCAGATGCCTTGACCCACTCCTGCATCGCGACGAGCTCGCCCTGCAACGTGCGCAGCTCGGCCTCGTACTCCTTGGTCTTCATCTTCGGAGGGCTCTCGGTGGACGCGTGCCCAGTGGCCTGGCTGTTCTCGCCGTGCTCGCTCTTCTCGTGCTTCTTGCTCTTCTTCTTGCCCTTCTTGCCACCCTTGCTCATTGCAGCGCCTTCGCCTTGGCCTGCTCGAACTCGGCGTCGCTGATCGCGCCCTTGTCGCGCAGCTCGGCGAGGCGGGCGATCTCATCGGCGGCTCCGCCGGTCGTGGTGACGCTCTGCACGTACTGACGCATCGCGGCGTCCTGTTGCTGAGCCTGTTGCACGGCGTGCTCCTGCATCTTGTGCCCGCGGGCGATCAGGTACACGAAGATCCCGAGGTAGGGCACGAAGATGATGAAGATCGACCACAGCGCCTTGCCCCATCCGGAGAGATCGGGACTGCGGAAGATGTCGCCGAAGATGATGAACAGCAGCCAGATCCAGATGAAGAACAAGGTGAACCAGACCATCGACCAGAAGAACTGACCGGAGCCGAAGTCAGCGAGGATCACGCGTACCTCCCGGGTTGAGGGAGTGCTTGACGGAACATCACTCTGTCGTCGTGCACGAAGCGATTGGAGAAGGAGCTTGCCGATCTCGGCGAGCACGAAGTACGCCGCCACCACGATCAGGCAGACGCGCCACTGGTCGCCGTCGAGGTCGACGGTGTCGAAGATGCGCTGAAGCAGCGGCAGCGTCGTGACCAGCAGCGTGAGGCCGAGCGCCGTGAGCATCAGGAGGTTGAAGCGCCCGTTGGCGAAGGTGCTGCGGCTGAAGACGCTGTCGATGCGGATCGCGCCACTCGAGGGATGCCGCGATGTGGAGGAGCGACATGGTGATCAAACCCATGGTGGTCGCGACCGCGAGACCGTGACGATCCTCGGCCCACGCCACGACGACCAGGGTGCCGATCGCCACCAGCAGACCCGCGAAACCGAGCCGAGCGCCGAGGACCCGTGCGATCACCGGCTCCTCCGGTGATCGAGGACGCCGGCTCATGAGCCCCGGCGACGGCGCGTCGAAACCGAGGCCGAGCGCAAGAAGCACGTCGACCGCGAAGTTGATCCAGAGGATCTGCAATGGGAGAAGCGGCGAGCCGTTCGCGATGTCGAAGATGCCGGCGCCGACGAAGGTGAGGATGAAGCCGGCCAGCATGATCATCTGGACGCGGATGTACTTCATCAAGTTGTCGTAGAGACCCCGCCCACCCTCGACCGCCGCCACGATCGTGGCGAAGTTGTCGTCGGTCAGGATCATCTCGGCGGCGTCCTTGGTGACCTCGGTCCCCGTGATGCCCATGGCCACGCCGATGTCGGCTCGAGTGAGGGCCGGCGCGTCGTTCACGCCGTCGCCGGTCATCGCGACGATGTTCCCCTGGCGCTTGAGGATGCTGACGAGGCGGACCTTGTCTTCCGGCGCGACGCGGGCGACGACGCCGATGCCGTCGACTTCGGCGAGAAGCTGCTCGTCGGGCATCGCCGCGAACTCCGCTCCCGTGAGCGCTCGGCCTTCGATGCCGAGCTGCTGCGCGATGGCCGATGCGGTCGTCGCGTGGTCGCCGGTGATCATCCGGACCCGGATGCCCGCGTCGTGGCAGAGCGCGATCGCGTCCTTCGCCTCCTTGCGCGGCGGATCGACGATGCCGATCAGCGCCACGAGCTCGAGGTCGCTCACGAGCGCGAGGAGATCGCCCGCAGGATCGAAGGCAGGCGGGGTCGAAGTCGCGCCGAGCCACCGCGAGCACCCGGAGCCCTTCGCCGGCGAGCCGGTCGTTTTCTGAAAGCACGCGTTCGCGATTTTCGTCGGTCATCGGGGCGGAGGAGCCGTCGACAGCCATGTACCGAGACGACCGGGCGAGAAGCACATCGGGAGCACCCTTGACGAAGCACCGCACCACTGCGGTGCCGTCGTCGTCCATCTCGTGGAACGTGGCCATCAACTTGTACTCGGCGTCGAACGGCACCTCGGCAACGCGGGGGTAGTACCGCCTGGTCTCGTCGACGTCGAGGCCGCCCTTGGCCGCCAAGACGACGAGGGCACCCTCGGTCGGGTCGCCGATGCACGCCCCATCACGGATCACCGCGTCGTTGGCCAGCGCCATCGGCAGCACGAACGGCTCCAGGGAACCCTCATGGGTTCCCGCGATCCGCAGGATCCGTCCCACCGTCGAGTAACCCTCGCCGTCGACGCTGAAGCGCCCACCGACAACGACGAGCTCCCGCGCCGTCATCTGGTTGAGCGTCAGGGTGCCGGTCTTGTCGGAGCAGATCGCGGACGTCGAACCCAACGTCTCCACCGAGCGGAGCCGCTTGACGATCGCGCCCTTCTTCGCGAGCTCCTGCGTGCCGAAGGACAGCAAGCGTCGTGACGACCGCAGGAAGACCGGTGGGGATCGCCGCGATCGCCAGGCTGATCCCGACGAGGAACAGCTGGTCGAAGTCCTCGCCTCGAATCAGCCCGATGACGACGATGAGCACGAGTGCGGCCGCGGCCATGATCGTGATCAGCACGGTCAGCTGGTCGAGCTGCTTGGTGAGCGGAGTCTTCTCCTGCTCGACACCTGCGAGCATCCCGGAGATGTGACCGACCTCGGTCGACATCCCGGTCGCGGTGACCACCATCTCGCCGCGCCCGCGCGTGACCTGGGAGTTCATGTAGGCCATGTCGATGCGATCGCCGAGCGGGATGTCCTCACCGGCGACCGGCGTCGACGACCTTGGACACCGGGGTGCTCTCGCCCGTGAGACCGGCCTCTTCGATCTCCAGCGTGGCCGCCACGAGGATGCGTCCGTCGGCCGGAACCTTGTCCCCCGCTTCGAAGCCGACGATGTCTCCCGGGACGAGCTCCTCCGCCGGGAATCTGGACCCTTTGGCCGTCGCGGCGGACGTTCGCATTCATGATCAGCATCTGGCGGAGCGCGGCGACGCTCTCCGCGGCCTTGCCCTCCTGGTGCAGGCCCATCACCGCGTTCAGGACCGTGAGGCCGATCACGACCAATCCGGTCGAGACATCCTGCAGGGCGACGATGCTGACGACGGCCGCGCCGACCAGCACCAGCTGCATGAGGTCTTGGTACTGACGCAGGAACGACTTCCAGGCGGGCTCCTTGGCCTCTTCCGCGAGCTTGTTCGGCCCGTACCGCGCGCGCCGGGCGTCGACCTCCGCGGCGCTGAGGCCCGTCGCACGGTCGACGTCGAGTCGCCCGCAGACCTCATCGGCCGACAACCGATACCAGTCGGCCTGCGCCCTCCGCTGGTGTGGCGGGCATGGTCGCAACCATCAAGTGCCTCCCTACGGCCGTCGGAAACGCTCACCGTAACGTCAACGGCAGCGGGAGGAAGCATCAACGCCGAGGCCGTGCCCGGACGCGAACATCACTCTGACCCCATCCACGAGGAGCGCGACGAGATGGACAGCCTGACACCGACCGCACGCGGATGGCGGGGGCCGTGAACCTGCTGCGACAGCTCGAGCGCTGGCCGCGCGAGCGCCTCGCCGAACGAGTGAGCGCAGCCTCCTACGGGACGGTGCTCGTCCTCGCCTCGCTCGCGCTCATAGATGCCGACGAGGTCGCGTCCGGTTGGGGCTGGGAGCTCGTGGGCGGCGTCGGTCTGGCGACATACGTCGCTCACCTCTACGCCGAAGTTGTCGGCGATCGCCTGCGCCGCACCGCGGCACAGGGGCGCACCGAGATCAGAAGAGCGATGGCCGATGGACTTCCGATCCTGCTCGCGGCCGTGCCCCCCGCCTTCGTCCTCGGACTCGGACGCATCGGTGTGCTCGAAGACCGCGTGGCGCTGTGGCTCTCGGTTGCCGTCGCCTTCGTGCAACTCGTCGGTCTCGGTGGCCTCGTCGGCGTGCTCGTGTCCGACGAGCACCCACACCCGTGGAGGTTCGCAGCAGTGACCGGCGCGTTCGGTCTCATCGTGGTCGGTCTCAAGACCGGCCTTCAAGACCGGGCTCGGCCACTGAGTGAGAGCCTGAGTGAACGGCAGCCAAACGGTCTGCAAACCACCAGGGTGGAGCGCCGGGCCGACGAGCAGGCTGGTTGTACGGTGACCCCCATGTTCAACCTGCGCAACCGCAGCTTCCTGAAGGAGATCGACTTCGAGCCGCGAGACCTGCGGTTCCTGTTGCAGCTCTCGGAGGCATTGAAGATCGCGAAGTACGCGGGGACAGAGGCGAAGCGACTCGAGGGCAAAGAGATCGCGCTGATCTTCGAGAAGACCTCCACCCGCACACGGTCCGCGTTCGAGGTCGCCGCGTTCGATCAAGGCGCCCACGTCACTTACCTCGACCCCTCGGGCTCGCAGCTCGGCCACAAGGAGTCAGTCGCCGACACCGCCCGCGTGCTCGGCCGCATGTACGACGCGATCGAGTTTCGAGGCAACGAGCAGACCGACGTCGAGGTGCTCGCGGAGTACGCCGGGGTCCCCGTGTACAACGGGTTGACCGACGAATGGCACCCAACTCAGATGCTCGCCGACTTCTTGACGATGCACGAGGCGAGCGGCAAACCCTACGACGCGCTCAGCTACGCCTTCGTCGGCGACTGCCGGTTCAACATGGGCCGCTCGTTGCTCGTCATGGGCGCGCTGATGGGGGCCGACGTCCGCCTCGCCGGGCCGACGATCGCTCGCGCCGCCGCCGACGTCGTGAAGATCGCCCGCGAGATCGGCGCGAGCACGGGCGCCACGATCACGGTCACCGAGAGCGCGGACGACGCGGTAGCCGGTGTCGACTTCGTGCACACCGATGTGTGGGTGTCGATGGGTGAGGCGAAGAGCGTGTGGGATGAGCGGGTGAAGCTGCTCGCGCCCTACCAAGTCAACGCCGTCGCTGCTGAAGAAGACGGGCAACGCGAGGGTGAAGTTCATGCACTGCCTCCCCGCGTTCCACGACCCGAACACGGTCGTCGGCCGCGAGATGATGGAGCACACCGGCATGAACGAAGGGCTCGAGGTGACCGGAGAGGTCTTCGAGTCACCGGCCAGCATCGTGTTCGACCAGGCCGAGAACCGGTTGCACACGATCAAGGCGCTGCTCGTCGCCACCCTCGGCAGCTAGGAGCGTCCCAACGATGCGGGTTCTCGTAGCCCTTGGCGGCAACGCCCTCCTGAAGCGCGGCGAGCCGATGACCGCCGCCGCGCAGAGGGCAAACATTCGCACGGCTGCACAAGCCCTCGCGCCGGTCGCCGAGCATCACCAGCTCGTCCTGTCGCACGGCAACGGGCCCCAGGTCGGGCTCCTCGCGCTGCAGGCCGCCGCGTACAACGACGTCGAGGCGTACCCGCTCGACGTCCTCGGCGCAGAGACCGAGGGGATGATCGGCTACATGATCGAGCAGGAGCTCGGCAACCTGCTCCCGCCCGAGGTGCCGTTCGCAACCATCCTCACGATGATCGAGGTCGACACGGACGACCCCGCGTTCGCGGATCCGACGAAGTTCGTGGGTCCCATCTACGACGACGCCGCGGCGCAGGCGCTCGCGGCGGAGAAGGGGTGGGCGTTCAAGCGCGACGGCGAGAAACTCCGCCGGGTCGTGCCCTCACCGGCGCCGAAGCGGATCTTCGAGATCCGCCCGATCCGGTGGCTGCTGGAGCACGATGTCCGTGGTGATCTGCGCCGGCGGCGGCGGCATCCCGACGGCGTGGGTGCCGGGGCGTGACCGCACGCTCGCCGGGGTCGAGGCGGTCATCGACAAGGACCTCGCGAGCGAGCTGCTCGCCGGGAAGTCGAGGCCGACCTCTTCGTGATGGCGACCGATGTCGACGGCGTGTACGACGGATGGGGCACCGCCGAGCAGCGGCGTCTCGATCAGGTCACGCCCGACGAGCTCCGGGCGCGCGACTTCGCCGCCGGGTCGATGGGACCGAAGGTCGACGCGGCGATGAGGTTCGTGGAGGCGACGGGCAAGCGCGCCGCGATCGGCGCGCTGGCGGACATCGAGCAGATCGTCGAGGGGCGGGCCGGTACCAGCGTGGTGAGCGCGACTATCGAGGGAAGCAGCGCGATGAACAGCTTCGGGGTGCACTCAGAGGTGGGCAAGCTGCGCAAGGTGATGGTGCACCGACCTGAGCTGAGCTTGCAGCGACTGACGCCCACGAACCACGACGAGCTGCTGTTCGACGACGTGCTCTGGGTCGAGCGGGCCCAGTACGAGCACGATCAGTTCGTCGCCCGCATGCGCGAACGCGACGTGGAGGTCTTCCTCCTGGCCGATCTGCTCGCCGAGGCACTCGCGGCGAGCGCCGACGCGCGGCAGCGCCTCATCGAGGTGGTCGCGTCCGAGTACACGGTGGGCTGGTCGCTCGTCGACGAGATGCGGCAGCTGCTCTCCGACCTCGAGCCGGCTGACCTGGCCAAGCACTTGATCGGAGGGCTCACCATCGGGGAAGCCGGCCTCGACGTCGCCAAGGCCGCGAAGGTCTCCTTGATCGGTGCGGCGATCGACGACACCGAGCGCGTTCGTGCTGCCTCCGTTGCCGAACACGTTGTTCACCCGTGACTCGTCGTGCTGGATCTACGGCGGGGTCTCGATCAATCCGATGTACTGGCCGGCGCGCCGCCGAGAGGCGTACAACGTCGCGGCGATCTACCGCGCGCATCCGATGTTCTCGGGTGCTGACTTCGAGTTCTGGTACCCGCCTCGGGGAGACGACGGGCGCTTCGAGATCGCCGACTTCGGGCTCGCATCGCTCGAGGGCGGCGACGTGATGCCGATCGGCAACGGCGCCGTGCTGATCGGGATGAGCGAGCGGTCGCAGGGCCGGATGATCGAGCAGATCGCGAAGGCGTTGTTCGCGAAGGGAGCGGCGGAACGCGTCATCGCGTGTGTGATGTCCAAAGACCGCGCGCACATGCACCTCGACACGGTGTTCACGCTCCTCGATCGGGACAAGGCGACCGCCTACCCGAAGGTCGTCTCCGACATCCGAGCCGTCAGCCTTCGTCCCGGGAAGAGCGAGGGCGACTTCCACGTCACGGTCGAGAAGGACTTCATCGGCGCGGTGGCGGACGCCCTCGGCATCAAGAAGCTCGACGTCGTGGAGACCGGCGGCGACGCGTACCAGCGGGAACGGGAGCAGTGGGACGACGGCAACAACGTGGTCGCCCTCGAGCCGGCGTCGTGGTCGCGTACGAGCGAAACACCTACACGATCGCCAAGATGCGCCAGGCTGGGGTGGAGGTGGTCGAGATCGCCGGCTTCGAGCTCGGCAAGGGACGGGGCGGCGGCCACTGCATGACGTGTCCGCTCGAGCGGGACCCCGCGTAGGAGGCGGGAGCGCGATGCTCCACACGACATGGGGCCGGTGGGTGATCGCGCTGATCGTGGCCGCAGGCATCGTCGCCCTCCTGGCTTGGGAGCGGGGCGATCCCGGTGTCGGCGAGCGAATCCCCGACCCTGAAGACGCGGTCGCACTCGTCGTCGAGGCGTCACGATGAGCGTCGAGGCCGACACGCCCGAGGTGCCCAAGGCGCGTTTCACACTCCCCTCGGCGTACACGATCCTGTTCGCGCTGATCGTCATCACCGCGCTCGCGACGTGGATCATCCCCGCCGGCCAGTACATGCTCGACGCCGACGGCTCCCCGATCCCCGGCACCTACGAGGAAGTCGACGTCGACGCCGTCGAGGATCATCGTCGACTCACTCAAGGCGCCGATCAACGGGATCTACGGCATCGAGGACGCCGAGACCGGCAACATCGATGTGTTCAACAGCGGCGAGCTCTTCGGCGCGATCGATGTGGCGCTCTTCATCCTCGTCATCGGCGGCTTCATCGGCATCACGATGAAGACCGGCGCGATCCAGGCCGGCATCGCGCTGCTCGTGCGGCGCCTCCACGGCCACGAGCGCTTGATGATCCCGATCCTGATGACCGTGTTCGCCATCGGGGGCACCACGTTCGGGATGGCAGAGGAGAGCCTCGCGTTCTACGTCCTGATCATCACGGTCATGATTGCGGCCGGTTACGACGCCCTCACGGGCGCGCTCGTGATCCTGCTCGGCTGCGGCATCGGCGTGCTCGGCTCGACGGTCAACCCGTTCGCCACGGGCATCGCGAGCGGCTTCGCCGACGTACCCCTCACCGATGGGCTCGGGTTGCGCATCGTCATCCTCGTCGTCGGCTTGGCGGCTGGCATCTGGTTCGTCCTGCGGTACGCAGAGCGCGTGCGCGAGCGATCCCGTCGACCTCGCTCGTCTACGACATGAAGGAATCGAACGAGCCGCCACTTCGCGGCGGCCACCGACGCCGAGGGCGAAGTCGTGCTCACCGGCCAGCACAAAGCGGTGCTCGCGCTCTTCGCGGGAGCGTTCGCGGTGATGGTCTACGGAGTCATCCCCTGGGAGGACCTGAACATCGGCTTCCCGACGCTGTGGTGGTGGTTCCCCGAGATGACGGCGTCGTTCCTCCTGTTCGCGATCCTCATCGGCGTCGTCGGCAAGATGAACGAGCAGGAGCTCAGCTCGACGTTCGTCGCCGGGGCGGGCGACCTGGTCGGCGTCGCGCTCATCATCGGCATCGCCCGCGGCATCACGGTCATCATGAACAACGGACAGATCACCGACACGGTGCTGCACTGGTGTGAATCAGCGCTCGGCGACGTGGGCGAGGCCGCCTTCGCGATCGTGACGTACCTCCTCTTCCTCCCGCTGAGCTTCCTCATCCCCTCGTCGTCGGGCCTCGCGACCGTCGCAATGCCGATCACGGCCCCTCTCGCCGACTTCGCGGGTGCCGACCGCAGCCTCGTCGTGACCGCGTACCAAAGCGCGTCGGGTCTCGTGAACCTCGTGACCCCGACGTCGGCCGTGGTCATGGGCGGGCTCGCGATCACGCGTGTGCCCTACGGCAAGTACCTCCGCTTCGTGTGGCCGCTGCTCGCGATCCTCGGGGTGCTGACCATCGTCGTGCTCGCCATCGGCGCCTTGATCTGAGCCGGGCTTCGTTGGACGAAAGGCCGCCAGGGGTGACGGACGCGACAGACACGGACGCGGCACCGAAGCTGAACGTCCGCCAGGCCGCGTTCATCGGAGTCGGCGCCATGGTCGGCGCCGGCATCTTCGCTCTCCTCGGCTCGGCCGGCGAGGTCGCACGGCGCGGCGGTGTGGATCTCGTTCCTCGTCGCGGGCGCCGTCGCGGGCCTGCAGGGGTACTCGTTCGCAAAGTTCGGCGCGCGATATCCGTCAGCGGGCGGATTGCTCGAGTACGTCGTTCGAGGATTCGGCAACGGTCACGCGGCCGGAGTCATCGCTTGGCTGATTCTCGCGGCGAACGCCATCGTGACCGGCATGGTTGCCGTCTCGTTCGGCAGCTATGCGAGCTCACGCGGTCGGCAGTGAATCCGAGGCAGGGGTCAAGATCTTTGCCGTCGCTGTAGTGGTGGTCATGACGGCGCTCAACGTGCTCGGATCACAAGCCGTGGCCAGAGCGCAGACGGTGGTCGTCGTCATCGTCATCGGGATCCTCACCGTGTTCGCCGTGGCGACGCTCAGCAACCTCGATGCCGACCTGTTGGCGTTCTCCGGCTACCCGGGCATCGCCGACATCGTGTCGAGCGTCGCGCTCGACGTTCTTTGCGTTTCTCGGGTTCGGAGTCGTGACGTTCACCGCCAAGGATCTCACCGACCCCGCACACCAGCTTCCGCGGGCGCTCTTTCTCGCGCTCGGCATCGCCACGGTGATCTACGTCGCCGTGGCCCTGGGTGTGTTCGGCACGCTCACCGTCGCAGGAGGTCATCGACTCCGGCGGCACGGCGCTCGCGGTCGCGGCCGAGCCCGTGCTCGGACGGGCGGGGTACTGGATGATGACCGTGACCGCGCTCTTCGCGACCGCCGGGGCGACCAACGCCGGTCTGTATCCCGCAGCGGGGCTCTGCGAGGAGATGACCTCGAGAGGGCAGTTCCCTCCGCAGCTGAGCCGCCGCCTCGGTGGCCGCCTTCCGAGCGGGCTGCTGGTCACGGCCGTCGCCGCGATCATCCTCGCCGTCGGCTTCGATCTCTCCTCCATCGCCTCATTGGGAAGCGTGATCGCGCTGCTCGTGTTCGCTCTGGTCACTGTTGGACACCTTCGTGTGCGCAGCAACACGGGAGCGAACCTCTTCGTGCTCCTCTTGGGGCTCGCGAGCACGACGATCGTGCTGGTGACATTCCTGCTCACGACCCTCGTCGACGAACCGGGCACGGCCGTCATGCTCGTCGTCATCCTCTTGCTCAGCGTCGGGCTGGACTTCGGATGGAAGCGTGCCCGCGCGAACTTGCCACAACAGCCTGAGTGGGCGTAACAGGACTCGAACCTGTGACCTCGCGCGTGTGAAGCGCGCGCTCTAACCAACTGAGCTATACGCCCTCGGGGTCTCACACAGTACCGCAGGCTCCGGCGCCCTCAGAGGTGCGACAAGCGACTTTGCGAGGCCGAGTGGCGCCCGCGCGGGATGCACCATCGCCCGCAATCCGGCGACCATCGCCCCGGGATGTGCGCCCTCGATTGCCGCAAGGCGGTCGTCGGGTTTGGCTTCGACGACGACATGCGCCAGACGAGCCCGGCCGCGCTGATGGCCCGGGACGATCACGCACCCGTCGCTGCGACGCTGCAGCGCCCGCACGGGCACCAGCCACGGCAACGGCACGCCCCAGGGTCGTCCCCGCACCGCGAAGCCGCGCGATGGCCATACGAGGGCACGCTCGACGCCGTCGACCTCCCACTCCAGGTCGGCCATGTCGGATGGGAAGCCCCAGTTGAGCCGTCCACCGAGACGCGCGTCCTCTTGGGTCACGACCGTCTCGCTGATGTGCCAACCGAACCGGAGGCCGAGGCGGGCGGGGTGACCGACAACGAGCTCGAGGAACGGACCGACGGGCGAATCGCTGTAGCGCGTCGCCGCCACCAGAGACGGCCCCGCACGCGCCGCAGGCCCACAGGCAGCGGCGCGGCGCCGCCCCGCCAACTTGCGAGCCCGACGATCGACTCCCCCGCGAGCTCCCACGGTGCGAGGGGCGCACTCATCGCGCGCCCTTCAGCAGATCGCGAGCACGCCCGAAGAGATACGGCACCGAGAGGGCGATGCGCTCCCACTCGGGGTCGTGCCGCTTGCCGGTGCGGTGCAGCATCACGTTGAGTCCGCTGATCACTCCGAATCGATACCCCGAGAGGGCGCGGTACCAACCGATGTCGCCGACTGCGGTGCCCACGCCTTCCTCGTAGCGGGCCTCGAGCGCTTCGAGATCGGGGCCGCCGCTGAAGCTGCCGGCGTCGTACCAGCTCTGCGGGTCGTTCATCATCAGCAACCAACCGATGTCGAGCCGGTGACCACCGATCCCCGAGATCTCCCAGTCGAGCACCGCCTCGAGCTCGAACGCCCCCGACCGGTCGTCGAAAAGCAGGTTCGACGTCTGGTAGTCGCCGTGGAAGAGCCCCACGGGTGCGTCTTCGGGCAAGCCGGCGAGCAGCAGGTCGCGCACCTCCTCCCCCATCGCGACCCACTCCGGCTCGGCCGCCTTCTGGAGGATCGGACTCCAGTACTCCACCTCATCGGCGAGCGCTCGAGGCTCTTCCCAGTCGGGCAGGCGCGGCGCGCCAGTCGAACTTGTGGATCGTCACCAGCGCGTCGATCGCCTGCTCGAACACCGAGCGCGCGAGCTCATGGTTCGGCTGCACCGACGGATCGCGGAACGCGAAGGTGCGTCCCGGCAGACGGTCAACCATGAAGTAGGGCACGTCGAACCACTGCTCGTCTTCGCTCCACCATCGCACCGGCGGGACGCGCACACCGTCGGCGTACAGCGCCTGCAGAAGCGGGACCTGACGGATCACGTCGGTGTTGCCCTTGCGCCGCACCCCCTTCGGCGGCACGCGCATCACGAGCTGGTCACGCCCCTCGGATCCGTCGACGGTGAACCCGAAGGAGAGGCCGGCATGGCCCGGCATCGTCTCGAGGTCGGACGTGCGCGCGGTGGCCCCGTAGTGCGCCTCAGCCCAGGTCTGGACACGCTCCCCGAGCCACGCGAGGTCGATGGCCACCGGTCAGGCCACCGGTCACACGGCGGGCGCGAGGCGGTCGTCGCCGATCGCGTCCTCGAGCAGCGCGAGGAGTCGGAGCACGGCAACGTCGCCGTGCTGTGGCCCGACGACCTGGATGCCGATCGGCAAACCGGTGGACGAGTACCCGGCGGTGACGACGCCCGCCGGCGAGCGCGTGAGGTTGAACGGGTACGTGAAGCGGACCCAGTTGGGATCGATGTTCCCGTTGATCACTCCGATCCCCCCCTGCAGCGGAGTCACTCCCGCGGTCGCCGGCGTGATGAGCACGCTGACACCGCGGAGCACCTCGACCAAGCGGAGGTTGAGGAAGTGACACGCGTCCTGGGCTCGCTTGAAGTCGAGGGCGCTCACGCTGCGCTCGGCCCAATCGACCGTGGTCGCCAGCAGAGGATCGATCCGCGCGTAGGCCTCGGAGTCGCGGTACGGCGCCACCTGCGCCATGTTGCCGACCCCCGCGATCGTGAGGAAGCTGCGGATCGGATCCTCGTCGAACACGATGGGCACTTCGACGATCTCGGTACCGAGCCCCTCCAAGAGCTTGATCACGCCTTCGCAGACGGCCAGCACCTCCTTGTCGACGGGCGCGTACCCGAGCGTGGGCGACCAGCCGACCTTCAACGGCGCACCGACATCCGAGAGCGACTTCGTCCACGGCACATCCGGCAGAGGGAGTGAGTAGAGGTCGCTGGGATCGGGGCCGACGACGCACTCGAGCGCGTAGGTCACGTCGCGGATGCGGCGCGCCATCGGTCCCTTCGTCGACAGGCCGGCCCAGCTCGGAGCAGTCGCACCGCCGCTCGGCACTCGGCCGAGCGAGGGCTTCAATCCCGATAGCCCGTTGATCGCGGAAGGGATGCGGATCGAGCCGCCCCCGTCGGATCCGGTCGCCAGCGGCACCATGCCGGCGGCGACCGCCGCGCCCGAGCCACCCGACGAGCCGCCCGCCGAACGCGCGAGGTCCCACGGGTTGAACGTGGCGCCGAACACCTCGTTCTGCGTATCGCCCTTGTGCCCGAACTCCGGCGAGTTCGTCTTGCCCAAGATGACGCAACCCCGGGCCCGCAGTCGGGCCACGAGGATGCTGTCGGTCTCAGCAGGGGGATCGTCGGCGTGCAACGGCGAGCCGTGCGTCGTGACGAAGCCCGCGGCGTTCTCGAGGTCCTTCACGCCGATCGGGATGCCGGCCAACGGCCCGGGATCCTCACCGCGCGCGATGCGATCGTCGATCGCCTTCGCCTCGGCCATCGCTCGATCCGCGTCGAGGGCCACGAACGCATTGATCGCCGGATTCACCGCCTCGATGCGCGACAGCGCGTGCGTGGTCAAGTCCCGAGCGGAGAGCTCCTTGGCACGAACCTTGCGGGAGAGGTCAGCGAGCGACTCGGTGCGAAAGTCCATCGCGGCCGACGTTAGTAGTGGCGCAGCTCGACGACATTCCCGTCGGGGTCGCGGACGTAGACGCTCATCCCGTCGCCTCGCGCGCCCCAGCGGACACTCGGACCCTCGACCAGGTCGAACCGGCCCGAGGCCACGAGAGGCTCGAGCTCGTCGGTGTCGACAATGAGGCAGAAGTGGTCGACGTTCTCACCCGCGCGGGGCCCGGGGATGAGATCGATGATGAGCCCGTCGTTGACCCGCAGTGACGGAAACGGCGCCTCTCCCCGGCGCCACTGATCCACGCGGAGCGGCTCCATCCCGAACCGGTCCTCGTACCACGCGAGTGAGCGCTCGACGTCCGCGACGACGAGCACGATGTGGTCGAGACCAGTCACCTTCACGACCGTCATGGGATCTCCTCCGTGTCGACGCACACCCGCGCCGAACCGCCCGGCGCTACGTAGTACTCCGTGTCCGCCGGACACGAAAGGTCGAGGGGAATGATCGCCGCCGCTCTCCCGTCGTGCGGCTCCGTGCACGGAACTTCAACGACGGGTTGCCCCGTCGCGAGCGCGAGGCACGATCCGATCTCGACGATGCCGTCGCTGCCCCGCGTCTCGGGCTCGTCGCGGGCGCCACGCGCCGCGAACGCGGTGATCACGAAGATCAGCAACAGCACCAGGAGCATCGCGAGCAGCGGCGCTCCTCGCACCACGTGCGTCACGGCGTCCGCACCGTGGTCGCTCTCCGCCGCGGGCCGCGCCCTGGATGCGGACGGCCCAGGCGAGGGACGCGCCGCGCGCGCCGAATCGGCTTGCGCATGGTCGTACTGGCGCCGGCGAGTGGGATCGCTCAGCACCCTCCAGGCTTCGTTGAGCGCCGCCATCTCGGCCGCCGCTCGCTGCTGCTCCGGCACGCTGCGGCCGGATTGGTGGTCGGGATGAAAGCGCGGGCACGCTGGCGGTACGCGTGGCGGATCTGGTCCACGGTCGCGGTGGGCTGAACCCCGAGTCGGTCGTAGTGGGTCAGAGCCCGAACGGTACTGCCCGATCGGGCGCCATCGGGCGAGCGCTACCGGACGAGGAACAGCTGGAACTCGAGCGTCGCGTCAGGATCGACGTCGACGATGCCGGCGAAGCTCGGTGGCTCGATCGCAAAGTCCGCCATGGGGAAGAACAACGAACCGACGAGCTCGATCTGGTCTGTGTTCAGCTGCGCGTCGATCGGGATGGTGACGTTCTTCGTCACGCCGTGGATCGTCATGTCCCCAGTGGCGTCGACCGTCACGGGGCTGCCCGTGAGCGCCTCGGGCGGAATCGCGATCGGCTGGGTGAGCACGAACGTCGCCGTCGGGAACTCGGCCGTCTCGAGGCCGCGCTGCTGGATCTGCCCGTCGCGCCGATCGCTGTCGCTCAGCAGGGTGGTCACGTCGACGGTGAGGTCGACGGCGGTCACCGTGAGCGTGTCGCCTTCACCGCCGATCACGACGGTGCCGGTCACATCGTTGGTGCGTCCGACCGCGTCGCTCTTCGCCGGCAGCTGCGCCAGCTTCTCGCGCACGCGATAGCCGGCGACCGAGCCCTCGCCGATGGTCCAGTCGCCGGCGAGCGTGTCGGGCGTCGCGGGAACGGCGGTCGTGCCTGGCGCGATGGACCCGTCGCTGGCCGGGAGCGTGGTGCCGCTGCTCAGCGTCAGCGGAGGCGGCGAGTCCTCGTTGAAGAACGCGAAGTAGGCGGCAACCAATCCGCCGACCACCACCACGACCACGACACCGAGGCCGAACAACAGCTTTCGCATGACAGAAGCAAACTACGGAGCGGGGTCGACCAGCGTTCACCTCGACCAGCGTTCACCTAGGAAACGTCGACAGCGTCCTGAGCTCCCTGCGTGCCCTCGCGCGCGGGCATCCAACCCGTGACCATGTAGCGCACCCGTTCGCCGACGTTGACGGCATGGTCACCGATGCGCTCGTAGAAGCGACAGACAAGCGCAAGCTGCACTGCGACCGGAAGGTCGACGCGGCCCGCGGCATGACCCTCGAAGATGGCTTGGATGAGGTCGACCTGCAGCCGGTCGAGGTTGTCGTCGATGTCGTCGAGGGCAGCCGCGAGCGGTGCGTCGGCGTTGGCGAACGCATCCGACGCGAACCTGAACAGCTGATGCGCCTGACGGCTCATGTTCGCCAGGATCGTGGTGAGCTTCGGATCGACGTGCATGCCGTACAGACGACGGGCGGCTTTCGAGACGTTGACCACGAGCCCGGACGAGCGATCGAGCTCGGCCACGATCTTGATCGCGGCGACGAGCACACGGAGATCTCCGGCGACGGGAGCTTGCAGGGCGAGCAGCTCATAGCAACGTTCCTCGATGGCAACCGATGCGCTCCCGACCTCCTCGTTGAGGCCGATGAGCGAGTCGGCCGCGGTGAGGTCTCCCAGGAGCAGCACGTCGGTGCCCTGCGGGATCATCCCCGTGACCTTGTCCGCGAGCGCCAGCACCTCGGCCCGGATCGAGTCGAGCTCTTGGTGATAGTTCTTGCGCGCTTCGTCAGTCATCCGAAGCGGCCGGTGACGTACATCTCGGTCCGCGTGTCCGACGGGTTCGAGAAGATCTTGTTCGTGAAGTCGAACTCGACGAGGAGTCCCGTGCGCCTGTCTCCCTCCACGCTCAGCTCGGTCGTGAAGAACGCAGTGCGATCGCTCACTCGTGCCGCCTGCTGCATGTTGTGCGTCACGATGACGATCGTGTACTCCTTCTTCATCTCCTGCATGAGATCCTCGATGCGGGCGGTGGCGATCGGGTCGAGAGCCGAGCACGGCTCGTCCATGAGGATGACGTCGGGCTCGACCGCGACGGCGCGGGCGATGCACAGGCGCTGCTGCTGACCGCCAGAGAGGCCCATCGCCGAGGTGCGGAGGCGATCCTTGACCTCCTCCCACAGAGCCGCGCCCTTCAACGAGCGCTCGACGATGTCGTCGAGCTGAGACTTCTTCTTCACGCCGGCGATCCGGGGACCGAAGGCGATGTTGTCGTAGATCGTCTTGGGGAAGGGATTGGGCTTTTGAAAGACCATGCCCACACGCCGGCGCACCTCGACCGGGTCGACGTCTTTCGCGTACAGGTCCGCACCGTGGTAGGTGAGCGACCCCTCCATGTCGCGCGCCCTCGATCAGGTCGTTCATGCGATTGAAGCAGCGCAGGACGGTGGACTTGCCGCACCCGGAGGGGCCGATGAAGGCAGTGATCTCGCCCTTGCGCACGTCGATCTCGACGTTGCGGACGGCCCGGAACGTGCCGTAGTACACGCTCATCTCGCGAGCCTTGAAGACGATCTCGCGACCAGCCGCGTCCGGATCGATGACGGTCTCGGTGACTTGAATGGACTGGATGAGTCCATGCTCGGCAGGCGGGTCCACGGTCGGCGTCTCCACAGCGGGTGCTCCGGGGGTCTCGGTGGTCTCCATCCTCACCACTTTCGCTCGTAGTGGTTGCGCAGCCAGATGGCGAAGCCGTTGATCAGCAAGATCAGCACGACGAGCACCAGCGAGGCTGCGGCGGTGACAGCCCGAAAGTCTTCGCCAGTCTGCCGCGCGTAGGAGAAGATCACGACGGGCATCGCGGTGAAGCCGCCCCCGAGCTGCTCCCACAAGTTCTTCTCGCCGGTGATCAGGAGCCCGGTCGCCGCGCCCACCAGCAGGATCGGCGCGGCTTCGCCCAGAGCACGCGCCAGCGCCAGCACGGTCCCGGTCAGGATGCCAGGGCCGGCCGCGGGAAGGACGTGGCTGCGCGTGACTTCCCACCGGGTTGCCCCGACGCCGAATGCCCCCTCCCGGATGTAGCCGGGCACCGCACGGAGTGCTTCCGACGCGGTGATCACCACGATCGGCAGCACCAACACCGCGAGCGCGAGCCCACCAGCGAAGACCGTGGCGCCACCGGTGAAGTCCCGGAGGTATTTCACGAAGATGGCGAGGCCGAGCAGCCCGTAGACGATCGAGGGCACGCCCGCGAGGTTGCGGACGTTGATGCGCGCGAATCGAGCGAGACGAGACCGAGGCGCGTACTCCTCGAGATACACCGCGCAGGCAACTCCGAGCGGGAACGCGACCACCGCGACGATGGCGGCCATCATCACCGTGCCCTTGATGCCCTGCCACACGCCTGCACCCGCCGCGCTCGACGAGTCCGTCCCCGAGGTGAGGAAGTCACCGAAGTGGTCGGTCAGAACAGGCTCGGCGCGGCGGATGATGTCGACCAGCAGCGTCACCAAGGCCAGCATGGCGAACACGAGACACGCAAAGATGAGGCCGAAGAAGATCGTGCCGCCGATGTGGCGCTGCTGGCCACGGAGCTGGCGCTCGACCTCCTGCGTGGCGGTTCGCCCCCCGACAGCAGCCGGCGTGCTCAGTGCCGTCATCAGTATTCCTCGCGCAGACGACGCACGAGCTTGTCGCCCAACAGGTTCAAGCCCAACGTGAACACGAACAACAGGAAGCCGAGGAAGTACAGGCTCTGGAAGGCCAGGTCGTTGCCGGCGACCTGGTCGGAGCCGAAGCCGAGCGCGGCCATCGCCGCGGTGAGCGTCTGGCCGGGGCCGAGAGGATCGAGAGTGCGCAAGCCTCCCCCCACGGCACCGGCGGCGATCGCGACGACCATCGTCTCGCCGACGGCCCGGGCGATGCCGAGGAGCAGGGCGGCCATGATGCCGGAGATGGCCGCCGGGAAGACGACCCTGATCGCCGTCGTCGATCGGCGTGCGCCGATGCCGAACGACGCCTCCCGAAGCTCACGCGGCACGGCGCGCAGCGCGTCCTCGGCAACCGACGCAACCAGGGGCGTCGTGAGCAAGCCGACCGCCAGGCCGGCCGCGAGCAGCGTGAACGCATGGTTGGCCGAGGGGAAGAACCGCGTCACGAGATTGGGGTTGATGAAGCTGATCGCGAAGTAGCCGAGCACGACGCTCGGGATGCTCGCCAGCAGCTCGAGGGTGGGCTTGAGCACCCGACGCACCCGCGGGTGCGCGTACTCCGACAAGTACACCGCTGACCCCAGCCCGATCGGCGCGGCGACGAGCATCGCGATCAACCCGACGATCAGGCTGCCGTAGAAGAGAGTCAGGAGATCGAACGTGCCGCGCCTGGGAAACCACCCGATGTTCCAAAGCGATGCCTTTGGCACATCGATGAAGAACGAGAGCGCGTCTCTGAGGAGGATGTAGAGGATCGCGATGCTGATCGCGAAGGTGAAGATCGCCGCCGCCTTGAAGATCCAGCGCATGCGCGTCTCGCGGCGGCGTCGGGCATCTGATGTGCGAAGGGTGATGGCCGCCGCCGGCGGCTCCGCGAGCAGGGCTTGCGCCATGAGCTGTTGGTCCTCCTACCGGTCGGCGGCTACCACATTTCCGTCAGCGACAACTCCGGTCAGCAGCGGTGATCAGGTTCCACCATCGCGCGTGCCGACCTCTCGGGCCTCCCAGACGGCCTTCGTCGCTTCGATGTCTGCGGACGCGAGGGGAACATAGGGCACCTGGCCGGCGTCGACGTCCGGGCCGATGACGCCGAGGCCTTCGTCTGACAGGTAGAAGTCGACGAAGCCCGCCACCGCCGGGTTCTCTTCGGCCTTGGCCGCGTTGACGTAGATGTAGAGGTCACGGGCGATCGGGTAGGTGCCGTCGGCGATGGTTTCGACGGTGGGCTCGATGCAGCCGTCACCGCCGTCGACCTGAAGGGGCTTGATCGTGTCGAGGTTCTCCTCGACGAACGCGAAGCCCACCCAGCCGAGTGAGGTGTCGTTCTGGGAGATGCCCTCGATGATCACGTTGTCGTTCGGCGAGGCCGTGTAGTCGGGTCGCACCGTGGCGTCCTCGACGCCGAGCGCGTCACCCACCGGCGCGATCACGATCTCGACGAACGAGTCGAACGTGCCTGACTCCTCGCCCGGTCCGGTCACCGTGAGCGGCGCATCCGGGTAGGGCGCGTGGCTCGTGCCGAACTCCGTCCCCAGCGTCCCTGCGTTGGCCTCGGCGATCGAAGTGGCGCCGCTCCAGTTGTCGACGCCAGTGGCGTCAGGACCGAGCAGCGCATAGAGGTCGGAGAACGCCAGGCACTCGACGTCGGCGTTGTTCGTCGACGTGATGACCGACAACCCGTCGATCGCGATCTTCAGCTCGATGAACTCGATGCCGCTGGCGTCGCAGGCCTCCACCTCTGCGGCCTTGATCGGGCGCGAGGCGTCGGAGATATCGGTCTCACCGGCGCAGAACTTCGCAAACCCGTCACCGGTGCCCGGTCCGTCGACTTGGATGGCGACGGCGGAGTTCGCTTCCGAGAACTGCTTCGCCGACCGCCACTGAGATCGGTTCCACGGTCGAGGATCCGGAGACGACGACGTCGCCCGAGAGGTCGCCCGGAACCACCACCGCTGGCGGCGGAGGTGCTCGCTGCTTCCTCTGCGGTGGTGTCCGCCGAGTCGCTGTCGCTGTCGTCGCCGCAGGCTGCACCGAGCAGCGCGAGAGTCAGGACGCCGGCCGCCAGGCCGAATCCGCGTGTCGATCGACGCATGTTCACGTGCCTCCCTGATGGTGAATCGCTGTCGACCGTGAAGGTAGGGAGCGGCGGTGGCGACCCCATGGCCCGATGGTGAACGTGGAGTGAACGGGGTGCCAAGGTTTGGCGAACCCACTCAAGCGTCGACGGTGCCACCCATGCGCCAGTACTGACCGGCCTCCCGGTCGAGGAAGCCCTCGTCGACGAGATACCGGCGGAGTGCGGCCGTGTCCGCGTGCCAACGACCGAGCATGAGGTTCACCATCGCCTCGCTGTAGCGCTCGCCGGGCTCGAACTCCTGCGCCAGCATGTCGAGCACGACCAGACGCTTCGTGCGCGAGGTCGGGATGCTCGACAGGCGGCCGTCGCGGACGAACGCACGGAGCACTTTCGCGGAATCCGGATCGACGTCGCCGATCTCGTCGTCGCGCTCCTCCGGCGCAGCGGCGCGCGCTGCGAGCGCAAAGGCCTCGGCCAGCAGTGCGAGCGTGCCGTCGTCGGCGCGCTCGACGAGGCCCGCGCCGACGAGACGGGTGAGAGCCCGCCCCAACGCCTTCGCATCAAGCCCCGTCGCGACGCGGACGTCCTCGAACGTGTGGGCGCCGAGGACGAGCGCGGCGACGACAGTGCGCCGGTGGGGATCGGCGAGCAGGCCGGCAAGCGCGCCCGCGTCGAGCAGGACGGGGGTGGGTTCTCGGGCCGTGTCGTCGCGGGGCACGGTCAGGTATCCGAGCTCAGTATCCGAGCTCGAGGTCGACCGGCCCGATCAGCTGCTCGCCGTGCGCGAAGCGCCGAACGTTCGTCGTGATGCGCTCGGCCAGCAGCGGCCTTGCCATCTCGGGCGTGTTGCCCACGTGCGGGGTGATGATGCAGTTCGCGGCCGTCCAGAGGGGATGGCCGTCGGGCAGCGGCTCAGGCTCGGTGACGTCGAGCGCGGCCCCGCCGATCTCTCCGCCCTCGAGCGCCTTCACCAGGTCCTCGGTCACGACGTGGCGGCCTCGGGCGACGTTCACCAACCACGCGTGCGGCTCCATGAGGCGCAGCTCGTCGCCGCCGATGATCCCTTCCGTGTCGGGCGTGAGCGCGAGGGCGACCACGACGAGATCGGCTCCGGGGAGCGCGTCGAGGAGGTGCTCGCTCTCGACGACGACGTCGGCGCCGTCCATGGGCTGCACCCGGTTGCGCACGACGGTCACATGCGCGTCGAACGGCGCGAGCAGGCGAAGCAGGACCTCGGTGATGCCGCCGCCGCCGAGGATCGTGACCCGTCCGCCCTGAAGGTTGGTGCCGGCGGGACGCTCCCAGTGGGTCGCGCGTCCGAAGGTCGCGAGGCCGCGCAACCCGGCGAGGCCCAAGGCCAGGGCCAGCTCGGCGACGGGCTCTGCGTAGACACCCTTCGCGCAGGTCCACAGCCGGTCGTCGTCGATGACGTCGACGTAGGGCTCGACGCCGGCCCACGGCAGCTGCACCCACACGAATTGGGGAAACTGCTCGAGCACCTCGGCGAGCGCCGCGGGCTTCGCGGGGCTCCCCCACACCAGCGCCTGCGCGTCGGCCAGCGGCGTCACCATGCCGCCCCCGGCCGTCACCGCCTCTGCCATCCACGCAGGAGCAGACTCCGGCGCGACAGCGATCCGCGGCGCGGTGCTACTTGGCATGGTGGCGACAGGATACTGGCTGGCTCAATTCGCAGTGAGGGTGGCCGCGACGTCACCGGCCGAGTCGCCCCCGCGACGCAGGACGAACGCGACGAACCCCAGCGCGACGAGCGTCAGCACGAGCATCAGGGTCGCGGCCGCGCCGATGTCGGGCTTGATCACCGACCGCACCGCCGAGAACACGTACACCGGGAGGGTCGTCGACCCGGCCGTGCTGACGAACGTCGAGACGATGGTGTTGTCGAGACTGAACGTGAACGCCAGCAGGGCTCCGGCGAGCAGCGCTGGGAACATCAGCGGCAGCGTGATCTGACGGAACGCGCGCGCCGGCGTCGCGCCGAGGTCGGCGGCTGCCTCCTCGAGGCACTCGTCGAGGCCCGGAGGCGGGCCCGCACGATGAGCGTGACGACCGCCGAGCTGAACAGCGAGTGACCGACGAACAGCCGCATCACCCGAGCTCAGGAACAGGAAGCCGTCTTCGAAGGGCCCGCCGAGCCGGACGAACCAGATCAGGTAGCCGATGGCGTCGACGATCTCGGGCGTCACGAGGATGAGGAACACGATCGCCATGAAGGGCTGGTTCCACCTGCCGCCGCGTCGGGCCAGCGCGACGCCCGCCGTCCCGCCGAGGACCACGGCGATCATCGTGCTGCCGACGGCGACCTTGAACGAGTTGCGGATCGCCTGCACGAGCGGGTCGTTGTCGAGGAGGTGTCGGTACCACTCGGTGCTGAACCCCTGCCAGACGAGGAACGCGTTGCCGCTGTTGAAGGAGTGGGCGACGACGAACCCGATCGGGATGAACAGGAACACGATGACGAGCACGGTCCAGACACCGAGCCCCCACGACACGAAGTCGAACCGGCGACCGCGAGTCGGTGGGGCTCGAGGGCGGCGGTCATGTCGAGGCTCCCGCGGGCGCGACGGCCGTTGCCGGTGCCGGCGGAGTGACGTCGATCGCCCGGACCTTGCGCATCACGGTGCGCACCACGAGGGCGATGACCGCGGCGATGGCGATCGAGGCGAGGATCGTGAAGATCAGCACGACCGCCATCGCCGACCCGAGCGCCCAGTTCTGCGCGGCGAGGAACTGGCTGGCGACGAGCGCACCCGCCATGTTGCCCTTCGCCCCGCCGAGCACGGACGCGGTGATGTAGTCACCGGCAAGCGGGATGAAGACGAGAAGCAGGCCGGCGACCATGCCGGGCGCGGCGAGCGGCAACGTCACCTGGAGGAAGGTCTTGACCCGGCTCGCCCCCAGGTCCTTGCTGGCCTCTCGCAGCGCGGGATCGAGACGATCGAGCGCGACGAAGAGCGGGAAGATCATGAGCGGCAGGTAGTTGTAGACGACGCCGAGCTGCACGGCCTCGCGCGTGTCGAGGAAGCGGATGGGCGTCTCGCGCAGGCCGACCGTCTGCAGGAAGTGCGAGAGCCAGCCCTCGGGCGCGAGCACGATCCGCCAGGCGATCGTGCGGATCAGGAAGCTCGTCCAGAACGGGATGATGACGAGGGCGAGCATCAAGCCGCGCCACTTCGCCGGCATCTTCACCGCGATGAAGTAGGCGACCGGGAAGCCGATGAACAGGCACAGCAACGTCCCCGTGATCGCGACCCGCAGCGTGTTCTGGAACGTCTTGAAGAACGTGTCGGAGAGCACGCTCGCGGTAGTTGTCGAGCGACAGCTGATCGGTGCCGATCGGGCCCTGCCCGGCGGTGACCGACGGCTTGTAGCCGAAGCTGTACCAGACGACAACGAGCGACCGGGACGATGAAGAACACGAGGTACCAGAACCACGACGGGATCGCGAGTCCGAACTTCGGCATCCTCAGGCGACGGCTTCTCGGCGGCGGCGCACTCCGGTCCTCGACCGAGACTGGGGTCGTCGCCGTGGCCGTCATGGCTCAGGCCCCGGCCTCCGCCTTCGCCTTGTTGTAGATGTCGACGAGGCGCTCCTGGGCTTCGTTCACCTCCCCCGCCTCCATCGTCCCGACCTGCTCGGGGGTGAAGAAGATCAGGTCTTTGAACGGCAGGTCGGCAGGCAGCAGCGCCTCGATGTCCTTGATGCGCGGTGTTGTACCCGTGGAACTCGAGATCGATCGACCGAGTTCTGCGGGTCGAGCATGAAGTTGATGAAGGTGTAGGCCGGAGTCGAGGTTCGGGGCGTCCGTCACGATCGCGCAGTTGTCCATCCAGAGCTCGGTCGCCGGTGCGCCCAGGCCCCACGTGTAGCGCTCGGGATCGTCGACGGACAAGCAGGCCCTGGCGGGCGTCGCCGTTCCAGACCTGCGACAGGACGTAGTTCCCCGACGTGAGGTTGATGCCCGGGTAGGAGTCGAACGCCTTCAGGTGCGAGGCGAACTCGTCGACGATGAACGCCTCGCACGCGTCGAGATCGGCCGGGTCCGTCGGTGGTCCAGGTGATGCCGTTCGCCCAGAAGTAGATGCCGGCAGAGGTTGCCGGGCGCTGTCCGAGCACCGACGTCTGCCCGCTCGCGGGGCCCAGCGCCGCGTCGATGAAGTCCTGCCAGGTCGCCAATGGCGTCGTGAGCACCGAGTTGTCGTAGATCCAGCCGGTCGAGCCCCAGTCCTTGCGGGACCGTGTAGTCGTTGCCCGGATCCCAGACCTGCCCGAGGTAGATCGGGTCGAGGTTGCCGAAGTTCGCGAGGCGGTCCTTGTCGAGCGTCTGCGATGAGCCCGTCCGTCGGCCATCTGCGGGATGTAGGCACCGGTCGGCACGATCATGTCGAAGCCGCTCGTGCCCCCGGCCGCCTGCAGCTTCGCGATCGGCGTCCTCGTTCGAGTCGTAGACGTCACGGTGACGTTGCCGAACGCGTCGAGCAGGTCCTGTGAGTGGTACTCGGCCCAGGTGAAGAGGTTGAGGCTGCCGTTGCCGCCTCCTCCGCCGCCTCCGCTCGTGCCGCCGGCGCTGCCGTCGCCGTCATCGCCGCCACACGCGGCGAGCAACCCGGGGCCGACGACGAGGCCGGCGAGGCCGGTCGCTCCCAGCCCGAGCAGACGCCGCCGCGTGAGGTCGGTGCCGAGGCGTTGCGCGCTCGCGCGCGGCGCCAAGATGCGGATGCGGTCATCTGCCACGAAGGTCTCCTTGCGTTCTCATGCCTCGTCGGCCGCGGGGTCGGCCATGACGAGCGTGGATTGAACCCCCCCAAAGACCTGGACTCGGTCGGTGTCCCAACGGCACCACACATCGGCGCCCGGATCCAGGCGGGCCGCTTCGTGACGGGGCTGGCGACTCAAGAGCTCGCGTCCCGACGTCGTGATGACCACGTACTGGATGAGGTCGCCGAGATGCGAGATTCCCGACGAGACGACCGTGGATCGCGTTGATCGCGTGGTCGGGCACGTTCTGCACGAGGGTGACGGCTTCGGGCCGCACGGCGGCGATGCCGGGGCTGCCCACGACGACATCGGGTGCGGCGCGCCCCGCGATCACCGTGAAGCCCTCGCCGGCGAGCTCGTGGCCGTCCCCCTTCACGGTGCCGGCGAGAAAGTTCTGCTGACCGATGAAGCCGGCGACGAACGCCGACGCCGGCTGGTCGTAGATCGTGTCGGGATCGGCCGCCTGCTCGACGTGACCGTCGAGCATCACCGACGATGCGGTCCGACATCGACAGTGCCTCTTCCTGGTCGTGCGTGACGAAGATGAACGTGATGCCGACCTGGGTCTGCAGCAGCTTCAGCTCGATCTGCATCTCCTGGCGGAGCTTGCGGTCGAGCGCACCGAGGGGTTCGTCGAGCAGGAGCACCGACGGCTGGTTGACGAGCGCGCGGGCAAGTGCGACGCGCTGCTGCTGGCCGCCCGACAGCTGGCGAGGCTTGCGGCCGCGCGAGCGGCGTCATCTTCACCATGTCGAGCGCCTCGCCCACCCGTCTCGAGGTCTCGGACTTGTCGACGCCCTTCTGCCGCAGGCCGTAGGCGACGTTCTCGGCCACCGTCATGTGCGGGAAGAGCGCGTAGTGCTGGAAGACCGTGTTGACGTCGCGCTTGTGGGGAGCGATGCCCTGCACGTACTGGCCCGAGATCCGGATGTAGCCCTCGTCGGGCTGCTCGAACCCGGCCAGCATGCGCAGGGTCGTCGTCTTGCCGCACCCGCTCGGACCGAGCAGCGACAGGAACTCCCCCGCCTTCACGTCGAGGTCGAGGCTGTCGACCGCGACCATCGACCCGAAGCGCTTCGTGACGTCGGTGAGCTCGACCGACCCGCGCTCGCCGCTCACGACCGCGTGCACCTCCCGCCCGCCGGTCCACGTGCCCGTCACGGCGACGTCCGCGATCTCGCGCCCGGCCATCGCGCTGATGTCGTCGGACGAGCGCGCAGAGGTCGGCACGACGTCCCTCGGCGATGACTCCCCCCATGTCGTCCTCGAACCCCTGGTAGGCCGTGCCGGCAGTGTAGGCAGCAAGCGCCTGGGTGATCGGGAGCCGCTCCTCGGGCAGCCAGCCGCCGTCGGGCTTGCCGTCGCGGTTCTGTCGGGTGACCGCGACCGCGAGGCCGTGCAGGGGATGCATCGACGACACCGGCCAGTCGCTGCCGAAGGAGATGTGCGCGCCCGCTCGTGCGATCGTCGCAATCGGGTACTGCAACGCCGATCGCTGCCGGGCCGAGCCTCGGGAGCGTCAGCTCCTCCATCGTGGGATCGAGGCAGCGCCCACAGCGGCTCGAAGTTCGCGATCACTCCGAGCGATGCGAACCGCGACCGGTCGACGCCTTGCACGACCTGTGTGTGGGCGATCACGGGCCGCCGGTCGCGCGGGCCGTTGCGCACGCGACGCTGCTTCGATCGCGTCGAGGGCCATGCGGACCCCGCCGTCACCGATCGCGTGGATGTGGATCTGGAAGCCGTCGGCGTCGAACGCGGTCACCGCCTCGGACAGCTCTTCGGGCGACCAGTTCGGGAGCCCGCACGATGTGCGGCGCGTCCTCGTACGGCTCGAGGAGGTAGCCGGTGCCCATCTCGATGACGCCGTCGGCGAAGAACTTGATCGTGCCGGCGCGCAGCACCTCGTTCGAGTCGTCGGCCTCGGCGAGGGTGTCGCGGCGCTGCCCGAAGCCGTCACGGTCACGGCTCCACCGCCCCGGCTCGGCCCGGAGCGCGATGTTGACCCTCGACGGTGAGGGCGCCGGTGCGCGCCGCGGCTGCATACACATCTACGTCGTCCAGCGTCGCGGACGCCTCTTGCACCCACGTGATGCCCGCACGTGCCAGCTCGCGCATCGCGCGGGCGAGGCCGTCCTGCCGCTCCTCGAGAGTCGCCGGCGGGATGTGACGGCGCATCAGGGCGAGCGCGTCCCACTCGACCAGGGTGCCGATCGGCGAGCCGTCGCCTCTCCGCAGGATGCGGCCGAGGGGCGGGTCGGGCGTCGCCGCGTCGATGCCGGCGCGGCGGAGCGCCTCGGAGTTGACCCACATGGTGTGGTGGTCGCTCGCCTCGAGCACGACCGGCCGATCGCGCACCGCCGCGTCGAGCGTCGTCGCCTCGCCGATGCCCGCAGGAAGCAGCGACGGGTCGTAGCCGCCACCCTCGATCCACTCGAGTGCGGGGTTCGCCTCCGCGTACGAGCGCACCCGATCCACGAGCTCGGCGATCGATCGCGCGCCGACGAGCGGGGCCTGTCCGAGCTCGACGCCGCCCCACAATGGGTGGATGTGTCCGTCGCGGAAGCCCGGTACGAGACATCCACCCGCGAGGTCCACTTCGGTGGCCCCCCGCGAGCGCCAGGCGAGCGCTTCGTCGTCGAGGCCGACGATGCGTCCCTCCGACACCGCGACTGCCCACCGCGACAGGCCGGCGGGGGTCTGACGTCAGGACCGCTCCGTTGCAGAACAACAGCGCTCGGTCCAGGGCGGGCTCCTGTCTCACGGGCCGATGACCCGGGGAACCTAAGGCAGTCCGGCGCGAAGGGGCAAGGGAATCCACGTTGAGAGTGTGTGAACCCGATGGAATCCCTTGCGCCCCGGTCAGGTGTGCACCCAAGATCGCGACACCAACGAGAGAGGGGCGCCATGGACACCGCGCGGAAGAACTTCATAGGTGGCGCGTGGCAGGACGCCCGTAGCGATCGGACCGACCCGGTGATCGACCCGGCGACGGGAGAGGTCATCACTGAGGTCGCCTCGTCGAATGAAGCCGACGTCGCTGCCGCCGTGGAGTCAGCCGCCGCCGCGTTCGACGAGTGGTCAGGAACCGCACCCGGTGAACGGGCCAAAGCACTCAGCGCCTTGGCCGACCGGCTCGAGGAGCGCGCCGACCACCTCGTCGCCATCGAGAGTCGCAACGTCGGCAAGCCGATCTCCGCCGTTCCGGACGAGATCGGCTTCCTCGCTGACAACCTGCGGTACTTCGGAGCCGGTGCCCGCAACCTCACGACCCAGGCGCCCGGCGAGTACCTCGCCGGCTACACGTCGATCCTCCGGCGCGAGCCGCTCGGCGTCGTCGCCTCGATCGCCCCGTGGAACTACCCGCTGATGATGGCGGCCTGGAAGATCGGGCCAGCCCTGGCCGCGGGGAACACTGTCGTGCTGAAGCCGTCCGAGCTCACGCCGCTCACTGCCCTCGAGCTCGCCGACATCGCTTCCGACCTCTTTCCGCCCGGGGTCCTCAACGTGATCACAGGCGACGGCGAGCACTGCGGGGCGGCGCTCGTCTCCCACCCCAAGGTCGCCATCGTCTCGCTGACCGGTGAGGTCACGACGGGCAAGGCGATCATGCGCGCCGCGGCCGAGACGCTGAAGCGGGTGCATCTCGAGCTCGGTGGAAAGGCACCCGTGGTCGTGTTCGACGATGCCGACCTCGAGGCGGTTGTCGCCGGCGTGAAGCTCTTCGGGTACTTCAACGCGGGACAGGACTGCACCGCGGCGACGCGCGTGATCACCGGACCCGGCATCTACGACGAGTTCGTCAGCGAGCTCGCCGCCGCGGCCAAGAGCCTCAACGTCGGCAGCCCCACAGACCCGGACACCGAGCTCGGGCCGGTCGTCTCGGCCGAGCAGCGAGACCGGGTAGCGGGCTTCGTCGATCGCGCGAAGGCGGCGGGTGCGACGGTCGTGACGGGTGGCGCCGCCGCGTCAGGTGCCGGGTACTTCTATGAACCGAGTGTGATCACCGACGTCGCACAAGACGCTGAGATCATCCAACGTGAGGTGTTCGGGCCTGTCGTCACCGTGCAGCGCTTCAGCGACGAGCAGCAGGCGATCGCGTGGGCGAACGGCGTCGACTACGGGCTCGCGGCAAGCGTGTGGACGAGCGACGTCGGCCGCGCGATGCGCGTGAGTCGGGCGCTCCAGTTCGGCACCGTGTGGGTGAACGACCACGGACCTCTCGTCTCGGAGATGCCCCATGGCGGCTTCAAGCAGTCCGGCGTCGGCAAGGACATGTCGGTGTACGCGATCGAGGCCTACACCGAGCTCAAGCACGTGATGATCAAGACGGGCTAACGCCCGTGGCGAGAACTCCCCGGCCGAGACCCGGGTTCGACAAGATCGACCGCGCGATCATCGAGCAGCTCCAGTCCGACGGTCGCGCGCCGTACACCAAGCTCGAGCGCGGCGGTCGGTTTGTCCGAGGCCGCGGTCCGCCAACGGGTCCAGCGCTTGCTGGAGAGCGGCGTGATGCAGGTCGTCGCCGTCACCGACCCTCTCCAGCTCGGGTACCGACGCATGGCGATGATCGGCGTGCGCGCCGAAGGCGACCTGAACGTCCTCGCCGAGAAGATCTCGTCTGTCGCGGAAGTGGCGTACGTCGTCGTCACGGCCGGTTCGTTCGACCTGCTCGTCGAGGCGGTGGTCGAGGACGACGAGCGGCTGCTCGATCTCGTCAACGACCGGCTGCGGGCGCTGCCCGGAGTGCGTTCGACCGAAACGTTCATCTATCTGCGCATCCAGAAGCAGACCTACGCGTGGGGAGCGTTCTGACATGAGCTCACTTACTGTCGGTGTGCCGCGCGAGATCAAGACTGCCGAACATCGCGTGGCGATGACTCCAGACGGGGTGCGCGAGCTCGAGAACCACGGGGTCGAGGTGTACGTCGAGCGAGGCGCGGGCGAGGACTCTGCGATCGCCGACAGCGACTACGAGGCGGCGGGGGCGACGATCGTCCCGACGGCAGCCGATGCGTGGTCGCAACAGATGGTGGTGAAGGTGAAGGAGCCGCAGGAGTCGGAGTTCGCGATGCTTCGGCCCGACCTCACGCTGTTCACCTACCTGCACCTCGCGGCGTATCCCGAGGTCGCGAAGGCACTCCTCTCGGCGGGCACCACCGGCATCGCGTACGAGACGGTGCAGCTCGCCGACGGCGCGCTTCCGTTGCTCGCCCCGATGAGCGAGGTGGCGGGACGGATCGCGACCCAGGTCGGCGCGCACTACCTCGAGCGCCACAACGGGGGGCGAGGGGTGCTGCTCGGAGGCGCGCCGGGAGTGCGACCCGCGCGCGTGGTCGTCCTCGGAGCCGGCAACGTCGGCTGGAACTCCGCATGGATCGCCGCCGGCATGGAGGCCGAGGTGATGCTCCTGGACAAGAACCTCGATCGGTTGCGCTTCGTCGATCAGATCCACAGGGGGCGCATCGTCACGCTCGCGTCGAACCGAGGAGCCGTCGAGCGTGCGGTCGCCGAGGCCGACCTGGTCATCGGTGCCGTCCTCGTCGCCGGGCTCCGCGCACCCGTCGTGGTGAGCGACGCAATGGTGCGGGGGATGAGACCGGGTGCCGTCATCGTCGATGTCGCCGTGGATCAGGGCGGCTGCATCGAGACGACACACGAGACGACGCACAACGACCCGGTCTACGAGCAGCACGGCGTCATTCACTACGCCGTCGGGAACATGCCCGGGGCGGTGCCGTACACGTCGACCTATGCGCTGACGAACGCCACGCTGCCGTATGTCCTCGAAGTCGCCATCTCCGGACCCCGTGACGCGATCGACGATCCCGCCCTGGCCCAGGGCGTGAACACCGCCGGCGGCCAGGTCACGAACCCCGCCGTCGCCGAGTCGCTCGCTCTCCCCGTGACGGAGCCCTCCGCGGCGCTGGCGTAGCGTCGCCGCCATGAAGCTCGGGTACGGCACGGGGTATTGGGGATCGGGACCGCCCGCGGGCGCGCTCGAAGCGATCAAGGAGGCCGAGCGGCTCGGCTTCGACTCGGTGTGGGCGGCGGAGGCCTACGGCTCCGACGCGCTCACCCCTCTCGCGTGGTGGGGTGCGCACACGACCCGCTTGAAGCTCGGCACGAGCATCATCCAGATGTCGGCGCGGACACCCGCCGCGACCGCGATGGCGGCAATGACCCTTGACCATCTCTCCGAGGGCCGCGTCATCCTCGGTCTCGGGGCGTCCGGCCCACAGGTCGTCGAGGGTTGGTACGGGCAGCCCTACCCGAAGCCCCTCGCCCGCACGCGGGAGTACGTCTCGATCATCCGGTCGATCGTCGCCCGGGAGAAGCCCGTCGAGTTCGTCGGTGAGCAGTACGAGATGCCGCTGCGCGGCGGCACGGGTCTGGGAAAGCCTTTGAAGTCGACGCTGCATCCGTTCCGCGCCGACATCCCCATCTACCTCGGCGCCGAGGGACCGAAGAACGTCGCGCTCGGCGGCCGAGATCTGCGACGGCTGGCTGCCGCTGTTCTTCTCGCCGAAGGCCGACGGGTTCTACCGCGCCGCGTTGGCCGAGGGCTTCGCCCGTCCCGGCGCGCGGCGCACAGCCGACGACTTCGAAGTTGCGGCCACGATGATGATCGTCCCGGGCGACGACGTCGAGCGGTGCGCCGACATGATCCGTCCGATGCTCGCGCTTTACGCAGGAGGCATGGGAGCCCGAGGCACGAACTTCCACTTCGATGTGTTCGCTCGACTCGGCTACGAGGCGGAGTGCCTCGCGATCCAGGACCTCTACCTCGGCGGCAACAAGGCCGACGCGATCGCGGCGGTGCCGTTGGCGATGGTCGAGGACCTCGCGCTCGATCGGACCGCTCGACAAGATCAAGGCGGAGCTGCCGCGTTGGAAGGAGACCTGCTTGACGACAATGCTCGTCTCGGCGCCTGCGGCGATGCTGCCCGCGATGGCGGAGCTGCTCTCCGACTGATCGACTACTCGGGCTGACTCGCTGCATCCGACAGCAGCTCAGGGCCGCTCGCGTAGCGTGCCGCGCGTGCTGCGGGTGTACGCCGATGGGCGGATCTTCGGGGACGCCTACGGGACGGGATCTCCCAGAGTGCTCGCGCTCCACGGGTGGCGGCGGGAGCGCGGCGACTTCCGGAAGGTGCTCGAAGGCCTCGATGCGATCGCGATCGATCTCCCCGGCTTCGGCGCATCGCCACCACCACCGGAGGCCTGGGGAGCGAGCGACTATGCCGCCTCCGCAGCGACCCTCCTGCGTGAGATGGCAATTCCCGTCGTCGTCATCGGTCATTCGTTCGGTGGGCGCGTCGCCGTGCACCTCGCCGCGTCGCACCCGGCCCGGGTCTCGGGCGTCGTCCTCGCCGGCGTGCCGCTCGTACGGCTCGCCAAGGCCCCGGCTCCGAGCGTGGGGTTTCGCATCGCTCGCCAGCTCCACCAGTGGGGAGTCCTCACCGACGCACGAATGGAAGCGCTCCGGCACCGCTCCGGATCGAGCGACTACCGGGCCGCCAGTGGGGTGATGCGAGATGTCTTCGTTCGCCTCGTGAACGAGACCTACGAGGACGAGCTCCGCGAGATCAAGTGTCCCGTCGAGCTCGTCTGGGGGAGAGACGACACCGCCGCACCCCTGGCGGTGGCCGAGCGCGCCGTCGAGCTGCTCGCGCATCCGTCTCTGACGGTGCTGCCTGGCGCGGGGCACCTCACTCCACTCACGGCGCCGGAGGAGCTCCGGGCCGCACTCGACCGACTCCTCGCCCCGAAGACCCGTCGCCGGTGAGCGCGATCGAGGCAGTGGTCGCCATCGTCGGCGTCGGCGCATGTGGCGTCGCGGCGCTGCGGTGGCTCCGCGTCGCACAACGTGAGCACTACCTCGCCGGATCGACGACGAGATTCGCGGCGCGATGGTGGCGGTCGCACGTCGGCGAACGCAGCCCTGTTCTCACTCGGAGTCGTTGCCCTCCTCGCCGGCTTCATATGGCCGCTTGCCGGTCTCGCCGCCGCTGCCGTCGGGCTCGTCGGCCCACTCGGACTCGGTGTGCGCGGTCGTACGAGCCCGCTCGCCTGGACCCGCCGTCTCCGCACGCTCGCCGTTGTGAGCGCGCTCGCCGCCGCGGCCGTGCTCCTCGTCGGGTCGCGTGGGCGACCGGCTGGCGGCGACGAGCGCGGCGCTGGCGCTCGGCGCTCCCGTGCTGATCGACTTCGCCCTCCTGCTTCTCGCGCCGGTCGAGCGGCGGCTCGCCTCAGCGTCATGTGACGCGCGCGGCGGAGACCCTCCGCCGCATCGATCCGAAGGTCGTCGCGATCACGGGGTCGTACGGCAAGACAACGACGAAGCAGTACGCGCGCCACCTGCTGAGCGGACGTTGGAGGGTGCTTGGCCAGCCCCGCCAGCTTCAACAACGCGGCCGGCCTGTCACGCGCGATCAACGAGCATCTCGCGCCCGGAACCGAGGTCTTCATCGCCGAGATGGGCACCTACGGCGCCGGGGAGATCGAGGCCATGACCCGGTGGATCAAGCCTGACATCGGCGTCATCACGGCGATCGGCCCCGTTCATCTCGAACGGATGAAGACCCTCGACGGCATCGTCGCCGCGAAGGAGGAGATCCTCGAGCCTGTCGACACGGCGGTCCTCAACGTCGACGCCCACGGCCTCGCCTCGCTCGCCGATCGCACCCGCCTCCGGGGCGTCACGGTGATTGGCGTGCTCGGCGGAACGCGAGACCGACGCGGTGGATGTGCGCGCCATCCGAGACGGCAGCCGGCTCGCCATCGATGCCGGGACAGGCCGGGGAGCATCTATCGAGAGCAACGCGCACCCCACGAACCTCGCCTGCGCGATCGCGATCGCGCTCGCGCTCGACGTGTCCTGGGACGAGATCGTCGATCGTCTCGCATCGCTGCCTCACCCCGAACATCGCCAAGAGGTCGCCACAGCCGCGTCTGGCGTGCTCGTCATCGACAACACGTTCAGCTCGAACCCGGCGAGCGCCGCCTCGTCGCTCGAGGTGCTCGCCCGAACCGGCGATGTCGCGGCGAGACGCGTCGTCGTGACACCGGGGATGGTCGAGCTCGGTGCGCGCGACAAGCGCAGGAGAACGAGCGCTTCGCCGCAGCCGCCGCGGTCGTCGCCGACGATGTGATCATCATCGGTCGAACGAACCGCAGTGCGCTGCTCGACGGCGTGACCGACGGCCTTGCCGCGACGCACACGATCGGGACGCGCGAGGACGCGGTCCGCTGGGTTCGTTCCGAGCTCGTGCCCGGCGACGTCGTCCTCTACGAAAACGACCTGCCCGACCACTATCCCTGAGCCGGCCGGAGCCGTGCCGGAGCCGTGCCAGCGCCCGTGCCAGCATGTCCGGGTGGGCGACGCGTCCCGCAGTGCTGTTCGGAGGACCATCGCCCGAGCACGACATCAGCGTCTTGACCGGCCTCCAAGCCGTGACCGCCCTCCGCACCGACGGCGTCGACGTGACCGCGATCTACTGGTCCAAGGCCGCCGAGTTCTACGAGGTCGACGGCGGCCTCGGCCCCACGGCGTTCGTCGAGGGTGTCCCGCGAAGGCGCGAGCTCGCCTCGATCTCATCGCTCGACCCGGCGCCGGCTTCGTCCCCGAGGCCGGGAGGCTCGGTCGGCGAACGCTCGCTGTCGATCTACCGCGATCGTCAACTGCTGCCACGGCGGCCCCGGCGAGGATGGCACCCTGCAGGCGGCGCTCGACCTCGCGGGGTTGCGCTACACCGGTCCGTCCGCGGCCGGCGCGGCACTGGGCATGGACAAGCTCGCGTTCGCCGGAACGATGATGGCCGGCAGGCCTCGCCGGCATTGCCTCGGCAGGCGTTCACGGCCGATCGGGCCCGACTTCCCGGCGTTCAACGGCCCGTACATCGTCAAGCCCCGCTTCGGCGGCTCGAGCATCGGCATCGAGATCACCGACGACTCCGGCCGCGGCCGCGGCCCTCGTCCAGGCCTCGCCCCACTACCGCGACGGAGCAGTGATCGAGCCCTACCTCACCGACGCCGTCGACCTGAACGTCGCCGTGCTCACCCACCCCGAGCTCCGGCTCTCGGCGCATCGAGCGTCCGCTCCGCACGGGCAGGGAGACCCGCATCTACACCTACGCCGACAAGTACCTCGGCGGGGAGGGCCTGGCGAGCGCGCCAGCGCGAGCTGCCGGCGGCGCTGCCCGACGCCATCGTCGAGCCAGATCCACCACGGGCGGCCGCAGCGGTCGTCGCCGCTCGCGCTGGTGCGGTGGCGTCGCTCGCATCGACTTCCTCCTGGTCGGCGACGAGGTCTTCGTCAACGAGATCAACACCATCCCGGGATCGCTGGCCTGGTACTTCTGGTCCGCGGAGGGCGTGCCCTTCTCGGCGCTGCTCTCGACGCTGCTCGCCGAGGCCGTCCAGAGCCCGACTGCCCAGTACTCGACCGAGGGGGCCGATGGCACCGCGCTCCGGAGTGCCGGCTCCATCGCCGGCGAAGCTCGCCTGACCCGCTGACCAGCCTCAATTCACCTCCTTGGGCCTGCCGATAGTCGGGGGTGAACGCGAAGGACTGGGTGGGCCGTCCGGGGATCATGCTCGGACTGAGCGGGGTCGCCTTGGTGTCGATGACCGGTGCGGTGCTCGCGGACAGCGGCGGCGAGACGGAAAAGACGCAGGTGGTCACCGCGTCGCCGACCACTGACGAGACCTCGACCAGCGTGAGGGCGACGACGACCGTCGTCACCATTCCCCAGGACACCACTCCTCCCCCGATCTCGCTCGACGCCAGCCTCTACGACGGCATCGAGGTGGGCGTCGACCACCTGCTGGTGAGCGGACTCACCGAGCCCGGGGCACGCGTCGTGATCGCCGGCGTCGAGTCGTTCGCGGACGCAAACGGCGTGTGGGGTCGAGACGTCGTGTTGCAGCTCGGGGGGAACTTCATCGAGGTCACGTCCGCGGACGAAGTCGGGAATGCCAGCGGCTTTGCGTTCATCGTGAATTACGTCGTCAACGCACCCCCGCCGCCTGCGCCCTCCAAGAAGCCGCCGAAGGCGGTCGTCACGACGACCTCGACCGTGGCCCCGACCACGACGCGGGCATCGACGACGACCCGAGCGGGGAGCTCGAGCACCGCCACGACCCTCGCGACGACGACGACGAAGGCGGGCTCCACCACGACGACGCAGGTCGATCCGGGCACGGGGCCGAACCCGACGAACCCGCCCGGCTCGACCACGACCCACGCGACGACCACGATCGCGACGACGACGAGCATCGCGGCGACGACGACCGTTCCCCCCACCACCACCACGGATCCGCCCACCACCACGACCGATCCGCCCACCACCACGACCGATCCGCCCACCACCACGACCGAGGCGCCCACCACCACCGTGGACCCAGGTCCGGGCACGACCTGATCGCCCCGAAGCTCTCGGAACCGCTAGTGCCGCGGAGCCTCCACCAGCAGCGCTGAGCGCAGGAACGCGCAGGAGCTCGCCGGCGGCGGATCGCGAGTGACCGCAGCGTCGGATCCATCCCGACCGCGCGCAGCACCTCGACCTCGGTCGCCACGCCGATGACCGCGGAGTACGCGGACAGCAGCACGAGCCGCGGCGTCGCTGACGGCGCATGGTGCCGGAGTCCATCTCGGCGTCGAGGAAGTGGCGCGCCCGCTGCACGAGCGGGTCGAGCGCGTCGGTGAGCCGAGTGGCGGCCGGCGGACCGAGCCGGCTGACCTCACGCAAGAGCCCCAGCAGCTCCGGTCGCCGGAGCGCGAGGCGGAACACCGACCGGACGACCGCTTCGACGCGGTCCCATCCGCCCCCGGCGCGCACGAGCGACTCCTCGAGCACCGTCGAGAGCTCATCGGCGCTGCGGTCGATCACGGCCTCGAGAAGCGCTTCCTTCGAGTGGAAGTAGTAGAGGATGGTCTGCTTGCGCACACCGAGCTCGGAGGCGATGGCGTCGAGGGAGCTGGCCTCGTACCCTCGCGTCCCGAACGAACCGAGCGCGCCGTCGAGGATCCGGTCGCGCGTGGCCACGCCCGGGAGGGTACGGCAGCCCCCCGACGCTGTCTACCATTTGGTAGACAGCGTCCTCTACCAAATGGTAGAAAGGGCGAGATGATCCGGGAGGCACTGGCCGGCCGCCGCATCGCGGTCACGGGCTCGACGGGGTTCCTCGGCACCGCCGTCGTGGAACGGCTGCTCCGAGCCGTGCCCGATTGCTCCCTCGTGCTGCTCGTGCGCAGTGGCCGGCGCACGTCGGCCGCGCAACGGGTGCAGCGCGAGATCCTGCGCAACGACGCCTTCGACCATCTGCGCGAGCTGCTCGGCGAACGCTTCGACGAGGAGATCGCTCGCCGGGTCACCGTGATCACCGGCGACGTGAGCACCGACGGGCTCGGGCTCGACGAGGCGGGACGCGCAGAGCTCGCGGCGTGTGAGATCTTCATCCACTCGGCGGCGACGGTGTCGTTCGACTCCGCGATCGACGACGCCGTCGAGGTCAACCTCCTCGGTCCCGTCCGCATCGTGGAGACGCTTCGCGACTTGGGCGTGACGCCGCATCTCGTCGCGGTGTCGACGGCGTACGTCGCGGGCAACCGTCGCGGCGATGCGCCTGAGCAGCTGGTGAGCGAGGGGCCGTTCGACCTCGGCGTCGACTGGCGGGGCGAGGTCGCCGCGGCCCGCCGCGCCCGCGCTGACGCCGATGCCGCGAGCCGTGATCCAGCCCGGCTGGCGCGCTATCGAAGCGAGGCGCGTGCAGAGCTCGGAGCGGCAGGCACACCCGCGCTCGCGGCCAAGACGGAAGCGCTCCGCCAACGTTGGGTGTCCGACCAGCTCATCTCCGCGGGCCGATCGCGCGCCTCGTCGCTCGGATGGCCCGACGCGTACGCGTACACGAAGGCGCTCGGCGAAGGCGCGCTGATGGAGATGAAGGGTGACGTGCCAGTGAGCATCGTGCGCCCCTCCATCATCGAGTCCGCGCTGGTCGAGCCCCGCCCCGGCTGGATCCGCGGGTTCCGCATGGCCGAGCCAGTGATCATCTCGTACGCGCGCGGCTTGCTGCGGGAGTTCCCAGGAGTTCCCGAAGGGACGATCGACGTCATTCCCGTCGACCTGGTCGTCGGCGCGATCTGCGCAGTGGCGGCGCTCGGCCCCGACGAAGCCCCGAGCATCGTGCACGTCGCGTCCGGATCGACGAACCCGCTTCGCTACCGAGGCCTCGTGGACCTGGTGCGCGACTGGTTCAGCGCGCATCCGCTGTACGACAGCTCGGGCCAACCCATCGTCGTGCCCGACTGGTCCTTCCCGGGGCGAGGCAAAGTGCAGGGCCAGCTGCTGCGAGCCAAGCGCATGCTCGGTCGTGCCGAGAAAGCACCTGTCGATGCTCCCGGTGCGCGGGCCGAGCGCACAGCTTCCCGCTCGCCTCGAAGAGCGGCGGTCCGAAATCGAACGCGCGTTGAGCTACGTCGAGCTGTACGGCGCGTACGCGGAGTGCGAGGCGATCTATCGCGTCGATCGCCTCCTCGGGATGTGGGATCAGCTCGACGACGCCGACCGCACGGCGTTCGCATTCGATCCGCGAGCGATCGACTGGACGCACTACGTCACCGAGGTGCACCTCCCGTCGGTGGTGCAGCACGCCCGCGTTCGCACGACGCCGGGAGGACGCACCGGCCCGTCACGCGAGCAGCGCCTCCGTGCCGCTGTGCTCGCTCCCGGCCGCCACCTCGCCGCGTTCGATCTCGAGAACACGCTGATCGCCTCCAACGTCGTCGAGTCCTACGCGTGGCTGGCGAGCCGGCGCCTCGATCGCGACGAGCGACTGAAGCTCATCGTGAAGACCGTGCGCGAAGCGCCGACGCTGCTCGCCCTCGACCGCAAGGACCGCGGCGACTTCCTGCGGTACTTCTACCGCCGGTACGAGGACGCCTCCGTCGAGCAGCTCGACGAGGACGCGACCGAGCTGATGAGCGCGCTGATCCTCACGAAGTCGTTCCCCGCGGCGATCAGGCGGGTCCGAGCGCACCGGGCCCTCGGCCACCGCACGCTCCTGATCACCGGCGCGCTCGACCTCGTCGTGAAACCGCTGCTCCCGCTGTTCGACGACGTCGTGAGCGCGCATCTCGGTGTGACCCCAGACGGCCGGTACACCGGCGAGCTGATCGATGTGCCGCCCACGGGCGAGGCACGAGCTCAGCTGATGGCGGACTATGCACGCGCCGAAGGCTTGGAGCTCAGCGAGTCGGTGGCCTATGCCGACTCGTCGTCGGATCTGCCGATGTTGGAGGCCGTGGGCTACCCGGTCGCCGTGAACCCGGAGGTCAGGCTGGCGACGATCGCGCGCAAGCGCGGATGGCTCGTCGAACAGTGGGCGAAGTCATCGGGCGGCCCGCGCTCACTCCTCCCGATCGGTCCGCCCCACGAGACCGTGGCGAAGCTGCGCCGGCCCCGACCGCTTCGCGAGGTCCGATCGTGAAGGCCTGTCGTGAAGGCCCTGTCGAGGTGAAGGCCCTGCAGTTCGAGCGCAAGCCGGCTCGTTACGTCGCCGCGCGCGTCGCGAGCGAGGTGCTCCCCGGTGGCGGCGCGCGCGTCGGCCCGTTGCGGCTCGTCGACATCGATCCGCCCGACCTCCCCGGACCCGACTGGGTGCGCATCCGACCGCGTCTCGCCGGCATCTGCGGCAGTGATCTCGCGACGATCGACGGTCGCTCGACGCGGTACTTCGACCCGATCGTCTCGTTTCCTTTCGTCCCCGGCCACGAGGTCGTGGCCGACACCGACGACGAAACACGGGTCGTCGTCGAGCCCGTGCTCGGTTGCGTCGCGCGTGGCATCTCACCGCGCTGCGACGTGTGCACTCGGGGCGACCTCGGGAACTGCGAGCGCATCGCGTTCGGCCGCATCGAACCCGGCCTTCAGTCGGGGTTCTGCTGCGACACCGGCGGCGGGTGGTCGATCTCGATGGTCGCGGACGAGTCGCAGCTCCATTCCGTCCCGGATGCGATGAGCGACGAGGCCGCGGTCATGGTCGAGCCGACCGCATGTGCGATCCATGCCGTCATCGCCAACGTGACCCCCGGCTCCGTGGTCGCGGTGCTCGGCGCAGGCACGCTCGGCCTCGCCTGCATCGCCGCGCTTCGCGCACATGCCGCGCCTGCGACGCTCATCGTCGGCGCCAAGCACTCCCAGCAACAGCACCTGGCCTCGGCCCTCGGAGCCGACCTGGTCGTCGAGCCCGACGAGCTCGCCCGAGCCGTACGGCGCCTCACCGGGTCGCTCGCGGTCGCCTCACAGCTCACCGGTGGCGCCGACTTCGTCCTCGACTGCGTGGGATCGGACGATTCGATCGCCGACGCCCTCTCGATGGTGCGGCCGCGCGGCACGGTCGTGCTCGTCGGGATGCCGGGGTCGGTGAAGGTGGACCTCACGACGCTCTGGCATCGCGAGACACGCCTCGTCGGCGCGTACGCGTACGGCACAGAGTCGCTGGCCGACGGCTCGCATCGCCGCACGTTCGAGCTCGCCTTCGAGCTGGTCGCTTCGGCCGGGCTCGAGCGGCTCGTGTCGGGTACGTATCCACTGAGTCGCTACCGCGACGCCATCGAGCACGCGGCCTCCGCGGGTCGCCGCGGCGCCGTGAAGATCGCTTTCGACATGCGCAATGAACGCGAGAGGAACCGCTGATGCCCCGCCCCGGCTTCGTCCTCGAGGTCGACCGCTCCACCCCTCCCCTCCTCTTCCATCACGGGGAGGGTTTCCGGCTGCACAAGCTGCCGTCGGGCGCCCGGGCGATCTACGCACCCGAGCCGCTCGACGGACTCGACGACGTCGATGGCGCCATCCGCGATGCGCTGCTGCATCCTCTCGACGCCGATCCGCTCCCCGCGCTCCTCCACCCGGGAATGAAGCTCACGATCGCGTTCGACGACATCTCCCTGCCCTTGCCGCAGATGCGCCGCCCCGACATCCGCCAGCGGGTCATCGAAGCGGTGCTCGACCTCGCCGCTGACGCGGGCGTCGACGACGTGGAGCTGATCGCGGCACTCGCGCTGCACCGGCGCATGACCGAGGCCGAGCTCCGGCGGGCCGTCGGGGATCGGGTCTACGACGCGTTCGCGCCTCGTGGCCGGCTCTACAACCACGATGCCGAGGATCCGGAAGCGATGGCCTTCCTCGGCACCACCGACCAGGGCGAGGAAGTCGAGATCAGCCGGCGCGCCGCCGAATCGGACCTGCTCGTCTACGTCAACATCAACCTGGTGGCGATGGACGGCGGCCACAAGTCGGTCGCCACGGGGCTCGCCTCCTATCGCAGCCTGCGTCACCACCACAACGTCGAGACCATGCGGCAGAGCCGGTCGTTCATGGATCAGCACCGCAGCGAGCTGCACTCCTCCAACTGGCGGATGGGCCGACTGATCGCGGCGAGCGGCGTGAAGGTGTTCCAGATCGAGACGACGCTCAACACCGACACCTTCCCCGCTCAGTTCGACTTCCTCCAGCGCCGCGAGTGGGAGTGGTCAGCCCGTGACCGCATGACGTTCATCGCGGCGTCGAAGTCCGTCGATCGCGCCCCGCGGCGCCTCGCACGGTCGATCTTCCAGTCGCTCGAGGCTCCGTACGCGCTGACGTCGATTCAGGCCGGCGAGGTCGAGGCCGTCCACAAGCGCACGACGGAATGGGTCCACAAGCAGCAGCTCGTCTCGGTCGAAGGCCAGACCGACGTGTTGCTCATGGGCCTTCCGTTCCTGTGCCCGTACAACGTGAACTCGGTGATGAACCCGATCCTGGTCGCCTGCCTCGGCCTCGGGTACTTCTTCAACCTGTACCGCGGCAAGCCTCTCGTGCGCGAAGGCGGCGTCGTGATCATGGGACACCCCACCGCGTGGGAGTTCCACCCCGTGCATCACCCGAGCTACATCGACTTCTTCGAGCAGGTGCTCGCCGACACCACCGACCTCGACGAGATCCAGGCGAAGTACGAGAAGAGCTTCGCCGAGGACGAGTGGTACCGGCACCTCTACCGCACGTCGTACGCGTACCACGGCGTGCATCCCTTCTACATGTGGTACTGGTGCGCGCACGCGCTGCAGCACCTCGGTGATGTCATCGTCATGGGCGGCGATCCGAGAGCGGTGCGACGCCTCGGCTTCCGTCCCGCGTCGACGCTCGACGACGCGCTCGAGATGGCCACCGATGTCGTCGGCCGCCATCCGTCGATCACCTACATGCACAACCCGCCGATGTTCATCAGCGACGTCACATGAAGTCCCGAGCCGGTCTGCTCGGTGACTCTCACGCGCTGGTGCGCAGGATCACCAAGAAAACCAGCGTCGGGTTCCCATGGCGGGCCGCGGCAACGCCGCGAGGTGTCGCGCCGCTGACCGGAGAAGGGTCGCACGGGGGCCGACTTCGAGACCGCGTGGGCGTGCCGCTTGCCGGCCCGGCTCGCACGGGCGCTGATCGTCGAAGGCCCGATGCGCGGCGTCGTCCGGGGCGTGGCGAACCCGGAGCGCACCGGCCTCGACCGATTGTCAGACCTCGACGAAGACAAGCCGGTGATCTTCGCGGCGAACCATCACAGCCACGTCGACGCGCCCCTCTTGATCACATCGGTGCCCGAACCCTGGCGGCACCGACTCGTCGTGGGCGCGGCCGCGGACTACTTCTTCGCAACACGGTTCACCGGCGCGCTGTCTGCACTGGCGATGGGAGCGATCCCGATCGACCGGTCACGCGTGAATCGGCGATCGGGCGACCTCGCGGCCGAGCTGCTCGAAGACCGCTGGAGCATCCTCATCTTCCCTGAGGGCGGCCGCAGCCCTGACGGTTGGGGCCAACCGTTTCGCGGTGGCGCGGCCTACCTCTCTGTCCGCACCGGCGCGCCGGTGGTGCCGATCCACCTCGAAGGCACTGGGCGGATCATGGGCCGTGGCATGAACCGGCCGCGGCCGGGACGCACCCTCGTCACGTTCGGCACCCCGCTGCTGCCGCGAACCCGGCGACGACGCGCGCTCACTCGGGGCCCGCATCGAGCTGGCCGTCTACCGGCTCGCCGACGAGGCCGCGACCGACTGGTGGGCGGCGAGCCGGCGTGCGGCCCGCGGCGAGACGCCGATGCTGACCGGCCCTGAGGGACCGTCGTGGCGTCGAGCGTGGGCGCTCGGCGACCGGAAGGGGCGCGGGCGCAAGCCCAGCCGGAGCTGGCCCAACCTCGACTGAGCTGGTTCTCTTGGCGCCAGCGGGTGTCATGGACCCTGTGGCGCCAAGAAAACCGGCTGGGGATACGGTGGCGCGATGACCGTACGTCTGCGCCAAGTCGCCCTCGTCGCTCGCGACCTCGAGCCGGCGATCAAGGAGCTGAGCGACGCGCTCGGCCTCGATCTCGGCTACCGCGATCCCGGGATCGCCGAGTTCGGGCTGGTGAACGCCGTGTTCCCCGTCGGCGATGCATTTCTCGAGATCGTGTCGCCCGTACAGGAGGGCACGACGGCCGGTCGCCTGCTCGACAAGCACGGCGGCGACTACGGCTACATGGTGATCATGCAGCTGTCCGATCTCGACGCCGCGCGCGCTCGGCTCGACAGCCTCAACGTGCGGGTCGTGTGGAAGGCCGACTTGCGCGACGCGGCCGGCACCCATCTCCATCCGAAGGACGTCGGCGGGACGATCCTGTCGCTCGACTGGATGGATCCGCCTGAGAGCTGGCGGTGGGCCGGACCAGACTGGGAGAGCCACGTGCGCACTGAGGTCGTGTCGGGGCTCGCGGGAGTGACGCTCGCGGTCGAGGATCCGGACGCCACCGCGAGGCGGTGGGCCGACGTGCTCGGCGTCGACGCTTCAGGGGCTGAGATCTCGCTCGATCACGGCACGTCGATCTCGTTCGAGCCGAGCGAGCGGCGCGAGGACGATGGGGTGTGCGGCATCACGGTCACCGCGACCGACCGCAGTCGTGCCGGGGAGACCGCGAGCGTCTGCGGTGTCACGGTGCGGTTCGCCTGAGATGCGCTACGGCGTCGCCATCCCCCACGCCAACCGCTTCGCCACCGGCCCCGCGCTCGACCGCATGGCCGCCCTCGTCGAGCAGCTCGGCTTCGACTCGCTCTGGGTGAGCGATCACATCATCGTGCCTGAGGGCTCGAGCTACATCCCCGAACACATGCTCGAACCGCTCGCCGCGTTGTCCTACCTCGCGGCGCGGACCACCCACGTCGCGCTCGGAGTGAGCGTGCTCGTGATCCCCTACCGCGACCCCGTGTTCACGGCGAAGTACCTGTCGAGCCTCGACGTGCTGAGCGGCGGACGCCTCGTGCTCGGTGTCGGCGCCGGCTGGTTGAAAGAGGAGTTCGACGCGCTCGGAGCTTCCTACGACGAACGGGGCGCCCAGACCGACGAGTACCTCGAAGTCATCCGCAACCTCTGGGAGACGGAGACCTCCTCGTTCGATGGCAAGTGGAAGCACTACGACAACATGCGCATGTTCCCCAAGACCGCGACCGAGCGGCGCGGCACGATCCCGATCTGGGTGGGCGGCAACACTGCACCCTCGATTCGCCGGGCGGCGCGCCTCGGTGATGGATGGCACCCGATCAACCTCACACCGCTGCAGCTCGCCGAGGGAGTCAGCGCGTATCGAAGTGCGTGCGACGCCGCCGGACGCAAACCAGGGCCGATCTGCCTGCGCCACATGCCGGGCGGGGCGGCGCCGGCCACCGAACGGCCCGTCCTCACCGGCACACCCGAGGAACAGGCGTCCGACGTGCGCGACTACGCGGCAGCCGGTCTCGACGAGCTCATGCTCTCGATGCCATGGCGATCACTCGACACGCTCGCGTCCGAGCTGCGGACGTTCATGCGCGACGTCGCGCCGCGGGTGTGAATCAGCCCGGCCGCATCGTGATGCTGATGCGCGGTCCGACGAGTGGTGCGGGAGACACTTTCGGCACGCAGTGCCGCCAGCGGCGCTGACAATCGCCCCCCATCACGAACAGGTCACCTCGACCGAGCTCGAACGTGCGCGACGGTCCGCCCGAGGCCGGCTTGATGAGGAATCGGCGGCGGTGGCCGACCGACACGATGGCGACGAGGCCGTCGGACCGATCGCGGAGCACCCGGTCGCCGTGCCAGGCGACGCTGTCGTGGCCATCGCAGTAGAGGTTGCACCACACCGAGCCGATCGAGACGCCGTAGCGCGCGCCGATCGCCGCGGCGATGGTGTCGATGTAGGGCAAGTCGAAGCGCGAACCGAGCGCCCAGCCCGCAATGCTGCGCGGTTGCTCGAGCACGCGGTCATACATCGTGACCTCGGGACGGTTCCACGGCAGCACCTCGAGCAGCTCGTCGAACACCGAGTCCGAGCCCGAGACCCACGACGGCTGATGCTCGAGCCACGACCACTCGTCGAGGTCGTGCCGCACGAGCTCGCTGAACGACGAGTCCACGCTCGGGCTGCCCGCGTCGAGAAGGGAGGACTGTACGAACATGTGTTCGAGCGTACCACGAGGCTCAGAGTAGGTTCCGTGAGATGTCGGACACAGCGCCGCCGCCCACCGTGGGCTGGGGATCGGCGCCCGCACGGTGGGTGCTCGCCGCCGCGGTCCTCGGCTCCGGCATGGCCTTCCTCGACGGCACGATCGTCAACGTCGCCCTGCCCGCGATGGCCCGCGACCTCGACGCGGATCTCGCTGACCTCCAGTGGGTGCTCGACGCGTACCTCGTCACGCTGACTGCGCTGCTCCTTCTCGGGGGCGCGCTCGGCGATCGGTTCGGCCGCCGGCGAGTGTTCACGATCGGCGTCGGCGCGTTCGCAGTCGCGTCGGTGCTGTGCGGCCTCGCGCCCACGACCGCCGCGCTCATCGCCGCCCGAGCGCTGCAGGGCGTCGGTGCCGCGATGCTCGTGCCCGGCAGCTTGGCGCTGCTGTCGGCCACCGTGCGCCAACAGGATCGGGCGCGCGCGATTGGTGCGTGGTCGGGCCTCACCGGCGTCGCGAGCGCGGCGGGACCGTTCCTCGGAGGATGGCTCGTCGACGCGGCGTCATGGCGGTGGGCGTTCCTCATCAACCTTCCCGTCGCTGTCGTCGTGTTGTTCGCCGCGCGTCGCGTCCCGGAGAGCGTGGATCCGGACGCACCTCGCCATCTCGATCTCACGGGCGCCGCGCTCGTGGCGCTCGGCCTGGCATCGCTCACCGCCGGCCTCATCGAAGCCGGCTCGGGATGGACCGTCTTCACCGTGGCCGCCGTGCTCGTCGGTATCGCGCTCCTCGTGACGTTCGTTGTCGTCGAGCGACGGAGTCCCGCACCGATGCTTCCCCCCGCGCTGTTCCGCTCACGGCAGTTCACCGGGGCGAACCTCGTCACCCTGGCCGTGTACGCGGGTCTCGGCGGCGCGTTCTTCTTCGTCGTCGTCAACCTGCAGGACGCGCTCGGCTACTCGGCCCTCGAGTCGGGCGCGGCGCTCACACCGGTGACGGTGATGATGTTGCTGCTGTCGTCCCGAATGGGCGCGCTCTCCCAACGGACGGGCCCCCGTCTCCCCATGACCGTCGGTCCCGCGATCGTCGCCCTCGGGCTGCTGCTCCTCGGCCAGATCGAAGCGGGCGACGAATACCTCACCACGGTGCTGCCCGCTGCGCTCGTGTTCGGCCTCGGGCTCTCCGTCACCGTGGCGCCGCTCACCGCCGCGGTGCTCGGCGCCGTCGACGAGCACCACCTCGGTGTCGGCTCGGGCACGAACAACGCGGTCGCCCGATTGGCCGGTCTGCTCGCAGTCGCCGTCATCCCGTCGCTCGCTGGGTTCGAGCTCACCGGCGGTGAAGGATCGCTACCCGGCTATGCGACGGCGATGCGGATCTCCGCCGCGCTCGCGATCGCCGGCTCGCTCATCGCGGCCGTGACGATCGGACGAGGCAGGACGGTCACGCCGGTGACGCATCCGATCATGCAGCCCTGCCAGGACCCCGCGTTGACGTCGTCGGGACGCCGGTAGCCTCCGCGCCGGTGAGCCCCGAGAAGCCGAGCCCGGACATCCCGACGCAGAGCCCGAGCGCGCATCCACCGCATCGGACGGTCTGCCCGAGGTGTTCGACCTCGCGTTCCTCACCGGCGTGGAGGACGTGACCGAGCTGATCATGGTGCGCCACGGCGAACAGGACGTCGCCGACTTCCGCGGCGGTCCGGTCGGCGACATCATCGATCCCCCGCTGTCTGCCCGTGGCAACAAGCAGGCGGAAGCCGTCGGCCTGCGCTTCAGCACGCAACACGTCGACGTCGTGTACGCCAGCAACCTCGTGCGCGCGCTCGAAACCGGTCGCCAGATCGCCCGACACCACAACCTGGAGCCGATCGTCCTCGAAGACCTCCGCGAGGTGGAGATCTTTCGCGACATCCCGCCCGAGAAGTCCGCGGTCGACTTCGTCGGCCGTCAGCTCCTGCTCGGCATCCGGTCTCGGATGCAGAACGAGAAGAGCTGGGATGTCTATCCCTATTCCGAGTCGAGCTTCGACTTTCGCAAGCGCACCGTGAACGCGATCGAAGGAATCCTCGCGACACATCCGGGCGAGCGAGTGGTCGTCGCCTGTCACGGCGGCGTCATCAACGCCTACATCGGCCACATCATCGGTGTCGACTACGACATGTTCTTTCGGCCGGCGCATGCCTCGGTCAGCATCTGCGTTGCTGGCCATGGTGTGCGAGCTCTGCGCTCACTGAACGACGTGCATCACCTCGAGGCCGACGCGCTCGTCTCGCACTGACACGTCCCTCGCCCCTCCCGCGTCACACGAGGGGACGAGTCGTTGGCCGGATCGGCGACGGGAGCGTGGTGTCGCCGGTGAGCCAACGATCGACCGACGCCGCGCACGAGCGCCCTTCGGCGATCGCCCACACGATCAGGCTCTGGCCGCGGCCCATGTCACCGCACGCGAACACGCCCTCGACCGACGTCTGAAAGCCGGCGTCGCGATCCACGTTCCCTCGACCGTCGATCTCCACGCCGAGCTGATCGAGCATCGGCCCGCGCTCCGGCCCGACGAAGCCCATCGCGAGGAGCACGATCTCGCACTGCAGCTCGAAGTCGGTGCCGTCGATCTTCTCGAAGCGTCCGTCGCGCATCTCGACTTCGTGCGCCTTGAGAGCTCCGCACGTTGCCCTCGTCGTCGCCGAGGAAGCACTCGGTGTTCACGCTGAAGACGCGCTCCCCGCCCTCTTCGTGCGCGGAAGACGTGCGGTAGACCATCGACCACTGCGGCCACGGGTTCGACGAGGCGCGCTCGTCGGGAGGCCTCGGGAGGATCTCGAACTGGTGAACGGCGGCCGCGCCCTGCCGGTGCACCGTGCCGAGACAGTCGGCGCCGGTGTCGCCGCCGCCGATGATGACGACGTGCTTGCCTTCGGCGCTGATGGGCGACGCGTCGAGGTCGCCCTCCTGGACGCGGTTGGAGAGCGGCAGGAACTCCATCGCCTGATGGATCCCGCCGAGCTCGCGTCCGGGGATGGGCAGATCGCGCCATGCGGTCGCGCCCGCGGCCAGGACGATCGCGTCGAACTCCTCGTCGAGCTCGTCGATCGTGACATCGACACCGACCGCGACCTGGGTGCGGAACTCGGTGCCCTCGGCGCGCATCTGGTCCAGCCGCCGCTCGAGGAAGCGCTTCTCCATCTTGAACTCGGGGATGCCGTAGCGAAGCAAGCCGCCGATGCGGTCCGCTCGCTCGAAGACCACGACCCGGTGCCCGGCGCGCGTGAGCTGCTGCGCCGCCGCGAGTCCGGCCGGACCGGAGCCCACGACCGCGACGTTCTTCCCGGTGAGCAACGCCGGCGGTTGCGCCTCGACCCATCCCTCGTCCCAGGCCCGGTCGATGATCTCGACCTCGACCTGCTTGATCGTCACCGGATCACTGTTGATGCCGAGCACACACGCGGCCTCGCACGGCGCGGGGCACAGCCGTCCCGTGAACTCGGGGAAGTTGTTCGTCGCGTGCAGGCGCTCGATCGCCTCGCGCCAGCTGTCGCGGTACACGAGGTCGTTCCAATCGGGGATGAGGTTGCCGAGAGGACACCCGTTGTTGCAGAACGGGATGCCGCAGTCCATGCACCGACCGGCCTGGTGACGAAGCTGCTCCTCCGGGAATGCCTCGTACACCTCGTGCCAGTCGAGCAACCGGACAGGGACCGGTCGGCGCGTCGGCCCCTGCCGGGGCCACTTGAGGAAGCCGGTGACGTCACCCATGGGACGACGCCATCACTCGCGCGAGGGTCTCGGACTCGCCAAGCTCCTGTTCTTCCGCTTGTCGCATGACTTCGAGCACGCGCTTGTAGTCCTTCGGCATGACCTTGTGGAACGCCGCGAGCGTCTCGTCCCAGGCGTCGAGCAGTCGGTCGGCGACCGCGGAGCCGGTTTGGTCGCGGTGACGGGTCACGACGTCGAGGAGGAACTGGGTGTCCTCGGCGTCGAGCGGCTCGAGGTCGACCATCTCGTAGTTCACGAGCGACGGAAACACACCGGTCGGGTCGTGCACGTACGCGATGCCGCCCGACATGCCGGCCCCGAAGTTGCGTCCCGTGCTGCCGAGCACGACGACTCGACCGCCGGTCATGTACTCACAGCCGTGGTCACCGACGCCCTCGACGACGGCGGTGGCACCGGAGTTGCGAACACAGAAGCGCTCCCCCACCACGCCCCGGATCAGCGCCTCACCGCTCGTCGCGCCGTAGAGCGCGACGTTGCCCGCGATGATGTTCTCCTCGGCGACGAACGGCGAGCGCACGTCGGGGAAGAGCACGAGACGCCCACCCGAGAGCCCCTTGCCGAAGTAGTCGTTCGCATCGCCTTGCAGCCGCAACGTGATGCCGCGCGGCACGAAGGCCCCGAAGCTCTGCCCCGCCGAGCCGCTGAAGTCGACAGTGATGGTGCCATCGGGCAGTCCCTCGCCTCCGTAGCGACGGGTCACCTCCGAACCGAGCATCGTGCCGACCGTGCGGTTGACGTTGCGGATCGGCAGCTCGAGGTGCACGGGGCGGGCGTCTTCGAGCGCGCCCTCGCAGAGCTCGATCAACGTCTGGTCGAGGGCACGATCGAGCCCGTGGTCCTGCTCCGCGACGCAGAGTCGGGACTCGTCGGCGCCCACTTCGGGCATCTCGAGGATCGGCGACAGGTCGAGGCTCGAGGCCTTCCAGTGCTCGACCGCAGCGGTCGTGTCGAGCATCTCGGCGTGGCCGACGGCCTCGGCGATCGAGCGGAAGCCGAGGGCGGCGAGGTGCTCGCGCACCTCCTCGGCGATGTATTCGAAGAACGTGACGACGAACTCCGGCTTGCCGCTGAACCGCTTGCGCAGCTCGGGGTTCTGTGTGGCCACACCGACCGGGCAAGTGTCGAGATGGCAGACGCGCATCATCACGCAGCCAGACACGACGAGCGGCGCGGTCGCGAACCCGAACTCCTCGGCGCCGAGCAACGCTGCGATCACGACGTCGCGACCGGTCTTCAGCTGACCATCGACCTGGACCACGATGCGATCGCGCAGCCGGTTGACGAGCAACGTCTGCTGCGTCTCCGCGAGACCCAGCTCCCACGGCGCGCCGGCGTGCTTGAGCGAGGTGAGCGGGCTTGCACCGGTGCCGCCGTCATGGCCGGAGATGAGGACCACATCGGCGTGGGCCTTCGAGACGCCCGCGGCGACGGTGCCGACCCCCACCTCGGCGACGAGCTTCACGTGCACACGCGCCCGTGGGTTGGAGTTCTTCAGATCGTGGATGAGCTGCTTCAGGTCCTCGATCGAATAGATGTCGTGGTGGGGCGGTGGCGAGATCAGGCCGACGCCAGGCGTCGAGTGCCGCGTCTTCGCGATCCACGGATACACCTTGTGGCCCGGCAGCTGCCCGCCTTCGCCGGGCTTCGCGCCCTGCGCCATCTTGATCTGCAGGTCATCGGCGTTGACCAGGTACTCGCTCGTGACCCCGAACCGGGCCGACGCGACCTGCTTGATCGCCGAACGCCGCAGATCACCGTTCTCGTCGGGCGTGTAGCGGTCGGCGTCCTCGCCGCCCTCGCCGGTGTTCGACTTGCCGCCGATGCGGTTCATCGCGATCGCGAGCGTCTCGTGCGCTTCCTTCGAGATCGAGCCGTAGGACATCGCTCCCGTGGCGAACCGGCGCACGATGTCACCGACGGGCTCGACCTCCTCGATCGGCACGGGCGGGCGGACTCCCTCCTTGAAGCGGAAGAGACCTCGCAACGTGGCGAGTCGAGCGGCCTGGTCGTCGACGAGCTTCGTGTACTCCTTGAAGATGTCGTAGCGCTTCGCCCGGCTCGCGTGCTGCAGCTTGAACACGGTCTCCGGGTTGAAGAGGTGGTACTCACCCTCGCGGCGCCACTGGTACTCGCCACCGAGCTCGATCGACCGATGGGCACGCAGCGCGGGGTTCGCCGGGTAGGCGGTGGCATGGCGGCTCGCGACCTCTGCGGCCAACACGTCGAGCCCCACGCCGCCGAGCCTGCTCACGGTGCCGGTGAAGTACTCGTCGACGAGCTCGCGTCCGAGTCCGATCGCTTCGAAGACCTGGGCACCTGTGTAGGACGCCACCGTGGAGATGCCCATCTTCGACATCACCTTGAGCACACCCTTGCCCGCGGCCTTGATGTAGTTCTTCACGGCCTTCTGCGCGTCGATGCCCGTGAGGCGACCCTCGGAGATCATGTCCTCGATGGCTTCGAAAGCGAGATAGGGGTTGATCGCTCCGGCGCCATAGCCGACGAGCAGCGCCATGTGATGCACCTCACGCGCGTCACCGGCCTCGATGACGAGCCCGACCTGTGTGCGGGTCTTCTCCCGGATCAGATGGTGGTGCACGGCCGCGGTCATGAGAAGCGACGGGATGGGCGCGAGCTCCTCGGTGGAGTCGCGGTCCGACAGCACGAGGATGTGCGCACCGCCGGAGATCGCCGCGCTCGCGTCGCGGCGGAGCTGATCGAGCGCCTCGGCGAGCGCGGGCCCTCCACCGGCAACCGGATACAGGCCGTGCAGCACGACCGCAGAGAAGCCGGTCATGTCGCCGTCTTCGTTGATGTGGATGAGCTTCGCGAGCTCGTCGTTGTCCAGGATCGGGAACGGGAGGGCAACCTGCCGGCACGACGCCGGTGTCGGCGCGAGCAAGTTGCCCTCCGGCCCGATCGTGGACCCGAGCGACGTCACGAGCTCCTCACGGATGGCGTCGAGCGGCGGGTTCGTCACTTGGGCGAACAGCTGTTGGAAGTAGTCGAAGAGCAGACGAGATCGGTCCGACAGCGCGGCGACCGGCGTGTCAGTGCCCATCGAGCCGATCGGCTCCGCACCGTTTGCCGCCATCGGCTGGATGAGGATCTTGAGCTCTTCGTGCGTGTACCCGAACGTCTGCAGCCGCCGCATCACCGAGTCGTGGCTGTACACGACGTGCTCGCGATCGGGCAGATCGGCGAGATGGACGAGACCGCCGTGCAACCACTCGTCGTAGGGCAGCTCGGCCGCCAGGTTCGTCTTGATCTCGTCGTCGCCGACGATGCGCCCGAGGCTCGTGTCGACGAGGAACATCCGGCCCGGCTGCAAGCGTCCCTTCTTCACGACGCGCGACGGGTCGATGTCGATGACGCCGACCTCGCTCGCCATGATCACGCGGTCGTCGTCGGTGACCCAGTAGCGGCTCGGGCGGAGACCGTTGCGGTCGAGCACCGCGCCGGCGACAGTGCCGTCGGTGAACGCGATCGAGGCGGGACCGTCCCAGGGCTCCATCATCGACGCGTGGAACTGGTAGAACGCGCGCTTCTCCGGGCTCATCGAGGCGTGGTTCTCCCACGCCT